>JAQGHU010000011.1 GCA_028291515.1 Schlesneria sp.
TCACTTTTCTTGACATCGCGATTCCGCAGACCGCACCTAACTACCGCTTCTACAAATGATTACGATCTAAATAAAAAACTTTGCGAGGGTGACTGCGAGCTAACTGGCAACCCCGCCCGATGTTGACAAAACGCATCATTGATTCGCCGCTCGAGAAGGCACTTTCGACGGAAGTCCTGCGTCTGTCATTCGATTCGATTGTTGCCGAGACGGATGTTGCCGATGTTGCTGTCTCGCAACATCGAGTAGGAGACGATGAGAGGAAGGCAGGAGGCGTGGTGGTCACATCTCATGCCTCACAATTCTCACCGGCTGACTGGATCGGTGGCATGCCGAAACCGGCGTTCGTAGCATGTTGCCAATTCGATCTGTGGCGAATCCTTGAGGAAGAACTCGATCATGTCACAAAAGTTCTCGGTCATGTCCCCAATGTCATCCTGGAGGGCTCTTAAGGGTTTGACGCTGGGGCTGTTCGGTCTCATGTGCATGGCCACCGTCAGCGTCGGACAAGAGAAATCTGCCAGGCCATCTCAAGAGAGTCGCAAATCCACGCCATCGCCGGTTGAAGTCGACCAAGAGCAGAAAAGAGACTCGGTGCTTGACGTCACTCTTCGTCAGTTGGCAACGGGCGATGCTCGGTTGATCGATTTAACTCATGGACTCGATGACAAGAGTCCGTTTTGGCCAGGGGATGACTATCAGCCATTTCAACTCAAGACGATCGCCACCTTAGAGAAGAACGGCGTATCGTCAAAAGCGTTCGCAATGCCCGAGCACTTTGGCACTCACATTGACGCTCCCTGCCATTTCGAGAAGGGGCAGGTGACGTTGGATCAGATCGCTGATGAAGATCTGTTTGCCCCGGGCGTTGTCATCGATATCACGACCGCGGCCGAATCGGATCCCGACTATCGGCTGACGGTATCGGATATTGCTGCCTGGGAAAAAGAGCATGGTCCGATTCCACGTCGCGCGATTGTTTTATTGAAAACCGGCTGGAATCAGTTCTGGGATAGCAATGTGCGGTATCGCAACCAGGACGCGTTGGGGAAGATGCACTTCCCGGGGTTCTCTGCCGAGGCGGCGCGTTGGCTGATCAAAGAGCGTGACATTCGCGGCATCGGTATCGATACCCTCAGCATTGACCACGGTCCGTCGAAAGACTTCATCGTACACCACGCGATCAACGGGGCAGGGCGTTACGGTTTGGAGAATGTGGCGGCCGTTGAAAAACTGCCACCTCGCAATTTCTTTTTGATTGTGGCTCCGATCAAGATCGCGAATGGGACCGGTGGTCCGACCCGAATTTTCGCCGTATCGCCGAAGTCTGAGTAGATCGTGACGAATGGCAGGCGGAACGAGACGGATTCAGTCTGATCCTGATTCGCTCAGCCCAGTATCTTCTTCCCTGTGCAACGTAGCGTCTCCAGTAGCAGATCCAAGTGCTGGGGCGTCGTCAGCGGATTGATGAGTGTCACCCGCAGGGCATCGGTACCATTCAGACTGGTCGCGACGAGATAGAACTCTCCGGACTCGATGACCTGACGACGCAGCCGACGCTGGAATTCACCGATGATGGCAGGCGATTCACCATGAAGTTCTGGTGGGAGGTGGCGAAAGGCGACAATATTGCACTGTGGTTCGTGCAACGGTTCGAAGTCAGGTGCGGCGCTCAGTTTCTGGAAGAAGACTTGGGCGAGATCGAACGTGACATCGACGAGGTCTGTAAACAGTTGGGCACCAAACAGCGACCAGGCTCCCCACAATCCAAACGCGGCGGCCCGCTTCGTGCATTCCACGGTTCGCAGCCCGAGGTCATAGTCTGCCAAACCGGGGGCCGAGGGGTCGAACAGGTAAGGTGCGTTCTGCTCAAACGCCTGATAGCTGTGTTTCTTTTGCTTGAAATACAAGAAGGCACACAGCGCGGGAACAAACAACATCTTATGAGCATCCCAGACGAGACTGTCAGCTCTCTCAAGCCCGGCGACCAGATGGCGATGCTGCGGACTGATTAAGGCCGATCCACCGTGTGCAGCGTCGACGTGCAACCAGACCTGATGCCGCTCGCAAATATCCGCGATCTCATTCAGCGGATCGAACGCGCCGATAGAGGTTGAACAGGCACACGCGACGACCGCAATGACTGTTCGCCCCTCGTCCCGGAGCGAAGTGAGAACACGAGCCAACTCTTCCGTGTTCATGCGGCGGCGGTGATCAAGAGTCACCTTAATCACCTGCTCGGTGCCCAGGCCCAAAATTCCTGCTGCCCGCGTGATGCTGTAGTGAATGTCTCCTTGAACGACAATTACCGGTTGCTGATTCGAATGGCTGAGACCTGCGGACCAGCAGTTCTTCAAGGCGACATTTCGAGCGGTGAGGAGGGCATTCAGGTTCGCTAACGATGCGCCATGCGTGACGAATCCCGCATAGTCACCGTGTTTCCAGCCGAGATAACTGGCCAGTTTGTCGACCATTGCCAGTTCGACGGAGGTTGACCACGGCCCCATCTCGTAAACGGCCATGACCTGGTTTGTCATGGAGCCGACGGCATCAAACAGACCTGCCAGTGGGAGGGAGGCGGGAACCTGATGTCCCACGTATCGCGGGTCGTGCAGATTTTGACCTCGCGCCAGCATCTCGCGAATGAGCCGTTCGAATCGCGTGACCAATTCCGTGGGGTCTGTCGAATCGCTGGCGGAGTCTCGTAAGACACCGGCTCGCGCAATATTTTCTGTGGGGGACGTCCAGTTGAGAACTCGACCTTCGCTCGCCTGAACCGAAGCCAGATGCGCCGACAGTGTCTCGATGAATCGCTGCCCCGCCGTTCGCAACAGTTCAGGATTATAGGCAACACGAATACGTTCGCGAGCGGCTTGTGATGCGAGATCTGCTGGAGAATCGATCATTCCAAAGCCGCTCCTTCCGATGAATCCGCACTCAATGCAGCGTTCGACGAGCGAATTCTCTTGCTAACAGGCAAGTCGTGGAAGATCGATTGCACGATGCCGAATTACAGCAGGGCAACGCAGTTCATTTCAACGACAGCATCGCGTTCTGCGCGTCGACTCTGACTCGGACATCCGCGTGATTGTTAATCAGCGGTTTGAGAATCTCGCGGAATTCGGCTCGATCGGGCGCGCTCATTTTGGGGCCTAACTTGGCGATGGCTCTTAACGAGTTGGCCAGGATCATCGAGTACTCCACTTGCTCTTCTGCCTTTTCCGGTGGCTTCGCCATCAGGGCTTGTTTGAAGACACCTAATCCGTCGGTATTGTCGTGTCTGGCGAGGGCGATGGCCGCGTTGACGCAGGTCTTCCAATCGTCATTTCCCAGCAAGACGCGCAATTGCTGCTTTGCTGCGTCGGACTGAAACAACCCCAAAGCGAACGCGGCCGTTTGCCGCATCAGAGGCAGGTTGTCCGCCGACAACTTGACGAGAGCATCGACGGTTTCGGGATCGTCCAGAGGCGTCCCTTTCTCAAGTGCACGCCCGGCGATCAAGGCAATCGACGCCACGCCACTCTTACGTATTTCGACATCGCGCGTCGGCTCGAGAGCTTGTCGCAACGGAGGCATGGTGACTTCGGGCACGTCCAGCAATCCCACGGCGCGCGTCAGATACTCCTGGATTGAGAGGCTTTCGCGCGAGCTGGAATTCGATTTGAGTTCACGCGTCAACTGATCGGCCAACGATGACGCAATCTCTCGATTCGAAGCGAGTTGTTGTCCGTCTTGGCCTTGACGGCGATCTTGTTCGAGGACTTGCGACAACCCATACATAGCCCGATTTCGGATATGACCGTTCGGGCTTTGCAGTTCTTCGACCAGCGATCGCCAGTCTTGCTCGACGGCAGCGATTCGCCCGAATGCGAACCAAACCAGAACGACCGCGGCCACGATCATCCCTGGCACGACAAACAGTTGAACGATAAAGCCCGCAGAAGGAGGCTGAACCGGTGGCAGATCGTCAGACAATTCGGGGTGTGGGACCGGCGCAGAGGAAGCAGAATCAGTCGTATTAGTCATTGTGTCGCCAGAAAATCAAAACAGCGCGGCCGCGAGACTGCATCAGCCGACGATCCGAGGGATTATAGGCAAGTGCTTTCCCAATTTCAGCCCGCGGTCGGAAATGGGAAGCAATGCCCGCGATCAGGGAAAATCTGTGATCTTTTTCGTCGCCGTGCGATGTCAAACAGAGCTGATTCTTTGGAAATCCAACGATACTCTGATCTGGCCACAAACCCATCAACGAACATCACTGTCATGTCAGAACCACGACGCATTGCCATTGTCATGTCGCGGCTGCCACGCCTGATTAATCCCCAGGCGATGTGGCTGCGCGGACTGCGGGCCGCATTGCGACGAATTCAGGAATCAGGCGATCTGCTGGTAATCGCGAATGGCACTGCAGGATCTGATTTCGTGCGTCGAGGGGCAGAGCGACTACGGATCCCGATTGAAGAAACAACAATCACTGCCGATTTGGGAAATGCCTCGCCCGATGAAGTGGGCGCAATTCCTCCGCAAGATCGAGCCTTGTTAGCGACGGCGGATCTCGTGCTCGCACTCCAAGTGCGAACCAATGGGAATATCCACCGTGCCCTGCAAGAGCGGTTGGCCCGAAACAGCCCAGTCGAGATCGTGGACTTGCCGGAGACGCACCCGCGAGCAGTTCGAGACGATTTAGTTGAGAGAGGCGCAACACTCTGGTCGCCGTCGGACAAAGCTCAATCGGCTTTGGGCTCATGCAACCATTCGCAAGTTGTGAGACCGTCCGTTTGCGAACTTGTCCCGCAGCTCTCACCAGACGAATGGACTTTTCTATCGCATACGACTCGTGCTTGCACAGGGCGATGGCCCTGTCAGTCTGCATCCGATTACGTCGATTCAATCCTGGATGACGCTGGCGACGCCGATCACTCCGCCATCGCGGCACTCGAACAAATCGTGACGCAGCGAAAACTGCTGGCTGCTTCACGAATGATCCGTGGTGGGCACGCGGTCGTTTGCTTGACCGCAGTGCCGCTGCTGGATCTGCCACCACTTCGCAAATTTCAGACTCATCGCTCGCGCTGGGACTTTGAACCGTATGGCATCTGTATTCGCCAACAATGGCTGCAGGATCGTGGCGCCAGACCGGTCATCTACGGAAATGAAGCGACCTGGCAATCCTTGGAACAACGAGACCGACCGTTCTTTCAGTTCACATCCTCACCGAGTTCATCGCCCGGGACGGACTGGTCGGTGGAGCGTGAATGGCGGCATGTGGGAGATTTGGATCTCCATGAATTGCCGGCCGCAGACGGACTGCTCTTCGTGCGTTGCTACGAAGATGCAGTGCGATTGTCGCGGAGTTCGCCATGGCCGATCACGCTGTGGCCAGATCCAGCAGAGGCGACGCTCGACTGACTTGGATTGCTCGCGTCCAGAATGCTGTCCGCTTTTCGTCGCCGGCCGCGGAAGAAGGTGCTCATAGGTGAATCGATTGTTGGTGCTGACCAGCTAATTTGGGGATGGCCGCTTCCGTGGCTTCCAGAGAATCAGGTAGGCGGAGAGAAGGGTGAGGGGGAGAACGGCGACCCAGTAGGAAACGACGACAAAAGACCTCTCAAAAGGGTTTGCACGGTGCGGAGAACAAGTCCCGATGCTGCACCCGACCAAATCTAGCCGCCATGCGAATGCTGTTTTCGCATCATCGTCCAAGAAGCCCAACAATCTGATGTCCCAATTCTTGTAGGTATCAGTTACCCACCAAGTGAATAACGTGCTCGGTTCTTCTTCGCGGCCCCATTCGAAACTGAATCGACTTCGATCGGAGTTGATGTCGTATCGCATGTCTGACATCAAGATGACGAAGCCGTCGTAAATGATCTGGCTTCTGCCCCACGTGACGAACAATGCCAACGCCATGACCAGCATGGCTACGCCCGCTTTTCGTCGCCAGCCGTGAAAGTAGGTGTGCATGGGTGAACCGATTGTTGATGCTGGCAGGCGCCTTTGTTCATTCGTTGATGTCGTCTCGCAATTCGCTGGATTCCCGCCTGCGCGGGAATGACGGAACTATCAGTGATCCGGGTTCCGAATTCATCCACCGAGTCCTGCTCCACCACCAAGCCCCAGATCTTCTCCCGTGAAACGGCCATGAGCCGCCACGAATAGCGCTAATTCGGCGACTTCGGCGGGAGTGTTCTGCCGACGATCCAGCGCGATTTCGCTGATGGCCGCGTGGACTGGCTTGGGCTGCAAGTCCATCATCGCGGTCGCCGTGGGGCCGGGTGAGATACAGTTGATGCGGACGCCATGAGGGCGAAGCTGCATCGCCGCAGCGTTGACGAATGCGGACACCGCCGCTTTCGTCGTATTGTAAACGGGATTCACTCGAGAACCCGAGCGAGCCCTGGTTCCGGCGATCGAGCCTAAGAGCAGGATGCTTCCTTGCTTCTGCGGAATCATCAGATCCATTGCCGCGTGCGTGCAGTAGAAAGCGCCGTTCAAATTGACGTCGACTGCGGTCTCCCAAAGTGCAGGCGTGGTGTCGGCGAGCGATTCAAGATTCAAAATCCCCGCCGTATAAAACAAGAACTGAGGGGAGCCCACTTCCTGACTGCAATACGCAAAGAACTCGCGAACAGAAGCCGCGTCGCTGACATCAATTCTGCGTCGAATCAACTCCGTTCCGACTTGAGGGGCGAGGGCATCCAACAGACGCTGATCTCGATCGCCGACCACTAACTTCGAGACATGGCCGGACAGCAGTTGCACTATTGCGCCACCAATGCCACCTGCTCCAATCACGATCGCGGTGCTGTTTTGGTATCGATCGGAAATCCGCGTGAACATGGCTGCCGCTCCGGTTCTGAATCAGACAATTCACCGGAAGACTAGCGATCCCTGGGACGCGGGACCACGCAGAAAAATCTGCACAAAATTTCAAAAGGTGAAATTTAGTCTGCAAGAGTGAAAGCCGTGATACGTCTATATGGACATAGCAGAGACGAACGCATCACTTAACAACCACAATTGATGTGATATTGATCGATGTTTTCTGCGTAGAAGTATTGTGTCTTGTGCAAATTGTGAAAAACCACAAACAATTTCTTGATCAACACTTACAGCACAGCAATCACAAAAATACAGCCAACAACAGACAACGTGTCTGTAATTTGTGAAAGAAACAGATACGATGTGGGTTTATGTGGTAGAGCAAGGGACCGACAGGCTTTTTGGAGATCTCTAAATGCAGCTGCTTCGCGAACAAGTGATCGCTGGCGTCGTCGTCGCCATCTTGCTGGCCTTCGGGTTACTGATGGCGGACGAGCGCGAGTTATCTCGGTGTCTGGAGAACCCATTTTTCAAGACCAGCGATCATCGCACGTTGATGACGACAGTCAATCACGTTGACTGGTCGGCGGATGGAAAAACATTGCTGGTCGAATCGCGTAATTTCGACTGCGATGCGCATCGGTTGTCCGTACACCAACTTGGCGGTCAGGGCTATGTTCCGTCCTGGTGCGAAATACTGAAGGAATCCCTCAACCATGCCACGTTGTCACCAGACGGAAAAAGTATCGTGGCGGCGACTCGTTCGGGCGAACTCTGGTGGGTCGATTTGGAAACGGCGGCGGCCACAGAGCTTGTGACGTTGACTCCAAAGGCCCCTTTCAAGCTGACGGCCATCAGCCGCGATGGGCGGCTGATGGCCGGTTCCCCTCAGGACGGCGCAATCTATTTGTGCAATCCCCGCCACGGTCTCGCGAAGATGCTGCCGCAGTCGATCAATCGGACGATTTACCGCCTTCATTTTTCCAATGATGGCCAGCGTATTCTCTGTGTCTGGACCGACGGATCGGTTGGAGTTTGGGACACCGATTCGGCAGAGCTGTTGTGCGAAATCGAAGATCACGAACATGTCGCAATTGCGGCGGCAGCGTTCTTATCCGATGGCAGCGGCGTGATTTGCATGGCAGGTGAGGGAACCCTGCGAATCTGGGACATCGCCAGCAATACGGAGCGTTGGCGCGGACCCGCAGGAGCGTACGGCTCGAATGGACTCGCAGCGATTGATGTCACGTCAAACGGAGCTGTCGCGGCGTGGAGCGAGGCAATGACTCGGCGAATCGTGATCTGGGATCTGGAGGATCAGCGAGTGAGATACGTGATTGAAAATCCGTCGATGGTCATGAATTTGCGGTTTTCTCCCGACGGTAATTCGCTGGCAGTCGCGGGGCTCGAACACAACGTTCGTATCTACGATATTCGCGCCGGCAAAGAAACACACCGCATTGATGTGAAGCAAATTCACGACACCAATGTGCGCATTTGATCGCAGTGTCCAACCCGGATGATTCGTGCCTGACGGCGACATTCTGAGTCGTGACGCCCGTCATTCCCCACGCAGGAGGGACTGACGGAAGACGTGAACGCAACGAACAGCTATCGCGCGGCGAGTCATCTGGGCTAACTACCGCCAGCTGTTCTGGTCAAAGAATGATTAACCCTCGGCACACATCGCGGCCGAGGGTTATTCTGATCCTGAAAATCAAGGACTACTTCGTGGCTTCTGCAAAGCGACGAGAGACTTCATTCCAGTTGACGACATTCCAGAATGCCGTGATGTAATCTGGGCGACGGTTTTGGTAGTTCAGATAGTAGGCGTGCTCCCAAACGTCGAGACCCAGGATGGGTGTTCGCCCTTCCATCAAGGGGCTATCCTGGTTTGGCGAGCTTTCGACTACGACCTTGCCCTTATCGACGGCAAGCCAGGCCCAGCCACTACCAAATCGTCCGGCAGCAGCGGCAGCGAACTTCTCTTTGAAGGTCGCGAATGATCCGAAGGCACTGGTGATTGCAGCGGCCAAAGCGCCGGTCGGCTCGCCACCGGCGTTTGGTCCCAGGACTGTCCAGAACAACGAGTGGTTGTAGTGACCACCGGCATTGTTGCGGACAACGGTGCGGATGTCATCCGGGACCGAGGCGAGATCTGAGATCAACGCTTCGACAGATTTGGCAGCCAGAGTCGGATGCGCTTCCAACGCTTTGTTCGCGTTATTGATATACGCTTGATGATGCTTGGTATGGTGAATTTCCATCGTCTTGGCATCAATGTGAGGGGCCAACGCATCAATCGCGTAGGGCAGGGCAGGCAGCGTAAAGGCCATAATTGTTTCTCCAGGCTGGATCGAGGTAACGGGGATCTCGCGACGATCAAAGACTCGCGAATTGCGGCGCGTATTCTAGCGCGGCGGACAATGGGATGCAAAGAGGGCGCGAATTCAGGCTGTCCGACGCCAATCAGCTGCGTCGCGAAAGTGCAAGTTGCGGTTGCAGATGCAGCGACATGCGGACGTGAGCACCAATGAGTGCATCGTCTGTAGTGCGCAGAGTATAGCCACGCGTCAGCTTGGAGAACGTACCGCCGCTCGACTAGCGGGCGACTTTACCGCCGGCGTCCTTTGGAGGAAGCTGGCTTAACTTGCGCGCTGGTTTGGCAGGTTCGGCCTGGCTGGATTGCGTACCGGGTACTTTCACCCCCAATGGATGACGCTTCGCCGGTTCGAACAGCTTCTTCGTGGCATTTGGATCGGATGAACGTGGAGCCAGTTGCTGATCCGGGTCGACTGTAATCACCGGGAGTTCACTCACGTCGGGACGGTTCGGATTTCCAGGGAGCAGCGTCGGCGCGCCGCTATCTCGGCCTTTTGGTTTCGATACCGCAGAGTCCGCCCCGCGAGTACCGCCGCGTGTGGGAACGCGCAAGATCATGCCGACCCGGACATCGTTGGCGTCTTTCAATTGATCGCGATTCGCTTCGAACAAGTCTGCGAATCGACCTGAACTTCCCAGTTCTTTCGCCGCGATTGATGAGAGCGTCTCGCCCTTCTGGACAATATGGGTTCGATCCGACCCGACCGAAGACTTCGCCGTTGCCGACCCTTGAGACGAGGCGGAATTACCACTGTTCGTGTCAGGGAAAGGAATCGGTGCGAGTTCCTGCAGCCCTGCATCTGAGTTGGAGACTCGCGCACCTTCGGTGAAAAAATCGGGAGTATCCAATCGAGGCAGGCCGTCGTCTGCACTCTGACGCTCCGACACGTTTTTCGCGGATGTTCCACGATCAGTTGATTGGAGGTACGGAGAAATCGACTTCTCCGCAATCCGAGCGTCCAGTTCCGCCCCCGTCTTCAAGTGAGCGCCTGACGATCCGGCCGGCTTGGGATCATGACGAAAGAAAAACGCACCAGCAGCCCCGAGCAGCAAAACCGCTAGTGCCAACCCAATTCGTTGATCCTGATGCACGATTTGATCCTTCCCCATGAGTGATCGGCACCAACAGTCGTCCGTGGGAAACAATGCTCCCCTGTCGAATGTCGGCGCGCACGATGATCTATCGGGTAAGGAATCGGCGGAATCTGCCGCTGGCCTCACGGGAATCACTCGATAGCTGTGAAATCCTGCGGATCGGGCAGATCTGGTGAGGGGTCGCACGATTAAATCAAGTTTGCCGGAGCACGGTCCGAGCGGCAAAGCTTGATCCCTTCCGCGCAGGCCGGAATCCAGTCGTTTTGGCATTGACACCATCTCATGACTCGCTGGATTCCCGCCTGCGCGGGAATGACGAGCAGTAGGGTGAGGCTATTCCGGCGGGTCTTCCTTCCAGTTGGCGGCTGCATCCAGCAAGTGCTGCTCGGGCGAGATCCGCAGATAGACCAGCGACTGCTTGAGAATGTTGGCGGCGGCGGGTGCGGCCACTCGGCCACCGAATGTTTCCCCACCGACAGAGGACTGGTTCACGACGACCAGGACCAGTAGTCGCGGATCTTCGACCGGGGCACCACAGACGAAAGAACTGATGTACTTGCCGTGAATATAGCCGCCGTGGGGTGAAATGCACTGCGCCGTTCCCGTCTTACCAAAGACATTGTAACCGGGAATGCGAGCCCTTTTTCCCGTGCCGCGCGTCACGACTTCCTGCATTGGGACCTCGACGACCCATTTGGCCACATCCGGCGAAACAGTCTGTTCGCTGAGTTGCCTGATTGCGGCCGTCGAGTCCTGCTGATGCGGCAACACGATCCTGGGTCGAACCAGCAGGCCGCCATTCGCGAGCGCCGCGTGAGCGGAGATGAGTTGCAACGGCGTCGTTGCCAATTCATGTCCCATCGGGATCGATCCGGTGGAATAAGTCGTCCATTGCTTGAGAGGCCGCAGGATTCCGGGGAGTTCACCTGGCAACTCGATGCCGGTCTTCCGACCAAATCCAAACAGGGTGGCCGCTTCGAAGAGACGCTCGTTCGTCAGACGTTCGCCGACTTTTGCCATCCCGATGTTACTGGATTTCACCAGCACGTCGGTCAGGTTGAGCATCCCATAGCGATGATGATCATGGAGTTGACGTCGGCCCATGCGATAGAGGCCATTCTCACAGTCGAACTTGTCATCTGTGCGAAGAACGTGCTGATCCAAACCGTAGCTGACCACGAACGGCTTGAATGTCGAACCGGGTTCATAGATGTCCGCAATCGCACGGTTCTTCCATTCAGCCGGTGCCGCTCGTTCGGGATGATTGGAATCGAATGTCGGCCGGGTTGCCATGGCCAGCACATCGCCGGTCTTGGGATCGAGAGCGATGGCGCTGCAGCTTTCCGGCTTCCATTCTTTCATGACTGCGTCAAGTTCTCGCTCGGCGAACAACTGCACGACGAGATCGAGTGACAGCTGCACATTTTGTCCCGGCGAGGGGGGATGTTCGATGTCATCCAGGATCTCGATCACACGACCGCGAGAATCGCGAGCCAGCTTGCGACGTCCTTTTTCGCCACTGAGAACTTTGTCCAAACCTTCTTCGATGCCACCGCGTCCAACCCCATCGATGTCTCGAAGTCCCAACACGTGCGCGGCGACGACACCTTGCGGATACTCGCGACGATACTCGTCACGGAAGCCCCACGAGTCAGCAGGCAACTTCAGTGCTTTCACCTTCTCGACCTCATCGGAGGTCAGTCTTCGCTTCACCCACAAGAACTGCCGATCACGTCGCTCGCCGATCTTTTCGAAGAGCTGATCTGCGGGAAGATCTAACGCGCTCGATAGCGCATTGGCGACAGTCCACGGCTGACTTATTCGGCGTGGGACGATGAACAAACTACGCAGCGTTAACGTGGTCGCAACGAGGCGGCCTTGTCGATCGACGATGTCTCCCGGACGCGCGGGAATCTCTTCGGCATACTCGCGCTGTTGCTCGGCTCGATCTGAAAAACGCCCCTCCTGCCACCATTGCAGTTGCATCAACCGCAGCGCCAGCACTGTCCAGACGATCCCAAACAACGTCACCACAAACCGGGCACGCCTGATGATCGATGTGGCAGACGGAGAGGGTGTCACACTCATTCTTGAGCCTGATCGCGAATAGCGGGTTTGCGGCTATCGCCGTTCGCGTTGTTCCAGTTGAGCAAAGGGGCACGTCGCTGGTCGGCCCGTTGTGGTTTGGGGGGACGATAGAGCGAGGCATCGCCGCGTTCGAGTGCATCGAATAGTTTTGCGGGAGCACCCAAGCGCTGGGTCTCCAACCGCAGTTTCGCCTGGCTCTCCAGCAGGACTTCCATGCGGTACTGCTGCTGACTGAGCGATCGCTTGAGCGATAGATTCTGAGTCTCCAGCGCGGTTCCCGTCAGGGCCACGGAGACAATCAGGATCAGCGCTGCACCAAAGCGAAAGAACATCACCGCAGTTCCCTGAGTCTCAGCCGACACGCGAGCCGATACCCACGGAACCACGGCGGGAGCGCAGAGACTCGCAACAACTCTTATCGGAACGTGCGACCTCGTTCGACCACGTCAACGCGGCTGGCGTCTGCAGGAAGTCGCAAAACGGCCCCGATCTTGAGGGAATTTCCGTCTGGAAGGACATCGCGATTTAATTCAAAGATCTGCGTCCAGCGTGACGAGCGACCCAAATGTCGTTGAGCCACTCCGCTGAGAGTGTCTTCGCGGCCGATGCGGTACATCGGTGTTCCATCGTCGGCGATGAAGAACCCCGATTCTGCTTCATCTGTGGCAGCGGCGACAGTCACTTTGGTGCTGTTTGAAGAACTGACGACCGGCGAGATACTCGCGGTCTGGACCGGATCGATGGTCGCGGCCTTTGGGATGAATTGTGCATAGGTTCGCTCCAGGACTTCAGCGGCCGGAGTAGAAATACTCACACCAAGTTTCATCCGCTTGGGATCGGTAATGATTTGCGAATTGTGTTGAGCGAGAGCCATGAAGTAGCGACCCGTGCCGTACTTCTTTCGCGAAATCGTCCAGAAGTTATCGCCAGGTTCGATGTCGTAGGTATCTCCCGCCACCAGAGGTCGAGCGGCCGTGGCTCTAAAGTCTTCGTCGATCTGGGTCACCGGGGCAGGTCGCGCCACTCGCCGCTCAACGGGAGGAGCACTCGAGGCAGCCGGAACCCCAGGGCGATGTTCCTCGAACGCGTTTGCGGTGCGGTCCTTGGCGGTCGCGGGAGCAAAACCACCGAATCGGTCGTCCTGAGCGAGCTGTGCCGCTTCACGGATCGGCACAACTTTGCGAGCAGGCGATGGCTCACGAGTTGGGGCCAAGTCTCGCGAAGGGATCGTCAACTGTGGTACCGAAGACTTTGCAGGCTCCGCATCCAACGAATCGAAGGCGTTCGGCGACGACATCTGTCGCGAGTTCGATGGAACCTGCACTTCGAATTCGGCGATCTCCGCCTGCTTTTCTTCGAGAATCACTTCACGCCGCGTTTCTGCGGGAGGAGTGAATTCTTCTCGTTTGGGGACTGATTTCGTGGGGCGCTGCACTTCCAGATCGGTAGCAGCTTCGAACGGATCTGACTCTCGCTGACGTTCCATTTCTCGAGGGGCTTCTTTCAAAGCAACCGGTACCTCGAAGCCATCGTTGGATTCGGCCGTCGAGTCACCAAACGGATCGTTCGACTCATTGTTTCTCGCAGCGACGTTCGTCTTGGGTTGGACTGTCACTTCCGCGGTGTGGTCGTTTGCTCTCGTATCAAACTTGATGGCGGGAGTATCAAATGGATCAGCCTCGCTGACATTTGCGACCGTCGGAGTCTCTGTCGCGGTCTCGGCGGGTGCCGAATTGTCGCCGCTAAACGGATCGAAGGATTCTTCTTTCTCTTTGCGAGCGGCTTCTGCAACACGGGCAGGAACGTGCTTGGTTTCTACTTTAGCAGGGGCCTTGCGCTCGGTGTCGAATTCGTCGTCGAGCGATGTCGGCAGTTTGGGCTTGGAACGATTGGTCGACTGAAACTGTTCGAACGAATCTTTGGTACTGACTGAGCTTTTCGCGGCTCGTGGCTCAGCAGGGGCGAAGTCCTCCTCGGGCATTCGTGCTGGCGTCGTGGCAGCCGCGGTGACCACGCGATTTGGGTGTCGATCCGTTTCCTCGGTCTGGAAGGGATCGGTAGACTCTTTCGCCTGCGCGATCGACTCCTCTTCCGGAGTGATCTGTTGCGCCATCGCTGCTACTGGGTGTTGCATCCGCTTATAGACCATGAAGCCGAACACGCCGCCCAGCATCAGAATCATCAACAGACCCGCTTTGGTTTCACGCGTCATGATCGAGGCTCCTTCCTCGTAAGGACCGACATCCTGCCCGTCCCGAACTGCAATTGACCCAAGTTGTTTGAGCTTGCATCGCTCTAACGTCTCATCAACATCCACTCAACCTAATTTTCGCGCCACTCGAAGCTTGGCCGAACGACTGCGTGGATTGACTCGTTGTTCCTGATGCGAAGCTACGACCGGCTTCGATGTCAACGATTCCCAGCGATCTGCTCGGCGAAATTCCTGTTTGACGATGCGATCTTCCAACGAATGAAACGAAATGATGGCGGCCAGTCCGCCTGGCTTCAACGATCCATAAACCGCGTCTTCAATCCCGCGCCGGACATGTTCCAATTCTTGATTGACTGCAATTCGTAGTGCCTGAAACGTGCGTGTGGCGGGATGCTTATCTCCAGGATCTCGCCGCTTCACCCCGAGAGCCTCTGCCACGCCATTCGCTAGATCTAGTCCCGTTCGGATCGGGTTTGTTCCCGCTCTGGCGACCAGGTATCTAGCGATCTTGGCGCTTTCCAACTCCTCACCGTACTCCGACAACCACGACTCGATTTCTTGGACGCTCGCCTGGGCCAACAGTTCGCTAGCGGGTTTTCCGCGGCTCGTATCGAACCTGAGATCCAGCGGCCCATCTGCCGTGAATCCGAAACCACGCGACCGATCCGCCAACTGATCCGACGACAAACCCAAATCCAGCAACACCCGATCGACCGACTCTAAGCCCAACTCTTGAATCACCTTCGGAAGCTCGACATAGCTCGCATGCTTCAGCACCACCCGATCCGACACCGGCAACACGGCTGCTGCCAGACCTAGCATCATGGGATCGCGATCCAATCCAATCAGCAGGCCCTCCTCACCAATCTGTGTCGAGATCATTCGAGAATGGCCCCCGGCACCGACAGTCCCATCCACCACGACCAAACCTGGACGCAACTCCAAGCCTCGTATGACTTCTCGCAACAAGACCGGCGTATGAACCGCCGTATTCCTTTCCGTCATTCGGACTCTTTACAGAAATTCGCTCAAGTTTTTGACAACAACTGCCGGGGGAGTGACTGTCTTATAAATTCGAAATGCGGATTTGGATAGGCCACCTTGAGCAAGTCGCGTCCAAAGCTTCCCTGTGGAAAGCACAAAGGCTCGGTCAGGAATTCCTGGCCGAGCCTTCGTTCTGTCCTTTAATTACCAAGTCATTCGCCGCGGGGTGAGCATCCCTTCCCCCCCTGCGACTTCGCCATGTGGGCGAATGACTTGCGGATGATCAAGCTGCCGCGAGATCACTCCGCTCAAGGCCCCTTCCATGTGAGCCTTGTTCGACCGCGAAGCCCGGTGGCCAAGCGACGATTCCGACCATTATCCAATCCGCTCCCGGTGTGACACCACATTGAAGGGGACGCTTCCCCTACCCACCCATCGCTTTGACCGCTAACTCGTCGAATGCCGGCGTATGCGTTGTGACGAACAAATCCCAAGCTTCCTTGTCCCACAATTCGGCATGGTCTTGCACACCCAACAGGTACGCCTCACGCTTCAAACCGGCGTACTCCGCCAGCCGATCAGGGATCCGCATCCGGCCCTGACCGTCCAAATCAACACGCTCCGCAGATGAATAAAAAAGGCGTAGATAATTCTGGTGACTACCACCAGCCGCCAACTTCGCAGCGAACGCTTCAAATCCTTGAGGTGAATAGACTACCAACGATTTCGCTGTGCCGGGGGCAATCATCAGGCTGTTCAGATCGGTATGACCAAAATCATCTCGTAGCCGCTTGGGTACTGCGACACGCTTCTTCTCGTCCAGCGTTCGCAGATACGTACCCGTCAGGGCCATTTACCACCAACTTTCCCCATTGCTCCCCACCGATGGGGGAGACTCTACCAATCGCACCGGGTGAATCAAGCATGACATTTGGCCAGGGGGTTGGCGGTGATGCACCGACGACGCGCAGCTACTTACAGGACAAGAGATTGAAGATTTTGAAAAAAATCTTCTGAGAGGGGTTTGCGATGTGAAAATCAGCGAGTTGAAATCAATTGACGGTACAAATGATCATATGCTGCTGTTGCAGAACTGTTTGTAAATCGTTTCGTAATATTATCTTGCGCACCAGAAGAAAGACGTGCAGCCAGATCGGATTGATTCAAAACCCGTAAGATTGCCGTGGCAAGCTCGGACGAGTTTCCGGCTGGCACAAGCAGACCGGACTCGTCGGATTCGATGATTTCGCGAGAGCCCTCGACCGCGGTGGCAATCACCGGCAGACCTGCCGCCATCGCTTCCAGCAGGGCATTTGGCATCCCTTCCCACAGCGAGGGGAGCACGAACAGATCAGCGGCCTTCAGGAGCCCAGGAACGTCCCCACGATGGCCTGCGAAGTGGGTGGACGATCCAATCCCCAGCGACGACGCCAACGCTTCCAGAGAGGCACGCTCGGGGCCGTCGCCAACGATCAAAAATTGGCAGTCGGGATGCTTCTTCAGAACCACTGTCGCGGCATGCAGCAAGAATCGAACACCTTTCTGCTCTTCGAGCCGTCCGACCGTGATCACGACCGGGAAGTGGCCCTTCGATCCGAGCTGCGACACGTCGGTCGGGCTAGCATTTGCGTAGGTGGCGAAGTCCACACCATTCGGAATGACGCTGACCTTACGGGCTTTCAATCCGGCCTCTTGAACCGAGAAGTCGGCCACACCCTGGCTGACGCAGACATTGTGATCAACCAGGAAATTCGTCCAGCGATCCAATCGTATGTGCCAGCGACAACGACGTTCGGCGACGCGAATCCCGGCGACGATGTAGGGAACACCCGCCAGGCGCCCTGCCAGGCGTCCAACCAGATTCCCGTGGAACAGGAACGTCTGCATGAGGGCCGGGCGGAACTGTCGCAAGGCGCGCGTCAATCGCCACAGTACTCCGGGAAAGCTGTTGGCACCTCGCCCGTTGAAACAGATCACGTTGATTCCATGCGTTTCCAGCACTTCAGCGAAGTACGCATGCGGCCCGAGGCAAAACACCCGAGCATTCCAGAACTGTCGATCCAGTCCGAGCACCAGTTCGGTGAACGCTTTTTCGGCACCGCCCCGATCCAACTCGGTAATGCAGAAAGCGATAGGAACAGGTTCTGAGATCGCGGTCATGAGCAGACTTCGTTTCGATCAGGTACCGCAAGATTCCCGCATTTCGGCGGGTTTAGGTTCTGCGTCGTCCGTTGTAACATTTGGGACAGACAGCAAGCTTGTTACATCGACTTTCATAGGCCAATCGTGCAGGACTTTGATCGACTTTCCACCTACGACTATTCGCTGCCCGAGGATTTGATCGCCAAAGTGCCTCTCCCTACGCGGGATGCATCGCGATTGCTGGTTGTGAATCGCGACACTCAGCAAATTACTCACCGGTCCATCCGCGACCTCCCGACCTTACTGGCCGCGCATGATTGCCTGGTCTTGAACAACACGCGAGTGCTCCCCGCTCGGCTGGTGGGAAATCGAGTGGGCACGGGGGGAAAGTGGGAAGGGCTGTACCTCGGCAGCGATGACCGAGGGGCCTGGAAATTGATCGGCCAGACGCGCGGATACCTCCAAATCGGGGAATCGGTGTCGGTGACCTCAACAGAGGGGGCCGAACTGCGACTCGAACTGGCGGCGCGCGAAGCCGACGGCGTCTTCGTCTTCGTTCCTAATCAACCTGGGACTGTCGTCGATCTGCTCCAGCAATTCGGCACCTTGCCGCTGCCACCGTACTTCGATCGCAAGACCCCCGACGCCAACGATTGGGACCGTTACCAGACCGTGTTCTCATCAAACCCCGGCTCTGTCGCCGCTCCCACGGCCGGGCTGCACTTCACTCCGGAACTACTGGACCAATGTCAGCAGACGGGGATCACACGCACGGAAGTCACCTTGCACGTTGGCCTGGGAACGTTTCGCCCTGTTGCCGTCGAAAATCTCGCCGAGCACCAGATGCATTCGGAATGGTGCGAGCTGCCAAGTTCTGCCGTGGAAAAAATCGAATCGACACGGGCTGCAGGTGGCCGAGTCGTCGCCGTCGGCACCACCAGCTTGCGGACGATCGAATCGGCGGCCGCCGTTAACACTCCACTGCAGGCCTGGAGCGGTGAAACCCGTCTGTTCGTTCGACCACCGTACGAGTTTCGACGGGTCGATGTCTTGCTGACAAACTTTCATCTCCCTAAGTCCACGCTGCTGATGCTGGTGAGTGCATTCGCCGGGGTTGACCTGATACGCGAGGCGTATCAGACCGCGATTACGGAGAAGTATCGCTTTTTCAGCTATGGCGATGCGATGTTGATCCTGTAATGTCAGGGCGATGAGTCTCCTGGTGAGCCGCGATGGGTCAGCACGCGGATTACATCTTTATGTGCCAAATCAGAAAATCAGAAACAAAACAGTTTTCACGCGAAGACGCGGAGAGGAAAGCCAGAAAAGACCTTCAAGATCTTTCTCTATCTTTTTTCTGCGCGTCTCAGCGCCTATCCACAGCCGTTCAAATACGGCTTCCCTGAGCTTCGCCCACGCTGTTTCCCCTTGTCTTCTTCGCGACTCCGCGGCTTCGCGTGAAAATCGTCTTTTCTTCGTCGGGATAGCGAGGACGAAGTTATCCGCGTGCTGACCCAGCGCGGCTCACCTGGAACTTTGTAACGGTGTCGACGAATTGTCTTACGTTCGGCCAATTGGATTTCTTTGAGGAAACAGCAGTTCGAACTGAGTCACGCGTCGGATTAACTCGGCAAGCGAATTCACCTGCAGCTTCTTCATCACCGATGCTCGTCGCATTTCGACGGCCCGTTCCGAAATGTCCAGTCGTGCCGCCATGACCTTATTGGACGCCCCATCGAGAAGCAGGCCCAGCGTTTCTTTTTCTTTGTCAGTCAACTCGGCAATACCGCAGGCGAATTCTTCCCAAGCCGCAGCCGAAGCGCGACGTTCGCCATCCTGAGCCAATGCGCGCTGAATTCGCTCCAACATCACATGGGCATTGAACGGCTTCTCGATGAATTCGACGACTCCCGCCTGAAGTGCTCGAATCGCCATCGGGACATCCGCATAGGCGGTCATAAGGATCACCGGCAGGTGGCTGCCCATGACCCTAAGACGTTCGAACAAGTCCAGGCCGCTGAGGTCCGGCATGCGGACATCGCAGACCAGGCAACCGGCCTGCCAGGATTGGAACTCTGCCAGGAATGCATTCGCGGAACCGTAGGCTCTGGTGGGGATCGCGAGCGACGCCAATAGATATTCCAGCGACTCCCGCATGTCCGGGTCGTCATCCACGATAAAGACGGTCGGAACCTGTTCAGACATGACTGACGGCCTCCATCAAAGGCAAGCTCTCTCCCGATAGATCGACCATCGGAGAATCAAGAGGCAGCGTGAAACGAAAGACCGCGCCTCCCTCACCATTCGCTTCGGCCCAAATTCGGCCCCCATGTGCCTCGACGATGCTGCGGGCGATGGCCAAGCCCATTCCGGTCCCCTCTTCGCGAGTCGTTATGAACGGCTCAAACCATGCTTCTGCTCCATCCGCCGGAATACCTGGA
Source organism: Schlesneria sp. (assembly GCA_028291515.1). Lineage (GTDB taxonomy): Bacteria > Planctomycetota > Planctomycetia > Planctomycetales > Planctomycetaceae > Schlesneria. The sequence goes on from JAQGHU010000011.1 coordinate 20,167, forward strand.
CCGGTGTCGGCCACAGTGACTTCCACCGCACCAGTCGATGCCATCCCCGTCGTCAAGCTGATGCGACGGCGATAAGGTTCGACTTGATCCATCGCTGCGAACGCATTCTGAATCAGGTTTGTGAGCACTTGTTGAATCTGGATGGCATCGACAGGAATCATCAAAGGCTCCGTCGCCAACTGCAATTCCAATGAGATCCCGCGGCGGCGCGCTTCCGGCCGACACAGCTCTTCCACTTCATGGACCAGATTGTTAATCGATTCGTGAGTGATTCGATGGGGCCGAAGCCGCACGAACCCTCGGGCTCGTCGGATGATCTCCGCACCTCGGTGTGTGGCTCGCAAGATTTTTTCGAGCGGTAGGACGAAGTCCTGCGAATCGATCGGAGGTCCGGACAGCCGCGTCAAACATCCCTCGGCATAATTGGCAATCGCGCCGAGCGGCTGATTGATTTCGTGAGCCAGTGCCGCGGCCATCGCGCCCATTGCTCGCAAGCGATCCGCATGAGCCAACTGGTCGAGAAGCTCGCGGCTGCGGTGTTCGATCGCCTTGCGCGACGTCACGTCCGTTACGACCAGCAGTAACCCCCGAGGAACGCCATGATGATCACGCAATCGCTGCGGCGAGATCATCGTCTCGATCAGGCGTCCATCGACGTGACGCATCACAAGGTCGACCGGTTCTGTCTCCAGATGCGGATCGAACAGCATTGCACTAAACCGGCGCCGATCGGGATCAGCAATAAAGAGAGAAGCGGGCTTGCCGGTCAAACCTTCGGTGCCGTGACCTAGCATGCCTCCAAATCGACGATTGGCAAATTCGATGGTCCCCGACTGATCGAACACGACTAATCCATCCGTCATCGATTCGACCAATCCCTGGTATTGCACCTCTGTCTGCTCGATCTCGCGCCCTACGAACTGCACCGCGGGTCGGACAACAAACAAGTGCAAACCGATCTGGGTCAGCAGAATCACTCCCATGATGATCAAGCCGAGTCGTTGCAATTGCCGCACATGTTGCCGAGCGGCCTCCTGGTAGCTTCCCACCAGCGCATGCATCCGACTCAGAAACTCTGGCTCGTGCTTTAACAAGCTGTTGAGAGCCTCTTGAAACATCTTGTCCTGTGATTCCGATGCGATTTCTTCGGCAGCTTCGACCATCGCCACGTAATGCGGTTCCAATTTATGGAACCCTTGCTCAATTTCCGGAGATCTGGAACCACCGAAGAAAACGTCCGCGCGGTTGGCCTTCAGTTTGTCATGCGCATCACGCCACTCGTCGAGCGTGGTTTTCAGTTCCAGCCGTCGCAGCTCTCGTTCGTCCGGTGTCTGTGCGGTCACACGTGCGAGGGCCGCCTTGGCAAGCTTTTGTGAGAGCATTCGTTGGCGACCGGCAATATTGATCACGGGCGCATCTGAGGTCAGCAGGTTCAGACCTGGCTGCAGCAGGCATTGATGCAGAACGATCAACCCCGCCACCAACCCCAAGGCGTACCAAGACTGTCGACCCAGTTGCCGGGCAGGATTCTCGCGATCAACTTTGAGATTCTTATTTGTTTCGTGTGTCATCACGATCGAAGTCACCGGTCACGAACACTTTGCTGGACCGGAGATCAACGTTGATTCAAACGAACTCCGGCCAGTCGGACATCAAACTTGGTTACGGGATGGAAAATTGCGGCCCTCATTCGCTGGTAGCAAACTGCATACCCCCCGTGGTTTCCGATCCACGAGAGGCCTCGATCTCGTCCCGTAAATACCGAAGAATCCAGCTCGCTCCGCGCAAATTGTCGGAATGTATTTCGATCATTTTGAAGCCTTTGAAGTGCCACCAATGCACGCAAATCCGGCAGACGGCTGCCACGAATGCCAGCAGCTCTGCAGTACCAAAGGCAATCCGTGTGGCCCTGCTTCGGGAATGCTCTTGTGACGTGGAACATCCTCCATTGTGACCTTCCACACTCAGCCCTTCCGCACCCCGAAGTTTCATTCTTCACAACAGTTGACGGATACGAACCGGGCTCACCCTTTGCAATCGAGATGATCCTCGTGGCTTCCTGGGCCTCGAATCACCAAGCCTTCGACTGTATCGAGGAACACCGATCGTGATCGCATCAAACTTCGCCCGCAAGACGATCGTGGTCATCGGAAACGGCATGGTCGGACATCGATTTTGTGAGCGACTTGTCGAGTTCGACGCCGCGCGTCAATTCCGAATCGTGACGTTCTGCGAAGAACCACGCGCTGCCTACGATCGTGTGGGTCTGACCAGCTTCTTCGCGCACCGCGACGCCGAACAACTGATGCTGGCGCGCAAGGAATGGTATCTCGAACACGGGGTTGAACTGCACATCGGCGACCGCGCTTGCGAACTCAATCGTGAGAAGAAAACTGTCCGATCTCAAAAAGAGGTGCAGATTGACTATGACATCTGTGTGATGGCGACGGGCTCGTATCCATTCGTGCCATCGATACCAGGCATCCAGAATCGAGGGGTCTTCGTCTATCGCACGATCGAAGACTTGAACCACATCATCGAATACTCGCAGCACGCCAAACAATGCGCTATCATCGGCGGCGGCTTGCTGGGATTGGAAGCCGCCAAAGCGGCTTACGATCTCGGGCTGGAAACGCATGTTGTCGTCCTGGGCCCGCGAGTCCTTGCGCGACAACTCGATGATAAAGCCTCAAAAACATTGGTTTCGAAAATCGAAACATTGGGAATTCACGTCCTGCTGGATGCGGACACCACCGAAGTCCTGGGCAACGGCCAGGTTGAAGGACTGCGATTCAAGGACAACTCGGAACTTGCCGTCGACATGGTCGTCGTCTCGGCGGGGATTGTGCCTCGCGATGATCTTGCCAAGGCCAGCGGCCTGAACGTGGGACCACGCGGCGGGATCGTGGTCGATGATCACCTGCGAACCAGCGATCCTGATGTTTTCGCCATCGGTGAAGTCGCTTTGCATCGCAGCATGGTCTATGGGCTGGTCGCCCCCGGTTATGAAATGGCAGAAATTGTCGCGGCGAATCTCTGCGGACAATCACGGACCTTCCACGGCGCGGACATGTCGACCAAGCTCAAGTTGACGGGTGTCGATGTCGCCAGTTTCGGCAATCACGAGGCCGATGCCACTCAAGCCAAAGCGATCGTCTTCGAAGATCCGTTTGAAGGAGTCTACAAGAAGATCCTTGTTTCCCTCGACGGCAAGAAACTGCTCGGTGGCATCCTGGTGGGCGATGCCAATGATTACGGGCGTCTGCTGATGACCTGTAAGTCCGACAAGCCGTTGACCATGTCGCCAAGCGAACTTCTGCTGGGCCCCAAAGGAGGAGCGAGTTCCAGTGGCGTGGGCGACTTGGATCCGACCGCTCAGATCTGCTCGTGCAACAATGTTTTGATGGCGAACCTCTGCACGGCCATCGCAGACGGCGTCTGTACTGTCGGTGAACTGAAAAGCTGCACCAGAGCCGGCACAGGTTGCGGAGGATGCATCCCGCTCGTCACTGATATTCTCAACAGCGAACTGAAGAAGGCCGGCAAGACAGTCAACACGTCGCTGTGCGAACACTTCACGTTCACGCGACAGGAACTGTTTCACGTCATCAAGATTAAAGGTTATCGAACCTTTAACGAGGTTGTTCGAGAACAAGGTGTCGGACACGGTTGCGAAATCTGTAAGCCGACCGTGGCCTCGATCCTCGCGAGCCTCTGGAATGAAGATATCCTCGAACAGGCCACGGTGCAGGACACGAACGATCGCTTCCTGGCCAACATCCAACGGGGTGGCTCCTATTCGGTGGTCCCTCGAGTCCCCGGTGGCGAAATCACTCCCGAAAAGTTGATCGTCCTGGGTGAGGTCGGTCGGAAATACAACCTCTATACGAAGATCACAGGCGGACAACGAATTGACTTGTTTGGGGCCGAAGTCCATCAGTTGCCGAGTATCTGGGAAGAACTCGTCAACGCCGGGTTCGAGAGCGGGCATGCCTATGGCAAGTCGCTAAGAACCGTGAAGAGCTGCGTCGGTTCCACGTGGTGCCGGTTCGGTGTGCAGAATTCTGTCGGCTTCGCGATCCGCATCGAGAACCGCTACAAGGGACTGCGCTCTCCACACAAGCTCAAAGGAGCAGTCTCTGGCTGCGTGCGGGAATGTGCCGAAGCTCAATCAAAAGACTTCGGACTGATCGCGACAGAGGCAGGCTACAACTTGTATGTCTGCGGCAATGGCGGATCGAAGCCGCGTCACGCCGATCTGCTGGCGGCTGATTTAGACGAAGAGACGGCCACCCGCTATATCGATCGATTCCTGATGTACTATGTGCAGACGGCCGATCGGCTGACTAGAACCTCGGTGTGGCTCGAGAAACTCGAAGGGGGCCTCGAACACCTGCGTGATGTGATCATTCGTGACAAACTCGGTTTGTGCGAAGACCTCGACCGTCAAATGCAGTTTGTCGTCGATACCTATCAATGCGAATGGGCGGCCGTCGTCCGCGATCCCGAAAAGAGACGACTGTTCCAGCAGTTTGTTAACACAGATGAAACAGAGCCAACGATCGAATTCGTCTCGGAGCGCGGACAACCGCATCCCGCACCTTGGTTAGACGACACGGTGCCCCTCGGCCAACTCACACTGCTCAACGGCAAGACCCTCGACGAAACCACAGAAGAAGCGGAACCAACCTGGGTTCGCGTTGGTTCTGCGTCGGAGTTCCCGGTCAACGGTGGTGCGACGATCAAGCACGGCCATGCCCAGATCGCTGTCTTCAACTTCGACAGCCGCCAGGAGTGGTATGCGACAGACAACATGTGCCCTCACAAGCAAGAGTTCGCGCTCTCCCGCGGGATCATCGGCGACATCGGTGGCGTCCCCAAGGTGGCCTGTCCCTTCCACAAGAAAAACTTCTCGCTGCAAGACGGTTCGTGCTTAAGCGGCGAGGACTACAGCATCAGAACCTACCCCGTTCGGCTGCAAGACGACGATGTCTTCCTGTTGCTACCACACGCCGATGCACTGGCCACCGCCCCCGCCATTGAACAACGCCTGTGCGGAACCGCTTGCACCACGTGCGCACCTGCTTGATCGATCAGAGCGCCAACGCTCTACAGCCTGACCGTTTCAACAGCCATTTTGAGAACCGATAAATAGCCATGTCCTCTGTTGCTCTCCCACTGACTCATGCCGAACGGACAACGACTTCGTCGATGCCTTCGTTCTTGGAAGAGCTCTTGGCAGACCAACAGGACTTGACGGCCGTCGAACGATTCTCGCAATTCCATTCGGGAAGCAGCCAGCCACAGCAGGCACGCTACTACTCGTCATTGCTGCCCGCGTCACCGCCAGGGCCGGGTGAGCAATACGCATTCGAAGTCGACCTGGATCGGTGCTCGGGCTGCAAGGCCTGCGTGACGGCTTGTCACTCGCTGAATGGTCTCGACGAGAACGAAACGTGGCGCGATGTGGGTCTACTACACGGCGGGTCGGTCACGCTGCCCGTATTGCAACACGTCACGACCGCCTGCCATCACTGTCTTGATCCGGCCTGCATGAACGTCTGCCCGACGCGAGCCTACGAAAAAGACCCGGTCACCGGCATCGTCAAGCACTTGGACGATCAATGCTTCGGCTGCCAGTACTGCATTCTGGCTTGCCCCTACGAAGTCCCAAAGTACAGTGCCAAGCGAGGCATCGTTCGCAAGTGTGACATGTGCAGTCAGCGATTGGCGGTCGGAGAGGCTCCCGCGTGCGTGCAAGCTTGTCCTCATGAAGCGATTCGCATCGCAGTCGTGAAGAAGGCCGATGTGGCGGCGGATTGTGAAGCGAATCCGTTTCTTCCCGGTGCCCCTGACCCGCAGTACACACAGCCGACAACGAACTACAAGTCGTCGAAGCCATTTCCTCGAAATGTGCTGCCGGCAGACTATTTCGCAGTTCACGCCGAACACGCACATACCCCGCTCATCGTCATGCTGGTGCTGACTCAGTTGTCCGTCGGAGCATTCCTGGTCGGGCAGATCCTGCAAATTTACGCTCGCGGTTCAACATCGTTCTCGCTCGTGCTGCCCGTTCAAACGGCGAGTGCACTCGGTTTCGGACTTCTGGCCCTGGCGGCCAGCACCATGCACTTGGGCCGACCGATGCTCGCCTATCGAGCCGTGCTGGGCCTGCGGACTAGTTGGCTCAGTCGCGAAATCGTGGCGTTTGGTGCCTTTGCCAAGTTTGCCGCCGCTTATGCCGCCGTGCTGTGGCTGTGGCCCGAGCAGCAGGCGGCCCCCTGGGTCTTTGGGCTGGCCTGCTCCGTGGTGGCAGCGGGACTGGCGGGCGTTCTCTGCTCAATCATGATTTATCACTGTACTCAGCGGCCGTTCTGGATCGGCCCTCGGACATTCGTGAAGTTCTCATTGACGACGTTGTGGCTGGGGTTGTCGACGGTCCTGACAGTTTCCATTCTGGCCGTTGATCTGCAGCAGCCTGCTCGAATCCAGCAGTTAATGGTCGCTTACGGCGGCAGCTTGTGCCTGGCGCTGGTCATCGTCGCGGCTACCAAGTTGCTCTATGAGGCAGGTCTGTTCGGCCACCTGTTCAGCAAGCAGACGACGCCTCTCAATCGATCCGCACGACTGATGGTCGGCGAATTGAAAGCGTGGACTCACGTCCGATTCTTGTGCGGCCTTGTCGGCGGGATCGCCCTACCAGCCGTCCTGCTGAATCAATCGTGGGAGAGTACCTCTCACGTGATGAGTCCCACGGTCATCGTCGGCCAGTGCCTGGCCTCGTTCATCTTATCTGTCATCGGCGAATTCGTGGAACGCACGCTGTTCTTCACAGCGGCGGTCGCGATGCGGATGCCCGGTAGCCTGCGAACCTGAAGGAGTAGCAGCGATGGCCATCAAACTTCCGTTCGCAGACCTCCTGCACCAGCGAGACGGCCGCTACACGCGCGAGATGCTGTTGAGTCCCGGCGGATTCGGCTTAGGAGTGGTTCCCGACCGAAGCAAGCCAGACGCGACGACACCGATGACCTGCGGCTTCTGCTCGACCGGCTGCAGCCTGAACATTCATCTTCAGGACGGTGCCGCAGTCGGGCTGACACCCAATACGAACTATCCCGTCAATTTGGGAATGGCCTGCCCCAAAGGATGGGAAGCTCTGAATGTTTTGAACTCATCCGAACGCGCGACGACACCATTGCTACGCAATCAGAAGGGACATCTGGAACCCGTCAGCTGGGATGTCGCGATGGGCGCCTTCTGCTCGCGATTCAAGCAGATCCAGCGAGACCACGGGCCCGAATCGGTGGCCTGGCTGGGAACCGGACAACTGGCAACGGAAGAACTGGCGCTGCTGGGAGCGGTCGCCAAGTTTGGAATGGGAATGATTCATGGCGACGGCAACACGCGTCAGTGCATGGCAACCGCGGTCGTCGCCTATAAGCAATCGTTCGGATTCGACGCACCTCCGTATACGTACCAGGACTTCGAAGAGTCCGACTGCATGATCTTCGTGGGAGCCAACGTCTGCATCGCTCACCCAATCCTGTGGGAACGGGTGATGCGTAACAAACGGAAGCCGGAAATCATCGTCGTCGATCCGCGCCGAACTGAAACCGCCATGAACGCCACGCAGCATCTGGCGATTCGACCGAAGAGCGATCTGGCGTTGTTTTACGGGCTGGCTCACATCCTGATCGAAAACGATTGGATTGATCACGACTATATCGCTGATCACACAAACGGCTTCGAGGAATTCGCCGCTCACGTGAAGCAGTTCACTCCCGAGATCGTGGCCGAGAGAACGGGCCTGACGGTGGAAAGCCTGCATCGCGTGGCTCGCACCATTCACGAGCGACCACGGGTCTCGTTCTGGTGGACGATGGGCGTTAACCAAAGTTACGAGGGAGTGCGGGCGGCTCAGAGCCTGATCAATCTGGCACTCATCACAGGCAACATGGGTCGGCCGGGAACTGGGGCGAACTCAATCACTGGCCAATGCAACGCGATGGGCTCGCGACTGTTCTCGAACACGACCGGGCTGCTGGGTGGCCGAGATTTCACGAAGGCCGAAGATCGCGCCACTGTGGCCAATTTGCTGAAGATTGACGTCGACCGCATCCCCAGCGTGAACAGCTGGGCCTACCCAGAGATCCTCGAAGGAATTCTCGCGGGCAAGATCAAGGGACTGTGGGTCGTCGCCACCAATCCAGTCCATTCGTGGATCAACCAGAATCAATGTCGAGACATTCTCGACCGGCTCGACTTTCTAGTCGTGCAAGACATGTACTCCACCACCGAAACCGCTCGCGAGGCGGACTTGGTACTACCAGCCGCCGCGTGGGGTGAGAAGGACGGCACCTTCATCAACTCGGAACGCCGCATTGGGGTGATCAAGAAGGTCTCGCCGGCCCCCGGCCAGGCGTTGGCGGATTTCCAGATCATGCGTCTCGTCGCACATCATTGGGGCTGTGAAAGCCTGTTTCGCGAATGGAGATCGCCTGAAGACGCCTTCCAGATCTTGAAGCGACTCAGCGCGGGGCAACCCTGCGACTTCACCGCCATCAAGGATTACCAGCATCTCGACAACGAGGGCGGTATCCAATGGCCGTGTGTGGCTGGCGCAAGTGGCGGCAGTGCACAGTCGAGCGAGTTCACTCAGCGTCGCTTGTTCGAGGATGGCCGCTACTACCACGCCGATGGCAAGGCGAAGCTGCTGTTTGAAATGCCACGGCCCATGCCCGAGCCGCCGACCAAGGACTATCCGATGATCCTGCTGACGGGTCGTGGCACGGCCGTGCAGTGGCATACACAGACTCGCACGGGGAAGTCAGCCGTGCTGAACAAGCTGAGCCCCGAATCGATCTACGTCGAAGTTAATCCGCGCGACGCTCGGGAAGCGGGAATTCAGCCTCATGAGTGGATTGCTGTGGAATCGCAGCGGGGTCGAGTCCGAGCGCGCGCCTTTGTCACCAACACCGTGCAACCCGGCCAGGTCTTTATCCCCATGCACTACGACACGGCCAATCAACTGACAGATGCCGTGTTCGACCCTTACTCACGCCAGCCGTCTTACAAGGCGTGCGCGGTCCGTATCGTCCGCATTTAGCCCGTCCCCAACAAAGGATCCGAATCGTGTATACCCCTCCAGGCAAGGCCACTCGTATCGACCTGTTCAGCCTGAAGACGCCGCAAATGCGCGCGTTTCACATGACGTGGTTCGCGTTCTTCTTGTGCTTTTTCGCGTGGTTCGGCATCGCGCCGCTGATGCCGATCGTCCGAAAAGAACTGGCACTGACCAAGGACCAGGTCGGCTGGTGCATCATCGGCTCGGTCTCGATCACGATCCTGGCTCGCATGGGAATCGGCTGGCTGTGCGATCGGATTGGGCCGCGATTGTCCTATACGTGGCTGCTGACACTGGGCTCCATCCCCGTCATGATGATCGGCTTCGCGAACAGCTTTGAATCGTTCCTGCTGTTTCGCATCCTGATCGGTGTCATCGGTGCTTCATTCGTCATCACTCAGTACCACACATCGCAGATGTTCGCGTCTAACTGTATCGGCACGGCAAACGCGGCCACCGCCGGTTGGGGAAACCTGGGCGGTGGCGTGACGCAGATGGTCATGCCATTGGTCTTCGCAGGCTTTGTCACTCTGTGCGGTTTTAGCGATGCCCTCGGTTGGCGTGCGGCGATGCTGCTGTCAGGCATCCTCTGCTTCCTGACGGGGATCGCTTACTATTTTCTGACGCAAGACACCCCGGAAGGTAACTTCAGTACACTTCGCCAATCGGGAGCAATGCCGGCCGTCAAACAATCCAAGGGAAGCTTTCTCGCCGCGGCCGGCGACTACCGAGTCTGGGCGCTGGCCCTGATCTATGCCTGTTGCTTCGGGATGGAATTAACGCTGGACAACATCGCCGCTCTGTACTTCACCGATTACTTCCAACTCGATCTGTACTGGGCCGGTGCCGCGGCAGCATCGTTCGGTATGATGAATTTGTTCGCACGTGCCTTGGGGGGCTACATCAGCGATCGCTGCAATGCCGAGTGGGGCCTGAAAGGACGAGTCCGCTGGATGTTCGCGGTCGTGCTGTGCGAAGGGCTGTGCCTGATGCTGTTCGCGTCAATGAACGTCATCTGGCTGGCCGTTCCTTCGATGCTGCTGTTGGGGCTGTTCGTCAAGATGTCCAACGGAGCCACCTACGCCGTGGTCCCGTTCGTCAATCGGCAATCTCTCGGTTCGGTGGCCGGGATTGTCGGGGCAGGGGGTAACATCGGGGCGGTGGCCGCAGGCTTCTTATTCAAAGGAGGCATGAGCTGGCCGGCCGCATTGATGCTGCTGGGAGGCGTGATCACGATCAGCTCGACCGCGGCACTCGCGGTTTGGTTCTCACCAGAAGTGGAAGCAGACGCGTTGAAGCTGCAGAAGCCACAGCCCGCATCGGAGGGGCTCGAACTGGCCGGCGCGACTGCGTAGTTCAGGACTGAATTCGGCAGATTATTCCGGTCGGATCTCAGGGACTCATGACAGGTACAGACAACCGGAACAATCGCTACAGGCGTCCGTGACGAGCGGCGGCAGCGAAAGTATGCGGCAGTCCACAGTTACTTTGCGCACCTGTCCTGTTCGATAGATTCCATGGTCGAGGTGGCTAATCAATGACCCAGGCCGTTTTCAAGGCAGTGCGCAGGCATACTTCTCGATAGCGACGCGACGCCCAGATGAATTGAATGCAATCTCGAAGGACCGAGTGAATGAAGTGGTTGCCGACCGGATTAGTGTGGAGTCTTCATCTCGGCCTGGCCAGCATGGCCCTGGCGATCGAACTAGAGGCGTCACCAGCCGATGTCGTCGACAGCACAGCAATATCGCGGGAAGGCGAGATCGCCCTTCCACCAACACCAGCAGACGCGGCAGTCGTTGCCGATGATGCCGCTTTGCCCGCGATGATCGTGTCTCAGCAAACAAGCTATCCCGCGCCGCAGGCTGCCGCTCCCAAACCTGCGTCACCAAAACCACCGCCGCAGCCTTGGAAGTTGTGCTTCTTCGACAATGACTTCAGCTACAAGAAAGATCCGAATCACAAGCCGCTGCTGGGCGAGAACTTCAAGGATATCCCTTTAGGAAGCTTGGTCCCGTGGGAATCGGCTGAAGAGACGCGACTCTCGGTCGGTGGTGAGATTCGCTGGCGGTTTATGGACGAAGCCAACCGTCTGCGGCCGCCGCTCACCCAACCTGGCCGATCGGTCTATGACCTTGTTCGCTGGAGAAACTATTTTGATCTGAAGCACTCGGACTGGGTGCGAGTCTACATTGAGATGATCAACGCCGACATCTACAATAACGATTTGCCGGTGACCGGAATCGATGCCAATCACTGGGACCTGCAGAACGCCTTCCTCGATTTGAAGGTCTTCGAGCGCGACGAAAAGCCAGTCTGGTTTCGAGTCGGTCGGCAGGAGCTTTCGTTTGGTTCTCAACGGCTGATTTCACCGCTGGACTGGGCCAACACCCGCCGCAACTTTCAGGGGATCCGGCTCAACAGCCCCGGCGTCAATTGGGACTTGGATGCCTGGCTGACGAATCCCGTCAACACCGCCACGGCGGGCGACGGCGGCGGTATCGGGCCCACGCTGGGTGTCAATTACCTCGACAACAGGTTCGACCCCGCCAACCACAACATCATCTTCGGAGGTGGCTATGCCACCTACAAGGGGATCAAGAACCACACGATCGACACCTATTTCCTGTGGGCGAACTATGACGGCTCGTTTCCCGGCGGTGCCGGCTTCCCCGTCGGCAATCGATTCACTTACGGCCATCGCTGGGCGGGGACCTTCAACGTCGACGATGGAACTCGCGCCTGGTTGACCGACTTCGAAGGGGGCTATCAGTTCGGTGATGATCGCGGACAAAGCGTGCAGGCCGGGTTCTTCGTCACGGGGCTGGGGCATCAATGGAAAAAGGTGATGTGGGAACCGACCCTGTGGGGCTTCTATGACTATGCCACCGGCGACGGCAACCCCAACGACAAGGTCAACAACACCTTCTTCCAGTACTACGGTCTGGTCCATGCCTATATGGGTCTGATCGACAACCTGGCACGACAGAACCTGAGCGACATCAATTGGCGGTTCCAGTTAAAGCCGACTCAAAAACTGAGTCTGCAAGTGGCTCAACACTTCTTCCAACTCGCCAATACCAACGATCACCTCTACACAGTCAACGGCCAGCAATTCCCCACCGCAACCAATCAAGGCAGCAACATCGGCACGGAACTCGACCTGCTCGCCACATACAACGTGACCACCAACCTCAGCGTCGAACTGGGCTACTTCCAATTCTTCTACGGCGACTACATCAACACCGTCTCACCACGTGGCAATGCAGAGCTGCTGTACCTGCAGTCGACACTGCGGTACTGAGTTCGCAGTGCCGGGCGTGTTCGGAGTGCGGAACTACTTTTGAAACAGAAGCGGCGCGAATTCATGTAGACTGCGACGCCACGACTGCCATTCATGGCCGGTCTTTGGTGACAAATAATAGTGGGCGTTGACTCCGGTATTCTTCAGCGCGTCCACGGTCGCCTTGGGGTCACCCCCCCGGCGAGGTCCACCGCCGCCCACTTCGTGGCCGCCGTAACTCACAAAAACCAAGCGGTTTTGTTTCTTGAACGCGTCCATTTCTTTGATGTCCTCGATCGAGATGCTGCCACCGCTAAACAGGCCGATGTGCGAGAACAGGTCAGGCCTGTTCAGTGTGATGATCTTTGTTTCCATGCCGCCCATCGAAAGACCTGCCATCGCGCGATTCGGCTGATCGGCCAGGGTCCGGAAGTGTGCGTCAATGTACGGAATCAGTTCATCGCAGAGCACCGTTTGGAACGGCTGAATGTTAAAGTCGCGGAGACCGCCGGAGCGGATTTCATTCGTCATCCCGTAAGTCATCACGATGATGAACGGTCGAGTCTTCTGTTCCGCAATCAGGTTATCCATGATCAGGCCGGCGTGCCCCTGAACGCTCCATCCGTATTCGTTTTCACCATAGCCGTGTTGCAGATACAGCACCGGGTATCGCTTTTCGGAGTCCTGGTCATAACCCGGCGGCGTGTAAACAAACGCGCGGCGCTCCGTATCAGTGCTCGCGGAGTGAAACAGAATCTCACGAACCTGTCCATGCGGTCCATTCTTGATGGCGTAGAAGCCTTGATCCTGAGCAGGCACTTCAACTCCGCTGCCCCAGCGATTGGCTCCGAAGAAGTACTTGCAGTTGGGGTCGGGAACCTCGGCACCGCCAATTTTTATGGCATAGTAATGAAAGCCTTCGTCCAGTGGTCGCGTGTAACCAATCCAGGCGCCGTCGTCGCCTTTGACGAACTCTGTCGAGTCACGAAACGTCACGCCGACACTCTTCGCCTCGGGGGCCACAATGCGAAACTTAATGCGTCCCTGGGAATTGACTTGAGGATATTCGTGTCCCAATTGATTGGTCGTCGCAGGCTTGAAATCGTCGGTGATTCCTTCCGGCGTGTTACTCAATTGCGCGGTGTTCGAAGGAGCAGGCTTCTCGTTCGTCGTGCTGGTGACTCGACGCAGCGCGGCCTTTGAAGCCTGGTCGTTGAAGATCAATTGCGAGAAGTGGTACAGGTTGTTACGCCAGTGGGTCGGATCGTGACCGTGCGAATCCACATTCCAGATGTGGGGAATTTCCTTCTCTTTCAGGTAACGCTGAGTGCGCTGACTGATGCGGATCAGACCATCTTTGTTGCCGCAAGAGAGCCAAAGCAATTTCAATTGCTCTCTGGCTTTCGTCGGATCGGAAATCAGCTCTTCCGGTGCCTTTGTGTTCGGAGCAGAGGAAAACCCGCCGATCCAAGCGAACGTGTCGAGGTGCGCGAGACCAAAGTTGAGAGTTTGACCGCCACCCATTGACAGTCCCGCCAATGCACGGTGCTCTCGATCGGCCTGAACGGAGTAACGAGACTCGATCGCGGGGATCACATCATCCAGCAGATCTCGTTCGAAGACAGCAAACGCCGGAGCCGAACCGAAGACATTCCCTTCAGCGCGGTCGTTCTTTTGTGCTCGGCCGTTGGGCATGACGACGATCATCGACACGGCTTTCTTGTCGGCGATGAGGTTGTCCAAAAGAGTCTCGGGCTTGGCAAATCGCTGCCACTCTGTTTCATCGCCTCCGATGCCGTGAAGCAGATACAACACCGGATACTTCTTGTCGGATGAATAGCCTGGGGGCGTGTAGACATTCATCTTGCGAGTTGTGCGAACGGTCTTTGAATCGTACTCGACCATTTCCAATTTGCCGTGCGGAATATCGTCGCGTCTGGCGACGATGCTGTCCGGGGGATCGGGATAGCTTTGCTTGTCATCGGGACCAATCTCAATCGGACCACCGAAGCCACCAGGGCGACCGGGATTGCCTTGTTCCTGTGCTGGCGTGGCAGCACCCGCACCTGTTAGTAGCAACGCCAGAAATACGTACACTTTTTGCATTTCTCATCTCCCTCAGGTTGCGTTCTCGGTGGCAGCGGCCGCCTTAATCGGCGAACTTTCCGCAAGTGATTCGGCAACTCGCCGCAATAGTGTGACGAGCGTTGTGACCTCTGCAGTACTCAAGGAACAGACCATCTGGTCTCTGATCGACTGCCCGGATTCCCAGACCTGTTGAAACTTCTGCCGACCGGCCTTTGTCAAGGAAACGGTCTTCGCCCGTCCATCGGTCGGATGAGTATCGCGAGAAACCAGCCCACGTTTTCGCAGCAAGGCCAGCATGGCGCGAACAGTACTGGGATCGGAAGGCATCCGACCTGCTAACTCGCGCTGAGTGAGTGCATCCCCTCGCGCCAGTGTTGCCAGCAACACAAATTGATCTGCGGTGACGCCGTGTTCTTCAAACCGCAGATTTGATTGGCGGTGGAGGGAGTGATAAGCAGACCTCAGCACCAGCGGAAGTTCATTCTTCTGATCCATGAGTCAAAACCCCCGAACCGACAACCGTACGTATACGCACGAATCTATCAAGTGAAAGTCTAGTGTCAAGGATTGCCAAAAGCCACGACACCTGCCGGGACTGGAAAAGAGAAAGTCCGGAACAGATCCGATATCCATAAACGATCACGGACAAATCGTGCAGGCCGGCTTCTTCCTGGCAGGCCCGGCCATCAATGGACTGGCTCAGGCCTTCATGGGTCTGATCGACAACCTGGCCCGACAGAACCTGAGCGACATCAATTGGCGGTTCCAGTTCAAGCCCACTCACAAACTAAGTCTGCAAGTGGCTCAGCACTACTTCCAACTCGCCAACACCAACGACCACCTCTACACCGTCAACGGCCAGCAATTCCCTACAGCGACAAACCAAGGGAGCCAACATCGGCACCGAACTCGACCTGCTCGCCACGTACAACGTGACCACCAACCTCAGCGTCGAACTCGGCTACTTCCAATTCTTCTACGGCGACTACATCGATACCGTTTCGCCTCGCGGCAACGCTGAGTTGCTTTATTTGCGAGACTGAAGGCGATCTTGACGACTTTCTTAGCCTGGATCTTGTCGAGTTGGGTCAGTTGCTCCGATACGCTTTGAATCTTCAGTTCGCACATGCGCAGTATGCCACGGTTTGAACGATGCAGAACTGATTGTACCGATTCAATGAAAGCTAGCGAAACAATCGGTACCAATGCCTGAAAATCAGCGTTGACACCGCTTGGTACCAGCATTCAGACTGTCGATCTCGCACAACCGTCAACAGGGCAAATCGATGAAGTTATTTATCAGTTGGTCAGGCACGCGCAGCAAGGTCGTCGCCGAATTTCTCTCTGACTGGATCAAGTGCGTTCTCCAGGCAACACGCCCTTGGATTTCCACCCGCGACATCGACCGGGGAGCGCTATGGTTCAGCGAAATTAGTGATCAGTTGAAAGACACCGTCGTAGGAATTGTCTGCCTCACGGAGGAGAACAAAAATCGACCGTGGATACTTTTTGAAACCGGTGCGCTCGCGAAGGGGCTTTCCTCAAGCCGCGTATGCACGTTCTTGATCGACCTTCAACCGAAAGATCTTGAAGATCCACTCGCGCAGTTCAATCACACCCTGCCGACGAAGGAAAGCATTTGGGCGTTGATAAGAACGTTGAATAACATCCTAGGCTCCAACGCACTTGACGAGCGAGTATTGTCGACAGTTTTTGAAACCTACTGGACGCAGTTCGAACAGAAATTCAAGAAACTCTTGGATGAAACGCCCGCATCCGTAAAGGGTCCACCTCGACCTAGTGAGGACATTCTGGCAGACATTCTTGAGAATACTCGATTTATTAGCGGAAGAGTTCGCCGACTTGAGTCGTCAGTCGGCATTCCAGCAGCGCCAGTCGAAATGAGCATGTCGGAACCACTGCCCGCGCGGGTCGAATTCAATGGGCATGTAACTCAATTCGCAGATACGCGAGCGGCAGGTGCGTACAATCATCTGATTCAGTCTTATAGTGGAAAGTCCTTTTCCAGAATCACACCAGTGATCGCCGAATTGAAATCACTTTTTGGTATAGACGACCTAACGGCGAGGGATCTAATCTCCTTATACCAACGGACCTGTCCGAAATGATTTTACGGAATCGAATATCCAATCTAGCGATCGTCTAAATCCATGTGACCTTGTGCCGCATGACTGACCACCCGACAGTCATGCGCTCCAATGCATGCCCGCGTCGCGATCTCGACTCCTCTGCTCAGGAATGGCAGGTATGGAATTAAGTCAGGGATAGATTAGAAGCCCTGCGAGAGGGAAGTAGCCGCTGCGTTCCGCCTGGGTCAGCGCGTGAGCAACCTCGATTGGGTAGGTGCCTGGCGCAATTAGCTCTTGAATGAGCTACCGGAAATCGGCTTCCAGTGCCAAAGCCTTAACGCAGTCTCCCCTTCTTGCGGCCTGAGTCACTTTCGAGCGGCGTTAGCTCGATGATTTCTGGAACGTATTCCGGCAGTTTGCGATACTCATTGAGGTGAGTCACCGAGATCCGTTCCGGCCGGATGGTCGTTCTGGAGCATGATTTGTCAATTTTTATGAAGTCGAAGCCTTTTTCAAAATGAATCGCAATTGACTGAGTTTCTAGATATCTCGCGTGGCAAATCGACTCTTCTTTGTTTTCAGGTTCACGCTTGAAATGCATTTTAATTGGGATTCCCAACTTGTCGTGCAACCGCTCGACGAGATCACACTTCACCCTGTTGTAAGCTGCGGACTGATCTGACAGATTCTCGCCGAGGATTGACTCATGGACCACCGTATACAGTTCAGCGGAGAGTTCGGCCTTGTCAAAAAAGGCATTATCAATCCAAACTCTCAAAATCCGCTCCATTCCGCGTTCGAATCGACTTAGACTCCTGCCATGACCTATCTGCTTGTCGTAAAAACGCAGCCATCTCGAAAATCGTGTCGCGCCAACGACAAGGCGGTCGAACTCCAACGGCGACATCTTGTCCGTCGTAGGAAGGGATTCACTATAACGCCGTCGCCTGATCTCTGATGAACTTTCAATGTAGTCTGGCACCGAAATCAATTGTGTGTTGCCAAGATCGCTCGCGGCCAATCGCGAATGGCTTGCAGGATCAACCAACAAAACATCAGCCTTACACTTTATCGCTGTGTTCACCGCTACATCGTCCACATGCCGAGCCGCGTTGAAGGAACAGGTGGTTCTCATCAGTCCCCCTGCGTTCTTTTTTCCAGGTTGCAGCAAGTCAGTGAACAATGCATGGCTTTTGATGCCCTTTGGGATGCCGGCCAGTTTGTCCACTTGCTCGATCAACTCATTACGAAGGCGATTCTCGGCGTCAAAAAGCAAAATACCGTTTGAATGAACCCCAAGGAGAAATATCTCCGTATTCAAGTGATATACAGGGTCGCTGAAATTGTCTGCCGAAAATGCCTCCGGCAGGATGACGTTGCTTAACAGCATTCAATAGCCCTAACGCAGTTCGCGAAGACGTTCGGGGAAAAAGCCATTTGGCCATGCTTGATTGAAATCGCCATCCTCAGTGATCTCCATTTGGTGGATCTGAGCACCGCGTTCCCTATTCGACTCAAAACAGAACACAGATAAATCATCTGGCGTCAGCGCAAACGGATGAACTGTTTTTAGCTTTCCCGTGCTCGTCTCTCTTACTCTGCGAAGCATTCTCAGAACCAAATGCTCGCTGTGAGTTTCGATGAAGAACACGTTATGAGTATTGAAATTCCCCCCCGTGAGATGATCTTTGCACTTAGCTATGAATAAATCTGCCAATTGACACTGTACTCGGGGATGAAGATGTAATTCAGGTTGTTCGATCAAAATCCACAATTCATTGTGGACGCAGGCCGTACCGATCACCGGGATGACTTGAGAGATACCCGCCCCTACGTCAGTCAAATCCAGATCGACGGATTTCATTAGCGGATCGGTGATGTCTCGTACGACAAGGTAGGCGTGCGGATTCTTATCTCCATCCAATGCTACGTTCGTATCTGTCACTTGTACTTCGTTCTTCACCAGTATCTCGTATCCAAGATTTAATCCGTGTTCGCCCATCCAGAAATTCGTTTCGGTGAGAAAACTACTAGAGGGAATCCGCAGGAGGACTTCCCATGTTCGCGTTTCAACATCTTCAAGGAAGTCCGTGCTGGATTGACTGAGCTTTATCAGTTCTGAGCGATTAGGAATTCTTCGAATTGGCGGAAGATGAACCAGATTGTTCTCCAAGTGCTTGAGGTTATCTCTGGCCGTATACAACCCTTCAACAAGATCTCGCTCGAGCGCAACGAAGATGTCTTTCGGTATCTCTTCGGCATTCGTCAAAAAATGTTTGCCGCGAAACAACGAATCTAATGGAGACTGACTTGCCGCCACTAATAGCTTGAATCCGGTTAAGTATCCGTTAAGCGTATCATCGCTCGAATCCTCATACGAAAGGGGAACGATTCTACGAAATGCCGCCAATGACAAGTCACAATCGTTGAGACACAGTCCAAGAGCACCAGGCTTCAGGTGCAACTCCATCTCACTGGGCAAAACGATGACGACGGAGTCGACGCCGAGTTGATCTTCTGGGCGCTCGGAGAAATTAAAATATACGAAGGGACTTGTTTCTATCGTCCGGTGCGGATGTCTGAAATTGAGTCCGATGACGATCTGTTCCGAGGTTTTTCCCTTATGGACCGTTGTGCTGTAAAAATAGCTCGAAAGCGACTTCCCAAAGAAGGACGCAACAGCTAACTCGATCGCCTTAAAGATGCTACTCTTCCCCGATGAGTTGGGGCCGAAAAATAGGTTGATTCGTGAGAGTGCCAACGATTGACCGGTTGGTCCAAAGGTCTTGTAATTCTTGAGGTACAAAGAACCGAATGGCCCTGGCACGATCGTTGGCATCTGAGGCATTTTTTGCGCTACTCCCGTAGTGTCAGCAGTGAGCGTGCTGAGCGCGAACTCAGACGTTGACAGTTTCTATACTCGATTGCAGTATTTCACTACTAGTGAGAATGCCAACGTATTCTCTGACTGCAATGTGGACAGTGTCTTGAAGCGCGAGGGCCTCGACCGATCCGTTCTCTGGAAGCGCCCATTGGATGGCGACTGAGGTATCAAGAACGAAGAGGCTCATCGGTCACGGTGTTCACGGATCGAATCGACCGCGAAATCCACGGTCCCAACCCACTTACGGATCTCCTCCCGCATCCGGTCCATGCGCTCGCACGCTTGACGTGTCTCCTCGGGATCGCGTTCGCCCTTCATCCGCTTGGCGATGAGATCTTCAAGTTGATGCCTGTCGGTGGTGGGGGTCTCGGTGCTCATGACCCAATTGTTTGAAGCTGCGGGGGACGAGTCAATTGGAATCGCAGAAACCTCGCCCTCGGCGTAATGCTCGTCAGAGTGGTCGAAACAATGCTGGAAGAAACGGCACCTCTCGCAATTGATCATCGTGGAGTGACTGCGAAGCGTTCGGACTGCTATTTGCATTCCTCGCCTGCGTTTCGTAACGCAGTCACTCTGAGACCGAGATGGGAACGATGCTCATGCTCGGTCGCCTTGCCGCAATTCATTTGATGCATTGCCTATGTTGTAACTCGTCTCGCCAACGATTGAGGTGAGCATTACCTGGGAAGTAATCGCCTCGGTAGTCGTGTCGAACAAATGCCGCCGGAGTTTTTGATTCGAATTCGTTCGCCATGGTTTCTGATCCGCCATGGGGACCGAAATCTGAAATGGCGTATGTCTGTCCATTCGATTTCTAAGGAGTTTCATCATGCAGGTCTTTCGATTTCTGCAAGCCGTCGCGGCTACTTGTTTGGCCGTTCAGCCGGCATTGGCTCAGTACAAGATTGGTGATCGATTGGTGGTCATTTCGCAGGCTGAGATTATTAGTGCAGGGGGGATTCGGCAGGTGCTCGGGCGAGGCCAGGACGTGCGCGTCGATGACATCGCGGGGGATCGACTGATCGTGAAGAACCTGGCGGCGGGGTGGATTGATTCCAATTTGGTGGCTCGACCGGAAGTGGCAGTGGGCACCTTTTCTGATCAGATCGCATTCGACCCATTGGACGCCGGCGCGTTCTACGCAAGGGGGATCACTCGGGCAAATCTGAACCAATACGATCTGGCGATTGCCGATTTCACTCAAGCGATCAAGCTGGGACCGACGCATGCCTGCGGCTTCATTGGCCGCGGCAACTGCTACTCGAATACGGGCGATCCGGTGAAGGCGAATACGGATTACACCGAAGCCATTCGTCTCGATCCGAACTCAGCGATCGCGTTCACGAATCGAGCCCGAACATGGAACGCGACTGGCGATTTTGCAAACGCGATTACAGACACCAACGAGGCGATTCGGCTGGCCCCCACATATGCCAATGCGTATTCCGCACGAGCGGTCGCTTTCGCCTGCATGAAGCGCTTTGATGAAGCGTTTGCCGATTGCGATCGTATTGCGACGATCTCGCCAGCAGGCGTGTCTGGATTTAACGATGTGGCCTGGGTATTGGCGATGTCGCCCGATGCAGGAATTCGAGACGGCAAGCGAGCCGTCGACTTCGCAACAAAGGCTGTCGCATTGACAAACCGCATGGACGGGAATGTCCTCGACACACTGGCCATCGCCTGGGCCGAAGCATCCGACTTCACTCAGGCGGTAATTCTGGAGCAGCAAGCCATCGCCCTCAGTGCCGACCGAGACCGCGTGGACTTCGAAAACCATCTCAAGGTCTTTCAGGCGAAACGAACGCTACTCGACGATCAAATCGCCGCCGGCCAAGGTCCCGTACCTTTGTCGAGCACGAAACCAAGAACGCGACAAACATCACCACTTCCGCCGCAACGCCAGAATCTGGCTGCGAAAGTCAACCGTTAAGAAGTAAGGAGGCCGAACGAAGAGGGCTGCTGATCAGACGATCTACGCTTTCGTAAAGCGTCGCTCGATCAACTGAGCGACAGTAGCGGGTGCGGCATGCGTCCGATTAGGGTGTCGCGGTCGCGAGGCTTGTGCCGGGGCGAGCTTAAGGCCTGAAAAAAAGAGCCGCCGGTCAGACTCGAACTGACGACCTACGCTTTACGAAAGCGTCGCTCTACCAACTGAGCTACGGCGGCGGAGAGACTGCTCCGCACTTGGTGCGGGAGTCGGGAAGGGGAGGATGATAGCAAAAATGGGTGTTCGGGCAAGGCTCAACGGCGATGTCTTCGCTGTGATCCTGAGTTCTGATCGAATTACCGATTGACGTGCGGGCGGGTAACGGGCTGCGAAACGCAACCCGATGGCAGCCCTACTTTAACGATAAGCGATTTGGGACGCTCATAGGGGACGAGACTCCCCTGTGACCTCGTTGGCGGTCTGACGAGTTCCTGTAACCCTGTCACCGGTGAGGGAGTGATAGCCCCGGCGCTGGATTCCCGCCTACGCGGGAATGACGACGCGAGCGACTGGAGAATGCAACTATCAGTCGGCGATTGGGTCCAAACAGATGTCCAAACAGACCTATCGAGGCTTGGGCGCACTTTTCGCTTTTGGCTTCGATGCTTTCTTGGCGGCGCGAGCTCTGGACTTGAGAAGTTGGGGGAGTTCCTCCATGGCCACGACCCAGCCGCGGCATTGGTCGCTGCCGCACAGGCACTTGATGGCTCCGTCGGCGCTCCATTGGTAGTCGATCGTCAGCTCGGCACCTTCGGGAATGTCCAGCAGGGCTTCGAGGTGAACTTCCGAAGGGGCAGGGGAGCCGTCTTCGTAAACGACTTCCAGCAGGTGCAGCGAGCAATTTGGTTCGCAGCGATGGTTCAGGTAGCGGAACGGCGTGCGCGGTTCCAGCGACAGGGAATCGCCCAGATCGATGCAATAGGCACTCGTATAGTCAGCGTCGTCAATGACTTTGCCTGTCACCTGGCCCAGGTCGGTTCCTTGTGGAATCGTCGTTTTCGCGAAGACACCTTTTCCGAACGTCACCTTACCAACCATCACCCACGGATTCGCAGTCGACATCGTGTCCCCAGTGTGAATCAATTGGACTGTTTGCGAGCGCAAACGTCACATCGAACGGGCAACACGATACCGAGGGATTGCAGGGAGTCAACCGTTAGTGCGTGTCGCACTTTAGTGTCGCATTGAAACATGGGTTAGACTCAGCAAATTTCTGCTCGCGCGACGCCACAGTTAGGTGGGATGCGTTCTAAGCGAACAGTTGCGGCAGCGTCACGACGGCGCGGAACTGCCGCTGATCGATATCTGTTTCGATCGCCGTGCGACTGATCGAGTACAAATCCTGATGGCCGGGCCGACAGTAGTTGCCACAGTAGGTAAACGCCAGCCGAAAGCCGTGCGTTTCCAGGGCTGTTCTCGTGAACGAGTTGTAGCTGGATCGGCCACCGACCGGAAAGCTGAAGGCCGTGATCGGTTCGCCGAGTTCTTCGACCAGTCGCCGTTTGCATTCGGCGACTTCCCAATCCTGTTGCTGAGAAGAAAGGTTTGCCAGGACCGGATGCGTGACCGTATGCCCGCCGAAGGACATGCCGCCGCGACGCATTTCGCGAACCATATCCCAGGTCATCCACAGGTTATCGGCCACCGATTTGGGACAACGGCCGGTCTGCAGAGCCTCCGCCAGAAACTCGATATATTCCTCGGTCAATTCACCAGGGAGCTCTTTGTACACATTCAGCAATCGGTGAATCGCCCCTTCGCGATGCGGTTGATCGAATGGCACAGGACTCGACGTCCAGCGGTTGACATCCAGGGCCGACAGGTTGCTGGTTCGAACCATCCAGGCGATATCGTCCCACCACGGAATCTGAGAAGCATCCAGGAAGCCGGTCGTCAGGAAGAAGGTCGCGGGGACCTGATGCGCCTTCAAGATTGGATAGGCTTCGGTGTAGTTATCCTGGTAGCCGTCGTCGAACGTGAACATCACATAGCGGCCACGTCGATGCGCCAAGACATCTTCGAGATCATCCAAGCCGATCACGTCAAAATTCTTGGCCGCCATCCCAACCTGGTAGTCGAAATCGTCCTGTGTGGCACTCCACAGGTTTCGGTCCAGCATCGATCGTTGAGGGTCGCCGATCCGGTGATAGTTCAGGATCAGAACACCCTGCCAAATTCGGCTGGCACGGAGCGCACGCCCGCAACCCGTGAGGTCGAGTGCTTGGGAGAACAACGCTCGTTTGGAGAGGTCGAGCAACATTGTCACCAACTGGTATGGAAGTTCGGTGAGGCCGACTGTGGCATAACACCACAATCTTCATGTCTCTAACTCTTGCACACCAATTTGTGACGCCTCGGTCACTGAGGAGGAAACATTACGGAATTGTTATCAAACTGTTCGGCCAACCGAAACCGCCGCTACAACCTGAAATTGCTCAGCAATCCTGAAAGGCCACACGATCGCTACGATCCCACGCGGAACTAAGCGGCCACCCGATCCTTCAGGCGGTTTAACGGTTGCTCAATCAGCCAATAGGAGAGGCAGGCGACGCCCAACGCGAGAAAGACGTTTTGCGGGAACGCATGAATCCACCCCGGCTGACGAGGATGAATTAGCAGTTGCTGCCAGAGATAGATGCTGTAAGACCCCACACCAATTGTGACCAGGACGGGATTGCGAAGAATGCGGCCAATCAATCCTACGTCACGAATCGCGCCCCAGATCAGCAGGGCGATGCAGATGCCTGTGAGCGTGTAGTAGACACCGAGATGGAACTTGGCGAATCTTCCCAGTTGCAGGGCCACGGCAATGGTGAAGAGGTACCCAATCATCATCGGCGGCGGAGTCAGGTAGTTTAGCCAACCTCGCCAGTAATCGGACCGGGATGCTAAGGCCAGCAGGCAGCCGATGGAGATCGTGTCCATGCGAGTCAGCGTGCAGTTTTCCGCCAGTGCCGAATAGAACCACGTGTCGGAATGTGACATGACGTGGGGCATCACAACGGCGATGAAGCAGCGCAAGATCCAGCAACCCAACACACATCCCACGGCCATCCGCCAGCCTCCGGCCAGGCCCGCGACGAACAACGCGATCGGCCAGACCAGGTAAAAATGCTCTTCGACCGACAGGGACCAAGTGTGACCCAATTCCCAGGAAGGGGGGTAGATGAAATTGGTTGTGTAAGTCAGAGCCCCAATCCAGTGCATTCTCGATACGCTGAATTCACCTGCATACTGGCAGAGGGCCGCGACTGCCAAGTAGGCACAGTACACCGGCACGATTCGTAGCATTCGACGAATATAAAAACGCTTCAGATTGATTCGGCCTTTGCGTTCTAACTCCCGCGCCAGCAGAGTCGTGATCAGAAAGCCACTGATCACGAAGAAGATATCCACGCCAATATGTCCATGGCGGGCAAATTGCCGAACCCAGGGAGACGTGGGGAATCCAGGCGTCTGCATGCCATGCACAAGCAAGACCAGCAGAACGGCGATGGCTCTTAATCCGTCGAGCCCAGGGATCTGACCGCGGTCAATCCAGTCCGGTGCTTCGGACGCACGCTTGTTCGGTGACCGCGAAATGGCGACGGCTTCGCGAGTCGCTTTGAGGTCGCAATCCTCGACCGGTTCCAGCAATGTGGACGTGTCATAAGTCATCGCTCGGCATTCTCCAAGGGTGAGCAGGGTAAGCGAACCCTACTGCACGCCTTGGGCCAAAAAGTCGCCACCTTACGCATGTGTAAGGTACCCCCGTACTGAGGTCGGGTGGTAACGGTTGGTGCGACATCTTGACGCGATACAGTCGTGGAACGGTCAAAGTCGAACCGGCCGCGCGATCAGTTGACGGCACTTTGGTGATGATTAAAAGCAACGGATGCCGCCGTATTTCACCAGGCCGATACGCGATGACTATTCAGAAGTAACCGGATTCGGAGAAGAGAAGAAGAGACCACGAATCTGACGAATCCCCACGAATCAAAGCTAAATGACCGTGCGCGATCCTGCTCGCGCATTGTGATTGGGAGGGCGAGGCTCCTGCCGAGCCGCGCCTGTTATTGTGAGTCCATCGACATGCACGGCTCGGCAGGAGCCTCCCCCTCCCAAAGCCAAAGTCCTAGCCTTGCCGCAGACATCGACGCCGTCACTGATCTTGCGAGCCGAATCGCGCACGGTAATTTAGACTCGACGCAGCTTGTTCAAATTCGTTCAGATTCGTGGTTCACTCTTCAACGGGGAAATGTGGCGAGCGAGGTGTACACGATGACATTCGGCACTGCTGGTCGCGGCGCTACTTGCGTTCGCGGACGTAGCGAACGCGGCAACCTCGCGCAATCGTCTCTTTTAGAGGCGGCATCTCACCTTTCAAGGTGGCTTCGATCGCGGCTTCGACGTGTTTCCTCTTCACTTTGGCAGCGTCCGAGACATCATCCAGCGCTCCCATGTACACCAGCTTGCGATCGCGATCGAAGACATAGAACTCGGGCGTGAAGATCGCTCCGTAGTCTTTGGCGATCTTCTGCGACTCATCGTAAACATAGTCAAAAGCAAACTCACGCTGCTTAGCTCGTTCGGTCAAAGCTGGCAAGGTGTCCTCTTTGACGCGATTCACGCACACGGCAACGACAGCGGCCTTGCCTTCTTTCCCACCATATTTCTTCGTCAGATCGTTGATCCGGTCTTCGTAGTCGACCGACGCCGCACACGAAACGCACGTGAATACCAGCACCAGCACTTCGCGATCCTTGTAATCGGTCAGTGAATGCGTCTTACCGTCCGTGCCCGGAAGATCCGCCCATGCCGGGGCTGCGTCGCCGATGCTGAGGACTTGATTGTATTCGCCCGCGCCGGCGGAACTGTGGACAATCGCAAACGCACAGCAGATCACAACGCCAAAAGTCGCTCGCAACATCATGGTGTTCCTTCCTCTACTCAACCGGGATTCGGTCAAGCCAGCAATTTACTGACGACGTTTCCGTGAACGTCCGTCAGCCGAAAGTTTCGACCCTGAAACTTGTAAGTCAACTTCAGGTGATCGATCCCCAGCAGGTGCAGCAATGTCGCTTGAAGATCATGCACGTGGACACGATCTTCCACCGTGTAGTAACCGATCTCGTCCGTCGCCCCGATCGTTTGTCCAGTCTTAAACCCGCCACCCGTCATCCACATGGTGTAGGCATCGATGTGGTGGTCCCGGCCAAGCAGCGTTTCGCGATCTTCACCTTGCGGCGTCCGTCCAAATTCGCCGCCCCATACGACAATCGTCTGATCCAGCAACCCCCGCCGTTTGAGGTCGGCAACAAGGGCAGCGCAGCCTCGGTCCGTCTCGCGGCAGCGGTCGTCCAATGACTTCGACAAGTCGGTTCCGGCATTGCCGTGATGATCCCAATCGGTGTGATAAAGTTGGACGAACCGCACGCCGCGCTCCACCAGCCGACGTGCCAGCAGACAATTGTTGGCGAACGAGTGCTTCCCAGGTTCCGCACCGTAAAGATCGAGGGTCTCCTTCGTCTCGCCACTGAGATCCGTCAGTTCCGGTGCGCTCGATTGCATCCGATAGGCCATCTCGTAGGACGCGATGCGAGTCGCAATTTCAGGATCTGCGGTCGTTTCGCGCCGCAAGGCATTCAAGTCATTGACCGTCGAAACAAAGTCGCGTTGGCGGTTCACATCGATTCCGGCGGGGCTCTCCAGATTCAGAATCGGCTCTTTACCCGAGCGAAATGGCACCCCCTGAAAATTCGTCGGCAGGAAGCCGCTCGCCCACAGCGGAGCCCCACCGCGAGGCCCCCGTGGCCCCGATTGAAGCACGACGAATCCCGGCAGATTGCGCGATTCACTGCCCAACCCGTACGTCACCCACGCCCCCATGCTGGGCCGTCCCATAAACTGAGGAGACCCCGTATTGACGAACAGTTTCGCCGGACCGTGATTGAAGACATCCGTCGCCATCGACTTTACGAAGCACAGATCGTCGGCCACACCCGCCAGGTGAGGCAACAGTTCGCTGATCTCGGCTCCCGATTCGCCATGCCGCCCGAATTTGCGAACCGATCCCAGCAGTTTGGCGTCCGCTTTGATGAAGGCGAACCGCTTCCCCTTCACGTACGATTCGGGAATGACCTGGCCATGCAACTCGCGAAGCTTCGGTTTCTCGTCAAACAGTTCCAGTTGGCTGGGCCCGCCCGCCATGAACAGGAAGATCACAGCTTTCGCTTTGGGTTCGTGGTGCAGCCCACGACTGCCCGGGCTGAAGCCAAGAGGTTGAGTCTCGGCAATGGCAGGTCGCTGATCCGCCATCAGCGATCCCAGGGCCATCGCACCAACACCGACGCGGCAATCCTGGAAAAAATGCCGTCGCGTGATTTCCTGCAACCGTCGATTTTCAGCGGCAAAGTCGTGCATCGGACTAGCCTTCCAAACGGGGATGATCTCATCTGTCGATGATGTTCGCCGCCGTCGTTGGTTGCAACCAAGAAACCACGCGATTCAGACTACGCTACGACTTCAGCCCCGAATGCTTCAGCAACGCGTCGACCTTCGGCTCGCGTCCGCGGAACGCCCGGAAGACTTCCATTGGATGAGCACCGCCACCCAGCGAGAGGACCGTATCGCGGAACCGACGCCCAATCGATGTCACCTTGGCGACATCATCGAGTCCCGCTTCCTCGAACGCACCGAACGCGTCCGCGCTCAGGATTTCAGCCCACTTATAGCTGTAGTAGCCCGCTGCATAGCCGCCGCTGAAGATATGCTGGAACGAACACAACGATCGGTCCTCGGGCAGCAGCGGCAGCACACTGGTTTCTTTGCTGAGGCGGCGAATCAGATCGTGCGGAGTCTCAGTGTCCGCCGGGTCATATTCCGCATGCAGCGTGATGTCTGTCATGCCGAACAGCAGTTGCCGCAGCATCATCGATCCCGCGCGATAGTTCTTCGCGGCGCGAACCTTCTCAAACAGAGCGACCGGCAACGGTTCCCCCGTTTGATAGTGGCCGGTCAGGCTCAGCAATGTCGGCTGGTGGTAGCACCAATTCTCCATGAACTGGCTTGGTAATTCGACCGCATCCCACTCGATGCCGTTAATGCCGGCGGCATCAGCGAAATCGACTTTGGTCAACATGTGCTGCAGGCCATGTCCCATTTCGTGGAACAGCGTCTCGACTTCTCGAAAGGACATCAAACTCGGCGTATCACCGTGCGGCGGGGTCTGGTTGCAGACCAGATGGGCCACCGGCAACTGTAGCTTGTCGCCAACGCGTCGACGGCCCAGGCAATCGTCCATCCACGCCCCGCCACGCTTGTTCTCGGGCCGCGAGAACGGATCGAGATAGAACGCCGCGATCTGCGCGCCGCTTTCGTCATGCACTTGATAGAACCGAACATCAGGATGCCAGATGCTGATCCCGTCCTTCACCTGACGAACGGTGATTCCAAACAACCGATGCAGCAACTGGAACAGGCCGTCCAGCACCTTTTCGAACGGGAAGTATGGACGCAGTTCGTCGTCGGTATAGGCGTAGCGTTCTTCGCGCAATCGCTCGGCCCAGAAGCCGACATCCCACACGTTCAATTCCGAAGTGTCGCCGCGCGATTCTTTCAAAGTCCGAATATCCTGCAGATCTTGCACGGCAGCCTGCCACGACGCCTCGCGCAGGTCGCGGAACATCTGACGCACGGCATCGACGTTGGGTGCCATCTTGCGAGCCAGGCTGACTTCGGCGAAGTTTTGATAGCCCAGCAGATGGGCCTTCTCGCGACGCAGGGCCAGTAGTCGAGTCACCAGCGGGCCATTATCGAGTTCGCCCGACGAAGCGCGAGTGACGAATGCACGGTAAAGCTGTTCGCGGAGATCGCGGTTGCGACAATGCTCCATGAACGGCGTGAACAACGGGCCTTCCAGAGTGACACGCCACGGGCCCGCCTCGGGCGTGGCCTTCACCCCGGCGTCGGCATGAGCGGTGCTCCAGGCTCGCGCGGCCTGGTTACGCAACGTCGTGGGCCACCCTTCGGCGTCCTTCTGATCGTTCACTTCCAAGCCGTACGCCTTGGTCGCGTCGAGAACATGATTCGAGAATTCGGTGGCGGCTTGAGAAAGCTCATGCTCAATCGCGTTGAATCGATCTCGCTGCTTTCCCGTCAAGGCGATCCCGGATAGCTCGGCCCCTTTGATCCGGTCGGTGATGATCCGCTGCTGTGGCTGGCTCAACGTGGTCCACTCGCTGCTGTCCCGCAGTTGCTTCAGCGTCTTGTAAATCGGCTCGCTCTGGCTGGCTCGCAGCCCGAACTGCACGACTTCTGGCAACACGGTCTCATAGGCCGTTCTCAGGGAGTCTGAATTCAGGACGCCGAACAGATGCCCGACCGGCTTCCAGCCGTATTCGAACGGGCGATCAAGCTCTTCCAGACGGCCAATCGTCCCGTGCCAGGTGGGAGTCAATTCGGATTCGATGGCCGTCAGCTTTTCGTTGGAATCCGCCAACACATGCCGAACCGCGGGAACGATTTGTTCCGGGCGGATCGCCGCAAAATCAGGCAATCCCGACGTCGCCAGCAGGGGATTATTGATGAGCATTACGTCGTCTGACATCGCAGAATCCTTCAACATCACAGCACCGGTTTCCCGGCGTTTCTGAACTACAATTGCACGGACATTCGAGTTCGAAGTTTAGACGGAAGGAACGGACGATGCATCCCGCCCCAGCCAAAAATCGGTCACCTCATTTCAGATATGACGTAAGATCTTTACAAACGACTGGCGAACCAGCATCGTAACAGGGTATGTTGATTTCGCTTTCGATAGAATTTCCCTGTTGGGCCGGTCCAATTCTCAATCGCTTATGGAGTTTGCGATGGTCTCGTCGCGTATCATAAATCTATCAATGTCCGCCCTGGCCCTGCTTGGATCGGCAACGTTGTTCTTCGCGGTTGCGTCCTGCTCATCGTCGGTGGCACCTTCCACTGTCCGTGCCGAAGATGGTGCCAAGGCCACGTCTGAAGAAACTGATCCCGATTTCATTGTTCCCGACGGAACACCGGATGAGATCAATGAATTCGTCGAGAAGCTGAAGAAGAAGCGCCCGAAGTTTGCCAATCGGCAGGAATTCATCGACTACACCGTCAAGGCGCAGAGGGCGATCATCACTGCTGGGGACAAGATCCTCAAGCAGGACACGACCGAGAAGATCGCCGCCAGCGCGGCAGAGATGAAGCTCGGCGCACTGACGATGCTCGCCTCGGGTTCAATCGAAGATTATCCCCAGCAAGCGATGGAAGCCGTCACCAAATTGAAGGCCGATGAACGTCCGGCTGTCGTCAAAGTTGCCAACCAATTCTGGAATGACATCCGCATCTTCAATGCCGCCACGATGACTCCAGAGGCGCGCAAAGAACTGGTTAAGGAACTGGTGGATGCCGTCACGGAATCGAAGTTCTCACGCGAATCTCTGGGAGCCGCCACCCGACTGGGCGACGTTCTTGCCTCCAAAGAAAAGACCGAGGAAGCCGGCCAGCTTTACGATCGTCTCGCCTTGGCTGCTTCGGAATCCAGTGACGCCAAGTTTCAAAAGAATGCCGAACGATTCGAATCGATCGCCCGCCGCATGCGACTGCCAGGTCAATTCATGTCACTGGAAGGGAAAGTCCTGAGCGGCGGCGAACTCGACTGGGCTTCCTATCGCGGCAAAGTCGTGCTGGTCGATTTCTGGGCCACCTGGTGCGGCCCCTGCATCGCCGAGTTGCCTAACGTCAAAGAGAACTACAAGAAGTACCACGACAAGGGTTTCGATGTCGTTGGCATCAGCCTCGATCAAGCTCGCGACAAGCTGGACAAATTTGTCGAGAAGGAAGAACTCCCCTGGACGCAACTTTACGATGAAGTCGTTCAGAAGGGTGAAGGCTGGAACCATCCCATGGCCCGCTTCTACGGCATCAATGCCATTCCCGCCGCCATCCTGCTGGATAAAGAGGGAAAAGTCGTCTCGATGGCCGCTCGAGGCGAAGAATTGCCAAAGTTGCTCGAGAAGCTGTTAGGTAAATAGGTAAAGCAGAATGATTCGATCCGACTGACCTCTCCGTGTGAAATCGACATGCGTGAGGACCGGACTTGTCCTGTCCAAGATGGATTGGTGAACGGAGAGGTGACAATGGTGCGCTGGTTGCCATTCTTGATCTGTTTCGCAGGTCAACTTGCCTGGTCTGCGGAAGAAGCCCCCAGTGCGACGAACCCGGAGAATGGCATCAAGCCAGGCCATTCCCTGCATGGGGAGGCCTTTGACGAAGGGCCCCGTCGCGCGGCGTATTTGATGGGAACGACCGGCAACGTCTCGTTCCCCATCACTTCCAAGCATCCGCAAGCCCAGGCATTCTTCAACCAGGGCATCGGTCAACTTCACGGCTTCTGGTACTTCGAGGCCGAACGCTCGTTCCGCCAGGTTTGCCTGCTCGACCATGATTGCGCCATGGCCTATTGGGGCATGGCTCTGGCCAACGTCAACAATGACAAACGAGCAAAGCTATTCATCGCCGACGCAGTTAAACGCACAGGCTCCGTGACCGAGCGTGAGAAAATGTACATCGACGCCTTGGACGCCTGGTACAAGGCGGAAACCGGCGACGAAAAGAAACGGAAGTCCCGCGCTCAGAACTACGTCACGGCACTCGAAAATATCGTCCACAAGTTCCCCGACGATGTGGAGGCCCGCGCGATGCTCGGCCTGTTCCTGTGGCAGAATCGTTCCGACTTGTCGATCGCCAGTTATTTCGCCATCGACGCGTTGATGAACAACACGTTGGCAATCAATCCACTGCATCCCGTGCATCACTATCGAGTCCACCTGTGGGACAACGACAAAGCCTCGCAGGCGGTAAACTCGGCCGAGAACTGTGGTCGGTCCGCTCCGGGCATTGCCCATATGTGGCATATGTCGGGACATACCTATTCGGATCTGAAGCAGTATTTCGACGCCGCCTGGCACCAGGAAGCATCAGCCAGAACAGATCATGCCTACATGATGCGTGACGTGATTTTCCCGGACGCCATCCACAACTTCGCCCACAACAACGAATGGCTGGTTCGCGACCTTCAGAATGTGGGGCGAGCCAAAGACGCCATCGCTTTGTCGCGGAATGCCATCGAGTTGCCGCGGCATCCCAAGTACAACACGTTTCCCGCCGGCGGAAAGAGTGCTCACTACGGCCGATTGCGACTCTATGAAAGCTACACTCAGTTCGAGATGTGGGATGCGCTGATCGCCGATGCCCAGACGCAGTATCTCGGCCCGGTGGAAGATCACACCGAACTCGTGAAACGACTTCGCCTGCTGGGACGAGCCTACTTCCGCAAGGGCGATGTCGAGCATGGCCAGGCACAACTGGCGGCACTTGAACGTCGTCTGAAACGCGTCAATCAAGATCGGACTGAGGCCGTCGATGTCGCGGTCGCGAAGGCACGGTTTGAGGGCAAAGATGCGAAAGCCGTCGAAGCGGCCGAAAACCAGGCCAAACAACCCACCAATGAAAAGATTCGCCTCCTCGAACGAGCCGTCGATGAACTGCAAGGATATGTGCTGCTGCATAACGGCAAGCCAGCCGAAGCACTCGATCGACTGAAGAAGGCGGCGGGCCTCTCTGACGAATACCTCGCCGAAATCGAGTTTCAAGCGGGCAAAAAAGACGAAGCTCTAAAGACCCTGCAAAAGCTTGTCGACAACAACAAGAACGAAGTCCTGCCGCTGACGGCCCTGACGCTGATGCAGTGGCACCAGGGTAAAAAGGACGAAGCCAAACAGACATTGGAAAAGTTGCGAGACATCTCCGGTGCGATCGATATCGATGTCGCCCCGTTCATTCGGCTCACCCCAATCGCCGCAGAACTCGGGTTTACTGCCGATTGGCGAAAGGCAAGGCCCGTCGCGAAAAATGCAGCCGATCTGCCCCCCCTCGCGGTCTTAGGTCCCCTTCATTGGTCGCCTTCACCAGCCAAGGACTGGGCTTTGCCGGATGTAACCGGCAAACTCCACACGCTGGCACAGCATCGTGGTCGCCCTGTCGTAGTCGTCTTCTATCTCGGACATGGTTGCCTGCATTGCGCCGAACAACTGCAAGCCTTCGCCCCGAAGACGGCCGAATTCGAGCAAGCGGGAATCTCGCTGGTCGCGATCAGCACCGACAACCCAACCGATCTCAAGAAGTCACACGAAAGCTATCAGAAGGACGGAACGTTCCCCTTCCCGCTGGTCTCCGACGATGCCTTCGTCGCCTTCAAGCAATATCACGTGTTTGACGATTTCGAAAATGTCCCATTGCACGCCACGTTCTTGATCGACGAACTCGGCCGCATCCGCTGGCATGACATCGGAGCCGAACCCTTCATGGACGTGAACTTCGTCCTGAAAGAATCCAAGCGACTGCTGTTTCCCAATCAAATTCAAGAAGTCCCCGAACCCCCAATTTTGAACGAAGACGTCCCCGCGGATGCCCTCGATCCTCGAAATGTTTTCCCCGCCCCAAGCGTACCGACTCCAAAGCCAAGCGTCATGGGCGGCTAAGCTTCGATGAAGCCAACGGTCAAAGATCTTAGTCAGTTCGTCGCTGCTGCGTTGGGATACGATCTACTGAGCCTGAGTGAAGTCGTGGCGTGGGGCGACGAGGTCATTGCCAGCAATGATCAGCCACCCACATGGGCACTCGATCTCGCGATGGCATCTGATCTCGAGGCCATCGGCTCAACACTACGGCAGATGGAATGGCGGCCGGACTGTTCAACACCACTGACGACCGAGCGTCTTCTGGTAGGGCTGTTGAGGAGACACTGGATCAACGGCAAAGTCGACGACCAGAAAGCAGCATCACTCTTGTGGCAAATCCTCCTTATGTCGGATCAGGAGAGTGCCTTCGGCCAATTCATCGATATCGAGTCCGTGCGGAAACTTCACTATCGCGAATATTTGGACGAATTCCCCCATTGCGATGACATTCCGTGGCAACTCAACCAGATCTTCACTTCCTGCTCGTCTCTTGCTGAACTTCTCCCGGCTTGGATCTGATCGCAACGATCTTTTGATCCGACCACCGTCCCCGCACGTTTCCAAAGACAGTTCAGCTAAGTTCAGTGAATGGTCTCCGCGACCATGCAGGATCTCGATCGAATCCATTAGACTGCGGCACTCTTAAACAGCGAAGCAGCCACATCAGTGGAAAGGATCGACACATACCATGAAAAACGAATTTGAAGGATCTCCCAAATCGTGGCCTCCCCTGGGCCTCCCCATTGGAAGCGTCCGGGCCCTGTTAACCTTGATCGTCCTGGCCGTCGTTGTGACGCGATTGGCGCGAGGCTTAGACGTGGAAGCGCTGTGGGTGCAGACACTTTTGATCGCCCTGGCACATTACTTTACGTCGCGACGATTTGTCTCGTTGCCGCCGGACGTGATGGTCCGCCTGGAAGAAGAGGGGATTCTCGAACCGGAACGGCATCCCCTGTTCCTGCCGAAGAATTCGATTCGACTCCTGATCGTATTGGCGTTCGTCGGATTAGCCGTCTACTTGTATCGTGAAAATCAGTTCCATGCGGGTCATCCGGCCGTGCAACTCGTCGGAGTCGTGTCTGCTTATCTGCTGGGAGCTGTCGCACGCACTATCGGCGGCTGGATCAATCGACGACGCGCAACTCCACCGACGGGAACCTGGGGCGACATCAAAGCCATGACGGTTCTGGTGGTGCTGGTCCTCGCTGCAATTCCCGAGTTCCTGAACATGCAGCTCAACCTACCGCCGGTCTTTCACCAGATCGCGCTCGCCATGATGCTGTTCTACTATGGCTCGCGATAACGACGTGACGACATTCAATGGGCGATGAGTTCAACCTCATCGCCCACTTTTATTCGTCCGCTCCCCACTCCAATCAGACGAGTATTCACACTCAATCGATAGAAGTGATTGAACCGCTCGCGAGCGGCCCACGGCGGAAGCGCGGCAGCTCTGTGATCGGCAAACTCTCGGGCGAACTCACGCCAGACTTCGCCTGTCTGTGGATCGCGGCTCGGCACCACGCATCGCTGACAGGGATTCGTTCCGGCGAACACCACCCCACCCACGCGGAACGGGCGAACCGCATCGGCAGTACTTCCGTAGAGTCGATCCTCCCAGAACGGATCGGAAGCATCGATCTCCAGATTCGCCCGCATGCGAAACCGCATCTGATCCAGGGTGAGGCCGGGAAACCACGAGGCCGCAGACTCCAACGTCTGCGTGCTCAATAGCGTCGGCCCCGGCGCTTCGTCATCGTCCGGAAAGCCCCCTTCGTCGTGCTCCACCAATGTCACGTTCGTCGAAAAATACTCGCTGAACCATCGCTCCAGTTCTATGCGCTGCGAATCGATGTGCCATTGGATCTGAACGCTATCCGTACGCTTGCGTAGCGAAAGCGTGCGAGCCTCGACATCGAAATTACTGATCAGCAGATGGATGAGCGGAGTCCGCTTGGAATTCATGAACTTTCCAATCGAATCCACCAGCGCAAAACGCCGGTCATTCTGCAGTGCCCCATTCGCCAGAACGACCGCTTCGTCCACGAATACAGGATCGAAAGATTTCAGCGGGTAAATCGCGATTCGACTGAGTGTTGGCATGTTCGGCTCGAAATTCTAACTGACCACTTAGAAAGGTGTGTTCAACCCAAACCGCTCGACATACCAGCCGAATAGCGTTCGAAAACAGGGAGTAAACTGCTCAGGTGAACGCTCGACCCGTTGCGAGACTTCCTGGAGTGGCAGGAATTCGCCAGATTCAATTTCACCAGGATCAAACGTCGGCGGATCATCGGTCCTGGTCCAGAACAAACCGCTGTGCTCGAACGAAGTCGCGGCCCCATTGGCAGCGATCACCGCCAGAAACCGGATTGGAGATGTCAGCCCCAGTTCCTCTTCCAGTTCGCGAACCGCCGCGGTTTCGTAGTCTTCGCCAGCCGCCAAATGCCCCGACGCTGATGATGTGAACATCAACGGGCACTCGTCTTTCGTCGCCGTGCGCCGATGCACCAGCAACTCGCCACGACTGTTGAACACGAAGATATGCGATGCGCGGTGCAGCCACTTTTGGGCATGCACTTGCGACCGCGGAGCTTGTCGCAGGACGCGATCCTGTTCATCGACGACATCAAACAATTCTTCAGGCATGACGTTCGATCCGCCTCTACTTCTTTTCGCCGTGTGCTGCCGGTCCCGCAGTGTTCTTCAACGTCGACATGTATTCCACCAGATCTCGCAGATCCGATTTGCTCATCTTCTTGATCAGGTCTTCGGGCATCCCCGATTTGCCCACAGCACGGTCTTCGATCTTGGCTTTGTCCAACACGATGACCGTTCCATCAGGACGCTGCAGGGTCACTTTCCCGTTCTCTTCGGACTTGATGATCCCGGCGTGAACTTGACCATCTTCCATCTGCAGGATCGCCGTCTCAAATCCCTTCGCAATCTGACGATTGGGGTCAACGATCGATTCGAGCAGGTATTCGCGTTTCCTATCCAGGGCGATTCGCGACAGGTCGGGCCCGACATCACCACCATTCCCATCCACTTTATGGCAGCGGCGGCAGTACACTTCGGCTCGACCAAAGAAGACTTCTTGTCCGCGCCCTGCGTTTCCGCCGAACAGCGCCTCGCGGTAATTGCCCAGAGGGTCACCCGTCTTCCGCGCGCCATTGAACTCATCGACTCGAGCCAGCATCTCTTTCGTTCCGCGAGATTGCGCTGCCTCCAGCAGATCCAGGTGAATTGAATCCGAAACCTTGCCTCGCACCAATCGATGCAACCATTCGGACAACACCTTATCAGCATCATCTCGCTTCACAGTCGCCAGCACCTTGATGGCCGCTTGTTGTTCCGTGATGGAATCGCCATCCATCGTTTCGCCCATTAGTTTGACGGCTCGGCCCGGATCGATTCCGACCAGGAGTCGTCGAGCTTCCGCGCGAACCAGCGAATCGGCATCCATTAACGAGGCATCAACGACCGACTTCAGGTGCGGGCTCTGCAGCGATTCCAACGCGTTCAAAGCCGCCACTCGTTCCGAGCCAACATTGATGGCATCTTTGGCAATCTCCAGCAGAAATGGTTCCACGTCTCGGATGCCATACTGGCCAGCCAGCTTCGCAGCCGATTCGCGCACCTTGCGACTTCCACCAAACATTGAAGCCAACGACGGACGAACAACTGCCGCCACGTCGATCTTTCGGGCTTCTACAGGACGATAGTCATTGATCACGCGATCCAACTCTGTCGGTGTATTCCATTCCAACAGTTCGCTGATTGCTTCCAGACGCAGCGACTCCTCGACGTTCGGACTGGCAGCCACAGTCGCGACCGCGCCAGCATTGTCGGCCGTCCCGCCACGATAATTGGCATTCAGAACGCGACGCAATAACGGATCGACAAGCCCCGGTTGAGTGATCATCTTCGCCAATGCGGGCATCGCCTCAGCGATGGGCACGTCATGAATGGCCCGGCCCGCCTCCAGTACGACCAGTGGTTCTGGATCATTCAGGAACTCGGCGATCCCCTTATCTTTGTGACGCCGCAGGGCCAGGACGGCTCCCATTCGTTCGGCTGGCGTAGGACGCTTGCGTGCGTCTCGCAACTCGTCCAGATCCGCAGCACCAACCAATCCCATCACCGCCGCATGTCGCAAGATGGCATCTTTGTCCGCGTTCTCGGCCAGCAATTCAAACAAAGCTCCAACAGCCGACGTGGCCTTTAACTTCCCAATCGCGATCGCGGCGAGTGAACGGACCCGCAGATCGGAATCTTTCAACAGCTTCGTCAGCATCGCTCCACTGGCGGCAAACTTGGCGTCGCCGCAAATCCGGGCGAGTTGCGCTCGCACCTCATGATGAGGATCGTCGGCCAGCGACAAGACGGGTGTCAGCGCATCGGGATTACCGCGTGCCAGTTGCCCCAATCCCCACAGCCCATGCACACGAGCGAACGGGAGCGGGTTCGACTTCGCAGCCTCAATCAGTTCCGTCGCGGCTTTCTGATCCACCAGCGCAAACTGAGCCCGCTGGCGAATGCGATAATCAGGATGACTCAGCAAGTGCGACAATTCCTGAGGACTGCGCTGGGCAAACCCTTCCTTCATCAACCGAGTCACTTCGGCCACGACTGGGGACTTGCCGTGCTGTTCGTCACGGAACCGGTACAGGCGTCCTTTGCCAGCCCCCTCCCAACCATCCACCCAGTCGGCGACATAGACGCCCCCATCAAAGCCAAAGTCCACGTCCGTCGCGAGGATTGACCAGATGAACTCTTGCGAATCCACCAGCTCAAACGAAGCTCCCTTCGGAATCATGGCGAAACTACGAATCCCGCTGTTGGCGGGCGAGCCCCGGAAGTCGGCCAGGAAGAAGTGACCGCGATACTTTTCATCCAGTCCGGTCCCAGGGTAATACGCCAGGCCCGAAGGTCCATCGGCGATATTGATGATCGGCGGGACGATGTAAGCCGCTTGTCCGGGATGAGCAGGGTACCAGAGCTTCTCGCGATTCCAGGGACCGCGATCCTGCGGATACTGGTAGTACATCCGCCAACCAGAGTCAGATCCTTCGACAATGTAAGTCCAGCGCGCTCGATCGCCACCGTCCGAGTTATTGTCGCCCGTGAACAGGTTTCCAAAATCATCGAATGCCAACTCTTGCGGGTTCCGCAGGCCTGTAGCAAAGACCTCTAAATCCGATCCATCCAGATTGCAGCGGAAGATAGCCCCTTGATCGGGATTGATCAGCCGGCCATGCGGCGTCTTCACGTTGTAACCGCGATCACCGATACTGAAATACAATCGGCCGTCAGGACCAACGATCAGCCCATGCATGTCATGACCGCGGAATGCGACTCGCACCCCAAATCCGTCGTACAGAGGAACTCGCGTGTCAGCTCGACCGTCGCCATTCTCGTCCGTCATCATCCACAACTTGGGGATGCACGTGTAGAACACCTTGCCGTTAATTGCGAGAACACCCGCCCCCGTTCCCTCCTCAATCGCGTTGAAGCCATCCGCGAAGACCGTCGATTTGTCAGCGCGGCCGTCGCCATCAACATCTTCGAGCAGCCGGATCCGATCATGTTCCAGCGTGTATTTTTTGACGTCGTCCTTGAGATGCTTCTTAAAGAACTCAATGCGGTCTTCGACCGTTTGAGCCTTCAAGTCATCGATCAACCAATTTTTGTGGAAGCGATTGTCTTCCACACCTTTCTGCTGACGATAGGTCTCGGCGACATAGACGCGACCTCGCTCGTCGATGCAAAACGCCACCGGATTGGCCATCAACGGCTCGGCCGCGAACAACTCTGTCTTCATGCCGGCGGGAACGCGGAACCGCGCAATGGTCCGCTCTCCCTCGTCAGACTTCGGGGCCAGCTTCGGTTCGTATTCCTGAGCGGACGCCGTGACACCCGAAAAACTAATCAGACCAATCAGCAAAAGCTGCCGGAGTGTGAAAGATCTCAAAGAATCCACTGTATCTCCTTAAGTAGACAGCTCAGCAGGTGATTAATTGCCAGTCAGCCCGCGGATTTTATCCGGTGTAACGGCCTCAGACGACCTTCGCTCCGAGAACATTAGGTGAAATGGCTCGATTTGCAGTGAAGTGTGCAACTCGCAACAGATGATGTAGCAGGCCAACTCAGATCAAATTCCCACCTCTTCACAGTGGCCACAAAATTACAATGTCCGTTAACCATTAATTCACAATCACTTACGACTCAATCCGGTCGAAACCCTTGCCTGGGGCTTGATACTTGCGTAGAGGCGTAACGGGATGTGATTCACTTCAAGGAGGATACAACTCATGTTGGTACTAACTCGCGGATTGAAACAGCAGATTCTGATCGATGGTGGGCTGATCACCGTCACCGTCCTCGATATTCATGGTGGCCGAGTTCGACTCGGAATCGAAGCTCCATCGGATGTCCCTGTGCGACGCAAAGAACTGATCCAGGGAATTCCGCAACCCGATGCAGCAATTGGTGTTGTACACGACTAAGTGCTCGCGATTCCCCACAGAAGTCGCTTGAATCGTCACTGGGTCACGGCTTGTGCTCGTGTTTGCCGCCGCAATTGGACCTCGCGTTGCTGTCGGCTCATCTGTCTAAACATTGGTGCTCCACAAACGAATCCCACGTTGATATTCTCTAGCGATCAAACGTGGAGTGCCTGAGGGTGGTCGTAAAGACTGTGTTTCACCCTCGCGATGCGTTCGCATCCGTCTGGCAGATCTCAGTTTTCTTCGACGCACATCTGGCGAGGGAGTTTGGGGAATGCGAAATGTTCTGTCGGTGATTCTGGGCGGTGGTAAGGGAACACGGTTGTTTCCGTTAACCCAGTACCGATCAAAGCCGGCCGTTCCGCTGGCGGGCAAATATCGGATCATTGACATTCCGATTTCCAACTGCCTGAACAGCGGGATGAATCGCATCTACCTGCTGACCCAATTCAACTCCGTCAGCCTTCATCGCCACATCCGACAGACCTATCGGTTCGACCGCTTCGACGGTGGCTTCGTCGAAATCCTGGCTGCACAGCAGACGATGGAAGGTGAAACCTGGTACCAGGGGACTGCCGATGCCGTTCGCAAGAACCTGAACAATCTGCGCGACAAGAACATCGATTATTACCTGATCCTGTCCGGCGATCAGCTCTATCGCATGGACTATCGCGAACTCCTTGAGACTCACCAAAAGACGGGTGCCGATGTCACCATCGCAGCGATCCCTGTCACGCGAGAAGCCGCTCGCGGTTTCGGCATCATGCGAGTCGACGATTCCGGCCGAGTTCGTGGCTTCCTGGAAAAGCCTCAGACCGACAAAGAAATTGATGAACTCGTCCGCACTGATCCCGCTTGGATCGATGCCCGCGGAATTGAAAGTAAGGGTCGCGACTGCCTCGGCAATATGGGGATCTACCTCTTCAATCGCGATGTGCTGATCGACCTGTTGATGAAGAGCGACTATCAGGACTTCGGCAAAGAAGTCTTCCCGATGTCGATCCGGACGCACAACGTGCAGGCTCACTTGTTCGACGGATACTGGGAAGACATTGGAACCGTTCGATCGTTCTACGAAGCGAATCTCGAACTGACCCGGCCTGACGCTCCATTCAAGCTGGAGAATCAGGAAGCCCCGGTCTTCACGCATGCCCGCTTCCTGCCGCCGACGCGTCTGGATGGGGTGCATGTGAAAAGTAGTCTGATTTCCGATGGCTGCGTCATCGGTGAAGGGGCCGTGATCGAAAACTCGGTCGTCGGCCATCGCTGCAAGATCGGCAAGAACGTCCGGATTTCGAACTCGATCCTCATGGGTGCCGACTTCTACCAGTCCGCCGAGGAACTGGCCGAAGAAAAGGCGCAGGGCTTGCCTCCGATTGGCATCGGCGACGGGAGCGTCGTCGACGGAGTGATCGTCGATAAGAACTGTCGGATCGGACACGGCGTTCATGTCAGCAATGCTCATCCTTTATCCGCCGGTAATACCGATGTCGTCGTGGCGGATGGAATCATCATTGTTCCCAAGGGAACGATGCTGCCCGACAAATGGAAATCGTAGTGCTCTGTCACAGCTCGATTCAATGTCGCCAATCTCGCCAAGAGATTGGGGCTTCAACATGAATTGAGCGGTGCGAACTACTAATTTGATGCCATCGCAGGCCGTCTGTCGTTCGAGACAGCCGGCCTGCTCTCTTTTCCAGCGTCAATGATTTCCCACCTTCACTCGCGAAATCCGCTCAATCAAATGGTAACCTGCCCGCAGAAAACCTTTCACTCACCATGCAGGTCCGCCATGAGAAACTTCCTGATTGCATGCAGCATTCTCGCGCTCAGCTATTCATCGCTCGGCGCGCAGCAGTCGACTGAACTGACAGCGAAGGTCACCGCACTTCCTCGAAGCACGCCGGAAGAGCAGGGCGTTTCGTCGGCCGACGTGTTGGCGTTCGTTGAAGCGGCGAATGAGATCGATGCGATGCATAGCTTTATGCTCGTGCGACACGGCAACGTCATCGCTGAAGGCTGGTGGACGCCCTACGACGCTCAGACACCGCACATTTTCTTTTCGCTCAGTAAAAGCTTCACGTCCACTGCGGTGGGACTCGCCGTGGCGGAAGGCAAGCTCAGTGTCGACGATGAAGTCTTGAAGTTCTTCCCCGACGAAGCCCCCGCGGAACCATCCGCCAATCTGAAGTCGATGCGAGTCCGCGACCTGCTGCGGATGCAAACCGGCCATCAGTCGGAACTGTCTCTCTGGCGCGACGACCCCGCCAACAAATCCAATGACACACTGACTAAGCGATTCCTCGCTCATCCCGTCCCGTTCAAGCCCGGCACGCACTTCCTCTACAATTCACCCGCGACGTACATGCAGTCGGCCATCGTGCAGAAAGTCACGGGCATGCCCGTGCTCGAATACCTGCGATCACGGCTGTTTGAACCCCTCGGTTATGACGATCCCAAGTGGATCGCCAGTCCTCAAGGAGTCACCGTCGGAGCTTTCGGCTTGATGGGGCGGACCGAAGATATCGCGAAGTTTGGTCAGCTCTACCTCCAGAAAGGAAACTGGCACGGCAAGCAACTCATCCCCACCGCCTGGGTTACCGAAGCGACATCGCTGCAAACATCCAACGGTTCATCGCCGAAGAGCGACTGGGACCAGGGATATGGCTATCAGTTCTGGCGTTCACGGCACAACTCCTTCCGAGGCGACGGGGCCTTCGGTCAATACTGTCTGGTGTTGCCCGATCAGGATGCCGTGGTGGCGATTACCAGCGGCGTACGCGATATGCAACGAGTCATGAACCTGGTCTGGGATAAATTGCTGCCCGCCATGAAATCAAAAGCACTCGCAGCCGATGCCGAATCGCATCGCAAGCTGCAGACCACACTGACCGGCCTGTCCATGCGAGTTCCCGCGGGAAAAGCCACTGTTCCCCTGGCGGAGAAGATCTCCGGCCAGTGGTTTGAATTCCCCGAGAACGATCGCGGGATCCAGGCGATCTCGCTGCAGTTGAAACCAGATTCACAGACGCTCGTTGTGCGAACGTCGAGTGGAGAATCGCGAACGCCGATCGGAGCCGGCACGTGGTCCAAGCATCCTCAAGGCTTCGCGAACGGACTCGACAAGTTCCTGAGTGTGCCCGCCCAACCCGTCATGGCAGCCAGCGGGGCTTGGACTGCCGACGATGTTTACACCGTTAAGGTCGTCCCGTATCAGACGCCGTTTTACTCGACCCTATCCCTTCGATTCGACGGCGATCGACTGCTGTTCGACTCTGAACACAACGTCGCCTTCGGCCCCACCAAATTGCCACAGCTAGTCGGTAAGGCTAGCACGGCGAAGTAATCGCTGACTTCGTCACCACTTGCGTCGATCGGAGTGATCAGGAAGTCTCCGAATTGGGACCTGATCTGGTATCCCTGAAAGATTTCGCAAGCTGACCGGTAATACAATACGAACAGAGACGATATCGACATCGGGCTCCGACAATTCTTCGGACAGCTAGCGGTGCGCGATTTGACCTCAACTGACTATGAAACAAGTCGATGCCGGCGTGAGGCCAGACTGGCTCCGAACGGATCGACGTAAACTCATTTCACGGAAGGCTAACGATCATGGACAAGCTGAAAGACAAAGTAGCAGTCATTACCGGTGCAACCTCGGGGATGGCCTTGGCGACAGCAAAGCTGTTTGTTGAGGAGGGAGCCTACGTCTTCATCACCGGCCGCCGACAGAAACAGTTGGATGACGCAGTGAAGGCCATTGGGAAAAATGTCACCGGCGTTCAAGGTGATGTTAGTAACTTGGCAGATCTCGACCGCCTGTACGAAACGGTCAAGCGAGCAAAAGGCCACGTCGATGTCCTCTTCGCCAGTGCCGGAACCGGTGAGCTCGCGACCATTGGCGAAGTCAGCGAAGAACACTTCGACAAGACGTTTAATGTGAATGTTCGCGGGACCTTGTTCACCGTGCAGAAGGCGCTTCCGCTGTTCAGCAACGGCGGTGCGATCATCTTGAATGCATCGATCGCCAGCATGAAAGGCATTCCATCTTTCGGTGTCTACAGCGCCAGCAAGGCAGCCGTTCGGTCATTCGCCAGAACTTGGACGCTGGAATTGAAAGATCGCAACATCCGCGTCAATGTGATCAGTCCAGGGACCATCGATACCGCGATTCTGGAAGGGATCCCGCAAGAACAATTGGACAAGTTCGTTGCGATGATTCCTCAAGGCCGAATGGGCCGGCCCGAAGAAATTGCAACTGCGGCGTTGTTCCTGGCCTCCAGCGATTCAAGCTTTGTGACAGGGATCGAGTTGTTTGTCGACGGCGGCACCGCGCAGGTCTAGCGCTTTAAAGTAGTAGGCACTCTCCGTGTGCCGCATTCAACACACGGAGCGTGCTATCTACACATACAGGAAGCGAAGACTCAGGCCTGCACGTGTGACTTACAGATCTCACTGA
This sequence comes from Schlesneria sp., assembly GCA_028291515.1. Classification (GTDB taxonomy): domain Bacteria; phylum Planctomycetota; class Planctomycetia; order Planctomycetales; family Planctomycetaceae; genus Schlesneria. The sequence continues at coordinate 65,121 of JAQGHU010000011.1, forward strand.
CAACTCGCGCCGGACGCCCGTCTGTGATCTGCTGTTCGCGGCCATTGAACTGATAGATCAGCTTTGAATGATCGAGCCCCATCAGGTTGAACACTGTCGCCTGATAGTCGTTCGGCGTCACGACATCAACGGTCGCGCGATGCCCGACCTCATCGGTTTGACCGTAAACCAGTCCCCCGCGAACGCCTCCACCGGCGAGCCAGATCGAAAAACCCTGGCCGTTGTGATCGCGACCGCAATTGTCATCAATCGTTCCTTCGCAGACCGGCAGACGACCGATCTCACCGCCCCAGTGAACCAACGTCGAATCCAACATGCCGCGCTGCTTCAAGTCCTTGACCAAGGCCGCAGCGGGCTGATCCGTTCGCTGGCAAACCTCCGGCAGATGCTTCCGCAGCCCCGTATGGTTATCCCACGGCTGCCCACCTAGAAACAGCTGCACAAAGCGGACGCCGCGCTCAACCAGTCTCCGCGCGATCAAACAGCGAGTCCCATATTCCTTGGTCGCGGGCTGATCAAGACCATACATCCGATGGATATGCTCGGGCTCTTGCGACAGATCCAACGCATCCGTCGCGGCGGTCTGCATGGCCGCCGCCAGTTCATAGCTGGCGATGCGAGCTTCCAGGTCCGCTTCACCTGGATGCTGTTCCAGATGCCGCTTGTTCAGTTGAGCAAGCATCTGCAGATTGCGTTGCTGCAGCGGGCCACGCAAATGCGTCGGTGGATCAAGATTAAAGATGCGTGGCTCTTGGGCTCGCAACACCGTCCCTTGAAACAACGGCGGCATGAAACCACTGGCCCAATTGTGCGTCCCATCGACCGGATGTCCGCCGGGATCTGCCAGCACCAGATACGCGGGCAGATTCTGGCTCTCACTACCCAGCCCGTAAGTGATCCAACTTCCCATCGTGGGCCGTCCGGTTACGGCCGGGATCCCGCCATGAAAATAGCGGATCGAAACCTCGTGGCCATTGTGGCCCGTATGCATCGAACGCATCACGCAGATATCGTCAACAATGCCCGCGGTATGCGGCAACAGTTCCGAGACTTCGGTGCCACATTCGCCATGCTTAGAAAACTTGTAGGGGCTTCCCAACAGCTTCTTGTTGGCACGATTCACGAAGCTATAGACGATGTCGCCGCCGTATTCCTGACCGTGATGCTTCGTCAATTCGGGCTTCGGATCCAACAGGTCCATGTGCGAAGGCCCGCCATGCATGAACAGCGAAATCATCGCCGTTGCTTGCGGTGGCCGCTGCGGCGGACGCGGCTTCAAGTCATTCGGTTGATGATCGAGCGGCTTTGTGGGCGGAGCCGCCAGCAACCCCTCACCATTCAGCAAGCTCGCCAATGCGAATGAACCAATCCCAAACGCATTCGCAGCCAGAAACTCGCGCCGCGAGTTCACAGTCGTGTTGCAGCAGTCATTATTCATTGGTCGGTCGCCTGATTGTCACGAATGGGAAGTGACGATGTTATTCAAGTCCTAATTGACGTAGATGCTCATGCTGCTCTGGCGTCAATTCATCGCCTTCGCACAGGTACACTCGAAATCTATCATCCGTTAGCGAGAAAAGCAGAGCTTTTGCCGCGATCTCGATTGCCACGCGCTCCGGTGAATCCTGAGGATTTGAGTCGTGCAAATGATGTAGTGTGTCGCAACATTTCTCTGCAAACTCGACAAACTTTCGCTTGTCTCGGTAGAGGCCGGGAATACTCATGCCACATCACCATATCGTTCTATTGAACGATGCGGACCACTCGCACCGCATCGAGAAAAGCCGTTTGTCACTCGGAACTCAGCCTCAGTCGGTGTACAGAAATTCGTTCGAGCTGATCAGTTGCTGGCACAACGTCGCCAACGCCATCAGTTCGAGATCGCCCTTCTGCCCGTTCGCGTTCAACGTCGTCAGTTGATCGTTCAGGAATGAGCAGGCTATTTCCAGTTCTTCGGCGATCGCCGCACGGCCATAAACCACCTCCCAGGCGAAGGCCACCTGCTGAGCCGCCGTCGCTCCCTGTGGACCATGGAAGTCCGCCGCCGATTCCCAGCGTTCCTTCTGATTCATTGCGTCCGTCAGTTCGATTTGAACAGTCCACTCGAAGGAATCAGCGTTTTCGTTCTCGCGGCAGTCGGTGACAAAGTCGATCGTGTCGCCTGGTTTCACTGGGAACTCGGCAACCGGTGTGTCCGCTTCGCCCGTCTTCGCCACCCAGCTCCCGTGCAGCCCCGTCGAACTGCTGACGATCCTCGATCGAACCCCATCGCCGCTGCTGGAAGGATGCTTTAACTTGCCCGCAATCGTGATTCGACCCTCGCGCGGGGCCGTCCATCTTCGAATCGCCGCATGTTGTTGATTGCCGCCGGTATGACCGCCCGCCGCATGCAGGATCACCCAACCCAAGGCTCCATCTGGTAACGCCGGCCCCCCTTGCCAAGCGGCCCCGGTGTAGTGAGGCAGCGGTGCGAATTGAACTCGCGATGCCATGCCGCCCGCCTCATCAAAGTATCCATACCCGAATTGCCACGCCGTTCGATGGCTGCCGAATCGCACTGCTAGTGGAGCCGTCAACTCTGTCGCATAGTTCGTTGGCGTCGCCTCGCGCAATCGCTTCGCCAGATGATCCGCCTGGGCGAGAAAGAAGTCGCCATTCATCAACATCAGTGATTGTGGAGCCACCGTGCTGCTCGGCCGCCGCTCACAATTCACAGTCATTACCGGGGCATCGAACGCCGCCAACAGCGATACTGGCTTGCTGCGGCGATCCTGCACGTAGACGCTGCGGCGCGGCACATCGTCCTTCACATGCACCTGACCCGCAAAGTCTTCCGACACTTCCAGCGGCTTCCCATAGATCGCATCGTTCAGCCGCCCCGTCGCGGCCAGCGTCCGGTCACGAACGATCTCCGCTTCCAATCTCCGGACCGGATACCGCGAATACAGCGCTCCATCCGCATCGCGAGCGTTGTTCTGACTATGCCGTAACGATGCTTGCCGGAAAGTCGTCGAAGTCATGATCGCACGATGCAGTCGCTTTGCACTCCAGCCATCCCTCGATAGCTCCATCGCCAGCCAGGCCAGCAATTCCGGATGAGTCGGTCGCGTCCCCAGTTGTCCAAACTCCGAAGGCGTATCGACAATACCGCGGCCGAAGTGATGCAACCAGAATCGATTCGCCAGCACTCGCCCCAGCAACGGATGCTGTCCGTTGGTCAAATGACGAGCCCAAGCCAGTCGCCGCCCCGTCGTCGGTAGTGCAGGATCGTCTTCCGCAATCGCAAATCGCTGACCTTCGGGCGCCGCAATCGACAGGTCCGCCGGAGAGACAGGATTCTTCGGTTCGCGATAATCGCCACGATGGAAGATCGTCGTCACCGCCTTCGCATCAGCCGGTTCATCGAGCACACTGATAAAATCTTCAATCGGTTTTTCCGCTCGCTTCGCCGCAATCGCTGCGGCATCCTTCTTGAGTTCCTCGGCCGCAGCGGCGTTGTACTGATAGAGCACCCCCGGATGGAGGTTCAGGCTCGGATTGCTCGCGACCAGCATCTTCTGTTCTTCGGTCCGCTTGTCAGCCGCCGTCTTAAAGGCCTCTCGCAGTTTGTCCCGCATCTCTTCGGGATGCTTCTCCAGTTCTTTGTCGAAGGCTGCGGCAAGGAACTTCGCACTCTTCTCGTTATAGGTGGCTTGCAACTTGGCCGCATCCGCATCGACCGCCGCAGCCAGAGCTCGATCCACATCCGTATACAGCGAGATCACGCGATCGCGCGGAATCACCCACGCCTTCCAGTTCAGCGATGGCTCAAACACCGCTCGCAGTTGGTAATAGTCCGCCTGCGGGATCGGATCGTAGCGATGATCGTGACATTGCGCGCAACCCACGCTCAGGCCAAGCAAACTCGACGAGACGATCTTGATCGTGTCGACCATCACCTGGTTCCGAGACGCATCCGGCTCACCCTGTCCGCTCGCGGTCGGATCCGCTGCCATCCGCAAGAACCCGGTCGCAATCAACTTCTCCAGATTCTCCGCCGACAGATTCTTATGCGGGGCAGGGACCAACTCGTCACCCGCCAGTTGCTCAGTCAGAAACTGATCGAACGGCAAGTCCGCATTGAACGACCGGATCACGTAGTCGCGATACTTGTAGATGTACGGCCGAATCGTATCGACGCTGCCGTCCCCTTCCGAATCGGCATAACCCACGATGTCCAGCCAATGCCGCCCCCAGCGTTCGCCATAGTGCGGCGATGCCAGCAACCGATCGAGCAACCGCTCATACGCATCGGGACTGGGATCATGCACAAACAACTCGACTTCGTCCGTTGTCGGCGGCAGTCCGGTCAAGTCGAACGCAGCTCGTTTGAGCAGCGTAAATCGATCCGATTCGGAACTCAGCGACAGATCAACCGACTCGAGTTTACTCTGCACAAACCCATCGATGGCCGACCGCACCGCAGCCTGATTCTTCACCGCGGGGACAGCTTGCTGCCGCAGCGGTTGATAGGCCCAATACCCCCGTTCTTCGGCAGTGATCCCTAAGCCAGGTGCCAGCGACTCCGGTTCATCTCGGACCGTCGCCGCACCACTGGCAATCCATTTCTCAATGATCGCGATCTGAGCAGGCGGCACCTTCTTTTCCGATGGCGGCATCTCGCCCGATTTCATCCGCGAGACCATCGCGCTCGCCGCAGGCTGCCCCGCATGAATCGCCGTCCCGCCATCTCCCCCTTTGACGATGAACCGCTTCAAACGCAGATCCAGGCCCCCCTCAACCTTGTCGCCTCCATGGCAATCCAGGCAATAAGCCTTCAAGATCGGCCGAACATGTTGCTCAAACGTCAGCGGGCCAACGTCATCAGCAACAACCAGTCGCGCCGAACCAAGCACCAGGAAAGTCGTCTGAATAGCGGCAACGACAAAGCATCGTCGTAACGACGAGTTGGCAACAAGCATGAGACTATCCCTGAGGTGGGCAAAATCATCCGTGAAGATCAGGCAGGCCGTCACAAGCGCGACGGGTCAGGTAGGCCCCCGATATTGTCGACCACTCACACGCATCTGGCAAGCCCGATTCGAGTATGATTGGCAAAAGAGCGGATGTCCGCGATATCAGATATCTGCGCAATTCCGAAGTAGCCAGAGACTGCACACACCTACTGGACTCCGTAACGAACCCGCACCCATTGCAGAAGTGGACATCGCTCGGTAGCCGTATACTCGCGTTCCAGAAATCGATGAAGCGCTACCAGTTGATCTTGAGAAAGTTGATCGAATTCAAACCCGCTCGACTGGTGCCAATGGAGATGCCCATTCTGAAGAAAGTCGAACCAATGCGATTCATCGAGATAGACTTCGGGCGGTAGTCCGATCGCAACGAGATCCTGGCGATGCGCATCGATCCAAGGGTGCCAATCGCTTGAGTAGCTCTGATCGCCGACAATTCGCTTTCGAAACGACATACGATCCGATCTAAACAGCACCACCCTTGGATTTCCACTTCATTCTTCAGGGCTCAGATTTCAAGCGGGGAACGTTAGTTGGATAACGGTACAGATAAGCCGTCGAGAGTTGCAAACTATAGGTGCCACATTGCTGCATCTTCAAAACTCCGGCTCGAATTGGTAGTACCAGGCTGGAGTTTCTTCGAATCGCGCATCGACCAACAATCGCCTCGTTTCTTCGACAATGCCAGTCGCCTCAGAATCTGCCAGTTGCAAGGCGTACTTGCCCTCCCAACCGAATCGACCGATTAATTTCCCGATCAACAGAAAGTAACGCTCCTCATCCGCAATGACTCCCCACCAGCAGTCAAGCTTATGCTGGCGCGCCGCTAACTGCCGGGCGTCTCGATGCTCTTCAAGCTGCGTCACTTGTTCTTCTTGATTGCCTGAATCGATTTCCCAGCGAAGGCCGTAACACACGACGAAGGAATTTGCGCCCATTCTTTATGCTCCTCAATATCGTGGCGATGCTCGACTTGTTGTCTATCAGACCCTGTTCGATCAAATTCCAGTCGGCAATTTTACGCCGCACCAGGGACAACACCCAATCACGATCCCTTCACCGCGATCCCGATTGGTGATGATCGAATACATTCCGTGAGATTTATCGAGGCAACGATCCACAACGTCGGCAGAGTAATAAGCCACGTGGAAACAAGGCTCGAGATGATAGTCGACGGTGTTTCGGATTTCGAGGTATTGCAGCAGACTGGTCACGCAGTCCGGACAGGTCGCCAAGTGCTCAACGGCGTCAGACGTGGGAAGCCGTTCCCATTTTTCGGCGATGACGAGTGTTCGCCATTCCTTATCGTCAACGGAACAAAAGTACGTCGACATTGCGTCTTCGAATTGCCTGCACTTCATACTCGGGCTCTATTCCGCAAGATCAAGAGGATTCAGGATCCATCAAAGCTTTAGCTCTCGCACCTCGTTCGCGCGCCGCTCTCATTCTTGTCGCGGCAGCTTTTAAGTCGACGCAATCAAATCGCTCGGCCAGTGCTTCGACCTCTTCCAGATCCGCTTCCCGATCCTTAGTATCCGCGGTCTCGCCGCCCGCGATGAACACGCGAGGTGCGTCGCGCATTACGTACGCCACGATCGTACATCGCTGGAATTGCCACGAGAGGACCGTACAGTCTTCGCCGCGATAACTTCCCGGCCTCGGTGTTGTCCACGAAGAGAGCATTGACGAAGCCCGTCGTTACTAATGACGAAGTTACCCCCGACAGGCACGACGCCGTCAGATGACTGATGATGCTGAACTGCCAGCATCTGCCCGTCAAGCCGACTGTGTACACATCGATCTCACGGTACGTATTGTGTTAGTCCTGATTCCTCCTTTCGGGGTTTCCAGAGAATCAGGTAGGCCCAGAAAAGGGGAGGCATCCATTATTAGGCACATCACCGAATAGCGGACTGCCCAAATCTTACTTGTTGCGCCGCCACTCGACGACAATGGTGTCAGCAACGAGATCACCCAGCCGTTGTCGCCGGTCGGTGAATGCGATGCTGACAATTCCTGGTGTCCAGCAGATAAAGTTGCAGCAATCGACGAAGAACACAATCTCGCGTGCGAGGCTGCGCGTATATCGGCAGGGACGAAGACTCGTTCGCAATGTTCTCAGGCCACAAAGCCATTTGCCCGGCGTGATGCCCCAGACGGCTTGAGTCGACAGCATCGCCAAAACGGCTGCGACCAGCCAGATTCCCAGAATGGCAGCAGTTCTCTGAGCGATAGGAATCGTCGCATGCGGGACATTCATATTGAGAGCTTCAATCAGCGATTGCCAATCGAAGCCACGGGTCATCACCCAGCCCAGACCAATCGTCGTTGACACGATCAAACCCAGATCGATCAACCGAGCGACACCCCTCCACCCCAGCGAGGCCAGCCTGACTGTTTGCGTGCCAAACTCATACTCGGGCTTTGTGAACCATCGCATTAAAAGCCCGGTCGCGGCTCCCAGGACAATACCCAACATCAATAGCACGAACAGAGCGTGACCAAGTAGATAAAACGAAGTGGCCAATGAGGTCGCGTTCTCATCAAAATAATTGACCTTGTGGACTCCGGTCGAATCGAGTGCATAGACATGGCACACGCCTGTCGCAGTCGTTGTGACGACATACGAACGTTGACCGTCATGACTCGTCACAGCGCGGAAACGAAACGAGCCAAATGGAAACGCCAATGACTCGACTTCATTCCAGGTTGTGCCATCGTGTTTGTAGAAATGTCCGATCGCATTTCCGGACATCGCATTCTCAACAATCAATGCTGCAGGCTGGCCTCTAATGAGCATTCCGAATGCGCACACTTGTGCTTGATTCCCAATCACGGGCGTATCGCCGATAAGAGACCAACCCGCCAGGTCGGCATCGGAGTTGGATGCCTTCAGCGCGGAGACGGGTTGGTCCAGGGCCACTACAGACGTCGGCGGCTTATTTGGATTGGGACTAGTCGATGTGGTCAAAGTCGGCAGCGATTCAACGTTCAGATCGAGGCCTTTGTGGTGAAATATCCGCCCCTCGTTGTGAAGGAAGACATGAAGTCCATCGTCTGAATTGAGAACTTGAATCCGCGATGTTCCGCTAAACAAAGATCCCATCACGAAACGAATCGGGATGCCGCCAAGCATCCGTTCCCGCCCAAAATCCGGAACATCAACATGACCAACGGGAGTCCAGACCCCGTTTTGGAATGCTGAGACGGTAAATCCAGCCGGGCTCATGCTGATGACGGCCGGATCGCCTTTCCACAGAAAATTCCGCCCATCATATTCTGCAAAAGAGGGCGCCACGAGTTTCGAGTCTTGCAAGGCACCATCAACGATCTCGAACGACCCGTTCCTTCCGAGGACCCAGATTCGATCGCCCGCGACGAACGGAACAAAACTGAGAAAACTACCTCCCGGAAAACTGAGATCCAATTTGTCGAATTCACCTGTTTTTGGGTTCGTTAACCTGATCGTCCATTGATCCAAACCGCGATTGGCAGCGATCGTATATGCGAACTTCCCTTGCCAGAAGGATGAGACCTCGAGAATGTGGTGGGCGGGTGTCGGGCCAAACAACTGATACGCCGGACCAGTTCGTACTCGGTGATAGACACTCCATCCTGTCACCAACCCGCCGACAATCTGTGGTAGGGAAAGGACGAGTGCCAAGACAGTAATGCCGACAATGTAACCCGGCTTCCGACTCGACATCGCTGACTCCAAACGGCGGCGAGAACTGGTCGATTATCGCCAAGATAGTGCAAATGCGTGCCAAGGTGCAGTCAGGTGCAATTGTCGGCAGGGCCATCATTTCGGGAAGAGTGACGGTATCTTGTTGTGCCTCTGGCCGAGTGGCACAGCTTCTTCTCTCGCAGAAGTCGATCAGCTATGGCGTCGATTCACCGCATTCAGGCATTTATGACGCGGCACAAACCTGGAACGAATTCCCAAAATATGTGAAACAGGGTATTGATCGAGTCACCGATTCTATGGCACAAGAGAATCACAATCCGGGTGCCAGTCAACCATCTGCGTAGCCAAGGTCGCCAAGACCTTGGGCGAGTGTCATTTGACGTTGTTCGCACTGCGAAATCGCTCTTTCACAACTGAACGCCGATCATCAGCGACCTTGGAGTGCGGTGGCTCGACACCGCTTTGGCTCCAATCGCCAGACGCCTCACAGCCCGACTTGCCGAGCCCGTTAGTCCTTTGACAACCAAAGGCCAATCTGCGATCAACACTCTCAGTAGAATGGGAGGTTGTGTCACGCAGCCGGGAGGTTGTGTCACGCAGCCGGGAGGTTGTGTCACGCAGCCGGGAGGTTGTGTCACGCAGCCGGGAG
>JAQGHU010000014.1 GCA_028291515.1 Schlesneria sp.
CGAATACATCGCCTATTACAACCTCGACCGAAAACATTCCGCCCTCGGCTACCTGACCCCGCACCAGTTCGAACTCCGAGATTGATTTCTTGTGAGTTGAACTGTCCGTGAAATCGTCAGCACCTCAACCTTGGCTACGCAGAGGGGGGATCCGCACTCGGATTGTGATTCTCTTGTGCCATAAAACGGGTGACTCGATCAAACCCAATTTCGGAGATTTCAGGAAAATACTTCCAGGTTTTTTGCTGTGACGAGGTCGGCAAATTTGAAACACAGAGGCACGAAGGACGCGGAGAAGAGAGCACCACGGAATGCACTGAATGCACGAACAGTAGAGATACTGGGACCACAAATCGGACGAATACGCATGACTCAAGATAGGAGGCAGTCTTCGAGTCCTGGGGCGAGATTCGTGATCAGTTGTCGCCCGTGAAATGGATCACCTTCTGCAAGGTTACGTCAGAAGTAACGTCAACCCGCGCAGACAGGCCAGTTCACGGAAGGGAATTTCAGTTTCGCGGACGTGGCGGGAGTGACAACGAACGTCGCCATTCGACCAGCGAATACCCGTCTGGAATGGGCGATCCTTCCTCGATCATTTCCGTCGGCGCGGGCTTATTCAGGGGGGCCAGATAGATCTTAAACGAGGTCTCTGTCAACTCGTAGATCCCGTTTCGTTTCGACGGCCCTTTCGACTCTCCCGGATTCGTGAGGACGATCTCCTTCACCATTTTGGTCGGATCCAGCTTTACTTGACCCGCAATCCAATTCCCGTCGACGGTATCGCTGATGCCTCTGCGGTTGCCATTCTGTGAAGTCAGCAGATCAATATGACCCCGTCCGATCGAGGCTTCGCAATCCACTGGCTTTTCAAAGTTCGCACTATGCAATTGCCAGATGCCACGGACCAGGAATTCATCTCCCAAAATTGGTGGGCCGTCCACATCCGGAACGCGTGCGAATTTTTGGAGCGAGGTTCGCGCTTCCTGCGAAATGTTGAATAACTGCGAATTTCCAGGATAAGCGTCGGCACTCAAGCATAGCTCTTTCAGCAACGTCGCAGCTTGGGCACCCACGCCAATGTCACCAAGTGTTTTCACGAGTTCGATAGCGCGAGGATGTTGGCGATAGGGAGTTGCCGCGACAGAGGCGCCGCGAGCATCCGCAATCTTGTCTACTTGTTCCAACACAACCAGAATCTGCTCGATGATGACTGGCACAGCGGGTTCGGCATGCCGCCCTAATCTGCCAAGAAGTTCTATCGTTCTTTGGAAGTCATAGTCGTTTTTGCCCGTGGATATCTTCCACAGCTTTAGTGCCAGATCAGGTGTTTCGGGGTTTTTCATGACCAGTGCCAAAGCAACGACATACCAATCGTCGTCCAGTCTTGAGGTGGACTCAGGCGCACCGTCGATCCTCTCCATGACGAGCGGTCGAAGACCTTCGAAGTCCTCCAATTGGTGATCCGCGAGGTGCCACAGTTGGCACGCCGCAGCAAGTAAGCAATTCCGATCTTTGCCGTTTTCTTGAACTGCTTTTACCAGCGCCGCAATCAGTTCCCGTTCGTGTTGCTTTGCGGCATTTGGATAGTGCAATAGAAAGCGGCCCTGAAAAGTTCGACCTCGCTTCGCCGACTCCGGGTCTGCCAACGAGATCAGTATTTCATCAACCACGTCTGTCATTGGGAACTTGGCCAATGAAGCATCCGCAGCATTCCAGACGTCTCGCTCCTTGCTATCTGCAGATTCAAACAAACTGGCTTTCTGAATGATCACTTTGGCGATTCGACGTCGATCAGCACTGACAGCCAAGCGACCGCAGGCTTCTATGGCCGCAGCGAGCTTCGTCGGTTTGACCTCGGTCTCCAGGATCTTGAGCCAATGTGAGTAAGTGATGCCATCAAACGTTTGCTCGACGCTTGCCCCTTTTGGCTCTTCCGTCTCCGTCAGTTGTCGGGACACACCGGAGAGAACCTCTGGAGATTCTCCGACTACGGACTTAGAGGTCGGGGCCTTTTGGACATCTTGCGGCGGCTCCCAGCGCAAATCGCTGTTTGGATCGAGCAATTCCTCGACGCGGCGGCGAATGATTTCGGCCTGATTCTGTTGGCGGCGCAACTGGGTGACTCGCAACTGATCGATGCGATTGCCCAAATCGTCGATTTCCTTCTTGCGCAGGTCCTGGCGTACCCGGAATTGTTGTTCTGTGAGCCGCTCCAGCTTTGCTCGCAAGGCGGGCTGTTCGGTCGGCGCGGCGGTTCGTAGTTGCAGGGCGAGTTTTTTCGCTTCCCGATCTTGTTCGGAGCAGAGTTGGACTTGCTGCCGGGCTTCAGCGACGGGAGACGTTGTTGTTCCCGGCGGACTCTTCTGGAGTTCTTCTTCGGTGATTGATTCTTTCGTCGCGACTGCCTTTCGCGCTGCCTCCTTTTGTGCACGCTGCCTGGCGTTCAACGCCTTCATTCGTTCCATTTCGAGTTCATCTTTTTTGGCCTGCTCGTCCTCCAAACTCTGGCCCCGTTTGTGCAAATCTTCGATCGTGGCAGCGATTTTTTCCTGCACCGTCGGAGAGGCAACCGTAATCACAGATCGACTCGTCCGATCGGCGGCGATTTTCGCAACATCTCCGTAGAGTGATCGTAGCGTCTCGGCAACTTCCTGTGCGGGACCACGAACTTGGTAGACCTTCGTTTCTCGATCCGGTGAGAGTTCGGGCATCGCCGCGTCGGCGGGGGATATCTCTGGCGGAAAATTGGTCGGCGTCGGCGGCTTGCTAGGTTGGGGCGCTCCCGGAGAAGGATCAGGCGGTAAAGCACCGGCGCGAAACGGATCTGGTGTCGGAGAGAAATCTTCCGGCAAAAGTGGATCGTCAATGCGGGGGCTCGGCGAAACGTGAAGTGGATCTGGCGGCAACTCGGACGCGGCCAGCGGCAGGCCTGGAGTATTGTCCTCCTTCTTTTCGCTAGTCAACCCGGAAGCGGATGATCGAAAATCAAGACCTTGTCGTGGTTCGTCCTCGATGGGGAACGAAGAGCTGCCGCGCTGCTTCAGTTCATAAATCGCCTGAAAGATCCGATCCATCGGGACGGCGTAGGAATACCGCAATTTTCCAGGCTTCGTGAAAATGATCTGCCCGATCGGTTCACCGGTGCTGTTGGTGGCGAGGGCTCCAATGGTCCCCGTCCATTCCGTCAGCTTCAGCAGGTGATCCAACTTCGTACCGTCCCCCAGTTGCACCGATTCATCAGTTCCCAGAACTGTCACTTCTCTTGAGAATCCGAAGTCTTCAGGGAGTGACACGACCATGAGCTTGTCGCCAATCGAAGCTTCTGGAAAATCGCCGACAACACGGATGGGAGTCAAATCCCAGTTGTTCAACGTCAACTCGGTCAGACCAATTCCTGGGATGGCGACGCCCGCCCCCACCGGTGAACCTCCCATTGTCGCGCCAGCCATTCCTGATGCTGGCCATGACCCGACGCCAACGATCTTTGGTGTTCCGGCCGTGCGAGTCACAATCCGGCCATTGATCTTCCCGGACATTGGCGTGAAGACCTCGGACGGCACCATCAATCGCGCTCCTTGCTGGTCGCGATCAACCGTGATGGCGTTAGCGAATCGAGTTTCAAAGTCTTCAAAATCGAGCTGGATCCGGACGATCTGAGCCCGCTTTTTGGGGGCTTGTACTACGGGAGGAAGTACTGGTGTTGATTGAGTCGTAACAGTTCGTGTCGCTTCCTGCTGTTGCCAGGCTTGAGCCGCGTGTTGGCGTTCGCGGGCCGCAAAGTCATGAAATGTGGCCTGCGATCTCAGCATGTACAGACCGATCAGACCCACGAACATCATTACGGGGACAGAACAAAACAGCGCGAGCACCACCCACAGCCAGCGGTATCCGGATTTATTGGGTTTCGACTCGGGGGGCGTCTGGCTCATGAAATGACCTCGAAATGATCTGACAAATGTCGATGTGATGCAGACAGGACGTGCTAAAATTGGTCGGATGCTTCCGCTTCTAGACGCTCGACGGATTGACGGATCAAATTGGACTCGGTCGTGAAGTCGTCGTCCCAAGCGTCCTCTGGTGCGAGCTTTTTTGACGATTGTATTTCCGGAATAACTCGTGTTGCGGTCGGCTGCGGCAGACTCAGATATAGCACCGAACCGAGCGTCACTGCCGCCAACAAAGCTGTCGCGCCAACGATTCGCTTCCAACTGGAAAATTGCGAGCGACGCTTTTTCCGAGTGACTAAACGGTCGACTGCCACCGGCAAGCTGAGCAACGTCGGTTGCTGCAGATGGGCCAGGCTTCCTTTCAGCAAGTCCGCGACTTGTGATGCCGACTCGAAACGGTCGTTCGGCAGCTTGGCCTGCAGCCGTGCCACGAACATCTCGAGCCACTCAGGAACGTTGGGGTTGAACTCACGCAGTGACCGAGGCGTGTCGTCACAGACCCGCCGCAACACACCCATGGCCGTTTCGGCACGGAACGGCGAATGTCCCGCGAGCAGCGTGTACATCACGCTGCCCAGGCTGAACAAATCGGTGCGGACGTCGACGTTGTCACCCCGCGCCTGCTCGGGGGACATATATTGAGGCGTTCCCGCGATCACTCCGCTTTGAGTCAGGCTGGCATCATCGGCCGCGCGAGCCAGTCCGAAATCGGTGAGGAGCACACGATCGACGTTTCGTTCGAGCAGGATGTTGCCCGGCTTGATATCTCGATGAACCAATCCCTGCGCATGGGCTGCTGCTAGACCTTCGGCCACTTGCTGGCCGATCCGCAAGACATCGACAACCTCGAACGGTCCCTGCCGATTCAAGCGTTGCTGCAGCGATTCACCAGGAACGAATGACATGACCAGATACGGCGGGTGATGATTGCCTCCAACGGCATGGATCGCCACCACATGCTGGTGGACCACCGCTGCCGCGGCCTGCGCTTCGCGTGCGAATCGGCGACGTGCGGCCGCACTCGTCGCACAATGCGGGTGCAGCACCTTGACCGCGACATAGCGGTTCAGTTCGTGATCGTAGCCTTTCAGGACGATCCCCATTCCGCCACAGCCGATCAGTTCCAGGATCTCAAATTCGCCGATCCGACCCAACATGGCAGGGTTGTCTGACGGCGATAGAAAGTCCAGCGGAATCGAGTTTGAATCTTCGTGATCGTTAGTCACCGCAAGATCGGGGAATGCTTCGTCAGCATTCGACAATGCTGATCGTGTCTCTTGCCAGATGACTTCAGCGGCGGCCAGAGATTCCAATTGCTGACGACAGCCTCGACAGGTCTCCAGGTGCGCGGCGACTTCCGTTTGCACGGTTTCGGGCAAGTCATCGTCCAATAACCGCCGCAATCGATCTTGATCACAAGGCGAGGCGTGGGCCACCATCTGCTTTCCTTGACTCTTCTAAATCACTTCAGCTCTGATCAAGCTTGAAATCACCACTCAATTCACGCTCGCGAACTTCGTCAACGACTTCCCTCAGCCGCTTCATCACGCGGCTGCGCGAGACGTAGACGACACCAGCGGTCACTCCCAGCGCGCGCGCCACCTCGACGACATCGCCGTTGTCGACGGCCGTCATCCAGAATGCCTTCCAGGTCGACTCGCGAAATTCGGAGCGGATCTGTTCCGAGGCCCAGCGAAAGATCTGCCGCTTTCGCTCGAAATCGAAGAGTTCAGACGCTTCGCCCTCGGGAGCCGCCTGCTCCTCGAGCCATTGGCGAAAACCAGTGTCACCGTTGCCGCGGGGATGCCGCGACTGACGGATTAGGAAGTTGACGACAAGATTTCGAGTAATCGTCGCCAGCCAACCGCGGAAGGAACCCCGTACGGGATTGGATTCCCAGCGAGCAATCGCTGCGGCAACCGCGACGAAGACTTCTTGCGTCACCTCAGCGGCGTCGGCGGAACGAAGGCCACGTCCCCGTACCAGTCGCCCGATCAGCGGTTCATAGATTTCGAGGAACTCATTCCAGGCAGGCTGGTTGCGCGAATCTCGCAACTTAATCAGCAGGCTCGGTTGAGTCTCGGGAATCGATGTCACCGTGCATCTCCGGTCGTCGCATCTTCGAGCGAAGCAAGCCAACACTTGCAACATCGCTCATAGTAGACACAACAGACGACCGGGTTTCTTGCACAAGAAAGCAGAATCGGGCGAGAAAATCAGATTTCCTCGCCCGATTCGAAATTCTTCAGCGATGCCGCAGATCAATCACGATTCATGCAAGCATCTTCCTTGGTCTCCTATTTCGTTTCTGGTGGCCGGTTTGCGGCATACAGTCGAGGAGCCCCCCCTGCCAGCGGCACCCGAAATTCGGAATGCGATCCCGTTTCCAGCGTATAGACTTCCATCGCACCGGATGCCCCTTTACGGCGATACGTCAATGGGTAAGGGAGATCGAATTCGTGCGATTCGCCGGGCTTCAAGGTCAGCGGCTCGCCCCAAGGACTGGTCGGGGCTTTCGTCTCGTACGTGAACGCTTCCTTGCTGAGGTTCGTAATCTTGATCCGTGCCAACCGATAGGTCACTTCGACCAGCGGCGACTTCCAGTTCAGGTCGTGCAGACGTAGTCGTGAGGGGCCGATCTTCAGGTCAGGAACTTCCATCGAGGCAGCCGTCGTCCCCTTACTGAACGTCTTCCAAGCTTGCTTGAACTGATCGATGTAGCCGTCGGTATCGATCTTGGTGTCTTTTGGGGTGTAACCATCGGCGAACTTCGATGTCCCCGTCACGCTGGTATCCTGCTGCCAATCGAGACTCACAATTCGGACATCGTGAGCGGGCGACTTC
This sequence comes from Schlesneria sp., assembly GCA_028291515.1. GTDB lineage: Bacteria > Planctomycetota > Planctomycetia > Planctomycetales > Planctomycetaceae > Schlesneria. Next base: position 6,795 of record JAQGHU010000014.1, read on the forward strand.
AGGGTCGCACGAACCTGTTCTGCAATATTCAAATCGAAGATAGCGCACGGTTTCCAAGTCGGATCGCTGGGTGTCTTAATCGAAATCGTGATCTCCAGGCCGTTGACGCGGAATTCAAACGGTTGCTTGTCCCCACTATCAGCGGTCTGCATCGGATCGCCAGCCTCGAGCGGCCGAACTACTCGCAGAGCTGATCGAACCTGCAGATCGTCGCCATATTGTTTCAAGTCGGGAATGAGCTCTTGCAGTGTCGCGCGATCAGCCAGCTTCGCGAACATCGGGTCGGGTATATCGAGCAGGTCCAGCTTCAGTTGATCTGCGTCGACAGCCATTTCAGTGAGTGGCGTGAGCACTTGCGGTGCGACCATCGCATGCAAGGCCGTATCTTTTGGCAGGCGATCCAGCTTTGCGCCGGCTCCGGGGACTTTTTTCAGCGGTTTAACGGGTCCATACGGATCCAAGCTGGCGGCTGTCACGCCGACGACCATCGAGAGTCCGTTTTCATCAGTCGAGATCTGTTCCGGCCAGACTCGCAAACGAGGTGGATATATTGGCAGTGGCCACAGCTTGGCGATCGAATCTCCTGAGGCAGAGACCGGTGATCCCGTTTCTGGTAGCACCAGGTTCTTTTCGATCTGCTTGATGATCCCGGGAACGATCTGCAGCACTTCGTTTTCGATGCGACCGCGGGCTCCGTACAGCCCACTGACCAGCCCGTCTCTCACGGCGCTCTCGGTCATCCCAAAACCCTGCGTTGAAATACCGGCCGGCCCCGTGACATAGAAGTTATCTGCGGGAATCTGGAAGCTGGCTCCGACTTGCTTCAGGCGGATCTGGCGATTTTCAATGTACGGAGTCAACTCCAGACTCAACCAGACGGGGGCGCGTTGACCAATGATGATATTGATCGGACCCGCTTGAGCCGAATGACGCTCGCCCGAAACGGAAGTGCCACCGATGCCCAGCACAACATTGCGAATACCAAGCTGAACGAGAATGCGATCCTTGCCGATCCCCTTGGTCAACACGCGTTCCAAATCGGCCCGGTAGGAAATTCCTGAGAATCGAATGCCGAACGATCGTCCTTGAGCGACAGTGCTATCGAACATGTCGTTCAATCGACCTGTCAACATATCCTTTGGAACAGTGGCAGGAATCGAATAGGACAACGCCGCCAGCGCGTCGTTTCCTAAACGAATGGCGACCGCTTCGGGGATTTCAACGGCAGGGATAAAGGGAACGGTGATGGGATCGATCGGCTTCACCAGAGGCTTGGTACCGAGGACGGCGGGATTCTTCTTGGGATCAAGCATCCACTGGATCACCGAGTCGTTGCCGAAGACCCCGTCGCAAAGGTAGTGGCCCACATTGGGGAATTCGGTGTAGGTGGCTGTTCCGCCTGCTTCCTTCAGGGCATCGACCATTCGTTTGTCGGATTCAGGTCGAACGAGCTTGTCGATCGCTCCGTGAAAGGCCCATACGGGAACATCTTTCAATGCGCCGACCTTGCTGACATCGCCCCCGCCCGCCAACGGAACGACAGCCGACCAGCGGTCCGCCTCGGCAATACCCAAGCTCCAGGCACCGTAACCACCCATCGACCAACCGGACAACACAATGCGTTTCTTGTCGACGTTGTATTTCTTCTGAACGTCTTCCAGTGCTTTCAGAGCGCGATTGGCATCGGGACCTCCTGCCTGCCATCCTTCGAGGATACGTGCTTCAGTCGATTCACACTGAGGAAACACGACAATGAATGGGAAGGTCTTGGCTCGTGCATTGACGAAGGGGGCCAGTCCCGCCGTGATCTGCAAGTGATTGTCCTTACCACGTTCGCCGGCACCGTGCAGGAACAGGATTGCAGGAGTCGGCTTGTCGGCACGATATCCCACAGGGACAAAAACGATGTACTTGTGCTCGCCGGAATCATCCTTCATCGATTGATTGAAGAAACCACCGGTACCCGGTTGTACTACCGGCTGTTGTTGCGCCCGAAGTGGAGTGATTCCCAGTCCAAGGATAACGAGCGACATCGCCCACAATCGCAAACGCCTTGGATGCAAGTCAGTTGTCACGATCATTTCTCCTACTGCGTGATTCACCACGCATTGGGCCCGGTCAAATGTTTTCCGGCAGATTCTGCCGCCATCTTTCGTCGGTCATTTGCTGAAGTCAACCATATGGGCAACTTACAAAAGATGTTTCCGATTCGTAACTTCTGGCGGATATAACGGCTACGCTTGCAGTAGCGGCTCGACAGGCTGCATGGTATAGCGCACGATGCGACCGTACCGGTCGCGAGGATCGTGTCGGATCCTCGATTGAATCATCCGACCATGAAGGTAAAGATTCTCGAATGGCCGCTGAATCAAAATTTTTCAATCGCGAATTGAGCTGGCTGGAATTCAACCAGCGAGTCTTGGAAGAAGCACGTAACGAGTCGATCCCCCTGCTTGAGCGGCTCAAGTTTTTGGCGATCACCGCGTCCAATTTGGACGAATTCACGATGGTCCGCGTGGGCAGTCTACAACTCGTTCAGGCTGAAGGAGATACTCGTTCCGATCCGTGCGGACTGACTCCCTCAGATCAACTCCATTTGATTGGCGAGCGGATGCATGCGTTCGCTTCCGCACAGTACGAATGCTACCTGCGAGACTTGGAGCCTGCACTCATTGAAGCAGGCTTCCACCGTGTTTGCCCCAATGAACTGACTGACCGACAGGCCCATCACGTTCAAACATTGTTCGAACAGGAGATCTTTCCTGTTCTGACACCGTTGGCGATCTCGCTGAGCAAGTCCGAGGAAGGGAAACCTGCTCGCAAGAAAGCGTCCAAGAAGAAGCAGGCGGCGGAGTCGGCAGAAGCCAAAGTCATTACCGAGATGCCCGTGTTCTTTCCCGATTCGGACGTCCCTTCATTCCCGTTGCTGATTAACCAATCACTGAACCTGTGTGTTCGATTGGCTCCTGCTGCTGGTTCAGAAGTGCCTCGGTTTGCCATTGTTCCATTTGGGCGCAATCGCCAACGATTTATCACGCTTCCGTCGGACAGTGGGTTCAGCTTCATCCTGCTGGAAGAAGTGGTGACTCGATTTTTGGCACAACTGTTTCCAGGCGAGGTCATCGAAGAGTGCGTACCGTTTCGCATTACGCGCAACGCCGATATGGAGCTTCAGGAAGATCAGGCGTTCGACCTGCTTTCTGAAATGCAGGAGATCGTCAACGCGCGTCGTCAAAGTGCCTGCGTACGGCTCGAAGTCGCCGATCATGGCAGTGCCACCGTGCGCGAGTTCCTGCAAACTTCAGTCGAAGTTGCGGATGAATGGGTGTTCCCGATTCCAGGGCCTCTCGATTTGTCGGCGTTTTTCCGCCTGACCGATTCTCAGGGCTTCGATGCCTTACGCTATGAACCTTGGCCACCTAAGCCTTCTTCGCAGATCGATCCGCTGGAAAGCATCTTCACCGCGATCGCGCAGAAAGACATTCTGCTCTATCATCCTTACGAGAGCTTCGATCCCGTCATTCGACTCATCGAAACCGCTGCCGACGATCCCGATGTCCTGGCGATTAAGCAGACTCTGTATCGCACGAGTGCGAAAAGTCCGATCGTTGCTGCGCTGAAGCGTGCTGCCCAAAAAGGAAAGTATGTCACGGCGATCGTCGAACTTAAGGCTCGCTTTGACGAGCAGCGCAATATCGAATGGGCTCGCGATCTGGAGCGTGCGGAAGTCCAGGTGATCTATGGCGTGAAAGGTCTGAAGACTCACGCGAAGGTCTGTCTGATCGTTCGACGCGAACCGCAGGGGATCCAGCGGTACGTGCATTTCGGAACTGGCAACTACAACGAAATCACCTCAAAGATCTACGGCGATGCTTCTCTAATCACATGCAATGAAGACCTGGGGGCCGACGCCACGGCGTTCTTCAATACTGTGACTGGCTATTCGCAACCACAGCGATTCCGTCAGCTTGAGATGGCCCCCATCGGCATGCGTGACAAGTTGCTGGAAATGATCGATGCCGAGATCGAGCGCAAAAAGCACGGGCAAAAGGCCGTCATCCAAGCGAAACTGAACGCGCTCGTTGACGAACAGATGATCGAAGCCCTGTACAAGGCATCGCAGGCGGGTGTCAAGATCCGCTTGAACATTCGCGGCATCTGCTGCCTGCGTCCCGGTGTCCCTGGCCTTTCGGAAAATATCTCGGTGACGGGGGTCATCGATCGTTTTCTTGAGCACAGCCGCATTATGTACTTCTATCATGGTGGAGACGAGCGTCTGTTCATCTCCAGTGCCGACTGGATGCCGCGCAACCTGGATCGACGAGTGGAATTGTTGGTTCCGGTCGAGGATGCAGGAGCCCGAGCGAAGCTGATGACGATCTTGAAGACTCATTTTCAGGACAATGTCAAAGCTCGTCGCCTGATGCCAGATGGTCGCTACGAACCGGTGAAGTCCAGCGGAGTTGCCGTTCGAAGTCAGGAAGTGCTTTACAACAGGGCCGTCCAAACAGTCGACGAGGCTGCCCATGCAGCACGGACCATGTTCGAGCCGCATCGGCGACCTGGAACTGACGAGTGATTCCACATTACTGCCGTTGTCGAAGTTCAGGTGAATTGTCGTGAAGACGTTGTTGCTGCTGCGTCATGCCAAGTCGTGCTGGGAAGATAGTTCACTTGCCGATCACGACCGCCCGCTGAAGCCACGCGGCATCAAGGCCGCTCGTCGAATCGGGCAATTGATCGGTGCTCAGAAATGCTGCCCGGAGCTGGTTCTCTGTTCGACGGCCGTTCGCGCAAAGGAAACGTTACGACTGGTCCTCGAAGAAATCGACGGCGCGCCTCCTGTTGAGTATGTTGAACGTCTTTACCACTGCACCCTCGACATATTTATCTCGGTCTTGCGGAGTATCCCTTGGGATCTGACCGCCGTGATGCTCGTCGGACACAACCCGGGGCAGGAAGAGTTTCTGTCGCACCTGACGGGACAGCCGCAAACGATGCCGACGGGCGCACTCGCGCGAATAGAACTCGAGTTGTCTAAATGGTCTGACTTCAATTCGGCAACGCCAGGACGGCTTGTCGATCTTTGGCGGCCGAGAGAGTTGAAGGCGTCAGAGTAATTCCTGACCTCAGTCTACCAATGCAGGTCATGGCTGGGGCACTGGCGGACTTTGAATGATCTCCTGCGCGGGCTCGATGTGGATCAATACGCCCGTCACCGCGGCGACTTCCGACTTGATGGTGGCCTTCACCTTACCTGCGATGGCGTGACCAACTCGAACCGTCAACTCGGGGTCGACTTGCAAATGCATATCCACATGAAACCCTGAACCGCTCTTCCGCACGAACACCTTTTCAACGTGACGCACCCCGTCGACGGACATCGCGACTTGCAATACTTTGTCCGCCATCTCATGCGACACTGCATCGAGTAGTTCGAACAAGGCCGGTCGGATCATTCGCACGGCCGTGATGAGGATGATTCCACTGGCCAGGATCGCCGCCACTTCATCCGCCAGGACCAACTCAGGCAGATTGAACAGAACAGGCCCCCAGATGGCCACCGACACGCCGATGAATGCGGCCGCAGAAGTAATCGCGTCGGACCTGTGATGCCACGCATCAGCGCGAGCCGCATCCGATTGAAATTCGTCCGCACCGTGCATCACAAAGCGAAAGAGTAGCTCTTTGACGATGATCACCGTCACCAGCACGATCAAAGTCCACGGCGCTGGCGGGGCGTGAGGGATCAAGATCTCATGAAAGGCCTCGCTGACAATGAGCACTGCCGCGGCGACCAATAATCCACCGACAGCCAGTGCCGCGACCGCTTCGGCTTTGCCATACCCATAGGGATGGCTCGCATCGGGTGGCTTGGAAGCCACTCGCAAGGCCTGCCAGACAAGGATCGAACCAATCGTGTCGGCTAACGACTCGACCGCATCAGCAACAAGCGCGCTCGATTGCCCCACCAACCCCGCCGATAGCTTAACCACCGCCAATACGATGCTCGCGATCAGGCCAACGATCGTATTTCGCTGCAGGGTCGAACGTGACATCACTCAATTCTAACCGAGAGACTCGTCAAGGTGCCGAAGACGAAACTATAGAGGTGACGACCAGCAAGAGCAACGGGCCAAAGGCTGTGATTCCTGCCGAGATCGGCTCGGAACGGACAACGCGCGGCCGGCTTATTTGCCAACAGTAATACCGTACGCTTTGAGTCGAGAGATCAACGTCGTCGGTTTCAAGCCAATAAGGGCCGCAGCACCATCCGGACCGTAGATCTTCCCACCGGTGACTTCGAGTGCCCGTCGAAGATTGCTCCCTTCGGATGCTCGCAATTCGCTTTCAGTCAGCACGCGTTCAAGTGATTCCACTGGTGATGCCACAATAGGGCTTTTGGCCGTCTCATCGGGAAGATCAAGTTCTAGTCGGCCCTCGGGCGCGACGATGCAAGCTCGTTCCAGCACGTGCTGCAACTCACGTACGTTGCCGGGCCATGAGTAGCGCTGCAATTGCTGAACGATGGCCAGACTCAAGCGAGGACGCTTTCGTCCCAGACGTCTGGCGAACTGTTGCAGGAAGTGTTCAGCCAGAACGGGGATATCTTCAATGCGATTCCGCAACGACGGCAGTTCCATCGGGAAGACGCTCAATCGATAGTACAGATCCTGTCGAAACCGCCCCGCCTCGGCCTCTTTTCGCAAGTTCCGATTAGTTGCTGCAACAATGCGGACGTTCACGCGACGAGTGCGTTCTTCCCCGACACGTTCTAGCTCTCCCTCTTGGAGCACGCGCAGCAGTTTGGCTTGCAGGTCGAGTGGGATCTCACCGATTTCGTCTAGGAATAGCGTGCCACCGTCTGCGAGTTCGAAGCGACCGGCTCGATCACGGAGCGCGCCGGTGAAGGCACCTTTGGTATGACCAAAAAACTCGCTCTCGTAGAGTTCATGCGAAATTGCGGCGCAGTTCACTTTAATCAGCGGACGATTCGCACGATTGCTGCGGCGGTGGATTTCACGAGCGACCAGTTCCTTCCCCGTGCCACTCTCGCCCTGGATCAGGACTGTCGAGTCGGTTGGGGCGACCAGATCGATCTGGCGAACAACAGCTTGCAGCGCGGGACTCTGGCCGACCATCTCACCAAAAGAAACGCTTGATCGGACTTCTTCGCGAAGATACTCATTCTCCAGTTCGAGCTTCTTCTTCAGCGATTCGATCTCGTCGAGAGCTCGGGAGTTGGCGATCGCCGCGGCGAGGTGGTCCGTGATCATGCGCAACCACTCGATGCACGCATCGCCGGCATGTTCGCGGGCGAAGACTCCCAGCACGCCTAGCACCTGTCCACGATGGATCAGCGGATGGCCCACGAACGATGTGATCTGCTCATCGCGAACCCAGTCTGGATTGGCCGCCCATTCCCAGTCGCAAGTCAGGTCGGGAACCTCCAGCGATTGACCCGTCCGCGCGATATGCCCAACCTTCCGCACACCCACCGGAAAACGCCGAAAACTGCCGTCGAGCCCAGTCCAGGAGCTCTTCGAGTCACCGAGTGGCCGACCAGCGCTCGCGACCAGATGCAGGCACCGTTCACGATCGCGGCATTCCGCCGCCAAGCGACACCGCCCGCAGTCGTTAGCGAGCGGCGGTAGTAGCAGCCAGATACGCACCAGCGCGACTGCCGGCGATTCCGACAGACGACGAACCGCGAGCGGCAGCAGATCGGGCAAATGATGTTGCCCCGCTAGTTCCAGCAAGATGCGTTTTGGATCACCGACGAGTGGCATCGACTCACCATAACGAAATATCGCTGTGGAACAACGAATAGTCGTCGAATAACGATATTTCGTTTCTCATTGCAGGTGTACTTATTTTTCGCAAGATACTGTTGCAATTGAATTTATGTAATTTCGAAAAGTTGGAACGAGAATTGTATTTAGGGCCAGCGACAATGTGTTTTTGGAACCAATCACTCGTCAAAAGGAATATTACGATGTCGCGCTTACCACAAATCGCTTCCGGATCAGCCTCCAACGAAGTTCAAGAGCTCTTCGACTCGGTCCAGAAGAAATTGGGAATGGTTCCCAACATGATGCGAGCGATGGCGAACTCACCTGGCGTCTTGGAGGGATACCTTCAGTTCAGCAACAGTATCAGCCGGGGTTCACTCACGGCCAAGCAGCGCCAGCAAATTGCACTCGCCGTCTCTCAAGACAATGGTTGCGACTACTGCTTGGCGGCGCATTCGACGATTGCCAGGTCGGTCGGGCTGACGGCTGACCAGATCCGTGACAGCCGTCATTCGCTCGCCGTCGACGGCAAGACAAATGCCTTGCTGCAGTTCGTCCACAAAGTCGTGGATCAGCGAGGGCACGTCGACGATCAGGATGTTGATGGCCTGCATGAACTGGGTTTTACGGATGCGGATATTGCCGAGACTGTAGCGCATGTGGCTCTAAGCGTGCTGACGAACTACTTCAATATCGTGGCCGGAACGGGTGTCGATTTTCCGATGGCACCTGCGCTAGATTCGGAACTGGCGGAAACCAATTGAACGGAAGTTCAACCAATTTGATTACCTAGAGCAATTTCGAGTTTAGTTTTCAGTGTATCCGCAGTGTCTGAAATAGTTGAGGCATTCTTGCGGCTGGAATTCTTGGACGAGTTGCCCGATTCGGTCCCAGAGGGATTCGACGGTGCGCTCAG
>JAQGHU010000037.1 GCA_028291515.1 Schlesneria sp.
CCCACCTTCATGGTCAATTGGCAGGGGCACTGGTTGTCCGAAGCGGCCGATCAGTGGCACGTCACTCGTATCTTCAAGGACAGAAATCATTAGGGGCACCACCCACACTGTGTCAAAAAACAGGGACACCCCCAAAACCATGACATGGACTGACAAATTCTGCCAAATCGTAATGTTGCGGATGGTCTCCGCCTGGGAGGGCGAAGCTCCTGCTGAGCCGTGGTGTGATTCGTTCTCGTTCCCAAGCTCCCGCTTGGGAACGCCAGTCTTCGAAGCTCCGCTTCGCGTCGCGCCGATCTCAGCCGAGCCGCGTGTCATTGTGCGTCCATCAACACGCGCGGCTCGGCGGGAGCCTCGCCCTCCCAAATACTCCGCCTCACACGCTCACCGGAAATAAACTGTGTTTTGCCAATGGTTTACGATCGCTGATCTGTTCGGGAAATCTCGCAAATTGGAGCGTGAACTCGGGCCTCGACTCTCGCGTGGCTCCGTTCGCTTGGATATCCTTTGTCCTGGCCATCAGGGATTGGCGGGCAGGTTCAGTTCATAAAGGAGTCGGTTCAATGCGTGGACGTTGGATATTTGGATTGGTCGTGGCACTCGGCACCGCTGTCACAGCGTGGGCCGATGATGCACCCAAGAAGATCGGCAGCGTCGAAGGGTTCACCGAATACCAGTTCCCCAATGGCGTGAAGCTGGTCGTCTTCGTCGAACCGTCCAAGCCCAAGCTGACTGTGAACATGACCGTGCTGGTCGGCTCACGTCATGAAGGCTATGGCGAAGCCGGGATGGCTCACCTGCTCGAGCACATGCTGTTCAAGCCGACGGCCACGCATCCGCAACCCGACCGCGACCTGCAGGAACGCGGAGCTGACTACAACGGCACGACCTGGGTCGATCGCACCAACTACTATGAAACGCTCCCCGCGTCTGACGAGAACCTGGAATTCGCCATCGCCTGGGAAGCCGATCGCCTGATGAACTGCCCGATCAAGGCCGAGGACCTGGCCAGCGAGATGACTGTCGTCCGCAACGAATTCGAAATGGGCGAGAACAGCCCCAAGGGTGTGCTCGAACAGCGGATGTTTGCGACCGCCTTCGAATGGCACAACTACGGCAAATCGACGATCGGCAATCGAGCCGACATCGAACGCGTTCCCGCCGACAGCCTGCGAGCGTTCTATAAGAAGTACTACCGTCCCGACAACATCGTGCTGTTCGTCGGTGGCCGCATTGACGAGGCGAAGGCAGTGGCGCTGGTGCAGAAATACTTCGGTCCGCTCAAGGCTCCTGAAGAGCCGATTCGTTCGACTTACACTGAAGAGCCTGCTCAGGACGGCGAACGTCTGGTGACGTTGCGACGCGTTGGCAAAGTGGCTGTCGCGAGTGTGGTCTATCACATCCCTGCCGCGTCCGATCCCGACTTTGCTGCCGTCTCGGTGCTGGAAGCGATCATCTCGGCCGATAAGACGGGCCGACTGTACAAGTCCCTCGTCGAAACCAAACGCGCCGCCAAGATCGAAGGGGTGGCGTATCCCTGGCACGATCCCAGCGGGATGATCTTCTCGGCCGAAGTCGCCGCCGGGAACGATCCGAATATCGTGGCCGAAGGGTTGCTGGATACAGTTCAAGGTGTCGTCGAAAAGCCTGCGACTGAGGAAGAAGTGGAACGTGCCAAGCGGACTCTGCTGAAGATCTGGGATCAGCAATCGATCGACACGCCGAAGTTCCTGGTCGGCCTGACCGAATGGACCGGGGCAGGGGACTGGCGTCTGGCGTTCCTGTTCCGCGATCGACTCGACAAGGTCACCGTGGCGGACGTGAATCGCGTCGCTAAGAAGTACCTGCAGACCACCAATCGCACCGTCGGGGTCTACGTTCCCACCACGGAACCACAGCGGACGCCTGTCGCGGCGACTCCCGATATCGCGGCCCTCGTGAAGGACTACAAAGGCCGTCCCGAGTTCTCCGTCGGCGAAGTCTTCGATCCGTCACCTGAAGCAATTGAAGCACGCGTGAAGCGTTCGACGATTGAAGGTGTAAAGTCGGCCGTGCTGACCAAAAAGAACCGCGGCGGATCGGTCGTGCTGAAGTTGAATCTGCGATACGGCACCGCCAAGTCGCTGTTCGGACTGAGCACTCCCTGTTCGTTCCTGCCCGAGTTGATGACGCGCGGGACGAAGAAGATGACTTCCGAGCAACTGCAGGATCGACTCGATTCCCTGCAGACGACGCTGGTGGCCAGTGGTCGTCCTGGCGAAGCGGAATTTACCATGCTGACCAAGCGAGAGTATCTGGTCGAAGCCTTGGCGGTCTTGAAGCAAGTCCTGCGTGAGCCAACGCTGCCCGAAGCCGAATTCGACGTGATGAAGCAACATCGCCACGGCACATTGGAAGAGCAATCGGCCGAACCGCAAGCCTTGGCACCGCGAGCGGTCCAGCAGAAGCTCAGTCCCTATCCAGTGGGTGATGTTCGTTACGCCCCCGGGTTGCTTGAAGAGTTGAAGACCGTCGACGACATGGAACTGTCCACGGTCAAGAAGATCTATGACGACTTCCTGGGAGCATCGAACGGCGAACTGGCGATTGTCGGCGACTTCGATGAGAAGACGCTGACGGCCGCGCTGACCGACATGCTGGTCGGTTGGAAGTCGAAGCAGTCCTACGAGCGGATCACGCGCTCGGCCGACAAGCTGCCCGTCCCCGAGATGATCAAGATCCGAACTCCGGATAAGGCCAACGCGATGTACTTCGCCGGCCAGGTGATGCCGCTGAGCGATGAATCACCCGACTATCCCGCCCTGATCATCGGTAACGATGTGCTGGGAGGCAGCGGCTTTGCTTCACGTTTGATGGGTCGCATCCGCGAGAAGGAAGGTCTGTCGTACGGCGTTGGTTCAGTGTTCCGCGCGATGTCGCTCGACAAGCGGGCGACGTTGTCGATCTATGCGATTGCCAACAACGACAACATCGGCAAAGTGGTCACGCTGGCTCGCGAAGAGACCGAGCGGATGTTGAAGGATGGCCTGACGGAAGAAGAGCTGAACGAATCGAAGCGCGGTTACCTGACCTCGCAACAGGCCAGCCGCGGCGATGATTCTCGCCTGGTGCAGGTGTTGGCTGATGCGTTGTTCACCGGACGAACACTGAAGTTCCAAGCTTCGCTCGAAGACGCCGTCAAAAAGTTGACACGCGAACAGGTTCAAGCCGCCATGCAAAAGCACATCGATCCTTCGCGATTGGTGAACGCTGTGGCAGGCGACTTGCCGGAATCGAAGTAAGCCTTGTGATTGAGGGATGAAAATTGAAACGCGGAGGCGCGAAGGCCACAGAGAAGAGTTATCAAGACATCAGTGCAGGCGTCTTCTCTGCGCCCTTCGCGTCTCTGTGTTTTAATCAAACCCCAAACCAAAATTCGAATCGCCTATGATTGGGCACGGTCATATCGATGCAAGTCAATCAACATGTTCGATCAGCACGCGCGGGTTTCCTTCGCGCAGTGCTGCTGCTACGATTCGACCACAATCTCGAGCCGTTCTGATCGATACATGGAAGGAGTCGCTCTCGATGCCGAAACGTCTACTGTTGTTCCTGCTGCCGGCCTTGTTCTGTGCAGCGAACTGGTCCCCTCTTCACGCCGCCGAAGCATCCAAACCCATGAGCATCACGTCCATCGAAGGCATCAGCGAATACCGGTTGGAAAACGGCCTGAAGATTCTGCTGTTCCCAGACCCTTCCAAGCCCAGCGTCACGGTGAACATGACGGTCTTCGTCGGTTCACGTCATGAAGGCTACGGCGAAGCAGGGATGGCCCACTTGCTGGAGCATATGCTCTTCAAGGGAACGCCCGATCACCCGAGTGTACCGAAGGCCCTGCAAGCTCGCGGGGCCCAGTTCAACGGAACCACGTGGCTTGATCGAACAAACTATTTTGAAACGTTGTCGGCCAATGACGACAACCTGGAATTCGCGATTCGCCTGGAAGCGGATCGCATGGTCAACAGCTTCGTCAAGGCAGAAGACCTGGCTTCGGAAATGACGGTCGTGCGCAACGAATTTGAACGAGGCGAGAACTCGCCGCATTCGATTCTGGCTCAACGCATGACCAGTGCCGCCTTCAACTGGCACAACTACGGCAAGTCGACGATCGGTAACCGAGCCGACATCGAGCGCGTCCCCGTCGAGAAGCTGCGAGAGTTCTACAAGAAGTATTATCAGCCTGATAATGCGGTGGTCATCATCGCGGGCCGCTTCGAAAAAGAACAAGCTCTGGAGCTGATTGGCAAGTACTTCGGGGCGATCCCCAAGCCAACCCGCAAGCTCGACCAGACCTATACCGAAGAGCCGCCACAAGACGGTGAGCGATCGGTCACGTTGCGTCGAGTCGGTGAAGTCGCCGTCGTCGGTGCGCTGTATCACATTCCACCGGGTGGTCATGCCGATTTCGCCGCGATTGATGTGCTGGAAGCGATCCTCACCATGGAACCCTCGGGGCGGCTCTACAAGTCGCTCGTCGAAAAGAAGAAGGCGGCCAGCGTTGGCGGAGCGGCCTACGCTCTGCACGATCCCGGATTCTTGCGCTTTATGGCCGAAGTCGCTTCAGGCAACACTCCCGAAGCGGTGCTCGACACGTTGCTTGATACGATCGAGATCGTGGTCGATCAAGGTGTGAAAGAAGAAGAAGTCGATCGAGCCAAGCAACGGTTGCTGAAAGATCGCGAAGTCGAAGCCTCCAACAGTGCTCGCATTGCGGTGCAACTTAGCGAGTGGGCCGCTCAAGGTGACTGGCGATTGTACTTCATCTATCGCGATCGCCTGGAACAGGTGACCGTGAAGGATGTCAATCGAGTTGCCGCGGCCTATCTGCAGGCCAGCAATCGCACGATCGGCATCTACGTTCCCACCAAGGAAGCTCAACGTACTCCGATCCCGCAGCAACCCAATCTGAAGGAAATGATCGGGGAGTATAAGGGTCGCGAAGAGACCAGCATGGGCGAGAACTTTGATGTCGCTCCCGACAAGATTGAAGCTCGCACGAAGCGGACCAAGATCGAAGGACTCGATGCTGCGTTGTTGCCGAAGAAGACTCGCGGCAATACCGTCGTCCTGCGGATGACACTGCGATACGGCACGGAAAAGTCGCTGTTTAATCAGGCCACGGTCACCGAATTCATGCCGTCGATGATGACGAAGGGGACCAAGCATCTGACGCGGCAGCAGATCCGCGATCTGCTCGACCAGAACACGGCGTCGCTGGGGGCTTCGGGTTCACCGGGAGAAGCGTCGTTCGTCCTGCAGACCAAGCGAGACAAGCTGCCGGCGGTGCTGGACGTGCTGCGTCAAATCCTGCGTGAACCTGTGTTCCCAGCATCCGAGTTGGACATTCTCAAGCAGGGGCAAAAGGCCGATCTCGAACAGGCTTTGACCGATCCACAGCAATTGGCTGTCCGTCCGGTTCGTCGGGCTCTTAGTCCCTATCCCGTGGGTGACGTTCGCTACTATCCGACGATCGAAGAAGAGATCAAACTGGCCGACTCATTGACGGTCGGGGGGGTCAAGCAGCTTTACACGGACTTCCTGGGAGCCCAGGCAGGCCAGATCGTTGTCGTCGGTGACTTCGATGAAGAAGCGACGGTGTCGGCGATCTCGGCGATGCTGAAGGGTTGGAAGTCGTCACAGCCATACGAGCGGATCGTTCGCAAGGGCGATGTCGAGATCAAGGCGGACACGATCAAGATCGAAACACCTGACAAGGCGAATGCGTTCTACTTCTCAGGCACCATGATCCCGATGCGAGATGATGAACCCGACTATCCGGCACTGGTACTCGGCAATTACATCCTCGGGGCCGGGGCGTTGTCCTCGCGTCTGGGTGATCGGATCCGTCAGAAGGAAGGCCTGTCGTACGGCGTCGGCTCATCCTTCGGAGCCAGCTCACTCGACAAGCGAGCGACGCTGACGATGTATGCGATCTACAACCCAGCAAATCTGGAGAAGTTGACGACTGGGATCCACGAAGAACTCGATAAGATCCTGGAAACGGGCGTCACTCAAAAAGAATTGGATGATGCCCGCAAAGGGTACCTACAGCGACAAGAGGTCTCGCGAACCGAAGATTCCAATCTGTCTCAGATCTTGGAATCAACGCTGTTAGCCAATCGGACGATGGAATATTTCACCAGGCAGGAAGAAACGATTCAGGCTCTCACTCCTGAGAAAGTTCGGGAAGTGCTGCGAAAACGCATCGATCCGGCCAAGATTTTGACGGTCGTCGCCGGAGACTGGGCCGCCGTCGCGAAGAAGGCCGCTGCGGGCGACAAAAAATAGTCTCTCGTTTGCCGCGAATGCCTGTTCAACGTGCAAGCCGATGTCGATTCCGACATCGGCTTGTATTTTTCGCGGATATCAAAGAGAGGCTTTCGGCAAGCCGCAAAGAATCATCTGGCCGCACGGATCTGTCGCAATTCTCATTGCCACCAAACAGTTTCTTCACGCAGCCCCCTTATGCTGCTTCCCGAATCGACCCGCTCTAACCGCGTCGAAGAAGCATTGAAGGAGGATATGAATTGCAGCGAACCATGCCGCTGGCATGGCATCTGCTTCAGATGGTTCCTGTCAATGGAATGACATCCTTATAGCGTAATACTTGATGAATCCAGCCGTAGTTCGACCCCGCCTGAATCCCACCGTCCAGCCTGTCGCTGTTGATCAGCGATGCGGCATTACAACCGCAAATTAACGCCTTGAGCCCATGAGCAGTCTCGCTCACGATGAGATCGCTGCGCAGAAAAGCTGCGCTGAGATCAGCTTTTGGAAGGATCATGGAATGAACGCAGTCCGGTTTAAAACACGCTCTCGGTCAGCAAGTCGCCGGGGATTGATTGCGATCAGCGAAATGCTGGTCATGGTGGTTGCACTCGTCGGGTTATTCTGGCTGGGATCGCAACTGATCGCATCTGTTGCCAATGTGCCTACAGCAAAAGCGAACTCGTGTTCGGATCGCCGCGTCTATCGGATCCTGGCCGAAAAAGATGGTCAGAGGCTGTGGGTCTATCGACCGAATGATGGCATCGTGCGAATCGAACTGGCGACGAAAGAGATCGATCTGACGTTGCCGCTATCAGGAATCGAAGTCACTGCGGTTTCGCACAGCACTGACGGCTCGACGACCTTGTTGTGCGGCTTGAATGGGGCGGTCATGCTCTTCCACGGTAATCAGGAAGCGAAAACAACACGAATCCAGAAGCGAGATGATTTCGTTCTGGAAGCGGCGGTCTCTGAGAACGGATCAACAGCGGTGGCGGTGACCATGGCAGGTCAAGTGCTGGGATGGCGGCAATCGTCAGCCGAGCCCGAAGAATTCTCGTACAGCCTGGAAGACCATTCGCACATCGTGCGATGCTCGTTGAATGCCGCCGGAACCAAACTGAGCGTCGCCCGGAATAGTGGCGAAGTGACAGTTCACGAACCGACCACGGGAGTCAAAGTCGGTGAGCCGTTGCGGGCTGATGATGAATGGCGACAGGGGGCCGAATGCATCGGGTTCACGACCAGTGATGATGAGCAGTTCCTTGGCGTGGTCACCTCGTTAGGCAAGATTCGAGTTTACAACCTGGCCAGTCACGAGGTCGTGTTTCAAAGCGCTTATGCCAAGAATACTTCTGCGGCTCGTGTTACGGCTTTCGCGATCTCAGGTGACGCCAAGCAGATCGCGATGGCTACCAATACCGCCTCTGAGATTCAGCTGTGGAATCTGGAGACCGGAGAACATAATCAACATCTGAGTGGCCATGCTGGAATCGTCCGCTCGATCCAGTTTTCGCCGGTGATGAATCGACTTTACTCGGGCAGCTATGACGGTACTGTTCGGGAATGGTCGCTCGATTCGTTGACGCAGTTGCGAATCATCGACTGAGGACTTCAACGAGACGCAGATCCGTTGCCATTCACCAGTGTCCCTGACTGATCTCAGTTGGGGACGCTGATCGTCTTGACAATTCTCAGTTGAGGCGAGTCTCCGGGCACACCTCCACCACTGTGGAGGATTGGCTTGAGGAGGCTGACACCCCAATAGAAGAGGTCGGGGGGCTTACGCCGGCTTACGCCCGCCCGCTCAGGAAAACAATAGCCAGGACACGGCCACGTCGAGGACTTCGAGTCCGTGACACCCGATCTTCAGGAATTCCACGAGCAGAATCGCGCACCGTCGTTTAGCTGAAGAGCTCGTGGATGACCGCTCCACCTTCAATCAGTTTCACGGGTCGGTTGTCCGTGGTCTGATACTCGTCTTCCGGTTTCATCCCCATGACGTGGCAGAAGGTCTGGCACAGATCGGCGACGCTGATCGCGTGGTCCGTCACATCAATGCCGTCGGCATCGGTCGCACCAATGACCTGACCGCCGCGAACGCCAGCCCCCGACATCACAACGGGCCAGCCCTTCGCATAGTGGTCGCGACCGCCATCGGGCTTGATCTTCGGGGTCCGTCCAAACTCACCCATCCAGACGACCAGGGTGTTGTCGAGCATCCCGCGATCCGCCAGATCCGTGAGCAACGTTGAATAGGCGGGGTCGACTTCCGCCGCCAGATAAGGCGTATCGCGAAAACCGTTGTTGTGAGTGTCCCAGCCCGCATCGTTTCGATCGCCAGTGCTGATCACTTCGACAAAGCTCACCCCTTGTTCGACAAGCCGACGAGCCAGCAGGCAGCCTTGTCCGAAATTCGTTCGGCCATAGGCATCGCGCAATGGGGCCGGTTCGCGATCCAGATCAAACGTCTCCAGTCGGGGACTTAGCACGAAACGAGCCGTTCGGTCATAGATCGACTTCTTATCGGCCACCTCTTTGGCACCGCCGCTCGCTGAGAACTGTGAATCGAATCGATCGGCCAGCGCCAGACGCCGCCGCAAGGTGTCGGCGGGAACAACTGGGCGAACATTCGGCGGCAGTGACCCCGCTTCGTCGACGTTAAACGATGAGTACTTGACCCCCAGCACGCCGGCATCGACATCGCGTGTCTTGATCCGCGGCTTACCGATGCGCACGAACGCCGGAAGTTCCTGATCCAGGACTTCGCGATCACGTGCGACCAGTGAACCGAAGGTCGGGTACCGCAAAGCTGGTGTTGGGGGATAGCCGGTCCGCACATGCGTGATGGCGCGATCATGCTCGGCCTCGGGAGTCCGCATCGAGCGGATCACGGCGAGCTTGTCCATCATCATTGCGGTCTGCGGCCAGAAGTCGGCGAATTGCACGCCCGGGACCGTCGTTGAGATCGCTCGGGCCGGTCCTTGATTGGGCGAGCCGACCTTGGGATTGAACGTGTCGTACTGACTTGGCCCGCCGTCCATCCAGAGCAGGATGATCGACTTGCCTTGCTTCTGTAATTCGGACGCCTGAGCCACCAGCAGATCGCGCCAACCCAACGTCAGCACGCCCGCTCCGACACCCAGGCTGGCCATGAATTCGCGTCGGCGTGTCAGGCCGGTGCGATCGACAGTCAAATCAAGCAGCGAAGCTGGCATCTTCAATCCCGATCGCAACAGACAGGGGCTTATCGCTTGGTCGTGAACTCGGCCGAGTTCAACAGGCTCCACAGCAAATCCTCGAACGCCTCGGGGCGACTGGCGACAGACGAAACATGTTCGAGGGCAATCGTCGTTTCGGCTTCGCTCGGCTGTCGCGCCAGCACCAGTTGAAACAGTCGCTTCACTGCTTTGGCGTTGTCTTCTTCCGCCGCCAACAGCTTGGCGAGAACCGTGCTGCTGGCGGGCTTGGCGTCGATCTGCTTTTGCAGTTGATCGTTGTTCATCAACAACATCGCCTGGCCCAACGTTCGCGAAATGTCTTCGGGCCTGAGGCTGGGGTCGAATCCGAAGATTTCCGAGACCAGGTCCTTGGTGCTCTTGGGCGGGGGCGGAAAGCGGATGTCTTTGGTTGGCTCAATTTTAGGAGGCGTGACGTTCGGCAACTCGATCGCCGTGACGAGGGACTGGAAGACCTCGTCGCCGCGCAGCTTTGTGGTTCGGCCCGCCGCGAATGGCTTCTCGGCCAGAGACGGGTTCGAAGTCAGCCGTTGCTGATAGGCCTTCGAGTTTACGATGGTGCGGAATAACTCTTTGGCATCGAAGCCCGATTCGACGAACGACGCCGTCAGCGGCTTATGGACTTCGCGGAGTTGTGGTTCGTTTCCAGCACCGATGTCGTCGACCGGTTCGTGGAACCCGCGGCCCATCAGCCGAGCCCACACGCGATTGACATAGGCCTTCGCGAACCAGGGGTTGGTCCCATTGGCGACGACGGCAGCCAGCTCCGTTCGCCGCTCAATGTCTGATTTGCCATTTTCGAGCTTCGAGCCGGTCAGGAACGTCGGGACCATCATCGTTCCCTTCTTGGTCGGATCGGCGACGTTGGGCATTTCGTATTCGCCCTTGCCCTTATCCTTCACCTCAATCTCGCTGCTGTCGTTCCAGGGCATCTTGGCCGAAGATCGCACGAAGTAGGCGGCCAGTTCATGGAACTGCTCGCGCTTCCATTCATCAAACGGATGATCGTGACATTGAGCACAGCCAATCTGCAGGCTGAGGAACACGCGCGCGGTTTCCGCAGCCAGTCGCGTGGTGTCGGCTCCATGAAACCCGACGAATGTGGCTTCGGGATGATCCTTCACTTTGCCCGACGCCACCAGGATCGCTCGGACGGTCTGGTCCCACGGAGCGTTCTGGTTAATGCGATCGGCCAGCCACTGTTCGAAGATCGTGTAGTCGAGAAACGTCAGTTCGGGGGGCGGAATTCGGTAGCCGATCACATCCGACCAATAGCTGGCCCAGTTCTTGCCAAACTCGGGCGAAGCCAGCAATCGCTCCGCCGCCACCGACCGCTTCGTTTCCGAAGTATCGAGCAAGAAGACGGCCAGTTCATCCGGTGTTGGCTGGCGTCCGATCAGGTCCAGTGACACGCGACGCAGGTACTGTTCGTCCGTCACAACGTCCGCCAGGTCCGCGTCGTCCAGCTTGGCCGCTTCAATGACCAACCGGTCAAGTTGCGCCGAAGTCAAAGGAGGCGAAGTCGTTACATCATCCGCCAGGCCTAGATTCAGGGCGCAAACGCCACAAAAAAACAGGGCGGTCCCGATCGTACGTAGTCCGCCGCGAAAGCTGCTTAATGTCGACATCGAGGGTGATCCCTGCAGTAGCCGCACGAAAGAATGTCTCATCATGCTAAAAATGCCTGATCCAAGCGTCAATCAGAATTAAATCTGTCGGTGATGACAGGCAAAAGTAGAGGGAAACAGGGGCTGGACGGATTTTCACTGCCGCACTTCAGACCTTTGAAGTCCGACGCCCCGAAGGGGCAGCCACAGACCAGCCCAGGGCATCGCCCTGGGTGCTGGAGCCATAGTGAATCCAAGCCCTGTAGGGGCGACACAACTTCACTGTGCCGCCCTTTCAGGGCTTGTGTTTAACGTGGGCACTGTTCCCAGGGCGATGCCCTGGGCTGATTTGTGATTGGCCCTTCGGGCCGCAAAATGATTGTGTCTGTCCACCCTATCAGCCCAAGGCAGGGCATCTTGGGTTCCTCAGGCGATTCTGTTCTGGCTGGCATTCATCTTCCTGCCATCCCTCAAACCGATCTTGAGCAGATTCTGCCGGTCTACTAGAACTGCGTCTCCACTCCCATTTTGAACCGATTGTTCGCCTCTGCGAATCGCCAGTCGCGATGGGATGGCCTAGTTTAGTCCGGGATGGCAAGGAGGCCACCGATGCGTACCCTGATAATTGCTGCCGCGTTCATCGTGATCTGTCATCAATTCGCCGTGCAGGCGGATGATCGCAAGTATCCGTATCAGGCGATCGTGGAACTGGAAGGGGAATACGTTCGCAGCGGACCTGGCCCCAGCTTTTACCCTACGGACAAGCTTCGCAAAGGGGATAAAGTCACCGTTCATCGCCACGATCCGGGAGGCTGGTGCATGATCAGCCCGCCGACGGGCAGCTTCAGTTGGATCAAGGCGGAGCATGTGCAGCGGTCGGGCGAAAATGGCGGCATCCTGAAAGCGAACAACGTCGTCGTCCATGTCGGCAGTTCACTGAGCGCCGATGAATTCACGACCATTCAAGGCAATCTGTCGCGCGGTGAAGCGGTGCAGATCCTGGGCGAGAAGAACTTTCCGTTCGATGACGGGCAGCAGAAGCTGATGTACAAGATCGCCCCCGTTCGTCGTGAATGGCGCTGGATCCAGCGGAAGGCGATCGTGGCGGCCGATGCAATCCAATCCGATCCGTTCCCGGGCGAGTCCGCTCCGCGAAAGAAGAATAGTCCCGTCGCCGATCAGAACAAACTCGACCCGGATGCGTTTGCTCAACCGATCTCGACCGGCGATTCGGTGACCGGCCCCGATCGGTCAGAGTCGATGACGCAGAAGCCTCGCACAACTATTGGAAACGCCACCGGCACCACAGAGACCGGTGCGTTCGCTGATAAGTTGAGTCTGGTGGATGCCGAGTTCCGCGAGATGATCAAGCAAGAACCCGCCACGTGGGATCTGAAGGATATTCAGCAGCAGTATCTGCAATTGGACAACGAGGCGACTCAGCCGCTGCAGAGCAAGACGATCGCTCAGCGACTGGATGCAATCACGCGCTACCAGAAGACTCAATCCGACTATCTCAGTTTCTTGAAGCTCAGCGACGCGGCTCGTCAGCGGGACGCTCAATTGGCGGCCGTGCAGCGTGAGGCCGAACAGTTGGCCAACGGCGGAAGCGCGCCAGTCGCAGGAGCACCGGGTACAGGCCCGACCCCGATCACATCGCAACCGGGTGACGCAGTCGCCTCGGCAGGCGATCCGTCTCGACCACCCGTCGCTCCCGCACAGCCGACACCAGCGCCAGGTGCGCCAAACGCTCCCAAGTTTGCGGGAGCGGGCCTGGTGGTTTCGATGGCCCAGTCATTCCCTGGTGGTCCGCAGTACGCACTGACCGCTCCCGGTGGAAAGCTGTTGTGCTATCTGGTCCCCGCCGCCGGAGTCGATCTGCGTAAAGCGGTCAACCAATCGGTCGGAGTCACCGGCGATCGCAGCTTCCGACAGGAATGGGGTGCCGATGTGATCATTGTCCGTGGCCTGCAGCCGGTTCAGTTGCGCGCGGCGGGTCGATAGTCTGACATGCGCACATCTGGAAAAGAATTCAACAGGCAATTCAGCTCCTCTTGCCAAGTTATGATTTCCAGAGTGCAGTGTCCGTAACGGCCCACTTGTCGCCTATCTTCTTGAGAATGATCAGATTGCCATGCCCAGAAAGCGGGCCTTCGCTTTCGCCGGTCATAACCTCGACTTCGGCATGGGTGAGAAGGCAAATCTGTAGTATTCGCTTGTCGACTTCGTCAGGAGTCGCTTGAACAACTCGTCGAATGCTTTGGACTTCATCGTCAGTAAGAGTTCCGATGACTCTAATGCCATCGACTGTTCGCTCGTCAGGCTCAATGGTGCTTGAGGATGGTTCAACTGCAGCAGGAATAACCGGCAACTCAGTAGCTGGCGATGAGGCAACAGGCGCAGCAGATCGAGGTAAAGTAGGCGTCGGTTGCCAGCACCCGGCGATCAGGATGGTCGCTACCGAAACGACGCGGCGATAAATTACCTTCCCACAATCATGAGAAGGTTGAACGTTCGAACCGTCTGAATTCAACATGCTGCCGCCTTTCAAATGGGCCGCCCAATCACGTTGGATCCGCTTGCCTCTTCGCAAAGACCAACACATTCCCATCGGGATCTCGCACGCCCGTCTCCCGAGTTCCCCAAGTCTGATCCGTGGGTGGCAACTGGATTGTGGCACCGCGCGATGAGACTTCGTCGTGCAAGAGATCCACATCGTCAACCCACAGAAATGTATCCGTCATCCCGGCTCGTTCCGGCTTGAAGGAGTGAAGATGAAGCGAGACGCCATCGCGAGCGATCCCCAGATAGCAGGGGTCGGTCTTAGTCGGATCAGGTCGATACGCGAACATCTTCTGAAAGCCCAAGACTCGGCAGTAATAGTCTTCGGATCGAGTGGAGTCTGTGATGGCGATGACCGGGACGGCGCTGGTGATCATGATGGATAACTCGCGACTGTTAGGAAACCAGTGCCAGGATTCTTTCGTTGCGAAGTCTGGTACTGACCACCTAATTTGGGGATGACTTCTCCCGTGGCTTCCAGAGAATCAGGTAGGCGGAGAGAAGAGTGAGAACCAGAGTGACAGATTGGTAACTCACCGCCGTGGAGGCGTGTTTATAGCTCACACCTCCGCCCGAAGGCAGAGGTTGGCTTCCCCAGAGGAGGTTCGGCCCAGTTGACTGAAGTTGAGTTCGCCAATTCCAAGAAAAGTATCCCTCCTGCGATACGATCGCAAAACGAGAATCGCGAATTGCTACAAAAATCCTGGTAGTAATAGCTCTTGATCCACAGCACCATGGCCACCAGCGCCATCATCAGAGTGACGCAGCCGAGCTTTCTTCGCCAACTGTAGAAGATGTTGCACATGGGGGCATGATAGCTAGGATAGCACCAGATTCTTGTTCGAATCTATTAGCGGATCTTGGCCGGCGCTTCCTGGCCTTTGGGGATCAGTGAGGTATACGGTCGGTCCTTAGTTCGCGCTTGCCATTCGGATTTGGCGGCGGCCAATTGGTCGGGCTGTTCGAGCAGATCGAGGGCGGTGACGGCCAGGACTTGACTGGCGTAGATCACTCCTTTTTCGCCGATCGTCGAACCAATGGCGGCGACGTTTTGCCAACTGTGGCCGGGGGTGCCTGAGGCGAAGCAGGCGGTTCGCAGGCCGCTGGTGGGGACGAACCAACTGACATCGCCGACGTCGGTTGACCCCTTGGTCACTTCGGGAATCGCCGGAAGCGGGTAGACCGCATCATCGATGCCGGTTGCAAACGTGGACTTGAATTGCTCTGCGAGTGGTTCCTGCAGCTTCTTCGCGAAGGCCTGTTCGTCGGCGGTGAACTTGGGGGACGGCAATCGTTTCAGATTGTGAGAGATGAGCTCTGACAGCGGAGTGTTCTGTAAGAGCTCGTGGCAATCGGTATCGACGACGGCGGTCATCTTCGTGCGAGTCATTAGCGCGGCACCACGGGCGATATCGATCAGCCAGGCGAAGGAAGTTTCGACGTCTTTATGCTCGTTGGCTCGCACGTAGTACCAGACGGTGGCCGTGGCCGGAACGACGTTGGGGGCTCCTCCACCCTGTGTGATGACGTAGTGAATGCGTGAGTCCTCTTTGACGTGCTCACGCATGTAGTTCGCGCCAACATTCATCAGTTCGACCGCGTCGAGGGCACTGCGACCTTGCTCGGGACTGCCAGCCGCGTGCGCGGCGACGCCATGAAATGTGAACTTGGCAGAGACCATCGCTTTGGAACTGCCACTCCAGACTTCGTTCTTGGTCGCGGGGTGCCAATGCAGGCAGGCGTCCAAATCGTTGAACTGACCGTCGAGCAACATATAGACCTTGCCGATCAACGTCTCTTCTGCGGGAGTGCCGTACAGACGGAGCGTGCCAGGGAGCTTGTGCTTTTCCATCGCGGCTTTGACGGCGAGGGCTGCGCCGAGGGCTCCTGTTCCCAAACCGGAATGACCGCAGCCATGACCGGGCTGGCCCGCTTCGACGGGGTCGCGATCGGTCGAAACCTTTTGCGAGAGATCGGGCAGGGCGTCGTATTCGGCGAGGATGCCGATCACCGGTTTGCCCGAGCCATAGGTAGCGACGAAGGCACTCGGCATGTTGGCGATGCCGGCCTGCACTTCAAATCCGGCCGCCTTGAGTTTGTCGACCAGCAGTTGTGACGATTTCATTTCTTCGAGCCCGACTTCGGCGAACTTCCAGATCTGCTGGTTCACGTCCTTCAGTTCGGCCTCGCGCTGCTTCACGTCGGCCAGTGCAGTCTTTTGACTGGGTCGCCAGGGGGTCTCTTGAGCTTCGGCGGGTAAGGAGCAAAGCCCACACATCAATGCCAACAGCACACGTAAACAGGATTGTCGCGTCATCGAAGTGACCTTGATTTCGGAGTGATTATTGCGAGAGGGGCCGGCACCTGCAGATGTGCAAACGAACAGCAAGCAACGGCATCAACGAGTAGACCGTAATCGCGGCGGGGCGTCGAGAGAACGGTGAGTTTGAGTGCCGGTAAGAACCCACGCAACGCCTCGTTGCTGCTCACTTTCACAACAGTCCTACCACTGCGTTCGCGGCATCGGACAACCAGTGCCGATGCCGCTCGACAATGACGATCATGCTGCCGTCTGTCTGCGGTGAGTGGATCAGGTTGACCCAAGGGAGCATTATGGCTTAATTGCGACTGACTGGTATATTTCATCGGTCGAACCGCGGATAGCTTCCCTCCTTGAACCCGTCACCAATGTTTTCAATCCGACCAACATCATCAAGCCCCTCCAACGCAGTTCACACTGTGGCTGATCGACGCAAGGTTCGATGGTTCGTGGTCATCGGGTTTCTAATCATCGCAATCACAATTGCTTCCATGATTCCAGGAAGTCCGCGGCCAGTGTTAGTGCCGGGACTTATTGCGACAGGGAGAGGGATGTGGGGCCTCGTGGTGCGGGCTTGGGAAATCGCCTTCAGCGTCAAAGACCACCCCGGCGCGCAGATTCGACCAAGACCAAACTATTTCGGCGAGGGCAACGGCGAGGCTGCCGATGCGAGTCGCCCAGAGAATATGTCACCGTCCGCAGTGCTGCCATGAAACGATGAGCAACTGCGATCAGATCATTGAGAAGCGTGTGGCTGGGGTCGACCAACGGGAGCCCCCAGAAAGCTATTGCGTCCAGGCGGATCGCTGGCATCGCGGCGAGCAACAGCACGGCTTTGTCGAAGCGGCTGCTAGCGTAGTGCAGAGGCCCGTATCCATCGAGGCAAGCTCGAAGGGGGCAGGAATCGGCTGCTCAAACCCGACAATCCCCACCGAGTTCATCTCGGTGGAATCAGGCCTTCGCACTAGGCAGACGCGACTCCAAAACCGTGGAACTGTAGCTCGACGATCATCACTCCGTCGCGCTAGCTGGGGTGGCGAGAGTGGTCTTGTCGACAGAGGCGGCGTCGATGCGGCGGATGGCGCGGGCGGCGGCGGCTACGACGGCCGGTTCGCTGTCCTCTTCCAGTCGTCGCAGCATCGTCAGGCTTTTGGCGGCACTGGGGCCGATTTCGCCGAGGGTGGCGGCGGCGGCGGCTCGGATCTGGGGGTTCGTGTCATTGAGGGCGCGGGTCAAGCCGACGAGTGCCGGCGCGGCTCCTGGTCCCACATTGCGCAGGGATGTGGCAGCGGTCAATCGGATGTTGTCGTCGGCATCTTTGAGGAGTTCCATCAGGACGGGAACCGCTTGCTCTTCGAAGCCTTCCATGGTCGAGAGGGCCGCGGCGGCATTGACGCGGGCGAACGTCGATTCGTCTTGCAAGAGCTTGACCAATCCTTTGGCGGCGGGGGCCGCTTCGGGACCGATCTGGGCGAGGAACATGGCGGCCAGTTCTCGCGCGACCGTGTTTTCATCGGCCAGTCGTTCGGCGAGTGCTGCGGTCGCGTGAGCTCCCAGTTCCTGGATTTGGGCTTCGGCCTTGGTCCAGCCTTCGGCATCACTGGACTCGGCCGCTTTGACGAGAGTGGCGAATGCTACGGAGCCGCGCGGGAAGTCGGCGTCGCCCGGTTCAGCCTGTTCGGGGACCGATTCCAGAGGGGGTTCAGCGACCTTCGAATTGGCAGCGGGAGCTTTGCCAGTGCTGGTCATTTTCGGGACCGGTTGCGAGCCACCACAGCCGATAGCGAACAGCAGCGTCAGAACAGCGGCGGACCAGTGATGTCGCAACATGGCAATCCCTTTACTCACACTCGCTCGCCGAGGGTTACTCGGACTGAGCTCTGAACCGGACGGTGTTCGCTTCGCAAGCACTCGCCAGTTCGACTTCGTCCATATTCAGGTCATCCAGCGAATGGGCGCTCTTCAATCGTCCGACTTGATAAGTCCCCGGCTGCAGGCGAATCGTCTTGCCGGAGTGAGCGTACACGACCTGTTCAATCTCTTTGGGGTCGGGTTGTTTGGTGGCGGTCGGGACTTTCTTCCAGCGGCTATTCGAGTCTGAGGTCGACGAGTACTGCCCCGGTGGCAGGTAAATGGCACCCGTCGAGAAGTCGACCGCGAAAGCAATGACACCGGGAATGAAAAAGAACAACAGACCAATGGCATCGAGCGCGACGACCTTCAAATCGAGCGGCCCGGCAGGTTGACCTCGCCGTTCCGGCCAGAAGATCGTGCCGCACCCGGACTGCTGGACAGCCACCAGCGCAGCGGCCAGCCATTGGCGTCGCGATAGAGCCGACGTTCGTTCTGTCGTCAGGTGAATCCCCACCAGCACCACCCTGTGTTACGCAATCCCTTGACGTACGCCCGCACGTCGAGCGGGACGGTATTTCAAATCGCGAAATCGCTCAAGGTGACTTCAGGGGCTGGCACGCTCATTAAATGCAAGATCACTGATGTATCTGGGCCTTGCGCAGTCACCTACATTTGATATTTCGAGGATGCACATCGGAAAGATGGATACCGTGCTGCTCAAATCCCCAAATGACACGTTTGACGGTGGGCCAGTCATCTTCAAATTCGTCCATTCTTCTCTCGATCCACTCCTCGTCGTACTCGACTGGAATTTCGATTCGGGCACTGACGAAGTCGAGCACGAAGGGTGGTGAAACGACTGTCATCTCAATAATCGCCAGTTCTTCGTCATGTCCAAGTAGCTTCGGGATGTGAAATCCGTGGACCTCGGTGATGTCCCATTTCAGCAGATACTCGTAGATTTCCAGTTCACGTCGGTACAATTCTGGAAAGTGAAAGGCTTTGATCGCGGTTCCCTGATTTGTTGCGAGGACGAATCCGTCGCAGCCGCTCCCAAATTCTGTTTCAATTGTCAATATCTTCGATTTTGCATACTGTCTGGCTCGGTCGATCGCAATTGCTCGGAGAGGTGACATGGAACATCCTATTGATCACAAGCACTTTTCAGCAGAAGTGCGCCTCGAGCTGCGAGCAAGTGGGCAAGTCTATGACCTAGCTAGCATTGGTCCTAACCAATTTGTCCCGCGACAGCCGCTTGATCTGCCGTGCTGCGATGCCGAAGTGGTGATGTTTGTCGATGGATCTGGTTTTCTGTGGCCAGTCCGATTGCCGAATGGAGCCGTTCCGTTCGAAAAGACGATCTCGACTGCGCCACGCGGCGATATGCAACGGCTTGGGACTGCGCAATCCTCATTGTAGCAGCGAGATGCGGTTTTGCCTGCCCCGGTCGGACTATCTGCTCGCAGTTGGTTGCCTGTTCGGATACTCTGGCGGGGTGAATTTGGCTTGAATTCGCTCTGTTTGACGCCCGTGTCAGTCCATTTGTTAGAGGGCATCCCGCGTCACTGTGGCGTCCCGCGAGCAAACGATCACTTAGTCTAACCCATGTTGCAACGCGACACGTAAGTGCTCTCAGCACTAGAAGTCCGACCGCCCGCTATGACCGAACTTGTCCCGCTGACGACTGCTGCTCCGAAACCACGCCTGTACGAACTTGATTCCCAGCAGCTAGCCGCCTGGTGTGAGGCTCATGGCTTTCCCAAGTACCGGGCCGAGCAAATTCGGCGCTGGATCTTCGGTCGACGCGTCAACGACTTCAACGACATGCACGACCTGCCGGCCGCGTTGCGAAAGGCGATGTCGGACGAGTTCAGCCTATTTCCAGCCACGGTCGATAAGCATCTGGTGGGTCGGGACCGGACCGAGAAGCTGCTGCTGCAACTGCACGATGGCCAGTTCATTGAATGCGTGCTGATGCGCGAGACTGATCGTCGAACGGTCTGTATCTCGACTCAAGTCGGTTGTGCCATGGGTTGCGTCTTCTGTGCCAGCGGCATGCTGGGGCTGAAGCGGAATTTGTCGACCGGCGAGATGCTGGAACAGGTGCTGCTGCTGGATCGGTTGCTCGCGAAGGGTGAGCAGATCACGAACCTGGTGGTGATGGGGATCGGCGAGCCGCTCGCCAATTTGAAGGCGCTTATTCCGGCACTCGAAAGCCTGAACGAAAAGGGGGGGCTGGGCCTGGGGGCTCGGCGGATCACCATTTCGACGGTGGGGCTGCCGGACAAGATTCGCGAACTCGCCAAGTCGGGCAAGCAGTACAACCTGGCGGTGTCGCTGCATGCCCCGAACGATGTCATTCGTGACAAGCTGGTCCCGGTCAACGACAAGATCGGCATGGCAGCGATCCTGCGCGCGGCCGACGATTACTTTGAGATCACCGGTCGTCGCGTCACCTACGAATACGTGCTGCTGTCGGGCGTTAACGACGATCCGCAGCACGCTCGGATGCTCGCGAAGGAATTGCAGACTCGGATCGCGCATGTGAACTTGATCCCGATGAATGGGGTGACCGAATTGCCGTTTGTCGAACCGTCTGATCCGCGGACGCATGAGTTTGTCGCGGTGTTGGAATCGTTTGGGATTCCGGCGACGGTGCGGAAGCGCAAAGGGGCGGATATCGATGCCGCTTGCGGGCAACTACGACTGATGGCCGAAAGCAAATAGGTCTGTCTAAGACCGAATCTTTTCTGAATTGCCATCCTCTGTCTTCCAATCTGCGTTCCTCTGCGAAATCTGCGGACAAAAGTTTTTATCCGCAGATTGCGCAGATTTCATAGATTTGAAGGCGCGGTCATGTTGAAGATTCCATGACCAGCGGCCGAGGCTTCGAAAGAGCGATGTTGAAGCATAACCGAGGAAAGCTATCGGCCGTCTCGGCGACGTTGGCGGCGAGAGGAGCGGCGGCCTTGGTCTGGCGACCACTTGTTGCCGGAGCCTGAATCGCCATCGTCGGACTCTTCGTTGTCTGTTGAGTCGTCTTCGTTGGAGAGGTCTTCTCGTTCGGCGCGGTCGATGGTCAGGTGGTCTGATGGCGGCGTGTGTGCTTCTTCGTCGTGGCGAGCGGGCAGGCTGAAGGTACGGCGATCCTGATCAATCTGCTCGCGACTGGTTGCTTCCTGATCAGCTCGTTCTTGATCGATGACAGCTCGTTCGTGACGCAGGCGGTCGTTCAGTTCTTCCTCGCGGAGCTTTTCGTCGCGCTCGAGGTCAGCTTGGGCGGCTCGTTGGGCGGGGGTGAGCGGTGCCGGCTTTCGTTGGGCTGCGAACTGCTGGATCTCATTCTCCCAAGCAGCCAATTGGGATTCTCCGGACGTTGGTTCAACGGGTGATTCGATTGTTGCCGGAGGGGCTGGCTTGGGTTCGATTGACGGTGCGGTTGCGGGCGGTCGTGCGTCGCTGTGAGAACCGTGTTGGCTGGTCCAGGCCTGCACTGCTTTAATGGCACTCTGGCGCCGGTCGTCCAATTCATCGACAGTCGGTTTGGGGGTGACTGGAAGAGTCTTCTCGGTGCGGACCCGATCGCGAGCATGCAGCAAGGTCGAGACTTCTTCGTAGGGTTCGTCGACGGCGTCTGCTTCGGCTTGCCACCCCTGTTCTTCCAGACGCTTCAAGTTCTCGGCCACGCTGAGGGACGGGCGGGCTTCGACTCCTGCGAAGGAAGGTCGCGGGGCGTTCTTCTCGCGTAGCCAGACCGCGTGGGCTGCTCGACGATCGCTGATCACTAAGCTGACCAACGTGACGAGGAAGGCCAGACCGATGGCAGAAACCAAGCCGGTCAGGTACGGCATGATCGCGTCGGCCGAAGGAAGCGCATGCGGTGGCCGGAACAGTGTCACCTGCCGTGCCAGCAATGTCGGTGCGACGTGGATGCCGCCGGTGGATGCGTAGCCTTCACGCTTGAAGAAGTATCCCGTCACCTTGACCGTTTGGCGAAGATTCTCACCCGGCTCAAGCTCTTTCGGCAGGTGGGTGAACACGACACGATAGGGATGGGTGCTGGAATCACCTGTGAAGATCCAAGCCTCGTATAGCGTTTTTATCCGGTACGGATTCGGTCCAGCGCGGAATTCGTAGAGTCGGCGTAGATCGCCATGAATTGTGATCGGGTCACCACGAAACCGATCAGGCTGAGTCATCAGGTTGATGTACAAGACATCGGTCGAGCCGCTGCGATCCAAGGCCTGCGGCGAGACGTGGCGCGTGTGATTCAGCAGTTGATAGAAGGCCTCTCCTTCTTCGCGGCGGATTCCGAGTGTGTTGTCTTTGACTCGACGCAGAATCGATTTGTCGAATTGCGTTTCCCGCGTACGGATGTCGCGTTCCAGATCGTTCTCGGCGTCATTCGGCATCTTGTCGGGAAGCGGCGGAGGTTCTTGCCACGGTGATTCTTTGTCGTCCAGTTCCGGTGTCGACCCACCGTTGACTTCGTAGCCGGTGCCATCCGGTGCGCCGGGAAGGGGGATGTCCCTTTTGGGGCGTTGGGATTGAGCAGAGATCATGAAGACGATGAATACGCAGATCAGCCCGACGAACCCCAGCATTCGCAGTTGCCAACGGCGATTGAGATGCGGTGGAGTGGATTTCGACAACTCAAAGCGCATACAGACCCGGCCGACTGGAAAGGGAAATGCGGCAAGTCCCCGGCTTCGTGCCGAGTACCCATGTCAGAGTGCAGAGTTTATCAGGTTTCTCCAGTCTCACAACGTGATTCCGGTAAACGCCCGGAAGATTGGAACCACGGAACACACGGAGAACACGAAATGGAGAGGGGAAAACAGGCCAAAGAAGATCGTCTCACACGTCTGAACTCTTTTTCCGTGTGTTCAGTGTATTCCGTGGTTCAATTTCTTTTCGAGGTGTACTCGCATTACTTATCGGCGGCGTAGATCGCTTGATGGCGGTAGGGTGTTTCCAGGATCAGGATGCAGAGGGCGGTGATGTACAGCCGCCCGCCCTTTTCTGCGAATTCGCGAGGGTCGCCTACTGGCGATGTGGGGTTCCAACTGCCGCGAACATCCTGTGTCCCTTTGCCACTGCCTGATGTGTTTTGATTCTTCACGATGGCGTTGCGAACGGCGATCCCCCAGCGTTTCCACTCTTCGCCGCCGATGTTGTGCAGCACTTGAGACGTGTAGTACCACCGGAAGACGTTGCGTTTTCCTTCGGTCCACGACGGCATCAGATCGTCGGTCGTGATGTAGCGAACCCCCTCGACCATCTCGGGCAGATTCTTGGGCCAGCCGAACCATTGTCGGCATAAGATTGCTTCGGCCGTCATCGCAGCTGAAGCCTGACTATCCGGGGAAATCGGTTCGAATTTGTAGCGAGACATGCCGCGGACTTTGACTGAGTCCAAGAATGCGGAGGCTCGGACAAAGTCTTCGTGAGGAACATCAATCCCGGCCATGCGAGCCGTATGCAGGGCCATTAGTGCCCAACCGGTCACGGCCAGATCACCCACCATCAGCTTGTTGATTGGACGAAATTTCCAGCCCCCGTTTTCAGGATGCTGTGAGTACAACAGGTACTTGACCGCCTTCTCGGCAGACTGCTTCAGTTGCTGGTCCTCTGTCAACGCGAGAGCTTCGCAGATGGCAATTGTCGCCATGGAATGAGCGTAAAACGCCCCTTCGCGACCCTCCTCGCGCCGCATATCGTGGAAGTCACCCGTCTCGGGGTCTTGGACCGTTTGTAGCCAAGTCAGGCCTTTTTTGACGACCTCGGCGAATTCGCCATTCTGATGCGTGTTGCCCTGGCCGAGAAACGCCATCAGCGATAATGCCGTGGCACCGGTATCTGTCTTGGCCCAGGGGAAGCCATGATCGGGATAGCCCTGATGCAATTCCCAATGCCCGTCGCTCTTCTGCTGTCGCGAGAGCCACATCAGCCCCTGCTTGATCGCTCGTTCGGTGTCGTTGCTTCCCCCGAGCTGTTCCAGGTTCGATCCTCGAGTCCGCGGGTTGCGAGACCCCAGCAATCCGCTGCCATCAACAGGTGAAACTCCTCCTTGACCGGTTCCGTCAGGGGCCGTAGCACCGGTTCCTTCGCCCGTTGTTTTCGAGACAGCCCCCTTCTTGGGAGCAGGGCCCAGATCGAGGGGAGTTCCGACGGGAAGGTCGATCGCCTTAAACCTGCGACCGTGGTTGGTCCCCTTCTCGATCACGTTCGACCAGGTGGCAACCAACTCTTCTTCTTTGACCGTTTGAATTTTGATCACGATCAAAGCCAGCACCACCATCACGAGAGCGTGAACGGTCAGGCTGACTCCAAAGCCGAACGCACCGGCAAAAAATTGACGCCGAAGACGCTCGATCCAGGTCTCGTTCTGCACGCTGTCCTTGAGCAGTTCCGGATCGACAAAGGATCGCCGACGAGGCGACTTGCGCGGCGGCTTGGGTGGGAACGGCGAAGGAGGAGGCTCAGGTGACGACATGCCGGACGAGTCTCAAGAGTGACGGTCAAGCAGAGAGTTTAGGCAATCTCGTCTTGGGTTGCCACCGCGTTTGAGAATGCTGCGAACTTCTGAGCTGAAGATTTCCGACAGGTTCGCGATTCATGCGACCAGGGAGCGCGAGGGCCGTGGCCTGTGATAAGCTGTCGATCGTTTCCTGCGGGATTGAAGACCGTTGAGGATGACGGGGAAGCCCATCCCGCGAAGAGAAGAGCCAGGGGGGCTTACACCGCTTACACCCCCCGCTCAGGAAGTTCAATCCAAATTACAGTCTGGGTTCGGCTCCGAGGGTGCCGTAGAGTTCCTTGACGTAGCTGGGGTGTCGGATTCGTTCGAGTTCTTTCGCGACGATTTGCTGGCGTTCCCTGACGGCGGTCTTCACCGCGGGGTCGGCGTTGGGGCGTTCCTTCAGATAGCTGTCGAGGTAATCTCGATGGCGTTCGTAGAGCGTCAGGTCTCGCTTCTGCTTGGTGATCAAGCGTTCGCGATACCAGTCGCTGGCCAGGAGTGAGTCTTTGGTGAACAGTCGACGAATGTCAGGGTCGCGTTCTGTTTTGCCTTCGTAATGGCCGTGGGCCATGATGTGCAACAGAATCTTGAGCGGCGGGCAAGCGAACTCGATCGATCCGTCGTCGAAGTACTGCATCGCGGAGCGCTGCTGCGCTTCCATGATGTACTTGACGCCGTCGGCGAACGATTCCGGATCTTGCGTTTCAGGCTGCAGGATCGACTTGTCGAACACCTTATCGGGGTTGTCGAACACCCGACCGAAGTAGCGGCGGATGAATCGATCGGTGATGCGATAACCCAGGCGGCTGGCGGGGACCGTCTCGCCCTGGTACTGCACGTCCTTGATCGGTTCGAGCAACCGTTCGCGGATCAGGTACTGCGGGTCGCGTTCGTCGGGCGACATGCGACTCCAGATTTCCGGAACCAGCAGACTGATGTCATGATCGAAGCGCGAGTTCGGGCCGATGTGACCGGCCGCGGTCGAGAAGCCTGGCAGATCGGTCAGGATCATCGAGACCAAGGCCGTATTGATATCGGCTGTGGGGATGACGGCGTTAAACGGCCCCTTAGTCAAGGCTCCTTCGCTACCCGCTCCGGTGGTCGATGGAGACTTGCCCGTCAGCGAGCAGATGAAGTCCATGAACAGTTCAGGGAGTTCCTGGTAATGGATCGGGTTGTAGACCGCGAGGCTGCGGATTCCCTTGGCCTTTTCGGGTGGGTTGTTGCGGCGGCCGGACAAGACCGCATTGACCGGTAGATGCACCGGATCGGACGCGGGGATCTTGCGCCAGAATCGC
The DNA here is from genome assembly GCA_028291515.1 of Schlesneria sp. GTDB lineage: Bacteria > Planctomycetota > Planctomycetia > Planctomycetales > Planctomycetaceae > Schlesneria. The sequence continues at coordinate 25,710 of JAQGHU010000037.1, forward strand.
GTTCCCATTTCGGCGACGTAGCGATCCATCGGCTTCACGACATCGGGCCGGTCCTGCAGATAGCGCGGGTTCTTCGATGGGACGCCACCGACGCGGCGCGGGTTGTCGGAGCAGACGATGTATTCGCTGTCGCTGCCCAGGACCGATTCGAGCAGCTTCTTCATCGGTGGAGTGAAGGCGTCGAAGTCGACGACCTTATTGAGCATGTCTGCCACGTCGTCGCGGGTGAGCGGTTCGAAGTTGGAGATGAAGTTGACGTTCTTGCGCGCCATGTCCGCTTCGGCCTGCTTATCGAAGCCACGATGAATGGCATCGTCGGGGCGTTGGAACAGACGGTATTCGCAGTTCGTCACAAACTTGACGGCGGTCGGTTCGAGATCGGTCTGGTACTTGCCATCGATCATCGGCCGCGTCGGGGCAAGATCGTTGAGGTCTCGCCATGGCACCACGACCGACGCGCTGATGTCGTCTTCATTCTGCACCTTGGAGGCGGCGGCGAAGTCTTGCCGAACCTTGAACGTGCGCCAGCCGTGTTCGCCCGAGAGGCCGACTCGCAGGTAGGTCCCGACGATCTGGCGATCATGCAGCTTGAATTCATGGCCGGGGCTGCCGTTGACGAAGTTGACGCTGAAGTGGCGCCGCCAGTCATCACCCCACGCCGGGTTGTAGAACCGCTTGATCGCATAGACCAGGGCGTAGATGTGATCGGGGATCGACTTGAGCCAAGTGTTGTATTCGGTGGTGTATTCTTCGGACGGCGTCAGCAGCTTGATCACGCTGCCGAGCGACCGACTGGGGCTAAGGATGTCGCGGCTAGGGTAAACCTGATAATTCTGTTTCGCTTTGACTTCGGGTGTCCAGCGGTCATCGAACTTGCGCTGGAAGATCTCTTCGACGGTATCAAGGTCTTTTTCGATTTCGGAGACAAAGACCGAGCCATACTGCATGTAGTCGACGAGCGACTTGCTGATTTCGCTCTTGCCGCCGCCGCTGACGGTGCACGGCTTGTGGCAGAAAGTTCCTTCCGCCGCAGTGCCGATGATGCGCCACGAGGGAGCGGACGGATGCTTTTCCATGCGGACTTTGTAGCCCGACGGTGCCATGTAAACTTTGCCTGGCAGCAGCGGAATGCTGAGCGTCTTGTCGCCGCGTTTCCAACTGATGTTCTGTTGTCGCAGATCGGCGAGAGCGTCTTCGGGGATGTAGACGAGGTCGGCATACTGCTTGTCGACGCCATAACCTTCGGGCTTCACATCGATCCAATCGCCGTATTCGCGGACGATGTCTTCGAATGTGCGACCGTTATAGCGGCGGCTGTTGACCTGCAGTTCTTCGCCGAGACTCCAACTAGGGAAGACGAGGGCTCCACCCGCGTGCTCTTCTTCGACGCCACCCATCAGGTTGGTGGCGTAGCTGATCTGGGTCTTGACTTCCTTCTTGCAGTAGCCGAAGTAGTTGTCGGCGATGATCGTGACAATCACGCCCGCTTCGGTACGGCAGGTGACCTTGAAGGCATCGCCGTCGTTGTAGAGTTCGGTCTCTTTCTCCCAGCACATGCGATCGCGCTTCTGACGTTCGGTCGCTTCGCTGATGTGTGGCAGGCCGACCTCATGCTTGGTGAGCTTGGTCAGGTGCGGGGCGAGGATCACGCAGCCAGTGTGTCCCGACCAGTGTTCGACATCCAGCGCGGCATCGTTGATCGGTACGAACGGATCGCCTGCGTTGCCGAAGATCGATTCGACGAAGTCGAGGTTACTGACGAGCGAGCCCGGCGCAAAGAACCGGACTTCCATCGACTTTTCGGGACAGTAACCGGGAACCGCGGGGCAGACGACAGGTCGCAACTGGATCGCCATCCAGTAATGAGCGTGCTCTTCTTGATTGGCGGTGAATGGAACCAGCATGGAATCGCGTGGGGGATCCATTGCGACGTTGAACAGGTTGACGAACGTGCGCCGCGGGACGGCTCGTTTGTCGCCGGGGATGGGCAAGCCCCCTTCGCAGACGTGGAAGGTGCCGACGGTGGTGCGGCGGTCGGAGCGAGGGTTATGCAGCACGCCGTTGGCGAGGCGATACGAATGCAGCAGTTCGTTTTCGAATTCGTTGCCGTCGGCAGGCAGCGACAATTCTCGAGCCAGGCCGTGCCGGTCGAGCACCATGGCTCGGCCGGGAACTCGCAGACGTTTTTCGAGCTTCAGATCGGCGAAGTGATTGTTTAAGTAGTCTTCGATGCGTTGATCGACCGGACAACGGTGATCGTCGAGCAACCGGGTCTTTTCACGGAAGTTGGTGAGGAGTCCCGACGCCAGCGCCACGAGCTCCGTTCCGCCGGCCGCTTTGACCGTGGGCAAGCCGTTGGCGGCGAGTTTCAGGTTGATGTACCGTAGCAGTTCCTTCCGCTCGCGATTCTGGAGTTCGACGTCGTCTCCACGAAATCCCAAGGCGAGTTTCATGTCTAACACGGTGTGAAACCTTATGTGCGAAAACTGATGCTTTGGCGCGCAGACCGTCGCCCCAAAAAACCTATATGCAAAAACCGCGTCCAACTCGTCAAAAAGTAACCAAAAGGCAGGAACCCTGCTCGGCGCATGGGCATTGGCCCACGAACTGGCCGCGCCTTTCCCAGTCATTTTACGAGGATGCCCGAAGTCTACGCTCTTGGACCCATCTTTTATGCACTTCGACCTGACAAGATTCAAAGGTCGAAGTGGGTCTGCCGGACGTCAAGAAATCGAAACAATGACGGCTTATTTCTTCAGATCGGCGATGCAAAAGCTGCCGTAGGTGTGGACGCGGTCTTTGGCGTGCAGTTCGTTCGCCAGTGGTTCGTTGTAGTGCAGAATATCGGCTAACTTTTTCTTCTGGCCGTTGACGTTGACTTCGATCGGATTGATGAACGTGCCATCCAGGCCGGCGCTGCGCCAGAGGACTCGGGCGTCGGGGGTGGCTTTGTTCACAATCGCCTGCCATTCGGCGGTCAGGATCTTTTTGGCCGGGTCCTTGGAGAGCCAGTCCATATGATCGAGCAGCACCAGGCGCGAGATCGGGTGTTCGGACTGTTCGAGGAACCCCTGCACGGTATTCGTGTGCGAAGAAACCTGGTCGGCGACGCCGTTTTTCAGCTTCTCGAAGTTCTCTCGCTTGAGGTATTCAGGACAGGCTTCGGGCGAGTATTCGCCGGTAAGATAGACGCGCCAAGCGTAGTTGTCTTTCAGCGGGATCTTCGTGAAGACCGCCTCGACACGATCGACTACGAACTGGAGGATGCCGCCGGGATAGCCTTCGTCGATCTGGCGTCGTTGGGCTCGCGGAACCCCCAGCAGCGACAGAGTCACGTCGCGACGCATCGCGAACTTGATCATCGGCCGCCACAGCTTCTTGGCGAGGTCGTACTGTTCGAACAGGCTGCGTTGCTGTTCGACGTTTTCGGCCGCGAGCAACGCGTTGACAGCGTCGCGCATCTTAGCAATGCGGTTAATGTAGTAATTGACGAACCAGGCAAAGGTGCCGCTGGTGCAGCGGAAATAGAACGACTTACGGCGACCGACTCGAAACAGGCTTCCCTTGTGATCCCAGAAGACGCGGGCATCGGGAGTCAAATGCGGACGCAACAACTTGGGATAAACGGTGTTCCAGTCTCGCAGGCACCCTTTGCCGAATAGTTCCCAATAGGTTTCGTAATCGAGGTGCTTGGCCCCGACCAGCTTGAGATCGAGCAGATGGTTCTGTTTGGGGTTCATGTCGACGGCGTGGACGTGGCCCGCTCCGGCCAGCGCGTAATCGATGGCATTGCAGCCGGCTGAGGTGATCACGACGACGCGGTCTTGCGGGGTGAGTTCCAGGGCGACGCGATCGAGCCGGGGGTCTTCCCAACACTGGTTGTAGACGATGTTTCGTCCGTGGACGAGGTTGAACCAGGTCTTGCTCAGTCGTTCGACAACCATGTTGCGGTCTATCCGTGGGATTCAAAAGTGGAGAATCAAAGGGGAACCCGCCGCAGCGGGGCGTTCCAAGTCCCCCTATGTTCGTGAAACGGGGCCAGTTTCTCAACCGAGCGTCGGTTCCGGGGCAAATGTCAGGCAAAATCGATGGGTTAAGCCGGTTTTGTGGGCTGGCGGATTGGTTCTCGCACTGTTTGCCGAAGAGTGAAGAGGAGTTTTTCACGCGAAGCCGCGGAGTCGCGAAGAAGAAGGGCTGGAAGGGGGAATCGGATCGGCAACGTTTGGACCGGGGCCGGGTGGAGACGGTTCTCACGCGAAGATTCAAAGTTCTGATGAAAGGTGCTGGTGAAAGATCGTGATCCTATCTGATTTTCCCTCTCCGCGACTTCGCGTGAGAACCTGTTTTCCTTTCTCGTCGATGCGCGGTCAAGTTTCCGCTTGCTGATCAATCACGCTGTGCTGACAAATCGGAGGTGATTGCTTTCGTTGGAACGTGGCTTTTACAATGTTTGAGATCACTTCTCGTGCCGGACTTCTTGCGCGGCAATCTCCTCATTGAAACGAGTGTCGGTTATGGGTGAATTCGATTTCAATGACGGTCCCGGACCCACGCCCGTGACGAAGCGTCAATCGGGGACTAGCCCGCTGGTTTGGATTGGGGGTGGAGTCGCTTTGGTGGCTGTGGCAGTGGGTAGCCTGTGGCTGATGATGGGCCAACCCGCCAAGTTGACTCTGGAGGCGGTCGAGAATCAGACCGTCAATGAAAACGAAACGATTTCGATCAGCTTGAAGGCGCAGGCGGAAGGACTGAAGGCGGAGGACTGGACATACGGTGTCGTGACAGCCCCGCCGGGTGCCAAAGTGGATCCGAAAACGGGTCTGTTCACTTGGAAGCCCAGCGAAGATCAAGGGCCGGGCGAATTTCCGGTGACGGTGGCGGTTCAGGCCAAAGGGGCCAAGCCTGCTAGTGACAAGCAGTCGTTCACGATCAAGGTGAACGAGGTGAATCAACCGCCGGATATCACTGAGATCGCTCCGCAAAATGTCACGGCGGGCGAATCGCTACGAGTCGCTGTCAAAGCCAAGGATAGCGACAAGCCGGCGCAGACGCTGATCTACCGAATCAAGCAGGGACCGGCCGGCGCGAAGATCGACGCGGCATCGGGTCTGTTCACATGGGCCGCTCCGGAATCGAGTAGTCCGGGCGAGGAACTTGTCGACGTGGCGGTGACCGACGCGGAATCGGGCGGAGCCGAAGCGACGGCCAGCTTCAAGATCGTGGTGGCTCCGCCCGCATCACCACTCTTGCGATTGACGGCCGCTCTGCAGGCGGCGGGCATCACAGTGGAGGACACCGTCGGCGAAGGACTGCCAGGGTTCAAAGGGAAGGCTTCGACCATCGCAGTCGACGACGAAGTGCTGACCGTACTCGAATACGATTCCGATGCTGCGGCGCGCAAAGACGTTGATCAAATTGCCGATGAGGGGCAGATGCTGTTCGGGCAACCCGCCACCTGGAAGACGAAGACCCGCCTGTACCGCAAAGGTCCCGTCATCGTGGCGTACGGTGGTGAATCGCAGCAAGTCTTGAAGGCGATCAACGCGACTCTCGGCGAGCCGTTCGTGGTCGCGGCGATCAGCAAGGTGATTCCCGTCCCAGAAAAGCCGGTCGAGAAAACTGTGGCTGAAAAGCTGGTTGACGCGCTGGTCAAACTGCACGAAAAGCAGAACCTGACCGGCAAGAAGGACTACCTTGGCGTTCGCAAAATCTTCGCCGATCTGTACGAGAACCAGAATGAGTTACTGCTGAGTCGACTGGCTGAGGGCGAAGGAGCTGACTTCAAGAAGTGGCTGGATGAGCATGCCGACTTCAAGGAAGAGTTTTATATCGCGATTACTCCGGAAGACGATGTGACGGCGGCCTGGAAGATCCTGCAGACGATCCACAAGAAGTTCCCGTCCAAGCTGAATGATTACGGGCAACTGGCGATCGCGACCGCGCTGACTTGGGACAATGATCGGAACCTGGAACATTACGATCATCACCAGCGGCGGACTCATTCGGTCATGCCCGACACGCTGTTGGGAGGTGTCGAGAACTTCGAGTACTTCGTCGATGCGGCGGGCGTGATGCAGGGGCGAGCTCAATTCCTGCCGTGGGAATTTCTGGTCTATCTGGTCAACCATAAGACGCCGCGCGCCGAACGCGAATGGGCTGCGGCAAACTATGTTCCTAAAAGGACGATGTATGGCAAATGCTATGCGGATGTTCCCTATGACCATGCGATGCTGAAATCCGAAAGTCGGACTTGCAAGCTGGATGGCAAGGACTATTCGTTGCCGAACATCAAGCAATTCGGTGGCGTGTGCGCGATGCAGGCCGACTTTGCATCACGCGTTGGCAAGAGTATCGGCGTCCCCTCCGAGTATGTCGGTGGAGAAGCGGCGGGGGGCGAACTGCATGCCTGGGTGATGTGGGTTGAGATCAAGCAGGTCTCGCGAACCAGTATCTCGTTCACGCTGGAGTCGCACGGTCGCTACGACGGGGATAAGTACTACGTGGGGACGCTGCGCGATCCGCAGACCGGTAAAGGAACGACCGATCGAGAACTGGAGCTGCGTTTGCAGGCAGTGGGCCTCAGCCCGGTCTCGTTCCGGCACGCGAAGCTGGTGATGCAAGCGTATCCGCAACTGAGCGAGAAGCTGGGCTGGAACGCCAATCAGGAGATCGCGTTTCTCAATGAAGTGATGGAACTGTGTCCGGGCAACGAAGCCGCGTGGAGGCAAGTCGCGCTGCTCGCTCGTGAAGGTCGCATTGGTGCGGACAGCAATCGCCAGATGACGGCGATGTTCGACAAGATGTTCCGGACGTTCGGCAGCTTCCCGGATTTCACGTGGAAGATCTTTGACGACCTGGTGCAGTATCAAAAGAATCCGAAGCAGCGCAACAAGTACTTTGAACGACTTGTGCAAATGTATGAAGCGGCGGGCCGTCCCGACCTAGCGTGTGAAGCAAGGCTGAAGCTGAGCGACTACCTGATGGAAGAAGGGCGAACGAAAGAAGTGATCGACGGCCTGGCGTTCACGATCAAGAAGTTTCCCGACGAAGGCCGCTACGTCCCCAAGCTGTTGGACAAACTGGAAAAAGTTTGTGGCGGCGTGAAGGGAGCCGATCAACAATTATTGCGCTTCTATCAAGAGTTCATCCCGCTGATCCCGCAGAAACGCGGCAACGATCCCAGCCCCTATTGCATGCGCATGCTGGAACGAGCGATCGAAAAATTCACCGCGGCGGGGCAGGCACCGCAGGCGCAAGGATTTGCCCTGCAGTTGGCAACGCTCAGGGCTGCGGAGTGAGGGGTTCGATTGGAGTGCGGCGGCGGGACTTGATTCTCGACAATGAAGGACAGGGCTATGAATGGTTGGATGTTGCTTGCTCAGATGGAAGAACCCACGGCTGTGATGTCGGGCAGAGACACCATGATGCTGGTGGTCAACGGAGTGGCACTGATCCTGATTGTGTGGCTCATTTTCCGAGTTATCCGGCGGAGTGGGAGCCTGCAGAGTCGGGCACTCGTTCAGATTGAGCGCAGCCTGCAGCACATGGACAAAGCCGAACAGTTCATGGCGATGCAGGAGAAGCAGGGAGACCGGATTATTAAGTTGCTGGAATTGATCGACAGAAACGTGAGGCGATCGCCCGGTTAAGCTGTCGCAGGCACTAGCGATTGGTGTGCGAAGGGGACAACAAAAAAGCACCGTTTCAAGCGGAGATCGCTCGAAACGGTGCTGAAGCTATCGAATGCCTGGCGGCATCAATTGAGTGCGTCGGCGGCACCCTGGAACTTGGTCTGGGCCTTCGTTCCGATGTTCTGAACGGCACCGATACAGACGATCACGATCAGCGCGAGCATGATCGCATATTCGACTGCGGTTGGTCCGTCTTCCGAAACCAGGAAATTCTTAACGCTGTTCATTAACTGAGTCATTGTCTTGGTCTTTCTGAAAAAAGATGTTGTCCTACCTGATTCTGAAGTAGGGCGACATCAACCACTGAACCGGCAGACGCACTGAACGGGTGACTGAAGCGTCGATCAAAAGTAGGCCAACAATTCCGAGCGTGCGCGAAAATTTCTTTTCGAAAATTGCTTTTTTTTGAAGATTACGGACAGCTATGGCAAAAACATTGTCATGGCATTTAGTAAACCTTCAGGTCAGAAAACCACATGGTCGGAAGAGACACGTTGCGAATTGTCGACGAGAGACGGCTAAGTCGACAGCACACACCTTGAGCCTCAATCTACAGGGTCGATGAAAGCTAGGCCCACAATTTGAGCCGTGCGGCTGTAATTTGAGTGTTCGTGGTAGACCACGGGATGCCGTTGAGAAGTGCCTCGCGTTCTTCGGACTTGAAATAGCGAATCGGCAAAAGAATGCCTTCCGGCGTGCCCGAACCCCGCGTGTGTCCACATTGTCCGTGGAGCGGGACGCAGACCGATGATCATCTAGGCCGTTGAATGGGAGCGCACTTCGATGACGATCACATTCGAAATCCTTGGCGAACCTGGACGTGACAATGCTCTGCTGGTTCGTGTGGATTCCGGCCAGTCGCTGGAGCGATTGCTGTTCGATTGCGGCGAAGGCTGTTTGGATCGCGTGCCATTTTCGGACGTGCAGGCGATTGATCATCTTTGTTTTTCGCATCTGCACATGGATCACGTGGCGGGGTTTGATCATTTCTTTCGGTGCGTCTTTGACCGCGATTCTAAGCCGAACCAGATCTGGGGACCGCCCGAGACCGCGCGAATTTTGCAGCATCGATTTCGGGGATTTCTATGGAATTTGCACGCCGAGATGGCGGGAACCTGGCGAGTCACCGAGATCGCGGATCAGGCGATATCGACCTCGCGATTTGAACTCGCAGAGGCGTTCGAGATCGCGCATGACGAAGGGCTGGTGGCAAGGCGGCCGACCTTGTTCGAGGGGGCAGGGTACGTTGTCGAGGCCTATACGATGGATCACCGGACTCCGACGATTGCCTACGTGGTTCGCGAGAAGAGCCGGAGCAATATCGACACCGCTCGGCTGTCTGCGATGAGCCTCAGGCCAGGGCCGTGGATGAAGGTGGTGAAAGACGGGGCAGATGCAACTGAATCCGTCTCGATCAATGGTGCGTCCTATTCAGTGGCGGCTCTGCGTGACGCATTGCTGGTGGAAACGCCCGGCGATTCCATCGCCTACCTGACAGACTTTCTGCTCGATGAGAACGCGATGGCCGAATTGGCGTCGGTTCTAAAGGGCTGTCAGACAATTGTCTGTGAGAGCCAATATCGACATTCGGATCTGGAATTGGCTCGGAAGAACTTCCACATGACGACGACGCTGACGGGGCAATTGGCTCGCCGTGCAGAAGTCGGGAACCTGGTCCTGTTTCATCTGTCGGATCGATACCAACCGGCTGAATGGCTGGAAATGCTGGCCGAGGCGAAGGAGCAATTCGCCTCGACATCGTTTCCCGCGACGTGGCAGTTCGGGCATTAGCGTGTAGACGGCACGCTTCGTGTGCCAAGTCAGCGGTCGGATTGAGGTCGGCCCGATAGGCAGAAAAGACTCGGCACACGGAGAGGCTGTGATTTGATCGCCACCGATCTTGAATCGGTGGTTCTCGCGCCTCTGCACTACTCACAAACAACTGGCACAAGCGCATTTGATGTAGTGCACAAGCGCGAGAACCACCGAGATGAACTCGGTGGCGTGAAAAAATCACAGACTCGGAGTGTGCCTACTACTTTGAAGTGTCAGGCGGGGACTGGGACTTTGGCGGTCTTGGATCTGCGGACGACATTCCAGATCAGGCCTGTTTTTTCCAGGAGAGTGAGAACCCAGTTGGTGACATCCAGTTCCCACCAGCGGTGGCCGTGGCTGGCGACTCGAGGGAAAGCGTGATGGTTGTTGTGCCAGCCTTCGCCCCAGGCGAGCAAGCCGACCCACCACAAGTTGCGGCTGTTGTCGGAGGTTTCGTGGGTGCGATAGCCCCAGATGTGCGTTGCCGAATTGACGGCCCAGGTGATGTGCAGCACATAGACCAGGCGCACGAACATTCCCCAGACGACGAACGAGATTCCCGTGTTCAGATCCCATAGCAACCAACCGGTGCTGAGCAGGATGATGCCCAATCCCAGATGCCACCAGAGGAAAGTGCGATCGAGCAATCGCAGGAACTTATCCTTCAACAGGTCGGGAGTGTAGGTGCGGTAAAGCTGAGCCCAATGCTGCGACCCGTGACGGGGCAACATCCAGACCATGTGACTCCACCACTTTCCATCCCGCGGGGAATGGGGATCGTGATCGTGATCGCTGAAACGGTGATGCTTGCGATGGGCCGACACCCACATGATCGGCGGGCCCTCTCCGGCGAGAGTGCCGCACAAGGCGAACGTCCAGGTCAAGTATTTCGAAGTTTCGAAGCTGGAGTGCGTCAGTAGCCGGTGAAAACCGAGACAAACTCCCAGGCATCCGGTGATCCACGCCAGGACGATTCCAATGATCAGCCCAGACCACGTGAAATAGAAAGGAGCTGCCAAGGCCCCCAGATGAAGAGACGCAATCCAGAGGACCGCGGGCCATTCTGGCCCGTGTTTCCATTTGCTGTCTACGACTTTTTTCTCTACGACTTTGCTTTCTACAGGAGCGACCGGCTGCACGGTTTCAATTTCGGTTGCGGTGGTCATCTCCAAGGAATCCCGGGCTTTCTGCAAGTTACTTCAACCGTGCGAGCGCGTAGCTCATTTATCGTTTGCTGGATTAGGTTTACACCATCTATTCACCATTCAAAATGGTTGCTAAGTCAAATTGGTGACGCTTGGCAAGATGCTGAGAAGGCCAATCCTGCCGGAACTGGTGGTGGATAGCAATTCGGATTGTTTTTCTGTGTAAGATTTCAGCAGAAGCTGGACTTTTCTGGAAGAGGGAAATGTGGGATGCCATCTTCGCCGGAAACTCGACCGAGCTTGATGTTGCGTTTGCTGAATGCACGCGATGAAGCGGCGTGGACCGAGTTCCTCGCGATTTACGAGCCGCTCATCCTGCGGTTGCTGCGAAAACACAATCTGCAGGACAGTGATGCTCGCGATGTCTGCCAGCAGGTGCTGGCTGCTGTGGCGTGCGATCTGGATCAATGGAAGCCGGATGGAGCCGCGGCTTCGTTTCGCCGGTGGTTGTTTCAGATTGCCCGGCACCGCGTGATCAAGTTTTTGACTCGTCAGCGTCCGTGGTCGGTCGCCACCGGAGGGACGGATGCTCACGAATTGATGGCTGCTCAGCCCGATTCGCAGGAATCGCTGACGGCTGAATTCGAGGTCGAGTACCGCCAGCAGTTGTTGTTGTGCGCGGCATCGCAGATTCGGGGCGAGTTTCGCGAATCGACGTGGCTGGCGTTTTGGAAGACCTGCATTGATGGCCGTAGTATTGTGGATGTGGCTGATGAATTGGGGATGACGGCAGGCAATGTCTACGTGGCTCGCAGCCGCATCATGGCGCGTCTGCGGGTTCGCGTCGCTGAACTGCAAGAGCAAGAATGACACGAAGAGAAGAACAAGAGATTTTGAAACACAGAGGCACAGAGAACACGGAGGAAATCAGGAAGTGGAACCACGGAATACACGAAAGACACAGAATGAAGATGAACTCGATCCTGTTTTCCTTTCGTGTGTTCAGTGTATTCCGTGGTTCACTTCTTCCTCTGTTTACTCTGTCTTCTCTGTGCCTCTGTGTTTCAAAATCTCTTGTTTTCTTCGATTGTTCAACCGGACTCTAATCCGAATTAATTGCATTTAATTAGAACCTACTGACCAGACCAACAAAGATTATGGCGATTCATCCTTATCCGGCGTGCGACATTGGCCGGCTGCGGCGTCTGCTGACTGATCAGCTTCCCGAGCGGCAGCAATCGGAAGTGGCCGAACATCTTGTGGACTGCGCCGGTTGTCGACAGACGCTGGAATCGCTGGCGGGAGATCAGAGTTGGTGGTCCGAAGTGGAATCGTGCCTGCGGACTCATGCGGGGGAGGCGACGGACTCGGCGGGGCTGGCCAGTCCGTTGCATGAACCGGCGGAAGAGGATGAATCGTTCACGGCCGATTTTGTGGTCGACTTTTTGGAGCCGAGTGAGCAACCGAATGTGCTGGGGCAACTTGGCGAATATGAAATCCTGGACGTGATCGGCCGTGGTGGCATGGGCGTCGTGCTGAAGGGGTATCAGCGAGAGTTGGCTCGGTTCGTTGCGGTGAAGGTGATGGCTCCCCATCTGGCAAGCAGCGGGGCGGCTCGCCAGCGGTTCGTTCGAGAGGCCCGCGCGGCGGCTGCGATTGTACATCCACATGTGATGCCGATTCATTCGGTCTGCACGACGGCTCGGTTGCCGTATTTGGTGATGCCGTTCGTGGCGTGCGAATCATTGCAGCAGCGGATTGATCGACAGGGGCCATTGGAGATCATCGAGATTCTGCGCATCGGCCTGCAGGCGTCGCATGGCTTGGCGGCATCGCATGCGCAGGGGTTGGTTCATCGTGACATCAAGCCGGCGAATATTCTGTTGGAGAAAAGTGTCGATCGCGTGATGCTGACCGATTTCGGGTTGGCTCGTGCGGTTGATGACGCCTCGCTGACTCGGACGGGCATCGTCACGGGGACGCCTCAGTACATGTCGCCCGAGCAATCGTGCGGCGAAGCGCTGGATGCTCGATCCGATCTGTTCAGCTTGGGTAGTGTGCTGTACGCGATGTGTGCCGGGCGTCCGCCGTTTCGAGCCGAATCGGCGCTGGCGGTACTGCGGCGAATCATTGATACACAACCTCGGTCGCTGCGTGAGATCAATCCCAACGTGCCCGAGTGGCTGGAACTGATCGTGGCCAGGTTACACGACAAGTCGCCGGATCGTCGCCTGCAAAGTGCGAATGAGGTGGCGAATTTGTTGGAACAGTGCCTGGCCCATGTGCAGCAGCCAACGACGGCGGATCTGCCAGAGATACTGAGGGCGAAACCTCGCGTAGTCAGGTCTGCTCTAACGACGCGCTGGTATCTCGATCGTCGCGTACTGGCTGCGAGTGCTGCTGCGGCAGTCCTGTTTGTGGGGATGTGGCTATCTCGAAGCGGTCCGAGGATGCAACAGTCGGCCAGTCTCGGCACTACGCCTCAGATCACCGCTGTCCAACCGCAGCCGGCTCAGCCGCAATCGATTCCGTTGCAAGTACCAATGGTCCCGCTCGGCGAGAGTTGGGATGGGACCGCTAGTGATCTGCAGCAGTTGCAACTTGATCTGGATGCTGTCGAAGCCGGTGCCAAACGCATCTGGGATGACAACCTTGTACCAGTCCCCGTCACTTCACCCGACGTTTCCAATGGTGGGAAGGAACTTGATCGATGACACGATTCAAACTAAGAGCAGTGTTTGCATTGGGCGGACTCATTGTCGGCGTGGCGATTTGGGCTTCCGTGGGTGCCTCGCAGGAGAATACGCCACCGCCAGCCGCTGATCTGCCGTTGCCGAGTGGAACTGGGCCTGCTGCGATCAGTCCGGCGACAGTTGCTCCGAGTGCGGCAGAGGCCGTGCCAACGGTGCAGCGCGCCCTCCCCGCGAGTACAACAAGTGAGTCGGATGCAGGTGGAGCGTTGGCTTTACCATTACGTGCTGGGGAAACTGCCACGGAGCGTGATCGGCGGCTCTCTGCGGAAGCGATTCGACCCTCGGTATCTAATGGGCCGGGATTTGGATTCTCTAGTGCTGGCCTTGGTGCGGATGTCGGTGGCACGGCTCCACCCCAACCAGCCGAGGTGGCCGCGCTGCGTGTGTTTTCATTGAAGCGAATGAATGCGAGTTCTCTGAAAGAAATCGTAGAAACTCTCGTTCCCACAGCGCGAGGTCAGATTGCAATTGATGGGACGACAAATTCGCTGATCATGCGAGTTCCGGATTCTGTGTTTGCTGAAATCCAGCAACTCGTGAACGATCTGGATTCGATGGAAGTGAATTCGGGCGGTTCAGCGACCCAGAACGGCTCGCGCGCAAAAAGACCGGGGGGTGAAGCGCAACAACTCGGAGTTCGAATGGGCGGTAAAGGAAACGAGATGATGAACCGCATGATAGGCTCGGCGGGAGTCGCTGCGGGATCGCAATCAAAGTCTCATCCTTCATTGCCGATGTCCTCGGCCGAACTCAGAAAACGATATGAGACTACCGATCGTGCCGCTCGTGAAATGGCTCAGACGATAAAAGCCGACCCCAGCAATGTTCCGCACAAGCAGGAACTGCGACGGCTCGTCAGCGAAGTGTTCTCATTGCGGCAGGGCATGCTGCGATCAGAACTGGCGGACTTCCAGAGTCGCATGTCGACGATTCAGGAATCGATCAATCTTCGTGATCGCGTGGCTGAGCAGATTATCGAACGACGGGTGAGTGAGCTGTTAGATCCGAACTTGCAGTGGGAACCAGCATCAGTTCCAGGGATCGGAGCGAGCGGTTCTGTGGACGCGAATGGAGTGCAATGGCGACGGCCATTAGGACTGCCGGGTGGGATGGGTCCCGGTCGCGAAGGTACTGAGGGCTGGTCCTCAAACGGGAAGGCTAGTTTCACGTCCGAGGCCGTTCCGATTGTGCCGAGCAATAGTGGGATCTTCAGTGGATTCGGGAGGCAGTAAGGCCGCTGATTCGACTGACCTTTTGCTACCGTCGTCGTCGGGTACAGGCGATGCGTTTCGAGCTCCGGTCCAAGATCCAAGGCTTGATCCCGCCTCGCAGCCCGAAATTTCCGTCCAGAAGAAATAAGTTGTCCGCCCGTTCGAACTCGGGCTCGCAGGGTGGTCAATTCTTCCGCTGTTCGACCCCGTCATTCTGACGGGTGTGCCAATAGGCCCACAGGATGAGCAGCCCCTGCAACGGCAGACGCAGGAAATGGATGATCGGCGGCGCGGGGATGAGTTCCTGATGCTGATAGGCGTAGATGTTCGCGGGGAAGACCGCGATCAAGAGCGCGATGATGCCCCATGCGGCGAGGGGCGAGAATCGTGGGATCAGCAACAGGATGCCCAAGGCGATTTCGCAGACGCCGCTGACGTAGACGATCTCCAGTGGGAATGGCAGATAGTCCGGGACGATCTTCAGGAAGAAGTCGTAGCGGACGAAGTGCAGGATGCCGGCGCTCACCATGAAGAGTGCCAGCAGAGACTTCGAAAGCGTTTTGATCATCTTGCTGGTTCCGTCTTCGATGCCGCAGAAGTCCATCTATCCGTCATTCCCGCGCAGGCGGGAATCCATTGGTTCGGCCGCGGCATCTATACCAGAGCTTATCCTGGGATCCTCCCAATCGCTCTGGATTCCCGCCTGCGCGGGAATGACGGATAGCGCCGTTAATCTCGCCCTTCCACGGTATTCGACGTGAATCATCCCCTCCTAAATCTGCGTCACTCTGCGAAATCTGTGGATTAAGATTCTCATCCGCAGATTTCACAGATTGATTGGTGGACGATGATGCGATGGCCGCCGACTTGCGCATTGCGCTGGTGCTGTTTGCTCCTTCTGGAACTGGACGATAAGGCGACTTTGGCGGCAACTCTTGCCGGTGGCGGGTTGATCTCGGACTTGTTGACCACGTTCCTGTCCTTGGGTCTCTGTTCTGGCGGGGGGTCATGTTGACGGATTTTCAATTCTCAACACAATCGATATCGCATCTCCTCTTATTCACGTCGGTTGGATTTTCTCGGACGAACGGATGTCGTCCGGGATCGTGTGCATTGGGACTGGCTGCCGGTTCCGTGAGTTATCAGACAACCAAGGATGGTCGTCGTCATGTCAGCGATTGCGGGTCGTAAACTTCAAGAATACTCGCGCACAGCCGAGCAGACGGCTCGTGACGCATTGGTCGTGGCACACCTGTGGCTGGTCCGGCATCTGATCGGGAAGATCGCGGCTCGATTGCCCTCGGGCGTGGATGTGGAAAACCTCGAATCGGCCGGAATCCTGGGACTGGTCGAAGCGTCACAGCGGTTTGATGTGACTCGCGGGGTGGACTTCAAAGCGTTTGCCTCGCTGCGAATTCGAGGCGCGATCATTGATGAGGCACGGCGCAACTGCCCGTTGCCACAGGATCTGATGCGCCGCGTTTCGCTGGTGGTCAAAGCGCACGATCGACTGCCGGCCCCGGTCACGACCGAAGATCTGGTTCGCGAGACAGGCTTGTCGGCGGATGAAGTCCTGGATGCCCTGGTCGCGCGACCGTTTGTCCATGTGCATTCGCTCGAGCAACTGGAAGTCGATCCGGAAAAAAGTGCTTCGGCTGATGAGCAACGAATGGAGCATGATGAGCAGAAGCAGTTGCTGGCCGAAGCGATTGCGGCGTTGCCCGAGCGAGAGCGGTTGGTCGTGACTTTGTATTACATGGAAGATTTGCGACTGAAAGAAATCGGACAGGTGCTGAACCTGTCGGAATCACGAGTATCGCGGTTGTTGGCGTCGGCTCAACTTCAGTTGCGTGAATATGTGATGGCGAAAGATGAATAACTGACAATGTAGTAAGCACACTCCGTGTGCCGCGTACGGCACACGGAGTGTGCCTACTACATTGAGGGATCGATGAATTGAGGATTTGCGATGACAGCCAGAGCCGCTGACAAGTTTGTTCGCGAGACACCGCAAGCGGTTTTTCCTGGACATCGAGTTATCCAGACCACAGAGGTGGCCCGGATTGGCGGAGCGCATACGCATGCCACTGGTCAACATAGTGTGGAGTTGGTGCGTGAGGGGGATGTCGTGAAAGCGATCGACATCACGTGTTCGTGTGGCGAGAAGATGCGGATCTGGTGCTCGTATGAGGATCAGCCGCAGGCGTAACGAGCGGAGGAAGACGGCTCGGCGGGAGCCCCGCCTCCCAAGGATGCAAATCGCCTTAGAGGCAAATTGGAATGATACGGTTCATCAGTCAATCGCTGGGAATGGCAGTCGTCGCCGCTTTGTTCGGAACTGGCGTAGCGTTGACCGCTGCGCGCGGTCAGAACGGGTTTGTCGACGACGACTCGCATGTCCCACCGCCCCCGGGTGGACAGATGCCAGTGCGGACTCCCTATCAAGCCACTCCTGCGGTCGACTTCGGGCCTCCTGCTGCGGTCGCGTATCCCCCGCAATCATCCTCTTCGAACCCGAAATCGCCCGCCTACAACTTGACTCCGATCGCCGGGGCCACGTCGCGACAAATGGCTGCGCCGGGGAACTTCGGTGCCGGGATGAAGATGACGCCCCGAGTCGGCGCGTATGGGATTGGTGGCAAACGCCCCGACCCTCGTGCCGCGGCTGATACGTCAAAACGAGTGACTCCGGTGACGTACGCCCCACCCGCCCCCGCGGCCACCGCCACAGCGAGGCCCACCAGTGCGGTCAAGCCGGCCGGGCATTTTGATGATATTTCCGAGTCCGCGTTTCCCCCGTCTGTTCCGCCTCCTGTGGGCTCCATGCCCGCACCATTGTTTCCTCGATTAGCAACGCCGCTGAATCCGCCGGGGTCGCCATACCCCACGGAACGTCTGCAGGCTCCTTCGATCCTGGGCAGTCACCTGGGACTGTTGCCGGGCGAAACTGCCACCGAGCGATCGATTCGGTTGATGAACTTGATCAACGACCGGGACCAGCAGATCGACGGGCTCAGTCAACGCAATTCCGAACTCAGCCAAATGGTCAAGCAGCGCGACGATCAACTGCTGCTGGCGATTCGCGAAATCAAGTCGACTCGCAAGGAAGTCCAGACGGCTCGAGACGAACTCGAATATTTGCGTCAGCAAGTAAAGGCTCTGCAGGAAAAAGTACATGGGGCAGATCGAGACAACGCGGCTCTGATCCAAACACTGGCTCCGTTGATTCAGAAGCTGCTGGAATCTGACAATAACAATTCCTCATCCAATTCTCCTGAAGAATAGTGACTGCCATGCCGCGGCGATTTTACGTTCTGGGAATGTGGCTGAGCCTGCACATGGGGTGCGCGCATCATGCCCAGGTCCAGACCGCGGCAACAGCCCCCTGTCCGCCATCGGCGCCGTTTCAACAATTCGTCGCGCCCAACTTTGACTGGACCACGGTCAAACGCGTAGTGCTGATGCCGATGGCGAACCAGACGGCGTTTGCTCATGCCTCGGTTGAGATCCAGGCGAACCTGGCGGCTGAGTTGCAGCGCGCTGGGCGATTCGATGTGGTTGTGGCGACGACCGAAGACCAGGGAGGGCGAGCTCGCGACATCTTTTTACGCGGGGCGTTCGATGAAATCGAACTGCTGCGGATTGCCCGAGAGTACGATGCTCAGGCCGTGCTGTACGGCAATGTCACGCAGTACCATCCGTATGCTCCGCCTCGCGTGGGCTTGTCGTTGATCATGATCAGTCCCGGGGAAGGGGTGGCGATTGCCTCGGCCGACGGACTGTGGGATGCACGAGAGTTATCAACGTCAAAACAGGCTCAATCGTATCTGCAGCAAAAGCTCAGTTGGCGACAAGGGTTGCTGGGATTGGACCGCCCGTTGGAATCGCCCGATGTTTATCAGCGATTTGTCTGCGAGCAGATTGCCAGTTCGCTGATGCCGCCGGATGCCGGTATGCCGATGCCGGGCCAGGGCATGCCCGGAATGGGGATGCCTCCCCAGATGCAGGCACCGATGGCACCACCTCAACTGCAGGCGATTCCTAATCAAATCATGCCGGCTGGCTATGAAGCTCCCCCCGCCAATCCTACGAAGCAAACCCCACTTTGGAAGAAAATTCGTTACATGCGGTGAAGTCCGATTTCGCGACAGTCTTTACGCCAACTCCCACGTTTGGCAGCCATGGAAGATGGCAAGGTTTGGCCAAAACGTTCGATGAGAGAGACGACGGAGTGATGCGCCGATCTGACTGTGGAAACGTGTGACATGGACTTTGCAACGATCATCGGATTTGTAGCGGCAGTGGCGATTATCGTCGGTGCCATGTACCACCAGACGCACGGTCACCTGATGGGCTTTTATAGCACGGAAGGTGTGTTGCTGGTGATCGTGGGTTCGGCCTGCGCGACGATGATGAGTATGCCGATGAAGAACTTCCTGGGTACCTTTAGCGTCCTGGGGAAGTGCATTTTCTATCGAGAGACTTCGCTGACGGCAGCCCTGTTGCAGATGGTCGACTTCGCCGCGGTCGCTCGTAAAGACGGCGTGCTGGCTTTGGAAGGTCGCCTGGATGAAGTTTCGGAACCGTTCCTGGCCAAAGGCTTAAGGATGGTGATCGACGGTCAGGACCACGAAGCGGTAGAAAGCAGCCTGCGATTGGAACTGTTCTCACAAAGCGAACGTCATTCGCTGGGTAAGAAGGTGTTCGCAGTCATGGGGAACTATGCCCCTGCCTTTGGTTTGACGGCGACGATCATCGGTCAGGTGGTGATGTTCCAGAACATGGGTAGCGACATCGCGGCGATCGGTGGTGGTCTGTCGGTGGCGTTGCTGGGAACGCTGTACGGATCGCTGTTCGCCAACATGCTGTGTCTGCCCCTGGCGGATAAGTTGGGGATTCGCGCCAACCAGGAAGCGATGCTGAAAGAGTTGTACTTGCAGGGAATCATGGGGATTGCCGCGGGGCATTCTCCGACCGAATTGAAACAGACGCTGCTCAGCTTCCTGGACGGTCGCACAGCGACCAGGATCGAACAAGCCGCCTGAAGAGGTTGATCGGATGACGGGACGCAGTCACAGAAGGGCAGGATGAATGTCGGGCCACGGCGGACCAGGAAAGAAGGGCGGCCACGAAGAAGGGGGCGGTCACGCACCCATGTGGATCGTCAGCTTCGCCGACATGGTGATTCTGCTGATGAGCTTCTTCGTGCTCCTGTTGTGCCAAGGCTCGCAAAAGACCGCTTCCGATGAAGACCTGCTGAAGATCCTTGCCTCGGTCAAGCTTGGCTTCGGCTATACGCCTCGGCCCGATTCCAAAGATCCGCTCGATATCGCCGTGTTGCAGGTCTTGACGCAAAAAGGGGCGAGCGGCCATTCGTATAGCGGCCAGCGATGGATGTCAGCCGCGATCAAAGGGGCTCCCAACAAAGAACGCGATACGTGGGTGAAGGCTCAGTCGAATGTGGGCAAGCCCGTTCGGTTCGGCCGCAATTCCGACGTGATCCCCAAGTCAGCGAACGCGGATCTGGATGAGATTGCCGAGATCGTACGTCATCACTATCGCATGATCGTGATTCAGGGACACTGCTCGCAGGAAGAGGCGCATCGCGATGCGGCCGGCGGGCACGACCTCGCATTTCGTCGTGCGTTGGCGGTCAAAGTCGCCTTGGAATCACGCGGCCTTGCTGGTGCGCGATTGCGGTTAGTTTCTTGTGCGTCGCATGAATCGATGACGGCTTTGAAATCACCCGATCGACAACTTGTCGTCGTGACGCTGGGGACCTATTTCCTGCCCACGGATAATGATGTCCTGCAGGAAGAATCGATCGGTCACGAAGCGGAACCAAAGAAGGCAGACTCTAGTCACGGACATTAAGATATGAGATTCCACGGATTGGTAACTCTGGCTTCGCTGGTGCTCGCCCCGACGCTATTCGCGCAGGACTATATCCCTTCGCAATCATTTATCCCCTCGTCGCCAATGCAGGCCGCTCCCGAATTAAATGCGGTTCCATTGCCTGCCGTGCCCCTCTCTTCGCCGCCGGCACCCGGTATCTCCGGTCGTTCCGGCAGTTTCAACAACGCGGGCGAGACACTGGAAGGGGAACTGGATGCGCTACGATCCGATCTGCGGTCGTTTCATTCGCTCAGCGAAGAGGTCGCTCGCAATGCTCGCGCTGCCGAAGCCGACGCCGATCGCACGATGATCCGCCAGCGACAAGAGATGCTCGACATCCTGACGAAGCTGGCGACACAAGGCCTGACGAAAAAGGTTGAACAGCCCGAACGTCCCAAGCTGGTCCTCTCGACGAGGCCCGAGGCGATTTCTGTTCCCACCGTGACCGATTCCGCCGTCGACCAGTTTGCTCTCGGCAAGTCCCTGTTTCGAGCCGGTGAATACGTGAAGGCCGAGCAAGCGTTCCGCAAAGTCGCCGTCGGCGACGACAACCGATTGATGGTCAAGTATCTGATCGCCACCTGCCTGCGCAAGCGGTCTCAATGGAAGGGCGCCGTGGAAGCCTATCGCGAAGTCGCCGCCTCGGACAAAGACCCGGTCCTGCGAGACCTGGCTAATTTCCAATTGGACGGCATCCGCTGGAATCAGGACACCGAACTGCAGATTGAACAGCTTCGCAAGCAACGCGAACGCCAGTTGATCCCGTCGAAGAATCAGCCGTAATCCACGCCGAGGATCGCGCTGAATCCTCGCGACCTTGTGTGATAGAATCTTGGCGCCCCGCATGACACAACCCTGAAGAGGGGATCGGGTACAGCGGGGTAGGACGTGTGGAATCTTCGGAACACGCCATCCGTCGTCGTTGGAGCGTTTCGCAGACTGCACGCTCCCGACAAGGCAACTCCCTCGCTCTCGTGCTGCATGACACAACCTCCCGCGGGTGGCACGGCCCGGAGTCTTCGAAGGGCGTAGGGGGGAAAGCCAAGACCACACCCTTCCCAAAGCATCGTCGAAGCTCCGAGGTTGTGGCACCTCTGGGATTTCTTCGGATGCGGCGTCAACGCGTCGCACCAAGTTTGTGAGAACGGAATTCCAAACGGAGTTCCCTCGGCGGTGAAGAGGATAGAGAGCTACCACGAAGGACACGAAGAGCGCGAAGATGGAATTCCGCGTTCCGTTCTCTGACCCCTTCGTGCTCTTCGTGTCCTTCGTGGTCCCAAAGCGGCCAAGCAGTGGCACAACCCATTGACTTTGTGGCGGCGAGCAATGCCACCCCACCCGCGCGCCTGTCCGGTCGCATGACACAACCTGCGGTCGCATGACACAACCTGCGGTCGCATGACACAACCTGCGGTCGCATGACACAACCTGCGGTCTCATGACACAACCTGCGGTCGCATG
>JAQGHU010000053.1 GCA_028291515.1 Schlesneria sp.
AAGTTGATGTCACTTCCAAAAAACGACCTCGTAGGATCGCTCAGAATCGACGCAAACGGGGTGGTCCGATATAAACTTCATCCCCGTTTTGGCGGTTTTCGAAAAACTGACAGCCTCGGAGCGAGAAGGCTACTTAAAGCCGAAGAAGATCAGAAAGACTTCGAACGGTTACTTACCCCGCAGGTGCTTATCGAACCAATCGGCGAGCTTAGGTCCATCGACGCCCCAGAAGTCTGGCCACGGATGCCCGCCGTCTTTCTTGATCATCAACTCCACAGGGACGCCCGCCTCTTGAAGCTTGGCGACGATCACTTCGGATTGCTGCAGCGGAACCACCAGATCCTTATCGCCGTGAATGATGAACGTCGGCGGACTCTCCTTCGTGACGTAGGTGATCGGAGAGATCTGCTTCAACAGTTCCTTTCGCTTGGCGTCATCGATCACCTTCACATACGTCCGCGTCTGCGAATCGAACTCGTGAAAATCGAACGACGCTCGATGATAAGCCAGCGGTCCCAGATCGCCTCCTTGCACCAAACCCGGCCCGCCATAGTTCAAGAAGTCGGTCAACGGAAAGAAGCAGGCGACCGCCTGGATTCGGCTGGAGGTTCGATCAACAGGATCAGCCGCTTCCGGGTTTCCATCATTACCCGCGTTCGCCTGCAACATCGACATGTGCCCGCCTGACGAAGCTCCTGTGATGCCCAGCCGGTCGGGGTCCACGTCATAGCTTTTCGCATGGTACCGGATGAATCGCACAGCGCGCTGCAGATCAACGGCCTGTTCCACGATCGTGAACTTCGGTTCGCTCGGCAACAGCACTCGGAAGACGGTGTAACCTCGCTTCAGCAGTTCAGCGAAAATACTCGGTTCATAGTGAGCTTTATGCCAGCCACCATTCGCCAGATGAATGATTCCGATGCCATTCGGTGACGCTGGTGTGAAGACATCCAGCGTCAGCGCCATGTCAGATCGTCGGCCATAAATCAAATCGCTTTTCTGGTTTACACCCCTTGCATCTCCCTGAGCACTCGCATTGTCTGTGAGGCATAAGATAGACACCAGCGATGCAATCAGCCATGCGAAATGTCTCATGGTTCGAATGTACTCTTAAGTTGAGCAGTTGCGGTGTGTGACACGCGAGAGGGCCACGTCAATCGATTGTTGGCAGTTGACATGAAGCCGCATCATGAAACTACAGCTTCGGGATGTCTAGTCTGGACTATTCACGCCCGGTGCATTGTCCATGCGGGCGGAAGCCCATTCAAATGTCATTCCCGCGCAGGCGGCAATCCAGAGAGTCGATGTGGGAGCGCGATGCACTCGAGGCACCACAGAAACGGAAAGAATTTTGAAACACAGAGGCACAGAGGTCATGGAAAGGACGGAAGGAGAGCGGAATCACGGTGACCCGTGCTTTCTCTGTAACCTCTGTGCCTCTGTGTTTCAAAATTCTTTCGCTTTGAATCTTAGCCTCGCCAATCGGTCGGTCGTACTTACCACGTTAGTAGAGATCGGTGAGAAGATGGAAGCATCGCCTTGATACTACCAAAGAACGCAAGCTGCCGAAGGCTAGCACCTTCGGCAGCTTAACGACAGAACGGCGTTTCGCACCGTCAAGTATTACGGAGTAACTGGCTTCAGAGTGGTAGTCGTCTGCCCCGGAAAGTAGACGTCCGAGTGGAACTCGTACGGCTGTCCCGTGATCGCATTCCAACGAGCGCGCTGGGCTGGAGTCAACGTGCTATCGATATTCTTGCGAGCGGCCTGGCGAGCTTCTCGCATTTGCTTGGCAACGGTTTCTCGCTTGGCCGGATAATCAGTTCGCCAGTTGGCCGTCTGCTTAGCCCAGTCAGCGTTGTATTGATCGAGCTTCTGCTGCTGTTCGGGAGTCAGCTGCAATTGTTCCTGAATCGTGGGATCCTGGAAGGCACTGTAACCCCGATATTGATTGTGCAATTGGTAGTATCGATCCCGAGCGGCCTGGTCGGTGATGGTCGCATCGACGGCCGGTGAGAATTGCCTGTTGAAACTCTGTCTCAAGGCCGCCTCGCGCTGAGCTTGCTTCTGCAGGCTCAGGCTGCTGTCGACCACGGTGCGATTCTTGTTGTACTCGACCCAAGCCTGTTCATAATTTCGGTTCAGGGCGTTGTACTGATCATCGTTCAGCTTCAGTTCTTCGCGAACGCTGGGATTGCTGAACCAGGGATTACGTGAGTAGTAACCCGCTTCGCCGACGCCATCATCGCTAGCACCCGCAGGAGCACCAATTTGGGCGCGGGCAATCGGGACTTGCAGATTCACGCCGGGTGCCTGAATTCTCACACCGGGCGTTTGAACAGCTGCACCCGCAGCGGGGGTCTGAATGTTCACCCCGGGAGCTTGGATTTGAACTCCTGGCTTCGGAGGATTGGGCTGTACTGGCGTCTCTGTCTGGGACGCTTGGGCATAAGCGACACCGACAATCGCGGTACTCAACAAACCGGCAGTCACTGTCCTGGCTAAATGGCTCATTTCGATCCTTCCCTCATTAATCGTTATTCGTATCAAGGCCGCACCGGATTGGTTGGCAAGTTAGATGCCAAAGCATGCCAATCCGTCGAAACCGAATGAGGAGAAGGCAGGACTCTCTTGGCTGACTGCTGAAACCGATCGAACGCCTCAGCTGGATCCGAATCGACATAAACCCATGCGCACAAGGCCAGTCCGGTGTCCGAAGTCACCACCGCGAAGAATGCTGAAGAGCAAAGCCTGAACAGATCCAGATGATTCCTGAATTCGACGTCGCACGGCCCAGCACAAGTGGGCGACTGTCGACCATCTGACTTGGAAATCGCACGTCGTCTCTAACGTAGATCTTCGGACAACTCTCCGCACAGATCGATTTCGTCATCCGCTTCCCGAGTCATCAAGGTGACTTCATATCCAGTTGAGTCGGTGCAATTCGAGCTGAATGCCTCTAAGACAAGGGGCCATGTGAGACGCGAGAATTGTAATTTTTGATGTGGTTTTTCGGGGGTTGTGAAGGCTGTGTTAAGGACTCATGTGCCGACGATTAACGTATTCCTGTTAATCGTGAGAAATCGGGCTAAAGCGAAAAATCTCTGTCAGATGTTTCCGGGTGGCCACAACTATAGGGCAGGGATGGTGACCGAACGGTCATTTTCCTGAACATTCCCTTGGGGTGTGCAAACACTCCCTCGCCCCGTGAACGCTGGCTTCGACTGGATCGCAGCCAGTGGCCCAGACCGACCTGCCTGACGAATTACCATGCCTCAGATTTTCTCGCCCTACGAAACCGCTGGAGACCCTCGTCCCCCGACACCGACGCGCGCTGTCCGCAGTTCCGGCGACGAGGGGAACGAAGAGGAGTTCATTCGGCTGCTCGCGCGCTCATATCGGTCGATTTACTCGTACGCTCAGACGTTGGTGCCCAATCTGGCTGATGCGGAAGACTGCGTGCAGGAAGTCAGCCTGCTGATGTGGCGCAAGTTCGACGAGTTTGGTCGCGATGGAAATTTCTCACGATGGGCGCGGGGGTTTGTTCGTCGCGTCGCTAAGAATCATAACCGCAAGAAACGGCCGCATTACCTGGCGCTGGACGACGACCTGATCGATCAGTTGGGGGCGATGCAGGGAGGGATTCATGAAATCCTGGAGCTTCGTCGTGCTCAGTTGGCTGAGTGCCTGACCAAGCTACCTGCTGCCGATTGGAGATTGATCAACGATTATTACCAGCACGGCGAGTCGGTCGAGGAGTTGTCTCGACGAACCGGCCGCACGTCTGCCGCGATCTACCAGGCGTTGCGACGAGCTCGATTGGCCTTGTTCCGCTGTATCAGCCAGAACTTGGGGGTGCTCTGATGCGAGCGGAACGCCCACCGAAGCAACAGGAACTGTTGGCCGCCATCGACGGCTGGCACGCGAACGTGCTGACCGAGTCGGACGCGCTGTGGCTGAAGGATCAGTTGCGGAACAGCGAGCAGGCGCGGCGCATCTTTATTGAATACGGCGACATGCTGGCTTCGCTGGCGTTCACAGGCGAGGGAGACCTGGAAGAATCGGCTGACATCCTGCTCACTCGGGTGCTCGAAGCCGAAGAACGGACATCGCGCCGGTCCAGTTGGCAGCGCGTCGGCGTCGGGGCAGCCCTGACGGTGACGGCCATGTTGCTGCTCGGCGTCGGGTTCCTCTGTCTGCCATCTGCCGGTTCGCCCAAGTTGGCGGCGGTGCCCTCCACCGTCAAGGCCCTGGCCGTCGCCGTGGTGACCGATCTCTACACGCAGCCAGGGAAAAACATCGCGGTGGAAGTGATCCGAGATGCGGTCGCGACGCATGGGCTTCGCATCGGCACAGCATTGCTCGCGAATGATGAATTGCGATTAGAGGATGACCAATCGTTCCTGGAATTGACGTTCACCGGCGGGGCGCGGCTGGTGCTGCAGGGGCCGGCGCACCTCGTTGTGGGAGCACCGTTGGCTGCGAGGCTGAAGGCCGGCCGCGCGGTCGGGTTCGTCCCTCCTGAGGCGGTTGGCTTTGTCTTAGATGTTCCCGGCGGCATCGTCCGCGACCTGGGGACCGAGTTCGCCGTGGATGCCGCGTCGGGCAACACTCAAGTCTCCGTGCTGACTGGGGTCGTCGAGTGTGAATTGGGCTCGACCCACGAGGAAAGAAAGTTGGCGCGGCTCGATCGAGGTGCCGGGGTGCGGATGGAACCTAGCTCTGGATCGTTTGTGCCGCTGGAAGGCTTGCCGAAATCACTGTCGCAGATCGTGGAATATCATACGGGGATCGTGGTCGTCCGCGGAGAAGCGGAGTTCGTCGCGATGGAGGCTCCTCTTCCATCGGAGGCCGGCAAATTTCCTTCGTCCTTAGCGCAAATTTATCCGGAACGTCAATACATCTTCGTCAAGCGAGGCGATGATCCGAAGCAGCTTCTGTTGACCGATGCTAAGGGAAATCCAGGGACTAATGCACCCTTCATCTCGAAGGTCGTTCCAGAATCGCCCCAGCCGGGCGAACAGGCTTCCTTTTCGGTGGATTCTTACTTCCTTCGCGCGAGAGCGCCAACCAAAACGCCGCTGGTGATCACCGGTTCAGTGACGTTTCGCCGAGAAATTGTCGCCGCGTTGACGACGACGGATGCTCTGAGCGCGACGGATGAAGCGATGGCTCGACCCGAGTTCGCGGCCGATTGGAAAGAGCATGCGAATCGGTCCCGAGGGAGCGATGAAGGATCGGATCGGGTCACGATCAGTCCTGACGGCAAGACGTTGACATTTACTTTGCAGGCCAGTGGCGCCGGTGACGAGATGCGCATCCTGGTGCGGCATGGCACACCATCGGAAGTGGCTTTGGCAGCCCCCGTCGCTGGTTCACCGTGACGGCGGCGGCCTTGAAGAACAGTGCAGATTGGACGGGCCAGTTTTTTATTGCATGTTAACACCGGGCTTGTGTCGCGACGGCCAAGCCATCCCACCATTTTCGGAGAGAGACTATGCCTGGCAATTCCAATCTATCGCGTCGAGGCTTTACGTTGATCGAACTGCTCGTCGTGATCGCCATCATTGCGGTCCTGATCGCGCTGCTGTTGCCGGCTGTGCAGCAAGCGCGCGAGGCGGCGCGGCGGACGCAGTGCAAGAACAGTCTGAAGCAATTGGGTCTGGCGCTGCATAATTACCTGGGGACATATAACGTCTTTCCCTACGGCCGTGGAGGAACCGGGCATCCGGACGAGACAGGCCATCCCACCGCAACTGATACTGCGAATACGAACAACGACCACGCCAGCGGCTTTATCGGGCTGTTGGGATATCTCGATCAGGGGCCGCTCTATGGTGCGATCGCCTCACCGCAAACCATCGGCGGTACCACATACCCTGCGTTTGGACCGTGTCCGCCGGACGCCTCGATCTCCACATCGACCGGTGCCGCCAACATGAATTACACACCGTTCCAGACCAAGCTGTCGGTACTGATGTGTCCGTCGTCGCTGCCGCTCGGCACTGTCTACGGCGGGCCGACGAACTACGCCTTCTGTTGGGGAGATCGTGTCACGGGGATTTCCGCCGGAGAAACTTCGCCTGCCACACAGCGGCCGCTGACACGCTTCAACATGCGCGGTTTCGTCTCATTCCAGTCGTGTCGGCCCATTGCGTCGATCACGGACGGAACCAGCAATACCATCGCGATGGGCGAAATCGCGACCGGCCCCAATGCAAGCGGTTACTTCGGCGGAGCCGCGTTGGCTCGCTCCACGATCACGGGCTCGCCGATTACGTGTCTGGCACAAGGGAGTCGCAGCACCGGGACGTTGTCCACCGGGACGAACAAAGCATTGCGCGGCAATGGCTGGGCCCAGGGGGCATTCATCTATACAGGGTTCAACACGATTACGCCGCCAAACTCACCCGCGTGTACTTCGACCGGCAACGATTACTCCGACGGCGTGGCGTCCACCAGCAGCTACCACCCCGGAGGGACGAACGTCCTGATGGCGGACGGGGCCGTCCGGTTTGTCAGCGAGAACATCGACACCGGCAACATGGGCCACAGTGGCGACGTGACGATCGGGCCGTCCCCCTTTGGCGTGTGGGGAGCGTTGGGCACGATCTCGGGGTCCGAGGCCGTCGGGGAATTCTGAGAGGCCGCGACGTCAATGTCGTGGAAGCACGGATCTGGGGGGGGATATTATGAGATTGAGTTCGATGGCGGCTGTCTGGGGCTTGGCAGCGCTGCTCTTGTCGGGATGCGGGAAGGGCAAGATTCCCAGACGACCCGAGTTGTTCAAGGTCTTCGGCAAGGTCACCTTCCAGAACAATCCGGTGGAGGGGGCCACCGTCGTCTTTGTGCCGCAAGCTCATTCCCATGCCGCCATGGGCGTGACCGACGCGAAGGGAAACTTCCAATTGCAGACTTATCTCCCGGAAGACGGTGCCGCACCGGGTGCTTATCGAGTCATCGTCAAAAAGTGTTATTTCGATGATAAGGAGATCGAGCATCAACTGCTTCCTCCGCCATACGCCACGCCGGACGAAAGCGGGCTGACCGCGGATGTCGAGGCCGGCCTCAATAACAATTTCTGCTTTGATTTGACGGAATGAACATCACCGAGTTTGGCGTCGCTCAGCGAAGCGAGCCGCCCGGCAACCCTGACAGATGTACACACCATTTTTCTGAAGAGAGAACATGAACTTTCAGGCATCATTCACCGTCGGTTTGATCCTCGCCGGGCTCTTGCTGCCGCGTCCTGCTGCGACGGCAGAGACGCTGGATTCAACACCAGATGGTTCCTTTAGCATCGTGCTGATTCCCGACACCCAGGCCTACAAAGGGGAAGGGATCAAAGGGGGCTCCGCGGACAATCACGACCCGGTAACCAATCCCATCTTCGCCGCGCATACGAAGTGGATCGTCGACAACCTGGGCCGGCAGAAGATCGCCTTCGTCAGCCATGTCGGTGACATCGTCGACATCAACGACCGCCGGCAGTGGAAGGTCGCCCGAGAATGCATGGATGCGATTCATGACAAGGTCCCCTACGGCATCTCTGTCGGAAACCACGACATGACGACCAAGGGGGACTCGTCGTTGTTCCAGGAGTATTTCCCGCAATCCCGGTTCGAGAAATTCAGTTGGTATGGAGGCTGCTTCCCAGGTTCCGAAGACCGTCCCCAGATTTCCGGCAACAATGCGAACAGCTATCAACTCTTCACTGCGGGTGGTCTACCGTTTGTCTTTCTGCATTTGGAATGCAATGCGCCGGACGATGTCGTCAAGTGGGCCAACGAGATTCTCGACCAACACAAGGACCGACGCGCGCTGATTACGTGCCATATGGGCTGGGGCCCTCGCCTCAAGCCGAAAACGGACGACGAGTATGTCACGGGTGAAAAGGGTCGCATGGAATGGGTCAAGATCCACGGCACTCGCGGCAACTCGCCGCAGCAGCTGTGGGAGAAATGCTATCGCCGGCATCCGCACCTGATCGCGGTCTTCTCCGGCGACCAAAGCCGCACGCAAGCCTACCACGCCGCCACGGCAGGAGATCACGGCAACGTCATCCACGAGTTCATGCAGGATTACAGCACCGGCTGGCTCCGGCTCTACAGATTCCAACCCACTGAGAATCGTATCCGAGTCTTCACGTTCGATCCCAAAACAGAAGAACTCTGCCCCGGCACCAAACTTGTTAAGGCACCCCGCGACCACCAGTTTGAAATCCAATGCCCGCTGCTTTCCAAGAAATAGCGAGATTTGCGACCTCGTTAAGGGGATGTGGATAGTCCGCGCCATCAATAGATGCAATCCCTGATTTCTCGGAGACCGAGCATCATGTGGTCTCGAGATTTGATACCCGAGGGCGTCGTCATACTGTACGCAGTTTTGTGAGCAAGAGGTGGATGACACCACGCTCTCCTCAGATTCTGAAGATTTGAGGAACTGTAGGTCACTTCAGATTCGATGCTCGACAGTGTTGTTGGTGGGCCGTAGCATCATGGGTTGCTCCAGATTCAACTCTTGGTGAATGACTCCTCTTGTCACTCGACCGCTCGGCATATCGAAGGATCTTCAACGTGATTCGTATCGCGACTGGATTGGTCTGTGGAAATCGGCTTTCTCTGTTCAGTTTCGTAACGGCGTTAACGTGCTGCCTGGGTGCGATGGCCTATGCGGCAGATGCTCCGCCACCACCGCCAAAATCGGAAAAAGAACCACGGATAGACGCTGTGGTCCCCGGCGGCCGCGCGAAGCTCGAAAAGGGTGAATGGGATGCCGTCATCGCCGAGACCACGGTAATTCTGAACGGCGATGCTGAAAACGTGATCGCGCTGCTGATGCGCGGAATCGCCCTGAACGGAAAGGGTGACTATGACGCCGCCATCAAGGACCTGACGAAGGCCAGCTCCAAGCCGTCGAGCGATCTCACGACGCGTGATATTCGAGCCGACGCCTTTTCCAACCTGTCGGTGTCGTACTACCGCAAGGACAAGTTCCTGCCCGCGATCGACAATGCGTGGTTCGCATTGCTCGAAAAGGGCGACCACTTCGAAGCGCATAACAACCGCGCTTTGGCGTATATCGGACGCGGACAGTACGACAAGGCGATCGGCAGTGCTGACGCAGCGATTCGGGCCAAAGAAGATTTTGCCGACGCCTACAGCACGCGTGGCCTGGCCTACTTCTTCAAAAACAATGTCGATCAGGCGATGAAGGATCAAACCAAGGCGATCGAACTGCAGTCCAAGTTGGCCGTCGCTTACCAGCGTCGCGCGGCTGTCGTCGCGGCCAAGGGCGAGTTCCCGAAAGCGCTGGAAGACTTGGACAAGGCCATCAGCACCAAGCCCGATTTTGCCGACGCCATTTGCGATCGCGCCTGTTTGTACGGCATGGCTCGCAACCTCCCCAAGATGGTTTCGGAACTCGATGGTTTGACCAAATCGAATCCGTCATTCGCTCGTGCGTATTACCACCGAGCCATGCTGAGTGTCGATCAAAAGAAATATGACCTGTCGATGGATGACCTGGACCAGGCCATCAAATTGAAGGACGGCTTCGCCGCAGCGTATTGCCTGCGAGGGTACGCTCAAACGAACCGCAAGAATCTGGACGAAGCCGTCGCCGATTTCACAAAGGCTATCGAATCCGACCCCAAACTCGTCAACGCCTACAAAGGCCGAGCGGCTGCGTATCAGAAGCTGAAGAAGGCCAAGGAAGCGAAAGCGGATCAGGACAAGGTCGCGGAACTGCAACCGACGCCACCGCCAAAGCCGGCGTCGAATGCCAAGAAGCCGGAAGACCCGACCCCACGGTTTACCGTGAGTTCTAAAGAGGTATCCCCAGCGAAGCTGAAGGAAGCCCTGAAGTCCGCCGCCGAGATCGACAAGCTGGTCCAGGCGAACTACAAGAAGTTCGATGTCACTCCGCTTCCCAAGACGCCCGATGAGCAGTTCTTGCGGCGAGTCTATCTCGATGTCACGGGCACGATCCCGTCGTATCAGCATGTGAAGAAATTCCGCAATAACAATTCTGCGAACAAGCGAGCGGAATTGATCGACGAACTGCTCAATAGCCCTGCCTACGCCGGCAACTTCTTCAACTATTGGGCTGACGTCCTGCGATACACCGACAACCTGAGCGGAAATGTCCGTGGCGAGCCGTACCGGCA
Source organism: Schlesneria sp. (assembly GCA_028291515.1). Classification (GTDB taxonomy): domain Bacteria; phylum Planctomycetota; class Planctomycetia; order Planctomycetales; family Planctomycetaceae; genus Schlesneria. The sequence continues at coordinate 10,169 of JAQGHU010000053.1, forward strand.
GTGGATCAAGCAATCGCTGGCCGAAAACAAGCCCTGGGACAAGCTGGTTTACGAAATGCTGACGGCCTCCGGTCGCGTCTGGGAAAACCCAGCCACGGGATACTTCCAGCGCGACCCCAATATGCCGCTGGACGTCATGAACAACACCGTCCGTATCTTCCTGGGAACGCGGATTGGCTGTGCCCAATGCCACAACCATCCATTCGATCGCTGGACGCAGAAAGAGTTCTATGAAATGGCCGCGTTCACATTTGGAACGCAGCAAAACACCCATGGGGGCGACAAGCGATACTGGAACTCCAACCCGCATGAACGCCTGCAGGCGGACTTTGCCGACATCGAACAGGAAGAAGAAGATCGCCGGAACAATTACTACCGCTTCGAACGGATGATCGGCGTCAACATGCAGATCGTCAACGATCAGGTGGATCGCAAGATCCAGCTCCCTGCAAATTACACCTATGACAACGCCAAGCCGAACGAAACGGTGGCTCCGCGAACGCTTTTCGGCTCCCAGGTATCGCTGAAACCCGGCGAGACCCCTCGTCAGGGATTCGCCCGCTGGTGTACCGCTTCAGACAATCCGCGCTTCGCCAAAGTCATCGCGAACCGATTGTGGAAACAAGTCTTCGGTGTCGGCCAGATCGAACCCGTCGACGACATGATGGATGACACCGTCGCCGAGAACCCGGCCTTGATGGACTACCTGGAAGCCGAAATGAAACGGCTGAACTTCGATATGAAAGAGTATCTGCGCGTCCTGCTGAACACAGAAACATACCAGCGACAAGTCTGCGTGGACGAAATTCCGCTCGGTGCCCCTTATCACTTCCCTGGCCCCATGCTGCGACGCATGAGTGCCGAACAAGTTTGGGATTCGTTCCTGACATTGGCCGTGGTCGACCCTGACGAGTTCCGCGAACTCCCCGCCAAAGTTCGCACCGACGTGATTGGTTTCAACCTCGACACGGTTTCGGCCAAGAAAGTTCTGGATGCAGAATCAAAGGGCTCCGAAATTGATAACGGCGTCAACTCAAAGCGTCAGCAGAAGTACACGTACAAGGGGATCGTGCTGGCTCGTGCATCCGAACTGCCGTCTCCAGTTCCAGCAAATCACTTCTTGCGTTCGTTCGGTCAGTCGGATCGAGAATTGATTTCGTCATCGTCGTCGACAGGATCGGTGCCGCAAGTGCTGTTCATGTTCAATGGTCCGATCACGCACATGCTGCTGGAAAAGAATTCCACGATTTACCTCAACGTCGTGAAGCAGAAGAACGTGAACGACGCGACGAAGATCATCTTCGAAACGATCCTCACCCGCGAACCGGATGCCGACGAGCTGGCCTTGGCGGTCGAAGAGGTCAAAAGAAACGGCCCGGCCGGATTTGGAAACGTCATCTGGTCGCTCGTCAACACGCGAGAATTTCTGTTCATTCAGTAAACCAATCCCGTCTGCGGTGCAATCACAGGCATTCGCGGCGATCTACATCTGCCCACGCAGAATATTGGAGTCATCATGCGAGACCTTATAGCCGAGCAGCCGGGGTTGGATCGTCGGCGGTTTGTCGAATACGCGGCCAAGTCGCTGTTGGGCGTGACGGTGTTTTCGGCGCTGGGCCGTCCTTCGATCTCAGCCGAACCAGCCGCTGCGGCGGCTGCGCCGGTTTATGGACCGGGAAAAGCCAAGCGACTGATCTATTTGTACATGGCAGGAGCCATGTCTCATCTGGACACGTTCGACCTGAAGCCTGGTCACAAGAACCAGGGGCAGACGCGAGCGATCGACACGAACGTCCCCGGAATCCAGATCAGCGAATTCCTGCCCGGACTCGCTCAACAGTTCGACAAACTTGCCGTCGTGCGATCGTTGACCACGCAGACAGCCGATCACGAAGCCGCTGAGTACTGGATGCGAACCAGCTACCAGGCGATCGCCACCGAGCGTCATCCCACGATCGGTCCCTGGATGCAGAAGTTCCGCGGACGTCAAAGCAAGTCGCTGCCCGACACCGTGCTGATTGGTGCTCCACCGCGTCATCCTTCGGCTGGATTTTTCGACCCCACGTTCAGTCCATTGCCAATCGGTGATCCGAATCGCGGCCTGGAAAACACCAAGGCTCCGGAATACCTGACGGATTCGTCGTTCGAGAAGCGTCTGGCGCTGATCGACGGGTTCGATAAGAAATTCCGCGGCCGGGTCAAGCAACAAAAGGTTCAAGCCTACACCGACTTCTACACCGAAGCCGTCTCGCTGCTGGCCAGCAGTGAACTGAAGGCCTTCAACCTGAACGAAGAAAAGAACGAAGACCGCGATCGCTATGGTCGTGATTCGTTCGGCCAGGGTTGTTTGCTGGCTCGCCGTTTAATTGAGAACAATGTCTCGTGCGTCGAAGTCAACTGCGGCGGTTGGGACATGCACGCCAACATCTACAACGGCGGCGCACTCCCCAATCGTTGTAACATCATGGATCGTGCGATCAGCAACCTGCTGAAGGACCTGAAAGATCGCGGTTTGCTCGATCAGACGTTGGTCGTGCTTGCGACGGAGTTCGGCCGTTCGCCGGAACTGAACTACAACGTCGGTCGCGATCACCATCCTGCCGTATTCTCGTCGTTCATGGCGGGAGGCGGCATCAAGGGTGGTCAGTTCTACGGCTCGTCCGACGCCGCAGCACACTCGGTCGAAACCGATCCGGTGACCCCAGCCGACTTCAACGCCACGATCGCCACAGCCCTGGGACTGTCGCTGAACGAAATCGTGCACTCACCCACAGGCCGCCCCTTCAAAGTCGCCCAGGACGGCAAGCCGCTAACTAAGCTGTTCAGTTAACCCCGCCGATTCATATTCATCGGTCGGGTATTGAGTTGAAGAGTTGCCTGTTTTCAGGCCCGAAGGGTCGGCAGTTTCTCTAGCCAGGGTCGAAGGCCCTGGAATCGGTCGCCTCATTGACTCTTGTGGCCTGTAGGGCCCTTTCTTCTACTCTCTCGCCCCGCCGCGCCTGGCGTTCTCGTTCCGGAAAAAGCCTGAAAGGCCGCAACATACCAGCCCAGGGCAGAGCGGAGAGGCACAGCCTCGTAGCGCCGCCCTGGGTTGCGTGGTTTAGAAGTCCAAGGCCTGAAAGGCCGCAACAACGATCAACAATTGGTCTCAGATCGCGTTCTTCGTGGACCAGATCTCCGTGACAACGACCTGATTTCCGCCGGGCTCGCCCCGGTCGGGATCACAACTAACCAGCTACAACGAGACACTTCATCCTCGTCATCCGCTCTCCGTACCGGCTCGCCCCGGTTCGCCCCGGCTCGCCCAGACGGAAGCCACGACTCTCCAGGCTCGCCGCCACAATTCCGGCCGGCGCGCGGCATGGCGTTCGAACTCTCCTCGACTCACTCCGCTCAACTCTCTCGCGGCCGCGGGTGCCATTTCTCTGAGATTCCGAAATAAAAACGGCCCTCGTTGTCGATTTCGCGGCCCCTCATTCGACAATAACCAGAGCCGCAAGGGTTCGCCGGTCGAGTTCGATCGGCGATGCGGGTCGCCAGCCAAAAACGATCAGGAGTCACGACCATGCGTTTTATGATGATCATCAAGTCCGCAGAGACTTCAGGCCTTCCCCCTAAGCCGCTCCTGGAGGCCATTGGAAAGCTCTCCGAAGAGGCGGCCAAGGCCGGCACGATGGTCGGCAGCGGAGGCCTCGGCCCCACCGCGCTGGGCGCCCGCGTCCGAATTACGCGAGGGGAAGTCATCGTGACCGACGGGCCCTTCACCGAGACCAAAGAAGTCGTCGGCGGCTATGCCCAGTTTGAACTGACCTCGAAGGAAGAAGCGGTCAAGTCGGCCATCAAGTTCATGGAACTTCACAAGCAACTCTGGCCAGGCTGGGAGGGCGAGTGCGAAGTCCGCCAGATGTACGGCCCAGACGACTTCCCTTGTAAAAGCTGATCAGCCCCTCTCCCCCGGTAGTCAATGTGCCGTGCCACTGGTTGGCCGCTTCGGACAACCAGTGCCAATGCAACCGCAGCGCCGTAGGTTATGCTTCAGCATAACTTTTCCTCGCCGTGCGCTGGCAGTGTGGCTGGGGTCGACCAACCGGAGCCACGACCCCACGGAAAGAAGCCCCGGCCCTCGGCCATGTGCAATTTCCTGAGGCCCAAGGGCCGGCCGTTCCGTCGATGTGCCGTGCCACTTGGTTGGCCGCTTCAAACAACCAGTGCCAACGCGAATAGCCCCGTAGGTTATGCTTCAGCATAACTTTTCCGTCACGGCGTGTGGCATGGCATTCTAACTCTCCTCTCCACCCCTCTATCAACTCTCTCGCGGCCCGCCTCATAGCCGTCCAGATAGAAATAGCTGCGACACCACAAGGCGATCACGAGGCCCGCCAGGACTAGCGTCACCCCACCCAGCTTTCTCCACTACGGTCGAAAGAATTCACGCACGCCGGGGCTCCTTTTGTTTGGGCTTCCAGAGGATCAGGTAGGCGGCGAGAAAAGTCAGCGGGACTACGATGGACCAGTAGGGAAACATGAACAGCCAATATCTTCCCGAGTCCTCGGTGGCATAGCCAAAGCCAGACCGCTTCCAGTGCCAGGTGAACCAGATCCCTGGTTGCGTTTCGATACTGACGGCAGGCCGAGAGTACAGCTTCGGTACGCTGAGCTCGAAAGTCTGCATCGCCTCTGTCAGCTTTGAATACCTCAACGGTAACACGGCAACAGAGCCTCTCGAAGAGACAATCTTCAACGGCTCCCTGGCCCTTTTTCCACCGGGCACAGTCAGCCAATCGGTCGTGACGAAGCTCCTGAGCCACACGCTTGAACTGGCGCACGCCATCAACAATGTGATGATTCCCGCTTTCCGTCGCCAGCCTCTGAAGAACGCCTTCATGGGGCACTCCCTGCCGGTTAAGTAGCCTCGCTCATTCCGATTCTCCCATTCGATTCGCCAACGACTGGTGCGATCAAGTGATTGGACTCCCACACATGCATGACGGCATTCGCGCGTCGCACGACCTCAGGATCGGAAGAGAGTTGCCGCAGTGTCACAGCGTCGACGAGCATCGGGGATTGCGCAGCAACAGCGAGTCGAGAAAATCCCTTAAACTCTCGCCGACCTCCTGAGTCCACACTTCGTAGGATCATGTTTGCGAGACGGCGACGCTGAGCATCCGTGAGATCACAACGTTTGAGCCGACGAAGGAACTTCTCTTTGATGTATCCGGAGCGAAAGAACCGTGGATCAAACTCCAAAAACTGAATGACGAGTTCGACGATTTGCGGATCCCGTTCAGCCAGCCTTTCCAAGCCAACTCTCAAGCCGCCAGGAAATGCGAGCGAATCGTAATTTCTGTGGAACTCCTCACACGCAGCGTGATGCTCAGAACCATGCGGATTTTCAGACCAGGCATGCCGGATACGCGCCGAAAGCTCACATATTCGAGCTGCGTTGGAGTGAAACGTTGCCATCGAACTGCCAAACAGAGATTTGACCGTTGAAGTCCTGCGAAGTGACGCGACATCACGATAGCTCCGATGACGAAGCCGTATCAACCTCGCCCCGTGCCACGTAGGTTATGCTTCAGCATAACTCTTCGTCGCGGCAGGGTGGCCGGGTCTGGAGCGGTCTGGAGCGTCTTCGCGAAGACCTGGTCCGAGATAGCCCAACGACCGATTGGACGTCCTCGGCCGCAAGTCCCCAGCGACCTCTGATCCTAGTTTGTCTCTTCGAGCCAATCCCAAGGAATCGGATCTGGCCTCAATTCATTCAGAGGGATTTCCTCATACCAACCTGCGCTCGACCATTTCCAATCTCTCGCCTGCTCAACCAATCGGCGGCGAACCGGATTCTGGTGTGTGTAATCGATCATGTGCAGTAGCGTTTTTCCCTTGATGATATTGCGGTCGTGCCCACGTCCCGGTTGCCAAAAATGATGTTTCAGGCGATCGCCATCACCGACACGGATTCGTGTCAGCCATTCGGGTGATTCACGCTTGAGAAACGGAACGGCTGCTCGACTGACCGGCTCTTTGATTCGGCCCAGCAATTGAGATGTGTCGTACTCAGGCTCCCGCGCGCAGACGACAAGATGCACATGCTCGGGCATGAAAACGTCGGCCCAAAGCTGATGGTTGAGCTCTCGGCAGGCAACAGCAATGCTCTCAGCCATCCACTGACACGTTCGTTCCCTGGAAAGCATCTTGATTCGACGGAAGCACGAGAACGTCAATTCGTGAGCATGCCCCGGTTCGTTGTAGGCACGCGGACGACACTGTCGATCTCGAAAATCCATTTCACTGAATTCGCACTCAGAATGCGTTTTTAGTTTCACCGCCTCGTCGGGACCGATTGTGCAGACATCCCAATTCGATCTTCGGTCGTTTTTGGGATGATCCTCAGAAATGACGATTGGAGAAGTGATCTCGTCAACAACCTGGAGTTTCACAAACGAATCCGAAGTCCTCGGAGGGAGCAGCCAATTGGGTGGCCGGGTCTGGAGCGTCCTCGCGAAGACCCGGTCTGTCAACACACATCCACGTTTGATGGATATTGAAGTAATCGACTCCAGGCCACATCTTGGCAGCCGATGCCGTAAACGAAACAAAACAGCTCACGGTGATTCACCGACAATGCGGCTTGAACCTCCACCGGGCCTTCGCGAGGACGCTCCAGACCCGGCCACCCTGCCGCGAAAGTTGATGTGCCGTGCTTCTGCTCGATCGCGTCGGCCAGAAGGATACAAACTTCGCAGCCGGGACGTTGATCTTTCAACGAAGGCAATCCGTCTTCGCACCAATGAATTGAAGCGGACAGACACAAGGACGACCTCCAACGCCGAGATTTCCGACGAACGGAGATGCACGGCGAGATGGTGGCAAAGGTGCTAGCATAGTACCGTGTCTCACAATTTCGACGTTAATCAACCGCGTTGAGCGGTGCACTAATAATCTTAGCGAGAACGCGATGCCAATCTTTATCAGTTATTCACACGCTGACAAAAAGTTCGTCGATAGGCTCGCTATGGCACTTGTTCGGCAGGAAGTCCATGTTTGGCTTGATCGTTGGGAGCTGCGATTAGGAGACTCCCTGATTACTAAGATTCAGGAAGCCATTACGGAAGCGAGCGGCCTACTCGTTGTCTTGTCCGGTGCATCCGTGAAATCCGAGTGGTGCAGGAAGGAACTGAACAGCGGATTGATGCGAGAACTAGACGAAAAGCGTGTTGTCGTATTGCCCATTCTTGTTGAGGACTGCACAGTTCCGCTGTTTCTCAGGGATAAGATGTACGCAGATTTCCGCACAAACTTCGACGACGGACTTTTCACTGTTCTCGAAAAGATTGCCAGTGTGACAAATGAATGGCAGGCGAGAATCGAAGATCCTGAGTACCACAATGACATGGCAATTGATTGGGGATGTGAACAAGGGACTTACTGGTTTCGCGTAACGGCGATTTCACACGGAGAAAAGATCCCATATTCGATACTTTCCACGATTATGATTTACACAAATGTGACTTCTTCGATTTGGTACCACATGCACAGAAAGGACGGGTCGGATGACATTGCACGCGCCGAAATAATCGGCGGCCTTGCGGCTCGCCTTCGCGACGATGACGACACTGACGTTATCCTCACGGATCAGTTTGCTCAAAGACGTCAAGCGGAATTCGATGTTGGCCTCGATGGAGATTCGGCGACTCGGTCTAGATACTGGCGGCGACGTGTACTTCCGAATTCGCCAACAGATCAATGGCTACGTAGATAGAATGAATTCGATCAAGAGCGATCGCGCCAAAGCCAGAGAAGCCAGTGAATCCGTCCGTTCCGTAGATCGGTCAACTAAGACACGGAAAAAGGTTCCACCTGCGGTGAAGAAGAAAACCGCCGGTTCAAAAAAGAAATCTAAGAAGTCATGAAACTCGACTTCGTGAAATATCATCTCCACGGAGATGGTTGATCGTTCGAGGCCCGTCGGACATTCCATCTGCAGAATGGGCTGTTGATGCGGCTAAAAGAGACTGTGTTGGTGCTGTGAGCCAGGAGATTACTTCGTGATTGCATTGTGGTGGGGTCTGATTTCTGCATGGGTCTTGTCCATCCTGTCTGTTCTATCGGCCATGTGGTGGCTTTCACAGGACTCTGGACCCGAGCCGCTGTCGAACCTGTTCAACTCTGGATCGGGTTTCGCCTTCACTACAATTAGCCTGATCGTCTATTGGTTCTTCGGAGAGGAATACGAAGCGAAGCAGGCAGCACACAAATTAAAGCTTGATGAACGTGTCAAGGATGTTCTTGACAGAATCGAACGCGAAGAAAGGAACTTCGATCGCATTCATACAAAGGGGCACATTTCCGGTGACTTGCATCGAGATGCCGTCGAAGTAGCTTCATTCGAGCTTCTTGAAAGCGCGGTCGAGCCTCTCACAACTGCATGGCGGTATCGGCGACTTGCGCGGAGGATTCTCAATGAGATCCATCGCAACCAGGAGCTTCCGACTGGGCACAAAGATGTTTCAAAGTTAATTCCATTACTTGCGCAATTGAAGAAGATGGCAACCGATGCTTGACCAAATGGACGATGGCAGTCATGAGATTACCCTCAATCGAATTGGCGGTGACGCGAAATCGTATGGGGTATTGCGATGGAGTGCGGCGGCGGGCCTTACATGTTCGTTGACGCTTTCCGTTTCGCATCAGCCACCGATTTCGGAGAGCGTTGGGGTCGGACGCTTCAAACAGGATTGCTACGATCAACCAGAGGCGATCGCATTCACAGATGATGGAACTAGGATTGAGCTTTACGGACTTCGACTCGATCGATTCCCAAAAGTCAATCATGAAGTACCGGAGTCCGTTGTTCGCGAACTGCAGGATGCTGAAGATCTCGACCACATTCCACCGATGAGTGGCCCCACCTACACGGGAACCGCACTAAAAGCGGTTATCGACATTGCGCGAGACCTCTTGTTGGCGTTTGACAACAGCACCGAGGAATCTAATCGGCTCTACTTTTCAGGGTCCACAGGAATGCTTCATCATTCCTCGGAGGCCGTGACGTTCGTTGCTCGTGACGGATCGTCTACACAAACCCGTCGCGTATGCACTCCCCTGTCCGACGGCATCTCTCTGATTGGCATCAACGTCCTGATCAAGGGTTCAGATGGCGGATGGCTCGCATACAAGTATGAGCCACCAAGCGAGCGCGACCTTGGCGGTACTTCTGAACAGTTGTTTATTTCGTTTTTGAATGGACGCAAGGTCCCCTTTCATTGGTGGGATAAGCGGGATGGCGCAATTATCCGACGGACCTACTACGGCTCTCAGATTCTGAAACACGAACACTACAACGGAATCATGACGCTTCCACTCGATGGGATCGAAGCCGCTCAATACGGAATAGAGGTTCTTCAAAATCTTCCAACGTTGTTTGAGGGATTCTGCCGGAAACTTGGACAGGTCAATTTCGCGCCAGCTTTGAACTCAATGTGGGTCGCCAGAGAATCGTACCTTGATCACCAAATGGCCGTGGCTTCCGTTGGTGTTGAGCAAGTTCTGAAGGCATGGAGGGAGTGGAAAAAATCTCCGAATGCCCCTCAGATTGCGACGAAAAAATCGATCTGGAGAGACGAGTCACTTAAAAAAGTGATCATACAGAACGGACTAATGCCTGTTCTGAATGAGTTGATCCAAGACAATCGGCTGTCTCACCTCACTCTAGAAGAGAAGAATGAATTGGCCGTATTGCGGTCGCGCTTGCAGAGTCTGTGGAAGCCTAAAAATGAGATGGCTCTGGCTACTCCGTTTGCGGAAGCTGGCCTAGTCCTTTCTGAATTAGAGATCAAATCACTGAAAAGGCGAGATCCACACCTTCACGGCGAATGGTTGGACTACCCTTTGAATGCGGCCGATCTCGATCATCATGCGGAACACCTCGACAGCCTTTGCATGCTTATCACGAAGTTCGTGCTCAAATTAGCAGGTTACACTGGAACGTATCGAGACTTTGCCTCTCGGCCGATCGATTCAAACTTCGAAATCAAGCGCCTTTCATGAATCCCCGAAAACTGCGGGGTGGCCAGGGCTGGAGCGTCTTCGCGGAACCTTGCTTTAGCCATGATCAACGTCGATTGCCTTGCCACGGAGGCTTCCCGTTGGTCCAGCCACGGCCGCTCTATAGTAAGAAGACATGATTTATTGATCTGTCACAAAACAGCCACTTTTTTGAGGAAAACCGCCAAAAACAGGCCTGTTTTGTCCCCCATTGTCAAAAACTGTCCTGGGGTGTCAAAATTTGTCAGTCCGGATCGCAGGCTTCGCCTCCCCCGATCACGGTGACTCCATCGAGGCCGAGACTTTTCGCTGACGATTTGCCAAAAGTCAGCAACTTCATCTAGCTCCGCGCACGCGAGAGTGGCATAACCTTGATTGCTTATGTGGTATGAAGAACTCTGTGGACCGTAACCAACGGCCACACCTGTTGACCCTTGAAATCAGCGGTCAACGCGTGTGGCCGTTTTTCGTTGGGGAGGGCCGATCAATGTGTCAGTTCAATTCCGTCATTCTCAAAATCTGGCTAGACATCTGGTGACAAAATCGCAGACACCCCCGAAACCCTGCCATGGACTGACAAATTCTGCCATTTCGTAAGGTTCGAGGCGACGAGTTCTCCTCTCCGTGACTCAGTCCCTTGGTGAGACATCTTCAAATGTGCCGCTCTCATCGCTGCAAAAACCTGCGAGAAAATTCCCCAAATAGGTGAAATAGGGGCTTGGTCGTGTCACCTGTTTATGGCACAAGAGAGCCACAACCAGTGTGCCAGTCAGACCTCATCGATTGAGGGTTGGTCAACGCGGAATCGCCTGAGATTGAAGCCCGCCAAGCGGGATTGTTCTTTCACAATTGATCGCCGATCAGCAGCGACCTTGGAGTGCGGTGGCTCGATACCGCTTTGGCTCCAATCGCCAGCAACCCGTGCGGCTCAACCTGCACAGCCAATGAGTCCTTTGACAACGGACGGCAAACCTGCGAACACTCCTCATCAGTACAATTGAGAGGTTGTGTCAGCGACCGCAGGTTGTGTCAGCAGCCGGACAGGCGCGCGGCGACATATGGCTCAATTTGTGAGGGTGACACCACGAAGGACACGAAGAGCACGAAGGGATCAAAGAACGGAACGCGGAATTCCATCTTCGTGCTCTTCGTGTCCTTCGTGGTAACCCTCTATCCCTCCACCGCCAAGGGAACTCAGTTTGGAATTCCGTGGTCGCAAACTTGGTGCGACGCGTTGATGCAGCATCAGAAGAAATCCCAGAGGTGCCACGATCTTGGACTCTTCGACAAGATCATAGGTATCTACACCTCTTTCCTCAGAGCAAACGGAATGATCGTCGGTTGGTTCATTGTCCTGAGGCCCAAGGGGCCGGCACTTTGCCTAGCCAGGGCCCTTTGGCCCTGGAATTAGGCCATAATTAGACTTCCCAAGGCCTGAAGGGCCGGACATTTCAGGAGGCTGTGCCGATTTCAAAATGAGGGACTAATGGGCCGGCCCTTCAGGCCTTCAGAGATGTTTTAAGAGGTCTTGTACCGGGGCCTAAGGACCCCGGCTGGGCAAAGTTCCGGCCCGTTGGGCCTCATGACAGAGGCCAATGAATCTCAAAACGAATGCACCAGAGATGTCTAGATACCTATCCGTGGCTCGCCTTCTCTTGATTCTTTCGCTTGGCCCGAGCCACTCAGCCCTCAGCCGTCTTCGTGGCCATCAGCTTCTGAACATACTTGCCTAGGATGTCGGTCTCGATGTTCACGGGATCACCGACAGCGCGGGACCCTAATGTCGTGACACTTAACGTGTGCGGGATCAAAGCGACACTGAATCGTTCTGCCTCTACGTTCACAACGGTCAGGCTGATTCCGTCCACCGCGACCGAACCTTTGGGGACCATCAAGCGAGCGAGTGCCTCGGGCACGCGGAACCACATTGCCACCCATTCTCCTTCGCGATCAATGACGTCGACCTGGCCGATGCCGTCGACGTGACCCTGAACGAAGTGCCCGCCCAGCCGCCCGTTGACAGGCAACGATCGCTCAAGGTTGACCGAGTGCCCGACAGCCAGACGACCGAGATTGGTTTTGGAAAGCGTCTCGGTTCCCGCTTGGAACGCCCAACAGTCGTGTTTGATCTCGATCACGGTCAGACAGCAGCCGTTGATGGCGACGCTGTCTCCCAGTTGGCAGCAATCTGGCCCCGAGCCACCGAGCATCGGCGCGGGGGGAGCGATGACGACTCGCAACCCCGCCTCTTCGGTTTCCACGGCAGCGACACGACCCAGACCTTCAATCAATCCTGTAAACATGGCCGCTCTCGTATTCGGATCACATTCGTGCAATTGGAGTTACGACAGAGAATCAATCATTTCCAACCAGCAGAACTGTAGGCCACAGCGATCCAATTTGGAACTCAAACGGCTTCCCAGATTCCGAAGCCGTCATCTTTTCGAAGGAGATTCTCGCTGAAGTCTTCGGAAGCATTTCACGAATTGCCCGTGTTTCAGCGAGGCGACAGACAATCTGATCCAGAATCCGCGGCGGCTGATGGCCGATCGTCCGGGATTCTGGTAAAAAACGCCCTGCAAGACGGGTGTTATCGAGGCGAAGACAGTCTTCTCGCCAGGCATCCATGGAATATTGTGGGAAGGAAAGTCCGAGATGACAGTGGCGATCACGGCCGTAAGTGCCCGGGAAATCCTGGACAGCCGCGGCAATCCGACCGTTGAAGTGGACGTAGAACTGGAAGACGGCACGATTGGCCGCGCTGCCGTTCCAAGCGGTGCCAGCACCGGAGCTCACGAAGCTTGCGAACTGCGAGATGGTGACAAGGGACGCTACCTCGGTAAGGGTGTCCGCAAGGCCGTTGAAAACGTCACCGAACACCTGGCCGATGCCATCATCGACCTGCAAGTCACCGATCAGGCCGCCATCGATAAGGCAATGATCGAAGCAGACGGCACTCCGAACAAGTCTCGCCTGGGTGCGAACGCGATCCTCGGTTGCTCGCTGGCCTGTGCCCGCGCTGCCGCTCAAGTCAGCTTCCTGCCACTGTACCGTTATCTCGGCGGTGTCGGTGCGAATACGCTGCCCGTCCCGCTGATGAACATCATCAACGGTGGAGCTCATGCCAACAACGGCATCGATCTGCAAGAATTCATGATCGTCCCAGTTGGGTTCACCAACTTCAGCGACGGTTTGCGAGCTGGTGTCGAGACGTTCCATCACCTGAAGAAGGTGCTGAGCGACATGGGCATGAGCACCGCGGTTGGCGACGAAGGGGGCTTCGCTCCAAACCTCGAATCCAACGAATCGGCGATCCAAGTCATCCTCAAGGCGATCGAAAAGGCTGGCTATAAGCCGGGCGAACAGATCAAGCTGGCCTTGGACTGTGCGTCAACCGAGTTCTACGATGCGAAGACCGGCCTGTACGAGATGGACGGCAAGAAGGTCAATGGCGACGAACTGGTCGGCATCTGGAAGACTTGGTCCGAAAAGTACCCGATCTGCTCAATCGAAGACGGCTGTGCCGAAGACGATTGGACGACCTGGAAGAAGCTGACCGTTGCGATCGGCGACAAGGTTCAACTGGTGGGCGACGACCTGTTCGTCACCAACACCACGCGACTGAAGCGCGGTATCGAAGAAGGAATCGGCAACAGTATCCTGGTCAAGGTGAACCAGATCGGTTCGCTGACCGAGACCGTGGATGCCGTGCAGACCGCTTATCGCGCCAAGTACACGGCGGTGATGAGTCACCGTTCGGGCGAGACCGAAGACACGACGATCGCCGACTTGGCAGTCGCCCTGAACACCGGACAAATCAAGACCGGTTCGGCCAGCCGGACGGACCGAATCTGCAAGTACAACCAGTTGCTCCGTATCGAGGAAATGCTGGGAAGCGAAGCTCGTTACGGCGGCACGCTGTAACGGTGCCAAGCTGATTGTCTGATGCACGGAAGGTCGGTTTTCGGAGTCACTTCCGGAAACCGACCTCTCCAAAACTGAGTTTATTGTCGCAAGACTTTCGAAATCGCTGGGAGCGATCGCGAGTCTGAGTTTCGGATGCTGGAAAGTCTACCGATGACCTCGTCGCTGATCACGACTCAGGCCGAATTCGATGACCTGTGCCAGCATATGCGCGAATCGAAACTCGTTGCGTTCGACACCGAGTTCGTTTCTGAATACACCTATCGCCCCGAACTTTGCCTGCTGCAGTTCGCGACGGCCGAACGGTGTGTCGCGGTCGATCCCTTCGAGGTGCAAGATCTGAGCGCCTGGTGGGAGCTGATGGCGGGCGATAAGACCACCACGATCATCCACGGTGGCCGCGAAGAAGTTCGCTTCTGCCTGACCTACGCCAACATCGCACCTCGCAAAGTCTGGGACGTCCAGGTCGCCGAAGGCCTGCGATCACGCAGCTTTCCCTTGGGCTATGACGCACTCGTCAAACGGATCCTTGGACGAACCGCACACGGCCGTGAAACACGCACCGATTGGCGACGGCGTCCGCTCAGCGATAACCAGATCGCCTACGCCGTCGACGACGTGAAGCATGTGCTGGAGATCTACGACATCCAGAAGAAGTCGCTCACCAAGCTGAAGCGACAGACCTGGGTGCAGGCCGAGATGCAGCGAATGATCGATGAGGTCGCTTCCGAACGAGCCCCCGAAAGCTGGCAACGACTGCCGGGAATCCATCGCCTGTCGGCTCGCGAATTGGCCGTCGTCCGCGAAGTCTATCGCTGGCGCGAAGCCGAAGCCGCCGCGAAGAACCGGCCGATGCGAAAGATCCTGCGAGACGACCTGGTCCTGGAAATCGCCAAGCGCCGCCCCACGAGCGAGGCCGATCTGCTGGCCGTCCGCGACATGAATCGCCCCGAGTACAAAAAAGCCGCCGCCGCCATGCTGGCCTGCGTCGCCGAGGGGATGGCCGTTCCGAAGAACCAGTTGCCAGTGCTGCCGAAGTCACTCGACGAAGAGAAGTCGCACGACGAGCAAGTGGTCGGCCAACTCCTGGGGTTGGCCTTGGCCAATCGCTGTGCCGAATTGAACGTCGCCATGGGCTTGATCGGCAAGACGGCGGACCTGCGGCACCTGGTCCGCTGGCATGCTTATGGCGAAAAAGAAGGCGAACCGCCCCGACTCACTCAAGGTTGGCGAGCCGAAGTTTGCGGCGACCTGCTGACGGATGTTCTGAACGGCAAAATCTCATTGCGAGTCGCCGATCCACAGTCAGACCATCCCCTGGTCTTCGAGCGCATTCCGGATGCCGCTACGGAAGACCGAACGGACGCTGTCCAAGAACCCGCCTAGGGTCAACCCGCGCCGCTCTGTTTCCCTAACAAAACGGCGGCACAACCGTATTCTCTGAAACAACTTGCGCCCTTGACAGAAGTTTGACAGAGACATGACGGACTCATGACACATGGATTCCGATCTTCGGATAAAGTTCTCCGGCCTTTGGCATCACGTGGTCCACACCTGATGGCCAAGAACGAAGCAAGGGATTGTTTCGGCTGTCCGAGGGAACTCAAACCAAAGATTGGAACTTCATGTCCATCTCGACTCCGTCTCGTCGTGGTCGCAAGCACGCTCATCCGGAACATCCGGTCACGAAGCCTGTTGCGACTGCTGCCAATAAGCCTGAACCTGTTTGGGCTCCCTGGTTGCCTGATCGTCTTCGCCTGAACAACATCGACTGGATTGTTACCGCCTGGATGGTTGTCATGCATGCGGGTGCGTTGGCGGCACCGTTCTTTTTCAATTGGGAATCATTAGCCGTCGCGTTCGTGATGCACTGGTTCACGGCCAGCATCGGGATCTGCCTGGGTTATCACCGCTTCCTGTCGCACAAGTCGTTCAAGCTGGCTTCCCCAGTCCGCTTTGTGACACTGCTGGCTGGTTCACTGTCGGGCGAAGGTTCGCCGCTGGTCTGGGCGGCGACGCACCGCATGCACCATCACCGTTCCGATCAGGAAGGTGATCCGCATTCACCACTGGTCACCGCGATCTGGTCGCACCTGAACTGGATGTTCGTCAAACGAACGCCCGCTCAACAGGAAGCTCAATTCAAGAAGTACATTCCGGATCTGGTCGGCGATCCGATGCTGCAATTCTTCGAAAAGACCTATTTCCTGTGGCTGGTCGCCTCTGGCGTCGCCATGTATGCCGTCGGTGGCGTCCCCATGCTGTTGTGGGGCCTGTGCATGCGAGTCGTGATGGTGTACCACGGCACCTGGTTTGTTAATTCGGCCACTCACATCTGGGGCTACCGCAACTACGACGTTCGCGATGAAAGCCGCAACCTGTGGTGGGTCGCGATCTGGGCGTACGGCGAAGGCTGGCACAACAATCATCACGCTCACCCCAGTGTCGCTCCGGCTGGACATCAGTGGTGGGAACTGGATCCAACCTGGTGGTCGATCAAGACGCTGCGTTTCTTCGGCCTGGCCTACGACATCAACGACCGCATCCCAATGAAGACGACCGGCCGAGCTCCTGCTGCGGAAGAAGCCGAAGCTGAGACGGAACTCGTCCAAGTCGCTTAGATCTTTTTCGCGAAAGACAGATGACAAATAGACTTCCGAAGTCACATCGACTTCGGAAGTCTTTCTTTTTGGGACCGCGCCCGTCCGCGTTGTCACCACGATCGCCATAACCGGAAAACCTATGCAAATCCGCACTTCCGGCACGATTGGGGAAACCATCGACCCCCGCGAAATCGTTTCCGATAAACGAACTGTTGCTCACGGTGTAGCCGGAATCCCCGGCTTGGCCTGCAGCAGGAGGTGGCCGGATGAAGTGCAGATCGGCAGTCATGCTCGCGATCGGGATCAGCCTGGCAGCCTCGGGATGCACCTTGGGCCGCGGGGGCAACTGCAATTCCGGACTGTTCTGCAGCGACTGCATTCCCCCTTGGGTTCCCACGCCGAAGTACATTCAATGCGTCGACGATGTCGTCGTCTGGGAAACGGGTAAGAATTGTGGCATCCACGCCCTTGCCCGCTATCGACACCAATGCGGTCAGAAGCTCACCGCCGACTTTTCGGCTGGTTTCGTGCAGGCCTACATCGATCTAGCGGAAGGACGTGGCCCGCTGCCACCAAGTGTCCCGCCATCGTGCTACTGGCAGGCCTACTACCGTTCTTGTGCTGGCAAACCACGAATTGAAGAGTGGTATGCCGGCTATCAGGTCGGTCTGGATCAGGGCCTGCAGAGCGGCGTGTCGCAATTCCGAAGAATCGATATTCGGACATTCGGCTGCAACGGAGGACCTGGACCGGCACCAGGAATCCCGGCGACTGGACTAACGCGGCTGGGGATTTGACTGAGCGGCCACTTTCCCTCGGGTGATCTTCACCAGATCCAACCGCGTCTTGTGGCCACTTTCGACCGATTCCTGTCGAACAATCAAGCCATACTTGTCATACCAGACATCGACATCGACATCGCCATCCAAGTGGTAGTGGTTGGTCTTGATCGGCGTTGAATCGAGCATGATCGTTTCGGGATCCAGCTTCTCGATCGTGGCGGTCAGTTGGTTCCCTTTGTCCGAATCCAGCAACCGGACCTTCTTACCGACTCGCTTGGCATCGGGTTCGCGCCAGTAAGATGCCGCCCAGATATCGGACGGGGCCTTCTGACTTTCACCGTTCACCTCATAGTGCAGGCTCTGCTGAACCGCCGACCCCTGGATCACGTACTTGTCGCCGTTGTAGTCGGCTTCGTTGACGAGTTTGATCAGTCGGCCATCTTTCCAGACTTCGGTCCCGGCCGAGGCATAGCGATAACGGTAGACGATCAGATTGATGACGACTTCCGCTTCGCCCTGCATCATGTCGGACCCGTCCGCTCGACGCGAAAACGTCATCGACTGATCGCCCCGGTGCTTGCCGTCCACCAGGATGTGGAATTCGCGAATCTGCTGTGCGATGACTTCGGGTTCAGCTCCTGGCGCTGGTCCTGCAAACAGGACACAACCGGCCAAACACAAGCAAGCTTTCACCATCCATTGGTGTGATAGAGTCTTCGACATCAATGTCACTCTCAAGGGGAGTCGGCCGAAGTGGCCGATCATTGGCGAAACCATACTGAAAGTTAAGAATTGAGCCAAGACGACTTTTTGGTCAACGTCTGTGATTCATTCCCAGCCACTCAGAAATGACCTCCTGCTGATGTGAACCGAGTCACTCGAAACTAAACTTCAACCCCATCTCTTTCATCCGCAGCAATGCCTCGGCATTCCCCAGTGCATCGTCGACTGGATTGTGAGTGTGCCGCGTCTTGCGCAAATGCTTGAAGTTCACAAACGTATCCTTCTGCATCCCCTTATACAGCGAACCAAGGTTCGTGGAGCTGAATCCGAACGGATTCTTGACTGTGAAGTGGTGGAAGTACCAGTTGATGAACTGCCAGTCGAAGCCGTTGTTATCCGACACGAACATCAATCGGCCCTTACCATTCGCAGCGAGCCAATCGCGAAACTGCTCCATCACAACTCGCGGTTCCTCAAACGCCAGACATTCCTCGCGCGAGAACCCGCTGACAGCGAGAGCATCTGGAATAAACTTCTCCGAGATCGGCTTCAGCTTGCCGTAGAAGGACCGTTTCAATTCCGGCTCAACGACAACCGCCCCGAAGCAGATCATCGAATAATCGCCAGGAATCGGGCCGTCGGATTCAATGTCGACCATGATGTAAGGCATTTGATTGCGTTTGACTCACGAAAATAATTCTATTTGGCGTCCTTGCAGGACGAATCATCGAGATCTGTTATTTGGCCTTCAAACGACGTAAGACTCGAAATGGCCGCCGCAATTTGCTGCCGACACACATAGAGGTCGTCGGCCGTGGAACTGAATGCCATCTCCAGACTGATGGTCTCGCCGGAGACCGCTTCGAACTCCGCTTCTGCCGTGATCGTCCAGCATTCGCCATCCCAAAGAGCCATGACGCTGAGATAGTAACTTTTGTTTCCGGGGCTTATGACCGGTAGACCAAGGAGCACGCCCCCTTTGAAGGGTCGAAATCCATTGGTCAGCTCCAACCTCGGAGGATCTGGCTCGCATCCCCGCTCTCTGTAGAATCCGCCAATCTCGCGAAGTTGCTCGACAGCAAGATGCAGCATTTCAACGAATTCGATAGTGCCTCCACGCAGTCTCGGAAGCAACGGCTTTGGTTTCTCACGACAGATGAGATAGCGATCCCATGCGGAGGATTTCCAAGCTTCTTTTTGCGGGATAGCCAGGATCTCATTCAGAAACGCCATCGCGTCTAAGCTTGCGGCATCCACAGAATTTGCCTTTCGAGCTTCCAGACCCAAGTCCCTTCGTACGTCTCTAATTCTCGTCCGCAGATGGAGCAGATTTAACAGATTTCAAAACATGATTGAACAAAGCTAGACATCGCAAACCTGTGCTCCGTGTCGCAGTGCAGCGATAGGATCATTCCAGGTCGGGATGAACTCCTGAGCAACGAAGCCGGTGTAGCCTGTTTCGAGGATCGCTTTCATGATCGGTGGGTAGTTGATTTCCTGGGTCTCGTCGAGTTCCCCGCGGCCGGGGTTGCCGGCTGTGTGGTAGTGACCGATCACGTCTTTGTACTGGCCAATACGGCGGATGACGTCGCCGTTCATGATGGAGACGTGATAGATATCGAACAGCAGCTTCAAATTGTCCGAGCCGACTCGTTTGATCAGGTCGACGCAGAAATCGACATTGTCGCCGAAGTAGCCGGGGTGGCCCTTCATCGGATGACTGCTATCTCGCGAATTCAGATGTTCCAGACACAGGATGATCCCCTGACGTTCGGCGTGCGGTAGAACTTTTTTCCAGACTTCGACGCAGTCATTGGCCGCTTTGGTCTCGTCCATGCCGGGGAACCGCATTCCGGTGAACGTGATCACTCGTTTGGAGCCGACGGCTTTGGCAACATCAATCGCTTCGGTCAGCTTTTCGATGCAGTGATCGCGATACTTGGGATTGCAGGGCCCTTCGCCGAATCCGTGACTGCTGACCAGCGAGATCTCCAGGCCGAGCTCTTTGACGGCGGGGTACGCCTCACGTCCGATTCCTTCGATCGCGACTAGCCCCAGCTCTTTGCAGTGCTTGGCGAGAACTTCGTTCTTCATCGGGTTGAAGCACCAGCCCATGACGCTCTGCCGGATCCGGCAGTTCTTGACTCGAAACTTGGGATCGGCGTCTTGTCGAGGAAGCTGCGCGTGGACGCCTGTGGACAATGACATTCCGACGGCGGCAGCCGCGGCACCTTGCAGTATTTGTCGGCGGGAAACAGGTGTGTTTGAGTGTGACATGGTGCAGCGTCCGGAGGAAGAAGGGGTGGCGGATAGCGAATAGCATAAAATAAGTACGGCAGGAATCGATATATCGTAACGACGGAAGGCAGTGCATTCGCTTGTCTGGCCAAAAGAATGGCCATCACTTTTGGCGATCCGTCGAGTTCACTTCTGTTGTTCGCGGTAAGTCGTGGCGGGGAGTCCACCACGAAGGACACGAAGTGCACGAAGGTGGAATTTCAACGAGCACTCTCTTCTACTTATCCGTTAGACGAGGTTTGCCGAAGTCGAAGGCGGGGGCTGCATGGATCTGATCACGAGCCGTCTTTGGAGCTCGACGAGATTTTGTGGAGTCGAGCATTTCGCTGTCCAACTCCTTCGTGCTCTTCGTGTCCTTCGTGGTAGACAACACCGCACAAGTTACTCTCAGTGCCACTCTGGGCGGAGTGTCGTCTGCTTCAGGACGCCCTACTCTGCCAGCTTCTTCAATTCTGGGATGCGACGTTTGCCTTCAGCGGCTGCTTTGGTGTCCTGGCCATCTTCAACCACGTCCTGCCAGAGAGCCATCGCGGCCTTGGCCATATCGGGGCGCTGTTTCGCGTACTGGTCGGGGAGCTTCCCTGAAGCATACGCGTCTAACGCTCGGACGCGGGCGATCAGGAACTTGCGCTGTTCGGCGATGTCGTCGGCTTCCCAAGGTTTTTCGGGTTTGCTCTCATATTCGAGCAGCGTCTTCTTCGCGGTCTCGGCAGCGGGTAGATCGGCCCAGCGCGTCATCACTCCTTGAAGCTGCATCAGACCGGCAAATGTCGTCTGGCGGTCCTTCAGTCGCAACAGGCCCTCGTCGAGCAACGCTTTCGCCTGCTCCTCGCGACGTGGTGCCGCATCGCTCAATGTGTGAATGGCCGGATATTGTTTGGCGAGCTTCCGTCGTTCGACCGCACCGGCATCGAGCCATTCGATTGCGGCCTGGAAAGACTTCGCGTCGGGGATCGCATGCCCCAGCTTGGGAACCACGATCACTTTCGTGCGAATTCCCATCTCGCTGAACATCGGTCCACGAAACCGTTCGACTTCGCTTTGATTGAAGTCTTCCGTCCCGGTCAGGAACGCGAGGCTCAGACGATCGATCGCGCGATGCCGTAACCAGGGCTCTTCCCGCAACTCGCCACCGGCACAGACCGGGATCGCGCCGCCGAACAGTTCGGGCAAGGCGAACGCGATCGCACAGGCGACACGGCCACCGCCCGAGAACCCGGCGATGTAAGTTCGATCGGGATCAATGCGATGTTGACGCCGAACATCGTCGAGCACATCCAGCACCGTCTTCACTCGACGTGGCATCGGGGTGTTGTTCCCTGCCCCGTACGGACTGGCAAACACGATCCCCTTCTGTTTGCAGACCGATTCGAGCTGGTTCCATCCCGCCGCGGCGTCTCCGGCCGAGATGAAAAGGATCATCGGCAGGCCGTCATTCTTCGCCTTCGCTGGAGGAACAAACAATTCATAGCGTAGCTGCTGCGAATCGTAACCCTGCAGCCATTCGGCAGGTGGATCGACGACGCTCTGGTTACTCACCACAAACGTCCAGTCCAGCCGTGTCGGCTGTGTGACAGCGACTTCTTTTTGATAGCCGGTTTCAGCAGCCAGGCCAGCCGTGGTGATCAAGAGCCACAAGCCAGCGATCCGCGCAAAGGGAGTTGTCATGGCGGCGTAACGCAATAAGTGAATAGGGGGTGGGGAATAGGGGATAGTAAAGAGAATCGAAGCGATCCACTACTCTTTGTTCCCGTTCTTCTATGCAACGCTCTAAAGGTTTTTTCGAAAGCCGTGGTATGCAGCAAGCGATGCCTTGGCCTTTGTGGGAGGTGCTTCCAGCGCGGGAAGCCCAATCCAACGATAAGGTGACAATCGACGTGAAGAGGACGACCTTGTCGAAGACTCCAAGATCGTGGCACCCGCTCCAAGGGCTGAATCCGTGTTCACCGCCGGAGTGAAGTCGAAAGATCTCAAACCGTGCGCACCCGGCGGCCGCAAAAGTGATTGCTGTTCAGTTGGGCATCGCAACCGGTCGAAATTCAGTGGTCTTCGGCGGGGATTGCCGGTCTAATCATTGTTAATATCATTGCACTCAGCGGAATCCCCATGCACACCTTCTTCCACGATTGGCGACAAAAAGCGGGCATAGTCACGCTGGTGATGGCGTGTCTGTTGTTCATCGGCTGGGGTAGAAGCCACTTACACCTCGACGTACTGCAATTCAACCATCATCGACAAGGGGATCAGTTCTGGTCGTTTCGCGGCAGCTTGGGCCTCAGGCGGTGGGTCGGAACTGAATTGGACCCGACGGTGCGCTTGTACGAGTCGGTGGCCGCGAAAGATGCCGATTACCTCGTCGAGCAACATGGCTCCCCTTTTGTAGACGTGGCTGTCACGTGGCGATGGGAATCGACAGGGTTCCACTTCGGAGAAGGGACTCACGTGAGGGGGTTGCACTCACCCATGATCATCGGGGCTATCCCCTATTGGTTTCCGATCCTGACACTGACTCTACTCTCCGCCTCCCTGATTCTCTGGAGGCCACGGAAGCGGTCATCCTTTGCGTTGCCAGTGTCTTGCCGATGTGTCAAAGAGTAAACTATGCATGTGGTAACGCTGAATGCTGCACACGCTCGTCACCCGACCAATGCGATCGTAGCGACGCGAAGACACTGGTGGCCCAGAGCTGCCACCAGTGGCACCCAACCTGAAATCTAGAACGAGCCGAATTGCCCACGGCCATTTAGTTTCGGTTGTAGGTTGATGAACTACTTAGCCATTCAGACCTAACGCTTGAAGGAGAGATCATGAGATATTTCGTTTCGGTTGCTGCGGTGATTGGAATCGCAATATCAGTCGCTGTTGCCGCCGATGTTCCCCCTGCTCTGATCGAAGGGCGAATCTTGCAACTCAATAAGCCTGGAGCGATCGACATCGAAATCAGCGTTGGTAGTGGTGACGGTTTGAAGGCAGGCGACGCCCTCGTCGTCGTCTCAAGAAAGGGCAAACGGATCGGTAAAGTGAAGCTGGCCAAGGTTGAGGCGGACCGGTCCACCGCAACGATCACGGAGCTGGGAGACCAAGAGGTCATCGAAAGAGGCGACCGGGTCATCCGATAGCGACGAGCAACTCTGGTCTCGCATTCGCGACACTTGGCGAGGAATGAGTGCCTTTCAACTGCATCAACGCCAATGCTGGTGGCTCACTGTTCTTAAGAGTTGTAAGTTCGTGGTGCCGTGTCCTGAATCGCTGGATTCCCGCCTGCGCGGGAATGACGAGATAAGCAGGCCATTGAACCATTCTCGCTAATGCGGATTTTCACGCCATCGCGGTGTGCGCCTTGACCGCTTCCCCGATCAACGCCAGCGTTTCGTCGAGTTCTGGACGGAATAGATCGCCGATCAACAAGTCGGTAATGTCCCCCTTGCGGTTTGGATGCTGTGACACGAACTTGCCGAAGCTGAGGCCTGAGTAATACGCCAGCACGAGTTGCCGCATTCGTTCCATGCCGCGGAAGTAGTCTGCTTCCCAGCCTCGCAGCTTGGCTTCCGACGTATCTCCGGCCGCTAAGCCTTCGCAGATTGCATCCGCCGCCAGTTGGCCTGACTTCAAGGCGAGCAGTACGCCTGACGAATAGAGCGGGTCGAGGAAGCCGAGGGCATCACCGACCAGGGCCCACCCGTTACCAGCAACCTGCTTCGAGCGATAGGAATACTCTTTCGCGGCGCGATAGATATCCGATCGTTTCGCGTTGACGATGCGCTGCTTGACTGCAGGACACTTCTCAAGCTCTTCGTTGTAGATCGTTTCGAAGTCCTTCGAGGTGCGGTTCTTGAACAGGTAGTCGTGCGAGGCCACGATCCCGACGCTGACGATGTTGTCGTGCAGCGGGATGTACCAGAACCAGCCTGCTTTGCCCTGCACCTGCAGGACGACGGTGGCTCCTTCGTCATGGCCGGTGTCGCGATAGGCTCCTTCCCAATAGGTCCAGCAGGCGGCCTTCTTGAGTTCAGCGTCCCATTCCCGCAGACCGAGCTTACCTTGAATCAGTGTGCTCTGGCCGCTGGCATCGACAATCACGTCGGCTCGTTCGATTCGTTCTTCGCCGTTCTCGTCCTGCAAGCGGACGCCGACTGCGCGATCACCTTCAAACAAGACTTCGAGCACGCGAACGCCCTGCTGCACGTCCACGCCATGTTCGACGGCGTTGTTCAGCATCATCTCGTCGAATTCACTGCGTCGCACCTGCCAGGTCTGCGACGATTCGTGTGGCTTGTGATCGACGAAGTAGAACGGCTCTGACAGCCGGCCGCTGGAGCCGACGAACTGCACGCTGTACTTCTTGATGTAGTGACTGGCCTTCATTTTGGGCAGCATGTTCAGCCGCTGGAGCACCCAGTAGGTCTGCGGAATCAGCGATTCGCCGATATGAAATCGAGGCCCTTTTTCTCGCTCGTACAACCGGACCTTATAGCCCTTCTGAGCGATCAACGTGGAGACAGTGGATCCCGACGGACCGCCGCCGATGACGATGACATTGGGTGTGGTGGATTGGGTCATGGGGAATGGTCCTGGTGCGAGCGAACAGAGAAAACAGATCAGGGTTTACGCCAACTGCTGCCGACTTCTTCATGGGGCTGCCGCACCGTTTGCAACAACTCGACGAGTTGTTTCAGGTCGCGAGCGGGCAGATGTCCGAGTTGTCGCTTGTGGCAGTCTTGAACAGCGTCGGACAACTTGGCCAGTAACTTCAAGCCAGCCGGTGTAATGCCCACTTCCACGACGCGACGGTTTTCGGGACGTCGTTCGCGATGAACGAATCCTCGCTCTTCCAGCCGATCGAGCATCCGCGTCATATCGGGAGCTCGCGAGATCAGCCGCGTTCCCAGCGTCAGCGTGGGGACAGTCGCCGGATGCGCCGCCTCCAGCAGACGCAGCGCATTGTATTGCTGGGCGGAAAGATCGAACGACGAAAACAGTTCGTCTTCCAGCGCCTTTAAGCGGTCGTACGTCCTCCACAGGCTGAGGTAAGCCTGCTGGTAGAGCGAATCGAACCGCGGAGCGCGAAGATCTGGTGCGGCTGGTGTGGGCATGCAGTCAGTTTAGGGAGCTGGACGTTCGATCGTCAAGACAATTGTTGTTACCACGTGTATCGACCGCATGGAGCGGGATCTTTTACGAATATCGGCCGGAGACGGCAGGAGGCCAATGTCGTTTCTCAATCAGCTCCAATCCTCGTGATTCAGCCTTCAACCGTGTTGATTTTGCATTCAAATTCTGAGCCAGTCGTCATGCCAACTGACTTGTGTTAAATCTGGAAAAACCAAACATAAAACATTACGTATTTGTCAGCATGAGGCTAAGATGAGCCCCGCGAGCCTCGACTTGTCATCAAAACTGAACGATTGGACCCGCCATTTCGGAGCTGACTTCATCATGGGTGACCTACCGGTTCCAGAGAGTCGTATCTACGTGCACGAGAAATGCCAGGCCCCAACGGAGGTGCGCGAGAACTCGTTTGACGAGATGTCGAATCCCTTGTCGGATGTTCCCCGCACCTGGTGCACCGCGTGCAATGCGTTTGGCCCGGTCTCGGAATTTGCATGGGCAGACACTGGCGAGAAGATCACTGACTATCGTGCTCGCCACAGTGCCCGGGCCACAGCCGTGGAACGTTTCTTTTGTTCGCGAGTCGTCTGGTTTGGGGTATTAGGAGCGGCGTTAGTCACGGGGGTGGTCGGAGGCGTGTTCCTCTTCGCAACCTCAGGGTTGCTGTTGAAAATCATCATGGTCCCCTTCACTGGTTTCATGTGCGTGCTTCTCGTCGGCGCAGCGATGATTGAGTCGACGAAACTGGTCTTGTGGCGAGTCTGCGGATTCAAAGAGACTCGCCTGCTGAAATAATCTGCCGGATCAGCGCCGATACTCAGCAAAGGACAAAGGATTTGAACCACGGAATACACTGAAAACACGGAAGGACGACGGAGAGGAAAGGGCCACGAATAAGACGAATCTCACGAATCAAGAAGCGGCGGATACCCGCCCGAAATGTCAGCCACCATTTTGCAATTGCTCACGAGCACTTGGCATGAAGCTGCTTTCGCCAATGGTTGGGCCACCCCCAACTCTGATACGGAACCAACAATAGGCCAGCCAGGCCCCCCCACGCAGTGCGTTTCGTGACGCGGTCATTGCGACCAGCGACTGCGGGTCAAACTGTCCACATTCCGACGTTGGTTTACCACGAAGGACACGAAGAGCACGAAGGATTTAGAACACGAAGCGCTAGACTTCACCTTTGAACTTCACCGTGCGCCAAACGCCGCTCGTCATCATCCCCATACAGTCTACGCCTCATGTTTCGACAAACATCGTACAACGGATCGATCGACGAGAACGCTCGTTGAATTCCACCTTCGTGCTCTTCGTGTCCTTCGTGGTAGAATCTGTATTGTCGTAATAGCCATTACATCGCGGGGGAATTTCCATGGATGAAACGAGCCCAACTCCGAACGTCGCCATTCGGAAGCCGTGGCGGCGATTGATGGCGCTTGCCTCGATTGGCGTCGTTGTCATTCTGAGCGTCGCGATCTGGAGCCACTATCGCTTTGCCCGGCCGGTGGGATCTGGTCCGGCGGGGCCGACTGTTGTCAAGGAAGCGTTTCAGAAGCCGTGGACCGAACGCAAGGTGGTCCTGCTGGGACTTGGCGATAGTGTCACTCAAGGGTTGGGGGCCAGCACCGGTGGCTATGCGTACTTTCAACGACTGGCGCGCAACCCGGCGGACGAGTTTCCCGAGATGCAAGGAGTCTGCCTGTCACATGTCCTGCCCAAGCTGGAAACGGTGAACCTCGCGATCTCGGGAACGACGTCCATCGAATGCGTCGACTATCAACTTCCGAAGTTGAAGCCCTATGACGAAGACACGTTTGGAATCGTGGTCATCACGACCGGCGGCAACGATGTGATACACAACTACGGCCGCACGCCACCGCGCGAAGGGGCGATGTATGGTGCGAAGGTCGATCAAGTCACCGAGTGGGCGAAGAACTTTGATGCTCGCCTGGAACAGATCGCGGTCAAGGTTCGCGAAACGTTTCCGAGCGGCTGCCACATTTTTATCGCCAACGTCTACGATCCGACCGATGGCGACGGCGACATCGTCTACGCCGGATTGCCGGCATGGGCAGACGGAGTCAAAGTCCTGGCGCTGTACAACAGCGTGCTCGCGGAATTCGCGAAACGACACGACGATGTGGAACTCGTCAACATGCGAGCGGTCTTCCTAGGACACGGCATCCACTGCACTCAGTTCTGGCATCACGCGTATTGCGCGCAAGATCCGCACTATTGGTATTGGGATAACCTCGAAGATCCCAACGACCGCGGCTATGACGCGCTTCGACGAGCGTTCCTGATCGAGATGGCTCGCGTGGTGCCGGCGAAACTCTGAATTGCGCGACTATTGCTTTCGTCCGTTTGATTTCAGCCCGCAGGGTAGTAGCCTGTGCATCGTCTTGGTTGCTCCACCATAGCTCTTGACGGAAGCGGGAACCTGATGACAGCCATTCTACCGCTGCGGGATTACACCTTCCTCGGGATCACTCAGTCACTGTGTCCCGAGTGCCTGGTCGTGGTCCCCGCCAAAATACTGGTTCGTGAGAATCGAGTTTACTTCCGTAAGACCTGTCCGACTCATGGTGTTCGCGAAGATTTTGTCTGCAGCGATGCGAAGCAATACGACCGCATGGAATTCAGCGTCCCAGGCAAGGTGCCGCGCGAAGTGGGAGTGGAGCCTGACAAGGGCTGCCCGCTCGACTGCGGTCTTTGTACCGAGCACGAGCAACATACTTGCATTGGCCTGGTCGAACTGACTGAGTCGTGCAATCTGAAGTGCCCAATGTGCTATTCATCGAGCGGTCCTGGCGGGCGGCACGTCTCATACGAGGATTGCATCGCGGCGATCGAGCGACTGATCACCGTCGAGGGACGCCCCGAAGTTCTGCAGCTATCCGGCGGTGAACCGACAATTCACCCTGAGTTCGAAAAGATCCTGGCCTATGCGGTTAGTCGACCTATCGACATCGTGATGATCAATACAAATGGCGTCCGCATCGCTCACGATCCGGCATTCATCGAGCGACTGGCTGAATTCCGCACGCGAATAGAAGTCTATCTGCAATTCGATGGCTTGCGAGATGAAACGTATACCGCGCTGCGCGGCGAACCGTTGGCAGCGACCAAGCAGAAAGCAGTCGCCGCTCTGGGCAAAGCGGGCATCCGCACGATCCTCGTGACGACGTTACAAACAGATGTGAATGATGACGAGATCGGCGAGATTGTGAAATTTGGTTTGGATCGTCCTTGGGTGACAGGTGTCAGCTTTCAGCCAGCCACCTACTCGGGGCGTACGGAGTTACCGGAGTCGTTGGAGCGCCGTATCACTTTCCCCGATGTGATTCGCCACATTGCTGCTCAGACCGATGGAATCTTTCGCGAAGACGATTTCCTGCCATTGCCGTGTGCTCATCCGAATTGCCATCAACTGACATACGCTTACCGATCCAACGGTCAGGTGGTCCCACTACTACGATTCATCAACGCGATGGAGAATCTTGATCTGCTGGCCAACGGAATCACGTTCACGCGTGCCCGCGCCCGCCAGTTAATCGAACGCTATCTCAGACGACTCGGCTGTTGTGCGGGAGGCGATTGTGGCGGGTCACCATCACTTGTCGAATTGGCCAACGATGCCAATGCCCTTCCACAAATCACTGACGACACAGACAGCGCCGTCGGCAAGGCTTCGCAAGAGTTTTTCGCGCGAGCATTGCTTGAGAAGCTCGATCCCGAGGATGTCTTTCGCATCACCATCACATCCTTTCTGGACCCATACAACTTTGACGTTCGCCGAGTCATGAAGTGTTGCGTTCATAACGTTTTACCCAGCGGTCATATTGTTCCGTTCTGTGCTTACAACACACTTTATCGTCCTGGAATCGTGCCACTGCCGACGTTGACGTCGATCAGACGGTAGCAGGTTCTGCCAATTCTATTAGCGATCGACGATGAAAGTTCCCGCACTTTATCCCGTGATCATGCTGACCGCGCTGGTGGCGGGCGTCGTCTTGTCTCGTCAGCGACAAGCTCGGATGGGACTCACGATCGCGCAGCGTTGGGCAGTTGCCTTGGGCGCATTTTGCGGAGGGATGCTCGGCAGCAAGCTCCCCTTCGCACTGGCTGATACTCGAGGCCCTCTCTGTGCGCAAGCCTGGATCGGCGACGGGAAGACCATTCTGTTCGGACTGGTTGGTGGCTACCTGGGCGTCGAACTTGCGAAAGCGATCGTCGGCCTCAAGACCAAGACAGGGGATTCGTTTGCAGTGCCAGTGGCCGTTTCGATTGGCATCGGCCGCATCGGCTGCTATGTGGGCGGATGCTGTTACGGCACACCGACCTCTCTTCCCTGGGGAGTCAACTTCGGAGACGGAGTCTGCCGCCACCCGACTCAGATCTATGAGATGATCTTTCACCTCACCGCGGCCACCGTGCTAATTGTCTTGGAACGAAGACATCTGTTTCCGAATCAGCGTCTTAAGCTCTATCTGCTAGCCTATTGCGTGTACCGAGTGTTGTCGGAGTTTGTGCGTCCGGAAGTGTCGCTGGCCGGTGGACTGACTGGCTATCAGTGGGTTTCACTGTTCTTGATTCCCGTCATTCTTTGGTTGTGGTGGCGCGATCGCGCGATTCTCGAAAGGGGCAATGCAACATGAATTCTGACACACCAGAGGTAGACGACTCAGATCCTGAAATGGCTCCCTGCCCCCGTTGCAGGAAGCAAATTGATATTAATCACTCTGCTTGTCCACATTGCGGTCATCGCATCAGGACCACCGGGATCTCGCCATTGCTGATCGTGGGCCTGATCTTTGGCATCCCGGCGGCGATCGTGATTTCAGGAGTGCTCCTGCTGGTGGCCATCTGCGCCATGGGGTGATCACGGCACGATCAACAGATTGTGGTTATTGCCGTTCCCGCGGAATCACGATTGTTGCTTCCACCGGAAAATGGTCGGATCCGACATCAGGGCCGATGGCTCGATGAACGACGATCGCTTCTTGCGGAACGAAGACGTGGTCGATCGGGATCCGCATGAACCAGGCTCGGGCATTCCAGGAGGCTTGCACGCCGCGGCCTATTGCGGAATCCTTCAAGCCACTCAGAGACGTGAATTCGTGAAACGCAGCCGACCAGGGGGTCGCATTGAAGTCACCGGCCACGAGACAGGGGATCGTTGACGACTTGGCGAAGAGGGCGACCTTTCTGAGTTGTTGATCTCGTTGTGCCGCCCGTGATGATCCGATGGGTGGCAGCGGATGGGTGGCGATGATTTGCAATGGGCTACTATCGTGCTGAATCGTGGCCACAATGCTTGGCAGGTCATTGTCTGCGAAGTCCACGACGTGAGGCCTCGACAGTGGCCACATGGACATCAGGCCAATGCCAAAATTGTCGGGGCGCGAATTGATCAGGCGATGAGGATAAAGATCGTCTAACTGTTTGAGTTCCACTGCCCAGTCGACATCGATCTCCATCACCACAATCAGATCCGGCTTCTGCTTGCGCAGGTAGTCGACCACCGCTTGCTTGTTCTGATTCTTGGTGTGGACATTCAACGAGACGATCGAGATCGGCGTGACCTGGCCAGTGGATTCGGAAGTGGTAGTCGGAAGATAAGGGGCGATCAGGCAGCCGTTCCAGATCAAGACGACAGCCAGGCACCATTTCCAGGTCGACTGCTTGCGCCGCCAGACACCGATCAGGCAGAGGACCGCGAATCCGAAGTAGTAGCAGCGAAAATGGCTGCACAGATCCAGCAACCAGTACCACGCGCCCAACGATCCTGCGACCGTCGCCAGCAGCAAGCCCAGCGTACAGAACTCAAGGATGCCCCAGCGTCGAGTTGCAACAGGCTGCGATTCGGACTTCTGCAGTGAAGGTTGATCCGGAGCGGTCATTCCGCCTTCTTCACCACCGGAGGCAACGGCTTTCCTTCAGCGTAGAATTTCATCGACAACGAATTTACGCAGTGTCGAATGTTCTTCTTGGTGAAGCCTTCGCCCGCGAAGACGTGGCCGAGATGCCCGCCGCAGTTCTCGCAGAGGATCTCGGTCCGCATCCCGTCGATATCCAGATCTTTCCGGACGGCACCGGGGAGTTCGTCATCGAAGCTGGGCCAGCCGCAATGGCTTTCGAACTTGTGCTTCGAGCTATAAAGCGGCGCGTTGCACCGACGGCAGACGAATGTTCCGGCATCGTGCAGATCGGTGTATTCACCCACGAACGGACGTTCGGTCCCCTTCCGCACGATGATTCGTTCTTCATCGGAGGTCAGTTGGTTGTATTCCGTCGGAGCGGGCGATTCATTGGCAGCGGTCATTTCTTCGGTGTCTCCTTTCGCCGGGGTCGTTTCGGCGGCTTTCACTTGAACGGGCGCTGTGATCGCTGGTCGATTCGAATTACTACAGCCCGCAATCGTGATCCCCGCCAACACCAGCATGGCTGCGGCAGTTGCTTTCTGATTGTTCGCGCAGGTCAGCATCAGTCAAACTCCATTTTCGGCCCTCATGTCACCGCAAAGATTGTCGCATGCGAACGGGCCGACGGGAATGGAAACGGCAAAGTTGGTGTCTCGATTTTGATCTTTCTGGCTGCCGCTTCAACATCGTTCCGCGGCACTGATCGTTGAGAAAAACATATCAGGACAAAACCAGAGGTCACTTTTCAGTAATGGGACATGACAGCCGTTCTTCCTCCTGAATCTCGGCCATCTTGGTCGACAGGTACTGCACAACTTGCTTGGGGTGTGTAATCGAGATCAGGTGGCCGGCACCAGGGACGATGCAATCGGGGTCTGCTCGGTAGATCGGAAAGACGCGGTCGCGATCGCCATGGATCTGGCAGACGCGGATCTTCGCGATCTCTGGAGACGGCTTCCAAGTCAGGATTGCTTGCGCGGCCCAGCGCAGAAATCGTCTGTCGGCATCGCCCAATTGAGCCATCACGCCACGAGTCGGCGGGCGCAACCAACTTCCCAACATCGTGACGAGCAACGGGGAAACTCGAGGCAGGATGCCGATGAACGGAGTGATCGGTCGCAAGATGCGGATGCGCCATGGGCGGGCGTCGGCAAAGCTGGCACTGCCGATCA
The DNA here is from genome assembly GCA_028291515.1 of Schlesneria sp. Classification (GTDB taxonomy): domain Bacteria; phylum Planctomycetota; class Planctomycetia; order Planctomycetales; family Planctomycetaceae; genus Schlesneria. Next base: position 42,757 of record JAQGHU010000053.1, read on the forward strand.
CGAAGCAGGCGCGCACATGGGGGAGTAATACAGCCAGTTCCTGAGCCAGGACGCCACCGAACGACGCCCCACCGATGAAACAGGGACGACCGGGATCGATGATGGGAGCATACCGGCGAGCGTACTGCGCGATCGTTTCCCCGCGCAGCGGCTCGATCCAGGCGGGGGTGACCAGCTGTGGCAGACCGTTGCGTAGCGACGAAAACATTCGTGCGTCGGCCCCCAGACCCGGCAGGAGGATCAGTGGTAATTCGTCAGTCATCGCAAGACCCAACATATCGGCTTGTTTCTTAAGCGCTTAGTAGTTTCCATTCTATCGCAGTGTCCATCTGGTTGGAGCCCTGACTATCAGAGAAATCGAAGCTTGTCGTCCGTTACGCCGTGTAGTTACAGTGAGCGATGGCCGAGCGCGTCTTGCTCTCACGGCCAACTAGGCGCGGCGCAAAATGCCGTGAGTCACAACGCGGTTCGCGTACGGATTATTTAGTTGCGGCCAATCTCAGCGAATGACAGATGATCGCGCCAGCCGCGATACCAGTCGATCGACGACGAGGCCTTCTTCAGTTCGGTGACAGTCGGCTGATACGGAGAGAACTGACCGTTCCGATAGACCTGGATCTGATCCGAGTTGGGATCGAGCACGGCCAGTTGAGCCCACCCATTCCCCAGGATTCTGCCGATAGTCGGGTTCCGTTGCATGATGGACAGAATCCCTTCTGGCGTCGTCTCCAGGATGAACAGGAGGCGGACGGGCTCATGAATCTCCACGCTCTGGCTGGGCAGGCCGCAACGCAGATCGCTCTCGGCACCATCCATGACCCCCAGCAGCGAAGTGATGTTGTGCGGCAACTTTGTTCCACAGCCCCAGCCAGGCGAATCGATCGCCGAGAGGTAGTATTGCATATTGATTCCAGAGCAGACCGGAATCACGGCCCCCAGGATGCGAGCCAGGATCGTATGATCGGCATCATCCTCGGTCGGATCGTACGACTGCATGAAGCTGCGCCGATCCAGGAACAACCCCTTCGATCGAGAGCGTCGGCCCACAATGCAGAGGGCATTCGACGCATTGCCAAATTCGGGTCGGGTCTGGGCCAGATCTTCGGATCGATCTTTCACGTGCTGATGCGCTTCGTCCGGCGTCAGGTCCAGGGCTGCCGAGAAGAACCGGCGACAGCGTTCGTGCGAGTTGCGGCGACACGCCGTGTCAAACGCAGACCGAGCGGCGGCGAAGTCATCAAAGTGCGATTTGGGAAGCTGGTCCAGATCGTAAAACGTGATGGTATCTTCGCAGGTATTGTGTAACCCGCCGACGAAGATCGTCTCCTCCGTCAGGGGCAGGCCATGACTGACCAGGATGCTGCGAACTTTGGGGTTGTTCAGCATCGCCGCCAGTGCTCGCCCGTTGGGACCGCCTGGATTGCCCGTGCAGGCGCCGCAATCGTACGTCGACTTGTGAGGATTGTTCTGACAGGACGAACCGTGCCCCAGGAAGAATACCAGCCGAGCGAAACTGGAGGTCAGACCGATATCGCGCAGCATCCGCTCACCAAGATCGGCCATCTCTTCGATTGTGTAGCCGACTTCACCCGGATTCGGCCCGGCAGCGGGAAGTTTACGTTCGAGTCGCAGCCGAGTCATCAATGGGGGAGCCACGATACTGCCAAACGTCCGGCGGATGCGCGCTGTGAACTTGGGGAACAACACACGCATGACCAACGGGATCGAGGCCAACGTCCCCAGGCCAGCGGACAGCACCGCACCTGGTGCGAAGCTGCGGCTGTCGAGGTGGATCTGATGGATCGCGATCCCCAGGGCGCGACGTGAGCGAGCCCTGAACTGGTGTGTCTGTTCGAACGGATACACCATGTCTTCGACGACCCAGCGTTGCGGACGGATCACAATGGGACACTGGGCCGCGTAGTGGGCATCGGCGATGCCGCGAAAATACATCGCCACGCCGAAGAACCCGGCCGCTCCGAAGGTCTCGATCGCGGGCGATTGTTCTTCCAGGTGCCTGCGGAACGATTCCTCGCGTGCATCAATGCAAAAGACGGATTGGAATCGAGTTGGCACGGCGGGTTCTGGCGGACGCTGATTCTTGACGGAGATCGCATCGAGCGCCTTCACCACCAGACGATGTTCGAATGCCAACTGGAAAGCTCGGCGACGGGCCAAGGGCGGAAAGCTTTCCACTTCACCGATCAACTCGGCCCACGCGCGGGACGACATCGCATCCAGTTCTCGTGGACTCCAGCCCATCACTTGCGCGAGCTGAAACACGAAGAAGGTTCGCTGTTCGATCGACGACGTGGCTCGCAGTGAGGCCCGGTCATGCAAGATGGTTCGCAGATCGGCCAGCGTGTCACCGATGGGAAGAGATTGATTCTTCGCCAGATAGCGCAGGGCCGTTCGTTCCAACAGCAATCGGACCGCGACGAATTCGATCAGGCTTCCGCGCGGGGTCGGTCGCGGAACGCGATCTTCGCGCACCTCCATCTGCCACAGGATCCCCGCCCACCCTCGCAACGAGACGGTGATCATCTCAATGAAGTCACCCCACTCTTCTTCGGGGACACCCAAATCGTCAAGAGATTGGCGAATCGATTCCAGCGGCGTAGTCTGCGCGCTGCGCAGACCGGCCAGTTCCCTGGCCAGCGGCCGCATCCACCGTGCGGGCAACGCCGCGTGTGTCTGATACAGAGTGCAGAAAGATCGGAAGAAGCCTTGATCGCGATCAGGCATAGCCCAATCGGAAATCCCTTGATCGGTGAATGAGGCGCAGAATCGAATTAAGATCGGATGCACCAGCAGATCGCTGTCCTCTCCGGTCACTTCCAACAACAGGTCACGATGTCGTGCCTGAGCCGATGTCGTTGTCGACCGAATTTCGACTCGCTCCACGCCGCGGCGGCAAACATGCCACAGCAACTGCAACGTAAAAGTTTCCCAGGTGCTGTCGTCCCAGGTCTCGATCGAGTTCTCACTGAATCGTTCGACCAGATTCGAAACCAACTCGTTGACGGCTGGCTGGACGCTGGAACCTTCGTTGGCGGGGTCTTCCACACCGCGGCTGAGGATCTCACGCATCACCCAGTGCCGAGTCGATTCCAGGAACCACTTGCGAACGGTGACGGGTGTCTCATCGCTGAAACGAGCCAGGGCGTTGGTCTCGGCGATGAACCAGCGAAGTTCTTCGCGCGGAGCCGTCCGCAATGGATACTGCAACATTGCCAGACGAACATCGAACCGCGTCCCCACAGGCATGACGGGAGTCGCCGCGGATTCACCAAGTTCAGCCTGCAACACGGCGCACAAATCGTCCAGAACAATTCGACCGCTCGCCAGGCGATCGCGATAGATGTCTTCTGGCAGATAGGGGCGACAGCCAAATAGTCGCGATCCTTTCATCATTCCCTCTTCAAAGGGAAGATCCTCCAATCCCTGCAGTGGATTGAGAAAAGCGAAGCCGCTCAGTGGTCCTTGTGCGGGCAATAGCGTCCCAGCCTTCTCGACCATCACTTTCAGCTTGGAGAGGACGGCCTCACCTCCGGAAAAATCGCTTTTCGCGGAGACATCGGCAGCGGCGGAAGCCATCGGACTCATGGACATCGTCTCAGTGGGTATCAGGCAGATCGTGATCTCTAGATCACCGATTCGAATCGTTCATACCGCGCTTCTTCGGAGAACCGCAAACACGATGCCGCGATCCCTTCTACGATTCTTGCGAATTGGTCAGGTAGAAGGAAAGGCCTTTCGGAATCGCCGCGAACAAGCTGAATCCTTCAACCACCACTGAGAAAGATCGCGGGGCGCAACATAAGAGATCATAACAGGAGTCGCAATCACTATTTGCTGACATTGATGATAGTCTTCGGACAGTCTGATTTGTGACCTTGCTGATGTCCGATTCTTGGTAACGACTGCCGCGAACAGGTGCGAAGAATTGCATCGGTTTTGCCTGCAGTTTCCACAATGCTACCCAGAACTGTGATTCGTAGAAGCCCGCATTTATGAATGATACTGGTCGAGGAAAATTGATAGTTCGTAAGGATTCGGTTTTCCGATATCGATCAGAGGGACAGAACTCCATAGCATCCTCGCCGAGTTGTCTTTCGTGTTTGATCGGTCGAAATCAATGAGAACGACCCGGCATGCGAAATGCGATGTCAGCCGCTCGCCGAAGTTTGGTAGACCTTGTGAATAGCAATTCAATTTGCAGAGGATCGTATGTTTTCAGAGCCACTCAATTCAGTAAATGGCCTTTTCAATGCTCCTGGTCTTGAGCTCGAGTTCATGGCCGTCGGTGTTCTCGCCGTGGGAGTTGTCTGTTACATGGCTCGAATCGCCTGGATCGCCCTGTCGCATGCTCGCCGAATGGAACTGGAAGCCATGAAGTCGATGGTCGCTCCTGAAGCCTATGCCTACGCTGGTCCCTACTGCGCCGGTTGATTTGATTATGATGTCCTGGGAATCCTTTCAGGGTTCCCTTATCGGGGATTCTTCGCGTTGCATCGCGGGCAATGGTCGTTGTGGACCACGCGAAGACCCCAGCTCAATGTGCCACGGGGATACACCTGCCCACAGAAGGGGCACGTGACATCGCCGAACAGCAGCCAGATGAGGTGAAAATCGCCACCCATCATCATCCATGGCAATGCGGCCATCACCGCGAAATACCAGACAACCCATACCCGCACGAACGACGACCAGCGCTCGGCCGGAATGCCAAACGCGGAGATTTCCTGCAGATAAAACGGCAGATTCCCCGCCAGATGAAGTGCAATTGCCAAGACGATTCCGGTCCCGAATCTTTGCAGCGCGATCAGGGTCAACGTGCCGTGAATCACGCAGACCATCGCTCGTTCGTTAATGAATCCGGTCAGATTGATCAGACTGTAATTGGCTACGACCGGATCACCGACATAAGTGATTGCGGCCAGCAGCCACATTTCGCCGATCCCAAACCCCAGTCCAATCGCCATCGCTCGCCAGAGTTTCGTTTGCGATGTCGTCGTCCGCCAGACGTATGGCAGCAGCAGTGGCCACAGCTTGATGAACTCTTCCAGGAAGGGCCTCATCGCAAACGTCACGAACTGACGAGTGGTCAAGTCCGTCGAATGCTCCAGCCACGTATCGAGTGGTAGACGCAGGCCATAGTGCAGGACCGGGCTGAGCGGAAGCTGTGACACGCAGAGTAAGATCAGGGTCCAGCGTTCTTCCCGCGCCGATCGCCACGCGATCAACCCACCCAGCGTCAGCAGCGACGCAAGGGTGGCTATCGCAGCGGCGACCAAGATTCCCATCGCAAACAGACTCCTGAACCATCAACTGACGCACGTCACGGGCGGCCAATTAAAGGTGGATTATGACAATGACGCAAGGCGAAGGTGGAAAGTGCCTTATGCTGGAGTCGTTTTCCAGTTCTCAGAGATCAATCATAGTCCCAACACTATCTTGTTCAGCGCGCCGCAGAACCTCGGTCGCACAGTAAAGATCTTGAACAGCATTGCCGACCGACTTGAAAAATGTCAGCTCATTCGGCGATCGCCGACCTGTTGAAGTCCCCAAGACCACCTCGCCCAGTTCGGCTGGATGAAAGTCCGCGGATAGCAGTCCCTGCTCGATCGGCTGCCGCAAGTCTCCCGCTTCACCGAGGCACGCTTCCCGCTGATCGACAAAGACGGTCGCTCGACAGACCGTGGCCTCCGGAACTTCAGCCATCGCCGGTGCAAATGAACCGACTCCATTGATATGGACACCTGGGCCAAGTTCGTCATCGCTGAAGACCGGAGTCTGGCTAGTTGTGGCAGTACAAATCACACCGCAGCTTTTCAATTCGCTTCGATCAGGATTGGGGATCAACCGGCAATTGCCCGCATTCGCGGCTTGTTCGCGACAAAAGCGTTCGGCAGATTCGGTGCTGCGACTGAACACGTAGACAACTTCCAGCGGTAGCGTGGCGAGCATCGCTGCCAACTGTTGACCAGCCTGCCCACCTGCCCCGAACAGAGCCGCCTTCGTGACGTGGGGATTGGCGAGTAGCCGACAAGCCAGTCCCGATGCCGCCCCTGTTCGCAGCGCCGTCAGATACTCGGCATCCATCAACGCCAGCGGTAACCCCGTCGACGCGTCGTTCACCAACAGCAATCCGGTTGTCACGGGAAGTTGGCGTGCGACATTGCCCGGAAACACCGACACCGCTTTGACGACATAGATTCCCGATTGCGACGACAACGCGGGCTTATACAGCATCGTCCCGACATTGCTGGCGATCTTCGTCCGCGGTGGGACTTCAACCTGCCCTGACGACAACGCCGCGAACGCATCGGCCATCAAGTCGATTGCTTGCGGCATCTGCAGGCATCGCCGCACATCGTCGCCAGTCAGCAACCGCAGCTTCATCGAATGTGCCTCCTGCTAGAACTCATCATTGCCTCAGCTGCTAAAGTGATGCAGAAAGATCCCAGCTGCGATGGCCACGTTCAGCGAATCGGTCCCGCGACGCATCGGGATCGTCAATCGCCGCTGACAAAGCGACTGCCATTGCTGATCCAGGCCGTCGGCCTCGTTACCAAACAGCAGGCCCACGTGCGAACTACGATCGGCGCTCGATAGTGGGCTGGCGTTGTCATCCAACACGGTCGCGATCAGTTCCAGATTCCACTCTTCGCGCAGCCGCAGCACATCGCGCTGCAGATCCACAGACTCAATGATCGGCAGCCGAAACGCGGTTCCCATGGAAACTCGCAGCACACGGCGTGAGAACGGATCGCAACAACTTCGGCCCAGTAGCAACGCATCGATTCCGAACGCGCTGCCCAGTCGAATGATCGTCCCCAGGTTTTCAGGGTTGTCGCAGTTCGGGCAGATGGCAACGGTGAGTCGCTCCGCTTTTCGCGAGATGACTTCATCGATCGTCCGAGCGGGTTGACGAATACCGCACGCCAGCACTCCCACATGAAAGTTAAATCCCGTCAGTTGTTCACCGACTTCCTGTGGGATGACATACAGCGGAATTTCGGGCGGAACTTTCGGTCCCCATTCCGCCTCCCGCTTCTGGGCGATCAAGACGGATTCGGTCTGATAGTCGCTCGCCAACAGTCGTTCGACCAGCTTCGTTCCCTCGGCAATAAACAGCCGCCCGTCGCGCAGCAGGTTGCTCGACTTCAGATGTCGATACATCTGCACTCGGGGATCGTCCAGTGATTCAATCGCAATTCGCGGCATTGTCGCTCTTTGTCTGGATGTTCGGTCAGTCACAGTGGACCGGACCCTCGTCAGCGACTCGATTTCTTGATTCGGGCCGCAATCGCTTTCGCCATGATCTCGTCTCCGGCCGGTACCACATGACAACAAACGTCATTGTAAATCGGTTCGGGATGATCGGCGAAAACTCGGGTTAGGTCTGTGAAGGCGACGCCGGCCGCGACCAACTCGGCACCGCGAGCCTGCATTAATGGGAAACAAGTCCGGACGCTGATACAGGTTTGACCGGTGTCATCAACAGCGGTCTTCGCCTCTTCAGCACCGATCGGTTTTGAACCGGGCAGATACTGGTTCGGTTGCAGGAAGTGGTAGTAGCGGATCCCTCGACCGAGGCACAGTTGATTCAGCAACAACGACGAACGGCTCCAGATGTCGATGCAGTGGTTGTAAACATCGGCAGTCGATTCGAAATGTTCTGGCGGGCCCGACCCGCAATAAGTCCGCTCGGTCTCGCTGTAGCGGGACATCATCGTCGTCTGGGTTCGAATGAGCCGATCTGAGCGATTCTTGCGGATCCCCCACACGAGCAGAGCCGTCGGCGAGTACTTCCACGGGGCCTTCGCAAACCACTGTGCGTCATCGCGCTGCTGCTGTCGTAGATAAGTCACATAGCCCCCCATGCGAACAAACTCGGGACTGGCTGTCCCCGCGATCAGCTTGCCCCAGTCGCGAGGGTACGCGGCATTCACTCCGAAGGGAACGTTATCAACTTCTGGCAATGCCGCTTCGTTAAAGCCGTCCAGATTGATCACGATGTCAAATTCGGCACCCAGGACCGTCAGGAAGTTTATCGTCATCAGTTGTTGAGGCTGCTTGTACCCGTTGCTGCCCAGCCGCACGAACTCAAATTTCTTCCCGGCAAACTCGGGGGACTGCGACAGTTCATCGGCGATGACTTGAGTGGCATTCATGCCGAGTTGCCGGGCCACCGAGCCCCCCAGGATTGCGATAATCACTTTGTCGGGCGAGCGTTTGTGAATCGGCAGGCTGTCGTCGATGAAGCCAAATTCCGTGACGCGATACTTGTCATCATAAGTCAGCTTCTGATCGGGGCGCGGCTGCATCACCATGCCGATGTAGGGATGAATCACGCCCGGTGCCGCGAACTGCCCGCCTGGCTGAAACGGATCTTCCGCAGCGGCCCCCTGCTGTTGCTTCACCAACTGTTCTGAGGATCCCAGAAAGAGCTGCACCGCAACATAAGAGAAGGCTTCGATAAAGCCCCACATCCCGATCAGCAGCACTAGATTGAAGAGCAGACGCTTACGCCAGCGGAGGCGTTGTCCCCCGGATTCCATTGCGACAACCTTCCGCGCGAGTTGATGTTCGACTGCATTCATGGCGATCGTAGCGACTGCGGTAACACCACTCCAGTTCGATGGGGCACCCAGAGCACTACCTACTGCCTGCTATGACTTAGGAAATCGCAACTCGAAGCAGGTCGTGTCGGCGATGCGTTGCCAGGTTAGTTCTGCACCGTGCGCGGTGGCGATTTCGCGAGCGACGGACAGGCCCAGGCCGGTGCCGTCGGGTTTGCTGGTGGCGAACGGCTCGAACAGTCGCTGCGACATTGCCTCTGTGGGACCGGGTCCGCTGTCGAGGACTCGTAGCGACGTTCCCGTGGGTGTTCGATCCAGTTCCACGCGAACGACCCCCGCGCGGCCGTCGGCTCGTGTCGCTGCTTCGATGGCGTTGACGAGCAGGTTCAACAGCAATTGTCGCAGCGAATCGGGCTCGCCCGTGACGACGATCTCGGCTTCGGGTCGCTGCCAGTCGAGTTGGATGTTGGCGTGCTGACAGGCGGGTCCGATCAGTGGCAGGATCTCTTCGACCAGCGTTCGTAACGAGACTTCCTGCTTGGGTAGTTGATCGCCGCGTCCCAGATGCAGGAACCTCTTCAGCGATGTTTCCATGAGCCGGAGTTGTCGCAGCGCGACATCCAACGATTCGCGATCTGTCGAGGCGTCCAGATCCGCCTGATGAAACTCAAGCGCCATCAGCGCGCCCGTTGCCGAATTCCGGAGTTGATGCGCGATCCCGGCCCCGATCTGCCCCAACGTTCGCAGACGTTCGCTGCGACGCACCTGCTCTTCATAGCGACCTAATTGCTCGGCCATCCGATTGAGAGCCGTGGCGAGGTCGAGGAGTTCGTCGTCGGTTGCGGGCAGCGATCTGGACGTGAACTGGCCGGCCGCAATCGCCGACGCCTGTTCGCTGAGTTGGCGGACGCGACTGGTAAAGCGACGTGCCAGGAATGTCGTCAGGCCGACGGCGACCAGCGCTGCCACAAACCCGGCGACCAGCGGTGGCCATGCGGCACGACGGGCGACTCGATCCCAATGTTCTTCGGGGTACAGGGCGTACAGCGACTGCCCTTCCGATTGAGGCGGGACGGTCCGAATCGGCAACCGTGCCGCTCGATAGGGACTGGACGAGAGAGTCATCGAGAACTCGGGCAACGGCCCCCCTGCGCTGTCCTGACGCTGGAGATCGGCAACCTCGGAATCGCTCAGACTTAATGTGGAATGCAGCAGGCGACCATCGTGATCCAGCACGGCAAAGTCGGCTCCGGAGAGTCCCGCCATCTTTCGCAAGACGTTTTCGCTTAAGGGGAAACCTGCATCGACTAGAGTTCCCGCCAGCCGCCGCAGGTTTTCCTGTTCCTGCTCGCGAGCGAACTTCGCCCCCAGCCAGGCCCCGGCCAAGCTGGCGACGGCCACCCCCGCCAGCACGACGACCAGCATGGGAACCAGCAACTGCTGTTGAATCGGCCGACGCATTAAGTTGGTAGCCCGTATCGATTGCGCAAAGTAGAAGGCACACTCCGTGTGCCGTGAAAGTGAGACAGCGAGCGGTCTACAGCACCCACCCGCCTGCCGTCAATTCCGGGCGTCTTTGGATCCGCTGTTACGACAGTCTTGGATATTGGATTGGGTGCCACACCGCCAGAGCATTCGCGCAGGATGAGCGGTTTTAACGCAAAGTCGCCAAGGCACAGAGACGCAAAAGAAAGGAGAGTAAGGCCAATCTGACCCGTTGTTTCTTCCTTCGCGTCCTTGCGACTTGGCGCCTTTGCGCTGAATCCGTCGCGATGTGAGAACGCGATGACGATGCCTAACTGACGTGCCTATTCGCCGTGTCCACTTTCCAAGACACGGCCATGTCGAGGACTCCAAGTCCTCCAAGTCCGTGGCACCCTACCCTTTGAGCTCGATGAGCGGTGTGATTGCGATGGCGCAACCTATTTCACTGATGTGGGATATCATTTTGACCGATGTCACATGATTGCATTGCAGAGGTTTGTCTTGAAGAACGAGGCGAAAACGCAGTCTGGCAAAAACCTGTGCAATAATTCGGTCGGAAACGCAAATAGACTTCTACCACTGCTAAGACACAAAGGGTAAAATCGCGGAACTCTGTCGGCCGGCCGAACGTCTGCTGCCTTGGATCTTGCCGAGCGATTCGCTGTCGAAAGTTGTTCGTATGCCAAAGTTCATCGTCCATTTCGCTGTGCTGATGCTGTTCGCGTCGCTGGGTCACGCTCAGGAACGACAGATCCAACTCAGTCCCGAGGGGGCTCAGGCGATCACGATCACGGGGGAGACAGTGATCTCGGGCGACGTGATAATCGATGGTAACGGTGGAATAAAGGTTATGTCCCTGACCCCGCAAGTCGTCGTGCCGGTGACTCCACCCGGGACCAAACCCGAAACAGGTGGCCGTCGCGGTCGATCGCGAATGGTTCCGACGCTGCCGAAGGAATACGAAGCTCGCGATAAGAATGGCGATGGCCAGATTGGCCTGTATGAGTGGGATCGATCGAAGTACTCCGAGTTCGCCAAGCTCGACAAGAACGGCGATGGCTTCCTGACCCCGTCCGAATTGAACGCGAAGGGGAATGTGTTTGGGACTCGTCTGAAAGGGGGCATCATGGAAAAGGACGCTCTTCCCAATCCCGGCAACCTCGTCGCACTCGGCCAGAAAGTGGGCGAATCGTTTGTGTATTCGGTCACCGGTCGCACGTCGGCCGCGGTCTATGGAACGGGAACCTATACAGCGGATAGCGACCTGGCGTCCGTCGCGGTGCATGCCGGTCTGTTGAAGGATGGCGAAAAGGGTGTCGTGACGGTGACGATTGTGGAGACCCCCAATCAATTCACCGGCTCGGCAGCGAACGGCGTTTCCAGCAGTAGCTGGCAGGCGTATCCCGCCGCCTATACCGTGCGGTAGTCTGGTGATTTGGTAGGTTATGCTTCAGCATATCTCTGCTCATCTTTCGTTATGCTGAAGCATAACCTACTAGACTGAAGCTTCACCTACGACAGGGCTTGGATTGAGTACCGCGTTGGACGTCTTGTTTGAAGACAATCATTGCCTGGCTGTCGATAAGCCTGCGGGATTGCTGACGATGGGCGATAGTTCGGGCCAGCCGACGCTGGTCGACGCCGCGCGAGACTATCTGAAACGCAAGTACAACAAGCCGGGCAATGTCTTCGTGGGTGTCGTGCATCGACTGGACCGGCCTGTGTCGGGAGTGGTGCTGTTCGCTCGCACCAGCAAAGGGGCCAGCCGGCTGTCTGAGCAGTTCCGGCTGCGGACGGTGGAGAAAACCTATCACGCGCTGGTCGAAGGAAACGTCTCGCCCTCGGAAGGGATCTTGCGAGACCGCCTGGTCAAGGACCGTGCTCGCAACGTCGTGGCGGTCGTCGACGAAGACGATGATGACGGGCAGGACTGTGTGCTGGCCTATCGCCGCCTGCGAAAGTCTGGTCGGCTGACACTGGTCGAGATCCGCCCCGAGACAGGCCGCAGCCATCAGATTCGTGTCCAACTCTCGAATCACGGCTGGCCGATTGCCGGGGACAAGAAGTACGGTTCGAAGATCCAAGTCGACGGCTTCATCGGCCTGCACGCCGCCTCGCTGACGTTTCAGCATCCCACGTCGAAAGAGACGATCACCGTGAGTGCGGATGTGCCGAAAGCGTGGTCGCGATTGGACCTTGGGTAAATAGTCATCGTTGCGGCGGTAACTGCGAGCCAGTCGGTTTTGGCCACGGCCACGTCGAGGACTCCGAGTCGACTTGGAGGTCTCACCGCGTGGGTATCTACTAATTTTGCCCGGCCGTAACCCGAGTGATCGCCCGTCGGTCCATTGTTCTCAGGCCCAAGGGGCCGGTACTTTGTCCAGCCAGGGCCCTTCGGCCCTGGAATTAGGCCAAAATCAAACTTCCAAAGGCCTGAAGGGCCGGACATTTCAGAGGAGTCGCCCATGCCACAATCCTTATCGCGAGTTTGGCTGCATGTGACGTTCAGCACCAAAGAACGACGCGCGTACCTTCAGCGGGAAGATTTTCGCGACGAAATGCTAAGTATCCTCTTCCATCAGATCGAAAGGGCAGGTTGTGTCCCCTTACAAACTGGTGGCTGGATTGATCATGTGCATCTGGTGTGTGGACTATCACGCACGGTCGCAATCGCTACTCTCTTGGAACATGTCAAAGTCGAAACATCCAAATGGGCCAAATCAGCAACTCACGGTAGCCCAACATTCTCGTGGCAGTCGGGTTATGGGGCTTTTTCGGTTAGCCAATCAAACCTTGATCAGGTCGTTGACTATGTCCGTCGCCAGCCCGCCCACCATGCGAAGCAATCATTTCAAGAGGAGTTCCGTGAACTGTGCCGCCGGCATGAACTCGAACTTGATGAGCGATATGCGTGGGACTAAAGGGCCGGCCCTTCAGGCCTCAAGAGACTTTATTGGAGTCTGTTCCGGGGCCGAAGGGCCCCGGCTGGAAAATGTTCCGGCCCCTTGGGCCTCATGACAGAGGCGAAAGCATCTCAAAACGAGTACATCCGAGATGTGTAGATACCTATGCTCCGAGTCCGTGGCACCCCCTCTTGCGCGGGATCGGTTTCCAACTCACCTCCACGCAAGCGCATTCCCGCAGAATCTGATGTTGCCACCTGAATTCTGTGTTGAGACGACCGTGTCTTCACCGTTTATTTATGTCTGTCGACATTCGTCGTCTGCTCACATCCTGGTGCTTGATCGCTGCGTCGCTCGGAATTCGGCCATGAATTCGAACTACACATTTGCGCTTCAGGGGACGCGACGAGAAACCTTCGTCTCGGGAGTGGCAGTGCCGCTGGCCGCCACTGGAACGGCGACGCCACGCCTGATCTTCGCGGCCGATCGATTTGTGCCGATTCGTGGTTGCGTCCAAAAGTTCACTCGAAGCAAGAACAAAGATCGCGAATAACGATCGATCTTCACGAATCAGAATTCAAGAGATCGGAAAGGAATCCTATGACCCCACCTGCACGACTCAGCGACACGCTACCGGTGCTGTCCGAAGCGGGAGCGGAACTGGTTCGCAATCTTCAGGCACGGCAGCAGATCGAAATCAGACTGGCCAACAAGTTCCTGGTTCTGTCTCGCCAGCAGGCTCGCGGACTGCTGCTGGAACTCGCTACGTTCTTGTCCGAGAGTGATAGCGATAAGACCCCGTGCGTGATCACGCTGGACTGATCGCGAATGTCGACGGTAAAGCGCCTTCCAAGGTCGGGAGGAACGCCGCCGATTGCAATCTGAGCCAGGTCTGCGACACTTGGAGGCCGTGTCCGAGACCTTGTGCTGCCGGAACCCGATCTATGCCCATCTCGATAGCTCGTTCCCGGATGATCGTTGGTGCGGTCGCGCTTGTTGCCGGCCTTTCGCAGTGGAGTCTGGGGGATGAGGCGGCCGAGCGGGATGCTCGGGTGGCGCGGCTGCGGCCTTTTTATCGACCCCCTGCGGAATTCGCGGGGGAGTTCGGGCGGTATCGGTCGCCGTTGAAGTTTGCTGACGGCACCAGCGTGACAGCAGCGGTAGACTGGCCGCGACGGCGAGCGGAACTGAAGGGACTGTGGGAGCGTCGGTTGGGGGCCTGGCCGCCGTTGGTTGAACGGCCCGTCGTGAAGATCGTGGAGACGGTCGAGAAAGAGGGATTCACACAGCATCACGTCGCGGTGCAGATCTCGCCGGAGGGGAAGCAGGCGGATGGATACCTGCTGGTTCCGCGCGGCACCGGCCCGTTTCCCGCGGTGCTGGTTCCGTTCTACGAACCGCTCACCAGTATCGGACAAGGGCCAGACGGCCGAGGACGGGGGACTCACGATTACGGGTTGCAGCTTGTTCAACGCGGCTTTGTCACGCTGTCGATCGGGACGCCGGGATCGCTGGAGAAGATCGGTCTGGAAACGAGGCAACTGCTGATTGAAGCGGGGAAGGAACAGCGCCGTCAGCCGCTGACGTTGCTCGCCTATGCAGCGGCGAACTGTCACACCGCGTTGGCTCAGATGCCCAATGTTGACCCGCAGCGGATTGGGATCATCGGGCTGTCTTACGGCGGCAAATGGTCGATGTTCGCTTCGTGTCTGCATGACAAGTTTGCGTGTGCGGTCTGGTCGGACCCGGGGATCGTGTTCAACGAGAAGAATGCGAACGTGAACTATTGGGAACCGTGGTACCTGGGCTTTGACCCGCAAACGCAGCGCAAGCCCGGTGTCCCTTCGGAGACGAATCCGCGCACGGGCCTGTATCGCGAACTGATCGACGCCGAAGACGATCTGGTCGACCTACACGCGCTGATGGCACCTCGGCCGGTGCTGGTTTCGGGCGGAACAGAAGACCCTCCAAGCAACTGGGCGGCGCTCAATCACCTGGTCGCGGTTAACGACTTGCTGGAGCACAAGGACCGCGTGGCGATGACCTCGCGGAAGACTCACGTCCCCACGGCCGAAGCGCTGCAGTGGGAACTTGATTTTCTGGAGTACTGGTTGAAGTAGGATCAAGCATGTCGATTTCCGAGGCGGATCAAGTGGTCGACGAATCGGATAAGAACGATGCAGCCCGCGAATGCAGTCAGTGCCAGCAACTATTCGCGGCGACCGACTTAAAAGAAGCCTCGCTCCCCTCATTCGTTGGCCTCATGTCAGCAACGGATGTCGAGCTGGACGACCACGAGCCGCCACCGGTCTTGATCGATCGGCAGTTGTATTGCCGTGCTTGTCGCTTTCGCATTAATGTGCGGCGAGGGGTGCTGGCGATTGTTGTGGCGGGGGTGCTGATCACGTCGACTTCAATTGCGGCGATCTTGTTTGGTTGGTGAAATAACGTCGCATTTCCCAATTGCTCATTTCCAGAAAGTCGGCAGATGTCACCCAAGCAGCCTCAACTCGACGGACGCCAGAAAGTGATGCTGGAATTTGCTTTGGCTGCGGCTGAGGAGGGGCAGCATTTTTTCTTTGTGCTGATTCGTGAACCGTTGGGGCCGTTCGAGCGAGAAGAAAAGTATGAGGTTCCCGTTGGGGAAGCCTTGGGCGAATTGGGCGAGGTCACTGGGGGCGGATCGCAGCTGGGTGACGGCGACACGATCGAGTACTGCGGTCTGGATATCGTCGTCAACGATCGCGATCGGGGCTTGGCGGTGATCCGCCAATCGCTGAGAGCGTGCGGCGCGCAGGACAATACAGTCATTGAAGAGTATGTTCCGGAATTTCAGGCGATGGGTCTGTGATTGTCGTGAACCACGGTTCATCACATCACTCCATTGCCGATTGTTCCCGTCGTAGTCATGGACTTTACATTCCGTCTCACAGTCTTCGCGAGGGCTGTGTCCTCTTTTGAAGACACGGCCTTGTCGAAGACTCCAAAACCGTGGCACCCAAAACGGAGATCCTATTCGGACATTGTCGCGTATCGTCATTTGGCCACCTCTGACGACGGGCTTGTTCTAGAACGTGTACGCTGACCGCTCGGGCTGATGGGTCTGCGACCATTGCTCTAGAGCGACTCACTAGTGAATGGATGAATTCCTCGCGTTCATACGCTGTCTCTACGTGGCATGCGAAATGCTTTACTTGTTCTGTCGCCTGACCTGCGACCGATGAGGATCGGAGAGGTCAAAAGCGGACCAGCTTTCGACCTGTTGCTCAAATCACAAATTGAGGTCAGTGACGAAGCCGAGGAACAATGAGAATGGGGAGTGAGCGACCGCGTTTGTTGCTGCTCAGAACGAGGAGTTGATCATGTCAGATGCGGGCTGAGGACTTTGCAAGGATTGCCGCTGGTGGAAGATCGAGCCTTATGCGGCCGTGCAGAACTTGACGATGGGTGTCTGCATCGATGAAAAGCTGCGTCCCTTTGAATTGCGTGTTTCCGGCATCAGCGGCTGTGATCGCTTTGATGAGGGGAAGCCGCATCGAGGCAAGGGTGCCAGCGACATGCCTCCTGCGTCTGGCGCAGGTTGAACCGCATCGCGTACCGGGTGTGGTCTGTTGATAGACCGAGACGACTAGTCCACCACCCGTCTGCTTGAGGCCGCCGTTCATTGCAACTGTCTAGCACTGCGCACAGTGACTTCCAATTATCCATTTTAAGTATGGGACGAACATCGTGACAGCAATCCTCAGCCCCATTGCTCGCCCAGACACCTCGAATCCCGAATGTTCCTATGACGGATCGAAAGTGGTGTACCGCCTGTTGCGGTTGGAGACGTGGGGCTCGCCCTTGATGAACCTGGGCTACTTCGGCTATCGAGGGCTCTTCGCGCCGCTCAACTTGATGTCGTCGGTGGAAGGTGCTCAGAACCGCATGGTGCTGGAAGCCGCCAAGCTGCTGGGGATGCGCGGTGAGCAGGATCTGCTCGACTTGGCCTGCGGTCGCGGGAAGAGTTCGTACTTGATTCAGTGTCTGCATGCGAACGCGACGGTGACCGGCGTCGATCTGCTTGAGCAGCATACGGCGACGGCTCAAACGCTGTTTGGCGGGACCCGGAATCTGTCGTATCAGACCGGGAATGCGATGGACTTGGACTTCGCCGACGAATCATTCGATCGCGTCCTGTGCCTGGAAGCGGCCTTTCACTTTCCGGATCGAGCGGAATTCCTGCGAGAAACGTATCGCGTGTTGCGACCCGGTGGTCGGCTGGTGGTGGTCGACTTTGCGTGGAATACCGAGGCGGATCGCGTGCAGAAGGATCATCCGAAAACGATGCTGGTCCGCGACGTGTGGCAGTGGGACGACTTCTACTCGCTGCCCGAATATCAGGCGACGGCTCGCGAGATCGGCTTTCGAGTTGCGACGAGCCACGACTGGAGCAGTCGCGTGACGGCACCGCTACAATTGCAGTTTCGCACGGTCTTAGGGTTGGCGAAAACATCGATCGGCCGACGATTACTGGAGTGGCGCAATCCGCTCTATCGGTCGTTGTCGCGCAACGATTGGCACGCCTGCGTCGTCGCCGTCGCCGCGCATGATCATGTACAAAGGCATTCCAAATACATGGCGTTTGTGTTTGAAAAGCCGTTGGTGGGCTAAGTACGAGACGGCAGCGGAGAATCTGAAACACAGAGGCACGGAGATCGCGGAGAAGAAGGAACCGCGTTCGATCAACCTTGCTGGCGACGCCAGGCCGATGAGATGGCATAGACGGCGCGACGGGAGCGGTTGATGCCGCCCAGTGGTCGATGTGCGGCGAGGGCGTGCCAGACGTTGAAGGCGAGATTTTTGTACTCGGGCTGATGTCGCAGTGGTTCGATGTTTTGCCGAGGAATCGACAGGTGAGCTACCGTTCGGTAGGGAGATTCAGTCTCGGACCATTCAATCGTGGGGTCCTCGACGGGCATCGTTTGATCGGACGTACGCAACTGCACTTGGAATTCGAATGAGACTTCTTGTATCTGCAAGGTCTCTTCGAGGGCCAGCCGCATTGCATCTGTGTGGCCCGCCAATTTCTTGATGAGGTCGACGTAGCTGTCGGTTCGATCCCCGATGGGTTTCACTCGGTACTTGGTGACATAATCTCCGAAGCGGACGGGTGCCATGCTGAAGTAAGTGTTGCTGGCGGGGTGATCGGGAAGGTGCCCTGCAATCTGGGCGGCGGTCAGCATCTCGCGCCAGTGCCAATGCAGGGGATTCCAACTTCCGTCGGTGAGTGCATTCTGAGCGGCCGCGAGCGGGCTGTCTTCTGCTTGTGAGAGAACCTGCTCCAGCCGCAGATAGTCCTTCACGTTTCGTGCGAAGAACACGGGGTGATTGATCATCACGAAGTCTTGAACGGAACCGCGTTCCTCGTCCAATTGGATCACGTCTCCGGGGACACTCAGCACCTTCACAGCCATGCCGCGACCATCCGGCAGAGCGTCGGCCAGCGGCAGGCTGGATGAGTTCGAGAACCGGACCACGACAGGATAAAGACCGTCGCGGCGGAAAAGACCCTGTGCGAGTTCGTCGGGCAGGTTCTGCAAGACCCGCAATTCTCCATTGGCGTAGCCGTGCGTTTTGACGTGGACATCCGAGCGAAATTGCCCGCTCTTCGCGTGGGTTTTTGTCAAAATCGACTGCAGAGTCTGGACGACTCGCAGCAGGTCGGCGGGCTCATCGGGGGGGATCACTTCAACGTCGTTGGAGTACGGCAGCGGCGAGTTGATCGGGCGCATCGTATTTGCCTTGAACGTGTTCCGTGTGCGGTTCGCGATGATCGCGTCTTGGCAAGCGGGTCGCCCACACCATCTGAAATCTTTGCGCGGTACCAGGATTCATCACAATCAGCAGGTTGAGTTTATCAAGTTCGGCGGGGATGTGGTCAGTTGTTTCTGGAGCGTGGAAAGTATCCCGTTCGCGGCTTGAATTTGACCGTTGTCAAGAGGCTTTCGCAATTGTCGCCTCATCCAGATAGGCTACGGGCACTTCGGTTGATATGATATTGGCCGATCTACAGATGCTTTCAATCGGCATCGTAGGCTGCTCTGAGTGTTTGCAAACGATTGAACTAATGATTTCAGGAAATGCAGAAATGGCCGAAGGCACGATCAAAAAGGTGATGGACAAGGGTTTTGGATTCATCGCCACGTCAAGCGGCAAGGATCTGTTTTTCCACTCTTCCGCTGTGCAGGGAACTAGCTTCAATGAACTGCGCGAAGGCCAGAAGGTGACTTACACCGAAGGCATGGGTCAAAAAGGCCCTTGCGCCGAAAACGTGAAGCCAGTCTAGTCCATAGTCAACCACTTCGCCGCATTGGCAACTGGCCAATGCGGCAAGCGGTTGTACTTCATGTTCAGCTGATTCTCTCCAGCGACTCGAATCGTTAGTAGCGTTACGCACTGACGACGGCTGAGTTGGCGATTTTGCGGCGCGAGCGGGAAAAATTCGCTTGGTTGGGCAGTGCTCACCAGGGTCTGACGTGATTGACGTGACCGCAACGGTTTGTCCTTGTCACAGCGACGCGGCTTTTCGTATCCAAGAGAAGACACGGCCACGTCGGGGACTCCGAGTCCGTGGCACCCATGGTCTGCGTCGTTTGTCCAGCCCACTGAATCGTGCCGAAAATACGCCTGACTGCTTCGACGCATCCGCATCGGTTGGTTTTCGTCATCGAAAATGGCTGCGGGGTACAGTGATTGCTGGCCGTATTATCTCTTCGACTTACGATTGTTCGCCGCGAAAAAAGGTGGGAAATCGTTCGTGTTTCACGAAGAGCGTGGTCGTGTGAGCACCACCTTGATCGTTGTCCGAGCAGGGCCGTTTAGGAGCCCGTTAAGAAATGGTTCAACCGGCGAAGCGCAGTCCAGCCAATTGGGACTTGGAAGAGCGCTGGCAAATCCTCATGGACAACGTGAAGGATTATGCCATTTTCATGCTCGACGCCGACGGCAGAATTGCGACGTGGAACGAAGGTGCCGAACGGATTCTGGGTTACACGGAAGACGAAATCCTGGGCCGCGAATTCTGTGATATCTTCACCCCCGAGGATATTGGCCGCAACCAACCTGAGGCGGAGTTGGAGGGAGCCAAGTTACGAGGCCGTGCCGAAGACGAACGCTGGCACCTGCGTAAAGACGGTTCCCGATTCTGGGCCGCTGGCATTGTGACCGCGCTCTGGGACGACGCCGGCAAGCTGCGCGGCTATGCCAAGATCCTGCGTGACATCACGGATCGCAAGCTTGCCCAAGAGAAGCATCTGGAAGAGAGTCGCCGACGAGATGAATTCCTGGCGGTGATGTCTCACGAACTTCGCAACCCACTGGCCGGGATCGCCAACGCTGTCGAAGTCTTGCGCCGTGTTCCGTCGGCACCGGACATGGTCGATGTAGTCGCTCGACAAACGGCGACTTTGCGACGCCTGGTCGACGACCTGTTGGATATCACGCGCATCACCACGGGTAAGGTGCCGCTGAAGCGCGAGCGAGTCAGCGTGCAGGACATCGTCGAATGCGCCGTCGCGGATGTGAGTGCGCTGGTCGAATCGAGTCAGCACACCTTGCATGTCGAGCTCTCGTCCGAGACGATCGTGCTCGACGCTGATGCTGTTCGGCTGCGGCAGGTGGTTGATAATCTGCTGACGAACGCGGCCAAGTACTCGCCCCCAGGCAGCACCATCGACCTGAGGGCTGAACGGGTTGGCAACGAGTTGTTGCTGACCGTGCGCGACAACGGAATCGGGATCTCGGCAGAACTATTGCCACGCATCTTCGACATGTTCATCCAGGCTGACCGAACGCTCGACCGTTCTCAAGGGGGCTTGGGAATTGGCCTGACGGTGACTCAACGGATCGTGCAGATGCACGGGGGCAGCATCGAAGCGAAGAGTGCCGGAGTCGGCCGTGGCAGCGAATTCATGATTCGGTTGCCGGTCGTTCCTGATGTCGACGGGACCATGAGCACGCCGGTCGCCAGTACGACCAGTCAAAAAAAAGTCTTGAAGATCCTGGTGGCTGAAGACAATCGCGATTCGGCCGCCACCATCGCGATCTTGCTGGGGAGCCTGGGCCATCAGGTTGAGATTGCTCACGACGGATCGGAAGCCTTGAAGATGGCGGGTGAATATCAGCCCGACGTGATTCTGGTCGACCTCGGACTGCCGGTCCTGAGCGGCTACGACGTGGCAAAACGAATTCGCCAACAATCGGCTTTGCGCAAGGCGTGCCTGATCGCGGTCACGGGGTACGGCAGTCCCGAAGATGTGGAGCGATCGAAGAAAGCCGGCTTCGATCACCACATGGTGAAACCCGTCCCGTTCGCGGAACTTGAAAAGCTGCTTGCAGCACTCGGGTAGGGTGATTCTCCTGGACGGCCCTCACCCAGTCGGCAGCGCCGCGTGATAACGTTGGCCTCGGGATTGATGAGAAGAAAGAGAATTCTCATGCGAAGCCGCGGAGTCGCGAAGAGGAAAGTGGAAGCCAAGACGAGTGGGTGGTGCTTGAGTTGGAGTCGTCTTTGTATAGAAGTTGTGATCAACGCAAAGGCGCGAAGACGCAAGGGAAAGAAGAGAAACTTGAAGTGCGTTCATGCGCCACGTAATTGTTCAACTTCTCTCCCTATCTCAATTCTTACTTTGCGTCTTCGCGCCTCTGCACCTTTGCGTTGATAACCGACTCCACGCTGGTGCGGCCGCTACCCGAGGATTTGTTGACGTTCTTTTACCTCCTCTCTCCGCAACTTCGCATGAAAATCACGGTCGCTAGCGATCGCTACAGTCTCACGCTTCTGCGCTGATCTGTCAGGTCAATTTCCTGTTCCGCGATCTGCCGAATTCTGCTACAGATTCGCCTGCGTTCAGACCGGCAGATTTTGCCGGTGGTCGACAGCAGGGAGGCGGTCATGTTGCAGCAGCGGTCCAGCCGGTTTTGGCTGGTGGTCGGGATGTTTCTGTCGCTGAATGCGGCGGGATTGGTCTGGATTCGCTACGAATGGGGTCCACGGCACGATCGTAACTCCTTGGTGCTGCTCGATGTCACTCCTCTGCGAACGGCATCAGTCGAGTCGGATGCCACACAGTCTACCGCCGACGAGCCGGCCTTCGTAGACCCGTCAGTAATCGAAGTGGCAGCCAATCCACGAGTTCCAACGGTCATTGAATCAGCCAGGATCACAGCTTGGTTGCCGATCTCCAACTCGACGAGTGCCTTGCTGCCTGAGAACGCCACTTCGGACGGGGTGCTGAAGGCGTCGAAGAACTTTGATGCGGCTGAACGACTGCTGGCGATTTTCGATCGTCCGATCGTTGATGAACGCGAACTGAACCAGCCGCTCGAACATGCACCGTTCCATGTTTCGCCGCAGGTGGCTGGACACTGGCGCTGGGTTTCGACCAATCGCCTGGCACTTGTGTTCGATAAGCCGCTGCCCGCCGGTCGCAAGTTCGATCTGACGGCCGCGGTCGACTTCACCGAGCAGACTCAGGCGGATCTCGATCCCGCATCGAAGCGATTTCATTTTGAGACTCGCCCGCTGATGTGGCTGCTGACGAACTTGAAGACCTGCGCAAAAGATGGCGTCTCGTTTGAACTGATCTTCAATCAGCCTGTCGCTCCCGCCGATCTGTTGCGAGCGATGGTGCTCTCGGATTCTGCGTTTCCGACGGCAGATCCGATCGAGCTACCCAAGGGGAACCTTGATCTGTTCAGTTCGTCTACAATTGTGCAGCCACGGTCTGGAGGACGAGCACTCGAAGCGACTGTACTGACCAAGGAAGCGTCTTCGAAACTGATCGTGCGAACTAGCCGCCCCTCCAGTGCGTTGCGCATCGCTCTGGCGGCCAATTTGACCGGAGCGGGTGCCGACTTGTCATTGGGGGCGGTTCAGGCTCGCGATCTGTCATTGCCAACTGCGTTCGCGCTGGTCCGATCACTGGTCTATCCCGATTCGTTCGACAGCGATGTCGCTGTGCAGCTTTACTTCTCAAGAGGCCTGTCGGCCGATCAAGAACGACCGAAGGTGAAGATCTCGCCTGCAGTCGAGAATCTGCGAGTGGAATTCTCGCCTGGTGACGCCGATGCGAATTCGTATCACGCCGGGGTCGTCCTGCGCGGTCACTTTTTGTGTGGTCAGCGATATGCGATCTCGCTTTCTCAGACGATCCTGGCCAACGACGGACAGACGCTGGGCGAGACATCACCGATTCAGATCGATGTGCCGCACCGGCCGTCCGAGCTGCGGATCGCATCGGGCCAGGGGATCCTGATTCCGGATGGGAACCTGACTGTTGATGTGCAGTGTGTGAACATCAATGGCGTGCGCATGAGTGGCTCGAAACTGCACGCGAATAACCTGGCAGCCTTTCTACAGGGTCGTAATGACACCGCCACGATGCGCAGCATTGTGCATGAACGTCAACGGAGCCTCGACCTGCCAAAGGATGTTCCACAGACCGTCGCACTCGACCTGCGGCAACTGTTGGGATCGGGACAACCTGCAGACGCGAAATCGCCAACACAACCACTCAGCGGGATCTATCGCGTCTCGGTCGCCGATGTCGGGGACTACTGGAACCGCGAAGTCACGACCGTGGCGATCACGGACCTCGGCCTGACCGCCAAGCGAGGTCGTGACGGCTGGCTGGTGTGGGCAATGTCGCTGCGCAGCGCCGAGCCACAGTCTGGCGTCACCGTGACCGCTCGTTCGTTCAACAATCAGATCCTGGCGCAGGCCACGACCGACGCCGAAGGTCTGGCCGCGCTGAGCATCCCCGAGAATCATCCCGACGGCGCGGCCTGGCTGCTGACCGCTGAACGCAACGGCGACCTGAACTACCTGCTTCCCGACCGGCATTCGTGGATGATCGACACGGTCGACCAATCGGGTCGCGCCTGGCCGGACCATTACGAAGCGATGCTGTACACCGAACGGGGCGTCTATCGACCGGGCGATACAGTCCATCTGACGGGGATCTTGCGCGATCGACTGGGGCATTGTCCCCCGCCCTTCCCGTTGTCGGTGAAAGTCACGCGTCCCGACGGACGAGTCGTCGCTGATCTGCACTGCCTGCCTCAAGCCGATCAACAAGGTGTCTTCCAAGTCGACTATCCGTCGAGCGAAACGGGCCAGACCGGCGTCTATCGTTTCGATGTTCGCATCCCTGGCGCGAAGGAAAACCTGGGAACGGTGACGGCTCAGATTGAATCGTTCGTGCCAATCCGCATCGCGGTCGAAGCCGTCGCCACTCAGCCGCGATTCGTGCAGCAACCAGCAATCGTTCACGCGATGGGTCGATATCTCTTCGGACAACCCGCTGCCGGACTGGATGCCAGCGTGAGTGGTTCGTGGCGTCGTACAGCATTCGCTTCGAAGCAATACCCTGACTATACGTTCGGCGACTTCAGTGGTCGCAACGTGCAGCAACTGACCGAGGTTCAACAAAAGCTGAACGAAGATGGCACAGCCGATCTGACGGTCGCGATCCCACGCGATGAACGTCCCGGCGTGTGGACGACAACCGCAACTACAACCGTTACAGAGAACGGTGGCCGTTCGGTCTCGACCACTTGTCGACTGGAAGTCGACACGGCCGGAGTCCATATCGGCGTGAAACCCCCTGCCAAGCAGATCGTCAAAGTTGACGAGGCAACACCGATTGAATGGGTGCTGTTGAACGCTGACGGTGAATCCGCTGCCCCGCGCCAGTTGCAGATGAGTCTGACTCGAATCGACTACGACACGACGGTGATGCAGGTGAACGGTCGGCCCGTCTGGAAAACCGCCGAACGCGTGATCGACATCCAATCGAATCAACTGGAAGAGCCGTTTGACTCTGCCAGCGGATCGTGGGAGATCAAGTGTCCCACCCCCGGACGGTACCGCCTGAAAATGGTCGACGCGGCATCGCAGTCGGCGACACAACTTGAGTTCTATGCGTCCACACAGCAGTCCGATCGCATCGATGTGCCGCTGCAGCAGCCTGAACAGCTAGATCTGGTCCTCGATCAATCCAAGTATCGACCGGGCGATGTCGCCTCGGTCCTGGTGCGAGCTCCATTCGCGGGTCGAGTGCTACTGACCTTGGAAGGGGATCGCATCTACGATCGACGAGTTGCCGTGTTGACGGAGAATTCGCAGCAGATCGAACTGCCGATCCCAGCCGACGCTCGCGGCGGGCTGTATGTCTCGGCGACTGTCATTCGTCCGATTGATCCGACCGCCACCACCTGGCTGCCGCATCGCGCCTACGGGCTGGCTCGAATCGTGATTGATCCAAGTCCACGCGAACTTCCTTTGAAACTGGAGACGGTGAAGACATCTCTACCGGGCGCTATCGTGAAAGTGCGAGCTCACTTGGAAGGCTTCGTTTCGAATGGCGTGAACGACTCGCAGAAACCGTCCCCCAAGAAGGCTGCACCGCTGATCCATCTGTGGGCGGTCGACGAAGGAATTCTGTTGACGACTCGCTTCACGACGCCTAAGCCAATCGACTTCTTCCACAAGCCGCGCAAGCTGGCGGTCTCAACTTCCGATATCTACAGCCACTTGCTGCCCGATCATCTGCGACCCGCCAGCATGACGCGCATCGGGGCCGATGCGGGGGACAAGTCTGATCTGGAGGTCGATAGCGCGCGCCGAGGGCCCGTCGACATGCCGCGTCGCACACCGACGGTTGTGTGGCACACGATTCAACCGGTTGGCGATGATGGATCACTGGTCATCGATCTACCGGTCCCACAATTCACTGGGTCGCTGCGACTGATGGCGGTCGCCATTCATGGAGATCTCTACGGCTCGACCGATCACCAGTTGACGGTGACGTCACCACTACTCGTGGAAAGCACGTGGCCGCGCTGTGCCGCGCCGAACGACAAGTTCCGCGTCCCTGTCAAACTGTTCAACAGCACGCAGGGACCCCTGGAAGTGACCTTGCGGACCGATGTGTCTGGTCCGGTGAGTGTTAGTTGGCTCGATGCGCCGCAATCGCCAGCACGTACCGTGACGGCGGAGCCAAATAAGCCGTTGCTGCAGTGGCTGGAGGTGACCGGTCGCGGCCTGGGGCAGGCGACCGTTCGGATCGAAGCCAATGCCGCGGCAATTGACGGGACGATGCACTCAGCCTTCTCGGAAGGAGCGCTTGCCGTTCGTTCGGCAACGCCACTCGACAGCGAGACCACTGTGACTCGACATCGCGTCGGTGAACCACTGACGCTGACCGCTCCCGAAGGTTTCCAAGACGGAAGGACGCGCACGTCGCTCGCGGTCAGTTCGTTGCCATCGGCCGATCTGAATCCGGCGCTCGACATGTTGATCGACTATCCGTACGGCTGCGGCGAACAAACGTCGAGTCGCCTGTATGCACTCGCCGCGGCTCAAAGCTGGTTGAGTCTGGACAAGTCGTCGGTCGACAGTTCTCGCAAGAAGCTGGTTTCGGAGCTGGCGGACTCGGCCGTCACACGATTGTGGTCGATGCAGAATCGAAACGGTGGCTTGGGCTACTGGAGCAATGGGGTAAGCGATCCGTGGATCTCGACCTATGTCGCCGGGGCGATTGTGGCCGCTCGCGATGTCGGCCAAGTCGTCGATCCACAGTTCATCTCTGAGTTAGCCAAGTATCTGGAAAGCGTCTTGGACGGACAGGCGGGTGTCGAAGTCGATGCCAACGCTCGAGCCTTCATCTGCCGCATCTTGGCATCGCTTGATAAGCCCAAGCTGGGCTGGATTTCGCGATTGTCGGATCATCTGGAGTTCCTCGACGCCGAAGGTCGAGCTCATCTGGCCGCGGCCTGGATTCGCGTCGGTCGCAAAGACCGAGCCGCCAGCGTATTGCCAGACGAGACGTTCCGACTAACGGCAGTCAGTTCCTCGACCGGCCGCATTACGTCGCGGACTCGACAGGATGCAGTCTTGTTGCAGGTACTGCTGGAACTTGATCCACAGCATGTGGCGATCCCGCCGTTGGTCGAACGCCTGCAGGCGGCGCGGTCGAAGCAGGTCTGGATGAACACGCTTGAGAACGCGACCGCAATTTCCGCTCTAGCTCGTTACCGTGCGTCCGCAAACATCAAGCAGAACTTCACCGCCATCATCGAACGCGATGGCATGAAACAAGACTTCACGCACGCCACTCCGCTTCATCAGCGCTGGGCCGGCAAGACGGAGGCTTTGACGATCACATCTCAGGGTGAGGGCGAGTTCTACGTCGTTCGCACGGTCGAAGGACTGCGCGAGAAGACTCATATTACCCCTTATGACCGGCAGCTCACAGTCCGCCGCACATGGCGCGATCAGAAAGATCGCATCATCGATCCCATGAAGCTACGAGTTGGCGATCTGATCATGGTCGAAGTACAGATCTCGTCTCCTGATCGAGTCGACATCCCGAACGTCGCAATCGTCGATGCCCTACCCGGCGGAGTCGAAATCGAGAATCCGCGTCTGGCAACATCGGCTCAGGCAGAGGGCCACGGTGCGACCCCCGATCACATTGAATTCCTGGACGATCGAGCGGTTCTGTTCACCACGGTGAATTCACACCAACGGACGTTCCGCTATCAGATCCGCGTGACCACTCCGGGCCGATTCGATTGGCCACCGATTCAGGCGTCATCCATGTATGACGCCACGTTTGCCTCGGTTCATGGTGGCGGGCAGGTGATGGTTTATGGTCGTGACGAAGCGCTGGCGGACATTGCCGAGAAGCCCGCGGATGCGATTGATCGACAGTGATCGAAGACGCTTTTCAGGGGTACAGATCGCGCTCGTCGATATTTGCCGCCTACTCTCAATGTCTTCAGTCCCGGAAGGGACGACCGACAATAGCCCACCGTTTCAACGGTGGGTTCTGGCTCCAATCAAGTCCGAAGTCCCGTTAGGGACGACAGATCACTCGCCGATGAACGGCGGAGGT
Organism: Schlesneria sp.; assembly: GCA_028291515.1. Taxonomy (GTDB): domain Bacteria; phylum Planctomycetota; class Planctomycetia; order Planctomycetales; family Planctomycetaceae; genus Schlesneria. The sequence goes on from JAQGHU010000053.1 coordinate 70,675, forward strand.
CACATTGTCGCAATCGTTTTCTGTCGTCCCTGCCGGGACTGGCGTTGTTTTCGTCGCAAATCCTACCGTTGAAACGGTGGGCTATTATCTGCCGTCCCGCTGGGACTGGAACACAGGTGAGTCGTGCTGAGTTATCGCGCGGCTTCTTGTTACTTCTTCGCCGCTTCGGCGGTGTGGCCCGGGGTTGCTGACAGCACGGTGCGGAAGCCGCAATGGAATGTTCCGGAGAGGACATCCCCTTTCATGCGGGCGGAGACTCGATAGCCGGTGCAGTAGTCATCGCTGCACATGAATGATCCGCCACGCTGGACTCGCTTGGGGACCAGCGGTTCGTTGGGGTCGTAGCTTTTGTCCGGGCCTTGTGGGTTCCGGCTGGGGCTCTCCGTGTAGTAGTCCGGCTGATACCAGTCGTGGCACCATTCCCACACGTTGCCCGACAGGTCGTACAGGCCATAGCCGTTCGAGGGGAACGATTTCACCGGGGCGGTCCCGGCAAATCCATCCTGCACGTCGTGCGATTCGGGGAAGACGCCCTGCCAGGTGTTGTGCTTCCACTTGCCATTGGGATTGCGATCCTTTCCCCACGGATAAGTCGCTCCTTCAATCCCGCCGCGAGCGGCATATTCCCATTCGGCCTCGGTCGGCAATCGCCGTCCGGCCCAGCGGCAGTATTCCACGGCGTCGTCCCATGAAATATGAATCACGGGATGATCGAGGATCTTGTCGATCGAGGAACTGGGGCCCGAGGGGTGACGCCAATCGGCTCCAGGTTCGTATTTCCAAACTTGATACGGCCAGTTGGGAAAATCCTTGCGGATCGTTCTGACATCCAGATCTGGATTGAAGCAAATCGATCCTGCGACGAGTGCTTCCTCGGGAATCGGCGTACCGGGGGGAACCTGAGCGGCAATGTCTTCGCGCTTCGGAGCCTTCTCGGCGACCGTCTGATAACCGGTCGCTTCGACGAACTTCAGAAACTGCTGATTCGTGACTTCGGTTTCGTCCATCCAGAAGCCATCGAGTGAGACCAGATGAACCGGCCGCTCGTCCTCGAACTTGCTGTCCATGTCACCCATTTGAAACGTGCCACCGCGAACCCAGCGCATTCCCGGCGGGGGAGCCAACGCCGCATACACCAGCAAGCCACCGCACGCGATCGTGACAACAATCAACAACGTATACCGACCCATCTCATTACCTCTGTCATGTCGAAGGAGTGAACCCGCCAGACTAACATTCGGCGGCAGAGTAAAGCAAACCGAAGTTGCGGCTTGGCGGCGCAGGCGATCCTCGCCGTCTTCGCAATTGAACATGTGAGATTTTGCAATCTCGCCCTACCAGCACTTTTCAGACCGACCTCTGCAGTCGCTAAATCAACTGTCAGCAAACACGCGCTTTTTTGAGGAAAACCGCCAAAAACAGGGCTGTTTTGTCCCCCAATGTCAAAAACTGTCCTGGGGTGTCAAAATTTGTCAGTGAAATCTTCGCAGAAAGATCCCAAGTTTTCCAAACACCGTCTTGATCAGCACCACAAACCGGACAATCATCGCGACGACAATAGTCGCAGGTGTACCGTAACCAACGGACACGCCTCTGGGCCGCTCTCTTAGCGGAAGATCAGAGGTTCCTGTTCCTCAGTTGATGACGATAAGACGACACGGCCCCCACCTCTTCCTGAGCGGGGGGCGTAAGCCCCCTGGCCCAACAACACACAACCCTGCTTGCCTGCGGGTTTACAA
>JAQGHU010000098.1 GCA_028291515.1 Schlesneria sp.
AAGCTGGCTCAATATGGCCGAAATGGAACTGAGCGTTCTCTCTCGCCAATGCCTCGGCTCCCGGCGGTTTGCCACCGCGCAATCACTCGACACAGCCATCACCCAGTGGCAGTCACAACGCAACTCCAGTGGCCAACAAACGCGCTGGCGTTTCACAACTGCCGACGCAAGAATCAAGCTGACATCTCTCTACCCCGTTCCCATCCGTCTACCTGACATTGGACGATAGATCGACCAGTAGAACCGCAGACGGAGGATGCCGAGCAGGAACTGCTCGATGTGCTCCGGCTGAATCTGGTGCCGGGAATTGGACCTCGGACGTATCAACTGCTACTCGATCGCTTCCAGACGCCGTCCGGAATTCTTCGGGCCACCGTTTCGCAGCTTCAGGAAGTTCAGAACGTCGGCCCCAAGGTGGCGATGTCGCTGGTCACGCATGGCACCATGCAGGCTGCGCGTGAGGAATTAGCTCGCACCCGTGCCGCCGGGGCGACGCTGCTGGTTCGAGGTTCAGAAGGATATCCGCCTGATCTGGATCGGATCCCCGATCCGCCGACCGTTTTGTACTGTATGGGGACACTGCTTCCCGCGGATCAATTGGCCGTTGGCATCGTCGGTTCGCGGCATTGCACAGCCTATGGTCGACAGCAGGCCTTTCGAATCGCTCAGGGTCTGGCGCGGGCGGGGATGACCATCGTCAGCGGCCTCGCCCGAGGAATTGATGCCGAAGCCCACAAAGGGGCGTTGGAAGCTGGCGGACGGACCATTGCCGTCTGCGCCACGGGACTGGGAACGGTCTATCCACCCGAGCATGTCGAGTTGGCAAATTCGATTCGACAACAAGGGTGCCTGCTGACCGAAGCGCCCATTGATCAGCAACCAAAGGCAGGACTGTTTCCACAGCGCAATCGAATCATCTCAGGAATTTCGCGTGGAGTGATCCTGATCGAAGCGGGTCGAAATAGTGGTGCTCTGCACACTGCGCGACACGCCATGGAACAAAACCGTGACGTGTTCGCCGTCCCCGGCCGGATCGACAGCGAAGCCAGTTTCGGCTGCCTCGATCTGATCCGTGACGGTGCGATTTTGATTCGCGATGTCGACGATGTGCTCAATGCCCTGGGCCCGCTGACTTCGCCTGTTCAGCGCACGACGACCGAGACGGTACACAAACCGGCCGAACTGCAGTTGTCCGATCAGCAGCGAACGATCTTGAACCTAGTCACTGCCGAGCCCGTCGCCGTGGACGACGTGATGCATGCCGCCGGGATCGAAACGTCTCGCGTGCTCTCCACGCTGACCATTCTGGAAATGAAACGCCTCGTTCGCCGTTTGCCAGGCAATTTCGTTCAACGCTACTGAATCCGCAAGACAACGTTGTGAATGTTTTTTAAGACGTGGATAAACACGGGATGTGCCACTGGTTGGCCGCTTCGGACAACCAGTGCAATCGCGGTCGAACCGTCCAAAAAAGACCCTCTTGATATCTTGATCTGACGCGCAAGTCGAAGAGATCACCGCCCTTGTCAAATGGCATCGGCACTGGTTGTCCGAAACGGCCAACCAGTGGCACGTCTCTCGTAATTCGAAGCAGGAGAATCGTTCGCGGCGATGTCCTGCAGAGTCATTATTTCGATGTGCTCGCCGTCTTACGAGGGCCGCCGATGGACATCAAGTGCGAGTACGAGTGCAGATACATCTGACCATTCGCAATCGCTGGTGTGGATCGAATCCCATCTCCCAGATTTGTGCGTCCCAGTTCCTTGAATTCCTTCTCGGCTGCTAAAACAACAATTTCCCCGTCCATGCTCGGGCAGTAGATCTTGTCATGCGCGCGAACGAGTGAACTGGAGTAATTGCCTCCGACGCGTTTCTGCCAGTGAGTCTGGCCGGACTTCAAATCGAGACAGGTCGCGATACCACCGTCTGACATCAGAAAGAGCATGTCGTCACGTGCCACCGATGTCGGCACATAAGGGGCTTGCGTCGACATCCGGAACGCCTGCTTTGGTTCTTTGCCGTCGAATTGAGTGGCGACCAGATAGTTCCCTCCACCGCCCGAACCGGTGCTGCCGAAGATCATGTCTCCCTTCACCAGTGGAGAACTGACGGTCCGCTTGTCGAAACACGGATTGGACCACAACAGATGCCCATCGGCGGGATCCAGGGCAAATGTCCCGTCGCCCGTGTTCGTGCAGACCAATTGTGGCGATCCGTTCTTCGGTTCAAAGACCGCCGGCACGGAATAGCTTGTATTGGAACTGTTGCACTTCGATTTCCAGCGATCTTTTCCGCTACCGCTATCGAATGCCATCATCACACAGGTGGACTCGGGCTTGTCTTTGTCTTCTTGTGAATTGGACAGGATGACCATGTCGTCGTACAGAATTGGCGATGTCCCAAATCCGTGCTGGCTGGACCACGGGCCGAGGTCACGCTTCCAGACTTCGTGACCATCATGAGTCATCGCAACTAGCATAATGGAAGCTGGCGACGCCCAGGCGAAGTACACGTGTTTCTCGTCGACGGCGGGAGTCCCCGAAGCATAGCTGCTCTGCTTGTGCAAACCGTGAGTTTGCGAGGCGTACGACTTTTCCCAGATCTTTTCGCCGGTGAACGCGTCGTAGCACAAGGTGTGGCGTTTCGCCGTTTCCGGATCAGCACTCAGAATGAACAGGTGATCGCCCCACAGCACGGGCGACGAATGGCCGATTCCAGGAACGCTGACCTTCCAGTTGTAGTCGGCATTGGTCCATTGGGCCGGAATGCTTTTCGCTTCGCTCTCTCCCGTTCCGTTGGGACCGCGGAATCGCGTCCATTCCTGAGCGGTGGCAGGCTCTAAACACAGGATTGTTGCCAGAACGCCAAACAGAAACGCGACGAATTGTTTTCCAACCATCACCGGCTCCCTATTCTCCGCTGACGCCATCGTGCCGCATTCAACGTTCAATGAGCGGCAATTCCGAAGCTGATCTCAAATGACTGTAGACAAACTTCACGGCGTTGGCCACAGTCAGCACCTGACCAAACGGAAAGAGAAGGAGCGACTCGATGGACCCCGTGGAACTGGGCCTGCAAAAACTGCAGGATCGGCGGCGAATACTTGGCCAGCCGTGCGACGTGACCCCGCACGATCGAATTCGGATTTCCACGCAGTTGGAACTCGCTGCCGAACCCTGGGCGCAAGCACGACAACTCCTCGAAGCACGTCCAGATATTGTGGCCGGGTTGGACGCGCTATGGCCTCAGATACTCCCGTACCTGATCAAAGGAAACGAAGTCAGCCCTGTCCACCACATCCCCTATGTCGTTTGCTTCATGGCACAGATCGGCCTGGCCGAGGTGTCACCCGTCGATTTGAAACGAGGTGTTTTAGCGGCCGTGCTACATGACATTGGCATCGGGGACTGCTCGCTCCCGAAGATCTCAGAAGCAAGCATCAAACGAGCCGAGCCAGCCGAGAAAATTCGTCTCCGTCGAGATGGCATCGCCTCCCGATTAGAGCATATGAAACTGGGGGCCGAGATCTCGCGCGGCCTATTGCGGGACTATCAGCAGCAAACACCAGCAGCACTGACGGACAAAGACATCAGCGTGATCCTCGAGATCGTCGGTAGTCATGATTACTCAAAGATCCCCCTGATGGAGGATCATGTCGACCGGAAGTGGTTGCTTGGTTCTGGACAAGCAGACTGGTTAAAGCAGTGTCATTGGGAAGCCGACGCCCTGTGGATGCTAACACCCGACGGGATCCTGGTCGATCTGGAACGTGAGCGCGAAGAAAACACCGCCGCAATCCGACACGAAAAACTGAAGTTCAACCTGGGCCTGCATCGCCAGATCATCAATCTCTACGCGGAAGCCTACTCACCCGCAGAGATGCAGCAATTCAGCTTTCATGAGGGATTGCTGTTCCGGTCGGAAACGGGCTATCAACTGGCAAGGCAGCTTACGCAAAGCCTTCGCGACTAAATGACCGCGTATGATCAGACACGCGGCCATGTCGAAGCGGCCGGCGTAGTGCAGAAGCCCGAATCCATCGAGACAAGCTCGAAGGGGACGAAGTCGGCTCCGTCAAACCCGACAATCCCCACCGAGTTCATCTCGGTGGAAGCGGGCCTTTGCACTATGCAGACGAGAATCCAAGTCCGCGCCTCCCGGATTAGGTGAGCGCCACCACACTCGATCATTCACTGCTTGTCGGCAAGACCCCGTTGATCACGAAGCCAAATAGCCAGCCGCTTCAATCCTTCCTCAATCGTGACACTCGGCGCGTACCCAAAATCGTTTCGAGCCGCCGAGATATCAAACCAATGGGCTGTCGCCAATTGCCGGGCGACGAATCGCGTCATCGGTGGTTCGTCTCGACGCCCCGTGATTTTGTAAATCGCTTCGAGGAGGTATCCGACCGCATAGGCCGCCTTGGCCGAAATGCTCTTCTTGACCGGGGGCAGATTCGCGCAGGCCAGCATGCGGTCGATCAGATCCCACAGGGGGACTGGTTCTCCGTTCGTGATGAAATACGCTTTGCCGGCCAGCGGTGACCCAGGCTCCAGCTTCTGCGCGGCCAGGAAATGAGCCTCCGCGGCGTTGTCGATGTAGACCGTATCGACGAGGTTCTTCCCGCTGCCAACGCGACGAAGCTTCCCCGTCCTGGCTCGTTCAATCAGTCGCGGCACCAGATGATTGTCGCCCGGCCCCCAGATTAAATGCGGCCTGAGCGCCACCGTTGATAGTACGCTGCCATTCGGCCGTCGCTCACCGTTGGCAGCCAGCACCGCTCGTTCCGAAATCGCTTTTGTCTTGGGGTAGTGCGTCAGATAGCCTTGCGGATAGGGGGCTGATTCATCAATCCCGGCCTCGTCCTTCCCATTGAAGACGACGCTCGGTGAACTGGTGTAAATCAGCTTCGGAATCTGCTGCTGGCGACACGCCGCCAGAACGTTCTCTGTCCCGACCACATTCGCCAAGTGATAGCTTTCATAGGGCCCCCAGACGCCCGCCTTCGCCGCCACGTGAAAGACCACATCGCAGTCACGTGCCGCTGCAAGAACCGCGGCGGAATCGGCAACATCACCACGAACGCATTCGATCCCTAAGGTGGCAAGCTCTGGATAGTCACCTCTTGCCAGGCTGCGAACGTCATATCCAGACGAGCGGAGTCGGGTGGCAATCGCCTTCCCCAAAAAACCGCCTCCGCCGGTCACCAATGCTCGCATCTTTGCCGACACTCCACTGACACCTGATCATCAGAAACAGCGCAACGCGCCGTAGACAAAGATTCCCAGCAAGCACAACGCGGTCAGCATGACCCAAACTGGCAAAGTCTTCTGAGGCCGATCTTCCCGGCTCTGCCAACGTTCACACGACGAGCAATAGCCAGACTCTTCGTACATCGGCTCGCCACAATACTGGCATGGGACGCAGCCATCGTCTTGTTCATCTTCATCCCATTCGTCATCGTCATACATCGTCATGACCTAATTGGGAGGGCGAGGCTCCTGCCGAGCCGCGCATGTCGATGGACTCACAATAACAGGCGCGGCTTCCAAGGAACTCATGTGGAACAGGGCAGCGGTGTGAGTTGGAATCCGAGTTGAAGAGCTCGTTTTTCGAGTGATCGGCGTATTCGTGTCTGGTACATCTGTTCGTAGGCCTCCTGACCA
>JAQGHU010000118.1 GCA_028291515.1 Schlesneria sp.
CCGAGCCGCGCATGTTATTTTGAGCCCAACGACCGGCGCGGCTCGGAAGGAGCCTCGCCCTCCCAAATACAAGGCGGCAGCCTTGTCGTGGACATCCTGTCATCGATTTACAATCGCCACGGTTCGCGAAGAGCTTCCGACCGCAAGCGGTTCGCTTGTGCGTCGTCGATGAACTCGTGCGTCGTGTTGTCGAACTTGACCTGTCGGTTCAAGTACAACGCGATGTTGGCCGCGTGACAGGCAATGTGAGCGTTGCAGGCCGCGTCGGCATTTCCTTTCGGCTGGCTGCGCGTCTTCACGCAATCGAGGAAATCGCGAACGTGATATGTCGCGGGATAGCCGCCGATTTCGGCGACTTCACGGCCGGCCAGCAGTTCGGGCGAGCTCAGGACCAACTTCCCACTATCGCCCGCTTCCACCCAACCGGTTTCGCCCTCAAATCGAACCGGACACGAACCGAGCGGAATCCAACCGGTTTCGCGATAGATCAATTCGGCCCCGTTTTCATAAACGGCGACCAGTTGACCGTCCTTCGGGGCGTTGTAAACGACTGGCGGGGCACAATCGCCCATGGCCCATTGGCACAAGTCGACACAGTGAGAACCCCATTCCAGCACACCACCACCGACCAATCCGCCACCTTTTTCAAAGTTGAAGCCGTCGAGTTGCTTGGCATTAAATGGTCGCCAGGCGGCAGGGCCCAGGTAGGTGTCCCAGTCCACAATGTTCTTATCGGGTTCTGGTTCGGGAACCAGCCAACCGCTCATCATGGCCTGCATCCCGGCTGGATGTGCGAAGACCTTTTTGATCTTGCCAAGTTTGCCACTGCGAGCCAACTCGCAGGCGAAGGCAAAGTGAGGCAGGTTGCGACGCTGTGTTCCGGCCTGGAAGACACGACCAGTCCGGCGCATCGTTTCGGCCAGAATCAGGCTTTGAGCGATATTCTTCGTGCAGGGCTTTTCGCAGTACATGTCCTTGCCCGCTTTGGCGGCATTCATCGCGGCGGTGGCATGCCAGTTGGGACCGGTCGCAATCAGGACCGCATCGATATCCTTGCGGTCCAGCAGCTCGCGAAAATCACGATAGGTATCGCACTTCTCGGTGCCATACTTGCTGTCGACCAACTTCTTAACGGCGGTGCGGCGTGCTTCTTTCACATCGCAGACCGCAACGAACTGCACATCTTTCTGTTCCAGGAAGCAGCCCAGGTCATAGGTTCCTCGGTTGCCGATCCCGATGCCGCCGATGATCACTCGCTCGCTGGGAGCAGTGAATCCATCCAGTCCCAATGCGGAACTGGGAATAATTTGAGGGGCACCAATAGCGCCACCTACTGCCAGTGCTGATTTCAAGAACTGACGCCGTGGAACTCGCGCCGACTTGTGAGACATGAGTACGCTCCTGACCGAGAAGATCGCCAGAGGACTGTCACCCGGACATGATGTGGGTGTTACCGGAAGCATACCCACGGCCGCTTCGGCTTTCCACACCGCCTAGAAATCGCCTCAAAGTAGTAGGCACACTCCGTGTGCCGTTTCTTCTAAGTAGCCTACTCGCTCCGCAGAGAAGAAAGCCGATGAACGCGATGCCTTGATCGCCATCCCGTTAGAGTAAACATACTCGCCGCCATCATCAGGATGCAGCTCCATCGAAACCGAACTGCTGCGACGATAAGCTGGGACTTGTTCGTTTGTGCCCTGAGCAAGTGGTGCCCTGTACTCTAGAATCACGAGATGACAACGCAATCCAACGACGGCTTAAGCTACCTGGAACTGTATCCACGGCTGCGCAAGAAGCTCAACGAGTATCTCGCCTGTCACAGGCTGGGACTGAAGCCGGGGCTGCCATTCTTTCCGGCCCAGACAAACCTTAAACGCTATTTCCCAGAGATGGCGATCAATGGCAATCACTTTTGCGAACATTGTGCGGACTCGATTGGTGGTGGGGGACTGTCAACTCGACCAGCCGATCGCTGAACATCGCCACGTCACGAGCCAATTTAGTCGGGCAGAGTGCCCGGCTTGGCGTCGATAACCGTCTCCCACCAGAAGGCGGCGCCTGCTTGTTTATGGACTGCCGACTCTCTTTCCATCGCCCCCTTCGCGCCTCCGCGGCTTCGCGTGAAAACGGCTTTCAGTGTGGCTCACAAGTCGCTGGGCTGGAGCTGAATCACACGTGATTCTCGACAATCACCATCTGTCACAAAACACGCACTTTTTTGAGGAAAACTGCCGAAAACAGGCCTGTTTTGTCCCCCAATGTCAAAAGTTGTCCTGGGGTGTCAAAAACTGTCAGTAGCTGATTGTTGATGGAACGCCGATCGCCCAATTATTTTCGCAAAACTGTAAAAGTCGACGAATCAACGGCTAGATCGAGTCACCAAAGGTATGGCATAACGAGGTATTGCGAGACGCGAAATTCGATCTGTTTCCTGGTGAATCGCGATGCGCCAGCACACGGGGAAATTCGGGCACAACAAGATCTGAGAAATTGAAACACAGAGTCATGGAGGACACAGAGCAGGCCAAGATTCGTAGGCCAGTTTTTCCCGAGTGGATTCCGCCTGTTCCGAGGTTAGGTTCATCCTTTGTTACCTTTTCTCTGTCTCCTCCGTGACTCTGTGTTTCAAAACTCCTCGATCTTTCCCGATCAGAATCGACCTATGTTTGACCTCGATGATCCGCATTTCTCCTCTGTCATATTTCCGTCACTTCCGTGTGTTTCGTGGTTCAATTTCCGGCCCACCCCCCAAAAACCTGCCATGGACTGACAAATCCTGCCAAATCGTAATGTTCGTAGCCTGGACGGTCTCTGCCTTCGCTGAATGCCTCTCTGCTTTTGACAATGGATCTTCATGACTCAACTTGACGAATTCTGGATCGATGTCGGCGGCACGTTTACCGACTGCCTGATGCAGACCCCCGACGGACAGATCTCGACTTTTAAGGTTCTGTCATCCGGTGTCACCAAGGGACGCGTGACCAAAGTCTTGGGGCCATATTCATTCAGCGATGCCGCTCGCATCGGTGACCCACCCCGATTCTGGGAGGGCTATGCGATCACACTGTTGAAGCCGACCGGCGAAGTGCTGCAGTCGAGTCAGGTGATTGCCTATGACGAGGTGACGGGCTCGTTCACCTTGGATCAGTCTCTCGATGTGGCTTCGTCAGCGCTTGTCCGCTACGAATTGAAAAGCGGCGAAGAAGCGCCGATTCTGGCGATTCGTACTGCGATGAAGTTACGACTTGATCAGCCAATCCCATCGGTCGACGTTCGTCTAGGGACGACTCGCGGGACGAATGCGCTGCTGACTCGTCAAGGGGCGAAGGTCGGTTTCGTCACCACGCGAGGCTTTCGAGATGTCCTGCTGATCGCGAATCAAGACCGGCCGCGATTGTTTGACCTCGCGATCCAGAAGCCCGAACCTCTTTTCGCGGCCGTCGCCGAGATCGACGAGCGACTCGATGCCAAGGGTGATGTGCTGGTCGCGCCGGAAGAGTCTCAGATTCGCGAACAGTTCCAGAGTCTGAAGTCAGCGGGATGTGAATCGCTGGCGATTTGTCTGTTACATGCGTTTGCGAATTCCAAACATGAACTGTTGGTGGAGCGGATCGCTCGTGACATGGGCTTCGAAGATGTCAGCACCTCCAGTCGATTGGCTCCGTTGATCAAGATTGTCTCCCGCGGCGACACGACCGTGCTGGATGCCTATTTGAATCCGATCTTGCGTGCCTATGTCACTCGACTCAAGATGTCATTGGCCGGCAATCCACTCGCATCGGCAGGGCAGGGGGGAGCCACTCTGAAGCTGATGACATCGTCCGGCGGCCTGGTCGATGCGGATCGCTTCACTGGCAAAGACAGCATCTTGTCGGGACCAGCAGGGGGTGTGATCGGTTTTTCGCGAGTCGCCCAGAAGGCGGGTTTCGCGAAGTCGATTGGGTTCGATATGGGCGGGACCAGCACCGATGTGTCTCGATTCGATGGCCACTATGAACGCGAACTGGAAACGACGAAAGCAGGCGTTCGAGTTGTCTCGCCGATGCTGGCGATCGAAACTGTCGCCGCGGGTGGCGGCAGCGTGTGCGGGTTCGACGGTGTCAAACTTTTCGTTGGTCCGCAAAGTGCGGGTGCCGATCCTGGGCCCGCCTGCTACGGCCGCAGCGGTCCGCTGACAATTACGGATGTCAACTTCTATCTCGGCAAGATCGTCGCTAGTCGGTTTCCATTTCCGCTCGATCATCCAGCGGTCGAGCAGCGCCTGACCGAGCTTTGCGAACAGGTGGCGCACTCACCACTTGGTCGAACCTTTACACCGGTCGAACTGGCTCAGGGGTTTGTTGATATCGCGAATACGACGATGGCGCGTGCCATTCGCAAGATCTCGGTCGCTCGAGGTTACGATCCGGCCGAATACGCCCTAGTCACTTTCGGCGGGGCAGGGGCCCAGCATGCCTGTGAACTCGCCAAATCATTGGGCATGACAACTGTGCTGTCGCACCCTTACGCGGGCGTGCTCAGTGCATACGGGATTGGTCTGGCTGATGTGCGTCGCCTGAAAGAGCGTTCTGTACTGAAGCCATTGACCGAAGACGCCTTGTCGGAGGTCGAGCAACTCTTTCAGGATCTGCAACAAGTCGCCCATCGCGAAGTCGCCGCGGAAGGGATTTCGTCCCACTTGATTGACTCACCACTTCGAACACTGGAACTGCGCTACCGCGGAATCGAAGGGACGATCCTCGTCGAAGAACGGTCAGGCTCCTCTGCGACTGAACACCTAAAGAACTACTCGCAAGCCTACGCTGATCGACACCGCCAACTTTATGGATATGTCCGCGAAGGACGCCCCCTAGAAATTGTGAGCGCGCGGGTGGAAGTTGTTGGTCGTCGGGCTGATCCCGTCGAATCGACGCAGCAGTCGGTGACTCGGCAACTTGAGCCGTCCGAATGGGCGCAGACGACCTTTAACGCCACGCCTCATCGCACTGGCATCTATCTTCGCGAGCAATTACATGCGGGTGACGTCATCTACGGTCCGGCAATCATCTGCGAGCCGACTTCAACCGTGATCGTTGACCCTGGATTCATCGCGAAAATCCTGGCCGGTGGTGAGATTGTGATGGAGTTGCAGCAGGGTACTTCCTCATTGGCCACAGCGACCAACCGAACAGATGAAGCCTCTGCCGATCCCGTGAAGGTCGAGATCTTCAATCACCTGTTTGCGTCGATTGCCGAGCAGATGGGAATCGCTCTGCAGCAAACAAGTCTCTCCACGAACGTGAAAGAACGCCTGGATTTTTCCTGCGGTATTTTTTCCGCGAGGGGAGACCTCGTGGTGAATGCTCCGCATATTCCCGTTCACCTGGGAGCGATGAGCGAGACCGTGCGGCGAATCCTGGCGGACAACCCGGAACTGAAGCCAGGTGACGTATTCGTGACCAATGACCCCTATCGCGGCGGCTCACACTTGCCTGATGTGACAGTGGTCACACCCGTCCATGATGAAGCGACCAGCGAACTGCTGTTCGTCACAGCCAGTCGCGCTCACCACGCGGAAATTGGTGGCATCGTCCCCGGCAGCATGCCACCGTTTTCAAAAACACTGGCCGAGGAAGGAGTGTTGATCCGCAACTTCAAACTGCACAGCCAACACCCGCCCCAAAACTTCGAAGCCGAGTTGAAGACGCTACTGGCATCAGGGCCGTATCCATCCCGAGCCATCGACGACAACCTGGCCGATGTGACTGCACAAGTCGCGGCGAACCACACGGGGGTTCAGCAACTGCGACAACTCGTCGATCGCCAATCGTGGCCCGTCGTCAAAGCCTACATGAGACATATCCAAGCTGCTGCGTCAGCCAAGATGCGACAGGCTTTGCGAGGTCTTTCGAATCCAGATGCCACTTCAGCTCTGCAACCTCGTCACTTCTCCCACACCGACCATCTGGATGATGGCAGTCCGATTTGTGCCAGGATCACGATCGAAGGCGATGAAGCGACGGTCGATTTCACCGGGACAGGGCCAGTGCTGGCTTCCAACCTAAACGCCAATCGAGCGATCGTCACGGCGGCGGTGCTGTATGTCTTTCGCTGCTTGATTCGCGATGATATTCCGCTGAATAGCGGTGTCCTGGAACCGGTAAAGATCATCCTGCCGGAATGTTTGCTGAATCCGCCGACTCATGCAGATCCCGCGCAATGCGCGGCTATGGTGGGTGGCAACGTGGAGACTTCGCAACGTGCCGTGGATGTACTCCTGGGTGCCCTGGGTGTGGCCGCGGCCAGTCAGGGAACGATGAATAATCTGACTTTTGGAGACGGAACGTTTGGCTACTACGAAACGATCTGTGGAGGGAGCGGAGCCACCCCGACCGCAGCCGGTGCAGATGCCGTTCATACTCATATGACCAATACACGACTGACCGATCCCGAGGTGATCGAACGCCGCTACCCGGTCCGCATCCACGAATTCTCGATCCGACGCGGATCAGGCGGGGCAGGGCGGCATCGCGGTGGAGATGGCATCGTCCGCAAGATTGAATTCCTGAAGCCGTTGCGAGTGTCCATCCTCTCGGAACGGCGAGGCCCCTACGCGCCGTTTGGTCTGGCAGGGGGAAGTGCGGGCCAGTTGGGACAGAACCTGCTGCAAAAAGATGACGGTTCCACAGCAACCGATCTGGGGGGCAAGGTCTCGATTGACGTTACGGCGGGAGACATGTTGACGATTCAAACACCCGGTGGCGGAGGGTATGGTTTGCCAGATTTCATAGATCGGTGATGCTTTGTGGCAGGAGATTGAAACTTCCATCGACTACCCAGCACTGGCGTAACCTCGTATCATCCCCGACGCGGGATATTGACTAAACAATTTGTTGTAAAAGGATCGTGTTGTGGCTGCCAATCGACGAGCAGAAGTGGACAAGGCGCTGGCGGATGTGGACTTCGCCAAGAATAAGTACCAGGTCGAATTCGATACGACGGTGGGCAAGATCCTCCTGGATGTCTATCCCGACGTTGCCCCCGGACATGCCAAGAACCTGATCGGACTGACCAAGATCGGCTTCTATAACGGCATCATTTTCCATCGCGTCATCCCCGGATTCATGATCCAGGTCGGATGTCCTCAAGGGACCGGTACCGGCGGTCCTGGATATACCATCAAGGCGGAATTCAGCAAAACGCTGCACGAGCCCGGCATCCTGTCGATGGCTCGGACCAGCGATCCGAACTCAGCGGGTTCACAGTTCTTCATCTGTCTGGAGCGAGTCCCTCATCTCGACAACCAGTACACCGTCTTCGGCAAGACCGCCGACAAGGCGAGTCTGGATGTGGTCCAGAAGATTGGCGCTGTTGAAACCAATCAAAGTGATCGACCCTTGAAAGAAGTGAAGATCAACACAGCACGAGTCATCGTCACGCCGAAGTAAATGATGGCCTCTCAGTCAGACTTCCGAAGCATTTGCGGCTTCGGAAGTCTATCGGCGACTTGAATGCGAACCGATCAGCCAACACTGCATTTCATGACCGGAGCCGACGTTCGTCAAGCTTGCCGTGTTGGCGACTGGACCGGACCGACAGCCGGATTCGCACCGGGGTATGCTCAGGCAAATCTGGTGATTCTGCCAAGCGATTGGGCGTCTGATTTTCTGCTGTTCTGTCAACGGAATCCGCGTCCTTGTCCGTTGATCGCCGTCACCGACCCGGGAAGCTGGCGGCCGATCGTCGCTCCTGAAGCGGATCTTCGTACTGATCTTCCCAAGTACCGCGTCTGGCGGGACGGACAATTGGTCGACGAACCGACCTCGATCACAGATCTGTGGCAGGACGACTTCGTTAGTTTCCTGATTGGCTGCTCGTTCACGTTTGAAGCAGCGCTCCTCAAGGCAGGTGTTCCTGTCCGGCATATCGAGCTTGGTTGCAACGTGCCGATGTTTCGGACCAATATTCCCTGCGTATCGGCGGGACGATTTTCAGGGCCGCTCGTCGTTTCCATGCGTCCGTTGAAACCCGCCGATGCTGACCTCGCAATTAAGATCTCGTCGCGATTCGGCGAGTCACACGGTTCACCAGTTCATCTCGGTGATCCCCTGCAGATCGGGATCACGGACATCAGTCGGCCCGATTATGGCGATGCTGTCCCTCTCTATGCTAACGAACAACCCGTCTTCTGGGCCTGCGGCGTGACACCGCAAGCAGCGTTGTTGGAAGCGAAGCCACCGCTGGCGATCACCCACGCCCCGGGCTGCATGTTCCTGACCGATTTGATCTCGGCTGAATAGACCGAGAGTCATCGCGGCGGAAGTGCCTTGGTATCCGGACAGTCCAAGACAAGGTTGAGAGCTGGATTCGCCCAGATGCCGATCTGCTCATTGCCAGGGACAAGGACTTCCTGATCGGGTTCAATACTGGTGATCGCACGAACGAACTTGATCGCTTGCAGGTGCCGTTCATAGTTGGGGAGGTCTTGAATCGCGATCGGATCAGAGAGTTTAACGCCAACTTGCTGATACGAGTTCTCGACCATTTCACTGCAATAGAGACGGTCGTTGTCGAGCTTCAACTGGTCGTCGTATTTCTCACGTCTTCGGTAAACGCCCTGACCGAACGCAGCGACTTCAGTCAATGCTTCAGGCGTGAGATCACGATGGCGTTTGATGGCGACTTGATGTAAGTCACGATCTGCCAGTAGTTCACCGAAGCGAGTTCGGATGCAGCCCTTGCTGCGAATGTCGTAGATGTATGTTTGCCCCTCTTCCGTTGCCACGATCCCGATGTGCGAAAAGCGGCTGGCCGTCAGGTCTGTGCTGAGCTCCGAGAAGTTAACCGTTCCCAACAACATCAGGCAGTCGCCGCGCATGAAGACGATGTCACCATTTTGAAGATGGTTATCCGCCCATTCATTCCATTCGCGGAGGTGCTGTGCTCGAGCATCATTCCGAGCGGGCACGAGTGATGTCATTGACCTGGTCGCCGATCGAGTCCCAGCGCACCCCGATCCTATCGCCAGCATCGCTGCGATCATGATCCACATCAGATTGATCTGGCTGGCCATTGCGGTCGGCCCGTGTCTGCAGTTCTAGTCAGTTCCTTAAGTGCGGCGAAGATATTCGGTTTCCAGTTTCGCGCACACACCAGTTCGTCGTTGTGACGAGAACGCTGCCAGCAGGAACTGCCGATCGTCTGGATCTACGAACGATCGAGCCCCATTTGCTAAGATCGCGTCTCACGAGTACGGCTTCGATCATGTTAGGAATCGTCTGATGACCGAGAACTCACGCTTGCACCAAGCCACATTATTGCTGAGATCCGCATACGGTAGTCGTGATGGGCTTGATCACGGGTCCTGTTGGTCGCGCTGTCTGCGAACGCTTTTCGGGATCGCAGCGGGGCATCCGTCAGAAGCCGCGATCATGGGACTTTTGGCATCTGGTCCCCTGGCCACGCCGAGTGGAACGACCGGCGCGTCTGCGGGCCAGCTAATTGAGATCCTGCAGCCTGTTCCGCGTGGACCTCAAAAAGCGTCCGTTGTTCGCGCTTTCGCAGCGTGGTGGGTGACGCAATTTGGCGATGATTGCAATCCCGATTGGACGGGCAGCATCACGATATATCGAGAGGTCCTGCGACAGATCCGCGGCTTAGGGCCGGCCGTTGTCGATGAACTGCTGCTGTTCGGTCCGGGCCTCGCCGTTTTTCCAGTCGATCGGACGGCATTGCGAGTTGCCGTGCGACATGGATGGCTCGACTTACCCGTCGAGGACGACGACGCCCAGTCGCTGTTCGTGCGCGGGGCCGATCGGTCAGTGATGGAGATGAGGGAGTTGTCACAGCTTCTGACCAAAGTCGGGGAGGAGCATTGCGGTCGCGAACCCCAATGTGACGGTTGCCCGCTGCAGTCGATGTTGCCCGAAGGTGGGCCTCGAAATCCGCAAAGCTGCTGATTCCAGCGCTGAATAGCGGGTATCCAATCTCGCCACCACGTCTTCGTTTGGCGGCGGCATAACCCTCACAACCGTCGCGGTCACCGACAGACCGGCAACTTTCGCCGATTCGCAGAGTCTTTGTAGTCAGAATATCTTCACGCCAGCCGATTCTCTCTAGGAAGAATGGGTTGTTTGCGCAGGAGGTGTTGCCGTGAGATTCGATCAAATTGTTATCGGTGCCGGACGAGACGCGGTTGCTCAGGCGATCACTGCGGCAGGGCAGGGGCTTGTCGTCGCCTTGGTCACTCCAGCGAATTCTCCAACCGTTGATACTCAGATCGTGCGTCAAGCTGTCGAGCAAGTCGTTCGCAGCGGGTCGGTTTCCATGACTGCCCTCAGAACAGAAGTCGCTCGCTTAGCCCAAGCACAGAAAATGGCGGATCAGGCAGAACTCGCGCGAGCGGGAATCGACGCCATCACGGGTGAGGTCCAGTTCGTCGACACCAATTCAATCACCGTCCAACACGGCATCGTGATTGAACGCCTCATGGCACAGAAGATCGTCCTGGCCTGTGGAACAAAGGCTGCTCAAATGGCTCGCTTCGGGATCGATGGTACATCGGTTTTCACCGCAGAAAACTGGCTTTCAATCGAAAAACTGCCGCAATCCATGGTGATCGTCGGGTCAGGAAGGACCGGTTTGGAGCACTCCATTCTGCTGTCCCGCCTTGGGGTCGAAGTGACCGTCGTTGACGAACATTCGAACGTCTTTGAACTCTGTGGCGGATTGATGAACCTCGATCTGTTCGAAGCGCAGTCGCTGGGGATCGCCTTCCGACTGAATGATGAAGTGATCGGCGTCGAATCGCGATCGGCTGGTCGCCAGGCAGCAGTTCGATTGGCGAGCGGACGCTCACTGATCGCTGACGCCGTCATGGTCTGCACCGGTCGCGTCGGATGTACGGACGGACTGAATCTCGAATCCATCGGTGTCGGACTGGACGAAGAGGGCCGTACCTGGTGTGACACCCATGGTTGCACCTGGGTTCCCAGCATCATTGCTGTCGGGGATGTGGTGGGCTTCCGGACCTCAGCCGCGATGGCCGGATAGTCGACCCTGACTTACACGCAACCTGAACTTGAGCCGCGATTGACCGAATTTAGAAGATGCGATACATCGGCCTTCTCCCGAAAATCACGTCTCACTAATTCAATTTCGCCCTCAGTTCAGGAGGTCTGCGATGAACCTGCGTTCATGGCCGCTGTGTCATTTTGCTGTTTCGGTTGCTCTGTTCAGTACGCAGGCGTTGGCGGGTGATTCCGTTCAACAGCCGACCCTTGGCAAACCAGAACTCATCGGGGTTTTGCCGGTACTTGATCCCGAAGTCAAAGGGATTAACTTCGAAGTCAAGATGGCGTCGCTCGACCTATATGAGGAGGCAGAGTTAGGGCAACCGATCCTGCTGGCATCACTCATCATCGAGGAAGTCGCTTCGCCCATTCCGATGGCACCGGCCGATCCGCAGAAAATTCAAGAACATCTCCAGCAGGCAGCGCATCTGCTCTCCGCAGCAGGGCTCTCCGAGCAATCCCATGTCGTTCGATCAGTCCTCGACGAATTCAAATCGCGGCACTCAGACCGTTTGTCGCTCAATCGAAAGCGAGCCGAACTGGCTCGTCTGCAGGCCGAGATTGAGCATCTCTCGAATGTTGGGGTGCTGCTGCCGGCACGGTATACGGAATCGCGAGAGTAGTTCTGTTCCCGCAACGCCGAGATCATTCACATGGTCTGTTGAAATCCGGGTCGGAAATTCGTTTACGAACTCTTAGATCACCGCCAGCCGGTGGTCGGTATGATGCAGCGCTGCTGTCTTCATAGGAGTTGGAAATGAATCCGACACGATTTCGTCGATCTGCGGTTGCGGGACTGTTGCTGCTGGCATTTGTCGCTGAAGCGCAGGCTCAGAAAGCGGTTCCCACGTCGCAGCTTGCCGTCGATGTCGTGACTTTGAAGTCGGGCAAGTCGGTTCGCGGGGCGGTGGTGAAGGCCGATGCCGGCGTGATCTCCATCGCGGTTGCGCGCGGGTGGCTTGAACACTCCGCCCCCGATCTCTATCAGAAGACCGTTGCCAATGAATCGAAACTGCAGCGGCAGATCGCTGAGCAATTGCGAGATCGCCTAAAAAAGCAACTCGAGACTCCGGCGCAAGATCAGCGTCTAATCTTCTTTCTCAAACAGGAACTTGAACGAGTCGAGTCGCAACTCACTCGCCAGGTACCCGTCGAGCCAAGTCAGTTTCTATGGTTGGACCTGGAGCAGGGGAGTGTCGCGAAGGTGGTTCGCGCCGCTCCGGATCGGCAACGCGTTGCGATCTGGGCTTGGAATGAATCGTTCCCCAATGTCGAAACGCTCGATGTTCATGATCTGGAGCGAGACCTCAAGCAACGCAAGATCGATCCGACGGTCGCTCCACCTGATCTGTCAAATCGCTTGGCTCCGCAATTGCAGGACGAACGCGAATGGGCTGCGCGAATGGCGATCGTCGAGTACGCGTTTGGCGAACCGCTCGACTTTCAAGGGACTGGAACCGCCTTGATACGCACTGAGGCCGATCAGAAGGAGATCGACCTGGCACCGATCCTCTCCAAGGTGATGCAAACGCAGGTCGATTCGTTATTGAAAGATCTTGTCGGCGATAGTGGCTCCACGAAGCCTTCGATGAAAGACAACGATTGGTTGAAGAGTGCCACGACGGAAGCCAGTAAGTTGCCGTCCCGCGGATTCCGAGCAACACGAGTTGATGTCAAAGTTGATCAACACCAGGCAGCAGTTCAAACGGCATTTGCGGCGCGGATGCCGAACGGATCGTGGGAGACAGTGTGGTCTGTCAATGAGTCGCAGGATTCGACGAGACCTCGCGCAGATGTTGAAGCGAAGATTGCAGAAGATCCGCGAGTGAAACAAGTCCTGCAGACCGTGAAGTCATTCGGACTGGGTGCGGACGACCAGATTCGACAGGCGATTCGCTTTGGTGCGGCGACGATGGCCGCCCAACAGGCTGCGGATGGCAAGTTCTTCGAATTCCGCGACCGCTACCTCAAACGACTCGACGGACCGCCGTTGACCTGGTCGAAATAGGAACTTCCCTCTTCAATGTTGAAGGCACACTCCGTGTGCCGTGCTTCACGCAAGTAGCCTTCTCGCTCCACCGAGAAGCGAGCCGATGAACGTCACGCCATGATCTCCATTCCGCGCCGATTCAATAGGAACGCGGATTTGCGGTTGGCTTACTTCTCGGCGGAGCGAGAAGGCTACTTGGGCGATTCAGTCATGGTCTCTCCGTGTGCTGAACACGGCACACGGAGTGTGCCTACTACTCTGGAACGCGTACTTGATACGCAACACGATGCACTCGCCCTGAGAAGGCTTCGCGTGAGAGGCGTCTTCGGTCTACTTCTCTTCGCGTTGCTTTCGCAATGCCGCGATGACCGCTTCGTCGAGTTGCTTCAACCCTTCATCGGGGGTAATGGCATAGAACCCGATGTGATAGTGAGCCACCTTGCCATCATGACCAATCACGACCCAGAGGGGCAGGGGAGAGCCCAGCGTGCGAGGGTCGCCGAACTGACCCAGGATCGTGCCGTCGTCGATGGCCACATCAAAGGCCAGGTTCATGAACTCCATCAACTTTTTCATCGAACGGACGGCTGCCGCAGAATTCGAACGATCAGACAGACGGGGATCGACATTCACTCCGATCACCTTCACGCCGAGTTTCTTGCGTTTGTTGTTCAAGAAGTCGAGATAGCCAACTTGGCCGTAGGGCTCCATCAGGTTCTCGTTGCGATACTCCCAGAAATGAAGCACGACCACCTTGCCCTGAGTTTCCGCGGCGGCGATCGTGGATCCGTCTGCGAGTTTGAAGACGGACTTGGGAGCCGACTGGCCGACAAATTTGCGAGCCAATCCCGCGGCACCTTCCAGTCGGCGTTCCTGCTGTTGCAGATCGCGCTCGATGATGTCGCTCAACTTGGCCCACATTGTCGCTTCGGCCTGCGGTTCCAACTTGGCAATGAATTCGCGGGTCGGCTTCAACTGGGGGGTGGTCAGTTCGACCACCTTCTGCTCCCCGGTTCGATTGAGCGATGCCTGCAACTGCTGCAATGAGTCATAGGCCGATTGAGCCTTGGCGGTCTCGGCCGCGGACAGTGTCTTCTGTGACTGCAGTTCCATCTTCAACAGGAACTCATCCCCTCGTCCCATGAAGACGCGTTGCTCCGCAGAAACCAGTACGCCGGTCGCGGCATCAATGATCAACGTCTGAGCCCGGCCCAGATTTGATGCCGCTTCGACCTGCCAGCAGTCTCGGTCTTTAACCTTCCGTTTCTTTGCGACGCGATACTCGAGCCGGCCATCCGTCCATGATGCGTCGGCTGTGAGCTTGTCCAGAGATTCGAATAATGGCGATCGAACAGCGATCGGATGGGGAAGCCCATCGTGGGTATGCAGCAACCGAATCGACTGCACTTTGGAGTTGTCGGCACCTGTCAGGTCGCCAAATCGCTCGGGCCACGCCCAACCTCCGGCACCGCGTTCTTCCAAGACCCAGACCAGATGAGATGGCCCGGCGTCGGCGGGCAAAGCCAGGGCGGTCACTGTGAATGTTTTACCTTCACCAGCGGGCCCCTTGGATTGCTGAGTCAGCGAACCGCTGTACTGCAATTCCGTGCCGACGGGCAGTTCACCTGCAGAGACACCAGCGATCACCATCCATCCGGCCAACAGCAGATTCACGGCTCAAATCCTTTCGACAAATCGGGCAGCCAACTTCAACAGCACAGTCGCAATTCATATCTTGATCGAAGAGCAGGGCGGCGACAAGCGGTCTAACGGGCGTGAGATGGTCATCGCAATAGAACGGCCCCGGCTATAAGCTGGGCTTGTTCGTTTTGGGAGGCCAAAGATGACCATGTCGTGGCCGATTGCACCAACACCGAGAAGTTTAGAAATCAGGAAAGTCCACGCCCATCCCGAGGCGTTCAACCACATCCGTCTCGTTTCTTGTCGCTCTTCTGGGTAAAACTGCTTTTAACTTGTCAGTGTTTTGACCGAGAACTAAAAATAGACGCGCGGCAGTTTGCTCTGAGTTAAGGCAACGCAGCGACGCCGAAAATGGTCGACTGACACTGCTTTCAATGGAAATCTTGGGGAAGCAACCGGCAAGCCCATTGCAGATATGAGGACTTCGATCTGATCGACATTTGGCAGATCCGAATTCTTAACTTCCAATTGATTTCGTTAAATGATCCATTCATTCCGTTTTCTAATGATCGCTGCGGTTGTTTGCTTTGGCGCAGGTTTCATGTTTGCTGAGGGTGAACAGGATGAGGCCAAGGCGCTAGAGAAGATTAAAACGTATGGGGGCCGAAGTGGTAAAGATCTGAGATACCCCGAACAGGGCAAAATCTTCGTTTCATTTGGTGGAATCTCGCGATTTGGCGACGAAGACTTGAGCCTTCTGAACTCCTTGAAGAATGTCGCGACGCTTACTCTCAGCGGCACACAGGTCACTGATGCAGGCCTCAAATACGTAGGGAAGCACAAGAGTCTCACTTCGCTTAATCTCAATGGGACCAAAATAACTGCTGCTGGTCTCAAGGAGTTGAAACACTGCGAAAACCTGGAAGATCTTTCCCTTGCGCGCACGTTGCTCAAAGAATCCAATTGGAGTGATTTGAAAGAACTGAAGCACCTGTCATCGCTAATTCTTAACGACTCGCAGATGACGGATTCCAGCCTCGCAGGAATCGGGCAATTCAAAAAATTGACGATGCTAACACTCAAGAACAACGAGATCTCGGATCTGGGTCTTAAGGAGCTGCAGGAACTCAAGGACTTGACGCAACTTGATCTCCACGGCACAAAAATTACAGACGCTGGGCTAGTGGAGTTGAGGCATCTTCGAGATCTAAAGATGTTGTGGCTTGGCGAATCTCAAATCACTGGAAAGAGCCTCGAAGAATTGAAGGCGCTCAACAGACTCAACGCACTTTTTCTCAATGCAACTCAAATCACTGACGCTCAACTGTCCCATGTGAGCTTGCTCACAAGCTTGGAAGATCTTCGTCTCACCAATACCGATATTACGGACACCGGGCTAAAAGAATTAAGCAAACTAAAGAATCTGAAATTGCTGAACCTCCGAAATACTAAAGTGACGGATGTGGGCGTGCAGGCATTGAAAGAATCTTTGCCGCATTTGGCAATCATTCGATAGGCGAATGGGTCTCTCACCCCAGACCACCCTAAACCCGAGGACACGTTGACTTCGCTGGATGGCGGTCGTAGCCTAGCCAGTGGTCAGTTCCGCCCGTTCGGCGCGGATGTTTTTCGAGGACACGGTCGTCTCGTAAGGATGGACAATGAGTCGGCAGCACATTGTGTTTGGAAGCGCTTGTCTGGCATCGTGTGGACTCGCCTTGTTCTCCTTCAATTCCGTGGGGCAAGAGTCCAGATCCGAATCAAAAGGGGCACTCCCCATGGCCGCCGCTGGCGATCAAGTGATCGTGAAACGCGAAGCGACCAATATCGAACCACCACATAAATATAAGGTGACGCTGTCACTCGAACCGATTCGCAGTGTGACGCTGACTGCTCCCTTCGACGGAATCGTCCGGCAAATGGACGGGAAGCCGAATTCCAAAGTTCAAGCTCAAACGGACATTGTTCGTTTGGACAACACGATCGCCAAGCTGAAGGTGGTTCGCGCCGAAGCCGCCTTGAAGATCGCCCTCGCCGAACAGAAGAAGGATGCCAACGAAGACGATCTCGGAAAATCGTTGGCTCAATCCAAAGTCGATTTGGCCAAAGCGGATGTCGATCTCGCGAAGTATCTGTTAGAGCAGGGGAGCGTTCGAGCCCCCTTTTCCGGTGAAGTGCAAAGGCTCTTGGTGACCGAAGGACAATTTGTCAAAGCGGGTGATCCGCTGGCCGTCGTGGTCGACAACAGCAAGTTGCGAGTGGAAGTCCCTGCCGAGCGTTCCACCGCTAATCCTGGCAAAACGCTCCCTCTGAAAATTGAGAGCACCGAAGTCGAAGCCAAAGTCGATACGGTGCTACCGCTCGACACGCGATTTGGCGCATTGCGGGATGTTTTCGATTCGGTTGCCTCCGCGGTCCTGATTGTCGACAACGCCGATGGCAAGTTTAAGCCGGGGCAAAGTGCTTATGTCCCTTTGATTCCGCGGCAACCCGTGGCTGAAGTTCCTTCGAGTGCCGTTGGCAACGTCGCCGACGGTCAACGTAAGGTCCAGGTCGTGCGTCATGGAGTCGTTCGCGATATTCCCATCCTCTTGATGGGCAGCGTGGGAGTGAATCGCGTGTTCGTCAGTGGTGCCTTCGCAGAAGGGGACGAAGTGATTTACGAACTTTCTCACCAGTTAGGCGATGGATTCCAATTGAAGCCCTCGGCTGCCGCCGCGACGGCTGGTAAGGATCCGGCAAACCCCAATCCGACGACAACTCCAGCAACCCCAACCAAGCCCAGTGTTGGTTTCTGATCGAATTGAAGACTGTCACCTGCTCTGCCAGTGTCCCGGGAACTTATCGTGTCTGACGAAGAACTGATTGATGGCATCTACAAGCTGGTCATGTGCGTTGCGACCGGCGGCAGCAGCCAGGTTTGGGAATGCGTCGAACAAGCCTCCACACGCCATCTCGCGATGAAGCTGTTGAAGCAGGATGTTCCTGACTTCAAAGCGAACAAAGCCAACATGAAGCACGAAGCGGATGTGCTGAAAAGCGTCGAGCACCCGCTGATTGTGAAGTTCGAAAGATATTCCAGTAGCCGCGATGCCACTTATCTGGTCATGGAATACTTCCGGGCTCCGAATGTGAAGCTGCAACTGAAAGCCGACATGCGGTCGGTCCACGTTCGTGCGCGGACTCTATTCGAAGGAACGTGCCAGGCATTGTCATTGGTCCATGCCAAGGGATGGGTTCATCGCGATGTCAAACCCGACAATGTTCTGATGAACAAGGCGGGCGAGATTCGCCTGGTCGACTTTTCGCTGGCCACCAAGGAAGTCAAAGGCTTCTCGAAGATGATCGGCGGCGGAAAGATCAAGACGATCCAGGGAACGCGAACCTATATCGCTCCCGAAACGATCCGCAAACAAGCGCCGACATTTCAGACCGACATCTACAGCCTGGGGATCA
Organism: Schlesneria sp.; assembly: GCA_028291515.1. Classification (GTDB taxonomy): domain Bacteria; phylum Planctomycetota; class Planctomycetia; order Planctomycetales; family Planctomycetaceae; genus Schlesneria. The sequence goes on from JAQGHU010000118.1 coordinate 18,139, forward strand.
TGTTCTTCGAAGTCCTCACTGGTCGCACGCCATTTCAGGCCCCCACGCCCGAAGAACTGTTGCGACGACACCTGCGCGATGAGCCTGCCAACGCGTCAGAGTTCAACAAAAACGTCTCGCCCGAGATGGACCGATTGATCTTTCGCATGTTGAAGAAGAAGCCGGGGGATCGCCCTGCCAGTGTTGATGAAGTGCTGGCAGAGGTGAAGCGGATGCGGATTTTTAATGAAGATGTGACCGATGTCGTGAAGAACGACGACGACGCGAAATCGATGGACGAATTGACGGACCTTCGTTTGGACAGCCGAGCAGATGCCAAATTGAGTCTGATGCTGAACGCGAATCCAGAGTTGGCGCGGCAGTTCGCCGAGGACAAGCTGGCCAAGTCTGTTGCGAAGAAAGCGAACGCCGCCAAAGTGACTGCGGCTGCGAAAGTGACAACCGATCGCGAAGCAGCGAAAGCGGCAACTAAAGGTGGGAAGCCGGGGCAAGCTGCCCCCCCCCCGCAAATGATGCCGCCGCAGATGATGCCTCAACCGATGATGCCGATGATGCCCGGCGGCTATGGACCTCAGCCGGGTTATCCGCAATATCCTCCTCAACCTCAGTTTGGCATGCCGCCAGGTGCTTATCCTCCGGGTGCGATGCCCCCGGGGATGGCTCCGCCGGGAATGATGCCTCCTGGAATGCCCGGATATCCTGGTGCTCCTCAACCCGGGTTTGCCCCGCAGGGGATGCCGCCAGGATTCGCTCCTTCAGGCATGCCCCCCGGTACCGGTATGCCTCCGGCGTTTGCTCCCCAAATGGCGCCACCAATGCCCGGATTGCCGCCTGTTCAACCCGTTCCGCCACAGGCAGTCCGGCCCGTTGCTCCACCAACGGCGCAGCCGCCTGCCCGTCCCGCCGCGCCCGCACCGGTTTCTGCCGCGCCACCTAAGCCGCCAGCGCCTCAGCCTCGCCCGGCCGCCGCGAAACCGCAGCCAGCACCGGCCAATCCGGAAGAACTGGATTATATGACCGAACTCCCCGACATTCTCTGATCCGTTGACGCGCCGTAGACCCTGACAATCGGGCAATCTGAACCGAATTGCCCGCCATGCCCTGATCTGCTATAGCTAGCGGATGTTTGGTCTAATTCGATTCGTCCTGACGACGGGATTAATCCGGTCACACGGTTAAGTTGCCAGCGCCGGCTATCGTGCTTCAGTCGCACGAGATTTCGAGCCAGTGCGAGCACCGTCGTCTCAACGTAAAGATATTGGTTATTCGACATGAAACCGCAGTACGTCTTGCCGTTTGAAAAGCCGATTGTTGAGCTCGAGGACAAACTGGCCGCTCTGGAATCGCAACCGAATCCAACGCCAGCGACGCTCGACAGCATCCGCAATATGCGCGTCGAGATCGCCAAGTTGAAACGCGAGACCTACGAAAACCTGGACGCCTGGCAAACGGTCCAGGTCGCCCGGCATCAGGAACGACCCCAGGCTTGGGATTACATCGAACTGATCTGCGATGAATTCGTCGAACTGCACGGTGACCGCGCGTACGGCGACGATCATGCGATTGTCACTGGATTCGCCAAGCTCGATGATCAGAAAGTTCTGTTGATCGGTCAGCACAAGGGTCGCAATCTGAAAGAGCGAACCGAGTGCTATTACGGCTGTGCTCATCCCGAAGGCTATCGAAAGGCGCTGCTGAAGATGCAGTTAGCCGCGAAGTTTGGGATTCCGATCGTCTGTCTGATTGATACCCCGGGTGCCTATCCCGGAATCGGAGCAGAAGAACGCGGCCAGGCCTACACCATCGCCGTGAATCTGCGCGACATGTCGCGACTGCCAGTCCCGATCGTTTGCGTGGTGATCGGTGAAGGGGGGTCAGGCGGGGCACTGGGACTGGGGATCGGCGATCACATCGCGATGCTGCAGTTCTCGTATTACTCGGTCATCAGCCCCGAAGGCTGTGCCGGAATCTTGTGGAAGAGTTCCGCCCACGCCGACAAAGCGGCCCGCGCACTCAAGTTCACCGGCCGCGACTTGCTGAAGTTTGGCGTCGTCGATGAAGTGCTCCCCGAACCACTCGGCGCGGCTCATCGCGACCACCGAGCAATGGCGGCCACGCTGAAGTCGATGATCATCAAAAACCTGAAGTCGCTCTCGACTCTGTCGCCCGAAGATCTGGTCGCCCGCCGCTACGAAAAGTTTCGCCGCATCGGTGACTTCGAAGAGCAAGTCGTCGAGCCCACCGCGACCGCTTCGTAGAGACTTCGCTTCATCCGCAGCTCGGTCACTTCGGTTGGCCATTCGTGTCGAACGATCTTCGATCGAGTGCACCAGTCGATTAAAAAGCGGCAACCCAATTTGGATCGCTGGCCCGTTATCCGCCTCCATTTGCGACATCGCGATGCTCGCACATCGTCAACCGTCGTCGTTCAGCGCGCGGAGGTTGCTACGATCGGCAGAGAACCAGGAGGTAGAAACACAGAGGCACAGAGGAAACAGAGGAAATCGAAATTGCTTCGCCTGCTCTCGTTTGATCGATTTATTTCCTGGTTCGACATTCTCTGTTTCCTCTGTGCCTCTGTATCCCTCGGACGTCTTCTCGAATCTGACTGCCGCCATTTTTAACGCGGTCCGCCAAAAAAGTGACGCTCCAAAATCGCGTCAGACGCGAAGTTGGTCCCTTAGACGATCCATTGGTCACTCGACTATTGGAAGCTTTGGAAAGCCTTCCACGAGCCGCTCGCGACCGGCAGGGCTTTAGGATTCTTCAGAACGGCCATCTTGGGCGTGGTCAGCCGTCTCATTAGTTCGATCTGAAGTCGACCATCGTCGATCGGTCCCAACGGGCGGTCTTCAATGGGCCGCACGAGACTGATGATCACCCAAGCAACAAACCCACCCCCGAGATGAAATAGCAGATCAGTGCCACGATGCGAGCGCCCCACAGTCGAACGCCATTTAGCCTTCATTACCCCAAAACCAGCCTACAACCAACGTCCGATAATGTCCGTTATGTTTCATTTGGGTGTAAAAAAGGCCTATACATTCGTTCGGTTTCTCAGCCGACAGAAATTTACGACTATTTTCGGACGTTCCCGAAAACGACGCTCTTAGATGCGTTTTGACGCGAAGTTTTTCCCCTGGACGATCCATACGTCGTCCAATTTCGGCGACTTCTGCGACTTCATCCGAGCTCACCAAGATCAGAATTTGGGGCTCTTCACTCGTGGATTGATGCCAGCTGCCCGCTACCGGGATCGCCGCTTTCCCAGGGACTCGGATTCAATCGGACGTATCGCCGAACAGCCGCTTATCATTCGGACTTCTTAAGCTTCTGCTCGGCCTCAAACTCCCCTCGGTAGCGTTTCAAATCCGCCGCCTTCAGCGGTCGAGCCGTGTAACACCCAAAGACCCCAACCGCATCGGGGAGATAACGCCGGAACTCCGCATCACCGGTACCGACGGCCGTGACTTCCCACAGTTCTTGCGATCTGAACGGAGTACGAGCCTTCACGGCCTTTGTTGGAACCTTCACGATCACCGTTCCCACCCCATCACTCAGAATCGCCGTGTCGTCATCAATCACCGCATGCACCTTCAGACTCGGCGGAAGCGTCCCGATCTGCCCTTCCTCAGGTCTCGCCTTAATGACCAGGTCACCTCGCTCTTTGGCTTTCCTCAACTTCACCACAGCGTCTTCTGCCTTATGAAGCTGAGCCGTCAATACTGCCTTCCGCTTTGCCAATGGCTCGCCTTTGATTTTGATCTGCAGATCCTTAATGGACTGCTCAATCGTAGAGACGTTCATTTGGTGATAACTCTCCTGACGTTCGAAGTACTCACGAATGTTCGACGGCATCTCCATCGGATCCGCCGCCAGGCAAGCAACGAGCAACATCAGCATTTTTGGCCCTCCAAAAGGTGAGTTGAAATAATACCAGAGAAGCGGCAGATGAGCAGTTGCTCAAGACGAAGATCTCGTTTGTCGCCGACGGCCCTACCGGGGGTCGCTTGCTCAGCGGGAGGCCTTCGCCAGGCAGGCTCTGGATTCCCATCCGAGTCGGTTAGCCAGGTGAGCTGTGTGCCCAGGGTCGGGTGGTTGTCTGTCGGAGTTGTCGCGGCCTGAGCTGCGCCCCGATCCCAACGTGACCGGAACGCAAAGCCGCCGGTCACTACCCGCCGGACGATCGCTGGAACAGTTGGAGTCTAGAAAGTGCAAAGCCACTTTCAGAACCGTGACGAACCGCCCCAAGCCATCGGGACGATCTCTGGCTCTTTGCGAAAACTCCGACAGCCAACCCCCCTCGCCGTTTGGCCCCTCCGAATGGGTTTGGGGACGCAGGTTCATTGCCTGGTCTGTCGGAGCTTGGAGGCACCGAAGCGGAGCCACCAGCCCGGATCGATCGCCACAGTTTCAGAAAGGTTTCAAATGCGAACCCCGTCCGAAGACTTCATTGCCCTCAATGCGTTCGAACAGCTCGCCCGCCTCACAAGCTGGCAAATTCCACACATGATCTCCTGCCACCTCCACGCCTGGTCAACCGGCAACCTCAGACCCCGGCCCGCTGTTACAGCGGAATGCCGGCCAACTCCGCGGCGGCAATCAGTACGTTTTAACCATAACGGGACTTTCGACAAGAGGGATACGGTCGGCTCGCTTCTCATTCGTTGACCGGATACGCTCGACAGAGAATTGGCCGAGGTCGACGATGCTGCTGTAAGGCATTGAGAACACTGGACTGAGATTCCGAATGAAGACATTTTCAGTATGTGGTGGCCTGTGGATGTGTCTGGGGGCGACCCTTTGTGCGACTGAGCCTGCGAGCCCTCCCGTACCTCGCTTTCCTGCCGTTCAAAAGTATCTGGAGGAACGGGCGGGTGAATTCGATCAGATTTCGGACGAGCGAAAGGTCGCTCTCCAGAAACTGGCGGACTATGTCAGCAGTCGGGCCCAGGCTGGGAAGCCGGCGCGGTTCACTTTTATCTGCACTCACAATTCGCGTCGCAGCCACTTGTCGCAGATCTGGGCGGCGGCGGCGGCGGATTTCTACAACGTGCCGGGCGTGGAGTCGTTTTCGGGCGGGACCGAGGCGACTGCTTTCAATCCGCGAGCGATTGCCGCCGTTGAACGAGCCGGGATGAAAGTCGAAAAGACGGAGGAGGGAAAGAACCCTCAATACGCCGTTCAATTTCGAGAGCCACAGACGCCGCTGATTTGTTTCTCGAAGGTCTACAAGGATGCTCCCAATCCTAATGCCGACTTTTGCGCGGTGATGACGTGTTCGCAAGCCGACAAGAACTGTCCCATCGTGGCAGGGTGCTCGTTGCGTGTGGCGATTCCGTTTGAAGACCCGAAGGTTTCGGACGACACTCCAGAAGAGAGGGCGACGTACGACGCTCGTTGCCAACAGATTTGCCGCGAGATGCTGTATGTGTTCTCGCACGCGAAAGAGTGATGCAGGGAGGGCGTTCGGATCTACCGAGAATAATCGGGCGAATCTAAGTCGTGGATTGAATCGCCAGATCGGCTGACCATTCATTTCCTTGCTGACCGAGGATGAGTTGGCGGACAAGGACGGCCGTCATCGGTGACAATTGCAGACCTGCTCGGAAGTGACCGGCGGCGAGGCTGAGATTTGTTGTTCCCGAAACTCGTCCAATGCGCGGTAGGCCACCCGGTGCGTAAGGTCGCAGACCGGCCCAGCAGCGTTCGAACTGGGCTTCACCGAGAGCAGGAACCAAATCGCGACCGAAGTCGATCAGTCCCGCGATGGCGGCGGCGGTGGTTCGCTTTTCGAATCCGGCCTGTTCTTCAGTCGCGCCGATCAGCAGTCGCCCGTCGGGGCGAGGGACCAGATAGCGCGGTCCCACTTCGATGACGTGCCGGAAGAGAACCTTGGGTGTGCTCAACAGGACCATCTGACCGCGAATCGGTTCGATCGCCAAGTCGCAGCCGACCCGCTGTAACAGCGTTCGCGACCAGGCCCCACTGGCCACGATAAATTCAGAGGCGTGATGCTCTTCGTTGAGCGTTTTCACGGCCGTGACCTTGTCGCCTCGACGTAGGATATCGATCACTGGCGAACCCGGGCGAAGATCGACACCGGCGGACAGGCACGCTTGAATCAGGGCCTTCACGTGGCGTGGATTGCGAACTTGCCCCAACTCGGGGAGGAAGTATCCCGTGGCGATCTCGGGGTTGAGAGCTGGCAAGCGTTGGCGCAGGTCAGCACTGGTTAGCGACTCGACAGTGACCCCTTCGTCACGCCAAGTCGCGATTCGTTCATCGAGCGATTTCAACGAACCCGCGGGTTGGACTTCTACTCCACCGCAACGATGAAATCCATTGTCGATTCCCGTTATGGATCGAAGTTGCTCGCTCCATTCGGGCCACAGGACATGGCTACCGCTGCGGAACCTGGCTTCTGTGGTTTTTGCTTGCCGAGGGTTCCCCGGCGGCAGCATCCCTGCACCAGCCCAACTCGCTTCTTGACCGAACAGTCCCTGCTCCAGGAGACGTACGGACATGCCATTGCGAGCCAGTTCCCAAGCGATCGATAGCCCGATCACACCTCCGCCGATGACAACAACATCACGGGTGGCAGCGGTGGACGAGTTCATCATCGGCTATCAGCATCTCGGCGGGGACTCGGCGGAAGGTCGCCGATCGTCTGATTACTTCTTCTTTTTCGAACTGCCTGCAGGGAGGGAGTTCGCATAGGCCAGGGCGAGCGTCTTTGCGTCAGCATTATAGACAGCCCGCAATGCGGCGTCTGCCTTCTCGCCACCTTGGAGCTTCTTCACGAACTGGCCAAAGTTATTCGGACCACCTCGCTTCAGCATGAAGTCAACCAAAGTGAAGCCGATCGGGGCCACTTCCCCGGGGGCAAAGGTGCCGTTGCCGAAGATCTCCTCTGGCTTGTCGATTCTGGCTTCTCGCAGGATTTCACCCGCCTGGCCCGGCAGCTTAACGATATAGGGATTGCCCTTGCTGTGTTGATTGGCCAACGCCAGTCCGGCACCGCGAATCACCCAATCCGGCAATCCGCCTCCGCCTCGCTTCAGGAACGCGCCCGTCACATGTTCAATCACATTGACGTGCATCCCCGGTGACGATTCGGTTGCGGCGTCGCCGATGTCCTGGATCGCGATCAGGGCTTCTTCCATATTGCCGGAGACTTCTGAATGACCCATGATTTCGCGAGGAACTTCGCGGCGATGGACCGATTGATTGAACTCTTCATAGCCGAACCGATCTTTGAAGATGAAGACGGCGAGCTTGCCCTTCCAGAGTTGCGTCTCTTTCACATTGAACGAACTCTTCAGGGAGGCCGCTTGCTCGGTCGCCCACTTATCGATCGCTTCGATTCGTTCAGGTGAGACGTCGCCATAAATCAGGAAGTCGGCCGATTCTCGAACGACGGGTTCACTGTTCTGGAAGGTCTTCTTCCAATTCTCGGCCGTTTCCTTCTTGCGTCGCTCATTCCATTGCTCGGGGCTCAATCGGGCGAGTGCCGCTGCTTCTCGCTCTTCCAGAGTTGGGAAGCCCTTCTTCGGATCGTCTCCGTCAAACTTGGCTCCTTCTTCGATCCACGTCTTCAGGTTGTTGTACCACTTGCGAGTGATCCCCGTCTGGTTACCAGCAGGCATCACCGGCGTGTCATCACCATTGACCAATCTCCAAAGTCGGCTTCCGTCTGGGTTGCCGGCAATCACGACGCGGCCACTGGTTCCCCCCTGCATCACTTTCTCAAACGAGGCGACCGAGAATCCGCTGCGTTTCTGGCGATCGTTATGACAGCGACCGCAGGTGTCCATCATTTCGGGCATGATGTCGCGCATGAACGAGACTTTCTCGTTGCCGGTTGCTTTTGCGATTTCGACTCGGACTGGCGCAGCGGCCGGCTTCTTATCGAGCGTGGCGAGTTCGGCGTTCTTATCAGCACCGTCGAACTTGGCCCCTTCGTTGACCCAAGTCGTGATCGTCTGGATTTCTTTGTCCTTCAACGCTTCGCCACCTTTGGGCATTCGCTGCTGAGCATTCGGCGTCACCAGCTTCTGGATCAGATTACTAGCCTGGGCGTTACCCGGAATAGCGAGTGCCCCGCGACCACCGCCCTTCTCCATCGCCGCGTAGGTATCCAACCGCAAGCCACCTTTGGCATCGCCATCGGTATGGCAACCGATACATTTGTCCACAAAAATCGGAGCGACATCGCGAGCGAAACTGACACTCCCCTTGCCGCTGGCCTTGGCCAGCAATGCCTTCGCCTTATCCAGTTGCAAGCGAACCGGCTTGACTGCCGGATCGGTCTCGGGAACTTTTCCTTCTTTGATCAGCTTGTCCAGACGCTGTTCAAGTTCCTTCAGTTCCGGTTCGGCTTCGTCGTACTTCTTTTTCGAGACGAGCGACGACGCTTTGGTAATATCGGAACCAATATCCTTCAGCTCTTTTTTCTGCTCGGGAGTCACAGCAGCTATCGCGACACTCACGACAAGAGCAGCCACCAGCAAGGAGCAGCTCACGCGAATGATCGGAACGATGGGTCGCATGGGTATGGTTCCAACAAAGTCGGCGAGGGACAACAGCACGCCTTGACCGACGCACAGATGGTCAAAGAGTATACGCCATAATCGGTATTCGCGACAGACTCGACGCAATTCACCGCCTTGCCTTCCGCGAACGTCAAGCGGATAGTGTAAGGCGCACGAACCGCTAACCTCAAACCCCGAAAACGTCCAGAATGTTCGTTTTTGGGCTCCTGCCCCGAAAACATCATGTCTACCAGCCTTCCAAACATCGAAGCGAAACGCGATCGCCTGCTGAGGATCCTGTCAGGATATGGACGAGTCGCAGTTGCACTTTCGGCGGGGGTCGACAGTACGGTGGTCGCCAAAGCGGCTCAGTTGGCCTGTGGGGACAAAGCAGTCGCCTTGACCGCGGTCAGCTCCAGTTTGGCGAATGGAGAGCAAGAACTGGCCATTGAAATGGCGGCTCGGATTGGTATTCGTCACCAGTTGGTCGAGACGCAAGAGTTTTCGGACCCCAACTACCTGAGCAATCCCGTCAACCGCTGCTATTTCTGCAAGTCCGAATTGTATACGCGGCTGACGGAAGTGGCCCCGACCCTTGGCGTGGATGTCCTTGTCAATGGTGCCAATCTGGATGACCGCGGCGACTATCGACCCGGCATGCAGGCCGCGTCTGAGTTCCAAGTACGATCGCCGTTGATTGAAGCGGAGTTCACCAAGTCGAATGTGCGAGAATTGGCGAAACTGTGGGATCTGCCCATTTGGGACAAGCCCGCCACGCCATGTCTATCCAGCCGGATCGCCTATGGAGTGGAAGTAACTCCCGAACGCGTCCGACGGATCGACGATGCCGAGCAATTCCTGCGACAGGAATTGAATCTGCGCGAACTACGAGTGCGCTGCGAAGCCAACGACTTGGCGCGGATCGAACTTCCCATGGAAGCGGTCGCGACGCTGGCCTCCCCTGCCCTGCGTGACAAAGTTCGCGCCAAGCTCCATGAGCTTGGTTTTCGGTACGTGACTCTGGATCTGGATGGCTTCCGGTCTGGAAGCATGAACTCGGTGCTGCCAGTGCTGCAGTGACGCGAGCGTCAGATTCATAGGCCGCTCACGGGTCCAGTAGCGTCGGGTCAATCTCGTCTGCGCGTTCATGCCACCATTCCCCGGCCTTTTCATAGTTCCATGATCCCGCATCTTTGCAGGCTCGCAAGGCTTCGGCCAGATCCTGCGGTGAGGCGTATCGATCTGCGGGCTCTTTGGAAAGGCAGCGCATGATGACTGCTTCCAAATCTTCAGGGATCGATGGATTCCAACGCGAAGGAGGTGTGACTGGTTCTTTGGCGTGCGATACCATCACGCGCCAGGCCGAATCACCCTCAAAGGGTGGTCGACCGGTCAGTAGATAATAAGCGACGCCACCGAGTGAATAGATGTCGGAGCGCCCATCCAGCTTCATGCCGATCGCTTGCTCGGGAGACATATACAGCGGTGAGCCGGCGAAGGGAGTTGTCGCTCCGTGCCCAAGAACACTGAGGAAATTATCCCCTTCTCCACGCAGCAGAACCAAGCCAAAGTCGAACAGTTTTGTGACATCGAACACGCCACCTCGTTTCGCGGCGAAGATGTTGGCTGGCTTCAAGTCGCGATGGATCAAGCCGTGATTGTGGGCCTCTTGCAATGCCCAGCAGGTCTGGCCGAGGAAGTGTATTGTGCGGCCGGCCGATTGAGGTCCGTAGCGTTTGACCAAGTCGGCAAGGCTCAAGCCTCGCATGTATTCCATCACATAATAAAACGTGCCGTCATCGGTGTGGCCGTAGTCGAAGATTTCAATCGTGTTCCAGTGCGACAACTGGGCCGTTGTCTGGACTTCGCGTTCGAATCGTGCAAGCGCCGCTCGGTCGATCACCTGCCCTGGTCGAATCACTTTAATGGCACAGGGACGTTTTAATAACTGGTGCTCGCCGAGGTGGACCTGCCCCATTCCTCCGCAGCCCAGTTCGCGCTTCAGTCGATACCGTCCCAATTGCTTCACGCGGTTGGCCTCGCGGCGCAGCGTCGAAATCATGGACGAGCCATATGTCGAGATGATCCCCGTCAATACCAACGCCAGTCCCACCTCTGCTGTGCGGACTGAATCGATCGTGGCGGCGACGGGAGTCAAAATGGCACGCGCGATCCACAGCACGGCGGTCGTCGCCACCACTGGAGGGACCATCATCGCGGCCGTGCGACGCCAGCCGTTGGGCATCAACATACCGTAGGTCAGCATCATCACTGCCAAGCCGAGCGTTCCCGAATAAACAACCTCGACCTGCTGAGCCGCATTTCCCGCGAGTCCCGCTTTGGCAAGGAAGATGAATTCCAGAGAAGCAATGAGCGCACAGAGTGGCCCATAAAGCAAGATTTCGATTCGCCGCAACTCTTCCGTCGCTAGTTTGCGAGGGGTCGACAATAGTCCCAGGCAACCGACGGTAATCACCAGGCAGAAGCTGCGAATCAGGAAGATGATCGGTTCTTCGACGAACCAGGATCGCACGAAGAACACCAGCATGCAAAACAGGCTGACAATTGTGGCTGTTCGCAATCGCGATCTCAGCAGGGATTGTTCGGCATCTTGTTGCAGAACAGACCCGTCATCCAGCCAGCCGCTATTTGGCTGATGGACGACGCGGGGTCGCGATGCGGTATCGCTGGAAGCGGCAGCGGCTCTGATCGAAGGGCTCGTTGCAGGGTTGGTCGAAGTCGAGTCCGCAACTACCGCGGCCATCGATTCTGTGATCGGCACACTGAAGTGGGGATGCAAATCGAGCTTATTGACGATGACCGTCAACTCAAGTGGGTCGAGCGGCGACAATAATTCCGTCGACATGTCGATTCCCGCCCAAACACTTTCGGATTCACACACGGCCCGCACGAATGCATCTGCCTCTTGTCGTTAATAAAGAGATTGGGCAGATCACATCGCGTCTGTCAGACAACGAAAAATATCTAGCATTCGTGGCGACAGCGGGCGTGGATTTCGGGAATCATGCGGCGTCCCGGCAACATTTGCACCGATTCTTACGGTACAAACGGAATGATCCGAAAGTCGTGATCACCCTTTGGACGGGGTCAGCAACAGGCACGCATGGATCTGTGCGAAGATTGACCAACATCGTCGAGTACAAAAGGCCCGCGGCTGCACGCTATGGTGCAGCTGCGGGCCAATTCAAAGCAGTCAAATAATTAAGAACGGAAGTGAAATCAGATTCCAGGAACGGCAAATGCCGCGCAGAATTCTCGAATTTCACCCTGTGTTCGCTTGGCAACTGCCTCGTCTTCGGGGCTTCGCAGGACCGTCAAAATCCACTGCCCCACTCGCTTCATCTCGTCTTGCTTCATACCACGGGTGGTCAAGGCGGCGGTGCCGATTCGGATACCGCTGGGGTCCATGGCTTTACGTTGATCGAACGGGATCATGTTTTTGTTGACGGTGATTCCCGCGTGATCCAGAGCTTTTTCGGCAATTTTGCCTGTCAGGCCAATCGCCGTCACGTCGCACAACATCAGATGATTGTCGGTTCCACCGCTTGCCAGCTTGATGCCACCCGCCATTAGTGTTTCGGCCAGAGTCTTCGCGTTCGCCACGATCTGGCGAGCGTACTCCTTAAATGATGGCTGAGACGCCTCTTGGAAGCAGACCGCTTTGCCCGCGATGATGTGCATCAGTGGTCCCCCCTGCATCGCTGGGAATACCGATCGATCCAGATCCTTGGCATACTCTTCGCGGCACAGCACAAAGCCAGATCGCGGGCCACGCAGGGTCTTGTGTGAGGTGCTCGTGACAAAATCGGCGACAGGGACAGGGCTGTTATGCACGCCACCGGCAACCAGGCCGGCATAGTGAGCCATGTCGACCATCAATTTCGCGCCGACTTCCCGAGCGATGTCGGCGAATTTGGCGTGATCGATCTCGCGCGGATAGGCACTGGCCCCCGCGATAATCAGCTTCGGCTTGTGCTCGCGAGCCAATCGGGCTACTTCGTCAAAGTCGATGCGGTGATCCGATTCACGGACCCCGTAAGGGATTGGATTGTAGAGCTGGCCCGAAAAGTTCAACGGATGACCATGAGTCAAATGGCCGCCATGAGCCAGATTCATCGCCAGGTAGCTGTCGCCGGGCTTTAGCAGCGTCAGATAGACCGACATATTGGCTTGTGAACCGGCATGCGGCTGCACGTTGGCATGCTGAGCGCCGAACAATTGCTTGGCTCGATCGATCGCCAGAGTTTCGATCTGATCAACGTACTCGCAGCCACCGTAATAGCGTCGGCCAGGGTAACCTTCGGCGTATTTGTTGGTCAGAACGGTTCCAGCCGCTTCGATCACGGCCGCCGACGTGTAATTTTCCGAGGCAATCAATTCCAACCCGTCGCGCTGGCGCTGTTCCTCATTCTGAAGAGCTTGCCACAAGGCGGGGTCGTTCGTCTGCAGAGCCGACATAGCTTCAACACTCCAATCACGGAACATACGAATACGGTGTGCGTTGCCTGCTGATTTCTCGCCTCCAAGTCATCGGGAGGACAATCGCAATCTGCTGGAGCAGCTTGCTGATCAGATAAAGAGGCCGATCCCTGTGCAGGCCAATGGGCTTTGAACAAATTGACTTCGTGCGCGAGGGACAGGAACGCGAAGTCCTGTTTATAATCTCGCGACCGTCCCCCCGCCACTGAACGCATGTATCCGCAATGACCGACCAAACCACTGCCCCATTGGAAAGTTCGCCCATCCTGCAGGGTGAGCGAATCGCCTTTACTGGCACTCTGGCATCGATGACCCACCGTCAAGCGATGGACCTGGTGGAGGAGCATGGCGGCACATCGTCGCAGCATGTCAGTCATCAAACGACGCTGTTGGTTCTGGGGGAAGAAGGCTGGCCGCTGGAGGCCGACGGAAAGATCTCTGTTAAGCTCGATCAGGCCCAGCAATTACACGACAAAGGCGAACCCGTCCGGATTGTAACGGAGTCCGTATGGCTGACGATGTTAGGCATTGAGCCACGGGAACGTCAGCAGCAGCAGTTGTACACGCCCGCAATGCTTAGCCAATTACTGAGTATCCCGGTCAATGAAATTCGACGCTGGGAACGAGCCGGGCTGATCAAACCGGTGAAAAAAGTCTATCGCCTCCCCTACTTCGACTTTCAGGAAGTGACCGGCGCACGCCGGCTTTATGAGCTTGTGCGGTCAGGAGTTGCGTTCGAGAAAGTGGCAGCGGGCCTGGAACGTCTGCGGACAATATTACCGAATATTGATCGGCCTCTCGCTCAGTTGGAGGTGCTTGCTCGCGGCAGCCATCTGGTCTATCGAGACCCCGTGGGGCTCGTCGAGCCGACGACTGGTCAGCGCGTTTTCGATTTTGAGCCTCAGGCCGAGTCCGATGAATCGTCGACGATTCCATTCCAAGCGATAGCGGAAGTCGATGAAGGACAATCAGTTCCGGATCGGAAAGAGTGGACTGCCCGTGAGTGGTTTCAGGAAGGCTGCCATTTAGCCGACGACAACGAAGTCGATGCCGCAGTGGAGGCGTTCCGACTGGCTTTGATTGAAGACGCCTCCAACCCTGCCTATCACTTCCATTTAGCGGATGTTCTTTACCGGCAAGGGTCTGCGGAAGCCGCGATCGAACGGTATTACATGACCGTCGAGCTTGATCACAACTATCTGGAAGCTTGGACGCAGCTAGGCTGCCTGCTCGATCAGGTTGGTCGTATGCGAGCGTCCCAAGAATCGTTCCGCATCGCGATCGATTTACACCCTGACTATCCAGACGCCCATTTTCACTTGGCTGAACTGCTGGAACGACTGAGTTTGCGTGATGAAGCCGCGGAACACTGGCGGTGCTACTTGAAATACGACCAGCGCGGCCCTTGGGCCGAATTGGCGCGCCAGCGATTGAATCTGGCTTCGAATTTTGAGACGCAAGTTGCTTCTACAGAATAGAATACGGCATCCAGTCGATCTGCTGATTGCACGTCGGGAAACTGCAATTCGGTGCCATCGAGCGGTGACTAACTTGCAGGTTTAGTCGCTTCCGGTATACTTGCCCCTTCCGAAAAATCTTTCGCGGATATCGTGGACTGCGGTCTGATGTCTGTGGCCTGTCAGAAGTTTATTGTTTGCAGAGGGTTGTGTCATGGGTGCCGAGTGTGCCATCTGTGGTAAGAAGCCGGTTAAGGGAAACCAAAAGGTCGAACGCGGTAAGCCCAAGTACTTGGGTGGAAACGGCCGTAAGACGACTGGTATTTGCCGCCGTTGGTATCGCCCTAACTTGCAATCCCTGCGTATGCAAGTTGGCGAAACTTCCCAGCGAGTCAAGGTTTGCGTTCAGTGCGTTCGCACGGGCCTCGTTGTGAAGCGAATCGTTCGCAAGCCATTCACCATTGACGAGAAGAGCTCAAGCTAGTCGTCGATTTCGACTGCCACAGCGCCATCTCTGGATGGCGCTTTCGATTGCGCAGGCTTCCGCTATGCAGTTGTCGCACGAGCACGTTCGTAAGGTTGCTTCCCTCGCCCGTCTCAAAGTGACGGATGCCGAGGTTGAATCGCTCCTGGGCGACCTGACGGCCATTCTTGATTATGTTGGCGTCTTAAATGATGTCGACACCACTGGCGTGCAGCCCATGGTTCATGCGGTCGAACTGCACGACGTGCTCCGCCAAGACACCGTGGTGGCATCGCTGCCACGTCCGGAAGCTCTGGATAATGCTCCCCGTTCCGATGGTGAGTACTTCCTGGTTCCGACGATTATCGAAAGCTGAACTGGCGAGTTCTTCTCTGGCTAGTCGCCCCATTGGGGCGATGGCGAGAGTGGACTTCTTTTGCTTCCGTCATTCCCGTGCAGGCGGGAATCCAGTTCTTCGTCACCGAATCCACTATCACTCGGGGTCGGGCGAAATTCGTCGCTCCTTCATCCACGCCGTCCCTTCACTCGCTGGATTCCCGCCTGCGCGGGAATGACGGAAGCGGGTGTTGCCATGATCTGTCGTGCTCAGGTGGACTCGCGCTGTTGAGTGCAACAGTCTGTTTTGCCGGATAGAATGCCGCATCGATACTGATGTTGCCCTCCTCATCATGGCCCAAGAGGTCTTCCGTGCTCTCTCCGATTGCTTCCCTGCCCCTCTCAACGCTGATTGAAAAACTGCGGTCAGCGGAGCTTCGAAGTGTTGATCTGACGACGGCCTTCATGGATTCCATCGCCGATCACGATGCCAAGCTTGGAGCATTTGTGCATCTGGATCGTGATGTCGCCTTGCAGCAGGCCGCTGAAGTCGATGCGAAACGAGATGCTGGCGAATCGCAAGGCCCTTTGGCGGGGATCCCTGTCGCCGTCAAAGATGTTCTGTGCATGAAGAGCCAGCCTGCGACCTGCGCGAGCCGGATGTTGAAGGGCTTTGTTCCGCCATACGACGCGACCGTAATCGCAAAGTTGAAGCAGGCCGGGGTTGTGGTGATCGGGCGCACGAACATGGACGAGTTCGCGATGGGCTCATCTGGCGAGAATTCTGCGTTCGGCCCGACGCGAAATCCTTGGGATACCGAGCGTATTCCAGGTGGTTCCAGCAGTGGTTCGGCGGTGGCTGTCGCGGCCCGGATGGCCCCGCTTTCGCTTGGTAGTGATACAGGTGGCTCCATTCGCCAACCCGCCGGATTGTGTGGCATCGTCGGGATGAAGCCGACCTATGGTCGGGTTTCGCGATATGGTTTGATTGCGTATGCCAGTTCGCTCGATCAGATCGGCCCGTTCGCGACCGATGTGACCGGAGCAGCGTTGTTACTTGAAGCGATTGCCGGCCATGATCCGCGCGATTCGACCAGTGTGAATAAGCCGGTTCCAGCTTACAGCCAGTCAGTCGATCAGCCACTGGCGGGTCTGAAGATTGGTGTTCCCGTCGAGCACTTTGCGGAGGGGTTGGCTCCCGATGTCGAGAAAGCTGTTCGCGCGGCGCTTGAAGTCTACAAGTCGCTGGGAGCGGAGTTGAAAGAGGTACATTTGCCGCATTCAAAATATGCGGTGGCCACTTACTACTTGATCGCCACTTCCGAAGCCTCCAGCAATCTGGCTCGTTACGACGGCGTTCACTATGGGCATCGGGCCGAGAAGTTCGACAGCCTGGGCGAGATGTACGAAGCGAGCCGTGGTGAGGGGTTTGGCGACGAAGTGAAGCGCCGCATCATGCTGGGCGTGTTTGCGCTGTCAGCAGGTTATGCAGACAAGTACTACACGAAAGCTCTTCAAGTGCGGCGGCTGATTCGCAGCGACTTTGACGCAGCGTTCGGTGAAGTTAATGTCATTGCTGGTCCCGTGACGCCGACCGCGGCGTTCAAGCTTGGGGAAAAAACCAGCGACCCGCTGTCGATGTACTTGTCGGATATCTACACGATTAGCGCGAACCTTGCGGGCTTGCCGGGGATGTCAATTCCCTGCGGATTCACAGCGGAAGGGTTACCAATTGGATTGCAGTTGCAGGCGGCTCCGTTTGAAGAAGAGCGACTGTTCCGCGCGGCCCGAATGTACGAGCGAGAAACCGACTGGCATACCCGGCTGCCGCCACTCGCGCATTAAGTAAGAAACAAGATCAACGGCAAAGCGAAGACAGAAGAGTTTAAACACAGAAACACAGAAACACAGAGATTACAGAGGAAAATAGAAAAGTTTTGTCTTGAAATTCTTCCTGCAATTCCTCTCTCCGTGTTCTCTGTGCCTCTGTGTTTCAAACTCTTCCTGCTTCGCTTTGACAATGGACTCTGTTGAAGTGAGGAGACGATTTGCATGTCTTATGACGTGATCATCGGTTTGGAAGTCCACGTGCAGTTGCAGACGCAAACGAAGATTTTTTGCGGTTGCTCGACGATGTTCAATCCAGATCATCCGAACGTGCAGACTTGCCCTGTTTGTCTGGGATTGCCGGGAGCGTTGCCGGTTCTGAATGGCCACGGGTTTCGTTTGGCGGTCAAGACGGCACTCGGGCTGAATTGCCAGATCGCGCCCTATACCAAGTGGGATCGCAAACAATACTTCTATCCAGATCTGCCGAAGGGTTATCAGATCAGTCAGTTTGATCTTCCCTTCAGCCATGATGGGCACGTCGACGTTGAAATTGCTGCCGACGCGAAGTCAGGGAAAGCGGCTTCATCTCGTCGAGTCCGCATCCTGCGCGCGCATATGGAAGAAGATGCTGGCAAAAACATGCACGATGAATCGGGAAGTGGCCGCGACAGTAAAGTCGATTTGAATCGAGCAGGAACGCCACTCGTCGAGATTGTGACTCAGCCGGACCTGCGATCGTCAGACGAGGCTCGTCGGTTTCTCGAAGAGTTGAAACTGTTGCTCACCTACCTCGAGGTCTCCGATTGCAACATGCAGGAAGGCAGCCTGCGCTGCGATGCCAACGTCAATCTGCATGTGCATCAGCCGGATGGTTCGAAAGTCGCGACGCCGATTGTCGAAGTGAAGAACTTGAACAGTTTTCGATTCACGGAACAGGCGATTGAGCACGAGATTGCTCGCCAGTGGAAGTGGTTCCAGGAGACGGGCATCAAGTTGGGTGATAAGGGAGGCTATAAGTCGACTCGTGGTTACAACCCAGATCGGGGTGAAACCTATATCCTGCGCGAAAAGGAAGAGGCGGCCGACTATCGCTATTTTCCGGATCCTGATCTGGTACCGGTCCTGATGAGTGAGTCGCAAGTTGCAGAGATCCGCAGCGAAATGCCTGAGGCCCCTGCCCCGCGGCGAACGCGATTTGAATCGGAGTACCAGCTAACGGGCTACGACGCGGCTGTGATCATCGATCAGGGACGAGAGTTCGCCGATTACTTCGAGGGGGTTGTCAAAACCTGCAAGGACGGGAAGCAGGCTGCGAACTGGCTCACTCAGGATGTGCTACGCGAGACCAAGCAACGCGAGCAGTCGATCACGGAATTCGCTGTCCGCCCAGAAGTGTTGGGGGCGCTGCTTGATCGGATCAATCAGAAGCAGATTACGATCAAATCCGCTCGCGATGTCTTTGGTGAATTGCTGACGGAATCCGATCAGGACTCAGCGGTTCCTGCTATCGGTCGGATCGATGAAATCATCGCCGCTAAAGGGCTGGCGATTGTGGAGGATACCGGAGCAATTGACTCAGCCATTGCCGCAGTCTTGGGGCGGAACGCGAAAGCGATTGCCGACTTCAAAGGGGGCAATGAAAAAGCGATTGGTGCGCTGATCGGCCAAGTGATGAAAGCCGTCAAAGGGGCCGATCCGCAAACCGTGAAGGAAAAAATCATCACGGCGATGTCGCAATCGTAGGCGATGTAAGTTGCCTATCCGTAAATGGTTGCGATACAAAATCGAGTCTGTCATTCTCGTTGGCGAGAATTTTTGACAATTTACACAACGGTTGTTGTCAAAAAGATGGTGCTGGGTAGAATCGAAATCAGTGACGATCTCGATTCCACTAGGTTTTGGCCCTATGAAGGTTTCCGTTGAGCAAGGCGATGAGCAGTTTCTGCAGCAGCTTCATCAAGCTGGCAGCGGGACTGTTCAAGATCTTTGCCAGGCAACTGGAGTGACGGCCACTGCGATTCGACATCGTATAAGTCGTTTGCAGACTTTGGGTTTAATTGAACGGCAGACGGTCCGCGCCGGTCGTGGTCGCCCTCATTACACGTACCATGTGACGGACGCCGGTCGCCAGCAATTAGGCGATAACTACGCCGAACTCGCCCTGCTCTTGTGGGATGAACTGCGCGGGATCGAAGAGCCTGGTGTTCGTGAACGTGTGACGAATCGAATCCGCGAAGCGTTGGTCAGTCGATACGGCGTGGGTGTTGTCGGCGATTCGCTCGCAACGCGTTTTGGTCAGCTGTGTACAAGTTTGTCGAATCAGGGCTTTCGAGTCGAAGTCGATGCGATCGGGCAGATGCCGGTGCTGCGTGAAACGAACTGTCCTTATCACGAGTTGGCTCAGCGGGATTCAGGGATTTGTGAGCTAGAGCAGCAGGTCTTCGAGCAAGTTTTGGGGACGCCGCTGAAATTGGCATCTTGCTGCCGCGATGGCCATGCTTCGTGCGAGTTTCATCCTGTTCCGGCGGGATGAGTGGAAGTGATTTGCTGAAAAGCGGTTTAGGAACAACGAATACAAGGTTTGCTGGTGGTGGGTTGAGGTGAATCGGTGCCTTGAAGCTGTTAAAGTAGAGGTTCGGTCGCGGCGCCGCGAAGTACAAAGTCAGCGAACTGCAGTTAATGGATGGAACGAGCATGACCACCTGGATTGAAGGTCGGTTTGAAGAGAATGTGATCACGACGTCACTCGAACAGGCGATGAACTGGGCGAGACAGTCGAGCATTTGGCCGATGACGTTCGGATTGGCATGCTGCGCGATCGAGATGATGGCCGCTGGAGCCAGCCGTTACGATATGGATCGCTTCGGTGCTGGTGCGTTCCGCGCGACCCCTCGTCAAGCAGACCTGATGATTGTTGCCGGCACCGTGACCTACAAGATGGCGAGCCGAGTTCGACGTCTGTACGAGCAAATGCCCGACCCCAAGTACGTGATCGCCATGGGCGCCTGCACCGTCGGTGGCGGTCCTTACTTCAAGTATGGCTACCACGTCGTGAAGGGTGTCGACTTGGTCGTCCCCGTCGATGTGTATGTTCCAGGGTGCCCTCCCCGACCGGAGGCGCTGCTCGAAGGTTTGATGCGGATCCAGGACAAGATCAAGGCGAAGAAGATCACTCGCGGGCAGGAAGTGATGCCCGTTCCGCATCACACCGGCCGTGTCGGATTGCCCTTGTCGTTGTCTCTGGCTGAATTGGTTTAATTTGGTGTGCGGGATAGCCCGTCGAAATCGTTCCGAATTGTAAGTCGAGAGCCGGGTGAATCCTGGTTCTCAAGTGAGGCCGAATGTCGAGCTTGCTGAAGATTACTGATCTGCATGTCGCCGTGGATGAAAAGCCCATTCTGAAGGGAGTCAGTCTGGAACTGCGTCAGGGCGAAGTTCATGCCTTGATGGGACCAAACGGTTCCGGCAAAAGCACTCTGGCGTACACGCTAGTGGGCCACCCGAAGTATGAAATCACGTCCGGCACGATTGAAATCGACGGCACGAATATCAATGAACTGGATCCCTGCGAACGAGCCCGCCTGGGGCTGTTCCTGGCGTTCCAGTATCCCGTCACGATTCCCGGTGTGAAGGTGGCCGACTTCCTGCGTCACGCGGTCACCAACATTCGTAATCCCGAGCGTAAAGAAGGCGAAGGCCTGATTCCAATGCGTGAGTTCCGCAAGGAGCTGAAAGAACGCATGGAAGAACTCGGCATGGATCTGGAGTTCGCTCGCCGCTACCTGAACGAAGGCTTCTCGGGTGGTGAGAAGAAGCGAATGGAAATCCTGCAACTGGCCATGTTGCAGCCCAAGTTCGCCCTGCTCGACGAAACCGACAGCGGTCTCGACAGTGATGCCGTGCGAGTCGTCAGCGAAGGCCTGAAGAAGCTATCGGGCCCACAAATGGGTTCGCTGATCATTACTCACCACGAGCGATTGCTCGAATATAACGTTCCACAATTCACCCACGTCATGCTGGCGGGGAAGATTGTGGAAACGGGCGATGCTGAACTCGCTCACGAATTGCACAATCATGGATACGCGGCGATTCGCGAACGTCATCCTGCGGAAGCGGCTGAAGAACAGGAACGACAGGCGAAAGCCCAGACTGCGAACGCCGGAATCTGATCGATCAACGACCTGGCAATGCTGTGCATTGTCTTGCTGAAGCCAGTTTGAAGTGCCTGGAATATCCTGCGAAACGCTGCAGGAGGAGATAACGAATCATGAGTACAGATACCCCGGTCCTTGAAGCCCAGATTGGTGGCGGTGACTACCAGTTTGGTTTCCATGATCCCACAGACAAGTATGTCTTCCAGAGCCGCAAGGGAATTGATCGGCAGATCGTTCAACAGATCTCGGAGATGAAGAACGAGCCGGCCTGGATGCGGGAATTCCGGTTGGAAGCACTGGATATTTTCTTCCAGAAGCCAATGCCGACTTGGGGCGGCGATATGTCCGGCCTCAATTTCCAGGACATCTATTACTACGTGAAGGCCTCAGCCGGTCAGGAAAAGAGCTGGGACGACGTTCCGGAAGACATCCGCAAGACGTACGACCGACTGGGCATTCCTCAAGCCGAGAAGCAGTACTTGGCCGGTGTGAAGGCGCAGTACGAATCCGAAGTTGTTTACGGTAGCTTGCAGGAAGATCTTGCCAAGCAAGGCGTGCTGTTTACTGACACCGATTCCGCGGTGCGTGACCATCCAGATCTGGTTCGCGAATACTTCGGCACCGTGATTCCTTCGGCCGACAACAAGTTTGCCGCGCTGAATTCGGCCGTCTGGTCGGGCGGTTCGTTCATCTACGTCCCACCAGGCGTGAAGATCGAATTCCCTTTGCAAGCGTACTTCCGAATCAACACCCAGAACATGGGCCAGTTCGAACGAACGCTGATCATCGTGGATGAAGGTGCTTCGGTGCATTATGTCGAAGGCTGTACGGCCCCGACCTATAGCAGCGACAGCTTGCACTCGGCCGTGGTCGAAATCCTGGTCAAGCGTGGCGGCCGCTGCCGTTACACGACGATCCAGAACTGGTCGAACAACGTTTACAACCTGGTGACCAAGCGAGCCAAAGCCTACGGCGATTCGCTGATGGAATGGGTCGATGGGAACCTCGGTTCCAAGCTCACCATGAAGTACCCTGCCATCTACTTGATGGAGCCGGGTGCTCGTGGCGAAACACTGTCGATCGCGTTCGCCGGCAAGGGTCAGCATCAGGATGCTGGAGCGAAGATGGTTCACTGTGCTCCGCACACATCGAGCCGCGTGATCTCCAAGAGCATCTCGAAGGATGGCGGCCGGGCCAGCTATCGCGGTCTGGTGAAGGCTACTCACGACGCTCATCACTGTAAGAGCAACGTTGTCTGCGACGCGCTGATCCTCGATCCGCACAGCCGTAGCGATACCTACCCGTACATCGAAGTCAATCAAGACAACCTGACGATCGAACACGAAGCGTCAGTGTCGAAGATTGCCGAAGAACAGTTGCTGTACTTGATGAGTCGCGGAATGACTGAAGCCGAAGCCTCGGCGATGATTGTCACCGGCTTCATCGAGCCGCTCGTGAAAGAGTTGCCGATGGAATACGCCGTGGAAATGAACCGTTTGATCGAATTGCAGATGGAAGGCAGCGTCGGATAAGGATCCAGCGGGCAACCAGCGAGCCGTGGTTGTGCAATTGTCATCCTGGATCTGGGCCGCAGCGATTTTGTAGCTCGCGGCTTAGAGCCCTGCCCTTTCGTCTGACCAACCAAATGATTGAGACATGTCAGCTACTTTGACTCCCGCCGCTCAGCAAACTGCGTTCGACGCAGCCTCGTTCGAAAAGTTTCTGGCAACTCGAACAGAACCCGCTTGGGCCACAGAACTGCGCCGTAGCGCGTTTGAGGCCTATCGTGAATCGCTGCTCTCGGAACTCGATCCCGAAGAGTGGAAGCGAGTCGACATCCGCGCGTTTCGTCCCGAAAAGTTCTCGATTCCGGCGGCGGCGCAATCGACGCATGCGTTGGAAACTCTGCTCGCGGATCGTGCCGAGTTTGCCGGTGTGGTTTCGCATCTGGATGGGGCCTGCACTCGCACGACGCTGTCGGAAAAGTGGGCTCAAAAGGGGGTCTTGTTTGGCAACCTGAGCGATCTGATTCAGACGCACGGCGACGTGTTGCGGCCGCACTTGATGACACGCGGGGTGAAGCCAGACAGCGATCGCTTCTCGGCCTGGCATGCGGCGTTCTGGACCGGTGGAACAGTGCTTTACGTTCCACGCAACGTCGAAGTGAACGAGCCGCTCTACAGCTTGATCGGATTGGCTGCTGAAGCGGCGGCTGATTTCACTCACACGTTGATCATTCTCGAAGAAGGCGCGAGCGCAACGCTGCTCGAAGAAACCACGTCGGCCTCTCCAACCGCAACCGGTCTGCATGTCGGTGCTGTTGAACTGCTGTTGGCTCGTCAGTCGAACCTGCGATACGTCCAGTTGCAGAACTGGAACGATAAGGTGTGGCACTTTGCTCACCAAGTGGGGCGAGTCGAAGCGGATGCTTCGCTGCAATGGACCGTCGGCGGCCTCGGAGCCAGGCTCGCTCACATTCATCAAGACGTGTTCCTCGATGGACGTGGCGCCGAAGCGGAAGTGAACGGCGTGACCTTCGCCACCGATCGGCAAGTGATTTCGTACTACACGCAGCAGACGCACAACGCCCCGAACACGCGTAGCGACCTGCTGTACAAAGATGTTGTTCGCGATAAGGCCCGAGTGATCTGGCGTGGCATGATCAAGGTTGCCAAAGACGCTCAGAAGACCGACGGCTATCAACGTAACGACGGCCTGATCATGAGCGACACCTGCCGCGTTGATGCGATCCCCGGTCTGGAGATCGAAGCCGACGATGTGCGATGTACTCACGGGGCGACTTGTGGTCGGGTCGATGAAGAGCAGCTGTTCTATTGCATGTGCCGCGGTCTGACTCGGTCGGAAGCCATGCACATGATCGTGCAGGGCTTCTTCCAACGTGTTTATGATCGAATCCCTGTCGAAATCGTGCGAGAAACGTTGGGGCACGCAGTCGAGCGAAAGCTGGGAATTTTTGGATAATTTGGCCGACGGGTCATCACAGCAAGTCAGTCCCCTGCCCTGAGCCATCTCACGGTCGGGAAATCAATTGCGTCACCACGGGTCACACACTTTCATGTCCGAATTTGAACGAGTTGCCTCTGTCAGTGAAATCGCCCCGGGTGAGCGATTGTCGATTCTGGTCGACGATCTGCCGTCGCTGCTGGTCCGGATTGGTGACGAATACTTCGCAGTTGAAGATGTTTGCTCGCATGACGGCCAACCACTGACAAATGGTTCGCTGAAGGATTGTTCGATCGCTTGCCCACGACATGGTGCCCGATTCGATCTGCGCACCGGTCAGCCACTCTGTATGCCCGCAACCGAACCGATCTCGACGTTTGAAGTCGAGGTTCGCGACGGTGAAATCTATGCGAGACCACGATCATGACCGAAGAAACAACGATCACGACTGAAGTTCCCGCTGTCACAACGACAGCGCCCCTTGCCGCCCCTCCCGCTGCCCACTCATGCTGTTCCGACACGCACGGATCTGCCCATGGTTTGCCCGTGGCCAGCGTGCTGCCAGTTGCGAATGACTGCTGTTCTTCGAGCACCGAATGCTCGCAGGAGAGTCAGCCCGCTGCCGAAGAAGGTCCGCCAGTTGATGACGCCGCGCTAATCGAGGCTTTGCGAGAAGTCATCGATCCCGAACTGATGATCAATATTGTCGATCTGGGTTTGGTCTATTCGATCAACCACACCGACCGCAAAGTTCACGTCGAAATGACGCTGACCAGCCCCGCGTGTCCCGCCGGACCGCAGATCATCATGCAATCGAAGCTGGCTCTGGAAAAGCTGAACGGCGTCGATACGGCCGAGATCAAGCTGACGATGTCCCCACCGTGGACCCCTGCTCGCATGACGGATGAAGCTCGCGATCAATTGGGGATCTTCTAAGATCGTTAGTTGCTATTGGCCCCCGCTTGACGGCCGCCAGATTTCTGGCGGCCGTTCTTGTTTTATGGGCCACGAAATAGCTTGGCTGTCGTCGTCGTAATCGCAGCTCTGTTGGCTCTTTGTAAGCCAGGTTTTTGGCGTGACCGGCCTCCCGTTCCGCTCGCGGCTGGTGTATCGCCTGACCTGACAACCTATTAAGGTTTGGTAACCCCCGTAGTTCGCTTCGTAAGAAAACGTTATCGTCTGGCTGTTAAACGGCCTCTTGCACGAATCCGGGCCAGCCGTGGCTTCAATTTTTCCGGTTGGTGGCCTCGATCCGTGGAGTCGAGTCGTCTTGTGATCTCTGCATGATGGGCCTGTGCCAAGAAGGCGCTCAAATATCCCGAGTTCGGATGAGGAAATTGTTCAATGGACATCGAGTTAATCGGCAGGTCACTCAGGGATAACTTGTTGACTCCGATTCCCATGTGCTTTGCACTGGGTATCTTCTCCAAGTTGATTCACGGCGGAATCAAAATTCCGAAGGAATTCTATTATGCGATATCAATCTACCTTCTGATGTCAATCGGGATCATCGGCGGACACGAACTGGCCCATGAATACCAAGCCCACGGTGTCGCCACGATCTGGAAGCCAGCCCTGATCACATTGCTGTTGGGCTGTCTGACACCGCTGTCGGCATATGCCGTTCTGCGGTACATCGGCAAGCTGTCCATTGCCGACGCCGCGGGTATCGCAGCACACTACGGATCCACTTCGGCAGTCACCTTCATTGTCGCCAATGACTACGTCGGCAACCAGAACGTCGCTGTCGATGCTTACCTGCCCACGCTAGTCACAATTCTCGAATGCCCCGGTATCGCTATCGCTCTGATCATCGGAGCGGTTGGCATGAGCATGCAGAAGCGATCCGAATCGAGTGCGAGGTCGAACGGACTGGAAGATGACGACGAACATAAGGGCAAGCTGTGGGAAGCCCTGCATGAAGTGCTGACGGGGCAATCCCTGATGTTGATGGTGGGCCTGTTGGTTATCGGCTTCATCTCGACCCTCGTGATGCCTGCCGACAAATTCCAAGTCTTCGAACAATTCTTCTACAACAAGAACATGATCTTCCGCGGGGCGCTGTGTATCTTCCTGCTGGAAATGGGTCTGGTCACTGGCGAGCGTCTGGGTGACTTGCTGAAAGTGGGTCCGTTCCTGGTCGCGTTCGGCATCATCATGCCATTGATCCACGGTTTCGTCGGTTGCTATCTGGGAAAGATGGCCGGAATGAGTCTGGGTGGCTGTGCCGTGCTGGGTGCGATTGTTTCCAGTGCGTCATACATTGCGGCTCCTCCTGCCGTTCGTCTGACGCTCCCCGAGGCTAACCCAACGTTATCCATGACTGCCGCACTCGGGATTACCTTCCCATTTAATATTGCGATCGGGATTCCCATTTACTTCTGGATGGCCCAAATGGTGGGTGCTCCGATGGTCGCGAAAGAGACCAAGCCTCCATCCTTGATGGTTCCGGCTGTCAGCAGGCCAGCAGCCGACAAGGCCGGTGAAGCCAAGCCAGCCGAAGCAAAGCACTAAGAATCAGTGGCTTGCGAGGAGTGTCTTTAACCTTGAAGTTGACATGCTGCAGCCGAACGAAATGATTCATGAGAGTCGGCAGGCAGCAGTCGTTCGGCATCAGACTCAAGAAGGGGCTATCCCATGCAATTGCATACGCTGAAGAAAGTGACCATTGTCACGGAAGATTCCTTGAAGAATGAGCTCAAACGGAAGATCTGTGAACTGGGTGCTTCGGGCTTCACGTGCCGCGAAGTCCAGGGATACGGATCTCGCGGAGCTCGAAGCGACGCATTCGCAAGCAATGTTGAATTCGAAGTCATCTGCCCAGAAGCGGTTGCTCACGCGATCTTAACCTTTGTGTCGCACCACTACTTCGAGCAGTACGCCTGTATTGCCTGGTTGAGTGATGTGCAGGTTGTTCGCGGTGCTCGCTACGCAGAACCCGTGGGGACAACTCCCTGATCGTCGTGTTCGCGGTTTTTCGGCCGCGCTACGACTAAAACCATGAATTGGTGTTACTCGAGTGAATGCACTTGGGTAACACCATTTTTTGTTCTCAGGCCGACTGTTCGATCTACCTTCCCTAACGCCTTCGCGAAGCTTAACCTGAATAGGTCATCGTCCAATTGTGCGGGCATCGCCCCGTTCGTTGAGCTCAAACGTTGACCTCAAGCATCTGATATTGGTCCCCTAAGTCCTACCTGTCCCATCGAATGTGACTTCGAGGATGGATGCTTGTGGTAGAGGCGGGGCGGTGCCCTGCGGTTAAACGACGGTTCGTGATAAGGGAGGGGTTGCGACATGTTCCGTCGGATATTTGGAATCATCGTGATTGTTGTCGCGCTGGTGGGCGCGCTCATCTATAGTCAGCATCGCCAGGAGCCATTGCATGTTTCTGGCTTCGTCGAGGCGCACGAGATTCGCACCGGATCGCGAGTGGGGGGGCGGGTCCATCGTGTGGCGGTCGACGAGGGGCAAGCGGTTCGCGCCGGCGATGTGATAGTTGAGCTCGAGCCGTTTCAATTTCGCGAACTTTTGGCACAGGCGGTTGCCCAGTTGGCCGAAGCGACGGCAACTCGCGACAAGGTGAAGACTGGCTTCCGGGAAGAAGAGATCGCTCAGGCGAAAGCCCACTATGACCAACTGGCCGCGAACGTCGAACTATTGGTGAATGGGCCGCGAGCTGAAGATATCTCGGCGGCTCAGTCCCAGTTTGATCTCGCCGAGGCCCAGTTTGCCTTGTCGAAACTCAAGCACGGTCGCACGGAAGAACTCTTTGCCAAGAAAACGACGACGCAAGAGGACATGGATCAAGCAAACACCGAGTTGCGAGTTGCCAAGTCGACCATGGAATCGCAGCGCGAAGCCTTGGCCAAGCTCAAGAACGGGACGCGTCCGGAAGAATTGGCACAGGCTCGAGCGCAAATGGAGGAAGCGAAGCAACTGTGGCTGTTGAGAAAGAACGGTTCGCGGGTTGAAGAGATCGCTGCGGCTGAAGCAGCTGTCCAATCGGCTGATGCTGGCAAACGGGCTATTGAGCGACAATTGGATGAACTTGTCATCAAAGCCCCTGTCGATGGCATGATCGAGGCAGTCGATTTACGTCCTGGCGATCTGGTGGGGGCGAATACCGCTGTTATCTCCGTCATGGACACGTCACAGCTTTGGGTTCGTGCTTACGTCCCTGAAAATCGGATGGCATTGAAGATTGGTGACCCGGTCGAAGTCTCGGTCGATAGTATTCCGGGCGAGCGGTTCGCGGCCAGGATCACCTTCCTGTCGCGTCAGGCCGAATTCACACCTGGAAACGTGCAGACTCCAGAAGAGCGCTCGAAGCAGGTCTTCCGGATCAAAGTCACTCTGGATGCGGGACACGACAAGTTGCGTCCTGGCATGGCTGCGGATGTGTGGCTGAAGGGCAAATGAGAGTTCCGCGAAATCGACTTCTTTCTAGAACTGTATCGGTTGAAGGGGACTCGGCATGACGGAGCCAGTCATTGATGTGCGGCATCTCACTCGGCGATTCGGGACGCTCACCGCCGTCAGCGATGTCAGTTTTCAAGTCAATAAAGGGGCGATCTTCGGTCTGCTGGGCCCAAACGGCAGCGGCAAGTCGACGATCATTCGCATGCTGTGCGGTGTTCTCGAACCTTCTGAGGGCTCTGCCAGTGTGCTGGGCTACGATGTCTCACATCAGGCCGAAGCGATCAAGCGACGCATCGGCTACATGTCGCAAAAATTCAGTCTGTATGGCGACCTGAGCGTCCGTGAAAATATCGAGTTCTACGGCCGGATCTACGGGCTCTCCACAAGTCGCCTGGCGGAGAGATCCCAGGCGGTTCAGGAGCTTACCGGGATTCACAACCGCCTGGACCAGTTGGCGGGAACGTTGTCCGGCGGATGGAAGCAGCGACTGGCGCTGGCTTGCGCGTTGATCCACGAACCAGATGTGCTATTCCTTGATGAGCCGACGGCGGGGATCGACCCTGTCGCCCGTCGCGACTTGTGGGATCTCTTGTTTGAACTCTCGGGCCGCGGAGTGACTCTGTTCGTCACCACGCATTATATGGACGAAGCCGAGCGATGTTCGGATGTCGGCTACATCTATCTTTCGAAGTTGATCATTGGCGGCAAGCCGGCAGATTTGAAACGACGCCCGGAAGTGACGCCTGCTGGAATGCGGCGATTTGAACTGGAGATCGCAGCTCCAACGGAAGTGTTGACGAAGCTGCGACACGTCGATGGGGTGACTGACGCGACCTTGTTCGGTCAAACGATTCACGTATTGGCCTCGGACAAGCTCTCGGAAACGAAGATGCTCGAAGAGCTACAGATCGCGCCAGAGAACGCTCATCTGCGGCCGATCGAACCGACACTGGAAGATGTCTTCGTCACGCTGACCCGGGCCGCCGAGAGCAAACGCGATCCTGAAGTAGAGGCAACTGCTCCCGCGCCACAGACGAAATCGACGACCGCTCCCCACGATGAGCCTGTGATGACGAAGGCTAAGAGTGGTAAGCCCGCCCTGCCCTCTGACTACAAGCTTCCCGCCGAATCGGGCGGATCGACTCGTGGTTTTACCGCGATGCTACTGAAAGAATTCTCACACGTGCGCCGGCAGCCCGCCACGATCGTGTTCATGCTGGTGGTTCCCGTGCTCCAGACGATTATTTTCGGCTATGCGATTCAGCAAGAGATCGAAAACATCCCGACCGTCATCTTTGATTTGGATGGACGCCAGGCTTCGCGACAATTGATCGATAGCTTTCGCAACACGCGCACATTTGCGATCACCGCACGCGTGTCTGACGATGAATCGTTCCGCCGTGCCCTGGTTTCTGGCCGAGCCAAAGTCGGCGTGCGAATTCCGCCGGACTATTCGGATCGGCTGCTGCGAGGCGAACAGGTCTCGGTCCAAGTCTTAATCGACGGCAGCGATTCTCAAGTCGCCAACACTGCACTTCAGGCCTCGCAACTGCTGGGGGTCTCGTTGTCATTTGGAATCGCTCGCCCCTTCGCGGAGTCACTGCCGGTCGTTCCGTCGCGCGATCCCAAGGGGCACGTGGCGATGCCAATCGAAATCCGACCCCGATTGCTGTACAACCCCGATTTGGAGAGTTCTCACTTCTTCGTTCCGGGACTGGTGGGGATCATCCTGCAACTGGTGACGCTATTCCTGACATCGTTTGCGATTGTGCGCGAGCGAGAATTGGGGACGCTCGAACAACTGTTCGTGACTCCGGTCGGACGTGCTGGTCTGCTACTAGGCAAGCTCGTCCCCTATGCAGTGATTGGCATCCTGGAGATGCTGATCGTGTTAACAGTCATGGTGTATCTGTTCGGGATCCCGATTCATGGGAGTCTGGCCCTGCTGATTGCGCTGTCTTCACTGTTCATTGTCTGCGCACTCGCATTGGGACTGCTAGTTTCCACGTTGGCGAAGACTCAATTGGAAGCGATGCAATTCGCCTTTCTACTCATGTTGCCGACGGTCCTGTTGTCGGGCTTTATGTTTCCGCGCAGTGAGATGCCGTTTCCCATCTATCTGGCATCATTCGCTATTCCGGCAACGTACTTTCTGGAGATCCTGCGCGGGATCATCTTACGTGGGGCCGACTTCTTCGACCTGATCCCTCAAGTGGTGGGATTGTCCGTCTGTTGCGTGGTGGTGCTCGCGCTGAGTCTCATCCGATTCCGGAAGCAATTGGCCTGATTGTGGCCCTCCGCGGCAAACAACGACCAAGGGGAGGAAAGAGGAGTTTGAAACACAGAGTCACAGAGAACACGGAGAGAAGATATTGAATAGACAGCCAGAAGAGTCTCGCAACATTTGTTCCTGACTTTCCTCTGTTATCTCTGTGCCTCTGTGTTTCAAACTCCTCCTGCTCTTCTAGCCTTAACCGACTGGCATCGCTCTGGTGATGGCGGTCGCGATCAGGATGTAGACCGGGATCCCGATTGTCACGTTGTAAGAGAACGTGCAACCCAGCGAGGCGGCGAGGGGCAGTGTGGGACTGGCTTCGGGAATGGCGAGGCGTTGCACGGCCGGCACCGCGATGTACGAGGAGGCACCGCAAAGGACCGCGAACAACAGATACGTGCCAATCTCAAATGGTTGACCCAGAAACATACTGTAGCCATGAGCCACCAGAATGCCTGTCGTCGCAAAGATGTTGGGTGCGATGATCGCGAAGGCCACGAATTGCCAGCCTGCGGCTCCCAAATCTCGCAGCTTCGAACAGGCGGTGATGCCCATCTCCAGCAAGAAGATGCACAAGATGCCATGAAACAGGTTAATAAATAACGGATCATCCGAAGCAGTGACTTTGGACCCTTGCACTCGCCCAATGAATCCGATCGCAATACCGGCAAACAACAGGAAGATGCCCGGGTTCATGAAGACTTCGTGCAATGTTTCTCGATTCAACCAACTTCCACTCTGTGCTGCGGCCACTTCTTCAGGAGGAATATTTGCTTCCTCTTCGAGGGCCATGTAAGCCTCTTTGCTATCGCCTGAATTGTGATTTCCATTGGAAGTACCACTCGCGGTTGTTCCCACACCCACCAACTGTTCCCTGCGAACTTTGACCTGCGTTTCCCCATGGCCATGTTCACCGTGTTCTTCGGCATGCAGGACTCGTTGAACGCTCGGATCATAATCTGGCTCAAGAGGCATATTCCCTGCCCCGTCCATCCCCTTGCGCCGCAATTGGGAAACGATGTAAAGTGCCACCAGACAACCGGGGATTTCCATCACTGCCAGCATCACAGGCATGTAGGGCGCATAGGCGATCTGCGCTGCGGTCAGTACGCCCATCGCGGTGACAAATGTCCCTGCCGAGTCGCTTCCGTAATAACCCGCGACTGTCGCCGCATCAACCTGACGTATTTTTGTCACGCCGCGCAGGATGCCATAGGCCATAAAGCCAATCACCGTGTTGGTGACGCAACCAATCAACATGAACCCCAACGCCTGCTTGAGCATCGCAGGTTCAAGACCCGCGAGTTCCTCACCGCCGTGCCAACCAATCGCCAGCAACAGGTAGATCGTCATTCCCTGGTAGACGGCCTTGGGAAACTCCAGCTTCACCTTGAAGAGCGGGATCAGGAACCCCGCATAGAAGAACAGGAGCAGCGGCTTAAAAAGGTTGTGCAGGAAGTTATCCAGAAACTCGTGTAACACGGGCGCGCTCCATTCCTGGCGAGGTGATCTCTGCGGGTCATGCGTTAAGCAGCGACCTTGCGAGCTTCCTTACGAAGCAGAGCAAATGCCAGCGGAACAAGTCCTGCCATGC
The DNA here is from genome assembly GCA_028291515.1 of Schlesneria sp. GTDB lineage: Bacteria > Planctomycetota > Planctomycetia > Planctomycetales > Planctomycetaceae > Schlesneria. The sequence continues at coordinate 50,668 of JAQGHU010000118.1, forward strand.
TTGCGAAGAGTTAACGTTGTCGAGGCCTGAAAATAGACAAGGATTTCGCAACTGTCCTCGTACCAATGGATTTCGAAAAAGCTATTTCCGAGCCATCTGGATTGCATATAGTCATGCCGAATCAGCGCCGAAACGAATCGTCCGAATTGAGGTCACACGTGAAATTAATTTATCCTGTCTCGATTAAAAACTGGCTATTCTGTAGCAGTTACGTTTTATTCATGAATGATTCAAGGGGAAGGGGTTGCAACCGATATCCACGCGCCGTTTGAAGCATGCAGACGGTCTCGTTCCAACCACCCAAGTCTTCGGCATCTTGGAGTTTAGCGGTCCGTGGCCTGTGCGTTTTGACGGAGCCGTTTGACGAAACGAATCGCAGGTATCGTCAGACGCCAGAGGCCGAATGTGAATGGTCATCGTGAGCGGAACAGGTCTTCTGGCATTCAGATTGCATTTGGGCAAGTAGATAGCCAGGTGGTCTCGGCCTTTAGGGTAGTGCAGCGCAGCCATGTTTAACAATTTGATCCTTAAGCTCGCTGCCCCGGTGATTTTGACCAGTGTGATGCTGGTCGTTTTGGGCGTTGTTGCGGCCTGGAATATCGAGCGCCAGCAGAACGTCAGTTCGGATCTGATCCAAAAAGAAGTGCATGGGATGATCGCGGCACAGGATCTTTGCAGCGATCTGCGCGAGATCCGTTACGCACTCCATCAGTATCGTCATGACGGAGTCAAGCGGCATCTGGAAGTGATCGCTCGTCGCAGCAAATTTGCGGCAGAACATCTGGAAGCCGCGAAAGGACTGATTCGGCTTCCTCGCGAAGCGGAAGGCGTTTTAGCAATCGAAAAAAACTGGCGGCAGTTTTCGAGTCTGTTTGTCGAGATTTTGGCCGAACTGAGCCAGCAACCAGAAACCTCGCACCATCCGTCCGACGGAAGCTCGGGTACCGACTTCGAAACATCCGTTCGGGAAGAGAAGCGACGAGTCGCTCAAACCGAGCCTTTGTTGACGGCCATCAACCATGTACTCGTGCCGGCCAAAGATTTTCTGGCGCTGGATCGCATCCTGGTCGACAAGACGAATGAATCGAATCGGCAAACGACGGATGCAATCCGGCAGGCAATGCTTTGGGTGGGGATCTGCGGAGGCATTGCGGGACTAGTCGGGGGAATCGCGATCGCGCGGAGCATTGGACAATCGGTGGTGCAACTGGATGTCAGCGTGCGCGGGGCAGCAGACCGCCTTCAAGATGTCGTCGGGCCCGTGAAGATCTCGCAACGCAATGGGTTTCGCGGATTGGAGGCCGGCCTGCGACAATTGGAAGATCACATCTCGACGGTGGTCGAACGGTTGCAGCAACGCGAACTCGAAGTCTTGCGAAGCGATCAACTGGCTGCGGTGGGGCAACTGGCGGCTGGCGTCGCTCATGAACTTCGCAATCCGCTGATGCCGATGAAAATGCTGGTTCAGGCCGCGGTGGAAAGGGCTGACGGCATTGGATTGTGTGGCCGACCATTGCAAGTCGTAGAAAAAGAGATCCTGCGGATGGAGAAATCCATTCAGGACTTTCTGGACTTCGCTCGGCCACCATCGCTGGAGATCATTCGGTTCGACTTGCGAAATACGATTGAGCAAACGATCGATCTCGTTTCGAGCCGTGCTGATCAGCAGCAGGTCGAAATCTTCGAAGAGATTCCCAGTGGACCGGTCGTTTTGCAGGGCGACGCGGCGCAGATCAGACAAGTGCTATTGAATCTGCTGCTCAACTCGATGGATGCACTACGGGAAGGTGGTTTGATCGAACTGCGAGTCTCTTTCGATTCACCGCCAATCGCCGATCATCGGAATGGCCTTCCCATCGGGACCAGTTGGGTGACGATTTCCGTGCGGGACTCGGGTGCTGGCCTTTCGAAGGAGGTATTGGATCGCGTCTTCGAACCATTCATGAGCACGAAAGAGACCGGGACCGGTTTGGGACTCTCAATCTGTCGACGGATTGTCGAGGCCCATCAGGGTCTCATTCGCGCCACGAATCATCCTGGTGGCGGCGCTCTGTTCTCGGTCTACCTGCCGGTCCCCCCCTCCCCTGTTAAGGATATGGAGCGACTCTCTTTGGTTGCCGCTGATAGCTAACCGATCGCAAACTCATTTAACGACTCTCATCGCCGAACAATCGCGACGACTTGGATATGGAGTGACTAGGTGATTGAATCTCATGAAACGACTGCTACCGCGAATGGAACGTACGGCTGGTCCAACATCTCGACCCTGCTGGTGATCGATGATGAGCCCAATATTGTCTTCTCAATCAAAGAGACGCTCTCGTCTTCACAGATTTCTGTGATCTCGGCCGCGACGGCTCGAGAAGGAATCGAACTCGTCCGCACTCGTCGTCCTGATGCCGCGATCATCGACGTGCGACTTCCCGATCAGACGGGCCTGGAAGCGTACGACAAGATTCGTCAGATCGATCCCCGGATGCCGGTCATTATCATGACCGCATTCGCCAAAACTGATACCGCGATCGAAGCGATGTGCCGTGGTGCGTACGAATATCTCGTGAAACCCGTCGATTTTCGCAGACTCAAGACGGTCGTTCACAAAGCGTTGGAACTCAGTCGCCTCAGCCGCGTTCCTGCTCTCGTAGCCACCGAAGACTCTGACGATCTCTCGGCGGATCGGATCGTCGGCCATTCCCCAGCGATGCAAGAGGTTTACAAAAAGATCGGTCGTATCGCACCGCAGGAATCGACGGTCTTGATTCTGGGCGAGAGCGGCACGGGTAAAGAACTGGTTGCTCGGGCGATCTATCACTACAGCAGCCGCAATCAACAGCCGTTTCTGGCGATGAACTGCGCGGCACTGCCCGAGACGATTCTGGAGAGTGAGCTGTTCGGTCACGAACGAGGGGCATTTACGGGAGCTGAGCAGCGGCGAATCGGCAAGTTCGAACAGGTGAACGGCGGTACCATTTTCCTGGACGAAATTGGCGACATGAGTCCGGCCACACAAGCCAAAGCGTTGCGGCTCTTGCAAGAGCAACAGTTTGAACGAATCGGTGGAAACTCCACGGTGAAGACCGATGTCCGAATTATTGCGGCCACAAATCGAGACCTCAGTCGCGATGTCGAAGAAGGCCGATTCCGCCAGGATTTGTTGTACCGTCTGAATGGGTTCACGATCCAGTTACCGCCACTACGCGATCGACTGGATGATATTCCGGCTCTCATCGAACACTTCGTTAAGGTGTTCAATCGACAACTTGGCAAGCAGGTTCGCACGGTTGCTCCTGCTGTCATGGAGATCCTGCAACTGCATCGCTGGCCGGGCAATGTGCGCGAGTTCCAAAGTGCGATTCGCTATGCCATGGTGCATGCGACTGGGGATGTCCTGATTCCGGAATACCTTCCCGATTCTTGTTTGCAAAAGTCGCAGACTTTCCCGAAGTCGATGGGCGACCAGCAACTGATCGGCCACGACGCATTGGCTAACATCGGTCCCGATGAGCCCTTATATCCATTCGTCAAATTGATGGATTACGTGAAGCATCTGCTGGCCGATGGAAAACCCGATGTTTATCGGCATATGATCCACGAAGTGGATCGGCACATGTTCTTCGAAGTGATGAAGCACTTCCGCGGAAACCAATTACAAGCGGCAGAACGGCTGGGAATCTCGCGGATGACCTTGCGATCTAAGCTGCGATCGCTGGGGATGATTCAAGATCGCAGTCAGCCCTTGCCCGATGATGTTGAGCACTAAATGGGATTCTTCACAGCCCGATAGCTGTGTTCTCCATTCGTTTTCGCCGTCATTCCCGCGCAGGTGGGAATGACGGCTTAGCCAAGGGACGGCGTCGAGGCGGAATTTGTCCCGTAGCGGTGAAAATTCGCTATGCGGAAGATGGATTCCCGCCTGCGTGAGAATGACGGCAGGAAGGAAGACGGCAGGAACAACCTCGGCTCAGTCACGGCCGAACGGGCTGCGTCCAGGCTCGCTCGAATTCACCCACGGCCGAGGGATTCGGGTGTTTTCTCGATGAGGTGATTCGAGCCCGCACGAATAACTCATCGCCAGTGAAATCGTAGCTCGCGGATATGCCATCCACCGTTTTCAGTTTTGCGCCGACATCCTGGGAGTAGTTGCGAGTGACTGGCAGTTTGCGCCCCATTTTGTCGCGAACGGGCTCGCTGTCGCGATTGAAGTCTTTTTTCGTTCCGATGAAATCGATTAGATAGGTCGCATCGGGATCTGGTCGAACCGTCACACTTAGCGATGTGGACGTTGCCGAAACCTCATCCAGAGTGACACCTGACGAGGCGTAGAATCGGCCGGCTTCCATGCTGGCGATCAGTGCCTCCGGAGTCAGTTCGTCGGCCAGCACCATCACCCAACCGCGGCCCGGTTCGCTCGCGCGACTTGGGATATGGTGATAGTTGTGTCCGTCATCGGTTCCCAATCCGTACAGCAATGGCAGATCGAATTCACCCAGTCGCATCGAATTGATGATGTCCCAGATCCGTTCCGTGGAGGTATGCAGAAAATCGCCGCCGTTATGGACGCCTGGATGTCCGTTGTAGACCTCGAAGAAGTTTTCGCCGCGCACTCGCATCAAATCTTCAGCGGCCACCCCCCACCCAAAGTTCGGATGATTCAGGTGGATAAACATCGCCTGTCCGGTGCGCTCGCGTTGAGCGATCACGGCGTCGACGTTTTGCTGAATCACCTCATGAACGCTGCTTCCCCCTCGTGGCGAGACAACCTCGCGAACATTGTGAGCATTCAGATGAATGGGTTGCGCGCCAAACTTGTCCGAGATCTCTTCACCCTGAATCAACAGGAATTTTCCCGACTCCGCCATCTTCTGAACGACTTCGTCGAAACGCTTCAAGCGAACTTCCAGGCGATTATCGCGCACGCGCTCTTCGACCCACCCGTCCGAAAATTTCTCCTTGAGGCGGTCGAGAGCCTCACGGCCGGATTTGGCCTTTTCGATATCGAGCCATCGCTCGTTGGTGGCCAGGGTGTTGTGGTCGGTGAAACACAGAAAATCGTATTGATGGTCGCGATACCAAAGGGCAATCGATTCCAGATAGTCGTCACCGTCACTCCAGTAGGAATGGGTATGCAGGTTCCCGCGATACCATTTCAGTGGGCCGGCGGCCCGCAACGTCTCTGCGGAAACGGTTGAAGCGACGTGGCGGCGCGAAAAAACGATCGCAACGACCATGAAAACCACGGCCAGCGAACTGATCAGAATGGATCGGGAGCGAGGGGGCATAGTGGCCTCTCGTCGCAATAGAGGAGCTGAAACAGGTGACGATTCCGGAGTCTAGCGTTCTGCATCTGCCAGACTCCAGCATTCCTGAGGTTTTTCACGTATTTCTAGCAATCCGAAGGATGTTTCTCTGCGTTCCCAAGTGTGGCAGGCAATAAATTGAACGATTGCTGGACCGTGTCGAGGCAAATTGTCGAAAAATGGCCTTTCGTGGTTGAGAATTACTCAACCACCGACGTATCGTTCCATGGTGGAGTCGGACTTAGCGTGTCTGCATGACAAGTGTAGGATTGAGTGATTGACAGCGTTCGGGGTGACTCGAACCAAACATAAACGGGAGTAATGAGATGCGTAGCGGGAATCCAGTTCTGAATGCTTCGAAATTCGCGTCGATGGCCGCCGATTCCTATGGTGGCTCAAACACGATGACGATTCGCGGGACAGCGACAAAGACGTTGATTTTGCTCGGATTATGCACCGGCATGGCCTCGCTGACTTGGGGCATGGTCTATGGACAAAACGCCCAACAAGCGATGCCTTGGATGATCGGCGGCATGATTGGAGCGTTAGTGCTGGGGTTGACGACTTCGTTCGTTCCCAAGTGGTCGCCGGTCACGGCTCCGCTCTATGCCATGGCGGAAGGCCTGCTGCTGGGCGGAATCTCGGCGATGTTTGAACGCCAGTTCCAAGGGATCGTGTTTCAGGCTTTGCTTGCCACGTTCGGAACCACATTTGCCTTGCTGATGGCCTATCAAACGGGGATTGTGAAAGCCACCGAAAACTTCAAACTCGGCGTGATCGCGGCGACAGGCGGAATTGCCATCATGTACTTGGCGATGTTCGTACTACGAGCCTTTGGGATCGGCCAATTCAGTTTGGCTGCGATGGGCGGCTGGGGCATCGCCATCAGCGCTGTCGTCGTCATCGTGGCCGCACTGAACTTGGTGCTGGACTTTGACTACATTGAACAAGCCGCTCATCAAGGTGCCCCGAAGTACTGCGAATGGTACGGTGCTTATGGCCTGATGGTGACATTGGTTTGGCTGTACATCGAAATCCTGCGTCTGCTGGTCCTGATCGCCGGTCGCCGCGACTGACAGCCGAATTTAGTCCATCTTGAATTCTATGGCTCGGTCGCAACAAGCGGCCGAGCCATTTTTGCTTGTTGGCAGGCACCTCATTTTGACTGTGTCCACCGAAATTCGGCTGGATTCACTCGCCAACCCACGAAAACCTGCGGCGTGATTGTTGCCCGAGCCGGATTCGTCTACGCTTTCGGTACTCAGAAACCCTAGAATTAACATTGAGAAGCCCGAGGAGATCACTCATCGGAGTCTTTTATTTGGCCGCCCATGAAGTGGCTCGCGATTGTTCAATAGCTTCTCCGGATTTTTGCATGAACCTCGAACTGAATGACATTGCCTCACAGTTAATTGAAGATGTGACTGACGGCCCGGAAGATCTGCGAGTGGCCCAATCCATTGTCCCCGGCGGCGGTCTGCTGCTGGACTTCGGAGTTGAAACAGAAGGTGGTCTGGAAGCTGGATGTGCTCTGGCTTCGATCTGCACGGCGGGCATGGCCGATATTGGGATTACTCCTGGCTTGCTCGGCGATGTGGGCTGGCAGCAGGTCTTCGTGCAAACTGATATGCCGGTCGCCGCGTGCTTGTTCAGCCAGTACGCTGGCTGGCAGATCAATGTCGGCAAGTTCTTCGCGATGGGCTCGGGGCCGATGCGAGCTGCCTTCGCGAAAGAAGCGTTGTTCGATAAGTTGTGGTACCGCGAAGAAGCCGAACAGGTGGTCGGTGTGTTGGAAACGGGCAAACTGCCTGGCCGCGAAGTCTACGAATACATCGCTCAGACAACGAACGTCGAACCCGAGAACGTGGTCCTGTGCGTCGCACCGACCTCCAGCATGGCGGGAAATCTGCAAGTGGTCGCCCGCTCGGTCGAGACTGCTCTGCATAAATTGTACGAGTTGGATTTCGATGTGAATCGCATTCGCAGCGCCGTCGGAATCGCTCCTCTGCCTCCAGTCGCGAATAACGATCTGGACGGGATTGGCCGCACGAACGACGCCATTCTCTACGGTGGACGAGTCACGTTGTGGGTCAAAGGGGATGACGAATCCATCGCGGAAGTCATCACCAAAGTCCCATCATCCTCATCGGCCTCTTATGGCAGCCCATTCCTCAAGATTTTTGAAGCGGCTGGCAAAGACTTCTACAAGATCGATCCCCTGCTCTTCAGTCCTGCCGAAATCATTATGCAGAACGTCGATACCGGCCGGATCCACGTGGCAGGTCGAGTTAACGTCGAGATCTTGAAGCAATCGTTTGGCTTCTGAGTCGTGCGGGGGGTGGAACCGACTTGAAGATTGGAATCCTCGCCAGCGAAGGGAGCTGGTACTACCGTGACCTGGAGCGAGCGGCTCTCGCACGCGGACATGCCTGTACGCGGCTCGACTTCGAACGACTGGTTGCTCGCGTCGGATCGGCTGGCGAAACGATCAGTGCTACCCAGCTTGAGCACTGCGGGGCGCAAACGACCCTGCCAGTTACTGTTCTCGGCGGCGATGGTCTGGCTTCTTTCGATGTCATCCTGGTCCGTACCATGCCACCGGGGACACTAGAGCAAGTTGTCTATCGCATGGATGCCCTGGCCCGGATTGCTGCGGCTGGGACGCGAGTCGTGAACTCGCCCAAATCGCTGGAATGTGCCGTCGACAAGTATCTGACCACGGCTAGGCTGCGTGCGGTCGGCTTGCCGGTTCCCGAGACCATCGTCTGTGAACATGAAGATGATGCGATGGCAGCGTTCGAAGAACTGGGACGCGATGTCGTCATCAAACCGCTGTTCGGAGCCGAAGGACGAGGCATCGTGCGGGTTAGCGATCCCGACCTGGCCCATCGGACGTTTCGAACCTTGATGCGATTGAACGCGGTCCTGTACCTTCAGCGATACATTGATCACGAAGGTTTTGACGTTCGTGTGCTGGTGCTGCACGATCGCGTGGTCGGCGGCATGCGCAGGCGGTCACCGCATGATTTCCGCACGAATGTGTCGCGAAGTGCGATCGCGGAACTGCACGAAGTTACCTCAATCGAAACGGATTACGCATTACGAGCGGCGAATGTCACAGGCGCGGACATTGCGGGGGTGGACCTGCTGTATGACCGACAGGGCCGCTGCTACGTGATTGAAGTGAATGCCGTCCCCGGCTGGCAGGCATTCGCCAAAACAACGGGAATCGATGTCGCGGCACGCCTGATAGAGGAATTGCAGAGTGGGCTTATGCCCGAGGAGCCAGGGGGCTGACGCCGCCCCGCTCAGGACTAAGTGGTCGGTTGATCCAGTCTCAACTCATGCCCTGCCCGATAGGCGGCATTTCCGAGATGACACAGCGAGGCAGACGCGAGGCCAATGCCAAGGTCCGCGGCCGGAGCTTTGCGAGTGCGAACGCAATCGACAAAGTTGCCAAGATGCGCCGACAGTAAATCCGAAGAGTCCGCCGCGATCACCTCACCATGATCGTACACCTTCCAGCCCCCTCGATCGACGACCAGCGTCCCGTTGTCGCCGTGGAAAGCAACGCCTGAACTGCGACCCTCAACTCCGTGAGACGACCACAGCCGCTGTTCCCACAAGATCGATTTCTGGCCGAAGTCATACTGGACCGAGAGCGCATCCGGCGTTTCTTGATCGTCGTCGAACGAGTACTTCCCCCCCACGGCGGAAACTCGGTTTGGTGTTGAAACCTGCAAACCCCATTGAGCCACGTCCAACATATGGACGCCCCAATGTGCCAGTTCCCCGCCACCGTAATCCCAGAACCAGCGCCAGTTGAAATGGAAGCGATTCGGTTGGAATGCACGAGTCGGTGCCGGTCCGAGCCAAGCCGCGTAATCCACGTTCTGCGGGACATCGACGATGTCGCGGTGACCAATGCTCTTACGCCGATGAACGATCCACGCCTTCGCCATCCGGACAGTCCCCAATTTACCGGACTGTACAAATTGGATTGCTGATTGAAAATGAGCCCCGCTCCGCTGCTGCAGGCCGACTTGCACGATCCGCTGACTACGAGTTACCACGTCGACCAGCATGTTCCCTTCACCAAGTGAATGCGTGCAGGGACTCTCCAGATACACGTCTTTACCCGCTTGGCAGGCGAGCGATGTCATCGTCGCGTGCCAGTGATCAGGAGTCGCAATCACGACCGCGTGAATCGTCGGATCATCGAGCATCTGTCGGAAGTCGCGGACTGTCGTTGGCGTTTTCTGGCCCGCATCGACCACTTCGCGAATCGCCGGGGCAAACTGGCTTTCGTCGACATCGCAGAGCGAGCGTACTTCAACACCACTGATCTTGGCGAGTCCTGTGGCGAGCACCCGCCCTTGGTTACGGACGCCAATCACGCCGATGCCAAGACGGTCGTTTGGCGAATCCGAAGATCGCACCGAACCCGAAGCCACACCTGCCAGCCCGACGACACCAACAGCGACTCCCGCTGCCTGTTGAGCACTTCGGCCCAGAAACTGTCGGCGACTGACTTCACGGCGTTTGAATTCGTCGAACTTCATAACTTCTCTGATCAATTCATGGTGCGATCGGGTGCCGCGGTTATCGAGTCTTCGACTGGGTCGTGACTTCAAAACCGTGGACTTTATTACCCGCATTCTCCGGCTTGTATTCGTCGTCAGAAAGGCGAAAACCACCCTCGGGACAAATAATCCGCGAAAAACGCGCGGGGTGGCCTAAATCCTATCCAAACAGTCAGCCCAGCGACCGATTTCGTCGATTTCCGGATTAGCGGAATATTTGGCCCCCAAGCCCTTCACGGTCGTCAGCGACGCTGGAAATTTCACCTTCCTCAGAAACTCGACTGTTTTCTTGACGGTAGCCAGAGCCTTGTCATCCTCGCCGCAAACGAAGAAGAACTGCTGCCGAAATTCCGGCTCGTTGTCTCCGACTTGTCCCTGCAGCGGAGCCCCCGCCAGCATCAGGCCCCGGAAGATCTCGCGGTGACGCGTCGCTAGCAGGCAAGCCATCGGCCCACCTGATCCATGTGAATGGACGAAGATCCGCTGGGGATCGATCGTGTACTTCTCACGCATGTGCGCTACCAAGCCTTCAACAAACTTGGCTTCACCTGGCACCCAACGGGCCACTTGATCCGCTTTCGGGCCGACCAGGATGATGCCACGACGTTCGCAAATGGTTGCCCATTGCTTGATCATCGTCGCTTCCATCGTATCACCACCGGGATGAATCCAGACCATCAGCCCGTAAGCAGCGGCCGGGTTATATCCCTCGGGAACGTACGCCCAATAGCTGTGATCGTGTCCGGCGAGGTCATCAGTGAATCGCCCCGTCTTGGCAGGTTCAGCAGGTTTTTCACCCGCGGGTTTTTCCACAGCCTGATCTGCGACTGGTTTTTCGATGATCTCAGCCGACAGTTCGCCGACGATCGTCTCTGGCAGCGTAGTCAGCGTGATCTCGAGCACCGCCTGTTTGCCCGCCTGCAAGCAGGTCAGTTTCACGGTATCACCTGGCCGGCCTCGTCCCACCAGATCGGTCAAGGCGCGAGTGTCGGCGACATCAGCGCCGTTGTACTTCACGACACGATCGCCACGCCCCAATCCAGCCTTCTCTGCCGGACTGTCCGGAAAGACGAACCGTACGCCCACCCCTGGCTCGGTCGATGCTTCTCGCTTGGGGAGGATCCCCAGGTATGGAATTTCATACGGGATCAGTTCCCCGACCAGCGCTAATTCCATGGACAGCGATTGATCGCCGCGCTGCACCCCAAGAGTGACGGAATCACCCCCATATTTGCGTCCCAAGACATGCTTCAACTGAGCGACGCGAGCGATCTTTTCCCCGTCCGCTTCTACGATCCGATCATTGGTCTTCAAGCCCGCCTGCTGAGCGGGCGAGTTATAACGAACCCGATCGACGATCACCGGAACATTTGTAGACGGTCCACCGGCGAACGAGATTCCCAGCAATCCCGGCAACAGATCGGTCCCCGACTTCAATCGATCCAATGAGGCATAGACGTCTTCCAGAGGAATCGCGAAACCGATTCCACCATCGTACCACTCGACTCCCGCGGTCTCGCCGTTACCCGCGGGCGAAAGCGGAGCGATCACTCCCAGCACTCGACCTTCGATATCAACCAGGGCTCCGCCATAGTTGACCGGGGATGTCTTGGCATCCGTCTGAATCGCCTTGCCCCAGATGCGATTGACGGCGCTGACGATGCCCACCGAGATGCTGGGTGTCGTCAGATCAAATGTCCGTCCCATCGCAATCGCCCATTGACCGACTCGCACGTCGCCGCGCGGAGCCGGTCTGGCGGGGGGCACCCCCGCGGCGTCGATCTTCAACAGAGTCAGCAGGCGAAGTTTGTCATTCGCAATTTGCTTGGCGGCAAAGCGACGCCCATCGGCTAGTGTCACCAGGATCGACGCCGGTTTGGAGACGAAATTGAACGAACTGGAGATGATGTATCCGTCTTCGGAAACAATCACGCCAGAGGTTGGTCCGGTGCCCAGCAAGACTTCGCCAACTTGCTCCAGACCGCCGACTGTTTCGATCCGCACTAATGAGGGATCAACCAGGGCCGCCGCCTGCTTGAATGCCTGCTCTTCCTCAGCTTCCAATTTGCCATCGGCTGCCAGGACCGACAACGAACCGAGACAGAGCAATACACCCGCAACAACCATCCGAACAATCATGCGATTCCGATCTACTCGACAGATCTTCGATTCATTATCACCGCTACTTCAGAGTTGATTGTGATGTAGCCAATCTCGCCAAGAGATTGGGTCTTCAACTCTGCGGGTCAACTTGGCGTTCCGAGTGAAGCTTTCGCATGCACGAAACACGCCAAGCATCATAGCAAATCAGTCGATTCGCAGTGGAGGAATTTCTTTCGACATTGAGGCAAAGTGCTGCCGATTTTGCATCGCGGCCGATTCAACGCAAAGGCGCAGAGACGCAAAGCAGAAGTCTGATTGATCAGAAAGGCCATACCTTCTTTTTTCCTTTGCGTCTCTACCGCCTTTGCGACTTTGCGTTAAAATCCTCCACCTTCAACAGGTGACCTCGACGTGGCCGTGTCTTCGACGGAATCTACTTCGCTATCAACCCGTCCCGCATCGCGAATCGCTTGGCGAGCGACGCGCCCGACTTCAACGCCCCTTCCATGTAGCCGACGAATTCGTAACACGTGTGCTCGCCGATGAAGTGCAGGTGTCCGATTCCAGCGCGCAAGGCCGGTCCGACGGTCGTCACCTGGCCGGGGGCTGGAAAGGAATAGCCCGCGCGAGTCCATGGGTCGCCGATCCAATCCATGAACTGACCTTTGACGAATTGCTCGCCAAAGCCAGGGAATAACACTTCCAGCGACTTCAGATAGGCGGGCTGCCGCTCGGCGACTGGCCTCTTGTGGATCACTTCGGCGGGTGGCCCTCCCGAAAAAGCAACCAGTGCCGCAGGGCCCTCGGTACCCTGCCCCGCTGTCCCTTCATACACATGACTGATTTCCTGATCGGTCGTCGCTTGGGGAGTCAAATTCGCCGCTTGCCAGAACCGCTCTTTCACCACAGATAAGTACTTGACGTTCATTCCCATCTGGGGATTTAGTGCTTCCGGGAGTCCGGGTGAAAACTTGATGCCACCCCAGGCTGATGGAGGAACGGCCAGCACCACATCGTCCGCCTCGTAGCGCCGTCCTTCGCCATCCACGACGATCATGCTGCTCTCCTTGCCGATGACTTCTCGTGCAGGACAATTCAGTTGGACTCGTCCCGGCCCCAGTTCCTTGGCCATTCGTTCGGCATATTGTTGATTCCCTCCCTGTAGTCGGTAGGCCTCAGTATCGGTCCAATACTTTTCGAGACCCCCGCCGCGAACCTGGGCGAGGTTTCCCAGGTAGCTTTGTCGATCTGTCGCGACTCCATTGTTTGCTGTGAGCTGAACCGTCATCAGGGCCTTCGCGACCGCAGACATTTCGAGACGATTGATCCACGCCGCAGTCGACAGTTGATCCAATCGCTTGGCATCAGCCGTCAGCCACGGCTGTTCCAGCACAACGGCCCGAGCGTCATTCGTCATCAATGTCAGGGCGGCATCGATTTCAGAAGTCGCCTGCGCGATCTCCGGACCGGTGAACTGCTTTCCCCCCAGGACAATCGTCGGAATCCCTTCGGGCTCGGACAGGTCCCAAAACTGAAATCCGAACTTTGCCGCGTAGGCCAGAGCATGCGGATGGTTCGCGCCCAGAAACTCCGCGCCCCCTTCCACGCTTTTGCCGGGAATCAATTCTCGCAAGCTATGCACACGGCCGCCGATGCGCTTCCGAGCCTCCAAGACCTGCACCTCATATCCCGCGGCAACAAGTTCGAAAGCGCAGGCCAGGCCCGCGAATCCTGCCCCTACAATCAGGATTCGAGGTCGCTGCTTCTGAATGTTGCCACCAAACGATTGGTTCGATAGCAATCCCATCCCGGCCGCCAGACCCATCCGCAGTAACTGACGCCGCGAAATTGCAGTCGGTCGCAATTGAGATCCCGTGATCAGGTCCAGCCAACGTCGAGACATGAGTTATTCCGATCAGATCATTCCAGCGCCAATCAACGATTCTCAAACGAGGTTGCTGATGTCGAAAATCCTTCAAGAGGAGCTTTGTAATGCCCTGATTCTCCGCAACTCGCAAGGGGCGTGAAGAGGCTCGCAAATGACGCGACGCGATTCAAGTGGCTCCTCCCCCGTCCACGGAACTCGCTTCTTAAATATAAACAGCACCATCCGTGTGCTGAACGTCGTACGCAGAGCGTGCCTACGACGCCAGGTGAGCCGCGCTGCGTCAGCACGAGGATGACTTTGCCTGAATCGCATAAATCGACTCCGCAAACATTCTTCGACCGTTCTCGTTCTTCTCCGCGACTTCGCGGCTTCGCGTGAAAACTGTCTTTCTTCTTCAGCACTGCGTGCACGAACGGATGTTCACGAATAGTCATTCTGGCATTTTCAAGAAAACCAGTTGACTCGCCGATAGTGTATCACTATAGTAATGCACTATGGCAAGCGTCCCAATTCAGTTCGAGATTCACCCCTCCTCCGGCGTCCCGATCTTTCGACAGATCATGGATCAGGTTCGCGCACAGGTGGCGAGTGGTCGGCTAAAGGCCGGCGATTTGTTGCCCAGTGTTCGGCAGATGGGTGCGGAATTGCAGGTCAACATGATGACGGTCTCCAAGGCCTACAGTCGCCTGGAGGCTGAAGGGGTGCTGGAACGTGATCGCGGGATGGGGATGCGAGTCCGTACGGCTTCGCCTACCTCGGCCAGCGTCGGCGATCGGCAGCAAGAACTTCGCGAATTGGTTGATCACGTCGTGACGCGTGGACTGCAGCTGGGGCTGACAGACGAGCAGGTCGTGGCGGTGGTGAAGATGGTTCTCAAGGAGCGACGATGATGAGCGAATTGATTATTGAATCGCAAAGCCTGCATCGAAGCTTCGGTAGCACTGCGGTCCTGCAAGGGATCGACCTGTCGATCCAACGCGGCATGGTCGTCGGACTGCTCGGCCTGAACGGCAGTGGTAAATCGACGTTGATCAAGTGCCTGCTCGGCTTGCTGCGCGTGTCAGCAGGTCAGGCTCGTGTCTTTGGAGAAGACCCGTGGGTCCTCAGCGGTGCGGCCAAAGCGCGGCTCGGATACGTGCCGCAGGATGTGAAGCTTTATCCCTGGATGACTGTCTCACAAGTGATCGGCTACACAGCCGCCTTCTATCCCAAATGGGATTTTGCTCTTTCCGAGAAGCTGACAAGCCGCTGGGATCTTGATCGAGGCCAGCGCGTCGGGCCATTGTCGCCGGGACAACTCCAGAAACTGGGATTGATCCTCGCCTTGGGGCACCGCCCTGATCTGCTGATCCTGGACGAACCGGTCGCAGCCCTCGATCCTGTCGCCCGCCGTGAGTTCTTGAAGTCTTTACTCGAGGTCACGCAGGACGAACAACACACCGTCTTGTTTTCGACCCACATCACGTCCGATCTCGAACGAGTAGCCTCGCATGTGGCACTCCTGAAAGAAGGTCGGCTGGCGTTGTTCGAGGATCTCGACACGATCAAGGATCGTGTGAAACGACTGCGCATTTCCACAACAGGTCCTCTACCACACGCCTTCAGCGTCGCGGGAGCATTGCGAACCGAAGTCACGGGACAGACGGCTCTGGTCGCTGCCACGAATGTCAGCGATCGAATGGTGAACGATTTGAGATCGCAGTGGGATGCAGAGGTGAATGTCGAAGATCTGAACCTTGAAGAGATCTTCCTCGAACTCCACCAAGAGCCCGAACGACGACTTCCGATCTAATTGAGTGTTGCGCGATTCTGCTTGCTGAAATCATGAGTCGGGTGCCACGGTTTTGGAGTCTTCGACAAAGCCGTGTCTTTCGGTCGAAGACAAGTGCAACGAATGAATTCCGAGGCTGGCAGAACGTTTGAGCAAACGATCACAACGGCTGATTTCCGCCCCGAAGGGGCATCACATGCCAGCCCCGGGCAACGCCCGGGGAAAGACGTACCGTCAGGCCGACAAGCCCTGAAAGGGCGGCACATCACCGCAACTTGGCGGTGAAATCGTTCCAAAACATCCAATATCCCGGCACCTCTAGCGAGCCTCTTTCAACGTGAGCAATCAATCATGATTCGTCGCCTGGCCTATGTCTTGCTGAGTTATGCCACACGACCTTTGGTCTGGCCGCTGGCCGCAATTTACTTGGTTGTCCTCGGCATCTCACTCTGGACCGCCGCAGAGGACTTCTTTACTCATCGCGGACATCCATTGCAGACCGCGTACCCCGTCGTCGACACGACAAGCCATTTACTCGTACTATCGGACCTCAAGAGCCTCGCAGACTTCGAAAAGAGCGGGGTCGATCAAAACGTCACCCAAGTCGAAATTCGCTGGCCAGCCGCCGAAGGGCTCAGCGACGCGGCCGTTCGCGCCGCCCTTCCCTTCTCACTCCGACACTTACAACTATTGAAGATCTATCCTCAATTAAAATCTCTGTCACTCTTCTCGTGTCCACCACTTCATCCCGACAAGATCCAGGCCATCGGAGACCTCACGCGACTCGAATCGTTGCAACTGATCGATTGCGACGTGCCCGCGGAACTCTGGCCGCAAATCGGCAAGTTGCCTCGACTGCGCTATCTCGACATCAGCGGTTCGAACTTACGGGGCGGCTATCCGGAGCTCGAAACGGTGACCCAGCTTGAAACGCTAATTCTTGGGTCGGTCATTCATCGCGGATTTACCGAGCACGATGTCCCGTTCTTACCGCAACTCAAACGGTTCCCTCGACTGAAAACGGTCGTTATTCAAAACTACTCTTCAACAGTTAAAAGCCCCAACCCCAACCACGTTGTCGCTGCGGATGCGGCGAAACCCGCCAACCACAACCCGCTGGTCGAGAACCTGGACGACATTCGCCTGATTCCGATGCTCCAGACGCTGTACGTCAATGACCAATTGGGGGGGGGTCCGGGCTTCACCGTTCTGCAGCAAAAGCTGCCCGCAGTTCGCGTTCGCCCGGCATACATCGACGTGGAGCGAATGTATTGGTTTCTGGTCCTGCTCTTTTTAAACAATGTGATTCTGATGTTAATCGGCTTGCAATTGCAGAGCCAATTTTCGCAGTCATTCTCACGCTTGATACCGAATTACGCGGCACCCCATGTGATTCCGGTCGTTTGCCTGTGGTTGTTCTGTATCGTCCTGCACAGCATTCCACTGTGGGTGGCTGGAGTTTCGGTATCGGCGGCTATTGCCCTGAATCTATTGTGCTGGAGTATCTCATGCGGTTTTGGAGCCTTCGGGACTGCGATGAGCCTGGAAAACAGTCGCGCCAAAACTCTGATCAAACCTTTGGCCATCGCAGCCGCTGCTTGGGGACCGCTCGCCATTGTGGCCGTTCGCTGGAATACGTCGGCGATTGACTGGTATCTGCGCGGGTACGAACCGTACTTCACTTGGTTCTTGATTGTCAGTGGGATTGTGATCTCCACGATGGCGCTAAGACAGTCGTTGCGGTTGAACGCCACTTGTCTGGAACGCGGCGTCAGTTCCCCACCGATCAGTCTCGATCCGGTCGCCATGTCGGCCTGGCAACAGTCGATTTATCCGCAGAAAGCCGGTGGCCAGCGTGGGTGGTTCTCCTGGTTGACGACCTCCGATGTGGATCGACTGATTGCTCGACCGCCTCAGACCGGAATCGTTTGGCGATCCAGGCTTTGGATCGCAGGCAATCCAGTCACTGGCAACGTGATGTTTCAGGTCGCCCTGGGAACCGCAGCCTTGATCGGGATCACTCATCGGCTGAATACGAGCAGGTCCGAGGAATGGTTTTCGTTCCAAAATCCAGCGATGTTGATGAGTTCCTTCTTGTTTCCGGACATGAGCGTGATTGTGGCGGCCAGTGTCTGGCGCAGTCGCCGCAAGCTATTTGCAGCGGAATCGCTGCGCCCGCTGTCGCGAACCGAATTTGCGCGGCAGATTGCTCAAGCGATCGCTTGGGATCTGGTCCCATTGGCTTTGATCTACTTGACCGTGTTGATCGGGTACGTAATCGCATCGAATCCTGAACGATGGTCCTGGTCCTGGACCATCGGCATGGTGCTGGTCTTCGGGGCACGCTGGCTCGCCGTCTTTGGCTTGTTGCTCTGGACAATCGCGATTCGACGCGACTGGGTTATGATTCTGGCCGTATTCGTCGCCGCCTATGGACTGATCTTCGCGAATATCGGTATCATCTTCGTGCAGGCGCGAGTATTTGATGTGAGGAGCCTGCCATCAGATTTGCCAGACGTTGGCGTGCCAGGATTGTTCCTCTGTGCGGCGTTGCTCGGTTTGGCCGCCAGCGTCATCACGCACTTCGGCTATCGCCGATGGCAATCGATCGAACTGATTTGACGCGGTTTGTCGCCCGGCAGGGTGGCCGGGTCTGGAGCGTCTTCGCGAAGACCCGGTCCGAGATAGCCCAACTACCGATTGGACGTCCTCGGCCGCAAGTCCCCAGCGACCTCTGATCCTAGTTTGTCTCTTCGAGCCATTCCCAAGGAATCGGATCGGGCTTCAATTCATTCAGAGGGATTTCCTCATACCAACCTGCGCTCGACCATTTCCAGTCTCTCGCCTGCTCAACCAATCGGCGGCGAACCGGATTCTGGTGTGTGTAATCGATCATGTGCAGTAGCGTTTTTCCCTTGATGACATTGCGGTCGTGCCCACGTCCCGGTTGCCAAAAATGATGTTTCAGGCGATCGCCATGCCCGACACCGATTCGTGTCAGCCATTCTGGTGATTCACGCTTGAGAAACTGTACAGCTGCTCGACTGACCGGCTCTTTGATTCGGCCCAGCAATTGAGACGTGTCGTACTCAGGCTCCCGCGCGCAGACGACAAGATGCACATGCTCGGGCATGAAAACGTAGGCCCAAAGCTGATAGTTAAGCTCCCGGCAGGCAACAGCAATGCTCTCAGCCATCCACTGACACGTTCGTTCCCTGGAAAGCATCTTGATTCGACGGAAGCACGAGAACGTCAGTTCGTGAGCATGCCCCGGATCGTTGTAGGCACGCGGACGACACTGTCGATCTCGAAAATCCATTTCACTGAATTCGCACTCAGAATGCGTTTTTAGTTTTACCGCCTTGTCGGGACCGACTAGGCATTCATGCCAAATCGATCTTTGGTCGTTTTTGGGATGATATTCAGAAATGACGATTCGTGAAGTGATCTCGTCAACAACCTGGAGTTCCACAAACGAATCCGAAGTCCTCGGAGGGAGCAGCCAGTTGGGTGGCCGGGTCTGGAGCGTTTCGTGAAGACCCGGGTTTTCGATACATATCCACGTTTCATAGACACTCAAGCAGGTAGCGCCTCTCGGCCACATCTTCGCAGTCGATCCCGTGAATGAAACGCAGCTTGAACATCCACCGGGCCTTCGCGAAGACGCCCCAGACCCGGCCACCCTGCCGCTGGCAATCGATCGAACTCGTTTAACGCGAGGTGTGTATCACACGTAGCCAATCTCGCCAAGAGATTGGGCGAAGTCAACTTGCAACCAACGTCAAATAGTGGTCGCCCAAGGTTTCGACGATCTTGGCGAGGACAGCTATCAGCGTGTCGATCGGAAAGAGAATCTCAGGTAGGCTGCGCTGCGCCTCCTTGCCGGCGGGGTGGCCGGGTCTGGAGCGTCTTCGCGAAGACCCGGTCTGTCAACACGCATCCAAGCTTCGTGGAAATCGAAGTAAGTCCACTCTCGGTCACATCTTGGCAGCCCATCTCGTGAATGAAACCAAGCAGCTCAGGGTGATTCAACAACAACGCCGCTTGAACATCCACCGGGCCTTCGCGAAGACGCTCCAGACCCGGCCACCCTGCCGCGCGGTTTAACTGCGAGAACGACCCAATCCGCTCGCTTGGTACCTTCCTCCACAAACCTGCCCAGCAGTCGTTCTCGCTTGGAATCGCCATAGAACGTCACGCAAATCTCAGCCGTCTTGCCCGGATAGATTTTGTATTTGTAAAGGAACGTGCCACAGCGTTCCCACTCGCGGGGCTTCCAAGTACCGTTCTCTTCAATCTCCTGATAAGTAATGACACCGTTGCGGCCGGTAATCGACGAGTACACCAAGGTCGTCGTACCAGCATTCGAGATGTTAAGAAATACTTCGTCGCCAACTCGATTCTTCTCAGCAATCATTGGCTGGTTCTGCAGTGCCTCGTCGTCTTCGAAGAAGTCGTAGCCCCAAAACGGCCACTCCGAGACGACATTTGCTGGTCGCAATGCAGACGGAATATTCGACGACTCTGCAGGAACTTGCACCTGGACAAGAACGCACATTAAGAACGTGCCGCAGAGCGTTGACATCTCTTCTCCTCAGTATGGCAGGACATGAACGAATCGATCTGGCTACCCTGCCGCGAAATCCACTCCAGAATCTTAAGTACTGTGGGATACGATCAGGGGTCTGATTCCAGGTTCTTCACTGGGATGAATAGCAAAGGACCGGCCTTTGTCGACAGTGATCACCGCCACAAACTCTCGCTCGAAGTATTGCTGTCGATCCTCGTACAGATACTTGCCGATAATGTGTGTGTAGCAATGATCAGGCCTTCCAGTTATTGACTTTTGAAAGGAACTACTTTCTTCAAATTCGATCGATCGCAGACGCAGACAAATGGGGCGGTTCGTAAGAAGTCTCGCAATCGTGATCACCCAAAGATTAGTCGGTGGAAGCTCACCGATCCGTTCAACTTGTCCTCCACCGGTAAAGGACGCGACAAATTGAATTCGATCCGGCCGGGCATAGATCTCGTTGCCTGCCACCTGCGAACCAACTTCGCAGCTGACGATTCTCTCTGGAAACTGGATTCTCAGATGCAGATCGACAAGTTCGTGTCTGGAAGAAGCTGTCAGCGTGAGCTCATGATCTCGAAATCGTATATTATCTGAGCCAGAAACGCTGAATGAACCATTTGACGGAAGAGCTAGGCCGTTAAAGGTCGTCAGTTTAAACCATGGCAGCTTAGGAACAAGATCCTCCTGGCCGACCCACAGCTCATGTTTTGCCTTCCAATCAAGGAGCACTTCAACGGGATACTTCAATTCATCCTTGTCGATTCCGTCATGATCATCACCGCAAACCCAGATGCCGTTCGACTGAGATGATCGTTCTTCTGGAGTCTGCGTTGCAAGATATCGAGCACTGTTTGGAGCTTTGCCACAGATGTGGGCAGCACGACCGGTGATGACCGCGTTGACCCCATCAGAGTGAGGTCGGATCGTCAGTTTCCGACAGTTTGGCAATGAACAGCGATGAGCCGCCCGAAGCATCAAGTTCTTCTTCGTCTTTTCGCTGAACTCATTTGTATCTTTCACTCGATTCTCCGTAGGCAAACACCGATTTCATCGATATAGCATTCTGATCGACCGCTGCAGGGTAGCTGGGTCTGGCAACCAGTTGCAGTGAAGACATGAACAAGTGTCCACGGTATCAGGAGGGGTCGACTAATAGGGCTGAGGGGCGCGCGGTCGTGCGTTGCGGGGAATGCAGAACCCCAGATAGACCTCTGACTCATAGAACTCCATCGCCCAAGCAGTGACATCAGGCCGGTCGTCGGGCGAAACGTACGTATATGCAAACACTCCATCGCCAATCCGCTTGGGTTTTCGTTTAGAGACGATTTTCTTGACCCAATCGTCCACTTCCTTGAGGACGCTGAGTTCTGTCGGATCGACGTTCGATCTGCCTTGGACGGTTGCCTCAAAGTTTTTCGGGATTCCCCTCCCAAATTCTTTGAAGTGTAGTCCGATCATGATTCTGCGAACGACTCTTAGCATCCGGTCGTGATCCACGTCGTATCCCGTCGCTTTCCCCAGATAAATGCCGCTTGGAGTGCATAGATCAAAGTCTTTGATTGAATCTATGAAATCTCTCGTAAAGCCAGCGTTTTGCACTCGTTCAAACGACCGAAATAGTTTTACCGCAACTTGCTGTGCAGCTTTGTGTGAACCGCATTCATTCTTGGCGACGATTCTGGCTCGAAAGTATTCGTCATCCTTCGACTCGCCTGCATTGCATTTATGACACGCAGGAACAGTGATCAAATCTGACGGAAGTGGATCAGGAAACAAACATTTTGGCGGTATGTGATCTCTCGTAGTGGCCTTGTTGCCACAATAGACGCATAGTTTCGCCTTTTCCTTTGCCATGCCACCTCCGTAGATTTCTACTCTAAACGTAAATATCGTCATGCAAAATGACAGCACTAGTGGTCGATCTATCGTCCAATGTCAGGTAGACGGATGGGAACGGGGTAGAGAGATGTCAGCTTGATTCTTGCGTCGGCAGTTGTGAAACGCCAGCGCGTTTGTTGGCCACTGGAGTTGCGTTG
>JAQGHU010000044.1 GCA_028291515.1 Schlesneria sp.
GTTGCTGCGGCGAAGCGGATTGACGCAGCGTCACATAGGCGGGTATTGGTTGCAGCCGAGGGGGCAGACAGAATCCCGTACCGATCGCGATTGTTCGAATTCCGATTCCACGAGCGGCCAGGAGCGCTGTCGGGCTGTAATCAGCCAGCAACAGATCCGGTCGGATGACATCAAACAGGTTCCGCCAAGCTGCAATCCGAGCAGCGAGGTCCGCTATATTCGCGAAGCCCACATTATGCAACACGTGCGATAGCGACACCGTCGGCTCTATGATCCGATCAGGCGGATGGAGCGAAAGCGGGGCTTGCCATAGCTGAAGTGACAGGCCCGCAAAAGCTCGACTGGCCCGCGCCAAGTCCCGCGACACCACATGCACACGATGACCGCGCGTCAGCAGTTCTTGCAGCATTTCCCGGTGCGGATTCAAGTGGCCTTGGCCACCTCCCAGTTCCCACGCGAATAACACTTTCGTCATGTTCTAGTTATCTCATCCTATATGATTCTGAATTAATCGTCAGTAATAAGCTGAAGGCTGGCAAGGGGCGTTAAATCGCCGTAGCGTTTCGCGTCTCATCTTAAAGCACTGGTGTATCACCGTTCCTCTTTCGTTTCCAATGTCGTCATCCTGTCTGTGGTGATTTGTCATTTCTCGTTCGGGTTGTGTTCGTTTTGTCAGTGAACGGGAGGCGACTCTGATCGTCGCCATGCGGATGGCAGGTTCGGCGAGATATCTGCGGTTTTCCAGATGAGAAGTTCGGTTTTTCGTGGCGAGGCCGTGACCGGTGCTGGCTGACTGGTCACACGAAACTCTGACGGAGCGTGTCTGATGCTGTTGTTCAACTGGCTGGTGGCGTTGCGGAATCGTCTGCGGTCTTTCACACATCGCCGTCCCCAAGTCGTCACCCGGCGGCGAAGGCAGTCCCTGTCGAGCATTGCGGCGATCGTGGAAGTCCTGGAGCCCCGCCGCGTGATGAGTGCCGTCGCTGCGGTAGACGACAGCTATCAGGTTCAGCAGCAAGCCCAGATGATGACCGCCCCGCCGATCCTGATGGACGTGCTGTCGAACGACACCAGCACTGGGGGAGCGATGACCATCACGTCCGTGCAGACTCCCGGCTACGGCTCGGTGTCGATCCAGCACGCGAGCAGTGGCAGCGGCAGTTCCTCGGGCAGTGGTTCTGGCAGTTCCCTTCCCGATCAATTGCTGTTCACGCCCTCTTACGGTTACACCGGCACTGAAACGTTCACCTACACCGTATCCGACGCGGCGGGTGATCATTCCACCGCGACTATCACAGTGACGGTATTGCCAGCCAGCGGTTCTGGCAGTGGCTCATCCTCGGGCAGCGGTTCCTCTTCGACGAGCGGTTCGGGGAGCACCTCCACATCGGGTAGCGGATCTTCGTCGGGCTCTGGCAGCACATCCACTTCCGGAAGCGGGAGCAGTTCGACTTCTGGTAGCGGCAGCGGTTCTTCGTCGGGCAGCGGTAGCGGTTCCGGCTCATCCAGCGGATCATCAGCCCCCGTCGTCTCTGGCTTGATGAATGGTTCCGGCAGCACGACCGGTGGGACGACGGTTTACATCAGCGGCTCGGGCTTCAGCCAGGCGACGCAGGTGCTGTTCGGCAGCACGCTCGCTACGTCGTTCACGATCAACTCGGATTCGTCGATCACCGCGGTTGCCCCGCCGCACGTCCAGGGGAACGTCGATGTTATCGTCGTCTCCCCCACTGGGGCGTCCAGCATCACCCTCTCCGATCAGTTCAGCTATCAAGCTCCGATCGGCGTACCGACAGTCACCAACGTCACTCCCGGAACGGAAACGATTTCCGGCGGTGATTCAATCACGATCACCGGCAGCGGCTTCACGAACGCAACATCCGTGTCATTCGGCGGGACGCTGGCCTACGGATTCTCGGTGATGTCCGACACGACCATCGTCGCGGTCGCCCCCAGCCACATGTCGGGTCAGATCGATGTACAGGTGACGACCAGTGCCGGGACTTCGCAGGCCACTGCCAGCGATCATCTGGCCTACACCACCCCCGTTCTGACACCCGCCGTCACCGGGCTCACCGTTGGCACGGGGACCAGCGGGGGCGGGACCAGTGTCACGATCATGGGAGCCAACTTCACCAACGTCAGTGCGGTCTGGTTCGGCAGTGTCCAGGCGACCTCGTTCACCGTGAACTCGGCCAATTCCATCACCGCAATTACGCCCGCAGAAGGTATCGGCTCAGTTGATGTCAGAGTGACGAACAGCGCCGGAACTTCCGGGGTGACGCCTGGTGACCAATTCACATTCCAGTCGATGTCTCCGACAGTAACCGGCTTGTCGACGACCTCCGGTTTGGGCACGGGCGGTTCGTCAATCGTGATCACCGGGACCAACTTCCAGGGATCGACCGCAGTCTACTTTGGCGGTGTTGCCGCCAGCTTCATGGTGACCGGCCCGAACTCGATCACCGCGGTGACACCGGCCGTAGCCGCCGGTGTGGTGGACGTGACGGTGGTGTCGTCGAATGGGACCTCGACGATCTCCAGCGCCGATCAATTCACCTTTACCGCGGCCCAGGTGCCGCCGACCGTCACCGGTGTGACCCCACCTGCCAGCGGCTCACTGACGATCACCGGGGCCAACTTCGTCGGTGTTTCGACCGTGACGATTGGCGGCCAGAGCGTTGGTTTCATGGTGCTGTCGAGCACTTCCATCATGGCCAGCGTGCCGTCGACACTGACGGGAACCGTCGATGTGACCGTGACCACGTCGAGTGGCACGTCGGCCGTCTCGATGGCTGACCAGGTCGCGCTCGGTTCGGGTTCCTCAGGTTCCGGCTCGGGCTCAGGAAGTGGCAGCGGTTCCGGTAGCGGATCATCCGGCACCAGTGGTAGCGGGTCGTCCGGTTCGGGTTCCTCTGGCAGCGGTAGCGGTTCGACGAGTGGTAGTGGCAGCGGCACCTCAGGTTCAGGCTCTGGCAGCAGCGGTTCGTCTGGTACGCCCTCCACGTATGGCATGTACGTGGTTCCCACCAACGCGGGCGATCCATTCAACGGACAGTACGTCGGGTCGGTCCTGTCCTACCAGCCGTATGTGCCGACGGGACCGGATTCGCCACCTTCCACACCCAGCTTGAATCCACAATATTCCTACTCGGCCTACGGGTCCACATCGACGGATGGCGGGACGATTCCGATCACCGGCGGTTCTAGCTACACCAACGCTGACGGCTCGGTCTTCACGGAGGTGATCACTGGCAGCGAAACGTTCACCTACGCGCAATCGACAGTCCGAGACTACGGCACCTCGACCGGCGGGCTCGGCTACACCGTGACCGACTCCCTGCACATCACGATCCATATGGACTACGGGATCACCGATACTCTCACGGCGGCCGACGGTACGGGGTACACCAAGACGATGACCCGCACCGACGACCTGCACTGGGACAGCAGCGTCGTGCAAGGCGGTACTTCCACCTATTCGCGAGACGATCACTCGGTGGTGCATAATTCTGACCAGGAAACGGGCTTGGATAGCAACGGATCGGCCACTCGAATCACGCTGAACGGCAGTTCCACCGACGATCGCGACGACCAGATGTCGTGGACCACGACCCCGAGCGGGACGAACGGGACATTCCAGCACACCGACAGCGGTAACGACTCGCTGGCGATGACATCGACCACGAATACCGGCACAGACACTGAAAGCGGGAACTCTAGCGGGACCGACAACTGGAATATTGACGACCAGAGCACATTCAACTGGACGGCGGCCGGCATCAAAACCGGTAACGCCACCGTGACGGCGAGCGCGTCGGGGAATGACAACTACCTCGACAACGATACGAAACAGTGGACCACGGTCACCCCCGACACTTACGGTTCGACCACCGTCATCGACACCGCGACGACGAAGGACAAGGGGAACGACGAATACAGCCTCTCCCGAAATGCCACTGCTACCATCAACACCAGTGGCTTCATCACAAGCAGCGAAACCGTCGATGAAACAGATGATGGAGCCGATGACTATACGACCAGTGATGTCGGCACGGTCGATACTACGGAAACGCTGGCGGATGGTTCGGTCGTCACTGGCCATGACGATTTCGATGACTCCAACGAAGACAAGTCGAACTACGATGACAGTGACGATGAGACTGATGCGACCGGCGTCAACGGCAGCGATCAGTTCCACGAGGAAGAGGAAGACGACGACGAGTTCGACTTATCCAACGAAGAAACGATCAACCTGACATCGACCGGGCAGTCTGGCCTGACGACGGCGGTGATGTTGAGCGACAAGTCCTCGGACGATGGCTCGCTGAAGCGAGATGATCAGCTCGACGACGACGAAACACTGAATGCGTACAAGTGGGACTTGGGCGACGAGTACACGTTCGAGGACGAAGAACACGAACAGGACACGGCGACCGACACGCTGGTCATCACCGTTGCCACGCACGGCCTGATCGCGCCCGGGGAACAATTCGATTCGACCGAGACGCTCCGAATCACCGACACATCCCACACGAAGGACGACGAGGATGATGCAGGAACGGAGGAAGACGAACCGAACAGCGCCGATACCGAAGACGATACGCGGCATGACACGTTCCACGAGGACGACGATCTGAAGATCACGGACGATGTGGATTCGACCGACACGCAGACGCTCGCCGACGGCACGGTGATCACGACGACTTCCGCCAACGTGGATGTCGAGGAGTTGCAGGATATCGAGGACGACACGGATGACGACGAGCATTCCGTCGCCGTGACTGGCGTGTCGAGCGATGATGATGACTTCTCCGACGAATTCGATGAGACAGACGACTATTTTGAGCTCGATTCGGTCAGTCAATCGGTCGTGATCCCGATCGCAGGCGGCACACTTCGTATGGGGAGCACGAGTTCGTTCCAGGAAACCGGGGATGCCTATGAGTCCGACGTGGAAAACGGCGAGCGGCTCTCAGGAGCGACGAACAGCGTCGTTCACGAGACCGACCGGCTCGACCTGTCCAACGAAGACGCCGGGACGGAGAGCTTCCAGGACTATTTCCAGCTCTCGACAACCGATCCGGTGACGGGCGTGGTGACCAGCATCCAGGCGTCGGACAATGACTCGAATCAGTTCACCGACTCGTTGCTAGATCGCCGGTACCAGCGCACAGGCACAGATGTCGGTGACGGTACCGATGGTGAGACCGGCCCGGCCTATACCGATTACGGAAGCTCCGGTGGCACGGACAACTACGACAACCAGAGCCACCTGCAGATCACGATTCAAGGCAGCCCGACCCCCGGCGTCACGATCGACTTCGAAGAACACCTCGACGAAGAAGATCAGGGCGGCGACTTCGAAGACGATTCGATTGCCGGAACCACCCCGCACGACGACACCGAATCCGACACCTTCAACGGCCACGACCACATTACCGAAACCGGTGGCGGGCATAATAAGATCGCGATCGACACTTCGTCGGACGATGGTCACGGGAACTCGGTAACCTACCATGAGGAAGACAACGAGACCGACACGATCGACGAGGAGGTCGACGACGAGGATGACGGCACCGAAAACTGGAATGTTACGAACGGACTGACGACATCAGATACCGAGCATGACACCGATACCGAAAACGGCACGCTCGACAATGAAGCCAACGCAACGACGATCACTCAAAGAACTATCACCTCAGTCGATCCGACTACGGGCCTACAGGTGACGTTTTCCATTACCGACAACTCGACCGACGACATTACTGAAATTGAATCGCTCAATGAAACTGACCAGCACGTCGGCGGCAGTGCGAACAGCGACGAGATTTCCGGCGACGTCGATATCACCGAACACGAACAGATCGGGGACCAGAAACAGCAAACGATCCACCTGATTGGTACGGATAGTCACGGGAACACGTACAACTTGACCGGTGTTTCTAACTTGATTGTGACTGAGGCACTCAATTCAGGCGACGACATCTCGGAAGCCACGACCGCAACCACTACCGAAACTCGTAGCGAAGAGGCCACTGTTGACGAACAAGATAGCGAGACCCTATCCGGAACGATGTCATTCGTCGATCCGACGACGGGCATCATTACAGCTGTCACCGTGAATGATGAATTCACTGACACACTGCACGATCAGGAAACCGATGGGGATACGTCGGTCACACCGCTGACATCCGCCAATCACACACCCACCGACACGTTGACATCGACGGAAGGGGGCACGAATGTTGCGAGTCTGAAAATTGACGAAAACGTTACCGAGACCAATCCGGACGGTACGCCGGTTTCGACGACTAACACGCTGCCTCAATCAGTTCACGCATCCGCTACCGACACCGAGACATCAACGAATGGCGTGGAGTCAGACGCGGTGACGTTCGTGGATTCGACAGGGGACAACGCACCGACATTTAGCAGCGGCCCGGCCGATTTCTCAGTTCCGATCGGTTCGACGCCGACTGGACTTGCCATCTCTGCAATGGGCAGTTCGAGCGATCCCGTCGCGTATTCGATCAACGGAACCAATATCGCGACGATTGACGCCACGACAGGGGCGCTGACCTTCACCGGTTCTGTCGCCACCTGTTCCGCTTTCACTGTCACGGCGACTGATACCGTAACGGGCAGTTCTACCACCGAAACCGTGCAGATCACCGCAGTAGATGCGAATCTGTTGTCGGCGTGCTTTGCTCCCGGTACCCCGATCCGCGTTCCTGGCGGATTCAAGAGAATCGAGGAAATTCAGGTGGGCGACTATGTTCTCTCCCGGGATGAACATCGCCCCGACAGCCCGGTCGTCAAGCGACGCGTGGAACTGGTTTTCCATACTGACGGCCAATTGTGCGAATTGACGATTTCCGGCCGCACGATCCGCACTACGCGCGAGCACCGGTTCCACCTGTACGGCGGCGACTGGGTGGCGGCGAAGGAATTGCAACCAGGTTCGCAGTTAACGTCACTGGACGGCCCGCCCCTGACAGTGGAGTCCATTGCTCCGACTCCAATTCTGACCAGCGTCCACAACATGCGAGTCGCCGAAGACCATACGTACTTCGTCGGCGAAGAGAGCTGGGGTTGGAGCGTCTGGGCGCACAATGAGTACGATCCGGGTGCATCGCCCTTCGGAGCGAATCGGACTCTATGGCAACGGGCAAAAGAGGCGATTAGTGACACTCTCAGCACCGACACGTTGAGTGATATGGCGGCGATCGGCCCATCGTGGCTCAGCGATTACTTTTTTCCCGATCTCGGGGCCGCTACGATGGTTGTGAGTGCCCCAGCGCGCGCCGCAGCGAGCCTCGTATTTGTCGGCGACGTGACGGTTCAAGAAGCGCGGATTTTGGATGATTCGATAAATGGGAGGTCAACTTCAGACGTTCCGATTGATCTCTCACGCGCCGCGAAAACAGCGATCTCATTCGCCCCATTGGGCCCGCTAAGTCAGTACCCGCTAGTTGGCAAAGGAGTAGCGGGATACGTCACGATCACCAGCGGCGCGACAGCGATTGGGAATATCAGGAACGAGGATTATGTCCAGGGTGCCGTGAATTTGACATTCACGGGGATGGGCGCGTACAGCCTATTACCAAATCGCTTGCCCACCAGTCCATCAAATAATTCGCAAAAGTTTCAGAAATTCTCACAAGAACTTATCAATGACGTAGTTACACCAATAGAAGAGCCACTTCCATTTCCCGAGCCCCAAGGAGTAGTGACTGCTATCGCCGAGAACGGGAAAATCGTGCAATCGGTACCGGCGACCGGCTATCATGGAACCAGCGGAATAACGGTGGAGGAGGCAGCTGCAAACGGACTGCCAGGGGGTGGTACAAACTGGAATTTGGCTGAACACGTTGCGGGGGCTGCGGACAGTGCTTTCCGCGGAATGGCTCCAAGCCCCGGAAGGGCCGGTTCGTCAGCTCTGCAAACGCCTGCTGAATTTGCGCGCGATGGTGGTATCGTTGTAGAAGTTGATAATGTGCCGGGCTTCGATACGGCTCAGCATGCGCCAAATGTCGTCGGCCGGATGGTAAAGGGAGAGGCAGAAATTGCGACCCCACGAAAGATTCCGACCGAGCGCATTATCCGCATTGGAGAAGTCGGGCTAGACAAGCATGGCAGAGAGATCGTTGTTAAATGGCATCCAAACATCAATTATAAGCCTATCGCGGAGTGAGTGGTGAACAACATCCAATACGACGGTAGTCGGGAGGACGCATATATGGAAGCTGCATACCAATATACGTGCGGAAACATCAATGAAGCAGCATCTGGATTTGAAGCATTATCGAGAAGTGGCCACCCGGCTGCAACATCTTACTTGGCCATGATATATCTTCACGATTTACATGACACAGAACGCGGAATAGAACTGTACGAGTTGGCTGTGTCACAAGGGGATAGCGATGCGGCCTATAATCTTGGAGCCCTTTACAGGACCGGCGCTTGGGGGATCCCAAAGGATCCGGCCAAAAGCAGAGCGTATCTTATTCAATCACAAGCGATGGGATGTAAGCTCTCTGTGGCGGACTTCTTGAAAGAATGACGCGCACAGGTCCGGGAAAGGTTCATTATTGTCGAAGTGATTGGGGATCGCTAGCGTTTTGGAGTCGCAATGGCGAGGGTGACAGCGGTTGTTTGACAAGCCGGCCGATTACGGCGCTATTAACGACAAGAAAAGGTGCAGGAACCATTTCTGGGCAGGCGGCGTCGGAATTGTTAACATTGAGTGATGGGACGACCACTGCGAGCTGCCGAGGCTGGGTATGTTTATCATGTCCTGAACCGTGCTAACGCGCGGATGACAATCTTCGAGAAGGATCAGGATTACGAGGCATTTGAGCGGGTGCTGACCGAGGCAGTGGAACGGACGAAGACTCGACTGTTGGCGTATTGTGTGATGCCGAATCATTGGCACCTCGTGGTGTGGCCTCAAGCCGATGGGGAATTGTCAGACTTTGTTGGCTGGCTCACGTTGACACATACGCAGCGCTGGCACGCTCATCGTCACACCGCCGGCACCGGACATGTCTACCAGGGGCGTTTCAAGTCCTTTCCCGTCCAGCAGGACGAGCACTTCTACACCGTCTGCCGTTATGTCGAGCGGAATGCACTGCGGGCCAACCTCGTGGCTCAGGCGGAACAGTGGCGCTGGAGCAGCCTGTCCCGCTGGCTGACGGGAAATGCTGCGCAGAAATCGCTACTGGCAGCTTAGCCGACTCCGCGCCGGCCCCAGTGGGTGGATCACGTGAATACCCCGCAAACCGAGGACGAACTGGCGGCATTGCACCGCTGCGTCCAACGCGGTTGCCCCTATGGAAGTGAGGCCTGGGCGAGTACGACGACGCAGAAACGTGGCCTGGAAATAACCCTCCGCCCGCGCGGCCGACCAAAGAACTCCTAATTTGGTTCCTGGCACCTTTTTCTATCTGGACAAAATTTTCATCAAGGGATGGGAGCAGTACAAACGTGTTTTCGGAGGTTAACGCGCAAATGGTTACATCAATCAGTTGGGCGGCAGCTGAAGCGGTGCTCCAAGATCTACTTCCTGGTTGCAAGTCATTCGCGCCCGACACAATCGCAGATGCGGCCAGGGAACAAGGGTATGAAGTCGAATTCGTGCCAATGGCTGATTGGGAGAGCCGAACTGATCGGGATATTCTTGATGTAATCATCAAGATCCCCGTGGAAACAACTGAAAATATGATTGTCATTACGGAGGCGTCTTATTTCAGAGACGCTGGACCATTCTCTATGTCTGGTTCCGACTTTTGTACATTTCCTGAGCAACATTTTGTCGACTATGGAGAATGTGCGGTCGGTGGTGATTTTGTCGTGTTACGACCACAGCAACATTTTGTGATACTTTTTCACCACGAAGGATATTTTGCTTCGATTGATACCAGTAGCGGCCTCGGAAAAGCGGAGAAGCCAATCCGAGCTGAGTAGTCCACTCCCGAGTTGTCGTTTGGGACACACATCTACGGAAAAATTCGAGCAGTCAAAGCGGAGTCACTCTTTGATGGCGGAAAAGGGGACAGGTCCATTGTTAATAAGGAGGGGCGGGCTGCACGCTCCCTCGCACAACAATCCATAAATGGACCTGTCCCCTTTTCTCCCTCTGGAGCCGCCGCACGGTACGCAAGCATTGTCGAATCGCTTGATGATGCAACAATTGCGAGAATTGCAAACGAATCTGGACTTCCCGAGAATGTCATTCGTTCCGTGAAGTCACACTTGTTTGAGACTGTCTATGAGGTTGCTATCGGACCAAATACCATTAGAGTAGGTAAGTTTGCGCCGTACAACGAAATCGCTGAAGTTTGGGAGTCAGCGTTAAATGGACAGGGAATCGATCCCCTAAAACGCTTAGTCGGCCATGAGTATCTTGAACATACCCTAATGAAGCATCTGGACCTTCCGTACGTTCCGTCCGATCCAGCATACTGGAATGCTTATCCAAAACTGCATCCGACGCACTTCGGGGCACATGACCTTTCACCAAATCCTTGGAATGGGAAGCTGTCAGATGCGCAAATGAAGCTCTGGGAAACATTCCTCCACGCACAGTAATTTTAGGAGGGCCGATGGCGATTGAAGACGCTCGACGAGAAATGACCGCGCTGGAAAGCATCACATCAGATTTTGACGAACGGAAGGCCGGCGAATATGCAAGCCTTGTCCGAGTCTACGTCGAGCGAGCCAAGGAGTTCCTAAATCGCAGCGGCGTCCCACAATACGGTTCGCTAGTTGATGTGTTGAATGGAGGCATTAATGCCCTGCCTGATGAACTCGCCGTTCGCCTCGATAAGTGGATGAATCGCCAACCGGAGTATTCTCCGTTTATTCGGAAAACAGTGAAATACTATCTCCTCAGTGTTCTGAACGACAACGTGGACTCAGATGTCTATTCGCCTCTCATTGACGTTATACGACTGGGTGGTGATTTCTACATTGAAAACGGAACCTTTTTCATTCGTGATGCAGTTCGTGTTCCAGGGCACATTGGATAGGAGAAACGAGCAACAAGAAAAGGTGCCGGATAAGAAAAGGGGATAAGCCCCAATAAATATTGACAGGTTCGGTGGCTGGGCGTGGTTTGTGGTGATGCCGCGAACTGCACGTCACGCGCCGGGAGGAATGCTGTTCCACGTTCTCAATCGTGGAAATGCGCGCGATCAAATCTTTGACAAGGACGCCGATTACGCTGCCTTTGAAAAGGTATTGGCCGAGACACAAGCTCAAGTCTTCGAGGAGACAAGTCTTCGAGGAGAAAAAGGTGTCAGGTGTCCTCAATCGCGCCAATGCGCGGATGACGATCTTTGAGAAGGATGAGGATTACGAGGCGTTTGAGCGTGTGCTGGCCGAGGCCGTCGAACGCACCAAGACGCGACTGCTGGCCTATTGTCTGATGCCGAATCACTGGCATCTGGTGGTCTGGCCTCAATCGGATGGCGAACTGTCGGCTTTCGTGGGCTGGCTGACATTGACGCACACGCAGCGCTGGCACGCTCATCGTCACAGCGCCGGCACCGGACATGTCTACCAGGGCCGCTTCAAATCGTTTCCCGTTCAGGAGGACGAGCACTTCTACACGGTCTGCCGCTATGTCGAGCGAAATGCGTTGCGAGCGAACCTGGTCTTGCAGGCGGAGCAGTGGCGATGGAGCAGCCTGTCGCGCTGGCTGACGGGGACGCCCGCCCAGAAGTCACTGCTGGCCGCCTGGCCAACGCCTCGCCGGCCCCACTGGGTCGATCACGTCAATCGTCCGCAGACCGATGCAGAATTGGCGGCACTGCAGCGCTGTCTGCACCCCTACGGCAGCGAGAGGTGGGCTAAGACAACGACGCGCAAACTCGGCCTGGAAATGACACTCCGCCCCCGCGGAAGGCCCAAGAAGTCATCATTTGGTTCCTGACACCTTTTTCTTCCCTACAAAACTTTGCCTCGCAGTGTTGGGCATCAGTCTCCACTGTTTCCGGGCGTCGAATTCTAAAACGAGGAGCAGATCTGCAATGATGACTGAACCAAATGGACGCAGTTGCATGCCCGGTTCTGATGACGTTTCCGCAGATGGAGGAGTCTTTGAAGAGCTTCGCCAGCAGTTCCGAATCTTCGTCAGTGACGATGTTCTATTCCGAAAGTTTGTCGAGTTCTGCAACGCGAAGGCGAGACAGTCGGGCCGACTGGCTTTCTGGCAAGCAGAACTTTGGAATTCCTTTGTTGCCAAGAATCGTGAAGCCGCAGTTTTCGCCGATGCTGCGATCTTGGAAGCATTTCATGTGTGCCATATTCACATGTTGCCCCTGCAGAGTGTGGAGATTCCCATTCAAAAGGGATTGTGGTCCGTTACTCGCACTCCAGATATCGACGCCCAGATCAATCGAGAGGCTCCATTCTCCGAATCATATTGCCTGGATTCATCAGCATGGGGTAACGCAACTCATGTCACTGTTGATCATTGTGATGAATGCGTCGCCGAGAGAAGAAGAATTGAGGGCACCGGCACTCCTTGATTCGAAGGGCTCGGAAAAGGGGACAGGTCGGACAGGTCCCTTTTTGCATTCCCCCCTTTTGCATCCCCACGCCGGAAGAGACCGAAGCGCGAGCCTTCGGTCGAGTCGAAGTCGCGGTGGTCTGCACAGACACCTGGCAGCCAGGGCAGGATGCTCCAATGCCAGGGATATCCCTTAGTTGGTCGGCCAGTGCGGACGGGGGCTGGCACCGGCAGCGTTAGGCGACTTGCGATTTGCGGCAGCCAGGTTTGCTCGTGGGTGATCAGTGAAGCGACTGCCGCGCGACGAGGAAGGCGAACAGCCAATCGGTCGCCCAGCCGGAACATCGCGTTGTCCCAGCCTGCATCGACCTGCTGGATTGGTAGCTGGGCCAAGTCTGGATGTTGATCCAGCAGCAGGCTGCGGACCAACGCTTCGTCAATGTGATGTTCAGCGGCGGGAGTGCCCATTAATTGTGGATGTTTCGTCGTAATTGCATCACGGCTCCAATCTATGCCAGATCAGCAAGAGGATTGACAAGGTGCCGCCGAGGCAGATGACAAGGAGCGATAAAAACAGCACTGGGGGAAGCCAGACGATGGTATTCTTGAGCCGTGCCAGACGACGAGCTTCTCGGCAGTAAGCGTATGTTGAGATCATCAGAGAAACCGTTGCGGCCGCGGTCAGAACGACAGCAATGGCATGACTGGTGCGGACCCAATTTGTTCCCGCCAGGACACTCGCCCGATGCATCGCCTCGGCCCCTTTATCCAGGGCCAGCCCGGCTGACATGAATGTGAACGCTGTGCGCACCCAGGAGAGTTGTGTGCGATCCAACGCGAGCTGGGTGCTGGCCACAGCTAGATCAAGACGTGGATCGATTTCCTGTTCGGCCAGGATGCGAATTTGTTGCTCATTGGTCTGAACCATGTCTCGTGCAACCTCGCGCCGTTAGAACCAGGAAATCACACCGTAGGCGATGGCCGCCAAGATCGCCCCGCAGGGGACAGTGCTGACCCAGGCGAGCAGGATTTCTCCGACCGTTCGCCACTTCGCCTGGCCCGTCGTCACTCCCATGCCGAGCAGTGAACCGACGCTGACATGGGTGGTGCTGACGGGAAGACTATGAAAGCTGGCGGTTGTGACCAGGCCCGCTGTCACAAGGCTGGCGGCAAAGCCCTGGCCGGGGTTCATCGCGGTGACTTTCTTGCCGAGCGTTTCCGCGACTTTATCAGCATCGAGTAAACCGCCGAGAGCGATGACGATCGCGATGATCAGGCCGCCCCAGCGGGCGTCGAAGCCCGGAACCACGAGCAAGAGCGCCACCATCTTCGGTGTGTCATTCAGGCCGCGAGCAAAGCTGGCCGCGCCGGCGCTAATGTAGTGCAGCACATCCAGCGTGCGAGTGCGATGGTCGGGAGCGAGTCGCAAAGATCTTAAGATCAGGTATGTCAGCCCCCCTAAGACGGCAGCCACGATCGGACTGAAGAACAGGGGGTAGAGGAAGTTTTTCCCGAGTGCCGTAAACTGAACTTCGGTGCCGCTACCGGCCAGGCCCGCTCCTAACAACGCACCGACCAAGGCGTGCGTGGTCGAGACGGGGAAGCCGAGTCTTGTCGCGAGGAAGCTGGTCAACGCGGCCCCGATGGCGACCGCGGTTAGAAATTCGGGGGACTGCAATAGCGAATCTGGAACGATGCCGCGACCGCTGAATTTCTTGAGCATCCCCTCTGCCAGAAACATCGCCGCCAGAGACCCCGCGAATGTGGTCGCGGTCCCCCAATAGAGAGCCGTGCGGAGCGTGGTCGTGCCGCTACCGTAGAGCGAAGCCACACCCTTAAAGTTAGCGTTCGCTCCGTTCGTGAAGGCCACGAAGCAGACCGCGAGAAACAGTACGGAGGTCAACACGTGGTAGACCTCACTTTGCTTTGTTCTCTTTCGTTTCGGTGGGATGCTGCTTCAAGGACGCGTATTCTTTCCACGATCCTTCATACAGCCGCACGTTGGGATACTTGGCGACGTGCTTCAAATAGAATCGCAGCAGGCTTCCTTCGCGAGACGTGCCACAGTAGACGATGATCTCTTTGTTTGGTTCCAGTCCAGCCGATTCGAGTTCGGCCTTCATCTGCGAGGAGGGCTTGAACTTGTGAGTGTTGTCTTTCTCCATCAGGCGCGCCCAGTGGAAGCTGACCGCGCCTGGGATATGACCCTTTCGCAACCAGACATCATCTTCGCCGATGTACTCGTTGTGGGGGCGAGCATCGACGAGCACGACTCCGGGTTTTCTTTTTCGTTCCAGCAGTTCATCGACGGCAATCGCGATCTCTTTGTTTCCCTTGTCGGGCAGTGTCCCCGGAGCATTGCCAAAGTATTCCTGGGTTGCGGGCAACTTGGCCTGTTTCCAGGCAGGAAGACCACCGTCGACGATGCGAATGTCTTTGACGCCGAACTTTTCCAGCACGTAAGCGACCATGCTGGCGCTCAGGATTTCATCGTTGGGAAGAACGTCTCCGGTCGCATAGATCAGATGGGTGCGATTGCGATCGACGCCGGCTCGAATCAGCAATGCCTTGGTGATGTCATCAGGCAGATACTGGACTGGAACGCCATTCTCGGTGCCGCGAAGCGTATCGAAGTTGAGATGATGCGCGGTGGGAAGGTGGCCGCGGAAGTAATCCTTGTAGCCTCCGCGAGTATCCAGCACGACGGGCCGCCGGCTGGCGTCCGCATTCTGAATGAGTTGATTGGCATCGGCAGGCGAAATGATACCGATTTCCGCTCGAGCAACATTTGCAACGAGCAGCAACGTGAAGGCAGTGACGAGTAGTTTCATGGATGATGGTCGGGTTGTGATTGAGATAAATGTAGGGTGCGTGCAGTCTTCGGAACGCACCAGTGATATTCGTTGGGAGAAGATGGAGTGTTCCGAAGACTGCACACACCCTACCTGCTGTTGCAATCTTACTCATTGATGTCGCGAATCGTTACTGCACGACGCAATTGGGCCGGATCGTCTTGAACACGAGAATTCCGGCTGGAGTGGCCTGCGTATAGTAGATCCACAGCTCTGACAGGGCTGGTAGCTCGGCAAGATCTCGGAAGGAAGCGTCTGTGGCCTGGGTGCCGTGCAGATGCAGTGATGACAAAGTTTTGATCGCCGTCAGGTCTTTGATACCAGCATCGCTGATTGGAGTTCCGCCGATGTCCAACTCTGTGAGGGCTGGCAGTTGAGTCAAATCCTTCATTCCAGCATCCGAGATCGCGGTTGTTGTCAGATAAAGAGTTTTCAATTGCTTCATTGTCGCAATCGACTTCAGGCCATCATCTGTGATGTCGGTTCCTGCGAGAAAGAGAACCGCAAGATTGGGGTGAGACTTCGCGATTGCCGCCAATCCGACATTCGTAATTTCTGTCCCATTCACGTAGAGGGTGTCGAGTGTCTTCAGGTCAGCCAATTTTTGCAGGCCCGCGTCGGTGACTTCGGTCCTATCCAGGCAGAGCGCCCGCAGTCGTTTGAACTTGGCAAAAGTGGGAATACCTGCATCGGAGATCTTGGTGTTCTCCAGGAACAGAACCTCCAGGTTTGGCACCGCAGCAAGGCTCTCCATTCCAGCGTTTGTGACATCGCAATCGCCAAGGTTCAAGTACGTCAGATGTTCAAGCTTCACCAGACTCGCGAGGCTTTCATCTGTTACTTTGGTCTCGTTCAATCTCAGGGCGAAAGAGAAGGGGAGGTCCACCAGCTTTTTCAACTCGGTGTTGCCGATCCCGTTGGCTCCCGAGAACGTCGGTAGCGGAGTCGTCAGCGGCGCGTTGTCGCCCGCTTCGTCATAAGAAATCCCTAGCTGGTCCAACAGCTTGATGGCCGCTTCCAATTGTTCGCGGGGAACATTCGGTGTTGCTTCGACAGGCTTGTCAGAGGGTTGAGAAACGATCGGAGTTGCGGTCGACTCCTTCGCTTTTGGCGGCGCGGATGGGTTTGAACAACCAGCAGCAGGCAAAAACAAACAGGTCACTATGCCAACGAAGCGAATCAGCTTCACGAATACGTCCTTTAAGTTAAGAGTACGGTGATCGAGGACGTATTCTGGCGTGCGGAGCTTCGAATGCCCAGTCAATCCGAGGAACGTCATATCAAAAAAGAAGGGCGACTATTTGTGACCTATCTCTGCTCGACGAGTGCCGCCAGCTTCTTGAGCGACTGTTGCCAGCCGTATTCGTTGTCGGCTGGAGCGACTCCCGGTGGCAGACCCTCGTGGACACCGTGCAAATCGGTGCTGCCATTGGCATCGACCAACGACGTTGTGATGGTCATCTCACCCTGCATTGCCGGATCGGTCGTTTCAAACTCGACCACTTCAATGATCTGTTCATTTTCGACGAGCTTTAAGAACCGGCCGTGATACGTGTCTGTGTGCGCGGTCGTCTTACCTGCGTCGTCTGTGGTGTATGTGAGTGAGACTCGGAACGAACCTCCTTCGCGAGCGTCGAACTCATGCACGTGAGAGGTCATGCCGTTGGGCACTCTCCACTGCGCGATCGCCTGCGGATCAAGCAGAGTGCGATAGACGGCCGCTCGTGATGCGTTGATGTGCTGGCTGACGCGAGTTGATGTCATCGCTTGAAAGTAGCAGAGGCCTGTGAGATGGGCAAGGTGTTGCTTGGCTCTGCCGTTACGCCAGCCGCTTCGTTGCAACTTCGTTGTGTGAAAATGGGACGCTGCTGCGTCCTTGAACCGGCGGCAATCCCATCAAGGTTTGTGCCATCTGCTGTCATCTCTTATAGAGAACTCGCAAATCAGCTCAGAAATGTTGTGATCTGGACATCATGACACGACGTTTAGCAATTCAGGCATGTCTGGCACGATTCGAGCATAGTCACGCTGAAGTCATATCGACTGATTCAGGACCGCTCTTCCAGTTCCTGTGTCCATGATTCGTCCGTTCCCTTTTTCTACGGGGCCGATCATGACCGTTGAGCCTGTGTCTGTCTCTCCGGTGTCGCAACCTGCGGTTCCCCAGTCGAGAAGTCGACTGCGGCGACTGATCTGTTCACAGAACCCGTTCTACTTACTCAGCGTCTGTTTTGTCTTGCATGCCTCTGCGCAGTGGTTTCACTCGGACAGTGGCGAATCGTTCTCACCGTGGCCGCTGCTTGGTCTGACAGTGGGATATATCGCGCTGCTGGCCGTCACGGGGTTTGTGATCGTGAGATTTGGCAAGGTCTGGGACGACGCTCGCTCGATTCTATTGTTGATCCTGTTGCTGTTTGTCGAGATGTCGTTGATCTTTGACGAAACGCTGGTCAGAGAACCCGATACCGGTAGGCGACTATTGATCGCCGGGTTGATCTTTTCGATGGTGCTTTCCGAGATCCTGCTGCTGGGCCTGAAGATCCGTCTGCCGTGGTTGTTTCGAGTTCCTTATCATCTATTGCTTGGGTTGTTGTTCCTGTATCCGCTGCTGCTGGCCGGTAAGAACACGCTGCAAATGCAGACGGTGTCGTGGTTGATTCTGGCGTTTCCCACCGTTGCGGGCGGGATCTTGCTGACGCTGCTGCCAGCGATTCGGCGAGGCCCGAAGTACACGCAGGACAATGGCACGCCCTGGCGATGGCCCTGGTATCCTTGGTCCTTATTTGTGTTTCTGGCCTTCTGCATCGCCTTTCGAACCTACGCGATCAGCCTGTCGTTCGATCCGGTGTTTGGCGAATCACTGACGGCCGCTTTAAGCTTCGAATCGACGTTTGGCCTGTATTTTCTGATTCCGCTTGTGTTCGCTGTCGGCCTGCTGCTGATGGAAGCCGGGTTGGTTTCGAAACACGACGGAGCAATTCGACTGGCCTTGTGGGTTCCAATGATCTGCTTGGTGATGGCACTGCCGCCTGCATCGGCGTCGGGGACTTATCAGGCCTTTGCTTTGCGAGTGACCGAGCAAGTTGGATCGCCAATCTGGTTGACCTTGCTGCTGTCTGCTGCGTTTTATGGCTATGCGATGGTTCGCCGCGTCGTGACCGCGAATGTGTTGATGGCCTGGTCGCTGATCGCTGCCTCTCGCATTAGTCCTCAAATGCTCAATGTGACGTTGTCGACACAGCCGATTATCTGGCCGCTGGTATTGCTGGCCGTGATCGAATTTGCGAGAGGGATTCAGCGAGGCAACTCGCGCGAGGTCTTTGTCAGTCTGATGATCGTCATCGCCGCGCTGCAGCCATGGCTGCAGCCAATGGGACAGACGAATACTCGATCGCTGCTGATCGTGGGTGGGCTAGTGACGATCGCTCTGTTGGGGACCGGCGCGGCCTTTCGAGATGATTTTGCCTGGTTGCTCCGGATCGTCGGCGGGCCGTTGTTGTTGCTGGTCACGATGGCCGGCGCGGTCTTGAGCCATGGGGCAGGTTCACTGTCGGCGATCTGGTACACAGTCGCGGTGGTCGCTATCACGACGGTCATCGCCTTCGCGTACGGTGCCGCAGTCCAGATGCGGCTGTATCAACTGTGCGGTTGGACCAGCGGGTTGTTGGGGACGCTCGTGATCATCGTTGAGGCCGTTTCTCTGCTATTGCATGAGAGTGGTTGGAGGGGAGCGACCTCGTTCTCAGTCGGGATCGGCTGGTTCGTGGTTGCCGTCGTCATCAGTTGCTGGAAGGCGGGTTGGCTGCGATCCCTTGGCCCTTGGTTCGGGGGGATGCTGACATCGCGGTCCGAGCGGCTAGACCTCAATTTCTATTAGCAGTTTCTGTCGGTACTAGCGCCCAAAGGAAATCCTGGTTCTTCGCGAATCGAAGACGAAGTAGATCAGGGCGGCAGTGATCCAGAGGAGGTGGTAAGTCAGGACCGCCCCTTGCAGGCCTTTGGGTTTGGGGATGGCGATCTGAGGTGTGTCGGTCGAGTCGACTTCGTAGTAGTTTCGGTCTCGCAGATCGTAGTATCGCGTGCCGACGGGGAAAGATTTGGTAAACGTTGATTCCGGAATGGTCGGGTTGATCTCTACGAGTTCGAAGTTGGTTTCCTGGGTAGCGATGAGTTCGAGTTCGTCGGAGTTGGCAGCATCGCCCGATCTGGCGTAGCTCTGCTGAATGATCTGTTTGGGGTAGGCGATCGGCCCGGCGTCGAGCCAATTGTTGCAGGTGATGATCTGACGGATTGTGATCTGGTGGTCGGCCATTCGAAATGATTCATGTTGCAGATGGACCGGCCAGTCGTTGCGGGTCAGATTCAGCGTGATCTGGTAACGATGATCGTAGTCTGTTTGAGTTCCAACTGGTGCAGGGAACGGCTTCTGTTCACCCTGCATGTCGAGAAGCTGTTCGCCATCGACTTCTCGCAAGATCACCGTTCGTTGAGGCATCGGGTTGGAAAGCTGAGACAACATGCCGCTGAGTGCCGGCAATGAGGGAATTAGAGTGCGAATGAGTTTGTCCGGTGTGACAAATGGATCGGGCGGCGGTTCGGGCATGGACATGACTGTTCCGTCCATGTTGGCACTCGAAGGGTGGGGCGTGAAGTCACGCCGAACTGATCCGTCGTATGTTGTCCTCGTCACGACTTGCCCATCGGCGTTGAATTGCGTCCATGCGCGGCGAGTTCCATCGGTGTAGAAGTCATACATTTGTTGTTCGACCCGCATCTTTTGTGCTGGTCGTCTTCGCGACACGGGGCTGTGGCCAGACGCATAAGAAGTCGGAAAGCGTTCCGTTCTAATCACCGCGCGAAGATGCAGGTGTTTCAGCAACTCGTCTCGTTCATGGATGCGAATATCGATATCGGTCAGATCGGGTGGTTCGGCACAGAGCGCGTTCGAGTTCCAAACGAATAGGGTCAGTAGCAGGAGCGCGCGGCCCGATGGCAGGACGATCGGAGGAACGACCATGCGACGGGCGAAGAGAGTAGCACCGACGATCAGTGCGACAACGACACCATACACAAGCGGGTAGCCCGCGGAAGTGAGGTCGGCGGTTCCTGTGTCGCGCTCCAGTTGATTGAGCCGGTTGTAGACATTCATTGTGGACAATTGAGGATAGACCGGAATCGACTGCAGAATACTGTCCAGCAGGAAAAAGAGCATGAGCGCCGCGACAGCGGCGGGAATGGGCCGCCG
Organism: Schlesneria sp.; assembly: GCA_028291515.1. Lineage (GTDB taxonomy): Bacteria > Planctomycetota > Planctomycetia > Planctomycetales > Planctomycetaceae > Schlesneria. The sequence goes on from JAQGHU010000044.1 coordinate 20,615, forward strand.
CCAGCGGCAGATCACCGCGACTGTGAACGTATAGATCATGGTGTGCAGCAGAGGTATGCAGGCGGCGAATGCAATGCCGACGCGGCCAAGATCGGATTGATAGGATGACGATTTGGCGAGCAGCGCGGGGATGATATCGAGCGTGATCAATAGGGCGGCCAATCCGACGACGAATTTCGTCCAGAACCAGCGGGTCGGTGAGATGGGTCGAGACCGCCAGAACTGTTCCAAGCCAGATTTCAGCTCTGATGAAAAGATCGCCACGGCAACGATTGCTCCCCACAAGTACCCAACGATCCAAGTGCTGGATGGCAGTTCTCCGGCAAATTGGGCCGCCAGAGAAGCCTGCCCGCGCATCTCATTCAGCGTAACACAGGTGATCAGACCGGCCATCAAGAATCCGACCAGGCAGAGTGAGACCGATTGTCGAGTATTCAGCCAGACGAGCGCGCCGATTTGACCGGGCCAGCGGAATCCGAGTCCGGGCAGCAAGCCACCTAGTCGACGTATTAATCCGGCGATTCGTCCGGTGGCGAGAGAGCGCGAGAGATCGAGTCGGCATCCGTATCGTCTGGCGAATATCGTCCCCAATCCAAGCGTGATCAAAACGTTGATGACCACTGGTCCGAGGATCAGCGGGGCCAATTCGAGATCTGTGTAGATCGAGCCATCCCACTCCCCGTATCCCCAAGTGATCGCGAAGTTTCCTGGCAAGACAGCGCTGATCCAGTCCGCCGCGAAGTAGGATCCCGCTCGCTCCATGCTTGATCGGATTGAGGAAAGTGAAGTTGAGATCAAGGCGACGAGGGCACCGACCAGGCCGGCGGATTCTTCAGATCGGCACCAGCTTCCGACAAGAGACAGTAGGGTGACAGTGTGGATGGCCAGTACGACGGCAATCGCGGTCGTGGTCCAGAGAAAACAGATTGCATCGATCCGAGAAATACTGGGCCGATCAGGAAGTCGGATCGTGGTGGCCCCCAAGCCGTAGTCGGCTGGTCGCAATTCTGCCTGCTCAATCAAGCCGCTAGCCAACAACGTCGTGATCAGCAGTGCGCCGCACAGAATTGGAATTGTCAGACAACCCCAGGCTCCCAGCAATCGTCCCCAGGCGATCTGCCTTAACGAAACGGGGAGTGCCGCCGAGAAGCGTAGGGTTCGTTGTGAGGACTCACCATTGGCCGTGGACATGGCGAGCAAAATCGCGCCCAGCCAGGTGAACATGAGGCAAGACCCGAAGTACGACGCGACGAAGGCTCGCGTGTGGTACTCGACTTCGTACGCGATGCAATAGCCGAGATTCAGGAAGAGCAGGCCCAGAGCGCACCAGAAGAACTGGCGACGTTCGGACCATTCTTTGATCAGCAGACTGCGAAATGCTGGTGACATGATGGGGGCTCGAGAGACGAGTGACGAGGCCTTGTGAGGAGGAGAACTCAGGCTTTGGAGGCCATGGCGGTGTCGCTCCATTTTTCGGGTCGGCCGATGACGTAGGCTTCGAAGATGTCGTCCAGGGTCATGCCGGACGCAGAGACCAGATGACCTTCGGATGTTAGCTCGTCTAGGAAATGTCCCGCGTCGTCGATGACGATTTCGAATTGTTCTCCCGCGCGGCGGACGTCGAGCAGGCCGGTCGGGGCAGGGCGTTGCCGGACGATTTCCGCTGAGAGGACCAATCGCTGCACATCTTCTCGAAGCGATTCCGTCGGACCTTGCCGCACGATGCGGCCGCGATCGAGGATCGCCACTTGATCGGCGACCGCTTCGACTTCGTCCAGCAGGTGTGAGCTGTAGATGACTGTTCGGCCTTCGGCCTGCAGATGTTCGACAAGGTCGCGATTGAACTCTTTGCGCGACACGGGATCGAGGCCGAGTGCGGGATCGTCGAGGATCACGACTTGCGGAGCATGGGCCAGGGCCACCGCGAGTCCGAGCTTGACGGACTGGCCCTTCGACAAGCGTTCAATCCGGACCTGTCGGGGGATGTCGAATCGCTTGAGGTAACTATCGGCGAGCGAGGTATTCCAATGAGGATAGAACGGCTGTAGAAAGCGGCAGAGTTCGATGGCGGTCATCCAGCCGTACATCGATTGATCTTCGGCTAGATAGCCGACTCGACGACGAAGTTCTACAGATTCGGTGGCGGGGTTGCAGCCCGCGACCTTGAGGCTGCCGGAATCGACGGGGAGCAGGCCCAGTAGAGCGCGAATCATCGTCGTTTTGCCGGTGCCATTGCGTCCGAGCAACGCCACAGTCTGACCCGCGGGGACCTCTAGAGTGACATCCTGCAGGACCACGTGTGGGCCGAATGATTTATGCAGATGTTGAACGGAGATGGCAGAGTCGCTCATTGTTTGCCTCGCTTGGTGAAGTCGTCAGAACCTTGATTGCAATACATCTTCCCCGGTTACTGTTGCTGCTTTCGAGCCGCGGCCAAGGCGGACGTCAATCGGGCTCGGAAGTCCACTGCGGAATAGCCCAGCATCACCCCTTGGTGGATGAGGGCATCAAATTCCTTCTGGAACTTTTCCCGCTGGAGCGCCAATTGGGCATCCGCTTGCGTCTTCGGTGGGCAGACGTAGGTTCCGTCGCCATGTCGAAGTTCGATCAGGCCCTCAGCGGCCAGTCGTTCGTAGATCCGAAACACCGTATTGACGTTGACGGCTAGTTGCTGCGCCAGTTCCCGGACCGAGGGGAGCTTTTGTCCCTCCGTCAACAACCCTGACAAGCACTGCGACCGCAGCTGCTCGGCAATCTGTCGAGAGATGGGAATGGACGATCCGCGTTCGATGTGCACAAACATTGGGACACCTCACAAGTGTTCACAGTACTATAACAGTTGTGAAATAGGTGTCAATGTTTTTGGGGCGAGAATCTGGCGCGAAGGTCGGTCCCTTTTGTGAGCCAAGGGTTCGAGGAATGATGCTTCAGCCTCTGTCCTCAGGCCCAAGGGGGGGCGGAACATTACCTGGCCGGGGCCCTTCGGCCGCCCCTTGGGTCTGAAAACTACGCGCCCGAACGATCGTTCGGATCATGAAGTGTAGGACGCTGAAAATGCGTCAAGCGTTGCTCGTTGAGCCTAAAAACGGCACGTTGACGATAGGATATTAGATGCCAATGCCGGATCGACAACCGCTGTGTCGCGTGAAGCCATGAGGTCGGTCGAAGCCGTGACGATAGCCGAACCGCGACTAAGTGAGATCCTCGACAGCGGCAGTCGGTGCGTTGGCCTTAACCGATTCGATCCCTGTTTCCATGGCCGTCTTTGATGAGTACATTTGGCTTCGTCCAAGTGCTTCGCCGTTCGCGGCTTTGAGAACGAAGTAGGGCTCGTCGGCACTTGATGTCTTGCGCTCATAGCGGGCATCGTTCGGTGCGTTGACCTTCACCGACTCAATCCCCTTGTTCGCATTAGCCTTGGCCGTGAACTGCTCGCTGCTGAGGATGATCTCGCCGTTTCCGGCTTTCAGATGGAAGTAGAACTGACTGTTGGAAGATTTTGCGATCTCGAACTTCGCTGCCATGTCGACCTCCTCTATGATGAAAAGTGACTGTCATGCGCAGGGTCGGCGAACGGAACGCCTTGAGAATACGTCCGCGGGGCAGATTTCTCAATCTTTAACGCCATCGTGAGCGAATCTAGCGGAGAGTGCGCCGTCTACTCTCAGTCTTCAGTCCCGGTAGGGACGACAGAAGACGATTGTGTCAAAATGACTTCGGCCTCTCATCAACGAGTGATCTGTCGTCCCTCCGGGACTTCGAACTTGATTCGGGCCAGACCCACCGTTGAAACGGTGGGCTATTATCCGTCGTCCCTACCGGGACTGTAGACCGACGCGACAACCAACGCCGATTACTCGGACTTGAGGGACGCCATGTCGATTGAGAAGCGGTATTTCACGTCTTGCTTAATCATCCGCGCGTAGGCTTCGTTGATCTTCTGAATGGGGATCACTTCCACGTCGGAGGTGATGTTGTGTTCACCACAGAAGTTGAGCATCTCCTGCGTTTCGGCGATGCTACCGATGGGCGAACCGGACAGGCTGCGGCGTCCCATGATCAGGCCGAATGCCGAGACGGGCAGGGGCTTATCGGGGGCACCGACCAGCGTGATGTTACCGTCGCGAGTCAGCAGGTTGATGTAGGCGTTGATGTCATGTTCCGCGGCGACGCAATCGAGGATGAAGTCGAAGCTGCCCGCGTGCTTCTGCATCTCGTCGGCGTTGCGGGAGACGACGACTTCGTCAGCACCAAGCCGTAAGGCGTCGTCCTTCTTGTTGGGCGATGTCGTGAAGACGACTGTGTGAGCTCCGAAGGCATGCGCGAATTTGACTCCCATGTGGCCCAATCCGCCCAGCCCGACGACGCCGACTTTCTTGCCCTCGGTGACGCCCCAGTGACGCATCGGCGAGTAAGTCGTGATGCCGGCACACAACAGCGGTGCGGCAGCGGAGAGATTGAGGTTGGCCGGGATGTGGAGCACGAATCCTTCGTCGACGACCACGCTCTCTGAGTAACCTCCATAAGTCACTGCGGCTGTCTTGTGCCGGTCTGGCGAACCGTATGTGAGAACCTGGTTGGGGCAAAACTGTTCCAGGCCAGCGCGACAGTTGGGGCAGGTATGATCCGAATCGACCAGGCAACCGACGCCGACGCGGTCTCCTTGCTTGAACTTCGTCACGCCTGATCCAACATTGGTCACCCGACCGACAATTTCGTGGCCGGGCACGCAGGGGTACACTGCGGGCATTATCGCGTGCCATTCGTCACGTGAGTAATGCAGATCGGAATGGCAGACGCCGCAGAACAGGATTTCAATCTGTACGTCGCGATCAGTCGGATTGCGACGCTGGATTGTGTCCGCAGCCAGGGGCGAGGTTGCACTGGCAGCAGAGTAGGCTTTGGCTTTGTACATGTTGATTAATGCTCCGTGTGGATGGTTTGCGGACAGGCTGGCAATAGATGGAAACTGCCACGGTGGACGCCAGCATGGTATGTCGAGTTTGCAAAAAATCGGTAGCACGATCGTCCGAAGCGATTGCCTAATCCTCCACGACTTTCGGAATGGAGGATAACCGTGAGAACTCTTGTCCCTTATACTTAGCGTCCGTAGTGGACAAATCATGCGAAGAGGTGACACGGTGAACGACCTGGCAGCGCTCGTATCGGCAATCGGGCGGCAGACGAACGAAGATGGCGTGTATAACACGGCCATACCGGCGCTCATGCTCTATCGCTCCTCGGGCCCAACGGATCTCACTGCTGTGGTGTACGAGCCTTCGCTGTGTATTGTCGCGCAAGGGGCCAAGGAGGTGCTGCTGGCCGATGAAACGTACCGGTACGATCCGGCGCACTCTCTGCTTGTGTCGGTCGATCTCCCTGTTGCCGGTCGAGTCGTTGAGGCGTCGCCCACCCGCCCATGCCTGGTGTTGCGGATCACGATCGATCCCGCCGTCGTTGGAGAACTATTGGCTGACTCCGTGTCCGGCCCGCTGCAAGGTCCACTCGCGCGTGGCATGGGGGTGACTCCCGTTGAGCCGCCACTGCTGAACGCTGTGACTCGACTTGTCGCAATGCTCGATTATCCGCAGGACATTGTGTCGCTGTCGCCACTCGTGCTACGCGAGATTACCTACCGAGTGCTGACTGGGCCACAAGGGCTGCGGCTGCGACAGATCGCGGCACCTGGTGCACCAGCCCAGCGTATTGCCGCGGCGATCAGGTGGCTGAAGAATCACTTCGCGGCCCCGTTCCGGATTGAAGACCTCGCCAAGCACATCCGGATGAGTCCCTCGGCACTGCATCTGCACTTCAAGAGCGTCACTGCGATGAGCCCGCTGCAATACCAGAAACGACTGCGTCTGGAAGAGGCTCGCCGGCTGATGCTGGGTGACGGTTTGGAAGCGGCAACGGCTGCGTTCCGCGTCGGCTATGAAAGCCCGTCGCAGTTCAGCCGAGAATATCGCCGCATGTTCGGAGCGCCACCGCGCCAAGATGTGGCTGGACTGAAGGTTGATTGATGCCGACAGTGGTTTGAGTTCAGTTCGAACGATTCGTCTCTTTGTCGAGAATCGAGTCGGTGATACGATCTCGATCCAATCAGTTGCCAAGCATTTATGAAAGGGATGGCCTGTGTCGTTCGCACCTGTCGTATCTCTTCAATCGTACTGCTTTTAGTCGCAGGCATCGGTTGTCATGGTGCGCCGAAGAACATCAGTCCTTTTGAGGTTACTGAAAAGGTCCCCGTTGGAGCGAGTGAGTCAACGGCACGCCGGCTAATGGAGGCAAACGGATTTACTTGTACTCGGGTGCAGGATGGTGCTTTTCGCACGCGAGAGCGTGATGCGGAAGGTGACGTGATAAAAGAGCACGAACACCTACGATTTCTCGACTGTCGTCGTACAGACAAAGCAGGCATTAGGAATGGTCTCGTGACCGCAGTGTCACGCGTTGGAATTGTCCTTGACGGTGATTCGAGAGTGGAACGAGTTCTGATTTGGCAAGACTTGACTGGGTTGTAGTATCAGAGATTTCGGTCCAACCTGAAATGAGTAGGGTACTCGTTCCAGATGAAGTCGAAGGTGCCATAAGGATGTGAGCCTAGGACGCCGAGTTCCACGCGACGACACTCGCGGCGCATCAGCCGCTGGAGGGTTTTGATTTCTCGACAACTCCCGAGTCTTTGCGCGAGATACTGCTCACGCAGCAGATTCCTGTGTGGTTACGTCAGTTGCAGAACTGCCCACGAAACCGGGATAACACATTGGCGCTGGTACTGACCGACATCCGGCCGCAACCCGACGCCGTCTTTAAGAAGGTGAATAGTCTTCTTGGGCACTGGACTCGCGAAGACTTTGATCACCGAACAAGCAGGTTGCCGCTTACGTTGACCCGCTCAACGATCCGGAAAGTTGTGGCTTTCTCAGCGATCCGCTCACGCGCGCTGGGCGAAGGTGGAAATCTATCGAGATTGAACGAGTACCTGATCCATCGAGAGACGCAGTTCCGTGATCCGTTCGCTGGCGATTTCGTTCACCTCGGTCTGTTGTTCGCATTGACCCATGGGCCGCAGCCCCTAGATTATGTTAGCCGGGCCAGGCAACGTGATCAGGTCGTCAGTGATTTCGTATCGAAAGCAGGTTTAATGGCTTCTGCGCGTGAACTCGAAAATTTTTGGCGCGAGGTGTTTGCCCTGCGCGGCTCGGTGACTCTGCAAGTGCTTCCACGCGTGTTGACGTTTGGGGCGATCGCGGCGGCGATCTGGATCGTTAACGAAGTGACCCATGAATTTGACTTTCATCTGGCCGTAGCGCCGTATGAAGTGGCAGGTGCTGTCCTAGGCCTGTTGCTCGTGCTGCGCACTAACGCTGGATATGACCGTTGGTGGGAGGCCCGCAAGCTTTGGGGCGGGATCGTCAATCAATCTCGGAATCTGGCAATCAGCGGTCTGTCATATGGCCCGAGTGATCCCCTCTGGCAGGCCCGATTCGTGCGCTGGGTTGCCGCCTTTCCGCATGTCGCGCGTTGCAGTCTGCGGGGGGAACGTGATCTACCGGCAGTGGCGGCATTACTCAACAATGAAGACGTGACAAGAATTGTGGCTGCGGGACATATGCCGACTGTCGTCGCGCTTACGCTGGCGCAGATGCTTCGTCAGGCCGTAGACGACGGCAGCATGGATCGCATGGCTTTTCTGCAGGTGGACAAGGAGCGAGCCACGTTGATTGATCACATCGGAGCATGTGAACGGATCTTCAAGACGCCGCTGCCGCGTGTCTACGGCATTACGATCCGGCGATTCATTTTCCTGTTCCTGGCGGCGCTGCCATTTGCACTGCTGGACAAGGTCGGTGCCTTAACACCGCTCGTGACGATGTTTGTGGCCTACCCGATCCTGGCACTCGACCAGACAGGGGTCGAACTGCAACAACCCTTCGCAACCAACAGGCTCGGCCACCTGCCTCTGGACGACATCTCCCAGACAATCGAAAAGAACCTAAGCGATCTGTTGCAACTGGTGCAGGAAACGACAGACGATGTCTCAACGGAAAGCTCAGCATCGTAGGTCGTCCACTACTTGTCTTGGCCCACCGTCTCGGCCTGGTATGTCCAGCCGCACGCTGAGCAGTTGTCTGTCTTCCCCATTGTCTGCCCACAGGCCAAGCAACGAAGTGGCTCGTCATTCTCGTCTTCGCGAAGGTTGGCAATCCTGCGGGTCTGTGCCCGCAGAATGATTTCTCGGGCAGTGTCGACTTGCGATTCCGCTACCAAAAGCCGAGGAGCAGTACACCAGCCCAGAGGATATTCACCACCTTGGAGGCTTTCGCCGTCGATCTCGGCTTGAATGCCGGCGGCTTCCATTGCGATTTGAATCGTGTGCGCCTCGATGAGGTCAGCAGCTCGGAACGCTTCGACAAACCGAGTGTCTGTGTATTCCATCGTGGCCCTCGCAAGTCAATTTCGTGATCGCTGCTGTAACACGCATGTGATGTTACTTCTCAAGGGTTCGCTGTCAATCTCTTGTCAGCGTTGGAGCGGAGAGCGGTAGGGTGCGCGGAGTCTTCGGAACGCACCACCAGCGCGATCTGCGAAATCATGGTGGGTTCCGAAGACTCCACGCCCTACGACTCAACATCTCTACGGTTTAACTGCGGGTTTGACAAACGAACGGAAGATCGACCCCAGCGTCGCCACCAGATAGCTGGGAGCCATCATCACCAGGCCGAGCATCGGGTTGAGCAGCGAAGAGGCGACACCGTCGGAGATCTCAGATGCTTTGATAGCGGCGTCGCTCATCGCGATGACTTGGAGCGACGCGATCAGCCCTTTTAACGTACCGAACAGGCCGAGCCAGAATGGAATCGGCACGATGAACACGAGCGCAGCGCACGCGAACGGGCCTTGGCCACGAATCACGATGAACAGCGTCAGCACAAAACAGGTGAACCCCGCTCCCAAGACGAGCAGGCCGACTAGTCCCATGGAGCGGATCATCCACCCCACATATGATTCCTGCCGGTGAGAACGAAGCTCTTCTCTCGCGAATTCCTGCGCATCCACAGCGTGAGCATCGCCATGATCGGCCGCCTGATGCTTATCGGGATGCGTCGCTTCCTGTGCGAGGACGACCGATCCACAGAACAGCAGGCCCACGAAGAACGATGCGAGACGGAAGCGAAGGCTGGTCCACATGAGGTGTCTTCCCTGATTGTGCGTCCGATGAGCCGCGGGTGCGTGAAGCGAACCAAGTGAAATGTCCAACGCCTTCATGCTACCAGACCGATCCTCCGCTGCCAGTCCGTAATATGGTCCTCCGGACGAGTCTGATTCGGGTGTTTAATCAGAACAGATCACGGTGAGAGTGTATTTCTCAGTGAAATGCCGTCAAGTTCCTGTCGGAGTGTGACATGAGCTATTGAGCAGCATCGCCGACCTTCCAGCCAGCCAGCCGCCTCGATCACCTTCCGTTTTGTGACGTCCATTAGTCTAGTTTACAGCTGCGTTCGCGCGGCGCTGCGCACGTCTCGGATTTGCGGCGGCCTGCTTGGTGACTTCCTTGGCGTTCTGGGCCGGGAGCAACTTCGCGAGTTCGGCTTTCTTCGTTGCGTGTTCGGGGCGATTAGCCAGGTTCGTCCATTCTTTTGGATCTGCAGTCTCGTCGTAGAGTTCTTCGTCGCCGTTGGCATAGCGGATATAGCGCCAGCCTTCCGTGCGGACGGCATGGTTGTTGAAGCCAAAGGTAGTGATCGCTGGTTGTGTCCATTCTGATTTCGGGTCAGCCAGCAGCGAACGGAGGCTCTTACCTTCGACATGCTTGGGTGTGGGAATCCCTGCGAGGTCGGTGAGTGTCGGGTAGATCGACATGAAGTCGACGGTACGGTCACTCGACGTGCCTGGCTTGGTGATGCCAGGCACGACCCAGATCAACGGGGCGCGGGTCGCTTCTTCCCACAGGGAAAATTTCCGCCAGTGCTGTTTCTCTCCAAGGTGCCAGCCGTGATCGCCCCACAGGACGATGATCGTGTTGTCTCGTTCGGGGCTCTTGTCAAGCGCGTCGAGCAGGCGACCGATCTGTCCGTCGGTGAACGAAATGGCGGCGAGGTACGCCTGCACGGCTTCTTTCCAACGACCCGATTCCAGCATCTCTTTATGGTCGCCATCTGGTTTGGCCATTTTGATCCCGGCGGGCGGAATGTCCGCGAGGTCTTCCGGCGGTGCTTCGGGCAGCACGATTTTGTCGAGCGGGTGCAGGTCATAATACTTGCGAGGAACATTCCAAGGCATGTGTGGTTTGAACAAGCCAACCGTCAGCAGCAGTGGCTTCTCGCGTTTCTTCTGCAACTGTTCGATGCCGTAGTTCACGACCTTCCACTCACGCAGATCTTCGTCCTTGCAGTCGAGTGGTGCGAACTTGATTCCTCCGACGCCAGTGTCCCCAGTTGGAACTGGATCTTTGCCAGGGCTGGCGAGAAAGTCGTCCCATTCGGATCGTCGAGCGAAACTCTCGTGATAGATCTTTCCTGCGCCAACGACATTGTAGCCCGCCTTGCGGAACGTCGTCGTCAGGGGCAAGTCTTCGGAAATCGTCGGCCGCCAGTCGTTGTTGTTCGTATAGACTCCACTGGTTGACGGCCGCAAGCCAGTCATCAGCGATGTACGTGACGGATTGCAGAGTGGTGCAGCGCAGTAAGCCCGGTTGAACTTCATGCCGCGAGCGGCCAGTCGATCGAGATTGGGAGTAATCGTCTGCGCATTGCCATCGAGGAAGCCGACCCAGTCGTTCAGGTCGTCCACAGCAATGAACAGCACGTTCGGCTTCTTCCCCTCAGCGGCATCCACCACCGAGACCATCAACAGCAGAATCATGCCGAGAGTTTGCAGAGGTCGTATCATCGAAATGTTCCGTGGATGATTGATTGTTTTGGTTTGAACAGTTGGCGGAGCAGGGGGCAATCACTTCTTATGAGTTGCCGCTCCGCGCTAATTGTAACTTGAGACAGGGCGACTTCGGGACCGTCCTCGCAAATGGGGAGAGCCGTTTCGGCGAATAGACTGCTGCCAGATGTCTGGTCAGGATCCACTTCGAATGAAGAAGGCTCGGATTAATCCGTCACCACGATAAACCGGCTGCAATAGTCATTTGACCCGCTGTGATTGTCAACGGTTCCCCGCGGCCCGCACCCTACGGACGCCTGGTCGGCCAATCTGTTCCAAGATGGGGCCCGACCCAGGTGTCATCCCCGGCGAGCGACTTCGCGACCATGTCCGGTTCGAAAATGAACCATGCTCCGAAGTAGCAATCGAACCACCACCCGGGGGCAACCTCCAGACAACCCTCACTGATGGAGAGTTCTTCCCCGACATCGTCAACCCAAGCGTCAATGGGGTCAATCCAGTCATTTGACCAGATGATCATATCGTCATCCATCTGAATGTTGCTGGTCTGTCGACTGACGAAGATGATCAGTTCTCCATCAAACGCCATGACGTAAACGGCAGGCTTCCCCTCAATTGTGGGGATCATCCCTCGTGCGGCCTCCTTGTGCCTGGCCGAGTCTTCGGGCGATGGGTAGGGACGCGACATACTCATTAGTAATCACTCCACTCGGCGTTCCCAAAGGCGACAATTGCCGGGATTTGATCTGCGGTCGCAGCACGATTGTAACGTATTCCCATCGGCCACTCTTGGAGATCGTGAGAGCGATCGATCGCGGGCGAACTGGAAGTGGAACGGCCGATTGACTTCGAAGGGTTAGATGCTGTGCCATATCGCCATATTCCGTGGTTCGCCTAGGTTTCCTGTTCGTGCAGATTCGCGAGATTCGTGGTTACCGCATTCGGAGCGAATTTCCTTCTGGTCGCTCACACAGTAGTCTGCCTGTCCGGTACTGATCAGTTCTTCAAGGAGTCCAACTTGTGACCCTCGAAAATAGTAAGACGACAACAACCTTGATTGCGGGATTGGGCGGTCAGGGGGTCGTTCTGGCAAGTGGGGTGCTGGCTCAAGCAGCTCTGCTGGCGGGTTATGATGTCTGCCAGAGTGAGATGCATGGTCTAAGCCAGCGATTTGGCAGCGTCTCATGCCAGGTGCGTCTGGGAACGGGGCTCTATTCTACACATCGTGGCCATAAGGCGGTGGATCTGCTGCTGTCGCTGGAAGGGTTTGAGGCGTTCAAGCAGTTGCCGTTCCTGCGTCCCGATGGGATCGCTCTGGCCAATCGACTTTGGCGCAAGCCTACGGTTGCCAAGCCACCTACGGCGGCATCGCCGGCGTCGACATCCTCTCCAGCGCAACTGAATGACCCCCGGATCAGTTGGTTTCCGGGGACCGAGGCGACTGGGCAGGCCAATTGTCCGCGAAGTCTGAATTTCTACATGCTCGGGGTGCTATCGACGCGAATGGAAATCGATGATATGTACTGGCAGGAAGCCATCGAATCATCGACGTCGAGCCGTGGAAGGAATGTCAATCACGAGATGTTCGCTACGGGTCGACAAGTGGCAATACGATCGGAGGCGTGTCGATCGCTTTAATCGTATTTCAGAGCGGATGAACAGGATGTCGCCGCGCTGATTCAGAAAGGTTACGGATATCCTGCAAGTAGAAGCCTACGGTGAACAATGAGGGTGGAATCCCGACAAGAGAAATACGGCTCATCGCAGGGAATTTTCAGTATTTGGCAGGGGATGGATATCCCTAACTGGTGCCGCCTGCTAGCGGGTGTGCCACCCATTCATTGGACGCAGGCTTTGCGGCTGGCGCTCGTGTCGGGGATGAGTGTCAGCAATTCCGTCTTCAAAGTGATCGAGCATCTCGTGCATGGTGCTGAACTGAAGCGGTATGAACTCCAGAATCCTCCTGTGTTCATCCTGGGGCATTGGCGCAGTGGCACGACGCTGCTGCACGAGTTGCTTTCCAATGATCCACGGATGATCTGCCCGAATCTGTATCAAATCCTGTCGCCACATCACTGCCTGTTGACCGAGCCTGTGGTGGCCCCCCTGACGGGATGGATTCTGCCCAAGACGCGGCCGATGGACAACATGCGCATCAGTTGGGACGCGCCGCAGGAAGATGAGACGGCCCTTTGCAATCTGACAGGACTATCACCGTACATGATGCTGGCCTATCAGGGACAGCGCTGGAAGTACGAGCGATTCTTTGAACTGCAGGATTTGACTCCACCAGAGAAACAACGCTGGACGACAGCCTTCACCACATTTCTGAAGAAGGTGGCCCTGCGTCACGAGAAGAAGTTAGGCGCACCACTGCCGGGACAGCGGATGTTGCTGAAGTCGCCGACACACACGTACCGAATCCGCTTGTTACTGGAACTGTTTCCCGATGCCCAGTTCATTCACATCGTGCGGAACCCGTATGATGTCTTTAATTCGGCAATGCATCTGAGAGACCGGTTGTTCGAGTCGAATGCCTTGGGAGTTCCGCGGCACGAAGGTGCGGAAGAAGATGTTTGCACGATGTACGACCATCTGTTCAAAGTCTTCGAAGCAGGCCGGCACTTGGTGGCTCCGAAACAGTTTCATGAACTGAAATACGAAGCCCTGGAGCAGGATCCTGTTGGGGAACTCGAGAAGATTTATACCCGGTTTGGTTTCGGTGATTTCGAAGCATTGAGAATAAAACTGGACGGTCAACTCGATTTGCACCGCCAATTCCGTAAGAATCGGTTTGATATGGCGGAAGAGACCAAGCAGCGGATCTACGATCGCTGGCAGTCGGTCTTCGAACGTTATGATTATCCGAGTGGGCTCGCGGGGGCTCCGCAGGTGGTCCAGGCACCGCATCTGAATCGGTCTCGGTCTACGAAGCACTACTAGTGGGACACGGTGTCCTAGCAGGTTTGAAGCAACACGAGATGTTGCGGCAGGAGCAACTCGCTGGAATGTCCGAAGGTTTATGGTTCGAGTCTGCCCAAGCACCGGGAGCAGAGTGCGGCGACACTTTGTCGCACATGAATTGGTTGTTTCCTGGTCTGGGATGTCGCTATGTCGGAATGGGACATGATCTATTCGATCGACCTGGGATCGCTGGAAAGCTGATTCGCCAGGCTGAAGAGGCGCTCGGCTATCCACTGGCTCCCGTTTGCCTCGAGGGTTCCGGTCGCAAGATTGTCTCGCCGCGTCAAGAAGCTCAGGCGATCTATGTGATCAATTGCGCCTATGCGGCGGCGCTGCGAGAGCACGGACATTTTCCAAACGCGGTGTTGGGTCATAGCTTGGGAACCTGGTCTGCAGCCTGGGTCGCAGGCGTCTACGATTTTCTGACTGGCTTGGAACTGATTACGCATGTGGAACTGCTGTTAGAAGAACTGGCGGATGGCCACGATCTGGCTATGGGAGCGATCATCGGGCTCGATGAGGTGACGGTTGAAGATGCGCTGACCGCGAAGAGTGGAATCACAATAGCGAACTTCAATTCACCGGCTCAGTTTGTCATTGGCGGGCCGGGCAAAGACGTGGACGACGTGTTACACGCGGCCTTGGTCCGTGGTGCAAAACAGGCTAAGCGACTACCCACCGGTCGGGCCATCCATACCCCCTGGATGCAAGAGGTCGCCAACAAGCTTAAGCTACGGCTGGATCAGGTATCCTGGTCGGACCCGAAGGTCCCATTTGTGGCATGCGACTGCGCAAACAAGTTGGGCACCGCCACAGAAGTCCATCGCTTTTTCTCAATTTTTCTGGCGCAGCCCGTGCGGTGGCAACAGAGCTTTTGTACCCTCAGTGGTGTTAACACGTCTCCGTTTTTGGAAGTGGGACCTGGCACACTGCTGAAGACCCTTGCCTGGTTCATCGATTCGTCCGTCGTGGTACGCAGTGCCACCGACTGCCTCGAAGTTGCGTAGTGTAACTTTCTCCGATTGGATTCGGTGACAATGACGTCGAGTGACTCTCAAACCTCTTCGCCTCCTTTCAGTCCAATCACCAGCAAGCGAGTTCTGCTCTCCGGCAATCAAGCGGTTGCACGAGGAGGGTACGAATGTGGTGTCACCGTGGCAACAAGCTATCCCGGGACCCCCTGCACGGAGATTTTGGAGACACTCGCCACCTATGATTCGATCAAGGCGATGTGGTCCGCAAATGAGAAGGTCGCGCTGGAGACGGCGCTGGGGGCCGCATTTGCCGGGGCTCGAGCCCTGGTGTCGATGAAGCATGTTGGACTGAATGTCGCCGCAGATCCGCTGTTCTCGTCAGCCTATACTGGCATCAATGGTGGGTTAGTCATCGTCGTCGGCGACGATCCTTCGGCCAACAGTTCGCAGAACGAGCAAGACAGTCGGCACTACGCACGGGCCGCGAAGCTACCGATGCTGGAGCCGTCGAACAGCCAGGAGATCAAAGATCTGATGGCTTATGCGTTCGAACTGAGTGAACAGTTCGATACACCGGTAATCCTCCGATTGACGACGCGCCTCTGTCATTCGAAGACCGTTGTCAGGCTGGGGACGCCACCAAAGAATCCAAGGGGCGCCAGCGGGTTCGTTCGCGACTTCGACAAGTTCGTGCTGCTGCCACGGCAAGCGCTGCTCAGACACTCGGTAATTGAAAACCGCCTGCTGGCACTCGCAGAGAATGCCGAGAAGCTGCCTTTCAACGTCACCGAGATCCGAGATCGCGACTTGGGAATTGTGACAGCGGGGATGGCCTATAACTATGTGCGGGAAGCGTTCCCTGACGCGTCCATCTTGAAGCTCGCACAGACGTTTCCGTTGCCTGCCAAACTGATTAGGGAATTCGCCACTGAAGTGAATCGCTTGCTGGTGATCGAGGAATTAGACCCATTCCTCGACGAACAGATTCGGGCTTTGGGTGTCACTGTCGAACAAGCCGATTGGTTGCCTCGAGTTGGTGAGCTCTCGCCCGAGCGGATCGAACGCAGCCTGGCTCGTGGAACGCCACAGCCGCTCGAAAAAGGCGACGAAGCGATTCCGCCGCGGGCTCCTCGCATTTGCGCTGGCTGCCAGTATCTGGGCGTCTATACCGCGATTGCTCGTCTGGGCGTCACCGTGGCCGGGGATATCGGCTGTTACACGCTGGGTTCGCTCTCGCCCTGGAATGCGATCGACACCGTCGTCTGCATGGGGGCCAGCATCGGCACGGCCTTGGGCATGGAGAAGGCTCTGGGAGAAGAGTCGCACGGCAAGGTTCTGGCGATTATCGGCGACGGGACGCTGCTTCATTCCGGACTGGCGCCACTGTTGGACTTCGTCCACAACGGCGGTCGAGGGACGATCCTGATCATGGATAATTCCACGACAGCGATGACCGGATTGCAGGGTCACTCGGGCAATGGGAAGCTCGCTCAAGGCGAGAACTCGGCGGGCCATGGAATCGATCTGGAGAAGCTCGTTCGGGCGCTGGGTGTCGAATGGGTGCGCGTGGCCGATCCCTATAACCTAGAAGAGACCGAAGCGATATTGCGAGAAGCCTTGGACTACGCCGGGCCGGCCGTGGTCATTAGTCGAGCCCCTTGCCTGCTGATCAAGCCCAAGCCGCCTGTGCAGCGGGCTCAATGGAACGCCGAAGCTTGCACCGGATGTGGTGACTGCTTCGAGGTCGGTTGTGTTGCGATTGAACCGCAGGAATTCCAAGGGCGATACGCCCCCAAGATCAGTCAGGATCTTTGCGTGGGCTGCACCCTGTGCGTTCAGGTCTGCCCCGAGGGTGCTCTCAAGCCGCGTCCTGTGAGTGGTGATCTGATCGAGTTGGGAATGTGGAAGCCGCAAGCCCAGCCGATGTCGCGCTGAGGCTGGTCAGAACGAGAATGTCATGAAATATCTGTTGTTAACCGGTGCGACGGGCCTTGTCGGGCGCTATCTGCTACGCGACCTCTTGCAGCGCGGCCATGCGGTTGCCGTTATCGTTCGTAGCGATGGCGAACAAACTGCCGCCGATCGCATTGAAGAAATCGTGCGCATGTGGGACCAGCGCGGCGAAGTCACCTTGCCGCGGCCGATCTGTCTGGAAGGGGATGTTACGGCTGCTGGCCTTGGCCTGAACGACGAAGGTCGAGCATGGGTTGCCGAGCACTGCGACACCATGATTCATAACGCCGCTTCACTGACGTTCCGCGGTGCGGATCGAGCCGGAGAACCCTGGCGTACAAATCTCGGCGGCACTCGCTATGTGATCGAATTCTGTCGCGACGTTGGTATTCGCAAGTTCCACTACGTCTCAACCGCTTATGTCTGCGGCAACCGCGAAGGGGTCATCCTCGAAGACGAATTGGATGCGGGGCAGGAGTTCCGCAACGAGTACGAACAGAGCAAGTTCCTGGCGGAGCAATTGGTACGCAACTCTGATTGCCTCGACACTCCGACCGTCTATCGGCCTGCGGTGATCGTCGGCGATTCAGTGACGGGATATACGAACACGTATCACGGTCTCCTTCATCATTTGAAGTTCATGGCGGTCCTGTTCAAGAACATGGAGCCTGGCCCGGATGGCAGGCGTCATGTGCCTCTACGCCTGAACATGACCGGTGACGAGCAACGGAACATGGTGACGGTCGATTGGGTCTCGGCCGTGATGGTTCGCCTGTACGAGACGCAGGCTGCCCATGGCGGGACCTATCATTTGTCGCCAACGCATCCGATGACGCCTCGTGATTTGATCAAGGCTGTGGAAAGCTACTTCCATGTCTATGGAGCCGAGTTCGTCGGTCCGCTGGCCGCCAGTGAACGGAACGACGCGGAACAGAAGGCCGACGAATCGCTCGATCTGTACGAATCGTACGCCACGACCGACCCAACCTTCGACATCACCAACATGCTGCGATTCGCAGGCGACATCGTTTGCCCTCGCGTCGACGAAGCCCTGATCCACCGCTTCATCGACTTTGGAGATGCCGACAAATGGGGCAAACGCCCCCGTAAGAAGCCACGTCCCGTGTAGGCCGATAGAATCGCGCGACGGCTTGACGATGCTTCCAGAGCGGGTGGGTGGGCGGGGTTGGTACCTGCACTGAGGACTTTGAACTGACGGCAGGTACCGGTGCGACTTGCGCGGCGATTCTACTATTGAAGATGGAATTGCTCGCTGTGAGGTGACCACGACATTTTTTGATCCTTTTCCCGCGAGATTCGTTGCTTACCAGCGGTGGCGTCGACAACTGGCGGCAGTCTGAGACGCAATGATTGATGCTGTTTTTCTGGAAGGTCTACGGGTGAGGTCGACATCCACTGAGATTTCGACAAGGTACAACTCGTTGTGGCAGTTGCATTTGGGTAATTAGGCCTTTGTTAGTTCCTTCGCAGGAAAGTCCGTGTGACTTAGCTGTTTCATTTTGTGCTTTTGAAGGAAATTCGCGATGTCCAGTCCAGCGGCCGCTCGTCAACTCGACACCGAATTGGATCAATTCTCCGACGATGGCTCAGGTTTTGAGGATTCATCCCCGTTTGGATTGCAGGGACTGGCCAAGAAGAAGATCCGGATCATCAAGCCGGAATCCATCACTCGTTTCGCCGTCGACCTGGCCTCAATAGCCACGCGTAAGCAAATTCAAGACCCGAAGTTCGTTACGGGTCAGTTGAAGAGCCATTCGGAATGGTACGACGAGTACCAGATCGTGCATCTGATCGAGAAGTCACTCTGGATTCAGGGACGCAGCGATCTGGTGATGACGTTGACACGCAATCCCAAACGAATTCCCGATAATCCTCCGCCCAAGGTCAAGCAGGCTTTGTTTGAGGCTCGCATGTACCATCGCGACGCGACGATCTGGTACGGAGTGCCATTATTCAGTGATGAAAAGAATGCCGACGGACTGCCCATTCCCGTAACGGCAGACGAGGTTTGCCGAGAGGCGCGCCGCCGAATAGAAGCGGCGCAGCAACTCGCGCTGCGTTGGCTCTGGTGCTTTCGAATCGTCATGGTGTTCGCCAGCATCGCTGCTTTTTGCTGGCAATTCGGCTTGGCAGTCAAACGACGGATTCAATCTATCTGCCACGGGATCACACGGTATTGGCAGCGCAGCCGGGAGGATTCTCGCAGACGTGATCGTGCCCGATTTACGGCTGACTGGGAATATGGTCGCTATGGCTATGCGACAACAATAGTCCCTGAACACCAGACGTGGCTTGGACAGATCCTGGAAGCGACTCGAACGGTTTTCGACACTCCGGCTGTTTCAGCGGCGTCTTCATTCGTAGGAGCAACCGCCGCTCCACTGCTCGTCATCAAATTTGTCCCACTACTGTTCGTGCCAATCGTGGTGGTTTCGTGTGACCCGTTCCTGTTTGTCGAACTTCGGGAAGAGCCGGGAAAACTGCGGCACATAGGCCATTGGTACTGGCAAAAGCGAGATAGTGGTCGCGATAAGCTGCACCTGCACGTTTAAGGGATGTTTTCTTCGAACTGTGATTCAACGTGTCGCGCTCGCTAGATGGCAGCAGCTTTCGGCGTCACGCGAGATCGAGTGGGACAACTGCTTGAATCGCTCCGGATAGAGCGCAACTGAGTCGGAGGAAACTGTCCGCTCTTCGAACAAGTCCGCCGTGAAACCGCTATGCAGTCTCTGGCGAAGAAGGACATTTCAAAAAACAGTGAACTCGTTCCGAAGGGATGAGTTGCAAGACCCCGCTGAAATTGACCCGTTGCTTTTCGCCTCAAAACGATGAAAGAATGCGATTCAGGAGAAAGTTCTTCGCGTGCGAATTCCTGGCCGCGGCAGCGCTGATGTCTTCAGCCATGATCACTTGGGCGGATGAACCCGAAAAGACGAAGGACGCGGAACTAACCGCCAAGCGTTACGAGGTGATGGAAAAACGCATGGCAACTGTGAAGGTGAAATCGGATACTGAGGGCTTTCCCGAGTTGTTCTCAGCCAAGCCGATCTTTCGCTACACGGACCCGGCTCGCCAATACGTTGCAGCGGCGGTTTGGAAGCTGGGCGAAGAAGGACGGCCGAGGGCGATCATCACCACGGAACTCCATCGACAGTACTATGGTAAGCCTCGCATTGTCTATGAGTACCTTTCGCTGTCATCGACGAAATTCACCGCGACCGGCGGCGACATGCAGTGGGCTCCCGAAGGAACGACGTTGGAATTCAAACCGGTTCCGGGTACTCAAGCGCCCGACGAAACGCCTCAACGCCGACTGCTGCAACTCAGAGCGATCGCCAAACGATTCGGGGGCGAAGAACTGGTCGGCACGGAGAAGTGCGAACTGCGTCTGCTGCCGCAACCGATCGATCGCTACACGCCTTCGTCGGCCGACCGCGCCGATGGAGCCATCTTCATCGCCGCCTACGGTACGAACCCCGAGGCCGTTCTGTTCGTCGAGTCGGATGGCAAGACGTGGAGCTACGCCGCGGGCCGCCTCGCCGGTGCAGCGACGATCTCGCTGACGATCGACGGCACCACCGCCTGGGAGGGCGCACCCGTCCAATACGGCTGGAATCAACCGTACACCGGCTCCAATGCTCCGGCCGAAATCCCTGGAGTCGCGCAGGACGGAAGTGAAATCAAAGAGTAGTTCCGACCAGTGATCACTAAATGACGCGATCGAATGAAGACGCAGAACAGTGGCCAGTTTGACGGCAAGAGGAAAATTGAACTCAGCAGCGCCCATTAGACGAATGCGTTGCGGATACGTTCTCTCAGATCCCGAACCAGTTGAGCTTCTGGGTTTCGCCTCTTCCGAACGCGCAATCCTTACTGTGATAAAGACAAACAGCCCTTTACCGAGATCGGTAAAGGGCTGTTTGTTCTTCAAGTGGCGGGGGCAGGATTTGAACCTACGACCTCGAGGTTATGAGCCTCGCGAGCTACCGGGCTGCTCCACCCCGCGTCAGGGTGTTCCTCTTTGTGGGAGGAGACAAGTAGTATATCGGCCACTCTTGGGAAGGGAAGGGAGTCGAGTTGCGTTTTTCGGAAATCGAGACATGCTAAATGGATACAGCGTCCCATTTCTCGGCACAGGTGAGACAACCGGAATGAAAAATAGAGCGATCAAGACGGCTTT
This sequence comes from Schlesneria sp., assembly GCA_028291515.1. GTDB lineage: Bacteria > Planctomycetota > Planctomycetia > Planctomycetales > Planctomycetaceae > Schlesneria. The sequence continues at coordinate 41,603 of JAQGHU010000044.1, forward strand.
AGCGGTGTGGGTATTGGGTTTGTGCGCTGTCCTTCCTGCGCAAGACGCGAAGCCGGCAGTGGATAAGTGGGAAGCCGAGATTCGGAAGTTTGAGGAGGCAGATCAGAAGTCGCCTCCGGCCGAAGGGGCGAATGCCTTTATTGGTAGCTCCAGCATCCGGATGTGGAAGCTGGGGAGTTCGTTTCCGAATCGTAGTTGTCTCAACCGCGGTTTTGGCGGATCGGAGATGGCTGATTCGGCTCGATATGTCGATCGGATCGTACTTTCAGCGAAGCCGAAGGTGATCGTCCTGTATGCGGGCGATAATGACATCGCGAACAAGAACAGGCCGACTCAGGTACGAGATGGATACCGAATCTTCCGCGACAAGGTGCAGGCCACATTGCCAGAGACAGTGATTGTGTTGATCGGCCTGAAGCCAAGTCCCAGTCGGTGGAAACTACGCGAGGCGGCATTGGAGGCAAATCAGCTACTGCGAGCGGAAGTGATGGCGGGGACGAATCAGACGTTTGTGGATGTCTGGCCGGCGATGCTCGGCGAAGACGGGATGCCCAATCCCGAACTGTTCCAGAAAGACAACCTGCACATGACCGATGCGGGGTATCGGATCTGGAACGAACTGATCGAACCGCATCTGGTTGGGAAATGATGGCGTCGTTGGGAATATAGTTCTTATCGGTCCCATAGGTCCTATCAATTCGAAGCGATAGGACTTATGCGACCACTGGGATCTATAGCATCTCATCAAAAGTCCGCGTTCTTGGGTGTTCTGGGGAAGGGGATACAGTCGCGGATGTTGGTCATGCCGGTGACCAACTGGACGGTGCGTTCCAGGCCCAGGCCGAAGCCACTGTGTGGGACGGTGCCGTACTGGCGCAGTTCCAAGTACCACCAGTAGTCTTCGGGATTCAAGTTACATTCTTTCATGCGGTCGATCAGGACTGCGTGGCGCTCTTCGCGCTGGCTACCGCCGATGATTTCGCCGATACGCGGAACTAGGACATCCATTGCCCGCACGGTTTTGCCGTCTTCGTTGCAGCGCATGTAGAACGATTTGATCTCGCGCGGGTAGTCGGTCAGGATTACCGGCTGCTTGAAATGCTGCTCGGTCAGGAAGCGTTCGTGTTCGGATTGCAGGTCCTTGCCCCAACTGATGGGGTATTCGAACTTCTGTCCGGATTTTTCCAGGATGTCGACCGCCTCGGTGTACGTGAGGCGGATGAAGTCGTGTTCGACGATGTTCTGCAGTGAGGCCAGCAGCGTCGGTTCGATCCGCTCGTTGAAGAACGCCAGGTCTTCAGCGCAGTTCTCCATCACATCTTTGACAACCTTTCGCACGAACGCTTCGGCGAGGTCCATGTTGTCTTCGAGTTCGTAAAACGGCATCTCGGGCTCGACCATCCAGAACTCGGCGAGGTGTCGCGTCGTATTGGAGTTTTCCGCGCGGAAGGTGGGGCCGAACGTATAAACGTCGCCGACGGCCGTCGCGAAGATTTCGCCTTCGAGTTGCCCGCTGACGGTCAGTCCGGCCTTCTTGCCAAAGAAGTCGTGTTCGTAGTTGACCGGACCTTTGAAAGTCTGCAGCTTCGCGAGATCGAGCGTGGTCACTTGAAAGACCTGGCCGGCTCCTTCGCAATCGCTGGTCGTGATGATCGGCGTCTGCACATAGAGGAAACCGAGTTCCTGGAAGAAGTGATGGATCGATGCGCACAGAGCGTTGCGAACTCGGGCGATGGCTCCGAAGGTGTTCGTTCGTGGACGCAGATGCGCTTTCTCGCGCAGGAACTCGAAGCTGTGTCCTTTTTTCTGCAGAGGGTAAGTCTGCGGGTCGGCGGTCCCCAGGACTTTCAGGCTGCGCGCATGAACTTCGACGCGTTGGCCTTTGCCGGGCGACTCTTTGACTTCGCCAATGATGGCGACGCTGGCACCGGTATGGATCTGCTTGATCGAGGTGGCGTAGTCGGGGACGCTGGCATCGACGACGACTTGCACGTTGGCCATGCAGCTGCCGTCGTTGACTTCCAGAAAGGCGAAATCCTGCTTGGACTCCCGCTTGGTTCGGACCCAACCGCGAAGATCGACTTCGGTTCCGGGAGAGACTGTTTTCAGAATCTGCACCACCTTGCTGCGCGTCATGAATTCGATCCATCGATCTGAGGATGTCGGGAAGCCAATCTCGCCAGAGATTGGGGATTGCTAATGGCAGCCAATCTGGAGGGAGTGGCTGCGAAGTCAGAAATCCAACCGAAGGAAGTTTCCCTATTCGCATTTGAAGATGCAAACGAAAACGGCCCCTGGAAATTTCCAGGGGCCGCTGTTTACTGTAGTACCCCAATCTTTTTGGATTGGTTATCGCTTAGGCCAACCCGCTAACTAGTTCAAGAGACCGAGCAGGGTGGACATGCGGCTTGGGCGGCTGTTGGAAGCCTTCTTCTCTTCTGGTGGAACTGGAGCAGGAGCGGCGTTGTCATTCATTGGGGCAACTGCTGGGCCACCGGCTGGGGCACAGCCATTGCTGCAGCCAGTCGAGCAACCAGCGGTCGTGCAACCTTTGTCGCAGCAACCCTTAACAACGTCGTATCCACACAGGCGGAGAGCCTGTTCAGCTTGACGAACCACACCACGATCACAGTCACCCAGAGCACAGGTCAGGGCGGCGGTGACTTCGGGGCAGCAGCAGCAGTTCTTGCGAACTTGATCGCCGATTTCATCGGCAGCTTCACGTCGGACGCGTTCATCAGCATCATTCAGAGCGTAGACGAAGGCCGTCATGATCTCTGGATTGCAGATGCAATCATAACGATTGCCCAGCTTGCGGATGGCAGCACGTCGTTGACGAGCGTAGCAGGCGGTTTGCGATGTGTAGATCAACTGAGCAATTGCACAGGGATCAGCACAGCACTTTGGCGTGCAGCTAGTCGTGCAGCTGGCTGGAGCGGCACACGCTGGTGCAGCACAAGCTGGAGCGGCACAGGCAGGAGCACATGTTGACGAGCAACATGACTTCTTGAAGCAGGACTTGCCGAACAAGCCATGCAGACCCTTGAAGCAGCAACCCTTTGTACCACAGCCCGTTGAGCAGCAGCCGGTAGCGGCTGGAGCGGAACAAGCTGGAGCACAGGCAGCGGCTGGAGCGGAACAAGCTGGAGCACAGGCAGCGGCTGGAGCAGCACAACCAGGACCGACCGGACCGCAGTTAGCGGCTGGAGCGGCACAGGCTGGAGCACAAGCAGCTGCTGGAGCAGCACAACCAGGACCAACTGGACCACAGTTGGCAGCAGGAGCCGCACAAGCTGGAGCACAGTTAGCTGCTGGAGCGGCACAACCTGGAGCACAGGCTGGACCACAGTTCGCGGCAGGAGCGGCACAAGCTGGTGCACAGTTGGCTGCGGGAGCAGCACAACCTGGAGCACAAGCAGGACCACAGTTAGCAGCAGGAGCGGCACAAGCTGGCGCACAGGCGGCAGCAGGAGCAGCACAGGCTGGGGCACAGGCTGCTGGAGCAGCACAAGCAGGAGCACAAGCGGCAGGAGCAGCACAAGCTGGAGCACAGGCTGCAGCAGGAGCGGCACATGCTGGTGCACAGTTGCCGGCACCAGCTGGAGCACAGCAGCTCGCTGGAGCACAGCTGCTGTCGCAGCATGGTGGCTTGATGTCCGAACATCGTCGTTGATAAGTATGGACCGTTGGGCAACAAGGCTTCACGATCACCGGTCGGCAACAAGCCGGCGTGCACGAAGACGTGCAACAGCTGGCTTTCGAGGCGCCGCAGCACCCCGAATTGCCATGTAACCACCCGGCTTCAGCCAGGCTGGCCATGCTCATCGCAGCGAGCACAGCCCCAGACATCTTGATCCATCGCATAGAAGAACGTCTCCTTCCCTTGGGAATCTCGAACCTTGGGTCGTCCTAACCCACGGAACCTAGGTGTCGGTCAGTCGTGGAATTCCAGGCGGCTGAACCGCGCCGCCTGCGACGCGCGTCGCAATTACCTCGGCTGGGCCATCACCTCGTTCCGGTCGTTACGACCGTCGAACGTACGTCGTCCACAAAACAACTTCCGCAGGCGCCAACTCGGCGCCATGTATCTTTCGAACGATCCACCCATTGTCTCCGGGTGGATCGCATCGGTTCGTTTTGGCGGGACTAGCACAATTGATCGGTAGGGAGGGGCAGCAGCCTTGAATCTCTCAAACCGTTATTTCGCAATGTGTTTACGTCAATTTCGGTGCCGGTTGAAGCGTTAATGCCGCTTGGTCAAGATGCACACGAGTTTGACGGCCAAATGCGATCGATTCGCCACGATTACGAGGCAAGATGGGAGAGGTATCTCAGTTGCCGTAGTTTGCGGGCGAGTGTTTTGGTCCTGCCGTTAATACCCGTAACGACAGGCTGGAACCACAGTGTGTGGAAGCCCAAATTTGCGATATCAACTGGGATAAGCGGACGCTTCCGGATGAGAGGCCGTAAATGACGGCGCGCGATGTGGTTCAACTGTCAAGGAGATGGTTGGTCATCCTGACACGTTGCCAAAAACGGCCAGTCATTGACCGTTCTGTCGCTCACTTATGGGGCGGAGCCAGACCCTGAGACATCAATCGGCAGAAACTGCCAGTTCCAGCAGGTATTGTCCGTAGGAATTGTTTTTCATGGGCTCTGCCAGCCGTCGCAACTGATTGGCATCTATATAGTGCATGCGCCACGCGATCTCTTCCGGGCAGGCAACCTTTAAGCCCTGTCGCGTTTCCAGGACGCTCACAAAGTTTGACGCTTCCAGCAAGGACTGATGGGTTCCGGTGTCGAGCCAGGCGGTTCCGCGACCGAACACTTCAACGCTAAGGGTTCCGCGTTGCAGGTATTCTCGATTCACATCGGTGATTTCGAGTTCGCCGCGGGGCGACGGTTTCAGGGCGCGGGCGATCGCGGGGGCTTCGCTGTCGTAAAAGTACAATCCGGTAACGGCATAGTTCGAGCGGGGGACCGCGGGTTTCTCTTCCAGTTCCGTTGGCTTGCCGGCGGCATCGAGCACGACGACGCCATAACGCTCGGGATCACGAACGTGGTAGGCGAAGACGGTGGCCCCCGTCTGAATCGAGTTTGCCGACTGCAGAGACTGCGCCAGGTTATGGCCGTAGAAGATATTGTCACCCAGGATCAGGCACGATGGCTGACCGCTGAGAAAGTCTTCCGCAATGATCAGGGACTGAGCGATCCCCTTGGGCTCTGGCTGTTCGGCATACGCGAACTTCAGCCCCCACTCACTGCCATCGCCGAGCAGTCGGCGAAACGAAGGGAGATCCTGAGGGGTGCTGATCACCAGGATCTCACGGATCCCGGCCAGCATCATGGTCGACAGCGGATAGTAGACCATCGGCTTGTCGTACACCGGCATGAGCTGCTTGCTGACGACTCGCGTGGACGGATGCAGTCGAGTTCCCGATCCCCCGGCGAGGATAATTCCTTTGCGTGTCGTCATGCATCTCGCTCCGAATGAATGTGGCGAATCGTCTGATGTGATGTTCAGGAAGATCGGGCGAGGTTGTTAGACTCGAGCAAGTTCGCTGCGATAGTACTCAACCGTCTTCGCGAGACCCGCCTGCAGATCAACGGTCGGCGACCAGCCCAGCAGCGAACGGGCTTTGGTGATGTCGGGACAGCGCTGCTTGGGGTCGTCTTGCGGCAGCGATACATGCACGATCTTGGATTTTGATTCGGGAATCTGCTTCAAGACCTGCTCGGCTAACTGCAGCATCGTGTATTCGCCGGGATTGCCGATGTTGACGGGGCCTGTTTCTTTGTCCTGGTCCATCAACAGCATCATGCCGCGCAGCAAGTCATCCACGTAACAGAACGATCGCGTTTGCAGGCCGTTGCCATAAATGGTCAGCGATTCACCACGCAGGGCCTGCGTAATGAAGTTGGAGATCACTCGCCCGTCGTTCGGATCCATCCGGGGGCCATACGTATTGAAGATCCGGATGATGCGGACTTCCAGATTGTGCTCCTGGTGATAGTTCATGCACAGTGACTCGGCGACTCGTTTGCCCTCGTCGTAGCAACTGCGCGGACCGAGCGGATTGACGTTGCCCCAGTAGCTTTCTGGCTGTGGATGAACGGTGGGGTCTCCATACACTTCCGATGTCGATGCGTGCAGGATGCGGGCTTTGCAACGTTTGGCCAGCCCGAGCACATTCACGACGCCGACCGTGGATGTCTTGATCGTCTTGATCGGGTTATACTGATACGCCACCGGCGAGGCAGGGCAGGCCAGGTTGTAGATCTGGTCCGCTTCCAGCGCGATCGGTTGCACGATGTCGTGCCGGATCAATTCGAAACGGGGATTGGCGAGCAGATGCGCGACATTCTGCTTCCGGCCCGTAAAGAAGTTATCCAGGCAAATGACATTGTCACCTCGTTCGAGCAGTCGCTCGCAAAGGTGGCTTCCCAGAAATCCGGCTCCGCCGGTGACGAGTATCGATCGCATGAATCAAACCTTGTGATAATCTCGGTACCAATTGACAAATCGCTGAATCCCAGTCTCGATCGGCGTGCTGGGGCGGAACCCGACATCGCGGATCAAGTCATCCACATCGGCATACGTCGCAGGGACATCGCCATCCTGCATCGGCAGGAAATTCTTTTTCGCCTCGACTCCCAACGTCTCTTCGAGTGTCCGAATCATGTGCATCAGTTCGACCGGCTGATTGTTGCCGATGTTGTAGACGCGATACGGAGCACGGCTGGTGGCTGGATCGGGTCGATCGCCCGACCAGTCTTTATTTCCGGTAGGAACATTGTCCGCCGTGCGAATCACGCCTGTGGCAATGTCGTCGATGAAGGTGAAGTCACGTCGCATCTGGCCGTTGTTGAACACATCGATCGGCTTACCTTCGAGGATCGCCTTGGTGAACAACCACATCGCCATGTCGGGCCGACCCCAAGGTCCGTACACCGTGAAGAATCGCAATCCGGTGGTCGGCAGCTGATACAGGTGGCTGTACGTATGCGCAATCAACTCGTTCGCCTTCTTCGTCGCGGCGTACAGGCTGAGCGGATGGTCAACGTTGTGATGGATCGAGAACGGCATCGTGGTGTTGGCACCATAGACGGAACTCGATGAGGCATACACCAGATGCTTCACGCCATGGTGGCGGCAGGCTTCCAAGATGTTCACGAATCCCACGACGTTGCTGTCGATATAAACGTGTGGGTTCGTGATGGAATATCGAACGCCCGCCTGAGCCGCCAGGTTGATCACGACATCGAATTTTTCGGTCGCGCAAAGTTGCGTTAATCGGTCGCGATCGGCCAGATCCATTTCTTGGAAGCGGAAGCCGGGCTTGCCAGTCAGCCGTGCGAGGCGGTCGTGCTTAAGCTGGACCGTGTAATACGGATTGAGATTGTCCAAGCCGACGACTTCGTCGCCGCGGTCGAGCAGCAAGGTGCTGACATGCATCCCAATAAAACCGGCTGCGCCGGTGACGAGATACTTCATCCGATCCGTTCTCCGTCAGGATTCCCGCTGAACGTCGTCTCTGGCCATCCGTGTGCGGCAATCAGCGTCAGTCGCCGCGTTCGCGGATCATCGACGATTTGACGCTGCAAGCCAAGAGATGTGTCGCACGAATTCCTATGAACGCATGCCTGGCCAATGGATCGGTCAAGTCCCAGGGGCCGATCGCCGTACGATGCTTTCCAGACGGAAGCGGTACTTTTGGGTTATTTCGACTTATCCGATTCCCAGATTTCGATCACCAGTCCGTCCGGGTCGGCCACCATCATGAACTGACCATCTCCCTCATCGATGATATCCACGCCGTGATCTGCAAATCTCTTGGCGGTCTCCACAAGATCGTCTACTTCCAGCCAAAGCATCATCATGGCATGCGTGGGGAATGCTGCCGGCGATTTCGAGGCCGCGTTTGGTAGCAGCGTGAGGTCGATTTCGCCGAGACGATACCAGTGACCGATGTTGTTGTCCGTCGGAAGCGGTGTGGCACCCAACACGGTGCTATAGAACTCGGCAGAGCGTCTGGCGTCGGTGCAAGCGATCGTGATCGCCCGCACGCGGAACGTCGGTTTGTGAGTTGATTTCTTCGGCTTCTTCGCCGTTTTCGTGACCAGCGGTTTCACAACGGCAGTCTCGGGCGAGTCTGTCGGAATGAACGTCTCGTAGACGATCAGCCGCCCCGTCCAGTCCGCGAAGACTTGATCTACGATCAACTTCACTTTCTTCCAGGACAAGCCACCATATCCGACGCCGATGCGGGGCATGGCGATACTTTCGACGCGTTCGGCGTCAGCCAAGGTTCGCACCGTCCTCAAGGAGATTTCTATCGCTTCATAGCTGGCTCGGGCATGCCAGATTTTCTCCTGAGTTCCCAAATTGAAGACCCACGGTAAGTCATCAGACTTCCAGAGCCAGGCGTCACCGAGGTTGAATTCGCGAGGCTGTGCTTTGCACTTCCTGCGAAATTCCTCATACATGTCTGGATATCGTTCACGAAAACCAGTGGCGACACCCGCTCCCATCGAACCTTGGCAATTGCAGCCATGAGCGAAGGCCTGTGCGGCAACAGTATTGGCGAAGAGGTCACCAGCGATGTACTCAATTGACACGCTATACCTTCCAAGAAAGTGCTCTCGACTATTTCAATTCGGCGAAGATGAAACGGGGTAGAGCCATTAGCCGAGCAGCGGCGCGAGATCGCCACTTGACTACGCCTTGCGAATGAATTCGGCGGCGTAGCTGCGGACGCGTTGTCCGTTGAGGACGTGGAACATGCGTAGCTGCTGCACTGTTTCCTGGCTGAAGCGGCCCAGGGGGACATGGATCAGGACCTTGCCGAATCGCTTGGCGAGCCGTCGCCAGGCGGGACCTGGAGGTGCGGAACTTAAGAGCGCGATGTGACGCTCTTCGGCGTGGTAGCAGGCTGCGGCCAGCAGGCGTTCTTCCATGGTGTCCGCGAAGTCGAAACGGCGGTTCGACCAGATGTCGGGAACTGGACGGGGCGGGAACAGGAACATCGCGCCCCCATAGGTCGCCTGACCGATGCCGGGGCCGACCATGTTCTCGAGATAATTCGTGGCGAACAGGGCCAGCGTCGATTCATCATGATGTTCGGCGTGCCAAGTCACTCGCCAAGGATAATCGCGCGGGTCGGCGGGGCTGTCGAACAGCATGACCGCGCAGTCCAGACGTCCGCGGTTCGGTGGCTGGACTTTGACATACAGCTCGCCGCTGTGCCAATTGCGCAGCGTCTCGCGAATGTCCAAGCCATCCTTCAGGCTGGTACTGAACTTTTCACTACGGGCCAGGTCCGTCCCGAGCAAGTTGAGGGCCGAGTCTTTTACGTGCGTGCGGAACCGTTCAATCGCAACGTCTTCCACTGGCCAACTGCATTGATGATAGGGGTTCCAGCGCATCTGCCATTCTTCCTGCTTCGGCTTGGGCGGCTGCGGCTTCAGCTTGCACGTGCCCCATTCGAGTGATTGGCCGGGCAGTCGTGTCTTGAGTTCGATCAGATCGCCGTCGGGCAAATGGCCCCGGTCAATTCCCAAACGAACCGTCGGAAACGGAATTCGTTCTTGAAATGGATACTCGCGCATCGTCTGCATCAGCGAGATCGCGAACTGATCTCCACACGTTTGCTGTGCCGCTTCGACCAGCGTCGACATTGTTGGCGTCATGCGACGTTCGATCAGCGTCAAATTGCGGACGTATTGCAGATAGATCCGGAGCAACTTCGGCGTGATCTTGCGGGCTCGATTGCCGAGTTCCGCTTTATAGTGATCGCGTGCGACCAGCAGCATTGCCTTGACGCCATCGATCGACAGGTTTTCGTCCGATTCGAGTTCAAAGCGGGCTCGTTCGTACAGTCCCGTAATGAAAGGGAGTTCCCCCAGCACAAACAACAATGTCTCCGGATCGGCCTCGAAGATGGACGTCTCTTCCACATCGTCGTGCTCGGTGGCCTCGATCTTTTGGTCGACATAGGCTTCGCGGACCCATGGCCAGTCAACGATTGAGCAGACGAACAGGATCCGTTCGTGCCGCTCTTCAAGTTCCCGCAGGCGAGCCGCCATATGAATCACTCGCTCGCGCGGTTGACCTTCAGGCAATCGTCCGATGCTGGGGAGCAATGCGGCCGCAAATTTCTCGCTGGAGACGTGCTTCAGGGCGTAAGGGTCCGGCAGTCCGGCCGCGTAACTTTCGAACTTGGCGGTTTCGAGATCGATGAACTCTCGTTTAATCCGTTCCTGTGCGGCGATGCGCAGGGCCGTGATCACACCCTGGCACGGATCGATGGGGACATAGCTGAAGACTCGTTCGTCGTCCGGTTCCTCTTCGGCGTCGCCCTTCCATTCGCCTGCCCAACTGGAAGTGGTCTCTTCCTGCATGACCAGGGAAACATTCGGCAGGAATTCGATCGCCCGTTCCACATCCATTTGGAATGACGGAGGCAACGGGACGGCCAGACAATCGAAATGATGCGACAGCATCACGCGACGGACTTCAACCGCAAAATCTCCGCTCCCATGAATGATGGGAAGGCAGGTGATTCGGTCGCTGAATTGAAGGACGTTCATAAAACCTCGTCGCTCTCTTTTCTTCCCCTCGTTACTTTCCTCTCGTCACTCGTCACGTCTTATCTATTCTTCTTCATCCTCTTCGTCGTAGTCGGGGTGCAATGGGTCGTTCGGATCGAAGAAGAAGTCACCTAGTCCCATGGGCATGGTGTTGCCGCCGAGGGATTGCTGACGCCGCTTCGCCGTCTCGTTCAAGTCGATTGCTTCTTCGCCCAGGCAGTTGATCAGGGCTTCCTGCCAGACCAGGTCTTTGGCGACCGGATGAGTCGGGTCTTGAGCCAAACGCTTCATCGCGTAGCGCAGGACGTTCATACCGTCTCGTGTGGAGAAGTCCAGGTTCAACTGATGCGATTGCTGCAGGAAGTCGACTGTCAGATTCAGCATCTCGGGTTCGGCGAAGGGAAGATGATAATGCAAGATCGCCAGTTCGTCATGTCGTTGCGGATGCCCCACCGTCAGCGTCGGCTGCAGGCGGCTGAGGATGTAGTCGGGGATCTCGAATGTCGATTCGTCGTCATTCATGGTGACGGCGCAGCGGAAGTCTTTGTGAGCATGAATCGTGATTCCCGCGACGATCGATTCCACGTAGCGACGATGATCGAGTAGTGGCGCCAGGCTGGCCCACGACTTCTCGTTCATGCGGTTTCCTTCGTCGAGGATACAGATTCCACCGCGGACCATGGCTGTGACCAGAGGTGAAGCGTGGTACTTGATGCGTCCGCTTTCGGCAAGAACGGGCGTCACCAGCAAGTCTTCGGGACGCGTGTCAGCCGTACACTGATAAATGTAGAGATCCTGCTTGCGAGTGCGACCGGCCGAGATCGCGAGCGTGGTCTTGCCGATGCCGGGCGTGCCGACGATGCGTGGAGCCAGCGGCAGGTCTTTCTCGTCAATCACCAGCCAGCAGGCCAGCAGTTGCATGAGGATCTCGCGCTGGCCGATCCACTCACCCGCCGAATCGTCGGGCTGGTTCAGATGCAGCACGACACCACCAATTTCGACTTGATCTGTCATCGATTGCTCTATTCCCAAAATCATGGTGCATGAGGTCGGCTCAAGACGTCCCAGCGTTTCCGCCTTGCTGTCCGCGGCCACTTTCGATCATATCTCCCCGCCGGACGCCATGCATCCTCAGGATAAAATCATGTCCACAATCCAGACGCCCTCGGATCAGCCAGTCGTCATTCATCCCGCGAGTCCCTCAGTCGTTCATTCGGATGTCAAGTTACTCGAAGGACCGCGCTCGCGGATCGATGAGTTCCTGCGAGTCGTCAAAATCGCGATCGAATTTATCCGCGGTTATCGCGCGCTGCATTGGACCGGTCCCTGTATCACGGTGTTTGGTTCCACTCGATTTAAAGAGGGAGACGCCAGCTATGAGCTGGCACGCCTTACCGGCGCGGCGATCGCCAAGCTTGGTTATACGGTCATGACAGGTGGTGGCCCTGGCATCATGGAGGCGGCGAATCGAGGCGCCAAAGATGTGGGTGGTGGTTCGATCGGCTGCAATATCATGTTGCCGGTCGAACAGGAAGCGAATCCCTATCTGGACAAGATGGTTTTGTTTCAGCATTTCTTCGTGAGAAAGGTGATGCTGGTCAAGTATTCGCAAGCGTTCCTGATTTTTCCAGGCGGCTTCGGAACGCTGGACGAAGCGTTCGAAGCGGCGACATTGATTCAAACAGGAAAGGTGAATCGATTTCCGCTGGTCTTCGTCGGCGTGGAGTACTGGCAACCACTATTCGATTTCCTGCGCGGGACGCTATTAAAACACGGGGCCATCGCTCAGGACGACTTCGATTCGTTGTTGCTGACCGATTCAATTGATGACATCTGTCATGCGCTGAAGAAGTGTCCCGCGTCACCACAAGAGGCGGCTCGCAAGGAGCGGCACTGGTGGAAGCTCTGGCGAGAGTAGACGGTCGTCGCGTTGTTCATTCGTCTCCTGCGTCGTATTTGTCCTATTCTTGGATGTGACTAATAGGACCAATTGGACAAACTCCGCTTGAATACCATTGATTGGTTGGTGAAGAACGTAACGCGTGCAGATGTGATTCGGCTGTGGTAGAACCTTGTCCGGCCGACTGTCGTAGTCGGCTTACGTGGCGTCCTCTTCAATGACAGTCGGAGCGAAGCACCATGCGATTGGCATCTTGGTTGTTGACGATTTGTGTGTTCGGCGCGTTAGTTCAATCGGCTGTGGCTCAAGAGAGTGACACCGTTAAGCCGGTTCCACGCGATGCGGGTTGGATGAAGCGGCACGATTCGTTCAATGAACGAGTCAAGAAAGGCAACGTCGATCTGATTTTCATCGGCGATTCGATCACGCAAGCTTGGGAAGGGCCTGGCAAACAAGTCTGGGCCGACACCTATGCCAAGCGCAATGCCGTAAACCTCGGTATCGGTGGCGATCGGACTCAGCATGTGCTGTGGCGATTGGAGAATGGCAATATCGAAGGGATCAAGCCGAAGTTGGCGGTGATCATGATCGGCACCAATAATTCCGGTAACAATACCAGTGAGCAGATCGCCGAAGGGATCACCGCCATCGTCCACAAGTTGCGCGAGAAGCTCCCCGAAACGAAGATCCTGCTGCTGGGAATTTTCCCTCGCGGTGTCGATGATGAAGACGCCAAACGCAAAGTGAATGCTGGGGCCAACGCGATAGTGGCCAAGCTGGCTGACGGCAAGATGGTCGAATACTTGGATATCGGTCCCAAGTTCCTCGACGACAAGCATGTGCTGAGCAAAGACGTGATGCCGGACTTGCTGCATCTGACACCCGCCGCTTACAAGATCTGGGCAGATTCGATCGAAGAGCATGTAGCTCGGATGATGGGCGAAACGAAGTAGAAGTTGGAGTGACAAGAGTGACGCGCGATTTGGCTGGGCTGCGTTCTGTGCGTGGCGTGTTGTTTGATATGGATGGTGTGATCTACGTTGGAACCAAGCCGTTGGCTGGGGTCCAGCAGGCGATCGACTACCTGGCCGAGACAGGTCGCAAGTTCTTGTTCGTCACGAACAACGCCAGCAAGACGCCTGAGCAGTTCGTCAAGCGTCTGGTAGAGATGGATATTCATATCCAGCCCGAACAGGTGCTGGGCAGTGCCGAGGCGACCGCCAGTTGGTTGGCGAGTCAAATGGGACAACCGGGCTGGCCCCGCGGCCCGGTGATTGTCATGGGACAGGACGGCCTGAAGGTCGCCTTGCAGAAGAATGGTTTTGAACTGACCACCGATCCCGATGCGGCGACCTATGCTGTGGCGGGGATCAACTTTCATCTGACCTACGACGAACTGGCGAACGTGACGCTGGCGATTCGCCGCGGGGCGAAGTTCATCGGCACGAATTCGGATGCGACATTTCCGAGCGAACGCGGCTTCTTGCCAGGTGCCGGCAGTATTCTGGCTTTGCTGACAACGGCCAGCGGCCAGCAGCCGCAGGTGATCGGCAAGCCCAATCGCGGCATGTACGAACAGGCGATGGCGCGGCTGAACGTGACGCCCGATCAAACGCTGATGGTGGGTGATCGGTATGACACAGATATCTCAGGGGCGATTCCGCTGGGGTTGTGGACTGCCGGTATTTTGACGGGGATCAGCACGCGAAATGACTTCGAACAGGCCGCTCCGCGCCCGGATCTGATTGTGAACGATCTGCCGGATCTGGTCGCTCAGCTTCGCAACGCCGACAACAGCTAGTCGCGAGTCCCCAAACCGCTCCCGGTGAGCCGCGTTGCGGCAGCACGCGGATAACTTCTTTGCGCGCGTCGCTGAAGAAGAAAAGGCAGTTTTCACGCGAAGCCGCGGAGGCGCGAAGAAGAGAGGGGGAATAGAGCAGGGGGTGCAGTTGCCTGCGCGGGCAGTGAGTGCGTGGATGCGGTTATCAACGCGAAGGCGCAAAGTCGCAAAGGGAAGAGGAGAAATAAGGGGGATCAGGTACGGTGGTTTTTTGTCTCACTCTTTCTGTTCTTACTTTGCGTCTTAGCGCCTTTGCGACCTTGCGTTGAAACCATCTCCATGCTGATGTGGTCACTGTCCACGCCTTGCCGACTCTCTTTTCCCCTCTATTCTTCGCGTGAAAACTGCTTCGTTTCTGGTTTTCTGGTTCGGTCAGCCGGTAAATTATCCGCGTGCTGACGCAGCGCGGCTCACCCGGGGTTGTTGGGGAGGCTTCGCTTTGTGGTGGGTGAATGCGGACGCTCTTTCTGTTTCGGTTGCATCCCGGCTTCCGGCCCCGTAAGGTGTCGTCGCCTGAGCCGCCCCATATCCTTTCGGCCCTGATGTCGCTCCGATGATTCTGACCGGCGAAGAAATCAAGTCGCAGTTGGGCAAGAACATTCTGATCGACCCGTTCGATGAGAAGCAGCTCAATCCCAATAGCTACAATCTGCGTCTGCACGACGAACTGATCGTGTACGAAGAGATCGTGCTTGATGTGCGCCGTCCGAACCGATACCGGCGGCATATTATTCCGCCCGAAGGATTCGTGCTGCAGCCGCAGCAACTCTATCTGGCTCGGACTATCGAACGGACGGAAACTCACAATTACGTCCCAATGCTGGAAGGTCGCTCGTCGATCGCCCGCCTCGGCTTGTTCGTTCACGCTTCCGCTGGCGTCGGTGATATTGGCTTCAGCGGCTACTGGACGCTGGAACTGGTGGCTGTGCATCCGATCCGAATCTATCCCGGCTTGCCGATCTGCCAGATCCTGTACATGACGGTGCAGGGGGAGATCAGCGAGTATCGCAGCAGCGGCAAATACCAGAATAACCAAGACATTCAACCTAGTCTGCTCTTCAAAGAACTGCAGCAGCCCGCGAAAGACCAGCAGATGCGGTTGTCGTTCGGGCAGGAACTGTCTGAGTAGTGGTGGAAGAGTCGACCACGAATAAGGCGAAGAGAAGAGGTTCTCACGCGGAGACGCGAAGTCGCGGAGAGAAGATGAAGCGGTGCGAACTGGTGCGTGGGTCGGGGGGGTGATCGCAACGGGATGGTGATCAACGCGAAGGCGCTAAGTCGCAAAGGAAGACAAGAGAAGGGTGATTTGGCCGACACCGCTCCGACTTCCCGGTGGTTCACTTCTGTTGTGAGATATTCCGACGGTTTCTCTCTGTTCTGATCTTTGCGTCTCAGCGCCTTTGCGACTTCGCGTTGATAACCGCCCCGATGCGAACGCGATTCCTTCCCAAGTGTTGCTCACTCGATTTCGTCCTAGCCCTTTTTTCCTCCGCGACTTCGCGGGTTCGCGTGAAAACTGTCTTTTCTTTTTCAACAACGTGCGAGCGAAGTTATCCGCGTGCTGACGCAGCGCGGCTCACCTGAAGAGTGTGCCTGCCCGTTTGCCTGTCTTTATTCGTGCAGATTCGTCTGATTCGTGGTCAAATCTGTCTTCGGCGCTTGCGGGTCTAAAAACAAAAAGGGCCAGGTCGCTCAACGAGTGGAACGTTGACGCTGACCTGACCCCTCGGTCCGCTGCAGCAGATTACTCGGCCTTCACGACCACGAAGAATTTGCGTCCGTCGCTGGATCGCACGTTCAGAACGAGACCATCTCCCTTGGAAAATTGATCTCGGGCCTTTTCGTATTCTTCGACAGTTGTGACGACTTGGCCGCCCGCTTTTTCGATCACGTCGCCTGCTTTCAGGCCGGCGGCTTGAGCAGGGCTGCCTTCTTCGATGCCACTGATCACCAGGCCGGTGGTCGTGCCGGTGACGCCGAATTGCTTGGCGAGGTCTTTCGTCAGAGCACGAACTTCCACACCCAGCGAATCAAACTTGCTGGCTCGCTGTGGTGCCGGTTCTTCGTCGTGATTTGACGCGACACTCAGGTTCTTCGGCATTTCGGCCACCGTAAGGGTCAGCGTTTCGTGCTTGCCACCGCGAGAGATCTGCACGGGATAGCTTTTGCCAATCGCGAGTTGTTCGACGGCTCCTTGCAGAGATGTGGGGTCGTTGATTGGCGTTTCATTCAACTTCAGGATCAGGTCGCCAGGTTCCAGGCCGGCTTTTTCGGCAGGTGAGCCGGGCAGCACGGACCGGACCAACGCACCTTCCCGAACCTTCAAGTTAAACTGGCGAGCGGTCTGGGCATCGACGGCTTTGATTTCGGTGCCGATGTAACCGCGGGTCACTTCACCGTTGGCGATCAACTTCTGACTGACCCATCCGGCGATGTGGCTGGGGATGGCGAAGCCGATTCCGTCGTAGCCGCCGCTTTCGGTCGCGATGGCGGTGTTGATCCCGATCACTTCGCCGCGCAGGTTGATCAGCGGGCCGCCGCTGTTACCGGGGTTGATCGCGGCATCGGTCTGTAGGAAGTCGGCTCGAGCGGTGATGCGATTGCTGCGGCCTTTGGCACTGATAATCCCGGCCGTCACTGACATGTCCAGGCCGAATGGGCTGCCGATAGCCAGCACCCAGTCGCCGACTTGAGTCAAGTGGCTGTCGCCTAGTTGCAGTGGTTTCAGGCCCGAGGCATCGATGCGAACGATCGCCACGTCTGTTCGTGGGTCGGTCTTGATGTCGCGACCGATGAATTCTCGCCCATCGGACAGGCGGACTTTGACTTCGTCGGCACCGTTCACGACGTGGTTGTTCGTGAGGATGATTCCGCTGCCATCAATGATGAAGCCCGAGCCCATGCCTCGGCGAGGCGGCATCGCACGGCCACGTCCTCGATTGCGGAACATTTCGTCGGCGCGAGGGTCATTGCGGAAGAACTCACGCAGGGGAGCAGGGATTTCGTCCTCGCCAACTTGGGGGTTCCGGCCCTGGACCTGCTTCATGTGAGTGATGGTCTCAATCGAAACGATGCTGGGCGTGGCTTCGGCAGCGACGGCGCGGAAGGCCGCCGAGAGTTCATCGGCTTTGGGAGCCGAGGGGATCGCCACCGCTTCCTGCTTGTGCGTCCATGTGACAGCGCTGACGGCAAGAGCGCCTGCTGCCATCGACATCATCAGTGTCTGACGAATTGAAGTACCTGTCGACATTGTTGACTCTCCTTTAGGGTCTGTGCGAATTTCGCCGACATCGTCGCTGCATGGAACGTCCGGATGCATCCGCCGCGGGAGTCTTTGAAATTCGGTTCTATCTTACCGAGCCGGGCAAGGGCCACCCCAATGGGCTGGCAGAAGGCTTGTCACCGGAAATCGTGCGATGAATCAACTACGTGAATATTCGTCTCATTGTTGGAAATTCCCGACCCGTGGCAAAATCGCGGCGGATTGACACCTGAGGGTGGAAGAAATATAGAAGAGAGCGCAAGTCTCGATTTTGTAAGACATTTCATAATATTCAGGTCGGCCGTTCGCGGCAGTTAGTTCGGAAGCTGAGCATGACTGAGCAACTGGAGGTCGATCGTCTGGCGGAGACCTTCGCGATTTGTGAGCAGGCGCTGCAATATCAGTTTCGTGATCGAGACTTGTTGCTGCGCTGTTTAACGCATGCGTCGATCGCGCGAATTCGACTCGAATCGAACGAGCGACTGGAGTTTCTGGGGGATGCGATCCTGGGGGCGATCGTCTGCGAGCAGTTGTTCTCGTTGTACCCCGAGAAGACCGAAGGCGAGCTGACGCGAGTGAAGTCGGTGGTGGTGAGTCGTACCACGTGTGCGAAGATCAGCGCCGATCTGGGACTCGATCGCTGCCTGCAACTGGGCAAGGGACTGGCCGATAACGAACTGATCCCACTGTCGATCATGGCGGCTGTGTTCGAATCGCTGGTGGCGGGCGTGTATCTCGACGGCGGATTCGATGCGGTCAGCGTGCTCGTTCGAAGAGCGATGGGGCCAGAGATCGAACGGACCGTCGAGACGAGTCACGGCAAGAATTATAAGAGCTTGCTGCAGCAGGTGGCTCAAAAGAACAACCGCGCGATGCCGAGCTACGAGTTGCTCGACGAGAAGGGGCCGGATCACTCGAAGTGCTTCAAGATCGCGGTGCGCATCGCGTCTGAAGCTTATGCTCCGGCTTGGGGGCCCAACAAGAAAGAAGCGGAGCAACGCGCCGCGGAAAACGCGTGGTGCCAGATCCAAGGTCAAGAGCCGCCGAATGCGGCAGAGATGAGTTAGCCACGGATTGAACACAGATGAAACACGGATTAAGGCAAAAGAGGTCCGGAAGGATTGAGGGAGTTCAAGGCATCGCGGTCTACTCTCTCTCTCTCTCTCTCTCTCTCTCTCTCTCTTTAATTGCCTTTATCCGTGTTTCTTCTGTGTTGATCCGTGGCTAAGCATCTTGTCTCTGGCCTACTGATCGAGCACTTTCAACATCGTGTCGGCGACGAACTTGTCGCCTGCTTCGTTCAGGTGAACTCGATCTGATGTCAGGATGCCCTTGTCGGCATTTTCTGGGTTGTGGTCCTTCAGGTGATCGACGAACGCTTTGCGCAGATCACACAGAGGTAGCTTGAGTTCTTTGGCGAGGCCGCGGCTGAGGTCTGCGTACTGATCGAGCTTGGCGTCGAGTGAGTTCGCGCCATCTTTCTTTTCGCCGATGACTGTGGGTGTGCAGAGTACGACGGTAGCCCCCGCCTTGTGCAATTGGCCGATGATGTCTTTCAGTCCGGCCGCGAAGGCGTCGGGCAGGGTGCCTCGGGCGGGATCTTGCTCGCCGTGCCAGACGTCGTTGATGCCGATATAGATCACGACGATCGTCGGCTTGCGATCGAGAACGTCTTTTTGCAGGCGACGCTGCAGGTCGGGCACCTTGTTACCGCTGATACCGGCTCCAATGACTTCGATTCCCAGATCGCCGTGCTTTTCGGTCAACGTCTTGCGAATGACGCGGACGTAGCCCTTATCGTGGCTGTCGCCACCTTGAGTGATCGAGTCGCCCAGGAAGACGATTCGGTCGCCTTTTTTCAGCTTCACGGAGGGGTCTTCAGCACGACTTCGATCACTCATCGTCGCTAACAATGCACACACCATCATTCCACAAATAACACGGCGCAACATCTCGGATCTCCTGGGTAATCGAACAACATCACATCTGGCGGCCCTTAAATAACACGACCGGCAGCATGGTGCAAACACCACGCTGCCGGTCGAAGATTCGAACTCAGAGGCGAGTCGGTGCGTTACTTCAAGCGGCCTGAGGCCATCAGCTTGCTGGCGTTGCCGGCTTGGCCGAAGGAGATCATGCGCGCGAGGCAGATCTTCTTCATTGCTTCTCGGGCTGGCTTCAGGTATTCGCGTGGGTCGAACTTGTCTGGCGTTTCGGCGAAGACCTTGCGGATCGCGCCGGTCATTGCCATGCGGCAATCGGTGTCGACATTGATCTTGCGGACGCCGTGCTTGATCCCGCGTTGAATTTCTTCGACGGGCACGCCGTAGGTCTCGCCCATCTTGCCGCCGAACTTGCGGATGATGTCCTGCAGTTCTTCAGGAACGGACGAACTGCCGTGCATGACGAGGTGCGTGTTTGGCAGGCGTCGGTGAATTTCTTCGATCAGCGACATCTTCAGCACTTCGCCGGTGGGCTTCTTCTTGAACTTGTAGGCACCATGGCTGGTCCCGATCGCAACGGCGAGGGCATCGACACCGGTGGCGGCGACGAATCGCTCGGCTTCGTCCGGGTCGGTCAGGTGCGACATCGCGCCTTCGGGTTCGGGTTCTTGTTCGAGGTCGGCGTCGTGGCTGTGACGTTCGCCTGGTTCACCAGCGAGTTGAGGATCGACGGGACCGTGATCCTTGGCCGGAGCGTGATCGATCGAACCGAGGCAGCCGATTTCGCCTTCGACCGAGACGCCCTTGGCGTGAGCGGCCTTGACGACGTCGGCGGTCACTTTGACGTTGTAGTCGAATGACGCCGGGGTCTTGGCGTCTTCCATCAGCGACCCGTCCATCATGACCGACGTGAAGCCGTATTTGATGGCGCTGAAGCAGGTTTCAGGGCTGTTACCGTGATCCTGGTGCATCACGACCGGGATCTCGGGATACAGTTCCGCAGCGGCGAGCATCAGGTGTCGCAGGTAATTGTCCTGCGAGTAACTACGAGCCCCGCGCGAAGCCTGCACGATGACTGGAGAATCGGTTTCCTTGGCGGCTTCCATGATCGCCTGGATCTGCTCCATGTTGTTGACGTTGAAAGCAGCCACGCCGTAGTTATTTTCGGCGGCATGGTCGAGAACGGATCGAAGCGGAACCAAAGGCATTTGTCGAACTCCTGAAACACAAAACGAAACTGTTATCTGGATCTCGTTTGGCGAGTCCTTCCCCGGGAGGAACTCAAAAAACGATCGAGGGCGTGCAATCTGATGCGTAGACTACCTGAACGCATGGGTTGGCGCGAAGCGTTCGCCACCGAATCCCGGTCGCGGCAGTCAGGATTGATCTGTTGGCTGGCAAAACGTATCGAGAATGACAGTTCTTTGGTTGCCGAGTGGCAATTCAGTCGGAGTCCGGCGTCTCGTATTCTTCCGCAAGCCCGAAGACGAAGCGACTCCATTCGGGGTCCTGCGGTTCGGCGAGAATCGCGCCAATCCGACCATCGTCGACGGAATTGACCCATTCCAGAAATCCGGGGGCCGTCTGGACCGTCATTGGCACGGCAGCCAGAGGAATAATCACCCCCAGAACTTCAGCGAGTTCGTCGGCAGAGCCATATCGGTCGCCGGCCTTTTTGGCAAGCAGATATTCGACAACGTCCTGGATTCCCTGAGGGATATCTGGATCAAACTCCGTGACCGGACGTGGGGTCTCCTCTGCATGACGCAACATCTGGCGCATGGGGTTTTTGTCAGGGAAGGGAACCTGCCCCGTCAAGCAGTGATAGAATGTGCATCCCAGGCTGTACAGATCGTCGTAAGGGGTTGCCGAATGGGGATCCATCGCTTGATGAGCCGACATGTACGCGTAAGTCCCCAGTACACTCTCAACCTGTTGATTGATGGTCAATTCGTCCTCTTCGCCGTCGATGGAATCGACAAACGACAGCGCGTCGCGAGCGGCACCGAAGTCCATGATTTTCACGATCCCTTGGTCGGAAATCCAAAGATTTGCCGGACAAATATCGCGATGAACAATGTCATTCGAATGGACATGCGCCAATCCCAGCGCGGCCTGCTGGATGACTTGGCAAGCGGTGACATGGTCCAGTCGTCCTTCTCGATCTAGCTTCTGTTCGAGTGTTTCACCGTTCAACGCTTCCAGCGCGATGTACGGAATCGTGCCGACGCGGCCAACCTGAAACGTCTTGACCACATACGGGTTGTCGACCTGCAACGAAACGCGAGCTTCTCGGCCCAGTCGCGCGGTGAGTTCCGGATCCTGATTCAGAGTGGCGGGGAAGATCTTCAGGCTGACGGGTTGACCGAATTCAGCCTGCTCCGCCTGATAGACGTCGCCGAGACGTCCCGCTGTAATTCGGCCAGTGACTCGATACGGTCCCAGTAGATAAGGGCCGGCAATTCCCGCGAGGATGGCCTGAGCCTGGAAATCGGTCAGTTCACGCTCTGCCACGAGCCAACGGACAAACGCGTCTCCTTCCGTCGCCTGACGATTTCCTTCCAGCCAGCTTTGCTGGAACTCATGGAAACGGTCTTCGGACAGCAGCTGCCCGCCAACAATCAACTCGCGTACTTGGTCCAGATTCATGATCGGTGGCCCTACTGATGACGAATGCTGCGAAGTATCGAAAACAATCTACCGAGTTTGGTTCATGACGCATATCGTTTCGCGAAATTGAGGAAATCGCCGCCGAAATCGAGGTTGTGTCACTTGCTCGGCCATTTCAATCACGAGACGATTCGACCATGAAGCCCGCTCTGAAAGCCGCTGGATTTCTGATCCTCTTATTTGCGATTCCGATCATCCCTTTTCTTTGGCTGGGCGAATCGTTCGAACAGAGTTTGCTGGATGCACTGCGGCAACCGCGGTCGCCGGGTGTGGTCTCTAGCTGGGTCATCGGATTGCTGGCGGCGGACATGTTTCTGCCCGTTCCTTCGAGTGCCGTCATTACCTATGCCGGTGGAATCTTGGGGATCATGTGGGGGACGCTCGTCGCCTGGGTCGGACTGTCTGTGGGCGCGGTGGGTGGCTTCTGGCTGGCGCGGAGGTTTGGCGAACCGCTGGTTCGGTGGTTCAGCGATGCGGACGATGTCGTCAGGATGGGCGACTATGCTCGCCGTCACGGACCGGCTGCGATCTATCTCACGCGAGCCCTGCCGATCCTGGCCGAAGCCTGCATCTTGATGCTGGGAGCGGGTCGCCTGGAATGGGGCCGGTTCCTGGGGCCGATGTTCATCAGCAATGGGCTGCTGGCCCTGACATACTCGGCCTGCGGTGCCTGGTTTCGCGATTCGAATTCATTCCCCATTGCAATCGTGGCTTCGGGTGCCATCCCGTTGATTGTGGCGCTGGTGCTGCGCCGCTGGTGGAAGCCGACGAGATCGTGATGTCATCGATGCTCAATAGCTGCGTGCGATGATGGTTATTGAATAGGGAAGAATTTTAACGCAAAGCCGCGAAGGTATAGAGACGCAAAGAAGGTAAGGCCAATCAATACGGTTCGTTGACGGCCCATTGATGCAGTCGCTGCAGTCGCACCGGTTTCTCGGCGGGTTTGGCGACATGAAAGAGTTCGATCTGACTCGGGATCGCGGCGACGGCTGATTCAGGCAGCAGGAATTCGAAGCCGTGGGATGCGCGGTCTCTGGCGAATGTCGGGCCCGAGTCGCAAATGACTCCGTTTACTGCGACAACAAGGTTAATTGGCTCTTGAAAATCGCGTGGGTCAAGGCTTCCAGCGACCAGGCACGGCACAAACGGGGGGCCCAATTCGGTCGAATTACGGGCCGGGGGAATAATGTGCAGGCTCGACACGTGCCGTTCTTCGATGACAAATTCCGCGGTGCGTCGTCCACGCCATTCCGGGTGAGTGACTGACAACAACGGAGGCTGGTCGAACGGGATCCCATCGAAAAGATCACGATGCCGATTGATCGCGGCACTTAATTGAGGAATAGCCGGTTCGATGGCCGTCATGGTGTGGTCATAATACAGCGTCTTGCGTGGGCGGCGAGTTGCTTGCGAGACGGACGTTCCGTCAATGGATTGGGAAAGTTCCATTCCCAGCACGTCTGCGATCGTGGGCAAGACGTCTACAGATTCGATGTTGTCATCTGAAATGTGACCACTCGTTTGATCGGGCAATTTGATGAACAGCGGAATACTGAGCAGGTCCGCGAGATTCGTTGCATCGGGGACTCGTCGCGAGTGCCCGGGTCGATACGAGACCCCGTGGTCCGCTGTGACAATCAACAGGCAATGATCCAGCAAGTCGATCTCTTGCAATAGATCCAACAGTTGACCGAGAAAACGATCTGTGAATCCGACTTGTTGCAGATACCGGTGCTCGTTCCTGGCGATGAGCCCCGCGTCGTTGGTCCACGATTCCCAAATCTCACCCTCACCGCCAGGGGGTTGAAATGAACTCGCTTCATCGAAGTTATAGGTGTGGCCCGAGGGAAGCAGGCACCAGGGAAGATGAGGGACTTCCGCATGCAGGAAACAGAATTTCGGCTTTCTCGAGGCTGTTTGCAGGCTTTTTAGAAAGGACTGCAATTGCTCGTCACGTTCGACAAATGGATTTGGACGATGCAGGCCCGTCGCAAAAGTCGATTTTTGATCGGCCTTTTCAGGCAGGCCGAACCAGAGTTTCGAAATGGGAGGGAAATCGAGTGGTGTGTCGTTGGGGAGGATCAGTCGCGGATAGACGGCGATCAGGGTCGACATGATCAGCCGGAGTTTTTCCAGGCGAGTTCGCCGGATCACTTCGCGATGCATCAGTTCCGGCGGACATAATCGCGTCACCGGTTCGTAGACCGTCATGTCGTAGGCCTGAGTTCCGTGAATCACTCGAAACAGGTTCCCAGGATACTCTCCATCTAAAGGGGGGCGAGCGGCAGTTGGGAATTGCCCCGAGAGCAATGCTGGAACCGCGATATCGGTGCGCGTGTGTACGGTCGAAGCCTGTCGATACCATGTCGACATTCCCGCCAAGCGTGCAAATTGAGGGAACCGTTGCGAGTCAATCTGCAAATCGCGATTCATCAGCGTCGTCCCGCTGAATTCGTCGAACACAATCATGACGACTGGAACGGCATTGCTGATCGCGACGGAAGTCGGATGGGCTTCGGCCTTTCGGAGGCTCGCAAATTGCCAGACAAACATACCGGGGAAACAGATCATTCCCACGGCGGCCACTGACACCCAGCCACGGACCCACCAGAGTCGCGCGTAGAGCAAAGAAGATAGTACGGCACCCGCGATGGCGATTGGAAAGCTGACCAGGAAGATGAGTGCGCGGACTTCGAGATAGTCGAATCGCATAAAGGGACGCATCAGCGACAGCCAGACCAGGACGAGCAGCAATGTGAAGACCGCGTCTTGGCCACGACCGCCAAAACGAGCCGTGCCGAGGATGGCGAGTTGATCCAGCAAGACCCATGTCAATGGGACGACGACCGTCAGTAGTAGCAAGACGGACCCAATTTCGAACCATCCCGCCTGCAGATCGTGCAGATAAACAAATTGCTGAGTCAACGCCGCAAATAGAGGTTCGCTGAAGGCGAAGGCGCACAGCACACCAATGTGCAGGGCTCGCTCCCACCGAGGTCGCGTTGATGCTGCGGCAGCGGGTGCTACCTGGGAACTCATGCGTCACCAGCCACGGACTGATTCGGAGTCAGAAATAACAACGTCCGGTCACCCGATGGCAATTCAATCCGCTTCTGAATCTGAAAAGCACGGTTCGCCAAGGCCACTTCCAGTGCCGCCAACGAGTAATCGTCGTACTGATCGTGTTTGTGTCGCAGCAGGCTCTTCACCATCGGATCACGCTTACTCGGAAATTCCAGGATGACTTCCGCCTGCAAGCTGGCCAACCAGTCGACGACTTCCGGCAACGGGATGTTGCCCGCGATCACGAGATGATGAATCAGTCCCAGGCAGAGGATCAGTTCCGGCTGGCCGCGATTTTCCAGACGCAATCGTTCGCGACCACGCCAGCCGAGCGCGGGAGAAGGGTTTAACAGATCGATGCAGAGTGGCACGATGTTCTGGTGCGTTTTGTCCGTCACCAGCTTGCAATAGAGCCGTTCGACGCAGCCATGATCCTGATCCATGGCGATGACCGTGTTGGCATGCGCTGCAGCAATCTGCGAGAAGTGTCCGTCGTTGCAGCCCAAGTCCCAAACAAGGCTGCGTCGTCGCGCCTGGCAGACCTCCGCCACGAATCGCTGCTTGGCCTGAACGTCGCGGACGACGTGGGGTTTGTCATGGCGGTAGTTCGACCACTGGTTGTTCGCGGGAGTCCATTTGAGCCGTCGAATCAAACGAGTCAATTGCTTGAGGTTATTCTGGATCAGACTGCGATCGAAGCCGCTTGATTTCAGTACCCCAATCGTATCGGTCTCGACAGTCGACGCCTGTCGTTCCAGTACAGACTGCAACCAGCCGTGCGTGAAGACCCCGGGGCGCAACATGTCACGCCACGCGAGCGGCCGCAGAAATTCGGCGGCCGAGATTCCATCCAACTTCACTCGCAAGACCGGCTGAACATCGATCTTGCGATACGCTTGCAAGAGTAAGGGGAACAACATCAGTTCGCAAAACTGCCGATAGCCGGCCCATGGTTCTCCGGTCGCATGCGACACAAACGATCCGACATCGATGAAGACGGGCCGCGTCCCGCAAAACTGGACATTGTAGGGCGACGAATCTTTCAAGATCGTGCCGACCTTGATCGCCTCGGTGAGTATTTCCAGATGTAGCAGCGCCGCATCCTGCAGCATCGAAAACGACCATTCGTACGGATACGTCACGAACGGGATTCGTTGATGCCGAAGGATCGCAGCCGCTTTCAATGGCAATTGAAGCTGCTGGATTTGTTGTTCGGTCAATTGCTCGGTCGGAACGACTCTTCCCGATGAGAGCAACTGTTGGAAATACGGTTCGCCAGAAACCTGGCGCCATTCGTTCAACGCTTGCATCGAGAGGGCGCGAAAGACTTCGCCCTGATGAAAGAAGACACGCGCCGTGCGATCTCGAAACGATCCTGAATCAAATGTCAGTTCATCTGAACGGGCATCTCGGTAGACGACAACTTCATCGCTGTCTGAACTGGCTTCCGCGTCACGTACTGAGTCCATAGATACCGTCCCAGCACCACGATTCCGCTGAAACCGCCCACCAAAGCTTGGAGGATCAAGCTACCGCTACCAGGATCAAGATACGCAAATATTGACATCATCGCAGATTCTCCTGAACCGCCGCCGCCTGCAGACCTTCGCAGGAAGAGCAACGTTCAGCGGAAAAGATAGAGAGGTCACTCTTAAGGGAAGGTGAAGTTTTAACGCAGTTTTCATGGAACAACTGAGATTCTTCTTCGGCGCCATACCACACTCAAACCAGTAACGTAGATAAACAGCGCCGATCAACGAAAGTTCTGCTCGTTCTCGCTGAATTCCGCGAAAGCCTGTCACGCTCCAAACTTAAAAGTCTGTTTGCATGTCTGATACCACCTACCATTTCTGATGGGTCGTCAACCGTCCGCATGCTCCGTGGCACGCCGGGGATCCGTCGCGGCGATGATCTCGCTGATCCCTTTCTGATTGAATCCTTTGTATCCGTCCTCACGTTGCAGAATCTCAAGGTGCGACCCCAATGCCCCTTTTTGTAAAAACTGCCGTGCCTGTTCATCCGTAATCTGCCCGGCGCTGCGCAATCGTTCTACTCGGACCGGATCAACATTCCATTGCTCACCGCGAGTGAACGCCTGACGTAAATGAGGCAGATCGGTGAAAGGGGGCATCGTCTCAATCCCTGCTTGCTTCAATTGATCTCGGGTGGCCGCGAAATCGAACTGGCATTCCAGATGATGCATTCCCGCCTGCAGAAACGCTTCGCCATGCAAAGCACACCACAGTCCCACGGTTCCCAACTGATCCCGCTGTCGCAGGCCATCATGCGAAAAGTCCTGCGAAACCTCTTCGGGTGACATATCAACATCGGCGAAGATGGTCACGCCTGTCACAGGATGCTCGATCACTTGAGCTCCCCAACCGGCTTCCATTCCCGCATAAAAGCGCTCGCGGCACTGGAAACCGAGTCGTTCGAGGAACGCAATCAGCAGCGAAAAGTTCGCGCGGCTGGATCGGTAAGTGTGGTGATCGTGATTGGCCCAGCCGAGCCCCAGCAGATCCTGTCTCGCTTTTTGCATGCGGCCGGCGGTATTGCGACGCAGCCAGTATTCGCGTTCGGCCGCAAAAAAGATCTCGCACGCTCGATCGCGACCCACGTCGACGATGGTTTCTTCGATCAACTGAATCGCGTGGATGAACCCGTCGTCGTCGCTAGCGAAGCTACGGCGGCGTAATCTTACTGATTCGGTTTGACGAAGGATTGCCGCCAGTGGCACCTGTTCATGCGGATTCGGATCAAAAGCCAAAGATCCATGCCGCTCAACCGCGAGCACTTCGACCAACCCTTCGTATGCGATCGGGGCCACACGGACACTAGCTAAGGGTGGCCCTTCGATCTCGATTGATGCGAGCTCATTGGCGGCCAGGAAGTCGGTAACCGATTCGACCTTGATCGCCAACTGTCGCGCGAGTCCGCGATGAATGCGAATCCGTGGGAACAGTCCTTGCCGATGTTCAAACGCCACGACCCCGTGTTGATCGGCCCGCGTATATCCGATCGCATCCAGTTCCTGCAGCGCCGGATCATTCTCTGGAAGGCCAAAGTGATCGATCCAGTCGAGCAACCTGGTTCCCGTTTTCACATGCATGCGTTCGGACAGGCTGGCCGCAAAAGGCGATTGAGCAACGCACTCTTTTAAGAGACGCTGAACAAAATGAGCGGGCTCGGGACGTGGTGACCATGTAAACGCGGTGAGTGCGGTCAGCGTGTCATCGGCCGTTTGCAGGGCAGTGTCTGGCATGTCATCAACTCCGTTAGCGCTTCTAATCAATTCGCGTGGGAATTATTGTGTATTGGCTCTCGTTTGACGAGATGACATTCGCGAAAGAGCAGTGGAAACCTATCAGGAACGAATCCGATGTGGTTGCGAATCTGTTCCCGACTGCGGCGAGCCTGGCCCTCTGTTTTCCATTGGAAGCGGGTTGTCGTTACCTCGGTTTCGGTCTGCGTGATCATTCAGATTTGGTTTGGATGGACGCTGTGGCATGAGGCAAGGATTCGCGAGAGATTTGCTGGGAAAGCAAAGCTTCTGTTAGGCAAGTCGATGTTGCCACCAACTCTTGAAAGCTCGTTGAGTCGATTTGTTACACCGGACATGCTTGCCTTGCTACATCCGATCGAGATGGTCTCTATCCAGCATCCGACTACGGATGACCTTCGCCTCCTCTCGCGCCTGAAATATATTAAGCACCTCAGCATCCATTCTGGCAAGCTTAGCGAACCGCAACTCAGGCAGATCGGGTTGCTTTCGCAATTGGAAGAGCTGCACTTGGAGAGTGAGTGTACTGATCCGAAGTTGCTTGCGGCACTTCCCGAATGCGCAAAGCTGCGTCGATTGAGGATCGAAGGTGAAGTCCTCCCCGAAACTCTGGAACCGTTGCGACATTCCGTCGCGCTCAGGTCATTGCACCTTTCGACTGACTTCGATGAACCGATTACTGGTGGACATTTGGCGGTCGTGGCGCGAATCCCGAACCTTAAGCGTTTGGTTATTGAATCGCATGCTATTTCGACCACCGACTTGAATCGATTGGCCGAATCGCAATGCCTCGAAGAACTGTTTGTTCAAGAACTATTCGTGTACACGGCTCCGCCTCAGGATGGACCGCTGATAGAACTGGGACGGATACCCCGACTCAAGTTGCTGTCGCTCAATTTCGACGCTGTTCGCTACATCGAACCTCTTGAAGGTTTTCCGGCCCTGACGACGCTGGCGTTACATAAAACGGCAATTTCACCCAATTTTCTTTGGAGCCTACGGCAATTGCCCTGCCTCGACACGTTGTCTCTCGAACGATGCTTGGTGAATGACAGTTTGTCCGCTTTGGCGGAGAATTCAAAATTGGAGCGGCTAAATTTGGAAGCCTCAGACGCCAACGTCGAAGGCATTCGTCGAATCGGACGTCTCGAAGCTTTAGAAATGCTAGCGATGCCCGGTGTCCAAGATCCGGGAGAGTTTCGAGACTTGTTTCCACGCTTGCGCACAATTTCAAAGTTTAGCTGGGATACCAGTGTAGAACGAGATGCTTGGACAGGCAGTTTCGGCAGCGGTACGGGCTTCTTCTAGTGCACTGTGACTGGCGGTGGGTTATGTTGCTCGCAAGCGTCAATAACTCATTTTTCGCGAAGCATTAGTGGTGAGGCTTCCGGGACTAACCAAATGTCGCTGCGAATCTTCTACCGACTGCGACAAGCCTGGGGCCGGTTCGCACTTTGGAAACGTGCTGTCGCAATTGCGATCAGTCTCTGTCTCCTGATCCAGTTTGCATTTGCTTATTCTCTCTGGCGTGAGTCAACGCTGCGTCAGCAACTTGCGGGGAAGACAATATTCTACCTGGGTAAATCGCCATTGCCTCCGAATGTTCAGCAGCAACTGCAACGCTTTATCTCTCCAGAAAGGCTTCAGTTGTTGGCTCCGATTGAAACGGCCGTCATCAACTGGCCCACTGACGATGACCTTCGTTTGATTTCGAGCCTCAACATCAAGCACCTGACAATTCTGTCCGACAATCTCAATACGATAGAACTCAAGCCACTCCGCGCAATTTCTCGATTGGAGGCACTCGAGCTTGAGGGCAATTTCGTTGATGCGAAGGCTCTTGCTCCGCTTACTGATTGTCGCAAGTTGCGCAGCTTGAAGATTGTCGGATGGCTGGCCGCGGAATCATTGAACCCACTTCACGGTTGCCGCTTACTCGATGAATTACACGTCTCGGCGACAAGTGCTTATGTCAGCGAATCGGAAGATTTATTTGGCCCGATTACCGAGTCGCACCTTGCCGCAATAGCCCGAATCCCGAACCTGCAGACTTTAGTGATCCACTCGCCTGGAATGCCGATCAAGGTCATTGATCGGTTGGCCAGTGCGCAACGCCTCGAAGGGTTATATCTGAAAGACGTCGATCTTCAGAACGGATTGCTGAACGGGTTAAGTGAGATGCCGCAGTTGAGGCTGTTGTCACTGAGTTCAGATTCTTCTCAACGCGTTGAACCTATTCAGGGGTTTCCTGCTCTGACGACTCTCGCGCTGCACGGAGCACGAATTTCGCCTCAGTTTATCAACAGTCTCCAGCGTGTTCCTCGTCTCGAAACACTCTCTTTTTCAGGAAGTTGGGTGAATGAAAGTTTGTTCGCGCTGGCGAAGAATCCGCGGATAAAGCGATTGGATCTGGAAGGATCAGATGCCGATGTCGAAGGAATTCGACGAATCGGGCGACTCTACTCGTTGGAAGTGCTCCAGACTTCCGGGTTTCAAGATCCCGAAGAGTATCGGGATTTGTTCCCTCGATTACAGTCGAGACCTGCTTTCGCTTGGAATTTTGGCCTGGACAAAGGGACTTGGAGGTATGGTGCTCCGATGGGTGGCGGCGGCTTCTACTAGTGCAGTCTGCGTGGCTGTGGGTTATGTTGCTGGTCGAAGGATAAGAAGCCATCGACTTCGCGATCATTTCGACACCGAAAACAATGCTGAATAACGGAGTAGAAGCATGACCAATATCTTGTTGCTCGGAGCAGGGACCATTGGCCGGATGATCGCGCTCTTGCTGACGCGATCGGGTGACTATCGCGTTCGCGTCGGCGATACCGACGCTGAGGCTCTGAGCCGTCTGCAAAAGAAGCTGGGTGTCGAAACGATGGTGGTCGATGCCGCCGATTCCGCTCAACTGGCAACCGCAATGAACGGCATGAACGCGGTAATCTCCGCGCTGACGTTCAGCCTGAACCCTTCGGTCGCCAGCGCGGCCCTTGCCGCAGGGATCAGTTATTTCGATCTGACCGAAGACGTCGAAACGACGATCGCCGTTCGCGAACTGGCAGGGCGAGCCAAGCCCGGCCAGATCTTCATGCCACAATGCGGACTGGCCCCCGGCTTCGTCGGGATCGTGGCCAATCATCTGGCTCGTCGCTTCGAGTCGTTGGACTCGCTGTTCCTGCGAGTCGGTGCCTTGCCCGAGTTTCCGACGAACTCATTGAAATACAATCTGACTTGGTCGACCGATGGCCTGATCAATGAGTACTGCAATCCTTGCGACGTGATTCATCAAGGCAAGCGAGAAGACGTCTGGCCGCTGGAAGGGTTGGAACATCTGTCGATTGATGGCGTCGAATACGAAGCCTTCTCGACATCGGGCGGATTGGGGACACTCTGCGAGACTTATCAGGGACAGGTTCGCGAGTTGAACTACAAAACCGTTCGCTACATCGGCCATCGCGACCGCATGCTGTTCCTGCTCGATGAACTGCGACTGCGGGAACGACGCGAACTGCTCAAGGAGATTCTCGAAAACGCCTTGCCTCGCACGCTGCAAGACGTCGTCATCATCTTCTGCACCGCGACCGGCATGCGCGATGGGCAACGAGTGCAATTGTGGGATGCTCGTAAGGTCTACCATCAACAAAATGGCGACGAAGTCTGGAGTGCCATCCAGATCACCACCGCCGCCGGCATCTGCGCTGTCGTTGACATGCACGTACACGGTCAACTGCCGAGCAGCGGATTCGTCCGACAGGAACAAGTCGAGTTCCCAACGTTCCTGGCCAATCGCTTCGGCAAGAACTACGTCGGTCCTGGAACTAAGTCGGACATCGAACGGTAAAGGTTGGAACCAGGGGATACACTGAACACAGAAAATAGTGAAGAAGTGCCTTTACTCGTTTAAGGTCTTCTCATTGCTTTCATTCCGTGTGTTCCGTGGTTATTTCTTCAAGCTTTCCTTTCAGTGATTGCGGGGCACTGCGCGACCATTTCGGCGTTGAGAGCGATGTAGTCGTGCCATTGTTTTGGCACGTTGTCCTCCTGAAAGATGGCTTGCGTCGGGCATTCGGCCACGCACGCGTCGCATTCGATGCACGAGTCCGGATCGATAAACAGCATCTGCTCTCCTTCATGAAAGCAGTCGCAAGGGCAGACGACGACGCAGAGTGTATGTTTGCACCCAAAACAGGGTTCTGTCACGACCATGGTCATAGTGGTTCTCCAGACGGGGTATAAAGTCTCCCGGAGTGAATGCCCGAGTCAGTCGGTTGGCGGGTGTCTAAAATGGGATGAGAGGCACTTTTTTCTGGAATGGTGATGGCCTGATGCCAGACGAGTCAAATCGCGAATTGATGAACGCATGGCAGCGCGGCGACGAATCGGCCGCAGCGGTGCTGTTTCATCGTTATCAGCGTAGACTGTTCGCTCTGATTCGCTCACGAATGGCTCGCAAGTTGGCTCGGCGAGTCGACCCCGAAGATGTCCTGATGTCGGCTTATCGAAGTTTTTTCGTCGCTGCCCGAAAAGACCGAATGGTGGTCAACGCCGACGATGATTTGTGGCCGCTATTGCTCACGTTCGCGATGCGGAAGTTGGGTCGAGCGAACCGCCAACATACGGCGGATCGCCGTTCCGTCGATCAAGAAGATCACGCCAATTCGAACTGGGCGACCTTTCCTGATACGGCGGAACCAGAGGCCGAAGACGTTGCCGTCGTCTCAGAAGAACTGGAACATTTGCTAACGCGACTCGATGAGACCGCGCGCGAGGTGATGGTTCGCACGCTGCAGGGTGACGATGTCGCAAAGATTGCGAGTGTTCTCGGCATCAACGAGCGAACTGTTCGACGAGCTTTAGAGCGGATTCGCGAAGCCATGCCTGTTGGCGACAAGCAACCGTGGCTGCGTGTGCGACCGTCACAGCTCCGGTCAGTTCGTCCCCCAACCGCTTTAGCAGGGACGGTGAAATACGAACAGTATCTACTTCAACAATTCGTCGGAGCAGGGGCGTTCAGCAAGGTCTACCGCGCCGTCCATCGTGCCACGAGTGAACAGGTGGCGATCAAATTTCTGCGAAAAGAATGTTGGAGTGATGCTCGAGCAACCAAGGCGATGATCTCTGAGTTCGACATCTTGAAGCTTCTGAGGCATCCAAACATCTTGCGCATGCATGATTGGGGAGTGACGCGGCGCGGCGGTTTGTTCCTGGTGACGGAATTCATTTCAGGTGTCAGTCTTTCCACATGGCAATCACAGCAGCAGCAATCACCAGCAGACGTAGTTGCAATCACGCTGCAAGTAGCTGAAGCCATTTCAGCAGCGCACGAGGTTGGCGTTTTGCATTGCGATTTGAAACCCTCCAACGTGATGTTGCGGCATGATGGTCGTATCATTTTGTGCGACTTCGGTCTCGCAAGGCATGCCGTCGATCCCGAGGAAGTACCTCGCGGTGGTACGGCAGGCTTTCTATGTCCCGAGCAGATCTCGGATTCGTTCGGTCCGATCACGGTCAAGTCCGATGTTTACGGTTTAGGGGCGCTTCTGTACTGCCTGTTGACAGGGCGCGCGCCGATGTCCGGTCGCGACCTACCAGAGACGATGGGGAATGTGTTGTCGGCGGCTATGCCAGCTGCTCCGAGTCAGCTTTGTGCATGTTCCTCTCTGGAGCTTGATGCAATCGTGCTCCGATGTTTGGCGAAAGCTCCGGACCAACGATTCGGTTCGGCCCGAGAATTCGCGGCAGCACTGGCCGTCCGCAAATAAATTCATGCACGCATTCATGCAATCCGCGACATTTGCGGTGGTGCGCGAAGAGCGCGTTTCATTTCATGAGACTTTCATTGCTCTTGCCTCCTTTCGTGCATTTTCGTGTGTTCCGTGGTTCACTTCTTCAGACTTTCTTCAGGTACCTCAAACTGGCCTCACCACCGGAAAATTTGCTGGTAGACAGCAACGTTTTCCGATATATTCCGGTGTCGATCCCGCCTTGATCGCTGCTTCGAATGCCCGCCTGAACCCTTCGCCAGTTGACGCAACTCATGATCATGCGCCTTTGCATCCCCTTGCTGTCGTTGTGCCTGGCCGCGTCTGTGACAGCTGCGGCTGATGATTCGGCGGTGCTCGCGAATCGATTTGCTGGCGAAGCCATTCCGTTCGTCAAAAAGCATTGCGTGGAATGTCACGGCGCCAAAGAACCGAAGGCAGATCTGTCGCTGACGGGGGACCTGGATGTCAAAGCGTTGGTCACTCGACGGGGCGTCTGGGAAAACGTGATCGACATGGTCGAAACGGGCCAGATGCCGCCCAAGGAAGTGGCGAAGC
This sequence comes from Schlesneria sp., assembly GCA_028291515.1. GTDB lineage: Bacteria > Planctomycetota > Planctomycetia > Planctomycetales > Planctomycetaceae > Schlesneria. The sequence continues at coordinate 76,471 of JAQGHU010000044.1, forward strand.
CCGATCCCACTGAAGTCGACAAGTTTGTGACATTGGTAAAGGCGATCTTTGATGACGCCGATCGGCATGCGAAACCAGATCCGGGACGAGTCACCGTTCGTCGACTGAATCGCGTCGAATACAACAACACGATCCAGGATCTGGTCGGCGTCGACTTCAATCCTGCCGAAGACTTTCCGTCGGATGATATTGGCCATGGGTTCGACAACATCGGCGATGTGTTGACCCTGTCGCCTGTGCTCATGGAACGATATCTGTCAGCCGCCGAATCGATCGTGAATCGCGCGATCGTGCCGAATCCTCCCAAGCCATCTGATCGAGGCATGGGAGCACGGTATCTGGAGCCAGCCGGGCAGGGGGTCACGGAAAGGAAGTGGCGCGGCATTTCGACCAAGCCGAATCCGAACGCGATCTTCACCGGCCCTCTGCACACCAAGTACTCGATTCCCGATGACGGAGAATACAATTTCAAGCTGAATTGCTACGCCGAGACGACCACTGACGGTCCTGTTCAGATTGCGATCCTCGTCTGCGGCAAGAACGTTCCGGGCCGAGTCAGCGACGAAGAAGCTGGCAAATTGTCGGGCTTGGCTGTTGCGGGACTGCGGCCGTTTACAATTCTGCAAACGGTCGAAGTGACCGCTCGATCGGCCGACAAGGCGCAGCACATTGTCGTGAAGGTTCCGCCGACCAAGGGGATTGAGCGGATGGCCGTGGCGATCGTGAAGCCTGCAATTCCTCCGAGTCGCGAACGAGCGGCCGATGAACCGGCAGATGCATCGAGCCCCGATCAAGCCGATCCTGAAACGAAACTCTATGTCGACTACTTCGGGATGGAAGGGCCGCTGGATGGGCGACCTGCTGCGCATCGTCGGTTGCTGGCTGTCGCGCCCAATCAGTCGAAGGAAGATCAGTCTCGCGAAGTGCTGAACCGATTCGTTTCCCGCGCCTATCGTCGACCTGCGACGCGTGACGAGATCGACCGCTTAATGGCGATGGCTACGATTGCTCAGAACGATGGGTTGAACTGGGATGGTGCGATGCAACGAGCGTTCATGGTGGTGCTGGTGTCGCCCAAGTTCTTGTTTCGGCTCGAATTGAATGATCGTGCGTCGCATTCGGAAGGTGCGGAATCAGTGCCGCTCGACGAATACCAGTTAGCGTCGCGTCTGTCGTATTTCTTGTGGAGCAGCATGCCGGACGACGAATTGTGCGACCTGGCTCGCCGTGGCGAACTGACAAAGAACCTCGATGCCCAAGTCAAGCGGATGCTCGCCAGCCCTCGATCAAAGGCGCTCGTCGACAACTTCGCGATGCAGTGGCTGCAGCTCAAGCGGTTGAAGACCTACGCACCCGATCCGAAGTTGTTCCCCTCGTTCAACGAACAACTACGCAATGCGATGGCGAAGGAAACGGAACTGTTTTTCGAATCGATCGTGCGTGAAGACCGCAGCGTGCTCGAACTGCTCGATGCCGACTACACATATTTGAACGAAACGCTTGCTCGACATTACGGAATTGCAGACACCGCAGGGAACTGGATCGGACAGAAAGCCGAGCGACCCAGCGGGAATTCGATTCCGCGTCGTGAGTTCGTGCGAGTCAACCTGCCCGAAAAACTACGCGGCGGCCTGCTGACTCAGGCGAGCATTCTGACGGTGACCTCGAATCCAACTCGCACCTCGCCTGTCAAACGAGGCCGCTGGGTGCTGGAACAGATTCTGGGGGCACCCCCTCCGCCACCGCCGCCCGATGTGCCCGAGTTGCCTGAAGGGAAGGAGCAACTGGTCGGTTCGCTGCGTCAGCGGATGGAGCAGCATCGGGCGAATCCGGCTTGTGCCAATTGTCACGCCAAGATGGATCCTATCGGTTTTGCCTTTGAAAACTACGACGCGATCGGCGCTTTCCGCACCAAAGACGGCGAATTCGCCATCGAAACGGCCGGAGTTCTGCCGGACGGGAAAGCGTTTCAAGGCCCCGGCGAACTGAAGACGATCCTGATGGAGAAGCGGCACCAGTTCACGAGGTGCCTGACCGAAAAGCTAATGATCTACGCCTTAGGGCGAGGTTTGGAGTACTACGACCGACGACCCGTGATGCAGATTCAGGAAGTGTTGGCCAAGCAAGATTACAAATTCTCGGCCCTGGTGGCCGAAATCGTGAAAAGCGAACCATTCCGCCTGCGACGAGGAAAAGAAGAATAGCTGACTGCTTTCTGAGCGGGGCGGCGTAAGCCGGCGTAAGCCCCCTGGCTCTTCGGACGTGAGCCCTCTGTGGGTTGAATTGAAGCGTAACCAACAGACTTGGATTTTCCGAAAAGGCCAAAACTTCACCACAGAACGTCCGATAGTTCAATGGATTTTGATGCCTTAGTCTGCTCAGATTGACTGACTGTTTCCGACCGGGTGAGAGACGAAGGAGTTGCCAATGCCAAAGCCGTTTGTTTCGCGACGTACTGTGCTCAAGGGTTTGAGTGCTGCGGTGGCTTTGCCCTGGATGGAATCGATGGGGCCGATCGCCGCCTGGGGGGCTGACGCGACGCCGGTCAAAACGGCGACGGCTCCCAATCGCATGGCCTTCCTGTACGTCCCGAACGGCATCAACATGGCCGACTGGACACCCAAGAGCGAAGGGACTGGCTACGAACTCACGCCCGTCCTGGAAGCCTTGGCTCCGGTGAAGGACGACTTCTCGATCCTGACCGGCCTGACCGCCGACGGAGCTCGTCCGCATGGTGACGGTGGCGGCGACCACGCGCGAGCGTTGGCCTGCTACCTGACGGGCGCTCATCCTGTCAAAACAGACGGCACCGACATCCGCAACGGCATCTCGGTCGATCAGGTCGCAGCATCGCGCATCGGCGATCAGACACGATTGGCTTCGCTGGAAATTGGTTGTGAACCGGGAGCGATGGCCGGCAACTGCGACTCGGGCTATAGCTGCGTTTACTCGTCGACGATGGCCTGGCGATCGGCCACTCAGCCATTGCCAAAAGAAGTGAATCCCAAGCTGGTCTTCGAACGTCTGTTCGGATCGGGCGGCAACGACGACCGAGCACAACGCGACAAACTGCGCCGTAGCGTGCTGGACTATGTTCGCGACGACACGCGCGATCTGCAGTCGAAACTCAGCAAGAACGATCAGCGAAAACTGGACGAATACTTCTCGTCGGTCCGAGATATTGAACAACGCATCGAACGAGCGACTCATCTACCCGAAGTGAAGGCTCCCGATTACCCTGTTCCCGCCGGGATTCCCAAGGATTTCCCAGACCATATCAAGCTGATGTGCGACCTGATGGTGCTGGCCTTCCAGGCTGACGTGACTCGCATCAGTACGTTCGTCTTCACGAACGAAGGGAGCAATCGCTCGTATCCGTTCGCGGGTGTCTCCGAAGGACATCACGATCTGTCGCATCACGGCAACGACGCGAAGAAGAAGGAAAAGATCCGCGACATCAACAAGTTCCATGTCGCTCAATTGTCGTACCTGCTGCAGAAGCTGAAGGCGATTCCCGAAGGAGAAGGGACGCTGCTGGATCACTGCATGATCGCCTACGGCAGCGCGAACTCCGACGGCAACGCTCACAACCACGACAACCTGCCGATCCTGTTGGCAGGGAAGGGTGGAGGCACCATTCAGACCGGTCGCCACATCGTCTACCCCAAGGAAACGCCCCTCAGCAACCTCTGGCTGTCGATGCTCGAACGAGTTGACGTCAAAGTGCCATTCCTGGGTGACAGCACCGGGGCTCTCTCGAGCCTGATGGGTTGAGAATTTCGCCACGGGTTGAACACGGATTTTGAGAGGAGAGATAGGAAGGTCCGGTCGGAGTAGGAGGAAGAGAAATTGAGTGACGAACTGCCCGAAGAAGAGCTACGATGGGACAATTGGCTGGGGTTGGATCGCAGATCCTTGAAGGAACTCACTCATCTTCCCACTGGACTCGTTGTTCGTGACGAACATCACGACTGGCCCTTTCTGAAGCGAAGGGCTGGACTACTGGAGGCGCTAAAAGAGCTCCTCCGGCAGTCACGAGCTGCGCGCAGCGACACGGCATCGTAAACCCTTTCGGACAATGGGGTCGCCATTGTTCCAGGCTCGCGGCCGCAGGCAGGATCTCAATTTCTGGCCGTTTGGCTGCTGATCCGTGTTCCATCCGTGTTCCATCCGTGGCTAAGCCCTTCTATAATCGCCGCTTCGAACCTCAGCCGCTTGTCGCCTGTCTGGTGCTGCGGCTGGTTTGTTTTGCGGACCTCTTCGATTCAAGGATACTGCGGTGCTACGGACTCATACCTGCGGCGAATTGCGCTCGACTCACGTAGGACAAGCGGTGACGCTATGCGGCTGGGTCGATACCTACCGAGACTTTGGTGGGCTGGTGTTCATCGATCTGCGCGATCGCTATGGATTGACGCAAGTCGTTTTTAGCCCTTCATTTGCTGAAATACACGAAATTGCCCGCTCGCTTCGCAATGAGGACGTGATCCGTATCACCGGTGAAGTGGTCGCTCGTCCGGCAGACATGCAGAATCCTAAGCTGGCCACGGGCGACATCGATGTCCGCGGCCGCCAGTTGGAAGTGCTGAACAAGAGCAAGACGCCACCGTTCTTTCCGACTCAGCCTGATCTGCCGAACGAAGAACTGCGGTTGAAGTACCGCTTTGTCGACCTGCGACGCCCCGCCGTTCAGCAGGCGCTGATCCTGCGTCACAAGATGTGCAAGGCGACTCGCGACTACTTCGACGAAAGAGACTTCCTGGAAATCGAAACCCCCATGCTGGGCCGCAGCACGCCGGAAGGGGCTCGCGATTACCTGGTCCCCAGCCGCGTACACGAAGGCTGCTTCTACGCGTTGCCACAGTCGCCCCAGATCTACAAGCAGATCCTGATGGTCGCGGGTTACGACCGGTATTTCCAATTGGCCAAATGCTTCCGCGACGAAGACCTGCGAGCCGACCGGCAGCCCGAGTTCACGCAGATCGACGTCGAAATGGCGTTCGTGCAGCAGGAAGATATCCTCAGCACGATCGATGGCTTGATGGCTCGTCTGGTGAAGACGCTGCGCGGAGCCGAACTCCCGCTGCCGCTGCTGCGGCTGACTCATCGCGAAGTGATGGAACGGTTCGGCAACGACAAGCCAGACCTACGGTTCGGCTTGGAACTGACCTGCCTGGGCGACATCGCCAAGGAGTGCGACTTCGGCGTCTTCAAGACGACGATCGCCAATGGCGGACGCGTCCGCGGCTTCTGCGTTTCTCAAGCAGCCGACAAGTACAGCCGCAAGCAAATCGACGAACTGACCGCCTTCGTGCAGCAGTACGGAGCCAAGGGGCTGGCGTTCTTCCGCGTGAAGGATGGAGAACTCGATTCTCCGATCGCGAAGTTCTTCAGTGCTCAGCATCAGCAGGAAATGATCGCACGATTCAACGCGAAGCCAGGTGACTTGCTGTTCTGCGTGGCTGACACATTCAAAGTCAGTTGCGCTGCGCTGTCGGCCCTCCGCAACCGATTGGGAAAAGAGCTCGGCCTGTACGATCCTCAAGAACTGAAGATCGCCTGGGTCCTCGACTTCCCGATGTTCCAATGGAACGACGAAGAGAAGCGCTGGGACGCCGAACATCATCCGTTCTGTCAGCCGGTCGAAGAGGACATTCCGTTCCTCGAAAGCGATCCCGGCAAGGTGCGAGCTCAATCGTACGACCTCGTCTGCAACGGCTACGAAGCCGCCAGCGGCAGCGTCCGTATTCATGATCCCGCAGTGCAGCAGAAGATCTTCAACCTGCTTGGCATCAGCAACGAAGACGCCGAAGCTCGATTCGGCTTCCTGCTCGAAGCCTTGCGTTACGGAGCCCCTCCGCACGCCGGTGTGGCCCTGGGGCTCGACCGCTGGGTAATGCTCTTCCTGGCCTCCGACAACATCCGCGACGTGATCGCATTCCCGAAGACGCAGAAGGCAGGCGACATGCTGACGGGAGCACCGGCCCCCGTCGACCTGCGGCAATTGCGTGACCTGCATATCAAGGTCGATGTTCCCAAATAGGATCCACCATGCACTACGTGCTTCTCTTCGTCATCGCGAGTTTGGGTCACAATGTCCCAACCGACGAAGAGGAGTTCGTCGCCAGCGCCATTCGTCCCAGCAATGGGGTCGAATGGTGCACGATGACCGTCAAGGTCGTCGACCCAGACGGGCGTGCCATTGAAGGTGCCAGTGTCAAACCATGGGCTCTTCAGATTGGAAATGGCCACGGCCCTTGGAATGACGAACTTGGTTCGCCGCGAGAGACAGTTAGCGGCCGTGATGGCGAATCGATTGTTGTCTATCCGAAGGCAACAAATTGGGGTGATGGAAAATTAGAACGCGTGACCAGCGTTTCGATGATCGTGAACCACCCTCAGTTCGTCAGCAGAAATATTCATGTCAATGTTCCGTCCAGCGAAAAGCCACTCGTTCCCGAGCTTACTCTGAAGCCGGGGGTGCGACTGCGAGTTGCTGGCGTGGAACCTGGCACCGAGAAACCATTGGATCATTGCCACTTGTTCATCGAAAACCCCGATGCAGGTGGCCAGGAGTTTGTGCGAGAAGCCGATGGCTGGCTGCAGTCGCCCCCGATCAGTGAAGATCGCCGCCGGTTTCGCATCATTCACGCCGAGCCAGGCAGGCCACCACGGTTCAGCCAACTTGTAGCCTGGACACCCGACGATCCGGCGTCACGCGAGCAACGCCTGGAAGTGCGAGCGGGGACACGGGTGCAGGGAAGAATCTCTGATGATGTTGCGCGTCCGATCGAACGGGGGCATGTCGTTGCGTGGTGCGGATCGCCGATTCGAAAAGACGATCCGGATCAGGGACGAACACGCCCGATCATGTGGCTGGAGACAGCCGCGATCGAACGTGACGGGACGTTCGTCTTCGAATCGTTACCATCTGGATATCTGGCTCAGTTCTATGCCTTCGCAAATGACTCTATTTCTGCGCAACCCACCGATGCGGCCTACGAACTGTGCTGCAAGTGGTTCAATGTCGAGCCACAGAAACAGTTTGTTTTCCGGTACGGGCAAGTCTTGCGTATAGCGGGAACCAAGTCAGCGTTGACACTCGAAATGGAACCTGCCGGAGAGGTCCGGGTGAAGTGTCTTGGCCCCGAAGGAAGGCCCGTGCGTGGTGTGACGGTCAGTAGTTGGCCCAATCAATTCGTCGTCGGTGCTGGATCCACAGTCTTTTGCGATCGACGTTCGAGTCTTAGCCGATTGGGTTCCGTTCCTCCATCATATGATTGGCGAGACACCAGTCCCTACGTTGCGAAAACGGATGCGGAAGGTATGGCAGTCATCCGCAATTTGCCCACCGGAAATCAGTCGTTTATGGCGAGTAGCGATGTGTGGGTGAGCGATGAGGTGCGTGCCGAAGTCGTCCCCGGAAAGAGAACTGAATCAGTCATCAAGCTGCGACGTACCCCTTAACTCAACGACGTTTCGCCGTATTTGGCGCGAATCTGCATTGTATTGGAGTTTCGATTGAGACATCTTGCATTGGTCGCCGCGTGGATGATGTTCGCGGTTGTGCTGCAGGCCGCATCGCCCGACGCGTTCGAAATCCGCGTCCTCGACGAAGAGACCGGTCGCGGTGTGCCGCTGGTCGAACTCAAGACGGTGCATGACACTTGCTTCTTTACTGATTCCGCGGGGTATGTCGCTGTTCGCGATCCAGAATTGCTGGGTCAGAACGTCTTCTTTTCCGTTCGCAGTCATGGCTATGAATTTCCCAAAGACGGTTTTGGGATTCGTGGACGAGCGTTGAAGGTCACGGCGGGCGGTCATGAAACGTTGAAGATCAAGCGGCTGAATATTGCCGAGCGGCTGTATCGAGTCACTGGCGCTGGGATCTATGCGGACAGTGTTGTGCTGGGGCATGACTCCCCGATTCAACAGCCGTTGTCGAACGCTCAAGTGATGGGTTCCGACAGCGTCGTGATGACCAGATATCGCGACAAGATTTGTTGGTTCTGGGGTGATACGAATCAGTTTCGTTATCCGCTGGGGAACTACAACGTGACGGGGGCGACATCAAAGCTCCCCGGCGATGGTGGCCTCGATCCTGCTGTCGGCGTCAACCTCGACTACTTCAAGGGAGAGGACGGCTTCGCCAAGTCGGTCGCCAAGCTGCCAGGAGACGGTCCGACGTGGATTTTTGGCATTGTCATTCTGAAAGACCAAAGCGGCCGCGAACGGATGTTCACGGGCTACGAAAAGATTCGCGGCAGCCTGGAGGTTTACGAGCGAGGCATCTGCGAATTCGATGATGACCGCGAAGAGTTTGCGAAGTCACTTAGCTTCGCGCCGGACGTGCCGTTGCATCTACATGGACATCCCTTCTTCCACCGTGATGGCGATGTCGACTATGTCTACTTCGGTGACCCCTACCCCGTGATGCGAGTGAAAGCGACGCCTGAGGCACTGCTGGATCTCAGCCAGTACGAAGGCTTCACCTGTCTGGTTCCCGGAGATCGCAAGAAGTCGGCCAAGGTCGAACGAGGCTCGGATGGGAAAGTTGCCTGGGGTTGGAAGCGCGACACCGCGGCGATTTCGTTTGGGATCCAAGAGTCACTCCGTAAGCAGCAACAACTGAAACCGGACGAAGGGTGGTTGAATCTGACAGATGTCGACAGCGGCAAGGTCATCGAAGCACATCGGGGTTCGGTCACCTGGAATCAGCACCGCCAGAAGTGGATCTTGATCACAACGCAGATTCGCGGGACATCGATGCTTGGTGAAGTTTGGTACGCCGAAGCGGATCGTCCGGAGGGGCCGTGGGTGAAAGCGAAGAAGATCATGACTCACGACAAGTACAGCTTCTACAATCCCAAGCAGCATCCGCAATTCACGTCGGTCGACGGCCGATACGTGTTCTTCGAAGGGACGTACACACAGTCCTTTTCGGGGAATACCGATCCTACGCCGCGCTATGAATACAACCAGATGATGTATCGGTTGGATCTGGATGATTCACGATTATCGGTCGTTCTTGGTGCGCCGTGATCATTGGATGCGAGGTGCGTCGTGTTACGAGACGGAGATCTGATATTGTGGGTTGGTCGCGCGAGCCACGGTGGTGATTTTCTGCAGTTGATGCACGTTCCGACGGGTCTCAGTCGCTACCATCCCGGCCCGATGAAGGGTGTCAATCAGACTGAATTGAAGCGGCGCTGGGTAACAGAGATTGAAGCGGAAATCGTCGATCGTGGTCTGACTCAGTACATCGTTCCGGAGGATCGTCAGAGCCATCAATGATCGCACCAATTGCCATGCCCTCGTCGTGATGCTGGTGATCGCTATTGGTTTTCTCAGCCGTGTTTCTCGCATCGCTATGGGACGCGTGTGACCGAGGGGACGGATGAGAGATCATCGCTGGTGAGAGTCCAGCTGATGCGCGGGGCGGTGCCCACGAGGTTAAATTAGGCTTAGGCGCACCGATCCTTTGAAGTCATTCTCAGTCAGTTCACGCCGGCTGAAGTATCGGGCTGCCTTCCAGGATCTCGTGGTACAGCGCGGCTGTTTGATCGATCATCCCTTCGACGCCGAATTCACGTTCCACCAGGTCTCTCGCGGCGCGGCCGATCGTTTGAGCTCGCACGTGATCGTCGAGCAACTCGGTGATTCGGTCGGCCAGCGCCTGGCTGTTTGAGGGAGGAACCAGCAGACCAGTTTCATTGTCGCGAACGGCGCTATAAACGCCGCCCACTCGAGTGGCGATGACTGGCCGGCCCATCGCCATGGCATCCAGCATGATCGTGCCGAGGCCCTGTTGCAGCGAGGGCAGGACGAAGACATCCATTGCTGCCAGGGCGTCGTCGAAATCCAGCAGGTTCGGGACGAACGTGACTTTGTTATTGATCCCAAGCTCGCGCGACAATCGGCGCAGGTTGATCTCCTCAGGGCCGGCACCCGCGATCAGGAATTCGACTTCACGCCCAGTCGCCAGGACTCGCGCGGCGGCTCCCAGAAAGAAAGGGAATCCTTTGACCGCTTCGAGCGCGCCTGCGGTGCCGATCACGGGGACTCGGTTCGGGGTGAAGACCTTCAGCGCTTCGCAGGACGCCGATCGATCGACGCCGCTATGAATCGTGGTGACGAGTTTCTCGGGCAGCTTCGTTCGATGCAGCAAGTCGTCTCGAACGGCATCGCTGACCGCCACGATCCGCTGGCACCAGCGAGTGTCGATACACAGTCGTTCGTTCGGTTGCAGATAATCGTGAACGGTCAAGATGAACGGACGCTGCAGATGCCTGGCGATCCAACTCCCCTGGCACATCACGCCACGCGACTGAATGTGAATCAGATCTGGCGGCTCTTGCCAGAGCTGACGTAGCAACAGGCCTCGCACGACGCTGCCCCAAACGGGCCAGTCGAGTTGCGACAGTTCGTTGATATGCAACTCGCGGCGGCGTTCGCGATCGATCAAGCGGGCATCGGGGCAGACGACGCTGGTTCGGAAGCCGCGCTGCGGCAGATGTTCGGCCAGTCGCAGCGTATAAGAACAACTGCCGCGGACGGAAAATCGTCCGGCGATCAGTAACACCGAAGGTTCAACAACCGACATACATTTTACCGCTGGATAAACCAGTGGTACCTCTTACCGCAGGGACTTGGGACGAGATAGAACCTCGTTGAGCAAGATGGCTTGCCGAACTCCCTGCGGGTTGCGTAACGCTTGAATGAGCGGGTGGACCGCCTGAACCTGGACAGCGCCCAGAGTTCCGTCCGTTCCAATATCGTTTCGCACGGCATCAGTGATATCTCGCTGAACGGCCGTATCGACATCCTTTTTGACATTTGCGTCAACAGATTTGGGGCCGATACTACTGCGGCCCCCTTGTCCCATCGCGGTTTGAGCCAGATGCGTCTGCGCCAGGCGATTGCCAGGCCGATCGGGCTGTGTGGGACGTTGCTGTGCTGCAGCCGGCCGTTGCGGTTGTGTTTGTTTGGGTTTGTTCGGTCGCTTGTCACCGGCGGGGCGAGTCTGTCGAGCGGGGACTGGGCGTTTTTTCTCGCGTTCGCGCTCTCGTTCCGGTGCCGGAACGGGTTTCGACGCCTCCAGAAACTGCTCCTGATCAATCGGCTGTTGGGGGCGAGGACGAGGAGTGACGGGCTTTCCCTTAGGAGTGTTGCCCTGAATCAGATTCACAATCCAGCTGATCACCGAAATGATCAGCACGATTGCCATGACGACGCCACCTTCGGCAGCCGCGACGACAGTGATGAAATCGGTGTTCATGATCGTGATCTCTGGAATCGAACCAAGTCCGATCGCCACTATTTTCCAACACCCGTGCCGGCGATCGCGGATCGCATCTGCGTGTCGGCCTGGACGTTCTTCAATTCATAGTAATCGACCAGTCCTAATGACTGATTGCGGAACGCTTCCGCGATGGCCACCGGAACCTGGGCTTCGGCGAGCACCACTTCGGCTCGATTCTTCTGCACGTTCGCAACCATTTCCTGTTCGCGAGCGGTAAAGTCGGCTCGGCGTTGTTCGGCCTTGGCCTGGGCAACTCGCATGTCGGCTTCGGCCTGATCGGCCATCAAGCGAGCCCCAATGTTTTCTCCCACATCAATATCGGCGATATCGATCGAGACGATTTCGAAGGCTGTTTGCGCTTCCAACCCTTGATTGAGCACCGTTTCCGAGATCATCTCGGGGTTTTCGAGCACCATTTTGTACGAAGCTGTTTTGCCGATCGCCTGCACAATCCCTTGGCCGACGCGTGCGATAATTGTTTCCTCTGTCGCCCCGCCGATCAACTGGCGAATGTTTGTACGGACTGTCACGCGGGCACGAGATCGCAGCAGAATGCCATCAGCGGCGACGGCGTCGAGCGTACCAGCCCCTTTTTTCGGATCGGGACAGTCGATCACCTTGGGATAGACACTGGTACGGACGGCTTCGAGCACATCACGACCAGCGAGATCAATCGCCTGAGCGGTCTGCCAGTCGAGATCAATGTTCGCTCGATGAGCCGCCACGAGCGAGCGAATGACGTTCGGCACATTTCCACCAGCCAGGTAATGCGATTCAAGGTCTCGTGTCGAGATCGGATAGATCTCTGTCAGTCCTGCCTGAACCGCCGTGATTTTGGCTCGCACAATCACCGTCGGATTCACACGTCGGATCGACATCAAGACCAGTTGCAGGAACGAGATTCCTGCGTTGGTCATATAGCATTGGATCCAGAGTCCGATGTACCTCGCGAAGATCGCAAAGAAGATCAGGACGACAAAGAACAACACGGCGGCAACGCCAATGAGCGCTCCCGTGGGAAGCTGAGCCAGGATCAGCGAATTCGGCATGGGGAACTCGTCTGCTTTCAGGTAGTCGATAAAAGTTCGGTTCGGCATTCAGCAGGATCACAAGGCGTGCGCCTCGTCGATCCCATCACCATCTATCATAGGGGAACGCGTCTCATTTGTGGCGCACTGCTAGTCAGTTTATCCCTGAGATTCGGCGATTGTGCTCGAATTCATTAACCCTGCGGGATCTCAAAGTCAAGCCGCGACGGAGGTTCTGTCGAGGTGCCGGCATTGACAGCAGGCCGTTCGGCGGGTCGGACCAACAGACGAGTACCGTGGACTTCAATCACTTCCACCGACTTTTCGGCGTCGATGATGATCCCTTCCGAAATGGCATGCAGTCGTTCGCCATTGACCACGACCAGTCCACCTGGCGTTAGTGGCGAGACCGTCTGACCATACTGGCCAATTAATTCTTGCAAGTGTCTGGTTCCGGCAGCGAATGGCGTCAGGTGTTCGGCATCCGGACCTTCGAGCAAGATCTTCTTCCCCATCGATGTTTTGGGAAGAACATAAAAGGCCGTGCCGAGAGCCGTCGGGACCAGGACCAGGATCGCTCCGCAAAATGCAATGAAGTAATTCGGATGAGTCGTTCCCCACGCGCGGTAGGCGAAGACCACCGACATCACTAGCGAGACGAACGTAATGATCCCGAGCAGACCGCCGGATGGAATGAATACTTCGGCGACCAGAATGCCAATGCCGGTCAGCAGCAACAAAATCGCAAAGGTGGCGTTCGAGTCCATGACGTTCGGAAGCAACTCTGCAAGATCGGAAACCCGCATCGCGACACGCGTATCACGGTACGTCGTAGTTTAGCCGACACAAAGGCGGAGACAACTGCGGAACGCGACTTGGGTTTGTATGGCAGGTTAAAATTAAGACACAGAGACAGGAAGGGCGCAGAGAAGAACTCTGTTTTCTCCGTGCCCTTCCTGTCTCTGCGTTTCAATTTTAACCCCATGAGTTTCGGGATCTCGTCTAACTCTTAACAGGAGGAGCGAACTGATCGGCCCAGCGTGCCGCTCCGTTGTGTCGCATCGCCATGTTCGCCAGATGAGCCGCCGATGCAGCGGAAACACCGGCTTCAATCGGGGCAGTCGGTTGCTTGCGACTGCGCAGGCAATCGACCCAGTTGGTCAGATGGACCATTTCTCCGTCGGGCTTGTCGTAGAAGTCGGCTCCGCGTGGTCCTGTGCCGAGAATTAACTCAGAGGCCGGCACCTTCGACTTGCGCTCGGGGATCACCATGTACCCACCGCGGTCGACATGGATCGACGCTTCGGTTCCCTGGAATTCGATCCGCGCTCCATTGCGAGCGTTCGAGAACATCCCTTCGAAATGCATCTGGATGTTGCCGGGATACTTCAGCAGCGTCTGCACGGCATCAGGCGTTTCCCAGATCCCTTCGCTGTTGATGTGCTGGCCGATGCTGACCGCTTCGTCGGGATGATCGACATTCAGCACCCAATGGGCGACATCAATCCAGTGGACCATCAGATCGGTGAAGATCCCGCCCCCGAAGTCCCAGAACCAGCGCCAGTTGAGCATGCGATAGGCATCAAACGGTTGGTTCTTCGCATTCCCCACGAACATTTTCCAGTCGACGTGATCGAAGTCGAGCATCGGGACAATCTTCTTGAAGCGATCCTGGTTGCGGTTCCAACTCATGTGAACTCGCACGATCTTGCCGATGTGTCCCCCCTGAATCAGATCGCGCGCGGCGACGATATGCGGCATCGATCGCTGCTGCATGCCGACTTGAACGATCCGCTGATACTTCTTCGAAGCTTCCAGCAGCATCGGCCCTTCAGTGATGTCGTGCGTCACGGGCTTCTCGACATAGACATCTTTGCCGGCGGCACAAGCGGCAACGGTCAGCGGGGCATGCCAGTGATCCGGAGTCCCGATGACCACCGCGTCGATGCTCTTGTCGTCGAGAACCTTTTGCCAGTCCTTGGAGATCGTCGCTTTGGCATCGGCTAGTGGCTTGGCGAGTCCAATCGGGTGATCCCAGACATCGCACAGAGTCGTGATCTTCACCCCGGGAATCAGGCGCAGCGATTCCATCAGTTTGCGACAGCGACCGCCGACACCAATGCACGCAATGCTGATCTCGTCATTCGCGGCGAAGGCGCTCGTCGGAGAGAGCAGGGCGGATGATGCTGCTAACAGACATGCGGCTTGCAGGAATTCGCGGCGAGTCGGATCGATCATGGTGATGTCTCTTGATGTGATGTCGGGAAGAAAGAGATTTGAAACACAGAGGCACAGAGGAAACAGAGAAGAAAGAGTGTGGAACCACGGAAGACACGGAAATCACGAAATGAAAACGGACAGGAAGGATAGAAATCTTTTCACTTTCGTGTGTTCCGTGGTTCAATCCTTCTTCCCACTTTTCTCCGTTTCCTCTGTGCCTCTGTGTTTCAACCTCTTACTCTTAATTCAGTCGACCGAAGTAAAGCTCGGTGTCGTATTCAAAGCGGACTTTGTTATCAGACTGATGTTCGCGATACAGGCGCTCTAATTCCAGCAACATCGCTTCATGACGCGGTTGCCCGACCGCAGGGGCATAGGACGATGACAGCAAGCGGCCTCGCAGGCCTTCAAAGTCAAAGTCCTGGGAACTGGGGAACGACCGAGTTTCAAACGGCCTACCTGCGAAGAACTGAGCGATGACCGCTTTGTCGATGTTGGTGTGGTTGATCTGCTGATAGTCCGTCGCGAACTCGTTCAACAGGGCTTCATACGCTCTAAGAAACGGCGTCGATTCGGTCCGGCGTGAATTCCAGAACAGTGCGACATAGCCATTGGAACGCAGAATTCTGGAGAACTCAGCGCGAGTGCGGTCGCGATCAAACCAGTGAAATGCCTGCCCCGCTGCAATGAGATCCACAGATGCGCTGGGTAACGACGTCACCTCGGCGGTTGCATTGGTGCTGCGGAATCGGGACTCGCCCGCGAATCGAGCTTCCGCGGCACCGCGCATGTCGGCGTTGGGTTCAATGCCATAGACCGTGCATCCCAATCGCAGGAAGAGATCAGCCGAGATCCCCGTTCCCGATCCAACATCCGCCACGATCGACTGCGGAGTGAGTCCCGCCTCCGCCTGAAGTGTCTGGATCAATTCGGCCGGGTAACTGGGGCGATAACGAACGTAATCGGCGACTCGATTGGAGAATCGGGTCGTGGAATCAGCGGCCGGTGACATCATGAGCTCCAGACATAGGCCCGCCACGGATTGAACACGGACGAAACACGGATTCGGTAAGTCATCCGCTCAAGACGTCATTCGACTGCATCCTCGAAAAGGAGCGAGGCTGATTGGGTGGCCGGTTTCTTCTTCGATTTCTTTGGCTTCTCCAGCAGCTTGCCACTCGTGTCTGGAGTCACTGACGACTTCGCGATCGCGATTCGACGCTCCCTTTTGATGGGCACATCAGGGGTCGACGGGGCGCTGTACTTGGGTTCGGCTGCCCCATCCAGAGGATCTCCAGGTGTGATCCCTGCCAATCGTGACAATCCGCGAGCGATGTATTCTTCGCTGATGTCAAACGCGACGAATTCGCGGCCGAGTTTTTTCGCGACGGCGACCGTGGTGGAGCTGCCGCTGAACGGGTCAAGTACTAGTTCACCTGGGTTTGAGCTGACTTTGATGATGCGGCCCAGCAGTTGTTCTGGCATCTGGCAACCGTGGAAGCCTTCGCGTTCTTTGAATGTGCCAGCAACGCGCGGGAAGTACCAGGTGTCATCGTCGGGATTGAAGCCTTCCGTCAGATCCTGGGGCCGCAGAATCCAGGTGTCGTCAGGTAGGCGTCCGGCGGCGGCTCGTTTGTCGGCATAGACCAGTTGGCGCGCTGAAGGAACCAAGACCGCTTCGCGGTTAAAGGTGAACTGCTTGCTGTCTTTGACAAAATGGAAGATGTGTGTGTGCGAGCGACTGAATTTGAATTTGCAGTTCACGCCGAAGGTGTAGTACCAGATCACCCAACTGCGGCAGTGGAAGCCAATCTCCTGGCTGAGCACCTTGAGTTCGGCGGCGTAATCGTCACCGATGGCGAGCCAGAAGGTCCCATTTGGCTTCAGGACGCGATGAACTCCCGAGATCCATTGTCGTGACCAGTCGAGGTAGGCCTTCGGATCTTTCTTGTCCCGGTAAACATCGTATTCGAACCCGATGTTGAACGGGGGATCGGCAAATGCCAGATCGACGCTCCCTTCGCCCAGCGCCTGCATCGCTTCAATGCAGTCGAGCCGGTGAATTGTATTGAGCGGCAACATCAGGCAGGCCTCCGTGCGATCGGTCGGGAATCGGTCCCCGACAGGGGATGGGTCGACCAGTATCCTGCCAGATTCCGAGCAAATTTTCACGTCGACACGAAAGTCTGACTTTGCGGGCTTGGTTCCTGTGGAAGACCGGAAACGGCGATGACTGGACGACATTTTGCTGGCAATCGTGTTGCCAGGGGTTTATGCTTGATCTCCTCTTCCTTTCTCACGTCTGGTTCGCGCTCAATCGAGACTTATCATGATGAAGAAACTGCGCATTCTCGCGCTCGGTGTCGTCATTTCCACCGCCGTTTGGCCCACTTCCTGTGAGGCGTATGTGCGTCATCTGCGTCTGCCGCTGGCAGGATGTCACAAGTACGCAGTCGGCAAAGGGTCTGTCACTTTTGCTCAGAATTACAGCGATGCGGTACGCGATGGCGGAGGCAGTTTGATCGTGGAAGTCAGCAACGTCCCGCTTCCTGCTGGAACGAACCTGGAAGTCCTGGTTCATGGCAAGCAAGTCGGCACGTTGATGCTAGACAAAGAACGAAACGGCCGCATGGTCCTGGCATCGACAACGAAGCAGGGGATCCCGCAATTGACGGAAGCGTCCATTGTGACGGTCAGACTGCCCGCCGGCGTGCGGGTTCTGTGGTAATCGCCGACGGACTCATCTCTCTTAATCTGTGTCTTTCTGCGAAATCTGTGGTTCAAGAACTTCTCCGCAGATGGCGCGCATTGCGTGTTGACGATTGCGCCGTTGACCAGTTCAGTTCTTGAAGACACCAATCAATTTGCGAGATTGCCATCTGGCACGCGCCCTGATGCAGCTTTAGACTGCATCGGCTATGCACTACATCCCTGAATCCACTTGCGAGATGCTGCGCGGCGATCCGACGGCGACCGGCAGTCAGACTCGCAGCAATTTTCATTATCTCTCGGCGCCGCTGTATGTTCTGACGGCGATCGTCGCTGCGCTACTGGTGGCCGACTGGCTGCTCGGGAACGGGGCGCCGGTCGCGTCGAGAACTGCAGGTTGGCTGCCGGCGGGGTGGCCGAACACACTGTTTGGCTATCGGCTGGCCTTGGTGGCGGCGGTGCTGGGCGGGGCACGGATCCTGTATCACGCGCTGGATGGGCTGCTGTCCGGACGAGTCGGGGCCGATCTGGCCCTGACGATTGCGTGTCTAGCCGCGATTGTGTTGGGCGAGCACCAGACCGCGGGATTGGTCGTGGTGATCTCTCTGATTGGCGAAAGCCTGGAGGGGTACACGATCGATCGGGCTCGGTGGGCCGTAAGGCAGACGTTTGCGCTGCAGCCCGCGATGGCTCATCTGACGCAGGAAGGCCGCGAGAGGGACGTGCCGATTGCGGAAGTTCGCGTCGGCGATTTTGTCGTAGTCCGACCGGGCGAACGGATCCCGGCAGACGGCAAGGTGGTGTCGGGAGCATCCGCTGTCGACCAGAGTGCCTTCACGGGTGAGAGCCTGCCAATCGACAAATCTGCCGGGGACAAAGTCTTCGCCGGGACACTTAACCAGTTCGGTTCGCTCACCGTCGTCGCCGAACAAATCGGTATCAACACGGCGCTGGCTCGTGTGGCGGATCTGGTGGGATCTGCTTCGTCTCGCAAAGCGGATCTAGAACGGATCGTCGACAAGCTGGCTCGTTGGTTTTTGCCCGCAGTCTTGTTGGCGGCGTTCTTCACGTTGGTTGGTTGGCGAATCGGCGCTGGTTCGTGGCAGCGCGGTGTGATCCCGGCCCTTAGCGTGTTGGTCGTGGCGTGTCCTTGTCCGCTTGTCCTGGCGACGCCAGCTGCAGTCATGGCGGCGCTGGCCTGGCTGGCTCGACGAGGCGTTGTCGTGCGCGGCTCGCAGTCTCTGGAGAGACTGGCTCGCGTCGATACGTTTGCCTTCGACAAGACGGGGACGTTGACTCAGGGAGCGTTGGCACTCGGCGAGATCGTTCCGACAGCCGGGCTTTCGGCGGAAGAAGTCTTGCGAGTTGCCGCGATTGCGGAGCGGCAAAGCGAACATCTGTTGGCGCGGCTACTTGTCTCCACAGCAGATCAGCGCGGACTGACTACTGTCGCGCCGGTCGAGTTTGAGTCGTTCGCTGGGGCGGGTGTGGTCGCGAAGGTGCGTGATCATGATTTGGGCGGAACGGGCGACGCTTCGTCTCTTCGAACTGTCGTGGTTGGCAATCGACGGATGCTGGATCGCGGCGAGATCGCGTTCTCGGTCGAGATTGCCGCGTTGGTGAAGAGTCGCGAAGCGGCCGGGGAGTCTCCCCTCGTCGTCGCGATCGATGGTCAGGTTGTCGGTGTGATTGGGGTACGAGAGACCGTTCGCGCGGAATCTCAGCAGGTGCTGCAGGATCTGGCGGCAGCAGGGATTACTCGATTCGCTCTGCTGACGGGTGATAGGCCTCAACCCGCGGATGCCGTGGTCGTGGCGATGGGGTTGTTTGATCATGTCGCGACCGAGCAGCTTCCGGCGGATAAGGCCAAGTGGATCGAAGAGACGCAAAAGGCAGGTCACCGCGTGGCAATGGTCGGCGACGGCGTCAACGACGCTCCGGCGCTCGCCACTGCGGACGTGGGCCTGGCACTCGGCCGAGCGGGTGCGGACCTCACTGCGGAAGCGGGTGATATCCTGTTGTTGGGCGATCCGCTGCGTCCGCTGCCCGGGTTGCTAAGGCTGTCACGAGCTTTGGTTCGCAACATCTGGCAAAGCATCATTCTGTTCGCGTTCGGCTTCAACGGGCTGGGTGTCTTGGCGAGTTCGCTGGGGTGGCTCAGTCCTGTTGGCGCGGCGTTGTTTCACGAGCTGGCGTCTTTAGCCGTGATGGCGAACGCTATGCGGCTATTGTGGTTTGACGGCTGGTCCAATACCGCCACCGTGCGCTGGCAGTCGGGCTTGCTCACCGCGGCCGATCGCTTTGCCGAAGTCCTATCGCCGTCGCGCTGGATCTTCTGGTTCATCGAGCACTGGCAGGTGACTGCCAAGCTGACCGGAGCCGCGGCCTTCGTACTGTGGATGCTGTCGGGAGTGGTCCAGGTCGAAGACGACCAGCAGGCGCTGGTCACGCGATTCGGACGCTATCGCGCCACACTCGATGCGGGACTCGCCTGGCGCTGGCCGTGGCCGCTCGAACGAGTCACTCGCGAACCGGTCGATCGAGTCCACAGCGTGGGGATCGGGTTTCGCACGACGGACGTATCGCCGAGTCGTAAACGGACGGATGCTTTGGGGCCGGGGATCGTGGAGTGGACCAGCTCGCACGACGATCGCGAATCAGCAGCATCGGCGGATGAATCGCTGCTGTTAACGGCGGACGAAGTCCCAGTCGAACTGACTGCTGAAGTGACGTATCGAATTCGCGATCTCAAGCAGTACACGTTTGGCGGCACTCGCCGGCCCGAGAGTGTCGTGCGAGCCGCGGCTGAAAGCGTGTTGCGCGACCTGGCGGCGCAATCGTCGCTGGATCAATTGCTGACGGATCGCCGCGCGGCGCTGGAGCGGAAATCGCTGGTCTGGCTGCAGGAACGAATCGACACCTACGGCCTGGGCGTGCAGGTGCTGGACCTGCAGTGGTTGGACGTGCATCCTCCCAAGGGAGTCGTTCCCGCGTATCGACAGGTGGCGGATGCACTGGAAGAACGCGAACTGCTGATCAATGAAGCCGACGCGTACGCCGACCGGATTTTGCTGGGAGCAGTCGGCGAAGCAGCCGTCCGCCAGTTGAAGCAATCGACGCAGCCACCCGTCGACGGAACGACGCGTCACGAATGGAAATTGGATGACACCTTATGGCAGCAACTGATGCAAATTCAGACGGATGGCCAAACGCTGCTGTCGGGGAACGCCGCCGCGATACTGAATGAGGCCAGAGCGAATGCCGTGAAGCGGACATCCTCGGCGGAAGCGGATGCAGGCCGACTGCAGAAGTTACTCGCCCAGTATCGCAAGTCTCCGCAGTTGACGATGTCGAACTTGTACTGGGACGTGGTCACGCAAACCTTGGCGTCGCGTCCGTTGACGATCATCGATCCCCAAGCGGCAAACCGACAGCAGATCTGGTTAGGCGAACCGCCAGTCGCGTCGCCGCCATTGCCAGTAGCGCCAACGGTCGAGCCTGAGCCCGAGTGAACTCCTCAATGTAGACGGCACTCGCCGAGCGCCGCATTCGGCATACGGAGTATGTCTTCTACATTGCAGAATCAGCGTGTCGTGACACTGATCGCATCAGGTTTGCCGCGCTAACTCAGCATGCAGACGAATTAGAAAAAAAGAAATTCTCACGCGGAGGCGCGAAGTCGCGGAGAAGGGAATGCATAGGGAGGCAATCAATCCGCTTCTGCAGTTCTTGTCGACGAGTGGAGTGGCAGTTCTGGCCGATTCCGATTGACCGTTTTGTTGCAATCATCTACATCCGTTTCTCGTATCTTGCATCTCACAAATGCCGCTTTACGGGAAGCCGATTATGTGCATTCACCCATCAGTTGCTGTGGCTATCGGATTCATGCTCACATTCGTGGCGACCGTTAAGGCCGACACGTTGGAAGAACGGATCCTGCTCAGAGACAGTCTGAAAATGTTCGAGGAGCTTGGATGTCAGGTAAACCAAACGCCGACGACACTGTACTTTGATAGTGGTCGCGACAACATCACTATTCATCGGGAACTCCGTTCACTTCCGGAAGGCCTTCGACTAGCACTCGAGGACAATCCCGACGCAATTGATGATCCTGCGTCGGCCCAAGAGCCAAGCAACCTGCGTGAGCCAATGATCCATCCTGAGGCGATTGTGAAATCGTTGCAGGAATCAATCGATCGTTTGTCGGCCGCGGGGCTGAAAGCAGAAGCAGCCGAGGCAGCGCAATTGTTGAAGAAGTTTGAACAGAACCATCAAGTTCGCTTGTTGATGGAGCGGCAGGACGCCGATTTCGCAAAACATCGATCTGCACTGGATCGTCTGCAGCGAAGGCTGGGACAGTTTGATATCGACATCGAATTGGAACGCCGGCTGACACTCGCTGCAAAGCTGCGAGCCTATGAAGTGACCTTCCCCCCTATGATGAATAGCCACAGCATTGATGATGGACGCGACAACCTCCGCTCACCACGAGAACGCTCACTCAACCACTTCGGTGAGTGGCGTTAATCGATAGAACAGCAGATGGGCGGATACTCGAGAGAATGTTCCCACGCGGAGACTTTTTTTCTTCGCGACTCCGCGTCCTCGCGTGAAAATTTCTTTTTCGCTATCTGCGAAGCGTAGGTCGCTGCCTCGACCTACTTAGGCGTTGCTTCCAGCGTGACGGGTTTTGCTTCGCCGTCGTCGCTCAGTTCGACGGGGACCTTGAACTTCAAGCTGTCGATCTTGCACAGGCCCCCTTTGCCGTCGCGGCAGTAGCCGTAGGTGATCGAGACCAGCAACGTGCCACTGCCTGTTTTCTTGGTCACGGGCAGTTTGAATTTAGCGGTGGCACCGTCGTCGCTGGTCGCTTCCAGCCGCGTGTCATGATGGCCTTCGGCAATCAGTCCGGCGTCGCCGGTGACTTTGTATTTGACGGGGAGCAGCGGGTTCAGTTTGAAATTGGGGGGCAGCTTGAAGCTGATGTTGAAATCAATCCCGTCGTCGACTTTCAGCTTTTGAGCATCCACCGCGATTTCGCGAATCTGAGTGGAATCGGCCATTTCGGCGGTGATTGGTTTGGGTGGAACCAGCCCTTCGATCACCAGTTCACTCGCCTGCTTGGTGGCCAAATTCACGACGACGATCCGGTTGTTGTTCGTGTCGGCGATGTACATATTCTTGCCGGCAATAGTCATCCCGGCCGGTTCAGCGAATTGAACTGGATCAAGGCTCGTGCCTGGTTTGCCTGTTCCCAGCCATGAGGTGACCTTGTGGCTCTTCAGATCCACCTGCTTGATCTTGTGGTTATAGCTGTCGGCGACAAACGCCGAGCCCTCGTGCAGGACGATGCCCAGCGGATGTTGGAAGCGCGCCGCCGACCCTTCGCCGTCGACATCGCCGAACGCGAACAGGCTGGCTCCGCGTGGCAGATCGTGAGTTCCTGCGATGGTCTTGATGCTGCCTGTCGGCTTCGTCAGATTCGCTTTGGGTTTGGTCGAGATGCGACGCACCGCCGAACCTTCGCTGTCGACGACGTACAGCACCGTGCCGTCGTTGACGATTCCCGAAGGCTGAGCCAAGGCTCCACTATCGAGATCCCCGTCGGTGATATCTTCGCGACCTGATCCGGCATACTGCTGAATGGTTTGCGAACCGAGCTTGTGCGACCAGAGTTGGTGCGGACCAGCCATGGCGATGTACAGCACTTCGTCGACCACGCACAAATCCCAAGGGCTATTGAGTGCGGTCGCCAACAGCTTTCCGCCGGGGGCTCGCGAATGAGATTGTTCGCCCGTTCCTGCCAGCGTCGCGACTTCCTTCTTGGCGAGATCGACGGTGCGTAACAGATGATTCTCGGTGTCGGCGACGTACAGAATGTCGTCGACCAGGGTCATCCCTTGTGGATGATCGAACTGAGCGTCGGCATAGCTGCCATCCTTCGCTCCGATCTGACCGCTGCCGATGACTTCGATCAGCTTGCCTGCGAGCGTCGTGATGACGATGCGGTTGTTATTGCTGTCCGAAATGAACAGGCGATCGTTCGGTGTGTCGGCCAGGATCTTACCGGGGAAACGCAGTGGGGTCGCGGCAGCGCGGTTCCGTTCCAGATCGAAGCGGATCGGAGTCTCGTCCAGCGTCCCCTTGGCCTTGTGGTAGGCGATCAGCTTGCCGACGACCCCATCGAGCAGCTCTCGATTTCCTTCGCCCGGGGCGACACCGCAATAATTTCCTTCGGGATCGATCAGCACCAGCGACGGCCAGGAGCTGATCTGGAATTTGCGCCAGACCGTCATATTCGCATCATTGATCACCGGGTGTTCGATCTCATAACGCAAGATCGCCTTGCGGATGTTGCCCGTTTCTTTCTCGTTGTCGAACTTGGCCGAGTGGACGCCGATCACGACCAGTTCTTTACCGTACTTCTGCTCCAGGTACTTGAGGTCTGGCAGGACGTGCATGCAGTTGATGCAGCAGAACGTCCAGAAGTCCAAGATCACCACTTTGCCGCGGAGATCCTTCATCGAGATCGGGCCGCCCACGTTCAGCCATTCGACACCCCCTTCGAGTTCCGGCGCGGGGAAGGCCTTGGGGAATGGATTTTCAGCTTGCTGCTGCGGCTTGTCGGCTTCTGGCTTCGCCTCTTGAGCGGAAAGAATCGCTGGCGAGCAGGCGACGCAAATCAGCATTCCCGCCAGGATTCGTGTTGCAAAAGAGACGAATCGCAAGCTTGAGTCAGACGACGCAGACAGCATGGGCGGGTTCTCCGGTTGGCAGATGAACTCATCGCGGCGCCGCAAAGAACGCGAACACCGGAAGGATCACTTGGAATCGTATCAGACGCGGTGGCGACTTCCAACGAGATCGAATGGTCGTAGCACAATTCACCTGCTTGACGTAACCAGTCACACCTCGCGCACACCTACTCCGTGGTTCAACTTCTTGAGGATGAAGAGTGGGCCACGCATCTCAAGAATTCGCACGAATCAGGATGAGGCTGTTGTGTGAAGCGTTTGCTTCGATCGGTGGAGATTCGTCTGATGCGTGGTCCCTTCTTCTCGCGCCGCGAAAGAAGCCTGTGAGACAATCAGCGATGCCACGGCTCGACCCGGGAAGACAGTGGATCTCAGTTGGCATAACCAATTGTCCGGCGGCTGTATTAAAGGAATCGCTTTTCCCCAGTACTTCTGATTCCACCGTGGTCGGGCCAAATTGGCCAAGGAGAGCCTTCTGAAGCTGTTTTCATAGTGATTCAAATCTGGGCTCGTGTCGGTCAGATTTTGATCGGTCGCATTCTCGCCCAAGCGGACTACACGTCCTTCGACCGCCAACGAATAATGACATGATGGGAATCGCGTTGTTGACCACGGAAGCGACGCAACCTGTGAGGGGGGGACTTAGAACGAATCCCTCGGATTAATCGGATTTCTTTATCAACAGGTTGCGCTTTTCAGTCAAACTCATGGTTCGCAACTGCGTAAATTAAATAAGAGATTTGTACGAGAAAAAGGACGCTGGCTCCTTACTCGCCGCAACCTGCGAAGAAGCAGAGGTTGCGAATATCTGTCAGCGGTTCAAACGTTCGCTTACGGTCATCAGGGCGACCCGCACAGAGAACGCGAGAGAAACAGGGGAGGTCATGATGGTATCTCGACTCGTTCGCAATTGTGGATTGGCGCTCGCGATGGTCTGCGCAATACCCGGTTTGACCCTCGCACACGGTGGTGGTGGACACGGTGGCGGAGGCGGGCATGGGGGAGGCGGCGGCCACGGTGGTGGCGGTGGACATTTTGGAGGCGGCGGCGGCCACATGGGCGGTGGTGGCATGCACATGGGTGGCGGCGGAATGCATATGGGCGGCGGTCATATGGGTGGCGGGGCCATGCACATGGGCGGTGGTGGGATGCATATGGGTGGCGGCAACATGGGCGGTGCCCGTGTTGGCGGCATGGGTGGCGGTGCCATGCATATGGGCGGCGGAATGAACCATGGGCTCGGTGGATCGAATATTCATAGTCTAGGCGGAGCACGAATCGGTTCCAATGCCGGTGTCGGCCGCGCTGGCGGTTCGTTCCTCGGAAACCACGGCAGCATGGGGAATGCTGGTGGCCTGCGATCCACAAACTTGTCGCACATGAGTGGTGCAAATGGTCTTAATCGCGGCGGCTCATTCCTGGGTAACCACGGATCGGTCGGCGGCATGTCGGGTGCCAGACTGTCGACCGCCATGCATAATGGGAATAGTGGTTCGTTCCTCGGTAATCACGGAGGAATCGGTGGTGGACGCGGCGGGTTGGCCTTGGCGTCTCATAGTGGGGCCGGTGGATTCGGGAACCACGGACTTGGGGGAGTCGGCGGCAACTCGTTCGCGGGTCGTCACGGCGGCTCATTCAACGGTGTTGGTAATAGCAATCGACTGAACAGCACCAGCTTCAACCGAGTGAACAACACGAACGTCGTCAATAACTCGTTCGGGCGCGGTGGGAACTGGGGTTACGGTGGCTATGGTGGATACGGTCGTGGCTATGGTGGTTACGGCGGCTACGGTCGAGGTTTCGGATATGGGGGATATGGCCTCGGCCGCTATGGCTACGGATTTGGGTATCCGTATGGCGGCTATGGTTACGGTGGATATGGCTATGGGCGTGGTTTCGGCGGCGGCTTGCTGACCGGCCTGCTGTTCGGGCTTGGTTATGGTGGCTACGGATACGGTGGATATGGGGGATACGGTGGCTATGGCTACGGAGGGTACGGCGGATATGGGGGCTACGGTGGGTATGGAGGATATGGATCAGGTTACGGCTATGGTGGCTACGGCTATCCGTCATACGGATACAGCAACTACGGCAATGGATACGGATATGGGAGCAGCTATGGCTACGCCCCGTATGCCACGGTCGTAAACCCAACACCAGTTGTGGCTGCTTCTGTCGATCCTTCGTTGACGAATGTCGCCGCGACAACGCCAAACAATACCTCGACGGCCGCGAATAACTTTGCCGACCAGGGTGAAACCGCGTTCAGGAACGGCGACTACAATGCCGCCGCCTACTCACTGCAGCATGCAGTCGTCGATAATCCAAGTCCCGTTCTAATCCTGATGCATGCTCAAGCCTTGTTCGCAACCGGCAAATATCCGGAAGCGGCAGGTGCGACGCAGGCCGCGATGAGCCAACTGCCGAAGGATCAATGGGGCGTTGTCGTGAAGAACTACAAAGAGCTATACGGCAAGGTGGGCGACTACACAAGCCAACTGCGAGGTCTGGAAGCGGCTGCCAAGGACAAGCCAAGCGACCCAGCCCTGCGGTTCCTGTTGGGTTACCACTACGGCTACCTGGGATATCCTCAGCAGGCCGTCGATCAGTTGAATCAGGCCGTTGGGTTGTCGGCTCAGGACGAAATGGCCAAGCAACTGCGAGACGAAATGCAATCCAAGTTGCCGGGCGCAGCGGTCACGGTTCCTGTTCCGTCCGCGGTTCCTTCAGCCCCAGTAGTTCCACCATCTCCGACGCTGACACCGCCCGCATCGGCTGCATTGAAGAAGTTTGGGTTGAACCTGTCGGCGCTAATGCCGAATGGAGCTGCTCATTCCCTTTCAGGAGCATTGGCAAGCTAGTTGATTCATTGATTGACCTTCGTTGGCTGTTCGAGCAAGTTTTGGACTCTCCGCTTGTTCGAGCAGGCTAACGAGGGGTCTCCCCAGCCCGAGGCACCGGTGATGATTTTCATTGCCGGTGCCTCGAGTTTTTGGTGCCCCGTAGCCCAGACCTTGGGGCGAGCGTCAGTCGAGGTTGATCCCACATCGACATCCCCCCAAGCTCTCGGCGAGATTGGCTACAGTATCACTACGACTTCAAGTCGAGCTTCACTTCGTTGGTACCACCCGTGATCTTGCTCGTCAGATCCGTTGTTTCCGGGGCTCGGTACTTCTCAGGCACCTTCGAAACGGGGGGAGTGGGATTCTCTGGCGTGGGCGTTGGGGGAGTCACGCTCACTTTATATGTGCCGGGGACCATTCCCCCGGTGACGACGAACTTACCGTCGGCCACCAAGGCGATCGCGGCGTCACCCGTCGAGGAGGATGAGAAATTGACAACACCTTCCGGCAACACTTGGCCATCGAGTGTGACGACTCCGCGGACTGTCGAAGGGGCGGTGGGGCGGGAAGAATCTCCGCACCCAAGCGTCGCCATCACGCAGAAGGCGGACGCAAACCATGCCAGGCTCGAATTCTTCATGCTGTTCTCCAGGAACTGATCTGAAATCGGGGGTCAGCGGGTTTTCCGAGACCCCCGAGGTGGGTAGAGATAACGTTGGATCCTCAACACCAGAGCCGGTTAGAAATCGCCCACTGGAATGCCATCGTTTCGCGAGCACAGGTTGGCCAGTGTATTGAAGTCGATGTTGTTGGAGATGAATCGCACGGAACCGTCAGACAGCAAGACGTGGATGCCGCCCGTGTGAAACGAATTGTAAACCGTGTTGGCGTCGTAGGGGCTATTGGAGCCACCTGCCGTTGTTGGCGAGTTGATCTTGTACTGCAGGCCAGACAGCCCTGTACTCCAGGAATCAATCCCGGCGGGATTCGATGCCGTAACGGCGCCGGGGAAGTTCGTTCCGATGTAGCCACCATAGTAACCGCTGCGAATGTCCGACGTTCCAATCTGACCCGATTGTTCCGCAACCATGATCGTATTGGACGATCCGTCCACCGCGTCACGCATGCGCGTCAGTTCGTTGTGCAGCAACATTCCGTTATTGGTGTAGAAGCCACCGTAGTTGCTGTTTGAGCCTACGACACGTCCTGCCACATCCGGGTTGGCTCCCGAGACTCCGACGTACATCGGGGTTTGGATAAACTGAGTGTTGCCTCCCAAGTTAGCGCAAGGATTGAGCGGGCTCGATGGGCAGACATAGGCGGATAACACTTTATTCGTCAACGCCGCGGTATTCGTGTTAGACACATTTCCTGCGAAGGAAAGTGTGAAGTTCATGCTGTTGAACATAGGTCCCTGATCGAAATACGGAAAAATCTGCAGACGCCAGTTGGGGATCATGTAGGGGTTTTGTGACATCCCGTACGATCCGATGGGCCAGCAGGTATACGAGCTTTCGTAGTTGTGCATGGCCAGGCCCAACTGTTTCATGTTGTTCTTGCACTGTGTTCGGCGAGCAGCCTCACGGGCTTGCTGTACGGCGGGCAACAGCAATGCGATCAGCACGGCGATGATGGCGATCACCACCAACAGTTCGATTAACGTAAAGCCCTTACGAAAACGACGACTCATACAATTCCTTCAAAAGAAATCTGCAACGTAATTGACAAGATGGCGGAGGAACATTCAGTCCGACCGGGCGTAGACAAGTGCGACGGCGATTCACGCCTTTCGAAGGATTTAGAATTTTGATCCGCATGAACTGCAGATCACCTTCGTATGCCGACACTCAGTGAGATGGCCCAATGGCATGAAAAGCAACTCGCATGCCCGATGTCATCGTCGACTTTGCTGCGAGGCACGTCGAAAGATTGCTTGTGTCCGAATGGGGGCTTTTTTCGACACACGCCGCTTTCTTTACGACGAGTGGTTTACGTAAACCGTGTTCAAATGCCTCGGATCTTGGCAAGTCGGTCTGGTACGGTGTGAGAATCCGAAGCCGCGGGATTGTTCTTGAAATCGGGCGAGCGAGTCATGTCGGCACGCGTATCACTCGTGCAGCGATGTCGCGCGCGAATGCAGACAAACTGATTTCTGATCGCAATGGTGCCTTCGGATAAGCGAAAAAATTACGGAGACCACAGCAGTGCGAGAAGTCTACTGATGCGACAGACCGTGTTACTCGAATCGTTCATGACGGAGGTTCCCGTTTTCGTCATTCCCGCGCAGGCGGGAATCCAGCGAGTCTTGAGACAGTATCGATACGAGAATCTGGAATCTCGTATGGCTTCCAGCATTGGCTGATTCGGTGCAAATGAACTGGATTCCCGCCTGCGCGGGAATAACGGGAGGCGCAGCCCAGGCGACCGTCGACTGGCTCATGAATAATCCGGGCTAACTCGATCCGCGACATTTCCCTCGATATACTCCGCAGCACTGAATCCATGGCGGCGATGGACAGGCGTTCGTCAAATACGTTGCAGGGAAGGCATACCGGGATGTCCAAAGAACAGCTCTCGTTTCACGACAAACTTTACGCTCTTGCCAGGAATTACTGGTGGTGTTGGCAACCGGAAGTGGTTTCGATCTTTCAGGACTTAGATCGCATCCGCTGGCGGCAGCTCGATCACAACCCGATTTTGCTGCTGGATGAATTCACGCCAGAACAACTCGAAAATCGCGGACGCGAAGCTGTGCTGCATTCCCGCGTGAACTACGCCTATCGCCGCTGGGTGGAGTATATGAACTCCAAACACACCTGGGGCGACACCCACGCCGGTGTGCTGGGCCACAATCCGGTGGCCTACTACTCTGCCGAATTCGGCATCCACGAATCGCTGCCGAATTACTCTGGCGGCCTGGGCGTCCTGGCGGGCGACCATCTGAAAAGTGCATCAGACTTGGGGATCCCCCTCGTTGCTTGCGGACTGTTCTACCAGGAAGGCTACTTCTCGCAGCAGATCGACGAAACCGGCTGGCAACGCGAAGTCTATCCGTATGTCGACAATGTGCGTCTCGCCGTGAAGCAGGCTTGTTTTCCGAACGGAGAAAAGGTCATCGTGCAGGTGGACACCCGCAAGGGGCCCATTTTTGCCCAAGCCTGGCAAGCCGATGTCGGACGGATCAAGCTGTTCCTGCTCGACTGCAACATCGAACAGAACTCGCCTGAAGATCGCAAACTGACCGCGCGACTGTACGGCGGCGATCAGCGAATCCGAATTCGACAAGAACTACTGCTGGGAGTGGGAGGGACGCGTCTGCTCACCGCGTTGGGCTATGAACCCAGTGCGATCCACATGAACGAAGGTCACTCGGCGTTTGCTCCACTGGAATACATCCGGATGCGGATGGTCGAAGATGGACTTTCGTTCGACGAGGCGTCGCGAAAGGTCGTCTGGCACTGCTGTTTCACCACGCATACGCCTGTTCCGGCCGGTCACGATCGGTTTGACTGGAACCTGTACGAAGAGCATCTGGGCCCCATCGCCGATCAACTTGGCCTGGGCGCGGCGGGACTCGTCGGACTGGGTCGAGTCGACCCAAACAATCAGCACGAATCATTCTGCATGACCGTGCTCGCGTTCAAATGTAGCCGGCGTGCGAATGCCGTTTCCAATCTGCATGGCGTCGTGAGCCGACGGATGTGGACCGACCTGTGGCCCTGGCGTTCGGAAGAGGAATTGCCGATTGGCCACATCACCAACGGGGTCCACGTCTCCAGTTGGCTAGCTCCGCAGATGCGATCCTTGTACGACCGCCATCTGCCATTGGAGTGGTATCTGAAATCAGGCGAGCCTGAAGTCTGGGCCGGATTCGACGATGTCACCCCGGGTGAGTTGTGGGAAACGCACCAATCGCTGAAGAACCGGATGATTAACTTCGCACGTGGACGCATGCAGCGACGGGCCGAGCGAATCGGGGCCTCGGCCGCGGAGATCGCCGAAATCCAGACCTGTCTGAATCCCGAAACGCTGACGATCGGCTTCGCTCGGCGATTCGCTCCTTACAAGCGAGCAGACCTCGTCTTGCGCGACATCGAGTTCCTGGGGCAGATCATTGCTGATTCGAAGCGTCCGGTCCAATTCATCTTCGCTGGGAAATCGCATCCGGCAGATGACAACGGCAAGGCGATTCTGCAGCGGATCTTCCGATTGACGCAGGAGCCTGGCTTCAAGGGACACGTCGTCTTGTTGGAAGACTACGACATCAACTTGGCCCGGCATCTGGTGCAGGGGGTCGATGTCTGGCTGAACAACCCACGTCGACCGCTGGAAGCGTCAGGCACCAGCGGCCAGAAGGTCGTGCTCAACGGTGGCTTGAACTGCTCGATCCTCGACGGTTGGTGGGCGGAAGCCTTCGATGGACAGAACGGCTTCACAATCGGCAGCGGCCGATCACACGTGAACCAGGATGTCCAGGACGACCGCGACGCCAAGGCGCTGACCAGCGTTTTGATGGACGAAGTCATCCCGCTGTTCTACGAACGCGACGAAGACGACGGACTGCCGAATTCGTGGATTGCTCGCATGAAGCGATCCGTCCGAACCCTGGGCTGGCGCTTTAACGCCGACCGCATGGTAATGGATTATGTTCAGCAGGCCTACATCCCCGCCGCCGGCGGCGTGTCATGCGACATGAGCCGATTTGGTTGATCGAACGATCAGTTCGGTGGTCTTCGAAAGTAGCAGCCGCTGATGGACTCCCGATCCTCAACTTCACAACCCGACGAAACCGCATCCAAATCGCGGATGCGGTTCGTCGATGTTGTCCGGATCGCTGCGTTTGGAATTCTCGGCGCCGCGAGTCCCTGGATTGTGTGGGCTCTAGTGAGTGCAGTCCTACCGCTACTGGGATACCGGTGGGATTTCTTCCGCCACTTTCCAGCCGCGAAGATCTCAATCCCGACTTCCGTAATTTGCGGCGTGTTGCACGCCTTGGCCGAGTGGCGATCGCTCCATCGGCGGTCACGGTCGAGTGATCCAGCAATCGAAGCCGCCGCCCGCCAGCAATTCGATTCGCATGACCATGCTGATTTGCATCGTGAACGGTCAAGATCCGAAGTGAAGCACTAGCAGTATCTCTCGCCAATTGTCCGCGACTTCACTTGGTGCCCTGCCAATTCTGTGAAAGTCTCGGGACAACATCACAGTGCTGCTCGGATCGGCAAAAAGAGTGCATGACTCGTCGGGCGGGCCATGGTAAGATGAGAGACTGAAAAGGAGTCCTCAGATGAATGTCAGTATCAATTTCCCAGACGAACTCGAAAAGGCCTTGCGTCTCACGGCAGCCGCAGCGGGCACGGATATCGGAACGTTCGTCAAACAAATTGTTGCTGAGCGATTGGCAGAGGGGGACCTGCCATCAGATCAAACCGCCGCAAGTTTTTGCGGAGCGGCAAGCGGCGTGGGTCAAGTTGCATCCGGTGTTAGACCATGCAATCGATGATAGCCGAGAGTCCTTCTACGCAGGTCGCGATTGATGCGGATTTTGGTCGATACCAATATTTTGCTGCGTCGGGCTCAACCGGCGAGCGCACACCATCAAATGACGCTTGATGCACTGACAGCGTTGGTGCGTGTGAAAGTCGATCTCTGCCTGGTGCCGCAGGTGATCTATGAATTTTGGGTGGCGGCAACTCGTCCCATCGAAGTCAATGGGTTGGGGCTCGATGTCGCGACGGCAGTCTGTCGACGCACTGCTGCGTGACTTTGTGCTATTCAGGGACGAGCGAGGAATTTTCGATAACTGGCGAACGCTCGTCATCGCTGAGGCAATAAAAGGGAAGACGGCCCATGACGCCCGGCTGGTTGCGGCCATGCATCGACACGGACTGACGAACGTCTTGACATATAACACGCCGGACTTCGCTCGCTTCCGGGAGATCAACGTTTTTGGCCCAGGGGAAGTCTTAACAGGACGGCTACCCGTCTAAAACTTACGGGACAATTGGTGACTTCAGTCAGCTAACCGTACGTCTGCAATGTCATTGAGCGACACCCACGGCCAAATGCAAGGTTCCTTGACGATCGATCATTGGCCGCTCCCTCTCCACCAACGAAAAGAGCCCCGCTTGCGAACAAGCGGGGCTCTGGTGTTTAGTTGGTTGGCGTTGCGACTTATTGAGCGGTCGCTGGGCCGGTGCAGCGGATCAGGTGATCGTGGTCGATGTAGACGACCTGAATCGTTTCGTCCTTGTGGTAGAACGGAACCGGCCAGTCGGATCGAATCACCTTGTCATAATACACGGTGCACTTGTAGTGGCAGTGATGCAGACGAGCGGGGCCGACCAGTGGGTAGAACCGGCAATCATCCATGCGGTCTACGATTGGTTCGACAACCATCTTGACGTTGCTTCGCTGAGTTTCTGCGATGAACGAGTTACCGCCCGATGTTTCATTCGGCAGGGCTCGCATGACTTCGTCGGGATACGGTGGATCCTGGCAGAAGGTCGGTGCGTGTTCGCCTTCGACGGGGTCCAATACTGGAACCTTGTCGTAGCGTTCTTCACGGATATACGCATCCTCAATCAGTTCGCTGTAGTACGGACTGACGGGGATCAACGGCGTCGTTCCGAAGTAGCCGCTCAGTTGGAAGGCATCGTACATCAGGCCGGCCATCAAGCCAAACCCTGTCATCGCGCCCAAGATGCAGCCGCTATTGGTCATTGTCATCAGACCGAGGCCGACCATGAGACTGATGCGTTTGAGCAATGATCCTGGCTTCATCATCATTCCTCTCCGGGAATTCGCTGACTGTCGACGTCGAGCCGAAGTTGGCTTTAAGACGCCATCAGGGGGTGACTCATGAACTGAGCCGTCTGATGGTTTCTCATGTGTTTTGCAGATCATCAACTGATGATCCTCGTCACACCCAGCGACCACCCGACCTGAACGGTTATGCTGTATGTATCGAGTCTTTCAGGTCAAAACTTGTGAAAATCTTCCGACTTTACCGATTATGGCGATCAGGTTGTTGACCCTGGTCATTAAATGGAAACAGCGTCTGCGAAAGGGTTCGCAGACGCTGAGCCATTCATCGGCAGCCAGATCACGGTCAACTGGCCGCCTTGCAGCAGATAGAGCTGACGCTATGTCTTAAAGGTTCTCGAAGCGAGCTTGTTTGTGGGCCCATGACAGACCGACCGTGTGAAGCGTCGCGTGTCCTCAGGGCAAGCCCCAGGACATCCGATCACCAGTTGTTTGGATTGAAGTACCACCACCATTTGTCGGTGCGCGTCCGGAACATCAGGTTCCATTGTCCATCATCCCATCGCAGGGTGGCATCGCGCCATCCCAGCGGAACTTGAGGATACGGATAGAACGGTCCGATGTAAGGGAACGCGCTGGCACTGTACTGAGTTGGGTAGTTCACAGCAGCCGAGTTCGGATACTGAGCGTAAGACGGCCAGGCATAGTCTGGCAGGCTTGGGTTGTTGTAAACAGCCTGTGAAGCACCAGCTCCGGGTTGACCGTAGGTTGGCGGCATCATTGGTGCGCCACCTGGACCCATTGGCATGGCACCCTGAGGCATGCCACCCATCTGACCCTGTGGAGGCATACCACCTGGACCACCAGGCATTCCGCCATCCTGACGATAAGCCGCCGGATGCATTTGAGCTCGCGGAGGATACTGTCCCTGTTGAGGAGGGAACTGACCCTGCTGTGGCTGGTACTGACCTTGTGGCGGTCCGTAAGGCCCCTGTTGAGGAGGACCGAACTGACCTGGAGGTGGTCCATACTGGCCTTGAGGAGGACCGTATGGACCCTGTTGCGGAGCCGCCGCCATGGCCGGTTCTTGAGTACAAGTCAGTCGGTTCGCGACTTGACGAATACCAGGAATTGCTTGAACAACCTGGCTCGCTGTGGCTCGTTCGGCTTGTGTTCCGACGCTGCCATTCAACAAGGCGACACCGTTGTTGTAACGGATCTCGATGTCGTAGCCGTCCAAATTGGCCGCGGACAACGCCGCACCAATTTGATTGGCGACTTCCTGATTGCCAGCCCCAGGAGCAGCGATTTCATTGTTTACTTGTTGGACGCGGTTGCCGGCAGCGGGGGCAGCCATGTGATTGGCCGAGACGACGCCTCCACCAGCAGCGGGTGCCGCTCCGTTTGGCTTCTCAGCAGCCTTGGCTACTGGTTTGGCCACGGTCAACCGGTTGTCGACGCGAGTCACGCCGCCAACTTTGCCGACCGCTTCCTGGGCTTTGTCACGCATCTTGGGATCGGCAACGCTTCCGGACAGCGTGGCAACGCCGTTCCTGAAGTCGATGCTGATGTCGCCTTGAACTTTCTTCGCCTTCATCGACTTGGCGATTTCGTTCGCGACCTTCTGGTTCTCTTCTTTAACGTTACTCTTCTCGGCCGCAGGCTTCTCGTCCGCCTTGGACTTGGCTCCAGCGGCGAGTGTCATTCCGGGTGTTGCTGCCAGCAACCCCAGCGTTAACACCCACTTCCCGTACTTACGCATGGAATGGTTCTCCTTCGATTCCTCGCTGACCGTCTTCGAATCTGCTGGGACGGGCTCATCCGGCGACAAAACATTCGAGAATGGCATCGAATGGACTTCATCGGAACTCCGGACGACGAATCAGCTGTTTGGTGGACCACATGGTCCGGCCAGAATTGCCGAGGAGACGGAACTAGTGCTCCGCCAACCCAGGCGCGCTGATTCCCCGTTCCATCTATTCATCGGTCGGGAAAGTCCGAATACACAAACTATTCTGGTTGTTTCGAGAAAATGAGTTCTAACGAAGAGGCCGGTTGAATCGAGTTCAGCGAATTTCGGGCAGTCAAGATCACCTCACTCCAGCGCCAATCCACCTGACACGGTTCAGAAATGAAGTGGCTTAAGGTGTTTTTGGGTAATCTGTTATGTGTCTTGATTCGCCGAATTTCGACAGCAGCCCGACCCATAGATCCCGACGATCCAATAAGAATCGTTTCCCAAATTCTGCAGACTGCCAACTCGATTTCGCCGTGAAACGCTGCGGCGCTGGTTATCAGCTGCTGGTCGCAGTATACTCCCGACCCCGATTTACGTGCTGGTCGCGGATCGGTAACGGAAAAGCTGCTCGGGATTTAAAGAGACTCAGGAACGGCGATGGCTCGTAAAACACCCAGTCGATTGGAATTGCGAAAGCAAGCCGAAGCGGTCGAAGCCGCGGGCGGCGAAAAGGGCAGCGAAGAAAAAAAGACGCGCGCTAAGTCGACGAAGGCGGCCGTCCCTCGCGCGAAACGCACCAAAGAAAAGGTGCAGGCGCGCAAGCGACTGGTTTGGGTCGTCTACAGCGGCAGCATGAAAGAAGAAGGGCGGTTCGCCTACGACCAGCTGGAAGCGGCTCATGAAAAGATCGAGCAACTGAAGCTGAAGTCCAAGAAGCTGTACTTCATTCAGCCTGTCAAAGAAATCCTCGGCGAAGGTGGTGTGGTCATCGCCAAGTCGGCAGTGATCGATTTGGATGACGAACCTGTCAAGCCAAAGAAGAAGCCAGTTCGCTCGGAAGATGATGAAGAAGAGGAAGAAGAAGAGGCGGAGGAGGACGACGACGAGTGATTCGTGTCGTGATTGACCGCAAGAATAAAACGCCCCTGCTTGATGATTCAGGCCGGGGCGTTTCGCTTTATCTGTCGGCATTATTCTCGACCGAGATTGCGGTCACTGGATCCGGATTCAATCGATGATTGCCTCGGCTGGCCAGCCGATCTGCGATCGCGGAATCCAGTAGTAACTGGCAGGCATGAAAGATCAGTATTGGAAAGGTGATGAACGGCAGGCTGCGTCCATGAGTGATTGCAGGCATTGCCGCCACCAGTAAACCCACGGGAAGCGTCTTCTGACTTCCCGCGAACAGGGTCGCGATTCGATCTTCGCGAGCGATGCCCGAGAGGCGTCCGCCGATGTGGGCTACTAACATCGCGGCGAGATGCACGACCACACAGGCCATTACCAGTGCCACGAATTCGAATCCCGCGGGCCAGACATCGTGATCCTGTAGCCGTCCACCGGCATCGATTGCCGCTTTGAAGACGATCAGCAATACCAGGCACTGCGCCAGAATGCCGATCTGAAAACGGTAAGCTTTCGCGATCGGTCCGATCAGCGGCGCGAATCGCGCGGCTTGGCCGATGATGGTCGGCAGCAAGACAGTACGAGCCAGATTACCAATGACCGGCCACGGATCGATGTCCGCTTCCATCGAGATCGTCCACTTCAGCCACAGCGGCGTCAGGAAGACCGAAGCGAGATTGGTGACCAGCGTAATCAATAGCGAGATCGCATCGTTCCCCTTGGCCTGTCTCGTCGACACCGAGGCTGTCGCCAAAGTGCAGGGGACGACCGCCGCTATCATTAACCCCAGCGCGAAGTCGGGCAATGAGAACCACAGCGCGACAGGCCATGCCATCAATGGGATCAGGCCGATGTTGACGACCGTTCCCCAGACGACAGGGATCGGCGATCGAAACGCCTCCCGCAGGCGACTGCTGTCCAAACTGAACGCCATCAGAAACAGAATGGCGATCGTCGTCGGGCCTGGCTGGATTCGGCCCGAGATCGCTTGTTGCCACTCAGCTCCTACCAGCAATCCGTAACCCATTCCGCCGGGAAGCACGATCAATAGCGTCAGCAGAAACCACGACTGAACTATCCATCGCATGGAAGAGGCCTGACCGTTGCTCATACCAAGTATCGACATTTACGCCTTCACCGCACCCAGTTCGCTGGTGCCGGTATATTGGCTGCGAATCGAATCGATCTTCATCAGGAATGCATCCAGTCGATTTCGTTCCTCGCTGAACTGTCGACAGTCATGCTCAATCTCGGGGAACAAGCCTGCCCCCATTTTGGCTGCGGCTAATTCACTGGCGAGTTCCTGGACTCGCCGCGTCAGTCCGCTGCGCAGCCGAGCCGTAAACATCATGACCAGCAGGGCAGACCACAGCACCAGGAACAGCGCCGCTGGAATGTAGAAGTTCGCTTCCAGATGCGGCTTGCCCAACCAGAAGGTGTCGTAGAAGAAATTGCGTCCGACTCGATAGAGCAGAAAAGCGGGTAAGCAGGCGAATAAGATTTCAAAACGAAACCGTGTGAACCAGTGCGAGTGCCGCCGCGCTGTCTCCAGGATCAAATCGTCGATTCGACGAGCCGCATCAGTGATGAATTCGTCCTGCACACCGGCGGCCGCTTGTCGCAACCGGTCGAAGGATTGATCCATCAGCATCGAACGCTGCAGGCGTGCGGTATGAACATGTCCCGCGATTACCAATTGAGCTTCGCGCAGATCCGCGTCACTCAGGCTGAGCGTCGCGACATCTTCCAGTCGTCGATCAGCTTCGCTCGATTTAGATCGAGACGCGAGCCAGCGCGAACCGTGGAACGCGCCAACCAATGCTATCTGGGCTGTCGACTTCGCTCGCATCAGCGTGTAGGACGCCAGCAGCGCGGCTTGGCTGTGCCAAAGTCGCAAGACCGAAGCGAACGGGCTGTAGCCCCACAACTGAGTGACCTGGCCGAGCAGTCGTTGCTCCCACAACCCACGACTGACCAGCAGTTCGTCCTGCAGCCGAGCGGCCATGCGCTCGGTGGCGTGCTTGCGTTGATAGATCAGCGCCTGCTCCAGCTGTTCAACGGCCGGGGCATTCCCGGCAATCGTGTCACGCGCCCGTTCGACCACTTCGTGAACCAGCCCCAGCAGATTGGCTCGTCGAATACGGACGCGTTGCGCTGCCGAGAGTTCGCGAAACAGCAAATCGATCAATCGGCCAAACTCACCGGTCGGCCTGACTCCGGCTCGTTGCTCTTGAATGGCTTGTTTGGAATCGACGAAGAACAAATCGTTCACCGAGTACTTTGCACTCAGTTGCTTGCGCCAGTCGTCGCGAATGTCCTCATCGAGATCGGCGTGAGTCTGAACGAACACCAATCGACAGCCGCTGGCCGCCTGCAACAGCTCATCGCTGACTTTGGCCGAGCGGTACTTCTGCTGAGTACTGACATACAGCAGCACATCACAGTACGGTAGCAGGCGATGCAGTCGGGCGAGGTTACTTTCCGCTGTTTCACCTTCAGTGGTGTCCGGGTCGGGGCAATCGATCAGCACGATGTCGCGTAACAGCGGTACATCGCGAGTCACGACTTTCAGGTCCGCCAGCGGCAGGTCGTAGGCGGAAAGGTCCGTCTGAGGATGTGCCAGCACGATCGGGTTGGTCGTTGTCGGACGCTGCCGGCCGGCCATTGTCACTTCTTCGCCGATCAATGCGTTCACCAGTGAACTTTTGCCGACACCCGTGCCGCCAAATGTGGCGACGACCAGCGGGGCTTCGACGCGAGCGCGCAACGGTTCGATCCGTTGCAGCAGTCGCTTCACCAGCGATTTGCCATGACTGACAGTCTCCCATGGCGATGATGTTGCGGACCACGTCGATAACTGCGTCACCAGTTCGTCGATATGCGCCAGCAATTCGAGTTGAGCCAATTCTGTCGTCATGACTCGATCTCTCCCATGCGGCGCGTCAGATCTTGTAGCAGTCGCGCCGTCTCGTGGAACGGGGGCGATTCGGCCACGGTGGCTCCGGCTTCCAATTCGGCCAGCAGTCCACCCAGCAAGTGTTGCTTCAACTGATCCAGCAGCCAGACTTCGCGTCGTTGAGTGAACTTTCCTTGCAGACGGAGCAGGGATGCTTTGGCCTGTCCCAGCATTCCCGTCGCCGCATCCACAGCCGCTTCACCGGCGACCGTGGTGGCAGCGACAGCCGAGGCATCGACGGCCATATGAGTCAGCGTGTGAGTCGCAGCGTTCACCAGAAAGTGCTCCGCCCCGACACCGCCGCTGAGGGCGAATCCTACAGTGAAGACCGGGCGAAACACTGCGGTGGCTCCGTCGACTTTTCGCAGTAAGTCGAACAGCGGCTGGCGCTCAGTCCGCAGCCACTCCATCTCGGTGCTGACGAGTTCATGAATCAGTCCCTCGAAATCGAACTGGTCATGCTCTTGCTGCAGGCGACTTAGCAGGGCTTCGCATGACGTGCCTGAGAGCAAGTGGTTCAATCGCGCTGTCAGCAATGGATTGTTGAGCGTCGTGATGATGTGCAACTGCTCGTACAGTTGCTGTAGCACTCGCACGATCGCCGCCCACTCCTGCTTGCGATACGCACTGATCGGCTCGACGGCGGTGTGGCCAAGGCGCGATCGAACGGCTTGCCAGCCCGTTCTTACGGCGCCGCCAATTCGTCCGTAGAACCCATGAATTCCGGCGGTCCAGGCTTCGCGGTGGTTTCGCCACCAGGCCCACATGTCGTTGATGATCAGTGAATTCGGCGGCGTCGGCCAGTCGGCGTTCTGGACCATGCTGCGTCGCAGGAAGACTCCGGCAGCATCGCGAAACTGCTGGCCTTGCGAGCGAATCTGTTCCAGATAAGCAGGGGCTCCGCTTCGACTGTCGAGGACGAACTGCAACGATCCGCGCAGGGTTCGCAGTTTGATCTCTGCGAATCGTAGTCGCGAGAGAACTTCCGATAGTGAACCGCGTTGGGTCAGTTGCGGACCCGTCGTTCCTTGCCATTCGCGTTCTTCGAACTCGAGGGCGATGGCTTCGGCGGCTTTGCGATTGTTCGGAGCGAGGTAGACGTATTCCGGCTTCAGGCCCGTTTCGCTGCAGAAGGTGTTCAACCAGACTGGCCAGTACTCTTCGTCGTCGGGCAATTCGACCTGATTGAAGACAATGATCGCGGCTTTGTCTTCGGTTGCGGCTTTGCGAAAGAACTGTTTGACCGCGGCGTCGTTGTACTTCTGT
Source organism: Schlesneria sp. (assembly GCA_028291515.1). Taxonomy (GTDB): domain Bacteria; phylum Planctomycetota; class Planctomycetia; order Planctomycetales; family Planctomycetaceae; genus Schlesneria. Next base: position 117,178 of record JAQGHU010000044.1, read on the forward strand.
TGAGTCAGCACCGCGACCAGCACATCCGCCGCCTGGCGAACGGCGTCGGCTCGTTGCCAGTTGATGGGGGCATCGCTATCGACGTCGGGAGTGTCGAGGATCACCAGGTTGTCGGGGACTCGTTCGTGCGACCGCCAGAACAGGCAGTTTTCGGGGATGCTCTGCAGAGCTTCATCACCGCCTGCCCAGGGACGCAGCTCAAATGAGGGGAACAGCGTCTGCAGATCGTGAGTCTCAGTGAACTGCTCGGGGACCAGGCAAACAGGGTGTTTGGTGCCGGAAGCTAGCGGGCTGCTGGCGCTTGCTCGAAAGCCTGCGATGTGATTGAACACGACACTCTTGCCGATGTTCGTGCCGCCCACAACCGCCACGATCAGGTAGGCACCGTCTTGAAGTTGTGGGAGCAACTTTCGTTGTAAGAGGTCGAACCATTCCCGACCGGCGAGGGCTGGCAGTTGCAGGGCAACAGCGGCGTTCTCCAGCTTCGACAAGGAGGCTGCCAGCTGTTGAACCAGTCCGCCAAGTTCCTGCAGCGCACCACTCGAAGGGCTGGTTTGCATCGGTACGACATCGCGAAGACCATCAGCCACGAGTGATTCCACAATAGTGCTGACTGTCGAATCTCACTGTCATTGGAACGCGAGGGGAGAAGAGATTTGAAACACAGAGGCACAGAGGAAACAGAGATAAGAAAGATTCATTTATCATCTCTCATTTTCCTCTGTGTTTCTCTGTGCCTCTGTGTTTCAAAAACTCTTCTGTTGTTTGCAATTATTGCGAGACGTTGACGAAGACCTTCAACGCGTCTTTGTCTTCGACCAGCAGTCGCATCATTTCTTTGTAGTTGTCCAAGCCATCGACAGGGTTGGTCAGGATTCGTTCAGTCACGCCGGGGTAGGTCAGTTCGCCGTGCGACAGGGCTTGGATCCCTTGCTCGAAGTGGCTGCGATTGCCGTTCACGCTGGAGACCAGCAGTTTGTTGCCTAGCACCCATTCAAGGTTGATCTTCGCGGCATCGATCTCGACCTTATGACTGCCGCCGGTGATACTGGTCCAGACTAGGGCTCCGTTCAGGTTCAGAACTTCCATCGATCGGAAGCAGGCTTCGGCATTGCCGGTGCATTCGAAGATGATGTCCGGACGACCGACCTTCTTAGCCAAGTCATGCAACGAGGTCTGCTTCGTGCTGATATATTTCGCGCCATAGGCTTCGGCGATCTCGGACTTGCGATGCGGACCTGGCTTGGTGGCGAGGGTGTACACGTCCAGACCGCGCAGTCGCAGCATCATGGTCGCCAGTAGCCCGATTTGGCCCGAACCCATGACGAAGGCCAGTTTCGGTTTCCAGACCTGCAGACGCTGCTGAGCCAGAAAAACCTGTTCGAGGGCCTTGGCACAGACGCTGGCGGGTTCGGAGAGAACACCCAGATGCTTCAGCTTGACGGGAACGTGGACCATGTATTCGGCGTCGTCGACGAAGTACTCGGTCATATAACCGTGGCACAGGTTGATGCCGCGTTCGTAATAGACTTCTTCGCTGGTGATGTCGTTGCGTCCGATTTTGTCGAACAGCGACCCGCCCGGTCGGCGAACGGTGCAGGAAACATAGTTGCCGACCTTGAACTCGGTCACCTTATCGCCGATCTCGACGACCTGACCGAAGCTCTCGTGGCCGATGACCAGATGTTCACCACCCGGAGGTGCGTTTCCGTAGAGTGCTTCGTTGATTTCCCGGTCGGTCGCGTCGACGCCGATTTGCAAGGTTTTCACCAGCACGGCGCGGCCTTCAGGGATCTTCGTCACATGCGGATGTGGCTGATCATTCAGCTTGGGCTGAGGGATTTCGCGGAGGTGGACGCTGTTTGGCTTACCAGGCAGAACGGCAACGGCTTTCATGGTGCATCGCTTACGGAGAAGACGGAAACGGACTTTTCCAGCGGGACGGAAACGAAGCCCAAAGTGTATCCGACTAGGCGGCGTGTCACCACGAATGGGGCGTGTCAGGGGGAGGGGAATTGCAAATTGCGAAGTGCAAATTGAAAAGTGAAAATTGATGAATCAGGAGGAGTGGAGGGTGGCTGAGGGCGAAGGGCTGAGGGCCAAGCGACGGAATGCATTCGACATCGCCTTGTCTGACGCTCGTCATTCCCGCGAAGGCGGGAATCCAGCGATCTGTCAGGGAGCGATATCGGGGATCATCTGACAGGATGTCCGCGGCTGGACGGGGGAGTCCAACGCCCTTTCTCTGGATTTCCGCCTTCGCGGGAATGACGGCATGGTGGTCGCGCATGACACAACTGCGCAGATGTTTAGGTTGAGGCAGTGCCCTCGGCGTCTCGAACCTTACGAAATGGCAGAATTTGTCAGTCCATGGCAGGGTTTTGCGGGGGTACCCGATTTTGTCAGCGAGATGTCTAGCGGGATTTCGTGATTGGGGGTGTAGCGCCTGACACATGGATCTGCCTCCAACAAAAAACGGCCACACGTGTCGACCGGTTTGGGGTCAACAGGTGTGGCCGTTGGTTACGGTCCACTGAAATCTCGTTACATATTGATTGCGTCGTTATGCCATTTCGGGGTGCGCGGAGCTAGATGGTGTTTTGCCTATTTCGGCAATTTGCGGTGAAAATGTCCGGCGAGGGCCTCGTCGGACCTTCAGATGAGCCGCACTGCGTGGCATGTCATTGACAGATTTTGACACCCACGGACAATTTTTGACATTGGGGGACAAAATCGGCCTGTTTTCGGCAGTTTTCCTCAAAAAAGTGCGTGTTTTGTGACAACGCCATCTTGAGAGCGTTCCCAAGGATTCGTCATCGCTTCGAACCCGATCCAAGCAGGGGCAAGGCGCAGGGAAGAGATGAACCACGGAATACAGTGAAAGCACGAAAATAGGAGAGGATGTGGACTGCGAATCGGACGAATTCACACGAATCAAGAACAGCGGCGATCATTTCGGAATGTGAATGCCAAGTGGGTTGTCGACTTGACCCCCGGTCGGTGGCGGTTCAGTGTGTTGGCGTGTTGATCGACTGAGTAGCCAGGGCTGGATCAACACCAGCCGTCGAAAATAAAATGCCACTGATCAAAGGCACGACCATGGACGTCAAGACTGTGATATCCGACGCGTCAGATGAATGTCGTTTTCAAATCGATAGTAAGGGACGAGGCATTGACCACTGCTGGTTTCAACTGATTCTAATTGCGTCCGCCGCTATATGGGCGGTCGGTTGCGAATCTTCCGATATACAACGAGCGCAGCCAAAAGGGACTCTCGCTGGCGGTGTAGATGCAAGTTACTTTGTCGATATCGACGGCGCATTGTTTGTTACGGAACGTAGCGCCATGATCGAGAAGGGGCGTCGTGATGGCACACTCAAAGCGCAGGATCCGACCGTCAAAATCATTAGATTTGACAATACGGATGCTGTCGTGGAGATAGACGGTGAGACCTTAGATGCAAGACGTATGCAGCCGACAACGAAATAACGGGCGGTGAGTGTTACACAGACGCAGTTCCTGAATCGACTGTGGGTGACGAAGCGTCGACCGCGGCCACACCGCTGAAGTACACAGAAAATATTGTATCCCATTACAGTTTGGTGGAGCAGTCATTGCGATGCGATCTGCGTTTCCCGGATTCGCGACAGTTCGAGCGGTTTGCTATCGCTGCGGTTGGTATCGGCTCCTTGGTCCTATCGGTACTTCGGGGACCGATCGCATTCTGATACGAATCGAGCGAGCCCGCAGTTCTTGTAACTTCCTCTGGTCTAAGGTCATCAGAGTGCCGCGAGACCAGCATCTGGCGATCGTCGCTCGTGACTTTCCGCAGTACCATGATCTTGAATACGAATGTGATAGGCTGCGCAACAGTGATCGCGAACTTGATGCGGCGAAGCTTCGATGCTGGAATCTAACCAAAGATCTGCCATGTCCGCGCTGTAAACAGACCGGAGAAGTCTGTGTAGAGGTTTTTCGTGAGCTGGCCGACGGACGGAGTTCGCATGTCCCTTTTGAACTCTACTCTGATCGCGCTGGATTCATAAAAAAGTCGAAAAGAGTTGATGAGTAGTTCAATGCCGTAGCTGGTGAGTCGTTGCTTCCGTGCGGGCGAGCCGGCACGGAGAGCAGGAGACGTTGAGGAAGAGTTGGCTTGTAGCTTGTTAGTTGTGATCCCGACCGGGGCGAGCCCGGCGGAAATCTGGTCGTTGTCAACATCTGAGCGGTGTTGCGGGTGAGGCTACGAAAGTGTTGTTTCTGGTTTCCGTTGGACTTGTTCCAACGGGACCGACAACTGACAGTTACAGGCAATCACGCTTTATCCTGCGCTCCGTGCCGGTTCATCTGGACGGAAGCAACGACTGTGGGCTACGCGATTCAAGTTCGAGGTCCTGATGAGTGATCCACTTGACCCGCAGTCGCTGGCGATTCAGAGTGTTGGCCTCTGTATTGCAGGCCCGTTGTTCAAAAGCGGGCGAACAACCTTTGGTGTCAGACGGGGGAAAGCTATGCTTCAGGTCGTGCCGGAAGTCTGGAGGTCACACATTCGGAAGCACCTTCGTGAGGACCGCGATCGCCTCTCGGCCGGCGATTTTCGAAGTGATCAGAGCGTCATCATCCGCTTTCCTGATGGTTCGCATGTTCTCTTCCGGTATGCGTTCGCTCTCAAGGATGAGTTGGCGGGCGAGGTTGCTGTCTTCACGGAGCATTGCGGGTATCATGTCTTTCCTTTGGGCGAAGCAGAAGTCGAAGTACTCCGGTCCATATGGCCAGACGACCGTTCCGAATAGTTCGGCTGCAAGAGAGTAGCAATGGAGCCTGACGTGTCGGTTAACGTGGCGCAGAGCCGTTGGCGGTTCATAGTGTTGGGGTGTTGATCGGAAGCCTGAGGTTGCTTGCGGAAAATTTGCCTTGTTGGTTCCACGGAAATGGAAGAACTCGCGATACAACCATGCGATGGATTGATCATCCTAATTATGCGCGTTCGTGATCCCGACCGCCGCGAACAGGTCGTTGATCGCTTGACAGATATCGGGGCGGATCGCGTCGCCCAAAATGCCTTCGAACTGAGCACCGCGGACTGGGATGCTGGCCTTTGGGACGATGAGGTTGAGTGGTTCTCGGATCTCCTGGAACTCACCCGCGACTCATTGATTGTATGGCGATTTACCGCGAACTCCTTTGTTCGATTCACTATTGGAGAAGGCGGTTAACTTCACCATGAATGCCACATCAAAGACCAGGCGGGCAATAGTTATACCTACCAAGGCACTGAGCTTGAGTGCTAGGCGGAAGAGGCGATGATTCGGATTTCTTATTCAGACAAGCCGTTTCATGAACTCAACCTCGAAGGTTCAAATCTCGAGTTGAGTCAACTGCAAAGCGACATCGACCGATTCTGTGGAGCGGCAGAACCGTCTATCGAATTCGCTGCAGACTCCGATTTCGATCCTCATCCTTACACACATCGATTGTCACGACTTCGATTGTCAAAAAGCATCGACAAGCTCTTAGTTGCGGTGCAGCACGACTGCCTTATGATTTCTGGCCGGCCCGACCTTCTTGAACTATTTGCCACCAATCTTCCGTATGACGCACAGCATACGTCAACAGTACCCTATCATGTCCACTTTCAGCACCTCGGTTGCGAGGATTACATCTCTGAGCAATCTCTCGATATCATTTTATCGCTGGCCAAGCAATTGCTAACGTGACCCCAGTGAATGTAATACAGAGGTCGTTCCTGCATCGACTGGGGGTGACGAAGCATCGACCACAGTTACACCGCAGAGGTTTCGCGAAGACGCTCCAACCACCGGCCACCTCGACCGCGCGATGCCAGTTGCATGGGATGACTCGTTGAGTTTGGTGACTAATTTAAAGGCGGCCAGCAATGCTTCGATTGTTGCGACTTTCGCTGTGTGTGGGGATTGGACTGCTCTCGCTGTCGCATCAGGGGTTTGGTGATGAGTCGCCCTCTGAGAAGAAATTAGCCGAGAAATATAAGGGCCTCATCGACCAACTCGCGAGCCCGAACAAAGTGCCGACAGTGGTGAATCGCGAAAGCGGTTCAGTGACGTTCCCCGCTGACTATGATGCGAAAACTCAGCTTCGCATTGAGACGGTACGCCAAGAGTTGTGCGATCATTTCCAGAAAGCGCTGCCTTTTCTGATCGAAGCAGTGGACGATAAGCGTTATTGCATGACCATCAGATGGGGTGAGGGACCGCAGGCGTACCATAATCGCTCGGTTGGCGAGATCTGTGACGACCTGATTCGATCTCATTTGGAAATCTATCGAGACAGCATTCGTTTCGCGGGGCCGGACCACTGGTATCGATATTCGTACGATGTTTCCAATGAATGGTGGCAGATGCGGAAAGGAAAGTCATTGGCCGAGCTTCAGATCGAGTCAATCAATTGGGCAATTGAGCTGCGTCAAGCAGAAGGTGAGGGTCGAGACGGAAAGAGAGCTGCCGCTGATATCGCCGCTCTCAAGAAGCTTCGAGACGGAATTGCTAGCACTCGAAAGCCGGTCAAAGGTGACGGGATGGAACGCATGGCGACGCCCAATAAGAAGTGAATCGAACGCGGCAAACGCTGAACGAAACGGTCGCCTTGACCAGCGGGTGTTGGCGGTTCAGAGTGTTGATCGGAAGCCCGTTGTCAATCTCGGGCAAGGCTGAGGGTGGTTCGCATCAGTGGAGGTAGTTTGAATGCCTACTGCGATGAAATCCGGGGCGGCAGCCAATGGCTCAGCCGGGAATGACGACAAGATCCTTCGCGAAGAGATCATCGAGTCTCAGAAGAGTCAGGCCGACTTCCTCAAATGGAAGCTGATTTCGGTTGCGGCTGTGGCGTCCGCCTCGCTCGGGTTCTCGTTGCCGAGCAACTCGGCGACTGATAGTGCCAGGCTACTCCTCTGTCTGGTGCCATTAATCTGTTCGTACGTGGATCTCATCAGTCTGCACCTCATGATTCGCATCCTCACGATCGGCATCTTCTTGAAGCTGTCAGGAAACCAGTACGAGCGTTTCGTGTTCGAGGTACGCAAGTTGTCGGCAGCCAACCCTTTCGTGTTCGAGGCAGTGGCTCTGCACGGGTCGAGTCTGGTCTTCAACATCATTATCTTGGGTCTGGGATTTGGACTGCAGGGACCGAACTGGCCCCAGCACCTGCTGATGGCGTACATGGTGGCTGGCGGGTTGGGGGTCGGGGCAACAGTGTTATTGTGGGTCCAGTACGCCAGTCGGGCGAAAGAAGTCGTTCGCGAGGCAGAATTGGCGTTTCAGGCGAGTCAGAAAAGCATATAGGTCTTATTTGATGGTACGACCACATGTAAAACGGCATCGGCGGCCGATTGGAAGAGCAATTCGGTGTGCGGAGGACGACCACTGATGACATTCCGACGATGGTTCGACAACCTGATGCCGATGAAATCAGCGAAATATGGCACTGCCTCAGATTGGGCGGCCGCTCATTTTCCAGCGGATCAACGTGACATCGCGGCTCGTATTGCCGAGATCCTGGTCAACCAACTGAACGTCAGGTTTGACGAACTTGATGGAACCACGCAGTTTATCAAAGATCTGCGCATGGACGACCATGAACCGGGTGAAGTTGTGGCCGCGGTCGAGAGTGCATTTGAAGTCTCGCTGCCTGCTAAAGACACAGCGTCGATGGAAACGGTTGCGGATCTTGTGCGGTACGTCGCCGGCTCGCAGTTGCATGCCACTTGCCTAGCCTGCATGCGGCAGGTCCGAGTTCCTGTTTCTGAACGCGGGCGAATCGTCGACTGCCCAAACTGCTACGGTTTGGTCGATGTCCCTGAACATGATCCACTGCCTGACAAAGTCGCGTCGATTGAGAATACGCTGCCAATCCCCGTCGATGAACTGATCCTTCGACGAGTGAAATATGGCGACAAGTCTGATCTGTTCGAAATCTATTCCCACCCGGACGTGGTGCGCTATCAGCTGTTTGAAGCTTGGACCTTGGAACAAGCAGAGTGGTTGGTCTGCTCTCAATACGAAATCAAGGCGGGTGATCCCGGTGTTCCATTCTTTTTGGTCGCCGTATACGTCCCTGATGACAAGGTCATCGGCGACTGCCAACTGACGATCAGTAGTGCGCCCGATCGACAAGGTGAAATTGGTTTTGCGCTGAACCCCAATTATGGCGGGCGGGGACTGGCGACCAAAATGGTGGGCACGGCGCTTGGATTCGCGTTCAATCACCTCGACTTGCATCGGATCATCGCCTCGGTTGATGTCCGCAACGAACCGTCATGGCGATTGATGGAGCGGGTCGGAATGCGGCGGGAGGCCCATTTTATCCACCGCAATTTCGTGAACGGAGAATGGATCGATGACTATGTCTACGCCATCCTGGACGAGGAATGGCGGGCCAGAAATAGTTAAAGGAGCCGCTAGTGCGTCTTTCATCCGTGCTGAGTGTGGCGGTGACCGAGTGGAACAATCTGAGGACCCGGAACATGCGACTCTCTGACTATGCTTGCTTGACCGTACTGCTGCTTGTGGGATGCGATGCGTTTGGAAACGGCCCGAGGCCACTTTCGAAGACCGCCGCTCTCGATGTCTACATCGTATCTCCCACGAAGACTCCAACTGCCAAGGTGGTTGTCCAGCCCGGTACCAAAGGCCCGGTCTATCTGGTGACGCCGCCGTTCATTTCTGCGGTCGATGTGGAATCGGTTCAGCGGTCCAAGGACAGCAATCAGTCGCCATCGCTCAGCGTCAGGCTGACTCCCGCTGGCGCCACGAAAATGGCGAATGCGACCGCCAATGCTGTGGGAACCCAGGTGGCATTTCTGGTGAACGGCTCGCTGGTTTTCATGCCCACGGTGCGAGACCCCATCGCGGGGCAGTTCGTGATTACAGGAACGAATGATTTTGAACGGTTGTTCGAGCAGCTCACGAAGAATTGATCGTCGCGGTCTACTTGACCAGCAGTTGGTGGTGGGGCAGAGTGTTGATCGAGGGCAGGTTATTGGGACGTTAGGCTCCATCGGCTACTGTCACTTTTCTGGGGAGACTGCAATGAAATTTATGATCCTCGTCAAATCGAACCCGAGCCTTGAGAAAAGCATTGATGCGATGAGCGATTCGGCGTCCAGGAGTCGATGGCCGCGATGGGAGCATTTAACGAAGAGCTGAAGAAGGCCGGCGTGATGCAGGACTGCGACGGTCTGCGTCCGAGCCGCGAAGGCAAGCGGGTGCGTTTCGACGGCGAATCGCGCAGTGTTGTCGATGGGCCATTCCAGGGTGACTTGGTCGCGGGGTATTGGATTTGGGAGTTGCCCAGCATCGAAGACGCTGTGGCCTGGGTCAAGCGTTGCCCGAATCCGATGCCTGCGCCTTCGGAGATCGAGATTCGGCCCTTCTGGACGTTCGATGCCGACGATTGATTTGCGGCAGATTCGACTGTGGACGACGAAGTCGATCAGAGTTACCCCCGGCGCGAGAGGGCGAACGTGTATGACATCCGAGGCAATGTTGTCGCCGGGATTGCTGTGGTGGTGGCCGGCGCCGGGCTGCTGCGGTGCGTGAAGCCGCCTACGGTCAAGGCGACTCGTCGTTTCTGGATTCCGATCGTGGCATTGATCTCTGGGCCCGTCGTGACATTGGGCTACTGCATCCTGGATGCCAACTCCATTTCACCGGGCAGCTACACACAACCTGGCGATTTCGCGGCGACAGCGATTCCGGTGACGATTGTGGGAATTGTCGCTGGTGTGTTTGGAGCCGCAGTTCTCTGGCTGGCTGATCGCTGAGTAAGTCTATCATCAATTGCGGCACGTTCCTTTTTCGTTTGGCGGAGCAGGCAAATCGGTGAAGACTCACATGCTAGTTCTTGTCCCATACGATGTGCCGGGATCTGGTCTCACCGAAGCGGTCTTGGGTCGACTCGAACAACACCGCCGGGTTGAATCCGACGAATCACCACGACGCGGCCGATTCGACTACCTCGTAGGAGCGTTTGGGAAAACGTTGAACGACCCCGTCGCCGAGGGACGATTGCCAGGGAAGGAACGCCGTTCATGGTCCGGAAACGTCTGTGACAAATCTCGTGTTCCTCCCGACTTTGTGCCCGGCGCGTTGGTCACGTTAGACGGGACCTGGCACGACCTGAGTGATTTTGGCTGGCGAATGGTTGACGAAGCAAGTGCTGCGAACCAAGACTCACTGGCACGATGGAGTGCTCACTACAGAGCTATGCTGGCTGCCGCACCTGATTGCTGGGTACTCGAAGTTTGGGCGCACTCATAGTATAGATGCGGGACGAGTCGGTCAGCTTGACTCGCCGTCGGTGGCGGTTCAGAGTGCTGGCGTGCTGATTGGAAGCCCCTGACGGCGGCCAAGTCAGGTGAACGTTCGGTGGCGGAAGGAACTGCGGATGCGCTGGTATCACTACATTGCCTACTTTTTCGGTGGCGCGTTTCTGGTGAACGCGATTCCCCATTTCGTGAGTGGCGTCATGGGGCATCCGTTTCAGAGCCCGTTTGCGACGCCACCAGGCGAAGGGCTATCGTCAGCGTGGGTCAACGTCCTGTGGGGCTCGACGAACTTCGTCTTCGCGTACTTGCTACTGGGGCGGGTCGGGAGTTTCGAATTTCGCCGTTGGCTTCATATCCTCCTCGCAGGCGTGGGCGGACTGGCGATGGCGCTACAGCTCTCGCTCCATTTTGGACGCTTCCATGGCGGGCTATAAAGTGAACGCAGTTGATATCGTTCTCACGCTACTGAGCCTAAAAGGGGAAGGGTTTCATTTATTGGTTGCTAACAACAATGGGCTCGTCTACTTTTCCCGTTGCCAAATTGAAACGCAGAGAGGGCGAAGGGCGCAGAGAAGAGGATCGATCGTGGAAGACTTGAAGATGGGAATGGAGAGAGGAATTCACCTCGAATCGAACGAATTCGAATGAGGCGGTCGACTTGATCTCGTAGTAGCTGGCAATTGAGAGTATGGTTGGAGGCCAGTCATTGATTGCGGGCAAGTTACCTTGAACGTTTCGGCAATGTGCAACGAGAAGAACCTATGGCCAAAATGCCCAAGTGGAAGGCTCTGAAGAATATCGCGATATTGCTCGAAGAGGGCGACGGGTCTTGGGAGGATGAGCGCTGGTCGCCGATTCTCTTGACCGTGATGTCAGGAACCGAGCTTGACGGAAGAGCGATTCCGATCGCGTGGCAGATAGAGTTTGATCCATCTGACGAGGAATTCGAAGCAGCCAACGCAAAGCTGGAGGAGATGGAAATCGACCCGGACGGCTATGGTTGGGGAGAGTTCATTCGCAAGGCTGTCGGCAAAACCGATCCGGTGTTGGCAACACGGCTTCATCTTGACGACTGTGAAACGGATACGTGTGTGATCTGGGTGGAATCGGACGACGATTGTCGAGTGCTCGTCGAGAGCACGTGGAATCTCGTCTTCAACAAATGACTGTGTCGCCTCGGTCGTACGAACGAGTCGGTCAATTTGATCGGTAGTTATTGACGATTCAGAGTGTCGGCGAACTGATTGGAAGGCCGCCTGTGAGTGAGGGCATCGGTGGGGCGGCACTCGCGGGACGGCTTGTGGCTGAGTTCGCTGGTGGTCGCATGGTGCGGGTCAGCAATCCATAGGTGAGTACAAAATAGGTGGGGGCCGAGACGAGGAAGGCAATCAGCAGTCCCATTAATGATGCGGCCAAGCCTCCTGCGATGTCAGCAGTCGTCAGAGTCATGTCTGGAGACATCGCGATGACGGACAACGACGCTGCTGAACCCTTGATCCATCCGCAGATACTGATGAGGCAGGGTAGCGGCAACAGGATCAGGTAGGCCGCCAAGACTGAGGCTGGACGTTGTGATGCGATGAGATAACAGGCCCCCGCAAAAATGGCTGCGGCGGAAAGAAGTACCAATAGCGATGACATCGATCCTTGAGTACTTAGGATCCATCCCAGTTGAGACATGGGGGGACTTGCCTGACCGAGAATTGGGGTCATGGTGAATTGCATCGTTGGCTGCCTTCGAGAAAGGACAGAGGAGAAGTGGAGTTCAAAGCTTGATCTAACAATACATAACATTCAATATAATTTTGCCCAATTGACGAAGGATTCGATCAACATGCCAATCAGGCTCGCTCAGCGGGGGATGATGCGATTCATGTCGCCTTCGACGGCGGGTACAATTGCTTGGGGCGGCCGGATCGCAGGGTGACGAAGGCTTGCTGCGTTGAGCTGGAAAGTCGCTCATTCGTCTTCCTTCTTCCCTCCCCCTCAATTTGACGATGCCTAGCCCACCCTCTATGCTGCCGATACATGTTGCGGAATCAGCTCGCTTGCCTCAAACTTGTTGCTCAAACGACTCGTAGACCGTGGACTACGGTTTCCAGCCCTATCGAGTGGTCATTGCCTGAACGATGTTGTGGGGATTGGACAGAACTTCGCTATGAATCTCGTGGAACTTGCTCAGCGAATTCGCACATTGCGTCTTGATCAGCGACTGACCTTGGAAGAGGTGGCCGCCAGGACAGGCCAAACACGAAGCTGGCTTTCGAAGGTCGAGAACTTTCGTGTCACACCGTCGTTGCCAGCACTGGCGGAAATCGCTGGAGCTTTGGGGATTTCGACGTCGAAGTTGCTGGAAGGGCTGGATGAAAAGCCGGTCCTGGTGCTGGTCAAACACAACGAACGCAAAATCGTCGACCGCAACCAGTCGCCACAAAACACGTCGGTTTACGAGTCGCTGGCATACAAACGTGCTTCGCGATCGATGGACCCGTTCTTGATTACGATTCCGCCTGGTGTGGCTCGAGAAGAAGCACTTCCTCATCCGGGCGAAGAGTTCCTGTTTGTTCAATCAGGGACGGTCGATCTGGAATATGACAATGTGGTTCACAAGCTGGCGACTGGCGACAGCCTGTACTTCAACGCTACAGTCCCGCACCGCTTGATGAACCCCTATAAAAAGCCGGCCGTGGTGCTGTGCGTGTTCCAGTCGCCGCTGGAATGAGTGTCGGCGCGGGGCTGCAGTGGCAAACAGATACGCCGATTCATTGCGTGGGCAGCATGCATCAGCCCCAATTCAATGGGACAAATGGGACTCGTGACAGATCGTTGCCTTCGATGGCGCGGCTGACACGGGGGGCGATGCCCGCGCGGTTAGACGATGAATAGTTCGGCCAAGCTGCGCCGACAACGCGACGGCTTCTGATCGTCGCAGCGCTGATTGGCCGGTGATTTACGTGCTGGCATACGGGCTTCGTGCTCGAATTCGCGTCGCCGGTCCCCGAGTCATTGCCCAATTCTTAATCGATTCTTCGTAGGAAACAATGTTGACTGAAAGGAAACAAATGTACATGATTTCACATATGTTGACTTATAGTCACATTCAGGGAAGAGCTGGATCCAGTTGGTTTTCACGAACGTCGCACGCTGTTTAGCACCCTCGCTCATCGAGCCTTCCGCATTCTGGTCCTCTTTTTCTGTTGGGAAACTTACGAAATGAAAACGCCTGCAACTCGCTTTCGACGTGCCGGATTTACGCTGATTGAGTTACTGGTCGTGATTGCGATCATCGCCGTCCTGATCGCGCTGCTGTTGCCGGCCGTGCAACAAGCTCGCGAGGCCGCCCGGCGGACTCAGTGCAAGAACAATCTCAAGCAACTCGCGTTAGCGTTGAACAACTACCACGATACGTTCAACACTCTTCCCCTCGGGGCCTATTCGGCTTGGGGACACATGTGGACCTGGGCGGTGCTGCCGCAGTTGGAACAGACGGCTCTGTACAACGTGATGCCTCAACCGGTCAATGACAGCGGCGCAGCGCCGGAGACCAACACGGACGCACGGAGTAAATCGATTCAGCAGATCTCCAGAACGGCGGTCCCGACTCTCTTCTGTCCTTCTCAACCAGGTGGACAGAAGGATTCCAGCATGATTAATGGACTGAGCGGCCGCGCCATCTGCAACTATCTCGGGAATGCCGGGGGTGATGCGACGAACGACAACCTGGGAGTCGGCGGCATGGATCGCTCGAACGGATTGTTCAATGCCATTCAGATGAACACCAGTACGCCCGTAGGGCGGGTCTACGGCTTACGCGATGCGACTGATGGAGTGAGTTCCACGTTGCTGCTTGGCGAGGCCTACCACGCGCTTGACAAGCGATGTACCGTCTGCGATCGGATGTCATTTTTCAGTGACAGCCTGGATACCGGCAATGGAGACGACTTCTCCGAGTGTCTGGGTTCGACGTTCTACCCGATCAACACCTACCTGGGCGACGCACAGGCCGAGATTTCGTTTGGCAGCTTCCATGTGGGAGGTGCCCATTTCGCACTGGGTGACGGGAGTGTGCGATTCGTTTCCGGCAACATCGACAACACCCTGTGGCGTGCCATGGGGTCTCGTAACGGTAGCGAGGTCATTTCTGTTGAATGAAATCTGTCGGTTGTCGTTCAAGTCACATTTGCCGCTTTCGAGGTGTTCCAATGTCTGGTGAATTCAATCGACGTCAATTTGGTGTGTCACTGGCCGCACTTCCGCTGAGTGCTCCGCTGCTCGGTTGGGCAGATCAGGCCCGTGCCGCTGATAACGAAGACGGTCCGACTTTTGTCGGCCCGATGGTGGGGGATGTTTCGGAAACAACCGCGAATATCTGGTTTCGACCGTCGGTCGCTGGAAGTTACCAACTGCACATTCAGGCACCCGACAGCAAACGTGATCTGCAAACGCTGAAAGCGGAATCCTTGCCTGCCAATGATCTCTGCGTCGTGTGGCACGCCAGCCGACTTAAGCCCGATACGAAGTATCGCTATTCCATCCATCAGGGTTCGAAGGTTCTGGTTGAAGGAGGTGAATGTCAGTTCAAGACCGCACCCGCCACAGGTTCCGCCACACACGTTCGATTGGCGTTCGGATCGTGCGCCGACATGAAGCCACTGCCGCTCTGGTCGCAGATCGAAGCTGATGATGTGCAGGGGTTGGTGTTGCTGGGTGATACTCCCTACATCGATTCGACGCGTCTGGACGTCGCCCGACAGAAGCATCGAACTTTCTTGGGGGTGCCTGAACTGGCCAAGTTGATTCGCCACACTCCCACCTGGGGAACCTGGGACGATCATGATTTCGGCGGGAACAACACTGATGGTCGGTTGAAGGGGAAGGAGAATACCCGGCGAGCCTTCGTCGAATACCGCGCCAATCGAGACTATGGCGATAGTGACCAGGGGATTTACACCAAGTTTCAGTACGGCCCTGTCGAGGTGTTCCTGCTCGATACGCGCTGGTTCTCGCAAGCGGAGCCATCCCCTATCGATTCTGCGAAGCCGACGCTGTTGGGCCAACATCAATGGAAATGGTTGAAGGAGTCGCTTCGTTCGTCGAAAGCTGAATTTAAAATCATTGCCTGCGGGATGATCTGGGATGACAAGGAGAATAAGGAGTCAGACGACTGGGGAACCTATACCTACGAACGAGACGCCTTATTTGAATTCATAGGAAAAGAAGGAATCACGGGTGTGGTCCTGATTGGAGGCGACATCCACTGTTCGCGCCTGCTGAAATACA
The DNA here is from genome assembly GCA_028291515.1 of Schlesneria sp. GTDB lineage: Bacteria > Planctomycetota > Planctomycetia > Planctomycetales > Planctomycetaceae > Schlesneria. The sequence continues at coordinate 132,755 of JAQGHU010000044.1, forward strand.
AGACCACAGAGCAAGTCGGCTATCCAATCCATCAGTTGATTGTGTCGCCAATCCACAATCGCACGATCCCATCTCTGAACGTGCCGCATCCCGATCTGGTTCAAGGTGCGGCGATCCCTCACGTGTGGTTGAAGGTCGATGTCGATTCGACAGGCTCTTCGCCGACGTTCCGCGCCGAGTGGGTTCAGATGGACAAGAAGCCGATGTGGACGCTCGAACTGACTGAAGCGGACTTGAAACGATCCCGACTGTGACGAACCTGGATCTGGTTGGTGACGACCGACCTTTTCGGACTTGTGGCGGGATTGATGGAAGGGATGATGTGAACGACCAAACCGCGTATCTCGGTGACACCGCGTGTGACCATCTGGCTCCGATTTTGGAGGTGGAACGGCCACTGCGGATTTTTGCCGTCCTGGATCGGCAGGCCTATGCCAACTCTGGGGCCAAGGATTTGATAGAGAAGTATTTTTCCGGAAACTGTATCACTCGATTCACGGACTTTGAGCCGAATCCGAAGCTTGACGATGTCAGAAAAGGGATCGAGCTTTATCGGCAGGCCGAACCCGAATTGGTCGTGGCTGTTGGCGGCGGGACATCGATCGACATGGCCAAGCTGATTCGGGCACTGGCAGGGACCGTCGATCCAGAAGCCGTCATTCGCGGAAAGTCACCGATCGTCACATCACGGTCGCGATTCATTGCGATTCCCACGACGGCAGGAACGGGCAGCGAAGCCACACAGTTTGCAGTCGTCTATGTCGACGGCGAGAAATTCTCACTGGACCATGCGTCACTTCGCCCCGCGATTGCGATTGTCGATCCGCGACTGATGAACACATTGCCGGCTGCCGTGACCGCCGCCACCGGGTTGGATGCGTTTTGTCAGGCGATTGAATCGATCTGGGCCGTCGGAGCGACGGACGAATCCGTTCGCTATGCACAGACAGCAGCCGCACTGGCACTTGCTCATTTGCCACAGGCGACGAACAGTCCGGACAGCGTGTCACGGGAAGCGATGTGCCGCGCGTCTTATCTGGCGGGCAAAGCCATCAATATCAGCCGGACGACGGCATCGCATGCGCTGTCCTATCCGTTGACGTCGCGATACGGCATCCCTCACGGGATCGCCGTTTCACTGACACTTGCTCCGATGCTGGCTTACAACGCGGCGGTGACCGATGAAGACTGTGTCGATGTGCGAGGCACCGATCATGTCCAAACAAGAATCAGGCTGATCCTCGACATTCTCGGCGCGACCAGTGTTCATGAAGGATGTCTTCGAATCAAGTCGCTACTGGCTGACCTGAGTTGTCCAACGTCCCTGCAGGAAGCGGGAATTGCATCACCGGACGAACTTCGGGACGTAATCGACGCCGTCAATACTCAGCGACTGTCCAACAATCCACGGAAGGCAACCTCCGCGTCGCTGTTTGAATTATTGTCGCCAGCGTCGACCCCGCGCCGACGTCAAAAGCAGCCGACGGCGGCGCTCTGAAGCGAAATTATCCCAAGATTTCTCCAACCTGCAGGACCAATGACCGATGAGCACTCCTTTGCCGATTTCCCTGGTTGTGTTTGACTGGGCTGGAACGACTGTCGATTTTGGGTCGTGCGCTCCGACTGCTGCGTTCGGGCAAGTCTTCGGTCGCCACGGCATCACCGTGAGCGACGGGATTTCGCGAGGTCCGATGGGGGCCAACAAGCGGGATCATCTGATTGCGATGCTCCAAGTTCCCGAAGTCGCGGCCCGCTGGAAAGAAGTGCATGGTCGAGATTGGAATGAGACTGATGTCGACACCATGTATCACGAGTTCATTCCGGTTCAGCTTGAGGCCATTGAGCAGAATTCGGCACTGGTCCCGGATCTTTTGGAGGTGATCAGCAAACTGCGCGGCAAGGGGATCCGCATTGGGGGGACAACTGGTTATTTTCGCCAGGCTGCCGACGCGGTGCTGAGGCTGGCGGCGAAGTCGGGGTTCGCTCCAGATGTCAATATTTGTGCCGACGATGTCCCACAGGGCCGTCCTGCACCGTGGATGATCTATCGCGTGATGGAGCGACTTGGAGTTTATCCTCCGTCGACTGTCGTCAATGTCGGAGACACCATCGCTGATATCAAAGCGGGGCTCGCTGCCGGATGCTGGTCGGTGGGAATCTGTGACAGCAGCAGCCTGACGGGATTGTCGTTCGCACAATACCGGTCGCTGTCCGCCGAGGAACGAACTGAGCGACTTCGTTGCACTGCAGATGCATTCCACGAAGCGGGATGTCATGCGGTTGTCAATTCGATCAGCGAACTCCCGGCACTGATCGAGAAACTGAATGGACGGCACCTGGCAGAAACGAATGGCACGGCGAAAGTCGTTGTCGAGCCGCGCCAGATGGCTTCCACGTGAGCCGCTGCGTCAGCACGAAGTCGCAGAGGATTCGTGCTCGATGACGGCGGAATTGCAGATGTCTGCGGTGATCTCGTACGAGTGCAGGCGGGCTTGATGATCGTAGATTTGGGATGTGATCATCAGTTCGTCGGCAGACGTTTGTGCGATGAAGGCGTCCAACGCTTTGGTCACTGTTGACGGGGAGCCGATTGCGGAGCAGGGGAGGACTTGTTCGATCAACGCTCGTTCCGCGGGGCCGATGCGATTCATGTAGCCTTCGACGGGTGGGGGTAATTGCCTGGGGCGGCCCGATCGCAGGTTGACGAAGGCTTGTTGCATCGAGCTAGCGAGTAGCGTGGCTTCGGTGTCTGTGTCGGCGGCGAACACGTTGTAGCCGAGCATGACGTACGGTTTGTCGAGTTGCTCGGAGGGGCGGAACTTGCTGCGGTAGAGGGCAATGGCCTGCATCATCTCTGCGGGTGCAAAGTGTGAGGCGAACGCGTAGGGGAGACCCAGCATCGCAGCCACCTGAGCACCGAAGAGGCTGGATCCCAGAATCCAGATCGGGACTTTCGCCCCGGTGCCGGGGACGGCTCGAATCAGTTGGGTTGGTTCCGGCGACAAGAAGTCCAACAGTTCCATCACATCTTCGGGAAACTGATTGGCATCCGTGGCGAGGTTACGTCGCAACGCTCGCGAGGTGGCCTGATCGGAACCTGGGGCGCGGCCGAGTCCCAGATCGATGCGGCCGGGGTAGAGGGCTTCCAAGGTTCCAAATTGTTCGGCGATGACGAGCGGTGAGTGGTTGGGCAGCATGATGCCGCCGGCACCGACTCGGATGGTCGAGGTTCCACTGGCCACATGGCTAATCAGGATCGATGTCGCGGCGCTCGCGATACCCGGCATGCCGTGATGTTCCGCGAGCCAGAACCGTTTGAAGCCCCAGCGTTCGCCATGCTGGGCGAGGTCGAGCGTATTCTGGAACGACAGGGCCGGACTGCCATCCTCGGTGATGGGACAGAGGTCGAGAATCGAAAACGGAATCATGAACATCGCCTTGCCCGAACGGAAACGAATGACGCCCCGACAAGGGGCGTTGATCGTTGTTCGGGTGGAATATGAAACAGGAGTCCGAATTGTAGGCGTGTTGTTGTGCGTGTCGAGGGTTGCGCGACGCATTGGTGAGCCGCGCTGCGTTAATACGCGGATGATGTCGCTGACTTTTGCAGAGGAAGAAAAAGGCGATTTTCACGCGAAGACGCGGAGTCGCGAAGAAGAGAGTCAAGAAAGGGAAGGGAGAGCAGTGCTGGGGCGTTGCTCACATGGAAGGGTTATCAACGCGGAGACGCAAAGGCGCGAAGTCGCAAAGGGAAGAGGGGGGAATTGTAGAAGAGGGTTCGTGTACGGAGCGTTATTCGAGCTCTGTCATTCTCTCTGTTTTCACTTTGCGTCTTGGCGCCTTTGCGACTTCGCGTTGATAACCGTCTCCATGTTGATGAGGTCGCTGTTCAAATCTTGGTGATCATGTCTTGTTTTTCTCTTCGCGACTTCGCGGCTCCGCGTGAAAAACTTCTTGTCCTTCTCCGGCAAAGCGATCAATCGAAGTTATCCGCGTGCTGACGCAGCGCGGCTCACCGGGAGTTTTTGTAGCCGTATGCGGCATCTCTCTATGGGTAGAACGGGCTGTTGTCATTTTGGTTGCGGGCCACTGGGGTTTGGGCGGGGAGTTGCTGTCGTCTCGGTTGTGTTGCGGGAACTGGCTGGCGGGTGGGGGCTTCGCGGTATTCGTAGAACGGGCTTTCGCGATTCGCCGAGGGTTGCCAGGTTCTCGTTTGAGTCATCGGAGGTTGTGAGGCGACTGGTTGCGATGGCGATGGCGCGGGCTGGAACGTGGGGCGGGCGGTTCCGTAATTGGGTTGGACGTAGGTTGGCTGAGAGTTGGCTGGCATTCGCTGGATTGGAGCTTGGCGAACTCCGCAGCTTCCGTTCGCACAGGAACCCCACGAACCGGCGGGGGCACTACTATAAGAGGGAGCACTGTAATAGGTCTGCCACGGCATCACCGGGAAGTACCAACCTGAGTTCTGGGCGAAGGCGCTGTTACTGCAAGCGACTGCAGTGACGAATGCCAAACTCATACAAAACCGTTTTGCATTTACCTTTTTACCAAGCATGATGCGAATCCTTTCAAAACTGGCAGAGTCGTTCGTTGCCGCGATCGCGAGCGTTGTTTCAAGCATCGCAACGAGCATGCCGACGGACGCTGACAGAGTTCGTTGTGCTCGGAACGCGCGGTCGGCTCGATCCGTGATAAGAAATTCGGGTTATCCGGTGTCATGACCGGCAGGTTCCGCCGAAGTACGGTGGCTACAGACGTGTTCATCCACGTTCTTGCAGCCAACTGTCTCGTAAACATTGCAGTGGCTGATCTCTCACCACAGTGAGTCTTACAATTTGTACGGGTCACAATTCGCTATTTTCTAATGGGAAAAAGCCCATTTCTCTCGATTATGAGTGCTTTCGATACGCTTGGACGCAGGTCTGGCCGGTCAAATTCAAAAAAGGGATTGACACAACGACTCTGGCACGATCGCTGCTTATCACCTTTTCTCATGTGACAGTCATACGACCGACAGTCACACCAAAGGATTGAACAGGTCGCACGATCAACCAAAGGGAGTACTAAGATGTTGATCCTCACACGGAAGCGAAACGACGCGATTATCATTGGTGACAATATTGTTGTGCGAGTGATGCACACTTCTAAGGGAAGTGTGAAGATCGGGATTGATGCTCCAGATTCGGTTCGCATCATCCGCGGTGAACTGCACGACATCACCATGACGCATGAGGACGGCGTTGCCGACGCTTTGCTTCTTCAGCACTAGTGCTGGTAGCACTCATGTATCGCGTCTAAACATGGGTTAGACCAAGCAGTTTTTGCCCGCGGGACGCCATAGTTTCGTGGGATGTGCACTAAGAACTGACGTTAGTGCGGCGAAAGAGACGCAAATCCTGGGATTTCTGCTGAGCAATTGTCCCCAAGCACCGTGGTCGGTGCTGACTCCTGGAAGGAACCGCAAACATGACGACTTACTTTACGAACCGACGTTTATTCGGAATGGTCGCTCTGACCTTATTTTATGCTACGACACTGGTGCAAGCTGGCGACAAGCCCAGCAGCACGGACTTCGGTGCCGCTCCCGATAGTTTTGTCGGGAAGCTGGAGCCGACTCCCAAGGGCCCGATCACTCTGCGAGAACGTCTGCTTCGCGAAGGAATCCTGGACGACAGTGCTGTCGCTGCTTCAGGCCAGCCCCTGAAGTTTCGCGCTCGCCAGCCACAAGTGGAAGAGTTGCCTGCTCCACCACGACAGGTTGCTCCGACGGAAGCGGCCCCAGCTCGCAAGCCTGCTGTCGAAGAGCCTCGCAAACCACCAAAACAGCTTTCTGTCGCTGAAAAGATCCAATATCGATACGCGGATCCTCGCGAACAACGATTGCTGGAACGATTGAACAACCAGACGGCTCAGCAACTGTATGTGGAAGTGTCGCAAATGGTGGATGCTCGCCATATCAAGCCTTCGACGTACGCTCAACGAGTCGACGCCGCGTTCGAACACCTGGATCTGGCCTTGAGTACTCGATCGTTCCAACAGACCGCCAAACTGCAGGCTGATGAGCAATCGCTGGGACAATTGAGAGACGCGTTGAATCAGATGCGTCAACGGGCGAACGTGAAGAATCTGGACGACGCCGTGTCAACGATGAATCGTGTGCAAGACCTGGTCAGCAGCAAGGTCGGGATTCGCCCCGGAGCGGTTGGCCTGGAATTCGTACATGCCGAATTGGATACGCTCGACCAGTTCTCATCGCTGATCCCTCCTGAGAAGGTCGGTGGTCCTAGCGTCGGATTGAAAGAGAACATCGTCGGGATTGGTGTGGAAGTCGAACCTCATACCGAAGGCTTGAAGGTGCTCAAGGTGCTGCCCGGTGGTCCTGCTGCTGAAGCTCAGATTCGTCGTGGTGATGTGTTGACGGCTGTCGATCAGCAACCACTGAAAGGATTGGAATTGAATCAGGCTGTGGAACATATCCTGGGACAAGTCGGATCATCGCTGAAGCTGGACTTGCTGCGTGGTGCTCAACGAGCCGACGTGACGCTGGTTCGTCGCCGAATCGTACTGCACGCTGTGGCTTCAAAGATGGTCGATGACAAGGGCAAGGTCGGATACATCAAGCTTGAATCGTTCACCGAATCGTCAGTGAAGGAAATGGATGACGCGTTGATGGCTTTGCACAACGATGGGATGAAGTCGCTGATCATCGATTTGCGAGGGAATCCTGGTGGCCTGCTGACATCGGCGATTGCAATCTCGGATCGATTCCTGCCAGCCGGCACCATCGTTTCGACAAAGGGACGCAATGCGTCGGACAATTCGAAGGAAGAAGCTAACTATGCTCAGACCTGGAAGGTTCCGCTGGTGATCCTGATCGATCGCAACAGTGCCAGTGCCAGCGAAATCCTGGCGGCCGCGATTCAGGAAAACGGTCGTGGAATCATCGTGGGTGAACGGTCATACGGTAAGGGGACGGTTCAGACTCTGTTCCCACTGCAGACTGCCCCTGCTGGATTGCGATTGACGACGGCTAAGTTCTATAGCCCAGAAGGTCGTGAAATGGCTGGTGCTGGTGTGACTCCTGATTTGAAAGTCGACCCTACGATTGGAGACGACGCTGAAAATGATGCTGCTATCGCTGCCGCTTTGAAGACCGCGGTTGATCCCCGGTTGAAGCAAATGGCTTTGCGATATATTCGCACCAGTGAAGCTCCACGGGCTCCACGCACGACCATTTGATCGAGTCAAGACGACTCGGATTTCATCACTTCCATCGGAAAAGGATCACCGATGTTGACGGCCAACATTGAGGACGGACCAAGAGGTCCGTCCTCAAAGCATTCTTTGTGGTTACTTCTGGGCCATTGACGCACTCGACAGGCAATTCCGCCCCAGATTGAATAGTGCGAAGTTAACGCGCGTGCGATCTGTGGCGAAATTACCTGCGGATGTCGACGACAGGTCGCGACGGGTGGGTGGGCGAGGGAGACTTTACCGCGTCGTAAGGTGACATTTGCTGATGCGACCCTGCCGATTGTCCGGTTTTGTGCAGTCGCAATGATTACGATTCGGAAATGCAGACAGGAGTGACATAAGCCACGATCAAGCCATCTCTTCCAACAGTTCGATACTTCGCATGGCCATTCCAGATTTCAGTTGCGGTTTGAAAGCAGCCAAGCTCCGGCCTGATTGAATTCACTGACATCGAACTGACCATCGCCGACACTCTTATATCCAGCGGAAGATACCATGGTTTCGACACGGAAGTCGTCCTGGAGACGGCTCATCAACGGAGTGGTTTCCGCCGCTCGTTTGGCGGCAGTTGTCGGTGGATTCGGAGCTGTCTCCGCAGCATCCACCTGGGCCGCGGATGATCCTTTCGAGGACCTGCGTCTGCGGATCGAGCAGTTGGAAAAGGATAACGAGAATCTGCGCACGGCAATCGTGCCGCAGTCTCCACTCGGCCTGGGAACAGTCGGTGCTGTTCCGCCCGCTCCCGAAGATGTGGAACCGCCCACGGAAGAAGAGCAACGGATCCAAAGTATTGTCGAACGCTATCTGCAGCGTCATCCTGATGTGAACGACGCCGCTCAGAATCAGACGATTTCGTCCATCCAGGGAAACATCTCCAAGATCCTGGAGAAGATGGACAAGAAGACCTTCCCGTCGGTGCAGATCCACGGGGTGTTTCAGGCTGACGCCGGTGTGTTCAGCCAGGATACGAATAGTAAGACATCCTATGGCGACATCCAGAACGGTGCCGACTTCCGACGGGCTCGTTTGTCAGCCAACGGTGCTTTGACCGAGCGGACCAACTACTTCTTCCAGATGGACTTTGCGTTCTTCGGTCGCCCCACATTTACGGATGTGTGGGTGGAACAAACGCAGATTCCATTTCTGGGGACCTGGCGTGTTGGTCAATGGAAGCAGCCATTCAGTTTGGAAGTGGTGAGCAGCTTCCGTTATACGACGTTTGCTGAACGATCGGTGTTGTTCCAGGCGTTCACTCCGTTCCGGCACTTGGGTACCGGTTTCTACAACAACTCGCCAAACCTGGATTACACGTGGGCGGCGTCGACGTTCACGACGGGACAGGATCAATACGGCGATACGCTGACGGTGCTGGGCGGGATCGGTACGGCAGAACGATTCACTTATCTGCCCTATTGGGATGAGTGCAGCAACGGTCGCGAATACTTGCACGTGGGCTTGGGCCACTTCTTTAACGCACCGCCCAACCGGACGACGATCTTCCGTTCGATCCCTGAGTTGTACATCGGACAGAATGCGGCCGGGGCCATCGGGACCAGCGGTCAAGCGGCGCCAGGAGCGTTTAACGGAACTCCGTTCTTCGTCAACACGGGGAACATTGGGGTGAGCAGTTACAACGTGCTGGGGACCGAAGCGTTGTGGGTGGAAGGGCCGTTCTCATTGCAGGCGGAAGGGATGGTCACCTTCGTGAATCAGGCTTCGGGTGTCGCCGGGACGCAGAATGCCGCGGGGGGGGCGATGGCGACGTTGCCCGGCTTTTACACTCAGGCGGGCTACTTCCTGACGGGAGAACATCGTCCTTACAACCGAAAACTCGGTGCGATCGACCGCATCATGCCCAAGCACGAATTTAACCCGTGGGGTAGCGATTGCGATTCGGGTTGGGGTGCTTGGGAAGTCGCGGGGCGTGCCAGCTATCTGGACTTGAACGACAAGAACATTCGCGGCGGTCAAATGCATGACTATACGGCGGGTGTGAACTGGTACTTGAATCCGTACTGGAAGATTCAGTTCAACTACATCTACTCGATCTCCGACTTCACATACGCTGGTACTCCACCGAGCGCGACTACGAACGCTCCAGCGTCTGTGGCCACCGGATTCCTGGGGAACCACACAAGCATCTTCGACCTGCGTTGCCAGATGGACTTCTAGTCCAGCGAGCCATCGGAAGTTGCTAACTGATCAAAGCCAATTGGGGGCAGGCGAGTTTCGCTGCTCCCAGTTGGCTTTTTGTATTGGATCTGCTCTGTCGCATTGCCAGATCTTGCCTGCCACGTGAGAATTGGTGTCACACTAATTCCAGGACTGGAGCAGCAGCAGGCATGACTGACGAGACCACCGCGGCGATTACGGTTTACGACCTGAGTGATCGAACGCAGATCGAAGTGACCGGCGCGGATCGCGCCAAGTTTTTGCACGGGTTCTGCACGAGTGACATCAAGGGCTTGCAGCCGGGGCAGGGGTGTGAAGCGTTTCTGCCCAATATCAAAGGCCGAGTCCTGGGCCACATCTTCCTGTTTGCGGGGCCACAATCGCTGTGGCTTGATACCACCTCTGGCCAGGAATCGAAGATCATCCCGCATCTGGATCGGTATCTGATCCGTGAAGATGTTCAACTGATCGGTCGATCCGAAGAACGGGGCGAGCTGTTTGTCACGGGGGCTCATGCCGCGCAACTGTTGATGGTTGAGGAAGGCCTTCCGCTATACGGGTGTGTATTGCGAGAAGCGTTCGGCAATCCGCTCGACATTCGTCGCGTTGATTTGTTGAGCGAACCTGGCTTCCTGCTGTCGATCCCCCGATCAGCGATTGAGACGACTCGTTCGAGCTTGCTGGCCGTTGGCTGTCGAGCGGGATCGGCGGACGAATTTGAGACGCGCCGCATCGAAGCGGGTTTCCCGTATTACGGTCGGGATATCACTGAGGACAACATCGCTCAAGAGGTCGCTCGCACGAAGCAGGGGATTTCGTTCACCAAGGGTTGCTATCTAGGTCAGGAGCCGATTGCTCGTTTGGACGCGATGGGGCACACGAACAAAGAACTGCGACGTGTGGTCTTTGAGCAGGGAGCGAATCTCGCTGTGGGGGCGTCGGTTCTCGCGGCAGATACAGAGGACGAAGCGGGAGTGATTACGTCGGTGGCGCCGAATGCGAATGCCAAGGGAGAGATTGCGGTGATCGGGTATTTGAAGACGCGGTTTGGTGTGGCGGGGACAAAGGTGCGGGCTGCTGTGAACATGGGGATCGTTCAGTAGTATTTGCTTAACGGATGAGTTCCGCGACGACCCAACCGAGAACCGTCAAGTCAAATAATAGCGAAAACCAAAACGCCATCCATTTCACTGAGATCGTACTTCGTGAAAACAGTAGATAAGCAATGAATCCGATGATGATCCCACTGAAGGTGGCGATGGCTAGCATCGCGCCGCCGAGGGCGGCACCTAGTGCGGGGATAATGAGAACAATCTCGTTGTTGGCGCAGGCAAAGACAACGAAGAGCGCTGCTGCGGGCCATCCGATGGTGTGAAGGGCCGTCACAATTGCAGTATCTCGTGCTCTTAATTGACTTCGAGCCCATTCATCCATGTGCATTCCATCGTGGATCGCTGTCGGATTATCAAGTTCAAGTCGATTGCCTAAGGATATGTCCATCTCGTGACGGATGATGCTGCTCACTCTATGCTGAACTTCCGCTTGTCGCCAACCTGGACTGTGCCTTGGCGCTTCTGACTCTTTGCGTTAATGGACTTCTTTCATGCGTCATGGGAATCGACGTTAGTCAACTCGGACAACTTTCATGACCTTTGTCGACATCATCAATGTGATTGAGTTGGTCTGGTGGCCGGCGCTGGGAATCTATGTTGCCAGGCGGACCGTTGGGACCGTGCGACCGTGGCGGCAGTTGGGTGTCATCGCCGCAGTCACACTGGTTGTGTTCGGACTATCGGATGCGGTGGAGCTTTACACGAAAGCGTGGTGGCGGCCTTGGTGGCTGCTGGTTTGGAAAGCGGCGTGTATCAATATCCTGGTGGGATGTGTGATCGTTCGCGTGCGACTGCTGCGTCGGCTACGGGCTCAATGACAGTGCCTGATTTTTGTAGCTAAGGTCGCCAAGACGTCGGGGAAGCAACAACCGAGGTTGAATGCTCATCGACTTCGCCCAATCTCTTTGCGAGATTGACTATAAAAGAGAAGACACGGCGACGTCGAGGACTCCGACGCCGTGGCATCCAGAGCGGGAATCAGCGGGCTCGCGACATTTAGATGACTTGAAAACCTGTCCTCGACGGGGTCAGTTGGATACGCTGGTAGTAGGTCCAGTGAACCCCTCATCTTTGAGTTCAGGAGATTCTGCATCATGGCAGCAGCAATGGTTACTCCCCCGAAGATTCGTCAGACCAATCTGTTTATTGGTGGCAAGTGGCAGGAGTCGCGTAGCGGCAAGCGATTTGCCACGATCAGCCCTGTTACTGAAAAAGTGCTCGCGGAAGTCGCTGAAGGAGATGCCAGCGATGTCGATGCCGCGGTGAAGGCCGCTCGAGCGGCTTTTGATTCCGGGCCGTGGTCGCGGGCGGACGCTCGTGATCGGGGCCGGATGATGAACAAGCTGGCTGACTTGATGGAAGCCAATCTGGAAGAACTGGCGGCTCTGGAGACGCTCGATAATGGCAAGCCGATTCGAGATGCTCTTGCGGCGGATCTGCCGCTGGCGATCGATTGCCTGCGTTACTACGCGGGCTGGGCCGACAAGCTGACTGGCGACACGATTCCCATTCGCGGCAACTACTTCTGCTATACGCGACGGGAACCAGTCGGGGTCGCCGGTCAGATCATTCCGTGGAACTTCCCGATCCTGATGGCCGCGTGGAAGTGGGGACCGGCCTTGGCGGCTGGCTGTACCATTGTGATGAAGCCGGCTGAGCAGACTCCGTTGACTTGCCTGCGGATGGCTGAGTTGGCTCAGGAAGCGGGTATTCCCGACGGCGTAATCAACGTCGTTACTGGCTACGGCGCGACTGGAGCCGCGATCGTTAAGCATCCGGGTGTCGACAAGATCGCGTTCACCGGTCACACCGACACCGCGAAGAAGATCATGGTCGATGCAGCGGGGACGCTAAAGCGCCTGACTTTCGAACTAGGTGGCAAGAGTCCCAATATCGTATTTGCCGATGCCGACTTGGAAGCGGCTGTGGCCGGGGCGGAGTTTGGGCTGTTCTTCAACCAGGGGCAATGTTGTACCGCGGGTTCTCGATTGTTCGTCGAACAGTCGATCCATGACAAGTTTGTCGAGAAGGTCGTCGCCCGAGCCAAGACGCGCCAGACCGGCGACCCGTTCGATCCGAATACGACTCATGGTCCTCAAGTGGATGCCGACCAGTTCAACAAGATTCTGGGCTACATCGACAGCGGCAAGTCAGAGGGAGCAACCTGCCTCACCGGTGGTCGCCGCGTCGGCGACAAAGGCTTCTTCATTGAGCCGACCGTATTCAGCAATGTGCGTGATGAAATGGCCATTGCTAAGGACGAAATCTTCGGCCCGGTGATGAGCATTCTACCGTTCAAGACCGTCGATGAAATTATCGAGCGAGCCAACAGCACGTGCTACGGCCTGGCCGCGGCGGTCTGGACGCGCGATGTGCAGAAAGCGCATCGCATCGCAGCCAGCGTCCGAGCCGGGACCGTCTGGGTGAACTGTTACGATGTCTTCGACGCGGCGGCTCCGTTTGGTGGCTTCAAGATGAGCGGTATGGGCCGCGAACTTGGAGAGGCGGGATTGGCGAACTATACGGAATCGAAGACGGTGACGATGAGCCTGGGTTAATCGGAAGCAGTGTCAGCGTGGCTCACCTAAGGACTTTTGATTCAGGTGAGCCGCGCTGCGTCAGCACGCGGATAACTTTAGTCTTCCAATGTCATAGACAGGCTTTTGAGCGAGTCTACCAAGTGCCAGAACCAATCAACTTGGTCAACATCGAACGATATTGGTTCCGGACCTGGACCACTTTATGGCACTTGGCTTCCCGGCGATGATCGAGGATTCGTCGGATCATTGGCCGACGAGCATGGCGAAGTAATCAATCACAACCAATTCGCAACGCCGTCCGCGTTGCCTAACACCGCGCTTCAGTACGTCGCGCGACGACTACTTAAAGAAGCGCCTGTTGTGCTGAGCCTCAATCAAGCTGTTCGGCTGTCAGAGCAACTGCAAGAAACAGCTCGGATACGAAATTGGCTGTTGATCACGGTCGCGATCAAGCGCACGCATATCCACGCGGTCGTTGGCGTTTCTGGCGATCCAGATCCCGACAAGATCTTGGGAGACTTGAAGGCGTATGGTTCGCGTTGTCTGAACAAGCTGGACCGACCTCGTAAAGATTGGTGGACGCGAGGTGGATCGACGAGAAAGCTGGCGGATGAGGCCGCGGTTGAGACCTTGGTCAACTATGTACGCAATCAGGCGAATCCGCTTGTGATTTGGACTCGAATGGAAGGGCAGATTCAGCCGCAGCGACTGGACGAACCGAGTGATAGCTTCTTGGCAAACCAATCGCTGACTCGCCGATTTTCGTTACACTCATCCCATGAAAACACCACTCATTGGCATTACGGTCGACAACCTCGATACGGATCGATACGTCAGTAACATCGCTTACAGCCAGGGGATCGCCGAGGCTGGGGGGCTGCCGTTGTTGCTGCCGCAGGACGTGGAACTGGCGGCATCCTATGTTGAGCTGTGTGATGGCATCGTGTTGACCGGTGGTCCCGATGCTCGGCTGGAGGGGTTTGGGATCGCTCGGCATCCTTTATCGGAGTGCATTGAACCTCGGCGGCAGGTATTTGAGATGGCGTTGCTGGATGCCTTGGCGAAGAAGCCAGAGCGGCCTGTGTTGGGGATTTGTCTGGGGATGCAGCTGATTTCGCTGCATGCCGGGGGGCGGATGAATCAGCATCTGCAGGATGTATTGAGTGCCGAGATCGAGGAGCATCAGCACAACAATCGGCATAGGATCGTAGTGGACGTGTTGGATTCGGCGCTGTTGCGAACGGCGGGGCCTTCGGGGAAATCGATGCGGGCAGGGGGGCTTACGCCCGAAGAGGCCAGGGGACTTACGTCCCCCGCTCAGGAAGAGGAATCGGTAGAGGCGGGCTTAGGTGACACAACGCAGTGCAATTCAGATCTAAGACGGCTCGGCGGGAGCCTCGCCCTCCCAGAAGAGCATCGACTTGGTGACGTCGAGCTGAGCGACCAGACAGTCGTGTCTTCGCATCATCAGGCGGTTGATGACGCTGGGGGGTTGCGAGTGGTGGCCAGGTCGCCTGCTGGGGTGATCGAAACAGTCGACGATCCGGCTCGATTCTTCTATTTGGGGGTGCAGTGGCATCCCGAGCGGGGTGAGGGTTTGTTCAATCGGGATCTGCTTCGGCGGTTTGTTGACGTATGTCGTTCGTGACATGCGTATTTACCGTAAGTGCGTCGATTAACTCATTTCTGTGCGCCGGAGTGGTCGCTTGGAGCGGTAGGATGATTTCTCCGAATCACAACCTCCCATGAAAGTGAGCACTCTATCGACATCAAAGTGGGCTACGAACTGGTTTATGATTGCCCGCAACCGACGCCAATGTTGTTGATGCTCAACATTCACTACAGCCACGCCTACGAAATCCTCACGCCAGATTGTCTGGTCACCAATCCCACCGTGATTGTCACTCCGTATCGAGACGGGTATGGCAACTGGTGCAGCCGGATTGAAGCCCCCGCCGGTCGAACCACGATCAGCACAACCGCGGTCCTTCGTTTAAAGCGAACCCCTGATCCTGCTTGTTACGATGCTCGCCAGCATCCTGTCTGGGAGCTGCCGGAAGACACGCTACCGTTCCTGTTGGGAAGCCGGTATTGCGAAACGGATCTGCTCAGTGATTTCGCCTGGAAGCAGTTTGCGCAGACGCCGCTCGGCTGGGCTCGCGTGCAGGCGATTTGCGATTTCGTCCACAACCACATCAAGTTCGACTACATGCAGGCCCGGGCGACTCGAACGGCTGTCGAAGCATTTCGTGAGCGGATTGGTGTGTGCCGCGATTATGCTCACCTGGCCGTCACGTTGTGTCGCTGTCTGAATATTCCCGCTCGGTACTGCACGGGATATCTTGGTGATGCGGGCACGTTGCCCCCTTATGGTGTGATGGATTTCGCTGGCTGGTTTGAGGCCTTTTTGGGTGGTCGATGGCATATCTTCGACCCTCGCAACAACGTCCCGCGAATTGGCCGAGTGCTGATTGCGCGAGGCCGGGATGCCACTGATGTGGCGATCAGTACCACATTTGGCCCGAACACGTTGGCGGGATTCACAGTGACCTGCGATGAAGTGACGCCGGTCGCTGTTTAGTCTGCGCGGGGGCTGAGCGACCATTGATGTAACGTGGTCGACTCGGCACTTGTTGCTTCGTACAGAACGGCCGCGGCGAAGTTGGGGATAGGGTCAAGAGCCATGATCCGCCAGCGGTCGAGTTCGGCGGGTTGATCGACGACCTCGATCAACCTGGCGGGTTGGTGCGGGTTCAGCGAGACGGAAAACTTATTGAGAGGAAATGATAATCCGCTGCCGGTGGCCTTCAGGTAGGATTCTTTCGATGTCCACCCGCGATAGAAACCGGCGAGTTGATCGCCTTCCGGAAGATTGATGAGTTCGGCCGCTTCACGCGGGGAAAAGAATCGAGTGGCCAGCTTCAAGATGCGGACGGCCGGGTCGACCTGTTCAATGTCGACACCGATCGGTCGGTCGAGCGCGATGGCAATCAGTGCTTGATCGGCTGAATGCGACACACTGAATTCGATTTGTGAGGCCGCGGCCGTTGTCCGTCGCAGAGCCGGTTTGCCGTGCGCGCCATAGTCGAATTCAACGTCATTGCGTGCATAGTTTAAGCACGAAGCCAACAGTTGCCGCAAGGTGGCTCGGCAGACAATGAAATGGCGACGTGGTTGTGGGACCTTGAAGCGATCCGCCCGCGCGACCTCTTCGGGTGAGAGCAGGGTCTTCAAGCGATCGAGCATGTCGTCTTCGACCTGCAGGGGGATGCGAATGACGTGTACGTCGTGCTGCGACAGTGGCAACGGTTCGGAAAGTGGGGGCCAGTCGGATGAGGTCATGTCGAATAAAGTAGCGAAGTGGTCGGGCGGGATGTAGGGTCAACCAGTTGTCACCAGACGATTATCGACAGTACCACTGCACCAGACGGGGAATATCTCCGGTGGAAGCGAGTGAGCGGACGCGGCTGCGTGCTGCGGCTTGGCCGAGGGCAGGCGAGTATCCGTGATGATGATCGACAATGGATAGCGCGTGCGCGACATCGTCGGTCGTGAGTTGGTTTCTTCCCTCGCCAACGGCCAGCCATCTGGCGATCCACATCGTCACCGGCAGGACCAGCAACAGACTGTGAAAGCCTTCGACGAACGGCACGTCATAGTAAGCGGGGCCGCAGAAGTGCAGGCCTTGGACTTTCACTCGAAAATAGCGGGTGAAGATTTCCTGTTGTTCGGGCGAAAGCGGTCCAAACGGAGGCTCCAAGGCACTGAACGGAACCGAGTGAAACAGCTCTTGCAGTGGCGGGATGTCTCCTTGACCTCGAGAAAATTTCCAGACCGCTCGCAGCAAACGCCAGCGACCGAGCCAGCCTTCGGCGACGCTGACCGCGGTGTCTTTGCGGGCGTACTGAGCGACCAATAGCCGAAAGTAGAGCCGACCGACCTTGCTTGGTTCCACGATATTTGAGTGAAGCGACGGGACTTCTGCGGCGGCTGCGGTCTGTACCAGTTCCAGGAAATCGCGAATGCGGTCGCCGCGAAGTTTGGCGAATGTCGACTGGCCGACCAGGCTGGTCCAAACATAGGCTTGCAGCACCCGGTCGAGGAACGGTGTGTTCGGCTGGGCCAGGGTCGCATCCAGGGCATCGACAAAGCGATGGAAGTCTGGCCAGTCGACTCGGTCGGTCGCATTGAGAGGAGGGGGGGCGATCGCTGTCGAATCGCCTGGAACGACCGCGTCGGCGATGCGGCGGATCTCGGCTTGCTGGCTGCTGACCGGGCGTCCCGCGTTCTTCACGACAGAGGGACAACTGAACCGCAAACTGACCGCGACGGTTTTGCCGGCGGGATGGAACGCGTAGGGGTAGACTCGGCACGCCAGTGGCTTTCCGAGTTCGCCGAATTTGGCGTGAATGCGGCATAGCCCTTTTTCGTTGAGGAACACGCACGCACCATCCGGTTGATGGCCCAGTCGATAACGCGGGGAACCAAACCAGCCGCTCATTGGCACGATCGCCTTGTCGGCGGGAACTCCGTCGGCCTCGGTCCAGTTTTGATCGATGATTCGCTGTCGTTCTTCCGCGGTGATTTCGATCTGATGCTGGCGGCAGCAACCGCCGCAATTGTGGCAATCCCAGTTCTGAAGGACGGGCAGGCTGAGGCGGACCGCAGTCATTACTTGTATTTGTCCACGCTAGAGTTAGGGCATCGCCGATTTCGCGTCACCGAACAATCGTACCATTTGCCCGTCGTAGTTTAACCGCGGGGGCATCGCCCCGCGCGTCGTTAGGGACAACCAGAGTTCGTCAACCGGCTTCTCAATCACATCCAAGGGAGATCTCCGCGCGCGGGGCAATGCCCACGCGATTAAACGATGGATGGTGGTTTCCGAATGATATGGCGTGAGGAAAGTGCGGATTTGGCTGAAATGGACAGTTTTGGGCCGAAGACGTGATCAACGGGGCATTCAGATCGAAAGAACTCCTTGCGAAAGAGTCACGGGTACGGCATTATTTATGGAACCGCGGGCGTTTTGCCACTCATCTCGGCGGTCCTATCTCGCGTTGCAGTTTCAGAAAAGTGCCTGATTAAAGACGACCTTCGTCTTCGGCAGACGTTCTAGAGGACTTCGTGCATGGCTAGCGTAATCCAGAAGCAGACGTTGACGATTTGGTGTGGAACGATCGGCTTGGCAACTTCGCTGGTGGTGGGATGCGGATCGTCGAAACCGCCGGCTCCTCCGGTTGCGGCTCCAGTGGCGGGTGCGCCGGCCGGCGGTCACATGCCGATGATGGCTCCCGCACCGGGAGCTCACGGAGCGGCACCTGCACATGGACAAGCGCCTGTGCATGGCCAAGCTGCCAGCGGCGGTCATGGAACACCAATGCCAGGTGCGCCATCGTCGGCTCACGCGGGTCCAACTGCTCATGGGGCCCCGTCCAGTGCCCATGCTGCCATGCCAGGTTCTGCTTCACCAACTCCAGCACAGATGATGGCCAATTCTCATGGCCAGGCACCGACATCTGGTTCCCCTGCGGCCGGTCCGACTTCGGCGACCCCTGCGATGGCTCATCATGGTCAAGCAGGCCCCGGCGGTCCCAGCCAACCGAACGGTCCGGCAACCATGCCCGCTGGTCATGGTCAGGGAGCCCCCGGTTCAAACACTACGCCGATGCCGATGCCGTTACCCGGTGGCGGGCATAATCAGCCGGGCGTCAATGCTGCCAATATGGCCGGAGGTGCGGCGGGTCCTGGCGCAGCCCCTGGTCCAGGTGGAGCTCACGCTGGTAATCCGGCGGCGATGACTGCTCCTGGAGCACTGAATCCAGGTGGTCTCGGAATTCCCGGTGGTGCGGCAGCAGCGTCGCAATTTGAGCCCGGTTCTGCAGAAGAAGCGCTAGCGAAATTCTGTGTGGCGATGGCCGACAGCAATCTCACTGAGGCGGCTGAGTACATTAGTCCGAAGGCGAAAGGTCTGTTGGCTCAGATTCGTGATGGAAGCATTTCTGAAGAGAAAACGGATGAGTTAAAAGAGTCTTTCTTGCCGCAAGGCATGACGAAACTGAATGCCCGACAGACAGGGGTTGGCAAAGCCATCAATTTAGGCAATGCCAAGCATGAACTGCTGAGCTTCACGCTGATGAGAGAAGCCGACGATGCCTATTTACTTCGCGAATTCAAGGTTTCGAAGCTTCCGACGAATACGCGAGCTCCGGGTCGTAAGTACTAGGGCATTGTGACACCCTCCATTCTGTCATTTCAGCTCTGAGGGAGTTCGTCAAAAACGCATCATTAGAGGAACGGCCCACTCTTCGGGCTCGAGGATATTTTGGGCATCGCCCTCTGTTGTTTGTCCCAGTCATCCGGGCTGTGGAACCCCGCGATCAGCGATGACAACCCGTCGCCCGAAGCTCGATCAGTCTTCAGCGAATCTTCAGGTCAAACCCGGTATTCCAAACGGTGCCGGGTTTGCCTTATTCTATAAGAGACGTGAAGTTGGGGTGCTCGCTGCGGGCATTTCGTGGAGGGGGTGCGCCCGTTCGATGTGGGTGCTGGAACTTCAACCCTTGCTGCAGGTTGACTGGAGAGATTGATGCCGGACATTTTAGCGATTCATTGGGACAAGCGACGATTGCGCGTCGTCGAGGCGTCCATTGGGTCGACCGTCCGGGTCAATCAGAGCTTTACGCTCGATATTCCCGAGACACTGAAAACGACCTGGTTGCGAGATGCGCTGCGACAGAAAGGGACGACGGCTCGCCAAGCCGTCGTTTGTCTGGCTCGCGAAGAAGCCATTCTGCGTCAGTTAGAATTGCCCGACGCTCCCGATGACGAACTGCCGTCGATGGTGTACTTCCAGGCGTCGACTCGGTCGACCACCCCACTCGATCAACTTGTCGTCGACTATCTCCCATTGCCGCGTCGCGCCGGCACGGTTCAACGCGATGTGCTGCTGGCCACCGCGCCCAGGTCGACCGTCGATCCGATTCGTGCGACGCTTAGTGACGCGGGCGTCGAACTGCTCTCGTTATCCGTCACGTCGTTTTGCCTGGCGGAACTCGTCCTGCGTGCCGAGAGCGCACTCGGGCAGACGCGACCACATAGCCGATTGGTGGTGTATGCTGATGCCAATCGCCTGGAAGTGGTATTGCTCGGCAAGAACGAGCCGATCGCAGCTCACATGGTTCGTCCTCCGCTCGACGAACAAAACCGTCCTGTCATTGCGAAGTCAGCTGCGGATGTGTCGCGCGTGCTGGTCCCCGCGCAACCGTGGCTGACCAACAATCCGATCGAGAGCATCTGGATCGTTGGAGATTCGCCCGAGTGGCAAGGGCTGGACGACGCACTGCGCGAGCGGTGGAGTTGTCCTGTCGAGCGATTCGATTCGCAGGTCAGCGGCAAGATCCGCGAGCTGGAGTTGTCGAAGCTGAGCGATTCGATCGCGCAGTTCGGTCCGGTTCTAGGCTTGGCGCTGACTCGGCTGCAGCCTCGATCGCCTGTCCTCGATCTGCTGCATCCGCGACAGCCGAAACCGAAGCAAGACCCTCGCAAGCTGCAACTGGCTGCTGGTTCCGCGGCAGCGCTGGTCGTGATCGCTCTGTTCACGTCGTACTACCAGCTTTCGCTGGCGAGTCTGGAAGCGAGCATTAGTCAGACACGAGATGAAGTGACCAAGCTAAGCGGCCAACTGAAGGTTGATGAGCCAAAGCGCAATGCCGCCTTGATGATCGGCGAATGGAAGACACATGACGTTGATCAACTGAAACAGTTTGTCGAGCTTCACGACGTGATGCAGGGCACCGGACGGCTGTATCTGGCGGACTATGATTTCGGGCAGATCACGGGCGATGCGATCGCAAAGCTGCACGCCACCGGCAATGCCCGCGAACGGACCGATTGGCAGCAACTGGCGCAACGTCTGGTCGATACTCGCAGCTATCAGGTGAAACCGTCCGAATTAACGCAGCAGAGCCGCGATCCCGATTATCCGAACCGATTTGCACTCGATGCGAATCTCGTTTCACCAGGCAAGCCGACACCGGCAGTGGCCCCAACGAGTCCAACCGTCAGGAAGGACAAGTAACGAGCGATGCAACGACGACAACAATATCTGCTGTTCGGTCTGATCGCGGTGGTGGTGCTCTGGCAAGGGGCGCGCATCCTCGATTCCACGTTCCTGCAGCCGCTCCGCGATAAGCGGACGGAACTGGTGGAACTGGAAAAGACGGTCGGGCTGAAGAAAAAAGACCTGATCGAACTGGCGCGACAGAAAAAGAGTCTGGACAAGTGGAAGTCTCGCAGTCTGCCGCCCGATCCTCTGAAGAACGCCAAGCAGCGTCCTGACGCCTTGAATGCGCAGCGCCTGTATCAGGACTGGCTGCATGATCTAGCCCAACTGAGCGGCTTTGAGGATCTCGAAATCCGCCCCGAACGTCTGATGGTGTCACGTGATAACGTCTTCGTTTCGGTGAACGTGAAGATCGAAGCGCACGCTCACTATGAGCA
Source organism: Schlesneria sp. (assembly GCA_028291515.1). GTDB lineage: Bacteria > Planctomycetota > Planctomycetia > Planctomycetales > Planctomycetaceae > Schlesneria. Next base: position 154,335 of record JAQGHU010000044.1, read on the forward strand.
GATCTGCCACTTCCTGAATCGGTTCTATCGTGCCGACATCCTGCATCGCGTGACAGCCATGCGCGTGCAAAGCCGCGAATCGGACGGCGACCCACTGCTTCAGGTCACGATCGATGCGGAAGGGTTGGCGATCGTCGCCGCTCCGCAGAATCGACGATTATTTCCGCAGACCACTCTGGAAGAGGATCTGGCGGAAGACGCGACTGAATTGATCGTGGAATCGACAGAAGGCTTTCCGGAAAAGCCCGATTTCCTGATTCGCATCAAAAATGAACTCTTGCGAGTGACGGCGATGAGCGGAACGACCTGGACAGTCGAGCGAGCTCAGGATTCCACGACGGCATCAGCCTGTCCTGTCGGGGCGAGTATCGAGCAGATGCGGTTGAATGAAGAAGTTCCGGCTCGATCGGCTCAGGAGATCAAGCAACTGCTGGCCAGTAACGTCTTCGTCAAACCCGCTCCGCCAGTCCAGTACAAGCCCCGGATCGCGCCGCTGGGTGAGAAGACGCTGACCCGAGGCAAGCCGATCGAGTTCAGCATCGTCGCCCTGGGCTATGACCCTGCAAAAGGGCGGCCTGAGTACTCGCTGGTCGCTCCGGCCCTCGAGGGGAGTAAGCTTGATAAATCGTCGGGCAAGTTCTCGTGGTCGCCGTCCAAAGAGCAGAAGGCCGGTAAGTACACGTTCAAGATTGATGTGAAACATCCTTCGGCGACAGGTGGCCGGTTATCGGAATCCGTGACTGTTATCCTGCGCGAACCGAATACGCCGCCGAAAATCGCGACGAAGCCTGCTCCGGCGGTGTTCATCGGACGGCCCTGGAAATTCGCCTTGGAAGCCACTGACGCCGAATCGACTAAGACCAAACTAACCTGGAAACTGGGTGAAAACCCACCGCCAGGGATGACGATTGACAGCCGAACAGGCGAAATCGAATGGACCCCTGACGAATCGACCGAAGCGGGCGAGAAGACGGTTCCAGTCACCGTGACGGATGACGGAAGTCCCGCTCAGTCTGCTTCGCAGTCGTTGAAGCTGAATGTCCAAGACGACGCGGCGATGTTTACGTATTTGACGACGATCTTCTCGGTGGACGGGAAGGTGCTGGCGAAGCTGTACGATCGTTCGCAAGACAAGTCCACAGACCTGCGCGTGGGAACTCGCTTCGCCGTCGCCGATATTCATGGCACAGTCTCGCAGATTGATAAGAAGCAGATCGTCTTTACGGACGGCGAAAATGTGCATCGACTTCAAATCGGTCAGTCACTTCGCGAGTCGTCCACCGAAAAACCCAAGCCGGTCGCAGTTGAAACGCCAGCCGACGCGACTTTGCCGGCCAACGTGACGGCAGTCGCGCAAAAGCCCGACTTGAAGGTTGGTGGCGACGAATAGTAGGTAATCATACCGGCAGTGGCTACCTAAGTTAATTCTGTGTATGGCGATGGGACGAATGAGACTGAGTGGGCGGATGGGAAGTCCTGCGGTCCGGTCGGGGCATTTCGTCCGTGCTTCCACTAGCCCGAAGACTCCCGAGCTTTCGTTGCGGTTGATATCATCTTGCACACGCTGCAACGTCTGACCGCGAGAAGAATGGGAAGTTCGTGACCGAAGCCAAGACCCCCGCGAAGCCGACTCCCAAGGGGAGCTTTCTCAACGACATCAAGATCCTCTGGCATATGGCTGTCACCGGGGGACGCGGAAAGACTCACGAGGAACGGCTGGAGAATTTTTACTCCGGGCAAGCGGCGGGATATGACGCGTTTCGCAAACGCCTGCTGCATGGGCGCGAAGAGCTGTTTACCGCGCTGCCAACTTCGCCCGGCATCTGGGTCGACATGGGGGCCGGGACCGGCGAAAACGCCGAGAACTGGGGCGATCGGCTGAAAGATTTCAAGCAGGCGTATCTGGTTGATCTCAGTTCGTCGTTGTTGAAGGTGGCCGATCAGCGCATTGCGGCTCGCGGTTGGAACAACGTCTCCACTGTGCATGCCGATGCGACGAAGTTTCTGCCTCCGGAAGGGGCGGCCGACATCGTCACGTTCTCGTACTCGTTGACGATGATCCCCGATTGGTTCCTGGCGCTGGATCAGGCCCGCCGCATGCTGAAGCCGGGAGGGATTCTGGGGGTTGTCGACTTCTTCGTCGCTCGGAAATGGCCGGCCGAAGGACTGTCCAAGCATCGCTGGAGTACTCGCACGTTCTGGCCCACCTGGTTTGCGAACGATAACGTCTTCCTGAACGACGACCATATTCCGTACCTGCAAAGCCACTTCGAAACATTGTCATTGCAACAGTATCAGGGCAAAGTCCCCTATCTGCCGTTTGTCCGTGCGCCGTACTATCAGTTTGTAGGTCGAAAGCCAGTCAACGAAGGTTAAACTCTGCAGCAGATTCTGATCACGCTCGATACGACCTCAAGGAGGATGGTCAACCATGGCGAGGATCTTCTACAGCATGGCGGGCGAAGGCCGCGGCCATGCTGTTCGTGTGCGAACTCTCGTCGAACATCTGCGGCACGAGCATGAACTGGTGCTGTTTGCTCCTGATGAAGCGTATGACTTCCTGGTCAAATCGTACGGCGATGAATGCTCCGTCGAAAATGTACGACTGCTACGGATTCCGGGGATCAAATTCCACTACACCGGAGGAAAGCTCGACCTGTTTAAGTCCATCGGGCACGGGCTGAATTACGCTCGTCGCGAGCTTCCCACGCTGGTTAACGCGTTTCGCCGACGGATTGAAGCCGAGCAGCCAGATCTGTGTATCAGCGACTTCGAGCCATCGTTGCCACGAGCTGCTCGAAAGGCAGGCGTGCCGCTGATGAGTATCGACCATCAGCACGTGCTGCTCGCCTATGACTTGAAGACGTTGCCGCTGTTGCTGCGACGCTATGCGTGGTGGATGAGCTGGTCGATTCGCTACTACTACGGCAGCGGGCCCTATCAGGCCGTAACATCGTCGTTTTACACACCGCCGCTGAAGGCCGGGTTTGAAAACGTGCAGCAGGTCGGTCCGATGTTGCGCGAAGACCTGGTCGCCACGGTGCCGCAACAGGGTGATTTTCTGCTCTCGTACCTGCGAATGAACACGCCGCGTCGGGTCTTGGAAACGCTGGCAGCCTGCGATTGGGACGTGCGCGTCTACGGCCTGGGCGAACGGCCTCGACAGGGTCGCATTACGTTCCACGCGATCGACGAGAGCCGGTTCGTGAATGACCTTGCCAGTTGCGCGGCGCTGGTGAGTGCTGCCGAAAATCAGTTGCTGGGAGAGGCGTTGTATTTGGGGAAGCCCGTCTTCGCGATCCCTGAGGAAATGCATCACGAGCAGCAGATTAATGCCTGTTTCCTGAAGCAAATGGGGGCGGGCAACTGGTGCGTCTTGGAAGCATTCGCTCTCGATCCATTGCAGAAATTCTTGCGTCAGTTGGATATCTACCGCGCCAACACGGCCGTGCTGTGCGGTCGGTTGAATGGCACACCAGATGCCCTCGCCGCGATTCGCACGATGCTGACGCGGCATGGTCGCGTCGACCGGTCACTTGTTCCCGAGAGAAGCTGACGCGATGTCGTGCGATCCACAAACGAATCTGCCGGTGAAAGCGTGTGCTCGACGGCGCTCGCGCCCGTGGTGGGCAGCGGCATTGTTGCTCGCGCTAGTCGTGGTCGTTGATGGTTCGCGATGCACTCCTGCCGATCCCAACCAGCCGATTCAGATTATCGGTTCTGCGTCGCCAGTGGAGTCTGATGGCTCGGTCCTGCGTATCGGGACGTTTAACATTCATAGCGGTAAAGGACGTGATCGAAAGACGGATCTGGCTCGCACGGCGAGTGTTTTCAAAATGCCGCTCGATGTGGTGGGATTGAATGAAGTGCGAGGCACCTGGAGTCAATCGATCGGGTTGAATCAAGCTGAGCAACTGAGCTCTCTGTGGGGAATGCAGTCGGCATTCATCCCGACCGAACGGCGCTGGTGGCACGATCACTTTGGGAACGCGTTGTTGACGCGACTGCCGATTCGCCAGATCCAGCGACTGCCGTTGCCCGGCCTGCGAGGGAAGGCATTTCGATGTGCCGCCTTGTCACAGGTCGAGTTTCAGAAGCGGATGGTGCAGGTACTGACAGTTCATGTCGACAGCCAATCAGACCGGGGACCGCAACTGCAAGCTGTTATCGCTATGTTCCTGGCGCTGCAGCCGCCCGCGATCCTGATGGGCGATCTGAACTCGACATCAGACGATCCGCAAATGCGCGAGTTGCTAGCTCGCCCGGACGTGGTTGATGCTCAGCAAGAGACGCCCTTAGATGCCCGCGGCCGAAAACGGATCGATTGGGTTCTGGCCCGTGGCCTGCGGTGTCGATCGGGACAGGTCGTGGAGAATGAGGCGTCCGATCACCCGGCCCTCGTCGCCGAGTTCGAAATCGAGCACCCGACCCCAACTCCGTGACCCGTGGCAGCCGCCGAAGCGGCGTGGATATGAAAATCTGCTGATTTTCGAGTCCGAAAGCGTTTACGGGGATGGCTATTTTTTGTCTGAATCGTCGGCTCGGCCGAAGGAATAAAGCCAGGATAAGCGGTGCCGTCTGAGGGATCGGTTGATGCCCCCTCAGACTTTCCCTGAGAGGCGATTCTTCGGGTAGCCGAAATGTGAAGATTAGCCGTGTACAGAGACTAGTCCGGTCGCGAAATCGTTGGAGGGGATCAATCGGGATCTAACGGAAGCTTCAGCGCTTCGCGAGAAGTTCATTTGACCAGTGTCATTCGATATTACTTATGTTCTGCAAAAGAGTTGTGGTCAATTCGCGTCGCCGAAAGCGAGCTGAAACTGATCGTCCCACCTCCCCAACAACTGACAAATGCGATCGTCTTCACGTGCCTCAATGCGCCGTATGAGCGGCCCGCAAATTTTTTCACAAATCGATAACTTCGTGAGCGAAGCCTACTTGTGTGGATCATGCACCGGCAAGTGGTTGTACCGTGAAAACAGACAGTTGACATTCCGAGATCGCAGCTTTATGTTGAGGCCCCGTTGGTCCCCAAGTCTTGGGCTTCAGATTTGGTCGAGGCACAACCGATAGTGGTTCTGTCCTCGACTCTCTTGGTTCCTCTAACCCCCTATTTTGACCTTCGGATTCTGGATTCCTGTCGGCGGAATTTCCGTTGACTTCTTTGTCTGCGCCCTGAAAAACTGGATATGAGGAGTGCATGATGCACGAGTCGAAAGGAATGTCGATGTCAGCAGGTTCGTCAGTGGCAGTGGCTCCGGGAGCAGGAACTGCTCCACGTAACCTGCCCGAGACCCGACCCATGTCAGTTCCCCCACGGTTTTGCCCTGCCGATACCGACCCGTTCACCACGGTCGAATGGGATTACCGCACCGCCGCCATCAAAGATGAAAATGGCAAGGTTCTGTTCGAACAGACCAACTGCGAAATCCCCGCCACATGGAGCTCGCTGGCGACGAATGTTGTCGTTTCGAAGTACTTCTACGGCGAGCCCGGAACTGCTGAGCGTGAAGTTAGCGTCAAGCAGGTGATTCATCGCGTCGCCCGGACGATCGCCGATTGGGGGATCGCCGACGGTTACTTCGCCAGCCGAGAAGATGGTGAGAACTTCTACCGCGACCTGGCCTGGATGTGCCTGCATCAGTACGGCTCGTTCAACTCGCCAGTGTGGTTCAACGTCGGTCTGTATCATCAGTACAACGTGAAGGGGGCGAGGGGAAACTACCACTTCAACCCGAAGTCACAAGAAGTTGAGCGTCCTGCCACATCGTACGAATTGCCACAAGCTTCGGCCTGCTTTATTCAAGCGGTCGATGACAACATGGAAGACATCATGCGTCTCGCGACCAGCGAGGCGATGCTGTTCAAGTTTGGTTCGGGAACCGGGACTGACCTGTCGACCATCCGCGGATCGAAGGAAAAGCTCTCGGGCGGCGGAACGCCATCCGGCCCATTGTCCTTCATGCGTGTCTATGACCAGATCGCCGCCGTCGTGAAGTCGGGCGGTAAGACTCGTCGTGCCGCCAAGATGCAGTCGCTGAAGGACTGGCATCCGGACATCCTCGAGTTCATCCAGTGCAAGAACAAGGAAGAGAAGAAGGCTCGCGTCCTGATCGATAGCGGCGAGTACGATGCCAACTTCAATGGCGAAGCTTATTCGTCGATCATGTTCCAGAATGCGAACCTGTCGGTTCGCTTGAGCGACGAGTTCATGCGATCGGTCGAAGAAGGCCGCAAGTGGAAGACTCGCTGGGTGACCGATCCGACCAAGAACGGTCCTGAGTACGACGCTAAATATGTCCTGCGACAAATGGCTGAAGGGGCTTGGGCCTGCGGTGATCCTGGTGTGCAGTACGACACCACGATTAACAAGTGGCATACGTGTCCGAATTCGGGCCGCATCAATGCCTCGAACCCCTGCTCGGAATACATGTTCCTGGATGACACGGCCTGCAACCTGTCGAGCTTGAACCTGCGTAAGTTCCAGCGACCTGAAGGGACGTTCGACGTGGATCGGTTCCGCGCCGCGGCAGCGGTGTTCATCACTGCTCAGGAAATCCTGGTCGATCACGCCAGCTATCCGACGCCGACGATTGCCAAGAATAGCCACATGTATCGGCCACTGGGCTTGGGCTTTGCCAACCTGGGCAGCCTGCTGATGTCGATGGGGATTCCTTACGACAGCGACGCTGGTCGTGGAATCGCCGGATCGCTGACGGCATTACTGACCGGCCAGGCTTACCTGACCTCCAGCCGCATCTCTGGTTACCTTGGCCCCTTCGCTGGTTACAAGGAAAACGCCGAACCAATGCTGCGAGTGATGCGGATGCATCGCGATGCCGTCGATCGGATCGACTACCAGTGTCCAGAATACCTGCGGATCGCCGCGGGCAAGGTCTGGGACGAATGTGTCGATTCGGGCCGTCAGCACGGTTATCGCAACGCCCAGGCCACGGTGTTGGCTCCGACCGGAACGATCGCGTTCATGATGGACTGCGACACGACCGGGATCGAACCGGATATCGCTCTGGTCAAGTACAAGCAACTGGCGGGCGGCGGGATGATGAAGATCGTCAACCGCACGGTTCCGTTGTCGCTGAAGACGCTGGGCTACGATACGCCTGAGATCGAGCGAATGATCAAGCACATCGAAGAACGCGAAACGATCGAAGGTGCGGCCGACATCAAGCCTGAGCATCTGCCGGTGTTTGACTGTGCGTTTAAGGCCAATAACGGCACACGCACGATTCATTGGAAAGCGCACATCAAGATGATGGCGGCTGCTCAGCCGTTCCTGTCGGGTGCGATTTCCAAGACTGTTAACATGCCTTCTGACAGCGCGGTCGAAGACATCGAGAAGGCTTACTTCGAAGGCTGGCGATTGGGGCTGAAGGCGTTGGCGATTTATCGCGACGGCTCCAAGCAAAGCCAACCGCTGTCGACCACGAAGGAAGGGGATCGCAAAAAGGGTGCGAACGGCGATCGTCCAGCTCGTCGTCGCCTGCCTGCCACGCGACAGTCGCTCACTCACAAGTTCTCGGTCGGCGGTCACGAAGGGTACATCACCGTCGGACTGTTTGAAGATGGAACTCCGGGTGAGCTGTTCATCAGCATGGCGAAGGAAGGAAGCACGATCGGCGGCCTGATGGACGTGATCGGCACCGAGACTTCGATGGGCCTGCAATACGGTGTGCCGCTGGAAGTGCTAGTCGAGAAGTTCTCGCATACTCGCTTCGAACCGAGTGGCTGGACGCCGAACCCGGATATTCCGGTGGCGAAAAGCCTGGTCGACTACATCTTCCGCTGGTTAGGAATTCAGTTCATCGCTGGATTCCGGGAGGCAAACACTCCAAAGCGGGATGTGGGGCTGGATGACGAATCGGAAGAAAGTCATCACGGGGCTGAAGTCGTCGCGAAAGCACTGCCAGCGACTTCGGCCCCTCAGACCAGCAACAATGGCAACAGTCAGAATGGACATGCAAACGGTCACGCCAATGGCCATGCGAACGGAAACGGTAAAGTTCCCGCCGCGGTGGCTCAACGGATGACCCCCTCAATCAAGGTGCTGCAGGGGACCGTGGACCGCAATCAGCAGTTCGCCAAGTTCCAATCCGATGCCCCCAGCTGTGGTAACTGCGGAGCAATCACCGTTCGCAACGGGAATTGCTACCTGTGCCACAACTGTGGAACCAGCCACGGCTGTAGCTGAGATTGTGACAGGTTAGACCTGTCCTTAGGAAACCGCCCGCGCCGACAGCTGAAGGATTGGCGGGCGACGCGGTGTTCGGGACACCCCGACTCATTGGAGAGTGAGTCGGGGTGTTTTTATTCTTTGGTGAGATTGCCGCGGGAATCGGTAGGGTGCCAGGTAGATCCCGATCCACTTCCGGACAACTTATTGACTTTTGCAGATGCGAATGCCACAACGTGTGACACGGGCTCCGTTACTATTGTGGAGACGCGGCGATGTGGGATTTCTTCGGACCAAGGCGCAGTTGTCGAAGCCTGGTTTCGCGGCGCGATGTGCTGCGAGTCGGTGGCTTGGCGTTTGCCGGACTGACAATGGCTGATCTGCTGCGACTGCGGGCCTCTGCCGCGTCGAATACGACAGCCGGAGCGGGTCGCGGCAAGTCGGTCATCATGATCTGGATGCGCGGCGGACCGTCGCATATCGACAGTTTCGACATGAAGCCCGATGCCCCCACCGAAGTGCGCGGTGAGTTTCGGCCGATCCCGACCAATGTTCCGGGCATTCAGATTTGCGAGCACATGCCGCGACTGGCCGGTGATATGGACAAGCTGGCCATCATCCGTGGCATCAAATCGAATGATCTGGGCGATCATACGCCTCATTACATCATCACCGGTTCGCCGGATCGGGGGAAGCGACCTGCCTTTGGGGGGATTGTCAGCCATCTGCAGCCCCGGTCCGATGGATTGCCGCCGTACGTCAGCCTGATGTACAAGCCGCCGGGTCTGTATGACAACGAAGGTCCGGTGTATCTGGGGCCTTCGCATCGACCGTTTGTCCCCAAAGCGGAAGGGTTGGAGAATCTCAGTCTCGCGCGAAACGTGTCGCTCGAACGTTTGCGTGATCGCCGAGCGCTGTTGCGCGAGTTCGACACACTGAGTCGCACGGTCGGTCAGAGCGAGGCCATGTCGGGGATCGATACGTTTACTCAGCGCGCGTTGGAAATGGTCACGTCACCCAAAGTTCGCGAGGCGTTTGACGTGTCGAAAGAGTCTCCGGCGATGCACGCCTGCTATGGCAAGTTCTGCGAGAATTTTCTGATCGCCCGGCGATTGGTCGAGGCGGGGATCCCCGTCGTTACGCTGAAGGTCGGTGACTGGGATACTCACGAGAAGAATTTCATCGACATGCGCCTGCAATTGCCGCAACTCGATCAGGGCTTTCACGCGCTCGTTTCGGACCTGCATGAGCGTGGCCTGGACCAGGATGTCGCCGTGGTCCTCTGGGGCGAGTTCGGTCGCGCTCCGAGAATCTCGCGCGGGGACGGTCGTGATCACTGGCCTGAAGCTGGGGCTGCTGTCATCGCGGGAGGTGGATTCCATGTCGGCCAGGTCATCGGCGAAACCGATTCACACGGCGGTCGAGCGAAAAGCCGTCCGTATACGCCGAGCAATGTGATGGCCAACCTGTACCGCCACCTGGGAATCGACCCCGCCACCACGATTCTCGATCACAATCAACGACCGATGCCGCTGCTCGACGATCGCGAAGGTGTGCGCGAGCTCGTGTAGTGTCGTGTGTTGCATTTGATCGTCATCGTGACGGGCGCCGCGGTGTTGAGGGCGTTTTTATTCTTTGGTGTGATCGCGACCTCGACTCAGTAAGCTGCAGGCTTCACATCCGATCTCTCTGACTCTCGCATTTTCTTTGCGTCTTTGCGACTTTGCGCTGAATCAATTTGAACCGCAACCGGAGCGCTGTCGTTAAGTCCGAGTAGGCTTTCTTATTTCCTGGTTTCGTTGTGACACAAGTAGCCGAAGATAACGCAAAGTCGCCAAGGCGCAGAGGCGCAAAGGAAGAGAGAGAAATCATGCGCGGTCGACAATTTATTGCCGCGTTGAGCTGGGTGAGTTTGCTGCTTTTTGTGCAGGTCGTTCAGAGCACCGAACCAGATTCACACGCTGGTTGGCCACAGTGGCGTGGTCCGACGTTCGATGCGATTTCAAGCGAGACTGGTCTGGCGGATACATGGCCTGAAGCGGGGCCGCCGGTGCTGTGGAGTCGCGAGTTGGGGCAGGGGTATTCGAGCTTTATTGCCGTTGGTCCGCATGTCTATACGCTCAATCAGACATTGTATGAGCAAGCTGTTGTCTGTCTGGATGCGGAGACGGGCCAGACGGTCTGGTCGAGTCGCTATAGCTGGCCTTATGAAGGGGGAGGGCTGTACCCAATCGTGTTCGGCACGATGTCTGCGATTCAGATTGTTAGGGTGATTTCGGGTGCAATTGCTTGGTCTTGGTCTGTATTTGGCCGGCGTCGGTATGATCGCGTTGAGTATTGAAGTGTGCTGCCG
>JAQGHU010000108.1 GCA_028291515.1 Schlesneria sp.
ATTGCGGCCTTTCAGGCCTTTTCGGACACGAAGCAAGATGCACTTTCAGATCCGATGACTCTTGGGATACCGCCAAGTGCGATATCCCCGAGTCATATTCACATCTATAAATTCGTTACCTGCGTTGGGTGCCACCCACCGTCTCCAGGTGAGCCGCGCTGCGTCAGCACGCGGACAGATCAACAACGTGACTTCATCGACACGAACAAGTCATCATCACACAGCCCACTGAGCGGGCTATTCCAATCGCAGCCACATCGTCTTGAGGTACTCACTCTCAGGGCAATTCGTCGCGATCGGATGATCCGCGGAGGCTCCACCCTTCATCAGCACCTGCACGCGCCGACCAACTTCAGGAGCAGCACAGACGATCTTCGAGAACTCGGCGATGTCCAGCAGTCCCGAACAACTGCAGGTTAGCAGCAAGCCGTCCGGCGCAACCAGTTGCATGGCCAGGCGATTGAAGTCGTAATACTTCCGTCGGCCCTCTTCGATTTCATCGCGAGATCGAATCAGCTTCGGAGGATCAAGCACGACGACATCGTACTTGCGACCATTGCGCAGCATGTCACGCATATACGCGAAGGCATCGGCCTGAACGACGCTTAGCTTCACTCGATTCAGCTTGGCATTCTCACGAGCCAGCGCCGCGGCCGATTCGTCGAGTTCCACGCCGGTGACTTCAGTGGCTTGACCCAGCTTCAGCGCTTGGACGGCGAACCCGCCCGTATAGCTGCACAGATCGAGGACCGTTTTGCCACCGCAGAACGTCGCGAGTTGTTTGCGATTGTCTCGCTGATCGCAATAGAAGCCTGTTTTATGGCCTCCGGTAAAGTCGACGCGGAACTGCGTGTCGAACTCGCGGACGACTGCTTTCGCGGGCAATCCTTCCGAGCCAGTGGGTGCGGCGGCGAAGCCTTCGTGATCTTCCGAGTTCGGCCCGGGACGGATCACGCCGTACTTGGTTCCGCACAGCGGCTCAAGCATCGTCAGGATCGCTTCAGCGCGTTGGTACATTCCGAGCGAAAAACATTCGGCAACCAGCACATCGCCAAACTTGTCGACGACCAGACCAGGCAGCCCATCGGCTTCGGCGTGGATGACTCGATAGGCATCCGTAACTGTGTCCAGCTTGAGGAATTCGCGACGTAAGGCGACGGCCGATTCCAGACGTTCAGACCACCACGCCTCATCGGGTCGATTCAGGCCGGTGCGCAATAGACGGACTGAGATTTCGGCCTTCGGATTAAAGAGCCCGAACCCTTGAGTCGCACCAGACGGATTGGTGATCTCCACGAGATCGCCCGGTTGAGCGCTGGGGTCGAAATCACCGAGTTGGCGACGGAACAGAAATGGGTGCCAGACGCCGCTCTTCGAGACGATCTTAGGAAGTCGCTGGTTTGGCTCGGCGGCAATCGGCCGCTGGGCGAGTCGTTCGAACTGCGCATCACTGCTGGGACGGCGATTCGGACGAGGGCGCTGCTGCGGCGGAATATTGGGGCGTTTTGGAGGCATGACGTGATGGTAAAGGATGCCCTGAGGCATCTCAACACGCTTCCATGCCACACCCGCCCCAAATATCCGCGCGAGCGCAGTTAGATCGAATTTGCGGTGTTATTGCTGATTGGCAACAACGTCGATCGCGTGCTTCGCCAGTTCTGGCGAACCAGCGGTTTCGAGCAACTGTTCGGCTTGGCTTTGCACGGAAGGAACGGTGTGTTCATGCTCGTGCCATTCAGCGCATTGACTAGCCCCATCTTCCGCTGATTCGCCTTCCGGCGTGAATTCAGGATCAAGGATCATCAGGGCGTATTCGCTGGCGGTCATGATAGCTCCCACTGCATTTGCAAAACTAAAGATTCCCGTTCGCCCGCATCTGATGGGTGATCCAATCACCCGCGAGCTGTTGTTAAGACTGATTAAGCAATCCCGATGCCGGGACATCTCAATAACTGGAAAAGTGTCAAGGAAAGCGAGACGACTTGTGGTGTTGTTGCTCGAACTGTTTATTTCACAGGCAGATACGTTATTTTCAGTGATGCCACAGGGACTTGCCTGAGTGGCGCACTCACTGCAAGAACACCAATCGAACTCACACGATTTGAAAGAGTTGAAGGGCAAGAGACCGAAAATAGCGTCAGGTGGCCGTCCGTCGCCCCGCGCGGTCAAATTCTATCGACCGCGATCAAAATTCTGCGGCGATTGGGTTTACGGAAATCGATAGCTTGGGGTTGGGTCTGACTTCTACTTCCGTGGCTCCCAGAGGATCAGGTAGGCGGAGAGAAGTGTGAGGGTTATGGTGATGGCCCTCTGGGTGGAACCAACAGATAAACGCTTTACCGTTCCTGTTGCGGGTGGGACGGAAACCTCCTGAGTTGTTGACCCGAATTCAGTCACGTCCCACCACGGGCGTACCCCTTGATTACGCCAAGGTGCCGTTGTGTGGAACGGCTCATTGAGGAAGCCACCATGCTCGACATACGACATCAAGAACCGGTCCGATGACGACAGCACTTCGAATGATGCATCGCGACCGACTGGAAAAGTCAGAACGTCCCAGATGAAGAAGGATCTGACCCAGGCGACTGCGAACACGCACGCCGTCACCAGCGCAACGCAACCCAGCTTTCGTCGCCAGCCGTGGAAGAAGGTGTACATTGGGGTGGACAGTACCAGATTCGGGTGAGTCGTTTGGACTATAGATCGCTGATTAAGGCTGACTCCCAAACTGCAACCGCAGCGCCAGATTCTTCACCGCCGTCATCGGGATCTCGTCTTGTTCAATCTCACGGGTGGAACAGATAAACACCGGTGCTTCGCTCGTTTCACGGCCGGGAGTCGGCAAGCGACCATGACTCCCTTTGACACCCGACGCATCCAGACCGATCACATCCATGTAGTAACGAAAGCCCATGAACTTCTGCGCCAATCGTGCGGCGATATGCAGCTTCGGAAAAGCCAGCTTGGGATCGACGAAGAGCTCGACGGGGTCGTAACCTGGCTTGCGATGGATATCGATCGTGCGGGCGTAGTCCGGGGCCAGCGTGTCATCATCCCAGAAGTAATAGGTGAACCACGAATCGTCGGCTGCGATCACGACCAGTTCGCCCGAACGCTCATGATCAAGACCGAACTGCTGTTGCTCACCACGATCCAGTACGACATCGATCCCCGGTGTCTGGCTCAACAGCAGTTTGACCGCCTTCACATCATCATACTTTTGGATGTAGACGTGAGCCACCTGATGATCGGCCACCGCGAACGCGCGGGAGGCTCCGCAGTCGAGTGTCTCCCAACCGAGCGGTTCACGTCTCGCGGTGATGTAGCCGTGACGCCTGAGGATGCGGTTGATATGCACGGGCTGCCTCACCGCCGTAATCGCATATTCCGACAACGCGATGACATCGGCCCCGATCTCGCGTGCGGCAGCGATGCATTTGCCAGCTTCAGCATCGACCAGCCGAATGTCTTCGGCGATGGCCGGATCGTTTGGCCCCAACCGCTGCAGGTTGTAGTCCAGATGTGGCAGGTAGACGAGTGTCAAACTGGGCTTGTATCGCTTCATCACTTCGACTGACGCATCGGCAATCCAGCGAGAGCTAAGTATGTCTGCACCCGGTCCCCAGAAGTGATGCAGCGGAAAAACACCCAGCTTCGCCTGCAGTTCGTCACGCAAGGTCGCGGGCTGGCTATACGAATCGAACACCTTGCGACCATCGGCGGGATAGCTGGGTCGCGGCGTCATCGACCATTCGACGTTGGCGTACATGTTGTACCACCAGAACATCTTGGCGACGGTGTATTTCGGATCATGCCAGCGAGCGGTGTCGTACAGTCGCTCGCCATGGACCAGGTGATTCGATTGTCGCCACAGCCAGACTTCGGCCAGATCGCGAAAGTACCAGCCATTGGCGACGATCCCATGCTCGCTGGGCAATGTCCCGGTCAGAATCGTTGATTGGGCTGAACAGGTCACGGCCGGCAGCACGGTCCCCATCGGACGAGCGAACCCATCTTTCGCGAGAGCACTCAGGTGCGGCGTATTCGGTCCGAGCATCTCATGCGTCAGCCCCACAATATTCAACAGCAGCAATGGTCGCGTCATAAACGGGGTTGTTTCCCACGTCGAGGGTGAATCGAGTAAAGTAGTCCCAATGTAGAAGGTACAAAGCAGCAGGCACACTCCGTGTGCCGTCTCCTCTGCAGCACCGAATATCGGCGACAGACGCCAACTCGGCAAGTTGATCAGCAGAAATCTCTTCGGAAGTGGACTTGATGAGCGAAACGACGTGTCCGCACTGTCATGCTGAGACTCAAGCCGACGGCGACGGACAATGCTCCGCGTGCGGGCGAAGCCTGGTTGTTTCCCCCTTACATCTGGATGCCGACGTTAAAAAGAGGACCAACAACTGGATTTACCGGGCGCTAAAGATCGCCGCGCTGCTTTGCGCGTTGGTACTTGTTGTCGAAGTTGTTCTGCAGCACTGGCGGGGGAGTATCCTGAGTTTGATCTATAACTCCATCGGCCTAATTGTGATTCCGTGCGTTTTCATGGCAAAAAGCAATTTGCGCAGATTCCGAGCAGACGGCTATCGAGAACCAGCGAATCTTCCTCGCTCGGCCATCTTCGTCGCGATCGGACTGGCGCTGTATCTCGGTCTGCGTTACTGGGCGGCGCAATCGGGATCAGCCGCGATTGCGGGGACGAACACTCCTGGTCACTACCAGAATGACTACTTCAACTTTCAGCTCCCTTATGGACTGACGTGGCACGACGTGACACATGCGACAGGGAAGCAGGCGGCAATTTCAGAGATCGCCCCGTACTTGTTGCTGGGGCTGACTCTGCCACCAACTGCTGACAATGCGACGACCGCCAGCGTGATGTTGACCGCAGTGAAGATCCCATCGTCGGAGGCTGGCAATACGAGTAGCGATCATCTGGACATGATGGTTTCGAATTTGATGAAACGGTCGGATCATCCGCGCGATGTGAAGATCGAACAGCGTTCTACATTGGGCGGGATCGAGTTTGATCGGCTGTCACTCCAACGCCCGTGGGGCGATCAAGAGATGGGGATGACCTTCTGGGCGACTCAGCAACGGGGCTATATGCTGCTGATCACAGGGTCCTATCCAACGCCGGAAGGGTTGCTCGCCATCGAGGAATTGCTGGCAAAAATGTCTGAGGCGCACAACAAGTAGTTCGAAACGTCTTCACGATAATGCTTAGGTCAGGAAACGATTTCATGCGAATGAATTGGTCTGTTGCCGTTTTCACTTCCTTGTTCGTTGTATGCACGGCATTTGCAGCAGATGAACCTCTGAAAATCGGAATCGCTGAGACAGACATTACTCCTCCGATCGGATTCCCCATGGCGGGGTATTATCACGAACGACTGGCCGAAGGAACCATCGATCCCCTGAAGGCCAAGGCGATCGTCTTTCGCGGTCCGAAGGAGCAAGCCGCCTGGGTCGCCTGCGATCTGATCGGGATCTCGACCGATCTGAGTCGAGCCATCCGCGCCCGCGCTTCCGAAAAGACGGGCATTCCCGCCGCAAACATTGTCGTTTCGGCAACGCATTCGCACACCGCGCCTGACTACGGGAAAGAGTTGGTCAAGTTCCTCGATAAGGCTCCGCAAGATCCGCTGCGTGCGGGGTATATCGAAAAGCTGATTGCTGGTCCCATCAGTGCGATCAGCGAGGCATTCGCCAAGGCCGAACCCATGTTGCTGGAAGCGGGCTCTGCGACACAGCAGACTCCCGTCTCGTTCAATCGCCGTTTTGTGATGCGCGATGGCAGCGTGAAGACCTGGATGAACTGGCAGAACCCCGAAGTCGTGCGCGCGGCTGGCCCGATCGATCCCGAAATTGGTTTGATCATGGCTCGCTCCATTGATGGAAAGCCCCGTGGCATTCTCAGCAACTTCGCACTACATCTGGATACCGTCGGCGGTACCAAGTGGAGTGCCGATTACCCCAGCTTCATCGAGTATTTTCTTCGCAAGACACCCGGTAATGACGTGATCTCGATCTTCGGCACTGGATGCTGCGGTGACATCAACCACGTCAACCCCCGCAGTCCCGAACGCAACAAGGCAGACATCATCGGGGGCTCAATCGGGCTATCGGTGCAGGAGCAACTCGACAAGCTACAAAAAGTGAATGCGACCGACATCGTCGTCAAATCTCGCGTCGTTCAGTTGCCGCTGCAGGATGCCACGAAGGAAGAGGTCGCGAAGTCGATCGAGATTCTCGCCGCGGCGAGACGCAAAG
Source organism: Schlesneria sp. (assembly GCA_028291515.1). Lineage (GTDB taxonomy): Bacteria > Planctomycetota > Planctomycetia > Planctomycetales > Planctomycetaceae > Schlesneria. Next base: position 6,280 of record JAQGHU010000108.1, read on the forward strand.
AGAAAGTGGAATTCCTCGAGCATGTCATGGCTTACAAGAAGCTGATGCTGGACCACTTCCGACATCGCGAGCCGTTCGCGAACGCGGACGAACACATCTCCTGGGGGCTCAGCAAATCGCTGGCGGGAATCGGCGATTCGATTCCTGTCGACGTGACGGTGATCGCCTTCGGTCGCGACGTGGCGATTGTCTTTCTGCCCGGTGAAGTCTTCGTCGAACTCGGCCTGGCGATCAAGCAAGCCTCGCCATTTCGCACGACGATGGTGGTCGAACTGACCAACTGTGTGGAAACAATCTACATCCCCAACCGAGCCGCCTTTGCCGGTGGCAGCTACGAAGTGACCAACGCAGCGACGATGCCAGGTTCAGGTGAGTTGCTGGTTGAAGCCGCAATCAACCTGCTCCGCGAAGCCGCCAGCGCTAAGTAACCCTCCGTCATTCCCGCGCAGGCGGGAATCCAGCGAGTTACGAGACGGTGTCGATGCTCAAGCTAAGCGATCTCGCGTCTGCCGGTGATTCGCTGCAGAAGACTGGATTCCCGCCTGCGCGGGAATGACGAAAGAAGCGACGAAGACAAAGCAGAAAAGGCGGGAACATCCCGCCTTTTCCTTTGATCATCTTTGCGCAATCAAGCTTATAGGTACTGATTGATCAGATTCTCGAGGTACTCTTGTCGGCCCGATTCGTTCGCGGCCAGTTCGTGCTTGGCGAGCACGTACTTTTCGAGCGTCTCGAAGTTGACCGTGCCTTTTTCGATCTCGGCACCGATCCCGCTGTCGAAACTGCGGTAGCGGTTCTTAACGAAGTCTTTCAGCACGCCGTCCTTGCGGATCGCGGCGGCGATCTTGGCGCCGCGAGCGAAGGCGTCCATCGCGCCGATATGAGCGTGGAACAGATCGACGGGCTCGAAGCTTTCGCGACGGACCTTGGCGTCGAAGTTCACACCGCCCGGGGTCAGGCCACCTTGTTCGAGGATGACCAACATGCATTGCGTCGTCAGATAGATATCGGTTGGGAACTGATCGGTGTCCCAGCCCAGCATCAGGTCGCCGGTGTTGGCGTCGATACTGCCGAGTGCCCCCTGGATGCGAGCATATTCCAGTTCATGCATCATCGTATGACCAGCCAGCGTCGCGTGGTTGGTTTCGATGTTCAGCTTCACATGCCCCATCAGTCCGTTGGCGCGACAAAAGTTCAAGCAGGCCGCCGCGTCGAAATCGTACTGGTGCTTGGTCGGTTCTTTCGGCTTGGGCTCGAACAGGAACTGACCCTTAAAGCCGATCTTCTTCGCGTAGTCGACCGCCATATGCATGAACTTGGCCAGGTGGTCCAGTTCGCGCTTCATGTCGGTATTGAAGAGGTTGTGATAGCCTTCGCGGCCACCCCAGAAGACGTAGTTTTCGCCACCCAGCTCCAAGGTGACTTCCAATGCCTTCTTCACTTGAGCGGCAGCAAAAGCGAACACGTCGGCGTTACAGGTCGTTGCGGCTCCGTGCATGAAGCGCGGGTTCGAAAACATGTTGGCCGTGCCCCACAGCAGCTTGATCCCGGTCCGCTGCTGAGCCGCCTTCAGAGCTTTGGCGACGACGTCCAGATTCTTGTTCGACTGAGCGAGCGTATCGCCTTCGGGAGCCACGTCGCGATCATGAAACGCATAGAAAGGACAACCGAGCTTCTCGATGAATTCGAAGGCGACGTCGACTCGCTTCACGGCGTTCTCGACCGAGTTCGATCCATCGTCCCAGGGTCGTTGCAGGGTTCCCGACCCGAAGGGATCGCTACCGGTCCCGCGGAACGTGTGCCAGTAGCAGACCGTAAACCGCATCAACTCCTTCAGCCGTTGATTCTCGACGATCTCATCGGGGTTGTAATGCTTGAACGCCAATGGGTTCTTGCTCTTCGGACCCTCATACTGAATCTTGGAAATCTCAGGGAAGAATGACATGGTGAGTTGCCTGCTGCTGAATGACAAATTGACTGTTGAAAGACGCGTTCAACTTCCGCACATTGGCTCCAGGGACTTGCCTGCGACGATCAGGAAGTCCATTCACCGACAACAGTTCCTGGCGTTTTTCGGAGCCGAATCTGGTCGGATGGCCGGGTGAGAGTCTATCCGCCAACGGACGGGCTGGCAAATCGGGGCTATTTCCAGGATTTGCGGCAACACTCCGTGGGCCGCAATCGGCATCCGGAGAATGCCGTCTACTTTCGAATCGTTCGCGCATCCATCAATCAGTGTCACTTCGTTCGCGACTTCACGATCTCGCCCAGCACATCAGGCTTGCCGTCAATCCGGATCATTTCCAGGTAGCGCAGGCCTTCCGCATAGGGCACTGCAACCGTCCGGAACTCGTCACCTTCCTCAAGCAGGAATTCGACGTTCTTGCGAGTGATGCTATCGGCGAGGGCATCGCGCAAACGGCTGGTGCTGAACTTCTTGCCGTTGACGCCGAGCACCTTCATTCCGGGCGCGAGACCGCTTTTGTCCGCAGGCATGCCGGGGACAACCACCGTGATTGCACCGGCGACAATCGTGATCCCCAGCGAATCGGTGGCGGTGATATCGGGTTCAGGACCGGAACCTGGCGGAGGAGGGGGCAGCGTCGGTGGCTTGTCGGTGTATCGCAGGCGATAACCCAGACGCTCGACCAGTTCCAGCGGCAGCGAGTCGTGGGGCAGGGTGACTCGACGCTGCAGGAAGGTGTCCCAGTCATAATCCGCCGTCGCCTTCAAGTCGCGGACAACGTCTTCATACTCGTGACCAGCAACAGTCTCGCGGCCTTTCACCTTGGCGAAGAAGCGGCGGCAGAAATCGTCCAGAGATTTTGCATTGTCCGTTCGCTCGCGAATGATCGTGTCGCATTCGTACCACAGCAGCATCCCTTCGGGGTAGTAGTCCTGCGTTCGCCGCAATTGATTCCAGGACTTGCCGGGGCTGCGAGACAAATGGCTGGCGACAGCGGTGTCTTCCAGCGGTCGCCATTGGCGTCCGGTGGTGTTCGACATGTTCCGAACCGTGCGAGTGAACGATGTCCGATATTCCTCGGGTGTCTCCAGACCCGCTCGCACCATCAGCACTTCGCCCAGGTAGGTATCCAATCCCTCATAGACCCACAGCAGTTTGGTCTTCATCGGCGTGTGATAGTCCTGCGTGATCATCGCCGCCGGCCGCCGGTACTTGCCACACCAGGAATGAGCGTACTCGTGTGGCAGCAGCATCGCCGCCCAACCCTTGCGAAGCTTGTCATCCACCAGACTTCGTTCGCCCAGTCCGTTCATACTTGATGTCAGATGTTCGACACCAAACCGGCCAAAGTGATCGCTGCACACGACGAGAAAGTGATACTCGGGATAGTGAACGACGCCAAACAAGGCTTCCGCTTCGCGCACCATTCGCGAGTACATCTCGATTACTTTTGGATCCAGATTCAGAGCTTCGGCCGATTCTGAAGTCAGATGCAAAAAGACTGGGGCAGCGCTGTTGGGATTCAGCCTGAACGTCTTCAGATGTCGCCCCGCGATCAACGGGCAGTCGATGAACGTGCTCAGTGACACGGGGAGGAAGGGAATGACACCGTCGACGGTCGGGCCCGATTTCAACGCCGTTGCAAACTTCCAATCGGCGGGCAATCTCAGCTTGACCGAAACAGGCTGATCATCCACGGCCGGTCCTTCCGGATACAGCACGCACGTGTTCCAGTTAATCGTTCCGATCGAAGCATTGCCATAAGTAAAGATCCCCGCCGCTTCGACACTGGACGATTCGCAAATCGTATCCAGCTTGACCCGGATGCTCGTCGTACCATCGGGAACCTGCACCACAAAGCAATACAGTTCGATCTCGTCACGTTTCCAGGGGAGGGCCGTGCCATCCTTAGTCTCGATGCGCAACCCGCCAACGTCTTCCACGCGCCCCTTCGGCCCGTGCGTGCCGGGGATCCACTTGGGATACCACAACCGCATCGGTCCCGGCTTGCAGGGAATCTCGATCGTCGTATGCACCAATCGCCGAGGCAACTCGCGAGCATCAATCTCGATCGAAAGCTCGGGAGCCTGAGCCCCCAACGCGGATGCCGCCACAGCCAGAGTCAACACCAGCGACAAACAAGCACAAACACCCCTCATGAAGCCAATCCCCGCAAAAGGTCGATTCGGCGAGCAGACTGCTAACATACTTCAAGTACAGGGCGGACGGGAGTCACTACGGACTGCGAACGTCGTCCACCCGACCGGACACCCTGCATTCAGTCATTCCCGCGCAGGCGGGAATCCAGCGAGTGAAGGAACGATGTCGATGCTGAGGGACTGGATTCCCGCCTCCGCGGGAATGACGGGGAATGCTTGCGACTATTGCTGAGTGGAGCCACATCAAAAACAAAACCGGAGCCCGCGATTTCGCGATTGCTCCGGTTCCATATGTCATCGAGGGCAGGGGACTGCCTGTCAGCCGACTACTTCGTCGCTGGCTTGGTCGTGGTCGTGGTCGATGTCGTTGTGGATGTTGGCTTCGTGGTGGTTTCAGTGGTGCTCTTGGCCGAGTCTGTCGACTTCACAGTCTTCGTATCGGTGCCGTTGGCCTTGGCGGCTCTCTCCGCGGCATTCTTCTTCAGACGATTCGCCAGCCAGATTTGATGCTGACGGGCTGCGATCGAGCGCGCCTGGTTCTGAGCCGATTGAATCGAGCTTTGCGTCGGTGATGTGCCACCCACTCCGCCGCTCATCCCCTGATTTGTATTCGTACGATGAGTGGTCCGGTTTTGGGCCTCGGCTGACATGCCGGAAACAACGACAGACGAAGCGGCCACCAGGACAAGTAAAGAGGACTTCAATAGAGACATGGCACAACTCCCATGGGCGACCAAAAGCGCCGGACTTGACGCGACGGCAATCAAAGTCTGACGGCGGCTTACCGCGCCGAGTGCAATCATCTGCGTTCGAAGGTATCGTCCTATCGACGCCCGACAAATAGCATCTGCTGACATTTATGCAATCATTGCCCAGTCTTTCAGTTTTGACAGAAGTCATGCACGAGTATGCTGTAAAAGCAAAATGTTCAGCCAGTTTTTAGCCAGAGAGGCCCCCCCCAATGTGTCATTGTAGGAGTCATCGTGTGGGAATCCGACGACCGTCGATTCTCAGGATGATTGTCGCGGTCGGGATTGCCATCGGGAGCAATTCGTTCGTCGCGGTAGCGGCGGATGTTTCCACGAAGGACTACCCCAGTCTCCAGGCGGCGATCGATGCCAATCCGGGACGGATCATCGAGGTTCCCGCCGGTGATCATTCCGTGCAGACAACCATCCGCATCACCGGAGAAGGAACATCGCTGGTCGGGTCAGGTCGAATCCTGATGACCGACCCCGCGAAGCACATCCTGGAAATCGAACATGCTCGCAACGTCCGAATCGAAGGACTGACGTTCTCGCGACCTGACGGAGCGATGGATACCACCAAAGAAGGGATTCTGATTTCCGACGCGCGCGACGTGACGCTGGAACGAGTCCGCGTGATCGACAACCGAACTCGATCGGGCAGCATCCGCCTGTCGGAAGTGCGTGACGGACGCATCTTGAATTGCGAAGTTCGCAACTATATGACGATCGCCATCGACGATCGAACTCAGAACGTGGCCCTGTTGGGCTATGCGTTTCGATGTATCGATGGGACCGGGATCGTTTGCGATCGCTGCCGGGGGACGCTGATCCAGGGCAACCTGATCATCGAAGACAATCTGCGACCGACCCCCGAGATTAAGGCGCAGCATCAACTCGGCAAGTTCACGAAAAAGAATCCGACGAGAGGATCACTGATCTCACAGGAAGTTTGGGATGCCGAGTACACCAATAACTGGCACCAGGGATCAGGACTGATCGTCACCGGGCCGACACGCAGCGACATGACTCGAATCCTGGGCAACCAGATCGAGAATGCGGCGCAGGGGATTGATATCCATTCCGATCATGTCATCATCGCGAACAACATCGTCAACAATGCCTTTATCGGCATGAAGGCGATGCACGGTTCGCGGAATGTCCTGGTGACTGGCAACCAGTTCTCGCGCAATGTGCTATGGTCCATCGGACTGATGTCCGGCGCGGGCGCTTCTCCGGCGATCCCCGCCGCAGGCGATAAGCCCGCCGTCGCGGCCAATGTCGATGGTGGATCTTTGATCGCGAATAATGTGATCTCGCAGTTCGGACACGGCGATTCGTATTGGATGTGGAAGGATGCCAGCCGCGCCGTGTTCCGATTTGACAACGGCCAGGAGCCGACCGACCCCCCACTGCGCGACGTGCTGGTCATCGGCAATGTCATCTCGAACCCCGATGCCGACGAACATCCCGATTCCATCGACGATCCCAAAGATTCGCCTCGGTATCACTATGCCGTGCGGATCGAATCCGGCCGCGACAACTCGCCCCGCAACCTGCACTTCAGCAGCAATCTACTGCCAGCCGGCAGTGAGGGTGTTTCCAATACAGCGCTGACTCCGTGATGCCACAAGTGCCGTTCGAACGACACCACCGCGAGTCAGAGCTGAGGACGGCAATCGTGTTCGGGCGGCCAAGTTGCGCGTCAAGTTGCGACCTCTAGTTCGGCGCGATATTGTTCTCGCCCACAGCTCCACATTTGTTGCTATCGCTGACATGGTCACCGCCAACATCGCAACCTGAGGGAATCATGGTAGAACGAGATGACGACGATGTGAATCCGTTCGCGGCCCCTCAATCTGACCTGGTCTCTCAGGAACCAGAAGATGATTCGGATGGCGGACTCAGAAGTCACCAGATCATTGACGCTGGCGACGTCATTTCAACGAGTTGGGAGATCTTCAAAGACAACGTTGGAATGACTTTGGGTTGTGTGCTGATTGGGGGCATTCTGATCAATGTCATATCGTTGCCACAAAATATCCTGAGCGGCATCGGCGATGTGATGGAACAGCAGGGCGACGCAAATGCGGCCACTATGTTTAACCTCTTGTCGCTTTGCTTCCTGCCGTTGTCCGTGGCGGGACAGATCTTCATCTGGGCGGGGCAGGCCCGGATGTTGCTGAATATTGTTCGCGGCAAGCGTGCCGAGTTGAGCGATCTCTTTACCGGTGCTCGATATTTCTGGCGGCTACTGGGAAGCGCCATCGTGTTTGGGCTGATGCTTATCATCGGATTCATCTTGTGCATCGTCCCGGGAACCATCGTGGCGCTGATGTTTGGGGTCTTTGTCTACGTGCTGGTTGATCAAGATCCTCCAGGGATCGAGTGCCTGAGCCTGGCACGAGCAGTGACAAAAGATAATCGGGTCACACTTTTTGTAATTGGCTTGGCCGCGGTGGGCATCAATCTGCTCGGTCTTCTGGCATTGTGTGTCGGTTTACTCTTCACCGTTCCCCTGACGACGTTGTTCATCGCGGTCGCTTATTGCAAGATGACCGGGCAGCGAACGGTGTGATTGGGCAAGCACTGAATCCGATCGTGGCACTCAGCGGTTGGTGGGTGCCACTTTGAAAAAGCTGACCCACTGGGATATCTTCTGCCAGGGGCTGGATTGTCCGTTGTTCTTGCTTTCCGCAACCATTCCGTGAGATAAGTGCCGCGGCTTTCTTGTCGCGGGCAGCAGGCGTGGATCGTGAGATCGGCAGCGCGAGTGAAGGCACGCCACAACCCGTGCGACATCTCGCTGGTCCCATGCCCTTTATTTACCGCTCTGTACGAAACGCCCGTAATTCAGCATGCCGACTTTTACCAACATTGCCGCTTACAAGTTCGCTCCTCTGGCCGATCTGAAATCGTTGCGCGATCAACTGATTCAGCAATGCAAAACGTGGGGTCTGAAGGGGACCATCCTGATCAGTCCCGAAGGAGTGAATCTCTTTGCGGCAGGTGAACACAATCAGGTGTACCGGCTGCAGGATGCGCTGCGAGCCGTCCCCGGTCTGGAAACGCTGCAAGGCAAGTTCAGCGAGAGTGACTATCAACCGTTCCATCGGATGCTGGTGAAGATCAAGAAAGAGATCATCGCGTTTGGCGTCGAAGGGATAGATCCCGCCCAACGCACGGCACCGAAGCTGGCCGCCAAAGAGCTGAAGCAATGGCTTGATGAAGGACGGCCGATCACGCTGCTGGATACCCGCAATGACTACGAAGTGAAGTTGGGCACTTTCCAGAACGCGATTCCCATCGGCGTGCATCAGTTTCGCGACTTCCCCACTGCGGTTGACAAACTTCCCGTCGAGATGAAGCAGCAGCCGATCGTCATGTTTTGCACCGGCGGTATCCGTTGCGAGAAGGCCGGTCCCTACATGCAGATGGCTGGCTTTGAGCAGGTCTACCAGCTCGACGGCGGTATCCTCAAGTACTTTGAAGAATGCGGCAACGCTCACTATGACGGCGAATGCTTCGTGTTCGATCATCGCGTCGGCGTCGATCCGACCTTGCGCGAAACCGATGCCACCCAATGTCACGCCTGCCAGACACCGCTCAACGGCGACGATCAGAGTGACCCCCGCTTCGTTCAAGATGTCTCCTGCCCTTACTGCTACAAAAGTGACGAGCAACAACGCGCCGAATCACTCGCTCGGCACCAGCGAGCGATTCGTGAGATCACAAATCCGCTGCCGGGCAGCCAACCCTATGACAACTTCCGACCTGTTACCGTTCCGCCTTATTTCAATGGTCGCACGTTACTGGATTGCTTGAGCGGCCTGTTCGAACACGTCCCCCTCAGCGAATGGCAGCGGCACTGCGACGAAGGGCGAATGTACAGCCCGGAAGGTCAAGTTGTCGGTGTCGATCACATGGTCCGGACGGGCGAGCGATACTTGCAACGCAAGCCGCAGACGGTCGAGCCCGATGTGAACCCCGACCTGCGGATTTTGCACGAGGACGAAGCGATTCTGGTCCTGCACAAACCGGCCCCGCTGCCGATGCATCCGTGCGGTCGATTCAATCGCAACACGCTGCATTACATCTTGGGCGAAGTGTATAAACCCCAGGCTCCGCGGCCCGCTCATCGCCTGGACGCGAACACCAGCGGCGTCGTGGTGCTCTCGCGAACACGACGCATCGCCGGTCTGGTGCAACCGCAGTTCGAACGTGGCGAAGTCGAAAAGGTCTACCTGGCCCGAGTGCAGGGCCACCCACCGGACGACCAGTTCGAATGCCGCGCCGCAATCACCGACAGCTCAGGTGAACTGGGTTCGCGTGATACAGTGACCGAAGGTGGGCTCCCCGCCCACACCAAGTTCCGCGTGCTGCAGCGATTTGCTGACGATACCTCATTGCTGGAAGTGGTCCCGCTGACAGGTCGCACAAACCAGATCCGCGTCCACCTGTGGCACCTTGGCTGGCCGATCTGCGGCGATCAAGCCTACCTGCCGGGACGACTGCTGGGCGATACGCAAACGCACACGACCGATTCACTGCCACTTTGTCTCTTCGCCCGTCGAATCACATTCACGCACCCACTGACACACCAGCGAATGACATTCGAGGCCGATCTTCCAGAGTGGGCACATCTGTAAAGCACAAGAGATTTGAAACACAGAGGCACAGAGAACACGGAGAGAGAAGCAAGAAAGAGATTGAACCACGGAATACACGGAAATCACGAAAGGAAGAAGCGTCTGCTCGAATGCACTTCGAGCTCTGCACCTATGTCTTTCATGATCAATTTCTAACATTTTAGAGCACCTTCTACTTAACTGTGGCGTCCCGCGAGCAGGAAACTGCTTAGTCTTACCCATGTTTCAACGCGACACGTAAGTGCGACCCGCACTAGAACCTGATGAATACTTAAACGTCGTCTTATTTCGAGGACCTTTTCAGACTTCTTCATTCCGTGTATTCCGTGGTTCCACTCCACTCCTCTTCTCTTTTCTTTGTGTCCTCTGTGCCTCTGTGTTTCAAAACTCTTCGCATTTCCCTTCACGGCACGAAGCCTATTTTTGACAGGCACTCCATGAAAAACTGTCTGCTGATCACCCTGACCTTCTTGAGTGCAGTCCCTCTCGCGAGGTCGGCAGACGACCCTCGCCGACCAGCGGCAATCGAAGCTCAGGATGTCCCTATCGTCCCCACCGAACTGGCGGCTCGGCTCGCGCAGTATCAAAGCGTTCGCGGCGCAGCCTTTCGTGGGTGGGCCCCCGATGGCACCGGCGTGCTGATCTCGACTCGTTTCGGAAATTCGTCACAGTTGCATCGCGTCTATGAGCCGGGTGGCCGGCGCGAACAGATCACGTTTTTTGATGAACCGGTCTCCGGAACATTTATCCCGAAAGCGACCGACGGCGCGATCTTGATGTCGATGGATTCGGGTGGCAACGAAAACGATCAAGTGCTGCTGCTGGACCGCTTCAAGTATCAGACGAATCTGCTGACCGATGGCAAGTCGAGAAATAAGCTCGGCGCGATCCGCCACGATGGTTCGCAGATCGCGATCACCAGTAACCAACGCAACGGTCGCGACGTCGACATCTATCTGGCCCATCCACGTCAGCCCGGGCCAATGAAGATGCTGATGCAGGTTGAGAAGGAGACGTGGAATGTGCATGACTGGTCTCACGACGGCAAGTCACTGTTGATTTCGCGCTACGTCTCGATCAACGAATCCTATCCCGCGGTCTTGGATGTCGAATCCGGCCAACGAACCGATATTCAGTTTCCTGTGAAAGGAAAGTTCGCCGCGGGGCCGATGGCTTTCACGGCCGATGATCGCTCGATCTTGATCGCCATGGATGCCCAGGCCGAATTTCGTCGCCTGATGAGATACGACCTGGCATCGAGGGCTTTTCTGGAAATCACGGACAAGATCAACTGGGATATCAGCGATCTGGCGATCGAGCCAACCTCAGGCATCGCGGCGTTTACCGTGAACGAAGATGGAGCCAGCAAGCTGTATCTGCTTAGAAAAGGCATCGGCCCTTATCAAGACGTGAAGTTGCCATTAGGAATTGTCTCCGGGCTTGAGTTTTCACCCGACGGCAAGCGGTTGGGATTCACGCTGGCTCGTCCGGACGCCCCCGCCGATGTCTATACACTAGTTATCGAAAGCGGCGAACTGACTCGCTGGACGTTTAGCGAAGTGGGTGGCCTGAATCCCGCGGCGTTCATCGCTCCGACACGGATCCAGTTTCCATCGTTCGATGGTCGCATGATCCCGGCTTATTACTTCAAGCCGCGAGATGACAGGCAACCCGCCGGTTCGCGACGGCCCGTCCCGGTCTACATCAGTATCCACGGCGGACCCGAATCGCAGTACCAGCCGTTCTTTTCGCCCATCATCCAGTTCTACTTGAACGAACTGGGGATCGCCGTGATCTGTCCCAACGTGCGCGGCTCGGCGGGCTATGGCAAGAAGTACCTCGAGCTCGACAACGCCGAGAAACGCGAAGACAGCGTCAAAGACATCGGCGCACTGCTCGACTGGATCGCCAAGCAGCCGGAACTGGATGCCTCGCGCGTCGCTGTGGCGGGTGGTTCGTACGGCGGCTACATGACATTGGCCTCGCTCACCAATTTCGGAGATCGCATCAAGGCGGGCATCGATAACGTCGGCATCGCGAGCTTTATCTCGTTCCTCGAACGAACAGCTCCGTATCGAGTCGATTTACGGCGAGCCGAATATGGCGACGAACGCGACCCCCAGATGAAAGCCGTTTTCGAACGCATTGATCCGCTCAACAACACCGACAAGATCCGCGCCGCACTATTGGTGATCCACGGTCGCAACGATCCGCGAGTCCCGTTTTTCGAAGCCGAACAGATCGCCGCCAAAGTCCGAGCCGGCAATCGCCCCGTCTGGACCATCTTCGCCAACAACGAAGGCCACGGCTTCGCAAAGAAGGACAACAGTGACTATCAACGCGCCGTCGAAGTGCTCTTCCTGAAGAAGCACCTGAACCTGGAATAACGCTTCAAAGGACTACCTCTTCGTTTAACCGCGCGGGCATCGCCCCGCGCGTCGACTTGATACGTCCCAGAAAGTTCAGGCCGTCATTCCCGCGCAGGCGGGAATCCAGCGATTTCACAACAAGGCGACATCAACAGCGGTTGCAGACAAGATCCGTAGTGATTGCATCACCAATTTCGCACAGCCTTGGATTCCCGCCTGCGCGGGAATGACGGAAGAAAGCAAACGCGCGGGGCGATGCCCAATCGTGTTCGGCACGATGTCTGCGATTCAGATTGTTAGGGTGATTTCGGGTGCAATTGCTTGGTCTTGGTCTGTATTTGGCCGGCGTCGGTATGATCGCGTTGAGTAT
>JAQGHU010000110.1 GCA_028291515.1 Schlesneria sp.
CCGCAGACAACTCCACCTTGAGCTTCTTCGTCAGGTCCGGCATCCTTGCCTCCTCACCAATTCACTCGCTGAACCGCCCCAGCAAAGTCTATTCGAACCTGACATCGGACGATAGATCGACCACTAGTGGAAAGGCCTGCTTTCACCGAGATGAACTCGGTGGGGATTGCCGGGTTTGACGGAACCGATTCCCGATCCCATCGAGCTTGTCTCGATGGACATGGGCTTATGCACTACGCCACAGCCGCGTCGACCTGGCCGTGTCTTTCATCGAAGACACGGCCACACCGAAGCCGGTGAGACCGTGGCACCCAATCCAAACTAGAACATCGACATTGCCCACGGTTGATTAGATTAGACCGTAGTGCGCAGCAACCACGCCGATGGCGTCTCGAGAGCTTGGCTGACTGTTTGCAGGAACCGAGCAGCAGGGGCGCCGTCGACGATGCGGTGGTCGAAGGTCAGGCTGAGATTCATCTGGTCACGCGGTACGATTTGATTCTCGACGACGGCTGGTTCGCGGCGGATTCGGCCCAGGCCGAGGATAGCGGTTTCCGGCGAATTGATGATCGGAGTGAAGGCATCAATCCCAAATGAACCGAGGTTTGTGACCGTGAAGACGCCGTCCTGCATGTCGGAGGCTTTGAGCTTCCCTTGCCGCGCCAGTTCGATGAGTCGTGCTGATTCCAGACTGATGTCAGTTAAGGCGAGTGATCTCACATTCTGAATGACAGGGACCAGCAGGCCGGCTTCGGTATCGACGGCAAGACCGATGTTGGTCGTGGCAGGAATGATGATTTGATCTTCCGACCATTGAGCCATGAGCAGCGGATGTTCCGCCAAGGCCATCGCCACAAGCTTGATAATGATGTCGGTGTACGAAGGGACAACGCCGCTGCCCGCCGCCTTGAATTGCTGTCGCAAGCTGACAAGGTTCGTCGCGTCAATCCGAGTTGTTAACGTGACCGGTGCCGTATTCTGACTGCTATACGACATTCGATCAGCGGTCGTGCGGCGATGTCTTGAGACAGGAATCGTCGTTCCCTGGATCGCGCTTTTCGCAGCGGCTCCATTGGCGCGTTGATTCGACTTTGCGGGGGCGCTGCGAACGTCCTGTTCGCGGACTCGACCGTCGCGACCCGTTCCGGGGATGCTCGCCCAATCGATCCCCAGTTCCTTCGCCACTCGGCGCGCACGAGGTGTCGAGACTGTCGATGTCACCAGTGGTGAGGTCGTGCGGGCGGGGGGGCTCGATTTCAGATCGGTCGCTGAGATACGACCAGCGGGGCCACTGCCTGCCACCATCGCCAGACTGACTCCCATCTCGCGAGCCATTCGTCGTACTGACGGTGCCGCGGGAGGGGCTGCTTCCACCGGGGCAACTTGCGGTGTGATCTCGACTTTGGAAATGGCTGGTGCGGATGCCACCGAAGTTGGTACGCTCTCACCATTCGTCACCAGGAAGCCGATAATAGAGCCGACGGCGACGATGCTACCGGGTTGGGGAGCGGTGGGTGGAATGCGCAATACGCCTCCATCGACCGCTTCAATGTCCTGAGCGGCCTTTTCGCCCTCGAGTTCAAACAGCGGCTCACCCGGTTTGACCGTATCTCCGTCCTTTTTGAGCCACCGGACGAAAGTCCCTTCTTCCATCGACCAACCGAGTCGTGGGATCGTAATCTCGAAAGTCATGCCGTTCCCTACCAGTCGCAGAAGTCTGTTCCCGCGTTGATTTCATCAAATTCGATTATTCGTTCATCAGATCTCGAATGGCGCGAGCGATATCGTCGGCGTTTGGTATCACGGCCTTTTCCAGCGATGGGCTGTAAGGCGTGGGAGTGAAGACACCATTAATTCGCTTGATCGGGGCGTCGAGATCGTTGAAGCCACGATCCGCGACATGCGCCGCCACTTCGCTGGCGATGCTGCACGGACCAAACGCTTCATCAACGACCAACAAACGCCCCGTTTTCTGCACCGACTGCAAAATCGTGTCGACATCCAGCGGCGAAACGGTGCGCGGGTCAACCACTTCCACTGAGATCCCCGCTTTTTCGAGCTCGTCGCCAACGGAAAGTGTCAGGTGAACCATGCGAGCCAGCGCGACGACAGTCACATCTTTACCCGGCCGGACAATCGCAGCCTTGCCGAAGTCGATTTCGTAGTCACCTTCCGGGACCGGTCCCTTCACCGTCAGGATTTCGCGATGCTCGAGAAACAACACGGGATCGTCACACCGCAACGCTCGCTTCATCAGCCCCTTGGCGTCGGCGGCATTCGAAGGGACGACGACGCGTAACCCGGGAACTTGGGCGTACATGCCATAGTAGTTACCGGAATGGTGCGTGGCCGCCGAGTGTCCGATGCCGATGCAGCCTCGCAGCAGAACGGGCATCTTCAGCCGCCCGCTGCTCATGTACTGCATCTTGGCGACTTGATTGATGATTTCGCCGACGGAGTCGAGGACGAAATCGGCAAACATGAAGTCGATGACCGGACGAGTCCCAGTCATGCCCGCGCCGCAGGCCAAGCCGACAAACCCGCGTTCGCAGATCGGCGTGTCGCACAGGCGATCGGGGCCGTACAGTTCATAGAGGCCTGCCGTCGTCTTGAAATTGCCACCACGAACTCCGATCCCTTCGCCCATCACGAAGATCGTGGGATTGACCTTCATTTCTTCGGCCAAGGCTTCTTGAGTCGCCTGGGTCATCGTGATGGATCGGGTCGCTGGTGGTGCTGGGGGCGCGGGAGCACGAGCGGGCTCGGCATAGACGTGATTCGAGGCTGTTTCTGATGCCGGCGGCGGACTCGCTTCGGCGAACTCACGAGCTTCTTTCACAACTCCGGCAATCTCGGCGTCGATAGCGTCGAACTTGGCAGAGAGCGAAGGCGAGCCGCTTTCCTGCACGGTCTGACGCAACCGGACCAGCGGGCATTTCAGCTTCCAAGAATCAACGTCCTCGCGGGTGCGATACCCAAAATCGCCCATCCCTTCGGCATGCGGACGCGTTCGGTAGGTCTTGCACTCGATCAGCGTCGGACCTTCGCCGCTACGAGCACGTTCAACAGCCTCACCGGCGACACGATGAATCTCGAGGACATCGTTTCCATCCAGCGTGAAGCTGGGCATGCCATACATCGGCCCGCGTTCGCCGACGCTGGAATTGCCCGCGGCATAGCTGAACGGGACTTCGGTGGCGAACTGGTTGTTCTCGCAGATGAACAGGACTGGCAGATTCCAGATGCTGGCCATGTTCAGGCCTTCGTGGAAGGCCCCGTTGTTCGTGGCTCCGTCCCCGAAGAACGCGACGGCGACGTTGTCGGTCTTCAGAATCTTGAAGCTATATCCGCCTCCACACGCTTGCAGAATGCAGGGGCCGACGATTCCGCTGGTCCCCATCATGCCGATTTCAGGCGAGAACAAGTGCATGCTGCCTCCGCGTCCGCGCGAACAACCCGTCTGACGGCCGAAGAGTTCCGCCATCAGTTCACGCGGCGGCATTCCCTTCGCCAACGCATGCCCATGACCGCGGTGTGTGCTGAAGACGACGTCTTCCGGTCGCAAATGGGCAGCCACGCCGGTCGCGATCGCTTCTTGGCCGACGTAGGTGTGGCAGGCTCCGTGGATCAGTCCGCGCTGGTGACAACGCGCCAGTTCCTCTTCCGTCTGACGAATGATCTGCATGACGCGATACAGGGACAACGCAACAGAGGTACTTGGCGGAGAGGACTCGGCGACTGACATGCTTGGTTCCTGGCACTTCGCTGATGGCAACGATGGCATTTAATCTGTGATGAATATTAGCTCTGACTTCGATTCGATTCCGCTCGAAACGTCTGAACGGTCGCCTGCGCATGACCGGGTGTTCCCCCCGCGTTCATCGCGAGATTTCCGCCGTCCATCGGAATGATGGCTCCCGTGATCCATTCGGACGCATCCGACGCCAGCAAGACGGCCAACCCCATGATATCGCGCGGTTGTCCCAGTCGACCCGCCGGGATTCCCTTGAGAAAGCGACCTTCCAGAGTCGGGTCATGCTCCATTCGCGCCGCCAGGCTGGGATTGACGACCTGGGCGGGGGTGACGGCATTGACGCGCACGCCACGATGACTCCATTCGGTGCTCAGTTCACGTGTCATCTGGATGACCGCCCCCATCGCCATACTGTAGGCAATGTGACCGCGACCCAAGGCAGTGGAACTGGCCAGGGATCCGATATTCATGATCGAGCCACGTCCCTTGGCCAGCATGCGTCTTCCGGCCTGCTGACACATTGCAAACCGACCCACCACCAGATTCTGGAAGACGCGATGCAGATCAGTGATTTCCAGCTCTTCAGGTTTGGCGAGATGCCCGTCGCCGGCGATGTTTCCCAGAAAGTCGACGCGGCCAAAGTCGCGATCCACCTGCAGAAAGAGTTCGGCAATCGCGTCGGGATCGGAGACATTACAGTTCGATGTCAACGCTTTCCGGCCGAGGCGACGAATATCTTCAGCGGTGGCATTCACGCCGTCCAGATTGCGATCGATCAACATAACATCGGCCCCGGAATGAGCGAGGGCCAGGGCGGTCGCTTGCCCCAGGCCTTGAGCTCCGCCGGAGACGACAGCGACTTTTCCAGTGAGATCAAACAGATTCATAGTCGTAATCCGGAGTGCCAATCTGAAAGCTGTTCAAATAATGGTTTGAATCTTCTAGCTGAATATCATCGGCCAGATTTTGTAGCCAAAGACGAGTGTAGACAATCCCAAATAGAAAATGCCGCAAGCAATCACACCCGTCGTGTGATACCACCTGGGCCGCAATGGACGCGGCAGCAACGTGTGATTGACCCACAGCAGTTGGAATGACGTGATGCCCAGAGCGACGTTATTCAAGTTGGCGATGATCTCGGTCATCAGTTTGGGTGCGCCTCGGAATAGGTAGGCGCAAACAAAAGACCACAGGATGTACATGCTGAGGATGAAGTAGTAGATCCACTTCACCTGATGAGCATGCATGGAATCTCGCACGCGGCTGTTGGCGGTCCAGATCGTATCGGTCCAGCGTCGGCTAAAGTCATCGACGATCGCCATCTGACTCGGCAGCATCACCATCAGGCCGGTGAACAGTGCGACGACCCACAGCACTTGAGCAATCTTGGGAGAGAAGAACGCTGCGTTACGGATGCCATCTGCCGTGATAATGGATTGCGCGACTTGCGTTTGTTCCGGAGACGTAATCGTCGTGTACTGAGCAAATTGCATCGAGAGCAGCGCCGGCAAGGCCATTCCCATAAAGCAACCGGGGGCCCAGATGATCAGTTGGTCAGTCAGGATGTACCGCCACCAGCCTTTCCAGCGACGCAGATTGTCGGAGGTCAGTTCGAAGACCTTGCCGACGTGACTGAGCGAGACTTGATGGCCACTGACAACGCTGGGAATCGCACCGACTTGCTGACCCATCCCCCAGCCTTTGTCGCGCACAAAGTTGCTGTAGGTGGAATTTGCCAACCCGCCGCCGCCGGCATATCCGGCGAACGCCCCCAGCATCACGATGTTGGCGACCGAAATCACGGGCCAGGCCCCTGTCTGCCAGCGATGCGCCACCGCGTTGACGACGACTTCGCCCCCCTGGCTGTCGGTGACTGGCACATTGCCGAACTTCACGAATCCGCTGAAAACATTCCACCAACTTGCGTAGCTGACGCAGGTGACTCCGATGATCAGACAAAAGCCCAGCACGACAAAGACTTTGGCGGTCATCACCGCCTGCAGCATGTTGTACACTTTCCCGCCGATCAGCACCGGAAGCGCAACGCCCGCCAGACATAAATAGGCGAGCGGATCGATGAGCCATTTGTCGGCCGCCGTGGGTGGCCGGTCCAGATAGAGTGCGGCGATCATGGTCGCCCCGTGTGACGACAAGCCCGGAATCAGGGCCGCCGAATTCATCAGCATCATCAGGCCGATCCAGAACCGCGGGCTGGGTGGTAACCGCATGAAGCCGGTGAAAATCGGTTCACCGCAGTAGAGGGCATATCGGCCACATTCAATGTTGTAGAAGACCTGGGCAATGATCGCGACCGTCGCCAGCCACATCAAACCGCCGCCATATCGAGCCGTGATTGCAGGACCAAACAGCCATTCGCCGCCACCGATCTGGATTCCCATCATGACGATGCCGGGGCCGATAAAGCTGGCCCAATTCCGCAAGCCCAGTGGTTGGGGCTCCGGCAGGTCGGCAATCTCCCATGGAGGAATACCGCGTTGCGGTGGTGAAGAAGTGGTCATGAAATTCCTGAAGTTGAGCGTCAAACAGCGAGTCTTTTCAGTCGTCCGGCTGCAAATCAAAATGACCGCTTGCGATTCGGGTCAGCTAAAGTGGGTGCCACGGTTTTGGAGTCTTCGACAAGGCCGTGTCTTTTCTTCTTCTCCACATCAGATTGAGCCAACCAATTTCGACATTAGAGCCCTCACCTTAGTCATTGAACCCCGATCCAGCACGGCCTTGTCGAAGACTCCAAAACCGTGGCACCCATACCGGATTCGAAACAATCGGCATCGCGAACGGTGACTTAGTACAGCGCTAAAGCCCTCCCATAGCCACCGTGCAACCCTTGAATCTTGATCGGCGCAAACAGGAAGAAGGCAGGCTTATCGTGGATCGCTCCGACATTGGTCAGGAATTCAACCGGCAGAATGCCCTTGGTGGCAGTCAACCAGGAAACCATCAGCGAGTTCTCGCGATCGACTCCACCGAGCGTGGGGCCGTCTGTGCCAATACAGCGGATGCCTTTGGCTGCCAGGAATGCGATTGCCTCTGGACCTGGCGCTGGCCAACCTTCTGATTTTCCGGCGAGGGGTGCGGTAAACATTTCTTCTACCTCGGGGGCTTCCGGCAGTGGCTTGAAGTGAGCGTCCGAATACCCGGAATAGAAGATCACGACTTCGCCTGAGCGGAAGGGGCGAGCTTGATCCTGTTGCTTGAGGAAATCGGCGGTGATGACTGGCGAAGCGGGCCAGGCCGACGACTTCGTCGAGCCCACGAGCTTTCGTACATCCACGACATGTGCTTCTCCGACCATTTGGTCAAGCGGAGCCTTCTCCAGCGTCATCGAGCTGTTGCCGCGGACTCCGTATTTGGCTTCGTATTTCTTCAGGACGGCTTGGACATCGGCAGAATAGTGGCTGTTGTCAAAGCCAACAGGTGGCAGCGAGTAGCTCGGCATGACGACGTGCGTCCCGACCTGGCTGTCCAAGATGTGCGTCTTGGCAAAATAGGGGCCGCGAACTTTGCTGAAGGCGTTCAAAGTCTTGGCGACATACCGAGTGGCTTCGTCACCGGGGCCGTAACCCGGCCACGTGACCGGGTATTCCTCGTCGAGCGTCACCGACAGATCAGCCACGCGCTTATTTTTGGCGCTCTCATTGAGACGAGCGGCCAACTTCGGTTCGGTGATGGCAATCTCGCGGCATTCACCTCCCGATCCCCCTGCATGTTTGGCGACTAGAAGTGCCGCGAAGGCACCGGTGGTCGGTAACGAACCCAAATTCGTCGAACATTCGGTCCAGATCATCCCCAGCTTGCCACCGGCCTGATGCGTGGCGACCGCCAGGTTAGGAAGCGGGCCCATGCTGGCTCCATCCAGTCCCAATGTCTTGACGCCTTTTTCACCGAGATAGGCCATCGTCTCGGGAGTGGGGGCGGGCCAACCGGGAGTCTCTTTACGAAGCGCCGTCGTGACGAATCGCTCGCCCGCAGGGAATGGTTGATAGTATTTGTCGGTGTAGTCGCTACGGAACAAGACGACATCGCCAAACTTCAGCGGACGATGCTGTTTTTCCCAGGCATAGACTAGGTCCGGCTTGATCAAGTAGCTTTCGCCGTCTGGCGCGTCGTCGATATGGCTGCGGATATCAATCACGCAGGCTTCGCCACAGAATTGCCAAGCAGAGACTTTTTCCCCGGTGATCAAGCCCATCGGCCCCGCACCCGCGAGTCCTGAGTCCGGTGGTGGGACGAAGTGAGCGGGAGCATCCCACTGAGTCCCGGTGTGTTCATCGATCACGATCATGTCGCGATGATAGGCCCCTGGGCCGAAGGTACGGCTGGGGACCACCAGATGCTGAGTCATGCCGACCGGCCAGACGCAGGGGCGGTCGGGCGAAATCAACAATGTCAGGTCTTTGACCTGATCAGGTTGAAGCTGTGCCCATCCCGAGTTTGCCATCGAGCAAATCGAGAACAGGGCCACGTGACTGCGAAACAAAAGAGAAATGGTTGGCAGTTTCATGGATGAGGCCTCAAAGTGTGCTGCTAGTACGACTCGCCAAGACACCGCCTGATCTGCGAAGTGATTCTAAGGCGTTGCGCGTGGAAGCCAGGCGGGATGCAGATCAACGTCATCCGCCAATCCGGCGAGCTTGCCTGCCACATCGGACGGCAGGTTAATCCCCTCGATTAGCGCCTTACGGCGCAATTTCCATTCTTTCTCGTGCGGAACCAGAACTTGCTCGACTCCGTCCGCGGTGGGCGCGGCGTGGATTTCACGGATCAAGTCATTGATGCGAGCTTCAAAGACCTCTCGTGGCCCCATCGTCGCAATATCGATCGCGATGAATGCCGCACCGTGACCAGTCGGCTTGGTGGCATCGCCCCAAATCCAGCTTCCGACCTGCCATGTCACCTGCGCACCGGTGAGCAATCCGCTGAGCGTTTCGATCAGCAGGGCGATCCCATAACCCTTGTGATTGGCAAACGGTTGCAGCGCGGCTTTGGCTGGGTACAGGCTGCTGTCAGTGGAGGGTCGTCCCTCTTCATCAAGAATCCAGTTGTCCGGGATCGGTTCGCCACGCTGGAATGCGGCGTACACCTTGCCCCCAGCAACCGTGCTGCTGGCCATATCGAGCAAGATCGGATCACCGTTCCCGGTCGGCACGGCATAGGCAATCGGATTGCTCCCCGTGACAGATCGACGCGATCCTGGCGCGGCTACACTGGGGATGTCGTTGGCCATCGAAATGCCAATCAACCCTTCTTTTGCGGCCAGCCAGGCATAGTACCCGGCGGCTCCGAAATGACAGGAGTTGCGAACGCCGACGTAGGCAATCCCGGTTTTCTTCGCACGCTCGATCGCCTGCTGCATCGCAAACACAGAGGTCACGTGTGCGAGACACGATCCGCCGTCAACGATGGCCCACGCGGGACCTCCCGCCACAACCGTGGGATCGGTGTCCGAACGGAGTCCGCCAGACTTCACTCGTTTGACGTAGTCTCGTAGCAGTTTTGTGCCGTGGGTGAATGTTCCCCACGTGTCCGTCATCACCAGCACTTCGGCGACGGTCCGGGCGTGCGATTCTTTGGCACCGGCACGAAGCAGAGCTTCCACGCAGAACGACTGCAAATCATCGACGGAGACTCGCGTAGACATAGGAGCAGCTTTCGCGAATTTGGCTAAACGAATCGAAGCGACCGAACTACGAGACGCCGTTCACGACGTTGGGCAGCTTCTCGCCTCGCAGCGCCTTCGCGGCCAGGCCGGCCGCTGTTTCTCGCAGCGTGCGGACCGCTTTGACGCTCGCCGAAGCAATATGAGAGGCCACGATCACATTGGGTAATTGGCGCAACGGGTGACCGACTGGAATCGGCTCGGGGTCACACACATCGATAGCAGCAGCTCCCAATTGTCCGGACTGCAGTGCCTCAACCAGGGCATCTGTCTCGACGAGATCTCCGCGAGCGAGATTGATCAGGATCGATCCTCGCTTCATCTGGGCGATCGACGACTTATTGACCAGACGTCGCGTTTGAGCCGTGGACGGACAGTGCAGCGTTAAGATGTCCGATTCGGCAATAATGGTCGCCAAGTCAACAGGTTCGCAGCCGGCAGCTCGGATGGCGTCAGCGGGCACGACTGGATCGAAGACCAGCCGTCGACATTTGAACGGGGCCAGCCGAGCAACCACTTCACGGCCAATGCGACCAAAGCCAACGATGCCGACGGTTTGATCCCGCAGCGTCTTCATCTGGTCCAAGCCGAACGGAATTCCCCAGTTGCCAGCTCGCACATGGTTTGTGTTCGCCACGACTTGTCGCGTGGCACCCAGGATGAACGCCAGGGTGTGATCGGCGACTTCATCGATGCAGTAGTCAGGCACATTGCAGACGGGAATCCCGCGTTGTCGGGCAGCTTCCAGATCGACGTTGTCGACGCCGATTCCATAGCGGACGATCACTTTTGCCTTTTGCATGGCCGCGATCACGTCGGCCTTAATCGGGGCAAACTGAGTAATCACCGCATCGGCATCTCGAACGAACGGAATCAAAGTCTCGGGCGTTTTGCACTGCCCGCTTACCACCTGAAATCCCGCCGCTTCTAAGATGCCTTGTTCGACTTCCAAATTGGGAAACGAGAAATCTGTGATCGCGACCTGCATGGATGAGCACTCTTCAGGATGGATATCAGAGCTGCAGACTTATGTGAGTCGGCACAATAATCACATCTGATCGCAGAAGCAAACGCACACCTGAAGATGTGTTGATCTGTCGTGCATGCGATGAATAGGAATAGTAGAAGGCGCGTCAGACAACGATCAAAGAGTCGGTTTTCATCATTCATTGACTACTGGCCTGCGAACTGAAAGATGATAGTTTGCGTGGTTGCCAAAGAATCAGATACCCGGAAAGAAGGGTCAAGGGAATGGCAATCGACCAGTAGGGAATGATGAGTTGGGATTGCAATCTGCTCGGGTTGGGAGCCGTTCCATCGGTAAAGTCAAAAAAAGACTCCTGGAACGAATCGCGATTGGTCCCCGATTATCGAATTTACGCCAATTGAGACGCGTCGGTCCTTTGGACGATGCCCACCCACAACTGAAGCGACCGTCGTGTGAAACGAAATCTGCGTTGCACAGACTGCTCACAGGTAGTTGGCAAAAATCAGTCACTGAAAGGCTTCTGATCCAACCACCCATAAATCCGAGGGCCACCACCAGGGTGACGCACCCCACCCTCCGTCTCCAGCCATGGAAGAAAGTATTCATTCCGGCATGATATCAAATGAAACGCCTACGACGATCAAGGTCGACGGCGTTTTTCAATCACGATGGAGCTGCGCAACTAGCCACTTTGGATCACTCACATTGTCGCGAGCAGCAGCGCCTTTATTGTTGCCGAACCACAGGGGAAGGCTCTTTCGCGGTGGACAATTCGCCGACGCGAACTACGCAGAGTTGCGGATGTGCCGACAAGTCGACCAACTGCGGGACGGGCGGGTCCACATCCAGATCCAGCGCGGCAATCACGGGTCGATCGACCATCTCGGGATTGCTGCGAACGACGCGTCCTACACGGCCGTCATTCAGCCAGACACACGAACCGATTGGGTAGAGCGAGACGACTCGCAGCAGCGCTCGCACAGCGGCTGCTTCAAAGCGACCGCGATGTGCGGCGAACAGAATATCTTCCATCGCGCGATACGGTTCATGCGCTTCCCGATGCGGCCGGGGAGCGATCATGCCGAGGAACGTATCGGATGCCGCGGCATAACGAGCCAGTCGATGGATCGCCGACCCCTTCACACCGTGAGGATACCCGCTGCCGTCCAGACGTTCATGGATCTGGGCGGCGACGTAGCGTGCCGCGGGAGGAGCCTCCTTGAGCCGGGCCAGTGCTTCGGCCGCAGCCAAAGGGTGACGCATCAGTTCGCGGCGGTCGCGCTCGGTGATCGGCCCAACTCCCAAGAGTCGACTCGGCACGAGCAGCATCCCCGCGTCATGGACCAGACTGCCCAAGCCGATGGCTTCCAATTCTTCGTCGGAGAACCCGGCGTCAATCCCCATGGCCATTGATAGCATCGACGACTGCACACTGTGACGGACCGGGTAGCCGTCGTAGAGCGGTTGCAGGGCGAGCGTCAACGCCGTGTCGAAGTCTTCGCTCAGATGTCGCCGTTGCTGCGCCACCACTTGCATAGCCACTGTTAAATCGAGTTCGTTTTCGCTGACGAACCTCGTGAACAGATCGGCGGTACTGCCGATCGCCCCAATGAATTCCCGACGCAATCTGGCGACGACAGACGCGCTATCTGCCGCAGGCGTTTCAACTACGGTTGTTACTGACATTTCTGATCGCATCGCGAGGTTCAAAACGGATCGCCGTGAACTCGACGGCAGACCGCGAAACTCTAGGTCAACGGACGCGACTTGGCTGAAATTCGACTGCCCAGCGACGTGGGCATCCGCAAGCTGCGATTCGCCTTACCGACTTTCCTGATCGTACTGCAATGTTGCCGTGATGAGGTCATCGGTTTGAAGTTGTTTTGCAACGACGATGATTTTCGGCAACAGTATCGGTTGCCGAAAATCTGGCCAAACCGACGTCAAGCGGACGCAATCCGGACAGCATCCGTGACCGCAATCGTTCCTTCGTAGATGGCGCGGCCGACGATCGCACCGATCAGTCGTGGCTCTTGTTTTGCCACAGCTGCCAGACGCTCGATGTCCTTCAGCGTTGTAACGCCACCGGACGCAATCACAGGCAATCCCAGGCCGGCCAGAGTCAGCATCTCCTGGATTGTTCCTTCGTCGACGCCCTGCATCATCCCGTCATTCGCGATGTTCGTGTAGATCACCGCCGCGACATCGAAGCCAATAAATTGCCTGGCCAGTTCAATCGCCGAGGTCTGCGAGACATCCAGCCAGCCGGCGGTTGCGACAAATCCGTTCCGGGCATCCAGTCCCAACGCCATCCGGCCTGGAAACAGTTTGGTCATCTGTTGAAACCATTCGGGCTGTTTCAGGGCCTGCGTACCGATGATGGCTCGTTCGACACCGATCTCTTCCAGCACCAGACGCAAGCTCTCTTCGTCGCGCAGACCACCGCCCAACTCGCAGGGAATCTTGATCGCCTTGACGATGGAGCGGATCGATTCCACGTTGACTGGGCGCCCCGCTTTGGCTCCGTCGAGGTCGACCAGGTGCAATCGCGTGGCTCCTTCCGATTCCCAGCGGCGCGCCATTTCGGCGGGCTCGTCGGAGAAAATCGTCTCTTGAGCGTAGTCCCCTTGTCGCAGCCGAACACAACGGCCACCACGCAAATCGATCGCAGGCAGAATTTCCATGGAAGATCCAGAAACCAATCGTCAAAAAAGTGCGTTTAACCGCGTGGGCACCGCCCCGCGCGTGATTGGAGAGTCAGGCGAAGTCCATTGATCGGCTGCTGAGGAACAAATCCTGTTTGCCCCTCATCACGCGCGGGGCGGTGCCCACGCGGTTAAACGATCATGCACCCAATATTCTCTAAATCTTCGCGAAGTTCGTCAGCAATTGCAGACCCACTTTTTGGCTTTTTTCGGGGTGAAACTGCGTCGCAAACATATTGCCGCGAGCCACCATCGAGGTGAACGTCACGCCATAGGTGGTTCGGGTCGCGATCACTTCAGGCTGACTCGGCACGACATAGTAGCTGTGGACAAAGTAAACCGAGGCATCGGTTGGGATCGAATCGAGCAACGGAATACGACCCGTGGGCTCCAGCGTGTTCCATCCCATGTGAGGGACCTTCAAATCGGCAGAAGGACGGAAGCGAACGACTTCGCCGGGAAGAATTCCCAACCCTGGCCATTCGCCCCCTTCGTAACTTTTTTCGAATAGCATCTGCAGACCCAGGCAGATGCCCAGAAAAGGCTTATCGCTCTGGATGTGTTCGCGAATCGGATCGACCAGTTCCAATCGCTGCAATTCATGAATCGCGTCGCGAAATGCTCCTACGCCGGGAAGGATTAGCCGGCTGGCTGCGCGGATCTGTTCGGGGCGGTTCACGATCTGAGCCGACTGCCCGATCTTTTCGATGGCCTTCTGCACTGAACGCAGATTGCCCATGCCATAATCAACGATCGCAATCATCGTACATCACAAACAGAGAGAAGTAACAACACTAACGCCCGCCGCAACGCCATTGATCGGAAAAACTGGATCCGCGACCGGCAGCAGCCCCCGGCCAGGTTTTGGGGCGTTGTTCGCTGCAGCCACAGTCGTTTTCTTTATTCGCATAAAACGCCAATTGGTCGCCTGATCGCCATTCGTCATCAAACAGATTTTCTTCGGGCTCGCGATAGCCCAACAGCCGCTTGATCCCGCGAATCAACACCAGCGACGCCGCCAGCAGCAGCACCATCATTAAGGCTTGCAGGATGATCAGCGGTCCCAGCGAGAACCAGCTTTCAAAGTGTGAAAAGTAGGGTCGCCAGAACAAAAGCACAAGCAGCGCCGCCAGGCTGAGGTAAGGTCCATACGGGATTTCGCGACTGCGGAACACACGCAACGTCGCGACCGTGGCCAGTAGTCCACAAAAGGGGGCGACGAAAAAGACCAGCAGCGTCGGTTGCCAGCCGAGGAAGCTGCCGATCATCGCCATCAGCACGACATCGCCGAACCCCATCACTTCGCGTTTCCAAGCCCACTGACCAACCACCCGTAGCAACCAGATGATTCCACCGCCAACAAACATCCCCGCCAGACTGGAAATCAATCCATGCAAGTTGGGGTGAGCTGCTATCCACGCCGGTCGATCCGGCCCAACGAGCATCCAGTGCATCCACGTCGGCAAGACGTACGTCAGCGTGTGCAGAGTCGACGACGATTGAAACCAGACGGGCCAGGGATGCAGATTGCCGATGATGAACGATCCCAGGACTCCCACGATTATGGCAGGGACTGTCGATCCATCAGGAATGATCTGCAGGTCGAAATCGATGAACGTCGCAACGAGCAGTGCTTCTGCGAAAATCAAATAGTAGAAGTATTGAGCGTTCAAGAGGAAGACGAGTTGATCGTGACTCCAACCGGGATTGGCCAGCGGACTGAGCACGGACCAGAGGCAGCTTTGCTCCACTTTCGCTGAAAAGCCAGCGGGAACGATCGCCATGTACAGCCCGACCCACAACAGGCCATTACCGAGTTCGATTAGTGCATATCGAGCAGGGATTGAGTGTCGGCAAGATCGACATCGTCCGCGCAAGATCGACCAGCCAAGGATCGGGATGTTGTCTCGACCCAGAATACGATGCTTGCAGTAGGGACAAGACGACGGTGGATACGTCAGCCCCTTCAACTGCGCCCACAGCGACTCATGCTGAGGCAACCGATAGATGCAGACATTCAGAAAGCTGCCGACGACGGCACCGAACGTGAAGAGCCAAACCAGCACCACCCATTGAGGGATATCACCCGGTATCATCAACGGGCCTCCCGCAGCAGGCCAGCCGGAAGTTGGTCCACGATCTTGTCGACGATCTCTGCCAACCGCAGCCCTTCGGTATTGACCGTGACATGCGCGCATTCGGCATACAGGGGCTGACGTTTCGCCATGATCTCGCGAATCTCCTGGATTCCGCCCGTGGTCAAATTGGGCCGTCGCGAGGATGTGGTGGCGTCTTGCAGAATCCGAGACGCGATGGTGTCGACCGAAGCGACGAGCCAGAAGACTGATCCCGCGGCCCGGAGGTCACTCCGCGTGTCCGCATTAAGGATCGCGCCCCCTCCCGTCGAGAGGACCAGATGTTCGCGTAGGAGCAATTCCGCAATGACATCCCGCTCCATTTGACGAAACAGAGGCTCGCCATCGGTCGCAAAGATCTCTTTGATCGTGCGTCCGGCTCGACGTTCGATCTCGTTGTCGGCATCAACCCAGTCCCATTGCAGGCGTCGCGCGAGCCGTTTTCCGACGGTGCTCTTCCCCGTTCCTCGATAGCCAATCAGGGAGAGCACACGGGTCATTGGAAACTTGCTAGTCCGAAAGCAGGCGAACTTCAAACGCAGGACAGGAAACACGGTGGATACGGCAGGATGAACTCAAGACGACGACTGTCGACTCTGTGGGCAACGGCTACTTCGCAGCCGAAATGCTGGTTCGCAACGTCTCCTTGAGCATCTCGATAGGAGCGGGCTCGCCCGTAAAACGCGTGAACTGAGCGGCGGCTTGACGAACAAACATTTCCACTCCCGAAACGGTACGACACCGATGTTCGCGAGCTTCTTTCAGCAACAGCGTGTTCTCCGGCGCGTAGATCGTGTCGAAGACGATCATGTCGTCGCGCATCCAGTTCGATTGAAACGGCGTCTGGTTCACGTCGGGATGCATCCCCACAGGAGTGCAGTTGATCAGGATGTCGGCGTATTCGGACCCGCGGTTCTCCCACGTGATCTGGCGACAGCCTAGCGATTCCGCGAGGACACGAGCTCGTTCGGCCGTTCGGCTGGCAAGCGTGACTGCGGCCCCTTTGCGAGCCACTCCCAATGCGATCGCTCGGGCGGCACCACCCGCGCCGAGAACCAGCACCCGCTTCCCTTCCAGAGAATCGCCCGGTGTCATCACCAATTGCAGGCTTTCCAATGCTGCGGCGTAGTCGGTGTTGTCTGAACACCACCCTTCCGGGGTGCGAAACAGCGTATTGGCCGCACCGATCTGCTTGACGATTTCTTCGCAGTTGGGGTACTTGGCGAGCACGGCCTCTTTATGAGGAATGGTGACGCTGTATCCCTGCAAGTCCAGCCACTGAAAATCATCCAGCATCTTGGAGAGCTGATCGCGCGTGACACGGATCGGCACATAAACGCCGTTGAAGCCAACTTTCTGCATGGCCGAGTTGTGCAGGACAGGGCTGAGGCTATGGGCGATGGGATCGCCGAGGACACCGAACACCTTCGTGTCGCTCTTGATGTTCTCGTAGTGATAGATCTCATTCATCTGCTGGAACGTCAACTGGCCGGGCGCGATCTCGCGCTCGGCACTGAAGGCGGCATAGGTGAAGGGAGCACCATACTTGCCACACAACACGCGGCTGAGAATGCCGAACTCACCCATGCAGAAGGCGATCGTCGGAATCTTGGCTCCGGAGACCAGTTTCAGCAGCCGCACGCAGTCGCTGGGAGAATGCGCGGTCGTCACCAGCTTGATGATGTCCGCATTCAATTCGGACATCTTCTTCCACAGCTCTTCGACATTGTCGGGCGTAGATTCGAAGTCGTGATGACTGATGATCCGCTTCGTTTTGCCGTATCGCGGAATCGATTTGGCAATATCCGATTCGATGTCGACGTATTCCGCGCCGGAAATGATGGCCGTGCGCAGGATCGTTTGCCGCTCTTCCTCGGTCCCGGTCCATTTACCGCCGTCTTCGCGACGGCGACAGGTCACCACGACAGGGGTCGGGCGGTCTTTCAGCAGCCGCGGCACATCGGGCGCTTTCGACAACCAGTCGACGCGAAGTTCGACGAGCTTGGCGCCGCGCTGGGCCAGGGCAGCGTGTTCGGCCATCACCATTTTGTGGCGGGTGCGAGCGATTGAGACACAGATCATCGTGGCGGTGAGTATCGAAAGAGGAAGGAATATAAGAAGTTAAGGCAAGAACTCTACGGCTTTGGAATTCCAGAATCGACCCGCTTCGTGAACCAGCCGACTTCAACCAAGCCGACCGAACTGCCGATCCAGCTCCATCCGACTGAGTGACAAGGCTGTGGGACGACCGTGGGGGCAATGGTGTGCGTCGTCCACCAGATGTCGTTGCTGCAGAAGACTTTCGATCTCCTCTTGGGATAGCCGTTGACCCGCTTTCACTGCCGCCTTGCAACTCATCATATGCAGCAGTTCATCCAGAATATCGCGGCGTGCCGAGCTTTGCATCCCGGTCGCTCCGCCGCCATCCAGTTTGACAAGCAGTTCGCGGAGAAGTTCGTTTAAATCGACCTTGCGGAGCATGGCGGGATACCGCGTGACCAGCACGGTCCCGTTCCCGAAATCTTCCAATCCCAAGCCGGCTTTATCAAAGGCTTCCGATTGCTCCAGCAACGCGGCCGCTTCGGTCGTGGTGAGTTCAATCGGTTGCGGAACAAGCAATCGTTGCGATTCCACTGCGCCCGCCAGGACTCGCGAACGCAGATGCTCGTACACAATCCGTTCGTGCAGAGCATGCTGATCGATGACAGTCATGCCGTCGGGAGTTTCCAGAACCAGATAACAGTCGTGAATCTGAATGGCCCTGGCATCCGGTGCCTGGATCGGTTGGGCTTCGTAAGCCGCCTGCAGCGTCGTCGCAGCAGAAATATGATCCGCTGGCGTCGCATCTGCGGCATCGGCTTCCGGATTTTCGACCGTTGCCAATTCGGCGTCAGGATCGAGGCCGCGATCTTTGCTCGCGGGCTGTGCGTCCACCGGCCTCTGCACGGAATCGATCGTCGATTCAACGCTGGAGTGTCGCGCACCGTCATTGGCGGGCATGGCAATGTTCGGCAGTTCCGCAGGGAAGGGCCGGAACGGAGCGATCGGGTTGGTTCCGCCAATTCGCTGTGCGGCCCAGTCGCCAAATTCAGATGTCAACTCGCGTTGGCGATTGACTGGCGCGGGCGGGGCAAAGCCCGTCAGGCCGCCCGACCCGGCTCCGACGGCAGCGGGCAGGCGAAGCTGGCTTTGAATGTCCAAGCTCAAAAACTTTGATCGAATCATCGACAGCAGCTGTCGGAACAATTGCTGGCTATCGCGAAACCGCACTTCGACCTTCGTGGGATGCACGTTCACGTCGACGCGGTCTGGCGGCAGTTCGATGAATAAGAATGCCACAGGTTGTCGGCCGATCATCAGCAACCCGCGATACGATTCGGTCAACGCATGCATCAGCGATCGATCGTTGATGCAACGCCCATTCAAAAACAGGTATTGCTGCTTGCGAGACGACTTGGAGTTATTCGGATGACCGACATAGCCCCAGATGCGAGTCCCATCCTGTGTTGATTCGACCGGGATCAACTGGTCGGCGACCTCAGCCCCGTAAAACAGGCGAATGCGATCCAACGGCCGATCGGTGGCGGGCAACTCGTGCACAATCTTGTCGTTGTGACGCAGCACCAAGTGCAGCCGAGGATTTGCCAGCGCGATCTTCGCGAACTGCTCGGCGATGTGACCGAACTCGGTGGAGATTGTTTTTAGGAACTTGCGCCGTACCGGCGTGTTCTCGAACAGGTTCCGGATCTCGATTTGCGTGCCAAACGGACAGCCACAGGACCGCGGCGCTTCGACGCGACCGAGGTCCACGGTCAACTCGACGCCATGCGGCTGATCCTCTTGTCGACTCCGAATTCGCAGTCGGCTGACTTCGGCGACGGACGCCATCGCCTCGCCGCGAAAGCCCATCGTCTGCACGTCGAACAGATCGTCAGCACTGCGGATCTTGCTGGTCGCGTGGCTGGTGACCGTCAGGATCAGGTCGTCGGGGTGGATCCCCTCGCCATCGTCGACGATCCGGATCAACTCCGTCCCCCCTGCAACAACATCGACTTCAATCCGTGTCGACAGGGCGTCCAGGCTGTTCTCGAGCAGTTCCTTCACGACGCTGGACGGACGCTCGATGACCTCGCCGGCCGCGATTTTATTGATGACGCTCGGTGACAGTTGCTGAATGCGGGGCATGGCTGACGAATGAATAAATGGCACAAGTGAGTTGGACGCGACGCCAGGAACGCCGTCCCTCCAATATCCCCGAAACTCGGCTCACTATCCAGTTACATTTCACTCTGATGATCATGACTACGAAAGCGGGCCGCTTCCTGCTGCCTGGCTTCGGCAAGCAGGTTGATTTCGTGCTCGATTTCCAGACGCTGTCGAGCCACCGCTTCATCGAATTTCTGCAGGACTCCCAAAGCCTTGTCTTTCGACGCGACGAGTCCAATCAACAGGTACTGACCGATCGCCATGCCGTAACAAATCCAGCCCGCAGTCTCATCGGGCCAGATCACTGCCAGAATCGCCAGCACGGGAGAAGAGCGGTTCAGATGCTGGCAGATCAATCCCTTGCCCAAGGACGGCAGATAGCGGATCAGGCTCCAAACCACCCGGCCTCGTTCTATTTTGGGAGGCTGCGGACCAGGATAGATCAAGGCAAACAGCGATTGGTCGGGCATTCCTTCGATCACGCCGATCGCCAGCAGCAGGCGACCGCCCATGAAAAACACGGACTCACGAGTCTCGGGGCGGACCCAACCGAAAATCGTCGATTCCATGTTCTGCGTCGCAATCAGCAGCAGCAGAGCTCCGCGGAACCATTGCTCTAGATCTTTTTCCAGCTCCTCGTCCAGATCGTTCACTCGGACAACGCGGCGGACAAACATCCGGAAGATCGGGATCGCGATGAAGCCGAGAAACAAGCGCACGATCGGCTTCAATAGCGGTTGCAACAGCCGCGTCGGCAGCAGAAGTTGCAACAGTTCGTTCACTGGAAGTCCGTTCTTGTTTCAGTTTGCTGAAGTTGAGTTGGCCGCTGATCCGAGTGGCACGCCCTGAGTCATCGAAGGATAACAATATCCTTGACTCAATGCGCTAAGCCGGTTCGGCCGCGGGCTTCCTTGGCTTTCCGAGTATCAAATAGGCGGAGAGAAGGGTGAGTGGAAGGGCCAGTGACCAGTAAGGGATGGTGTTGAAGTCCAGATCGTAGGGTGAGCGCGGGCTGCTCGCATGAGTGGTCCAACCAGTCTCATAGCCGATCGTGGGAGCATCACCACAATTTTGCCAACCGAATTCCCCGTTGCGGGATTGAATGGCAAGAAGCGGCCCTCTACGCGGTCCATTCAGCCAGATCGCGAACAGATCTGTCACGGCATGGCTTCTGATCCAAAGCGTTGCGATCTCGCACGCCATGACCAGCGTGACACACCCAACTTTTCGCCTCCAGCCTCGAAAGAACTCACCCATCGGTCAAGCTCAGGTAGTTGGTTTTGGTCGCTGGCGTGGCTTGGAAAGGAGTAACCACGTGGAAAGGCTGGTCAGAGGGATCGTGACGGACCAATAGGGGATAACGCATTTAAAGACGGTAGGGGAAACGGCATCTTGTCCGAAGCTGCTTAATGACCATGACGCGGCGTTCAGAATCCGATCTGAAACAATTGGCTGTGGAGCGAGGGCACCAAACGTTTCCCACTGAAATAGCGAGAGTGGCGGCAATCCTCGTTGTGTCCATACTACAAAATTCTCGTACCTGAAAATGTGAAGTCTTCCCCGTGTCGAATCAATCGCAATCTGTTGCGGAAACACATTGATCGATACAACATCTTCGTGAAGTAGACTTCTCACCCACGCTGTCGCCAGCACCAACGCCCCCACTAGTGCTAGACAGCCTACTTTTCGTTGCCAACTGCGGAAGAATGTGTGGCACGCTCCGAATTCTTCGCAGACCTGGCCTCGCAAGACACTTCTCCGCATCCCATTATTGAGTTTGCAATTTGCAATCGCTTTCTCAACGCATCAAACGATGAGAAGGATCACCGTCGCCAATTGATCTCATTGTAAATCGACAGCAATTTCTCACCGCGATCCGCATTCAACTGCAAAACATGCGCGATTCGACCACGCAAATGGGCCGCAAAATCGGCCACGCCCTGGCGGTTTTGTGTGGATGGTCCCAAGCGGACGCAATTTGTCAGGATCGCCTTCAGATGATCGAAGTCCGCGCGTTTGACGTTGGTCTTGGTGTTGACCACGACACCCGCAATCGATTGCCGCTGATTGGCTCGCAGCACCTGTCGCTTCTGGCGATTCGATTGGAACCGCTCGCGCCGAATGATCTGTTCGACCAGCGGGATCAGCGTCCGCAGGCCGGCTGACAGTTCCACCGGTCCGGAGATCGTCAGGTCGTCCGCATACCGAGTGAACTGCGCTCCAAATGACTTCGCCATTCCAGTCAGCCGAGCATCCAGGTGAAACGCTGAGAGATTCGCCAGCGCGGGTGACGTCGGAGCTCCCTGCGGCAAATGGCGCCGTAGATAGGGTAGCAGTGCATACAGCTTCGCGCGGTCGAACGGAAGGTTGCTGGGTACCGCCGTGGTGGTCAGTAACCCCAGCCAGATGGCCGCTTCGCGTGAATATCCTAACCTGCGAAAGATCGCGACCACGCGCGAGAAGCCGACGGTGGTGTAAAAGTTCGTCAGGTCGAACTTCACCACGATCCCCTGGCCCACATGCGGGACCGCGTTCGTCACGATGGAACGTCCCGGCACAAACCCGTGTGCCGCAGGATGCGTCGCCACGCGATCCAGAATCTCACGCAGAATCTTGACCTGAACCTGTTTCAAGGTCTGCTTCGGCGACTCAATCAGCCGGACTCCGCCCGAACGTTTTTGACGCCACGTATAGTGATAATGAGCCTTCTCGGGGGAAACGGCGTTTCCCGCCGAGAAGCGATGTACCAGCCACGCCACCTTATTCAGTGGTAAGCCAAGCCAGTCGGCCAGTTGTTCGGGTGTGTGAAAGACCGGCAGTCCGCATTGCCCCAGCAGCGCTTCGTCGCCGTCATCGCTGAGATTGAGGTATTGCCCGGTCCGTGAACCGAAGCGAGCGAATCGGTAGGGGGAAGCCCCTGCCACTTCCAGGCAAGGCTGCTTACCTTGTTGCCGTCGACGCAATGCCTCGTGCTGAGCGGAAGGGACCAGCCGAGTCCGTGATCTGATCTTCGGCGCGCGTCGATTCGGCTTGCTCACCGAGTCGGTTGACGTGGTACGTTCCGGACGTGTTGTCAGACTTCCATCAGACTCGCGGTCTGATGTTGGCCCACTTCGTCCACCGAACAATCCGAACAACCATGAAAATAACCCCATGAAGTGACATCCTGAGACACTTGGCGATCCGTCCGAGATGCGAGATCTCGCTCACTCCGCAGGGTTATTAAACATCAAGTCGGCTCATGGGCCGCACAACCGATCCACTAGCGAATTGTCGTCACGGTCCTGTCGACCGTGACGACAATTCACACCACGAATCTCGAACAATTGAGCGACCGCGGGGTAACCCCGCAGCATTCCGCACGCCCCGTAAAGGACGTGAGAATTAGTCTTATGCGACCCATGAGTCGACCGCGACATGGTAGCGGATCAAACAAACAGTGGCTAGGGGATTGCCTTTCGGACAGGGGCGGCGACATTCACTTTCCTGGCATCCGATCTCAGCGGGTTTCCCGTCCGTCCGATTCACGCTACAGTCCGCTGGAAATTTGCTTTTTACCGCGGAGATGCCGTTCGCCATGTTTGGAACCGAGCCGACCCCATTTGACGTGCGCCTGCAGGCATTTCGCATTCCGATTCGCGTCCATCCCTCCTTCTGGATCGTAGCCGCAGTTTTGCGATGGGATCCGGACCGCCTCGATATCGTATTCTTATCCGCCATGTGCTTGTTCGTGTCCATTCTCATCCACGAACTGGGCCATGCATTGACCGCAGAAGCATTCGGCTGGCAATCCGAAATCATTCTTTACTGGGGCGGCGGACTGGCCATATCACAACGATACCACAATCGGACTCCCTGGCGCGAAATTGCCGTCTCGCTGGCCGGTCCATTCGCGGGTTTTGGCTTGTACGCCCTGACACGGCTGACTATGCGCCTGCTCCCGGCCCACTTGATTACCGAACGAGTCGCCATCGTCATCGCCATAATGTTATTTCTCAATCTTTGGTGGGGCCTCGTCAACCTGTTGCCCGTACTCCCCTTGGACGGAGGGCAGGTGTGCCGCTCGTTTCTGACATGGTGCCGATTGCGCGATCCCGACCACGCCACGGCGACAATCGGCGTGGTCGTCGCGGGACTGGCTGCAGCGTTCTTCTTTACACAGTCGCACAATAATTTCGCCGGCATGATGTTCGCCATGTTCTGCATACAAAATCTTGCCATGCTCCAATCCGGCCGTCGCTGGTGAGGCTTACTTGAACCGGATTCTCACATTTCTCACCGATGATTCAGGTAATTCACGTTGACGTCACAATCTGGGTGCTGATACAAGCCTGTGGATTCATAATCGGTCAATTCCACGGAAGGAAACCATGACCCGACAGGCTTGGACAATCGCGTTATTACTAGTCGCCGCTTTGGGAACTGCCGGATTGGGACTGCTGACAGCCAGCGAACCCGCCATTCCACGACAACGAGTTTCCCCCAAGCTGCTGAAAGAGTCTGCGGACCACCCTGTCGTCGTCACCGCCACGGCAACCCATTCGGTGAGCCGCACACTCCAAGACCTGCGTGCATTGGCCGGGGATTTAGAAACAGCCGGTCAAAAGGCCGAAGTCGCCCGCTTGAATACGTGCATCAAGGAAATCGTCCGCCGGAACGAGCAAGAGCTAATGGAAAAGAAAGCTCTGGTCGCTCGCCTGACCGCGGAAATCGAAGACCTGAAAACGGCAATCGGTCAATAAGACTGGTGATTGCTCACTCACAGACCTGACTTCTGGCCCTCAAATCGAATAGTTGGAGCCCTCGACATGGCAGTCTCGGCGAAACTCGGAACGCTGGCTATGGCTTTGGCTCCATTCATCTGGTCGGTGGTGGTCCATTCGGGGGCGGCTCCGACTCCGCTCTCAATCACGGTTCCGGAACGACCCGGCTTAGCATTTCGCCAATACGCTGTCGATCTGGGGCCGATTCAGCCCACGCCGGAAGCCCGAGCCACATTCGTGTTTGCGAACCGCGGCAAGTCAGCGGTCGATATCACGGCAGTCGATCCCAGTTGCAGCTGCCTGGTCTCGCGTGTCGATCAAAAGCATTTTGAACCCGGCGAAGAGGGCCGAATCGTACTGCGTATCCAACCGATGAAGGAACAATCGGGGGTCAAGGAATTGTTTGCGGATGTTTCCTACACCGATCCCGAACCGCGTCAGGTCCGTTTGACGTTCAAGCTGAGTATCCCCGAACGACAGATGACTGTGTCGCCCCCAGCCCTGATGGTCTATCACCCGGAGGGGAGCGATAGCACGGATGCCACGTTCACCGTCACTGATGGTCGCAAGAAATCGTTCGAAATCACCGAAGTCGCATCAACTTCGGAATTGGTCTCACCGGTGATCGGCGAACGAGCTCTAACGCCGACCGGTGAATGGACTCAGACTGTCAAGGTGACTGTTCCTGGGGCATTGCCAGTCGGCAAGCACCAGGTCATGATTCGAATCAAGACGTCGGATCCCGGCTACCCCGAACTTCGCGTCCCAATGATGCTACAGGGACCGATCCCTGCGGAAGGCGCCGCGGACGAAGATCACGAACACGCCCATCCGGCCAAATGATTGTTGTCTGCTGTAGCCGTTCTTGGCCGTCATTCCCGCGCAGGCGGGAATCCAGCGAACGACGGAACGGATGGATTCCCGCCTGCGCGGGAATGACGATGCCTCATTTGCATTCGAGCGACCTGCCCGCTACGACAATAGTGTGTCGACTACATCGGTCGCACATCGTCTCCAAGTTCGATAGCGTTTGGCTGTGGTGAACCAACAATCCGATCCTGATCCGTGCCCTTCTGCCCGCACACGCTGGTGGCGCGGAATCCTCTGCTGGTTGACGTTTCTGGTCACACCGCTGGGCTGGTTCTGTCGCG
Organism: Schlesneria sp.; assembly: GCA_028291515.1. Taxonomy (GTDB): domain Bacteria; phylum Planctomycetota; class Planctomycetia; order Planctomycetales; family Planctomycetaceae; genus Schlesneria. The sequence continues at coordinate 25,380 of JAQGHU010000110.1, forward strand.
GCCGCCTCATTCGGCGAATGGAGCCTGAACGGTTGGAACATGGCCTGGTCATGGTTCTAACCGGGATCGAAGGCCGCAGCTTTCTGAACGTCGGCCTGTTGTCTGGCCTGATCGATGGTGGCGTTCGCAGTGCGATGGAGATCGTCGACTGGACCACGGGAAACCGGCTCCTTGCCCTGTTTCACCTGCGTGGCTGGAAACGTAACAATCGAGTCGCCCTGGAACTGGCTAATAAAGTGATTGCCTATCAGGATCAGTATCCCAGCCGCCCGGTCTGGCTCGTGGGGCACTCAGGTGGCGGAGGGATGGCGCTGCTGATTGCTGGTGCTCTGCCACCGGGTCGGAAAGTGACCGGCATCGTGATGCTGGCCACGGCGGTGTCGCCCCGCGTCGATTTTGGTCCCGCTCTGGCAAACGTGCAGACGAGCATCTGGAACTACTATTCTTGGTTCGACCTCTTCTTTCTGTGGTTTGGCACCACGGTCTTGGGGACGATCGACGGCCCGCACGGTCCGGCCGCCGGCGCGATCGGTTTGCGAAGCGACAAGGTGCAAGAGGCCGAGTCGATCGGCCGACTGATTCAGGTTCCCTGGCACTGGCGAATGATCAAGCAGTTCAACCTCGGCGAGCATTTTGGCTGCGTTCACCGCGTATTTGTTGCGGAGGAGGTCGCACCTCTAATCCGAGCCAGCGAAGCCTGCAGGGATGACGCCGAGGCCGACGAGGCGCGCAAATCGAGTCCGCAGTTGCATTTGGCGTGACTGTCGCCGTACCATCTGCACACTGCGAGATCTCCCGCCTGATCCCTCGCCTTTTGCTTTTTGGACCGCGACTTTGCTGCTGTCTATTGACCAGACGCTGATCGAGCAACTTCGACGTGGCGACCGAGCGGCGTTTGCCGCCGTGATCGAACGCCATCAGCGCGCCGTCTTCGGCTACCTGCGAGCTCGATTGCTCCAGTCGACCGACGCGGACGACATGACTCAGGAAGTCTTCCTACGGTTCTACCTCTCGCAGGCACGATTTGATTCCAATGCCCTGGTCCGCCCTTGGTTGTTGGGAATTGCCCGTAACCTGCTGCGGGAACATATCAAAGGGATGAAGCGGCGGAAGGAAGTGGCCTGGACCGAGCTTTGTCTGGAATTGGAATCGGTGCTGCCACCCGACGCGCAGGGGACCGACGACGATGACGTGATGCGGCATCTGCCGATCTGCCTGGATGGACTGGGGCCAAGTGCTCGGGAAGCGATCGAGTTGCAATATCGAGGCGAACTCAAGCTCGCCGAAATCGGCCGACAACTGCATCGCAGCGAAGGAGCGATCAAACTGTTGCTGCATCGCGCCCGACAGGCCTTGAAGGATTGCTTGGAGCGTCGAAAAAAGCAGGCGGAACATAATCAACGGACTTGATGACTGACGAGCAATATGACTGACCAGGAACTAATTCAACTGCTGCAGGAAAAACCTCCGGGCGAGTTTACGCCCGAGGAATTTGCGGCCCTGCGCACTCGCTGGACGCGATCCGCGGAAGTCCGACAGGCGCTGATCGAACACCTGCATCTGGAATCGCAATTGACCGGGGCCTTCGGCCAGATCGATCTGGATATCGATAAGATCCTGAAGCGAGCCGCCGATGAACGTCGCCGCGCTCCCACCGGACGTTCGCCACTCTGGCGGTGGTCCGCGGTCTTGGTGTTGTTTCTCGCATTTGGAATCGGAAGTCTCTTCTGGTTCGCGAAAAAGCCAGTTCAGCGCGAAATTGCCGACGGCCAGACAGATCATCCGACTCAGGTTCCGGACGCTAACCCGGCTGTTCCATCGGACGGCGCAGCGGAGCCTGCCGACGCCCTCGTTGCCATGGGGACCGGCAGTCCAGCGACGGCGACACCGACCCAATCGAACGAGAATCCCGCTGCTCCCAAGACAGAACCACTTCAACCAGACGCCAACGAGCCCTGGTCGAAGACGCTGGCGCGCGACATCGCTCCCTGGCCGGCAAACAGCGACAAGTTCACTCGCGACTTCAAAGCCTCCGGTCACGATGAGCTGTCCGAAGTCGAAGCGAAACGCTGGTTCACTCCCGTCGCTGGGCAACCGCTGAACTGGGGACAGGATGTCTACGGCCAGCAACAGCGTCGAGTCGCCAGGTTTCATGGTTTTGGACGGCTTCGATCCCCCTGGCCAGACGATGCGCTGCTGCGGATGACGCCGTTCGAAGCGACCGACCTGACCATCTATCTCTGGCGAGGTCCCAGTGGCATCGCCCTGCGTTTTTATACTCGGCGCGATCCTCACACCTGGGCCGCCTTCGAAGTCGTTCGCGAGAACTCGTCCCCCAAGCCGATTCGCTGGGGATTGCTGACCACGGACAACGGTGCCTATGTTCGTGCGGGGACGGGCACGTTTGATCTGCGATACCATGACGGCGGAATCACGCTGGCCAAGGGCGGAGTTCCTCTGCTTACAGCGCCCTTATCGGGCCGACCCGACGAAGTCTTTGTCGAAGGTCAGTTCCGACTCCGCGGCATCTCGATTCACCGCACGGCGCCTCTTCCAACCGTTCCCGAAAATCCGCATCCGCTCGTGGTCGGCGGACCACCCGCCAGCCAGCCTTGGGCGGCCTCCGTCGAAGCTCCTGCCGAAATCACCGGCGCTCGCGATGGCTCGGCAGAATTTCGAGTCGATTCGCGAGAAAAGCCAGGAATCGTCGTGCTGCCACTGGCTCGACGCGGCCTGTACGAAGTGATCGCCAAAGTCGACTCGGCGGACCCTGGAACCGGCATCTTTCTGGGTGATCTCGACGGACGGCCGATTCATCGTCTTGGCTTCTTCAAGGACGCGGCGACCGGTCGGACCACGATCGGGGTGCTGCGACCCAGCGAAGTCCGTGATCAGGCCAACTTCGATTTCAACTCGTTCCCGCCCCCTTACCATACCTCCGCTCAGTGGATCAAAATCGTTGCTGGATTGGGAACCGTTCAAGTCCTCGTCAGCGGCGATGGTCGCCAATGGGGGCACCTGACCGAAGATCCTGCCCGTGACCTCCCCGGCGCGGTCGGCAGCGTCGGTCTCTTCGGCCTTCAGGGGCCCCAGGCCCGCGTTCTAAAGCTGGCAAGTCTGGAAGTCCGTTCGCTCTCGGGAATCACATCGCTTGCCGATCCGCAACTGGTCGCGCTCGCACCGCAGTTCACCGCCGAAGAGTGGAAAGATCCCGTGCGCTGGTCGCACCGAACCGTCGATACCATGCCTCCCGGCGTCGATCTCCAGCAGTGGATCGCGGCTTGCTCCGTCTCGTCGCTGACGCAGGGGCCGCCTCGCGAATTCGGCGTAAACGCTGTTAAACGTCTGTTATCGGTCGCGATTCAATCCAACATCGCCACACTTCAGAAGCTGCAACTGCTCGATGATGTCAGTCTGGTCTGCGACATGTGGGAAGAGGCCTCTGCTCATGTTGTGGCCGATCATTACGATGCCATCGCCAATCAACTGGCAGCGGCCGGCGGCTTGCATCCCGTTGCGACGATCCGTGCTGCTGTGCTACGTTCGCCGATGTGGACCAACAGCAAGCTCCGATTTGCCTGGGAGCGACAAGTTTCGCCGGATCTGGTCCGTTCCGTGTATCACACCGATTGGCCCGACGCGATGCGCACCGGCCAGTCGGCCCTCTTTTGGAATGCCAGTGTGCATCCTGATTGGGTTCCTGTCGAACGAGCCGAAGTCGTCGCTCGACAAGCTCGCTGGGTGAAATCGATCGCGGTCGAGAATGCGCCACAACTGGATGACGGCCAGGCGGGGATCATTCCGGGCAGTTGGCGTCATCCGCTGGCTCTGCAATGGAATAAAGAAGCCTATAACGTCCGCGCCGAACTGCAGGCCGCGTTGACGGGCCAAACGTACGAAGACGCCTGCCGAGTGGTAATGTCCATTAACGTGAGCGATGGCCCCGGCCTGTTGCCCGACATGGACGATCGCCAGTTGTTCGTTTCGCTTCCCACGGCGGTTGCCTCGGCCATGCAGGCTCACCCGGAATTTGCGAAATTGATGACCGACAAGTTTGGGCCGCTCGGGGTCATCCGCGTCCGCCAGGCCGTGCAGTCCGGAGATGTCCGCGGAGTCCAATCCGCGACGCTGCAATTCTTCGGCACCGAAGCCGCCGCCGAAGCTCATCAGTGGTTGGGCGATCGCGATCTTTCCGCCGGCCGGTTTCCTTCCGCCGAAGAGCACTTCCTGTTGGGGCTGGCACATTGCCTGCCTCGACAATGGGAAGGTCTGCAGTCCCGTCTGCAACTGGCGACCGCTCTCAACGGAAAACCGGCTGCAGATCCGGCGGTCGCTTCGGTGAATTCCATCGAACTTAGTGGCGCGAAGATCTCTGCCGCTGAATTGGAAGCACTGGTCAAATCCCTTGCCGCCCGGCCATCCGCCGCGAAGCGATTTCAGCACCCGGCCATTGCCGCGGCGCCGGCATTGAATCCGCTGGCTTATCGCGTGGAACAGCGAGCCACCTTTGATGGCCAGCCGGGACTCAGCCCCGATCGTTACGAATTCCGCTTCGGCGACCCGTTCGGCAAACAGTTGGCAGCGGTCTCCGACAGCCATCGCATCTATGTCAGTAATCGCTTCCAGGTGAACGCCTATACGCTCCCCGGTGGACAACAGCAGTGGGCGCAGGGACTGGGGAGTGAACAAGGCGAAGCTCACGGGATGCCGTTCACTCCGATGACCCCCTTGATCGCAGGCGATCGTTTGTTTGTGCGACGACTGGCCAAAGGGGGGACCGAACTCGCCTGTTTGAATGCCGAGAATGGCAGCGTGGTCTGGGCACAGCGACCCGGCTTGCAGGTGCTCTCAGATCCTGTTTTCTGGAATGGCAGCTTGTTCGCGCTAACCCTGGCCAAAGTCGACGATGATCTGGTACAAGTCGAAGGTACGCGGTTCGATATTGACTCCGGTGCGGCCACCTCGTCGCAGCCGCTGTTCCGGATGCGTGAATCCAGCGAACGTTCGAATGCGGCTCAACTGACTGTCTCAGGTCGACTGGCCGTCTGCTCAATGGCGGGGATTTCCGCCTGTTTTGACGGTTCGGGCGAGATCCACTGGCTGCGTCGACACCTCTGGCTCCCCAAGCAGGTTGATGATCTGGCGGACGATTTCCGGGTCGCACCACCGCTGATCCAAGGGAACCGCGTCGTCATGTCCGTCCCCGGCGTGCGAACGATGACCTGCATGGACTTGGAAACCGGACGCCAAATCTGGACACGCTCGCTGTCTGACCTCCGCGGCATCATCGCGATGCAGGGGTCCAAGATCCTGGTGGATACCGTGAGTGCATTGACAGCACTCTCAGCCCAGGATGGTCAAGTCGCCTGGTCGCGATCGCTGGACTCGCGATTGGAAGCGTTCCAGGTCAACGACCAATTTGTCGTGGCGTCTCAGCGAATTGCCGTGCCTTCGAACAAAACCCAGTCCAGCCTCGTCTGGCTCAAGCTCGACACCGGCACCGATGTCGCTCAGTCAGAATTGTTCGGCTTCGAACGGCCCGAATGTCAAATCGGCCCGATTATCTATGCGGGAAGTAAGTGGTGGTCGCTGGGAGGGCAGGGCTGGAAAGAAACCAAGCGCGAGCTATTTGAACTCTCAACAGCCTCCCCATTGATTCCAGGCCCTGTCGCCACCGCCGCGAATAGCTGGATGGCGGAGATCCCCACATCGCAACTGATCGACTTGGCATTGGTGCTTCCGGGTTGGCGTCCCGAAGTGAACTATGGAACCCGATTGCAACTGACGCCCGGGGATATCCGTGGAGAACAATACGTGATTGCGGCCAAGCTGGACCAGAATAAAGACTTACGCTTGATCCAGTTGATCGACATCCCCAAAGATCGCAAGACCTCACTCAAACTGCGATTTGGCAACGCGGCCGACCGACGTTGGGCATTGACGGTCCTTGTGGCAGGCAAGCAAGTCCTCGAACAAGCTGTCGAGGAATCCGGCAGCAACAACGGCTGGCGCGAAGCCATCGTCGACTTGACCCCGTTTGCCGGTAAGCAAGTTCCGGTGCAGTTAATCCAGGCACTTCCTCCACAGCAGCAGCCCACAGAGGCGTTATTGAAGCAAGCTGCCATCATCGTGGAGTGAAGTGCGGACTACTTCGCAGTTCATCACAGGTCGTCTGCACTCTCGATGAGATAGATTAAGAACGGCCCCACTTGGTTTGCCGTAAAACTCCGATAGAAATGCTCGTTCGAGCAATTGCCGGAATTGGATCGTTTAGCTCCAAAAACGCAGCGGGAGGGGTCTCTTCTCGCGTCTGAAACACCCGGAACACCTCCTCAATGAGATCGAATGCACAGAGACTGATAACAGGGTCGCGGTCCCTCAACTTCTGGATCAGGAAATCCGTTTCGTCGCAGAAGAGATCCGCAAACTTCTGGCCCAGTCTTTTGCCGAGAGAGGGCTGATAACGAGACATTCGGACACCGTGTGGGAGGTCTTCGACGCGACCTGCCTGCGACCAGATACTGAAACATCGGTCCCACGATGATGACACGTCATCGGTGAAGTATTCCTGAAACTCCATACTTCGTCTCCGATGTGAAAGTCTCAGTGGAATTGAACTCGTCACGACTCACTGCGTGCGGACTCGCTTTCGTCGCGAGTTTGTTGGAAATGGCATTAATTCATATGCGTGGCGATCTTATCGACGACCAGCTTACCCACGTTTAGCGATGCCGTTGCGGCGGGGCTGGGGGCGTTGCAGACGTTAATGACCAGATCATTCTCTACGATCAGGAAGTCGTCGACCAGATTCCCATCGCGAGACAACGCCTGAGCCCGCACGCCTGCCGGAGCCGACACCAGATGCTCGCCGCGAACTTCCGGGACCAGTCGCTGCAGTGCGGCGACAAAGGCGCCCTTGTTGAAGGATCGCCATAGCTCGTGAAAGCCCATTCGCCAATGACGCAGCGCCATCCTGATGAAGCCGGGATAGGTCAGCGATTCCAGCGTGTCCATCAGGTTGAAGCTGGTTTTGTAATAGCCTTCGCGCTTGAAGGCGAAGACGGCGTTGGGACCGCATTCGACGCCGCCATGAATCATGCGCGTGAAGTGGACGCCCAGGAATGGAAAGTCTGGATCGGGGACCGGATAGATCAGCCCGCGACACAGGTGATGCATTGAGGGTTTGAGTTCGAAATACTCACCACGAAAGGGAACGATCTGCGCATTGGGCCGCTGCCCTGATAGCCACGCGACTCGATCCGAGAACAGGCCGGCGCAGTTGACGATCAGTTTGGCTTCCAATTCACCCGCCGTACACTGGATCAGCATCCGGCCTTCGCGACGATACATCCCAGTCACTTTCGCGCTGGTCTTGATCTCGCCACCTGCTTCGGCGATTCGCAGAGCCAATCGTTCGCAGACCTGGCGATAATCGATGATCCCCGCTTCGGGGACATGGATCGCACGGATCCCAGCGGCATGCGGTTCGATCTCACGCAGGCGATCGCCGTCGATCATCTGGCAAGTCACGCCATTCGCCAGACCTCGTTCGTAGATCTTGTCTAACCGAGGAATCTCGTCGTTGTTGATCGCGACGATCACCTTGCCGCACAGTTGATACGGAATGTTCTCTTTGTCGCAGAACTCCTGCATCGCTCGTTTGCCTTCACGGCAATTCGTCGCTCGCAGGGAGCCCGGTTTATAGTAGATGCCGGAGTGCAGCACGCCCGAATTGTGGCCGGTCTGATGCTGCGCGACTTCACGTTCTTTCTCCAGCACCACCACAGTTTTGCCGGGAAATCGTTCCTGCAGGCGATACGCCGTCGCCAAGCCGACGATCCCGCCTCCAATAATGGCCACATCTGCCTGCTGCATTGCTGTCGTTCCATCCGGTTGAAAAGATTCCGCTTTCGCTCCGAGCCAAAGTCGCGGCAGTATAATCGACGTGGATTGCCTGGACTAACCACTTGCCGCCGTTGGACGCGAAAGAATGCGAGAATCTGCGGGAACGATTTTGTACCGACATCGCGATGGCGACTTGGAAGTGCTGCTAGTGCATCCCTCGGGAAACTACAACCGCAAGTCTCCGTGGTCGATTCCTAAAGGGGAACCCGACGCCGAAGAACCCTTAGAGGCGGCTGCTCGTCGGGAAACATTGGAAGAGACCGAAGTCACCGCCGGTGAATTGGTCCCACTGGGTGACATCGTCTATCAAAAGTCTCGCAAGCGAGTTCACTGTTTCGCGGGACTGGCATCGGCCGAAGCGAATCCGCGGTGTGCTTCCTGGGAGGTGGATCGCGCGGAATTTCTGCCGATCGACCAGGCCCGTGACTTGATTCATCCCGACCAGCGGATTTTCCTCGAGCGATTGCTGGATCTGCTGCGCCCCAGTTGACCTGACTCCCAAAGGAGTTGCGGCGACTCTGGCGGACTTCAATTTCGCGATTTCCTTACTTCTGCTCGAAAATCTCAGAACTCCGCGACACTTCGCCTCGTCGAAGCGCCAATTGTTTTGGAACGACAGCCCTGACTAACGAGATACCTCGTGCTTGATGAGCCTGACCAACAGGCCGTGATCTGCGGATTACGGCTCGGCGATCGAGACGCCTGGTCTGCCCTGTATGACGGATACAGCGCAGATATCTGGCGGTACGTCGCACGACTGGTCGGCCCGGAAACCGCAGCCGTGGCAGATATCGTGCAAGAAACATTTCTGGCGGCAGCTCGATCGGCCCGGCTATTCGATCCGCAGCGAGGAACCCTGTGGGCGTGGCTGTCGGGTATCGCGCATCACCAATCCGCCCTGTACTGGCGACAGATCAACAAGGTTCAACGGTTGAAAGAGTTGGTTGAAGCCAGAGCCGACGAACTACGCCGCTGGCTGGAAACATCAGAACCAGCCGACGAACCGTGGGCTCGCTTGGAATTGGCCGACGTGGTCCGTGGCGTGCTGGCCGAATTGCCCGCGGACTATTCGGCGCTGCTCACCGCGAAATACCTCGATGAACGAACGCTCGACGAATTGTCTCGAGAATCAGGGGGAACCGTGGATGCGATCAAATCAAAGTTAGCCCGGGCTCGACGTGAATTTCGAGCCCGGATGGAAGTGTTAGTTCGCGAACCGACCACCCGTCGCAACGACTGCGAAGTTCGATAGACCTGTCCCGAAATGTGGCTATGACTCACGAGCCTGAACATCACCGAGACGAAACAGATCTGCAGGGGCTGCTGCGCTCCGTCGATCTCGATGCGCCTGGTCCTGATCTCGCCGCGCTGAACGCGCTGCGTCAACGAGCCGCCGATGAGTTCGCCCAAGCGGCGGCCGAAGGTCCAACGCCTTCGACTGCTGTCAGTCCAATCGATTCCACACCAACGATCCCCAAAGATCGGAGATCCTCCATGTTAGCCCTCGCGATTCGTGGTTCGCTCGCCCTGTCCGCAGCCGTCGCGCTGCTGGCGGTTTGGCTTAATCCATTTACTCCCCAGGTCGCCGGAGGATCAATCCCATTCTCCAAAATCATGGAGGAACTTCGTGGGGCATCGACGTTGCATCTGCAATTGGAGAAGGGGGGCCAGACCTCGGAAATCCTCGTACGAGTTCCCGGCCTCGTGCGGAAACAGGATTCGCCGCAGCGCTATCAGATCGCGGCCGGCTCGCGCTGGTGGAAGATCGACGAAGCCGAGAACACCGTCAGCGAAGGGGATTCGCCGTGGTTCCTGAGCCCCGACAAACAGATTGATCTGCTGAAGCTGCTGGAAGTCGGCGTGAAAGACGCGACGCCGCTGTTGGTCGCTCGACCCTATCAGCGGACGACCTACGGTGGGCGCGACTGCTATGCCTATCGAGTCGACCTGCCAGGCGAGCAGGGGCGTGTGCATGTGGAAGCATTCGCTGACGTGACCAACAACCAACTCGTCGGTATCACGGCTCGCGATGTCACCGACGAGAAGGGTGCGAAACAACCCATCGCCGAACTGCGGCTGGTAGCCGTCAATCAACCTGTGGCTGACGAGCAGTTCGTCGTCGCGAAATCGCTGACCGAGGATGGTCGAATCGGCAAAGTGAGCGAAGCCCAAGGGATCGTGGTGCTGCGTCCGATGCTCGCCAAACGCTGGACTCCGGTTTGTCGCGAAACCTTGTTGCGACCGGGCGACTGGCTGCGAACCGAACTGCGAGGTGCGAACGCTGTCAAAATCACGCTCGCTTCGGAAGTCGAACTCACTCTGGGACCGGGCTCTCTGATCGAGTGCATCAGTCCGACACAGGCGCGGCTGCACACGGGACAGGTACAGGTGAAAGCTGGCGGGAAGCCAGTCGCCGACGGCCAAGCGGACAAAACGGCGATGTTCACGCTGCTGGCACCACGCACGGGTGATCGTGTCTTCAAGGTTGGAGTCAAGCAACTGGTTCGCGTCGATCGCGAAGACAAACTGGTTGATGTCGCCCAGACGCCGGTGTGGCTCGCGGGATTCGAAGGCACGACCAGCAATGAGTCGCTAGGATCGTTGATCGTCAATTTGCCCGACGGTCGCAACGAGCCGCTGACGGTCGGCTATCACAAGGTTTCGGTCGAGATCCGCGATCAGATTGCGCGGACGACAATCGAAGAGTCGTTCGTCAATCATACCCCCACTCGATTGGAAGGGGTCTTCCACTTCCCGCTTCCCCAAGATGCGTCCATCAGTGGGTTCGGAATGTGGATCGGCAACGACCTCGTCGAAGCCGATGTCGTCGAGAAGCAGCGGGCTCGAGAGATCTTTGAAACGATCCTGCGAGAAAAACGCGATCCTGGACTGCTGGAATGGATGGGGGGCAACATCTTCAAGGCCCGCGTCTTCCCCATCGAGGCGCATTCCGAAAAACGGATCAAGATTGTTTACACGCAAGTGCTGCCACTGCGAGCCAACCGCTATCGCTACTCGTACGGACTTCGCAGCGAGTTGTTGCGAACGAAGCCCCTGCGTGAACTTTCGCTGAACGTCACCGTGAATTCGGCGATTCCTCTGAAAGCTGTGTCGTGTCCCACCCACGCCGTGCGAACGCAGCAGACGCAGCATTCCGCTCAAGTGGAATTCACGGCTCAGGAATACACGCCGACTCGAGATTTCGAGGTGGTCTGCGAAGTCGATGGCAAGCAATCCGATGTGGTCGTGATCCCGCATCGTCGCGGCAATGACGGCTATTTTCTCGTCCAATTGACGCCACCAGGGCCCGAAGGAAACTGGCAGCGAGAACTATTGCCAGACGGCAAATCACTGAATGTCGTTTTGCTGTGTGATACGTCGTCGTCGATGGACTCCGAAAAACGCCGCCAACAGGCTGAGTTTGTCAGCGCCGTGCTGATGTCGCTCGGCAGTGACGATCACTTCCAATTGGCCTGCGCCGATGTCGGCACGACCTGGTTGTCTGCCGAGCCGCTGCCCGTCAATGCCGAGAACGCGGCGAAAGCCAGAGCGTTCCTGGACGAACGAGTTTCCCTGGGATGGACCAACCTGGATCGCGCCTTCGCTGACGTCATTCAGAAGTCACCGGCTGACGCACAGGTGCTGTACGTTGGTGACGGGATCGTGTCGGCGGGCTCAACAGACCCCGCCGCATTCGTCCAACGCTTGAAGCAACTGATCAGCAAAGCGGACAAGCCGGCCAGCGGAACTCGACGAGTTTTCCACTCAATCAGCGTCGGCAATTCACACGAAGGGGTCGTCTTAAAGGGAATCGCCTCCATGACCGGCGGTTCGTCGCGAGCCATCACGAATGAACAGACTCCGCAGATCATTGCCCTCGAACTTCTGAACGAGATTGCTCAGCCGGGCTTACGAGACCTGAACATCGAATTCCGCGGCTTGAAAGTGGCTGCTGTTTACCCCGAGCAACTTCCCAACGTCGCGGCCGGGACTCAGCAGATCCTCGTCGGACGCTATCTTCCCGAGGGGAAAGACCAGTCTGGTGAGATTGTGATCACCGGCATGCGTGGCAATGAGAAGGTGAAGTACGCCACGCGTGTCAATTTGAAGGATGCCGAAGCGGGCAACTCGTTCATCCCCCGCCTGTGGGCTCGCGGTCACCTCGACCAGCTTCTCGCCCAGGGCCAAAGTTCGCAGATCAAAGATGAAATCATCGGCCTGTCCGAAGAGTTTCACATCATCACTCCCTACACTTCACTCTTAGTTCTGGAATCCGATGCCGATCGCGAACGGTTCGGGGTCAAACGCCGCTATGAGATGCGGGACGGTGAGAAGTTCTTCGCCGAAGGTCGCAGTAACGCCAATTTCGAACTGCTGCAGGCCCAGATGAAACGTGCCGGCGACTGGCGACTCGGACTGCGACGACAGATTCTTCTCGGACTGAATGATCTGGGACGCCATCCGCAACTGTTGCAACAGCAACTTCAGCAAGCGATGAACCCCTACTTCCGATCTGGGGGCTGGTACGAAAACGGCCCCATGGGAGCACCGATGTCGTATTCAGGCGGCATGGGATTCGGAGATTCGATGGACTTCATCAGCACTGGGACTTTTCTCGGCGAACAGCCGATGGACCCTTTCGCCACAAAAAGTGATGACTTTGGCGTGATCAAGGACATGAAAGATGGGGAAGATTTGAGCCTGGGGGTGGCAGAGCCTCAATCAGCAGATCGAGACGATGACTTGAAGTCGTTGTCCGATTCAAGTGCATTTGATGGACGCATGGACTTCCAAGATGGGTTCGCGGATGCCATCTCGGTGAATGGTCAGTTGAACAACGGACGCGCCTTCGCGATTGGCGGCAAGCGGAAAATGATCGATGCCGGCAAGAAGGCGGAGCTTGGCAAATGGGCTTTTGATCCATACGGGGACCGCAGCCGTGGCCGTCTCTTTAAACCCTATCCCACCTTGGGCTATTCGGGCAGTCCCGATTACACCGACTGGCTCAATTCGCTTTTCCCGACATTGGAAGCCCGCCCCCTGAACCGGCCTGCTGTGCGACCTGCAGATGCTTGGTCGGCGGATGCGATTGAACTTTCCAAAAGCCTGTCGCGAACAGAAGCACTCCGCAAATTTGAAGGAGGGATCGAATTCCAGCGTGTGATGGATCAGTTGGATCCCATCTGGAACCGCCGGTCCAGCCGCCATCGCGATCTCGTCCTCTATTCACCGAGCGGATGGCTCACGATGCCGCTCAATCCCCATCAGCAGACCGTCGTCCAGTATTGCACAGGGCGAGAACGCGGTACCTATTCCAGTTCATTCCTGTTGGGCCGCCAGCGTCCAGCGGTCGACACCGATTTTGGCCCCGAAGCAATGGGTCTCTACGACGGTTCCGTCCTCCTGTTGCATAAGCAATTCCGCGATCGCATTGCCCGAGTCGAACCCGCCGGCCAGGATCGCGTGAAACTGATTCTGACGATGAAAGACTCGACATTTGCCGAGCATCTGCTCATCGACACCGCGAAGCATGTGCTGATCAAGCACGAATGGTTTGACGGCGAACGGCTGACCAGTACCGAAACACGAGACGACTTCGTCGAAGTGGCGGGCTCGTGGTGGCCGCGGAAAGTGCTCCATCTGGACGATGCCGGTCGCAAGACATCCGAAACGACGTTCGAAGTGCAAGGGCTACCGCGCCTTCGTTTCACCGAACGTCTCGATCAGGAACTCGCTGCCCGCCCCTCGGTGCAATTCATTCACCTCCCCTTCGTCAAACTGAGTGTCGCTCGACAAAAGGTTGCCGACGGAACAGCCGCCTTCGACGATGAACTGGCGATGATCCTGCATGCCGCCCAATCGCAGCAGTGGGAGCAAATGTGGAAATACGTCGACGCGATGGAGAAACAGGCCGTCGATAAACCGGGTCTGCGCTGGATCCGCACGATGTTGCTGCAGACGATTCGCAGGAATGAAGAAGCCCGAGATCGACTGCTCGCTGAAGCGAAAGATCTGGTCGCGAAGCCCCAGCCAGAAGAGCTATTCTTCACAGGATTCATCCTCGGTCAGACTCAAGGCGTCTGTTCATCTGCCGAACTTCTGGAGTTCGTACAACTTCTGAAACCCGTGTATGAGCGGCAGCCGGCCGAACTGGACGTGATGCTGCAGTGGACCGGTTGGATGGCGGCTTGCCAGGAGGGACTTGGTAACTATGAACAAGTGCTGGCACTGAAGAAGTCAATTGCCGAGCAGGGGCCTTGGAATCCGTATTGGCAAACCGACTACGCTCAACGCCTGTCACAAGCAGGCCCGTTCGATGCCGCTCATGCCTGGTTGCAGAAGGAACTTGCCAGGCCCGTTAAGCGGCGTCAAGAAGACGACGAAGTACTGCGCTCGGTTGTCGCGGATCTGTATCGAACTCAGACGCGATGGAATGATCTGCTGAAGTTTACGACCGAGTGGGTCGCGCTGAAGCCAACAACGCATTCGTATAACTCGGCGTACGCACAGCATCTGTCGGCCTTGGTGTTCAATGACAAAGTCGACGACGCCTACGCCACGGCGCAACAGTGGATGAACGATTCGCAAGTCGAAGGGAAGCTGACTGCGGATCAGCAGATCCGGCTTGATGTGGCCGTCAACTTTGCATTGGGCAGTGCCTACAACCTCTCCTATCAGCGAATGGAAGAACGTTGGAATCAGCCACTCGGCAAGCTGGTTCGCTATTACGTGCTGCACGCGAAGCAGCTTGATATCGCTTCGCACATCTTCACACACCATCAATTCCAGCAGTCCGACATCGCGGATCAGTTGCGAGGCGAATTCTTCGCCATGCTGCAGGCAGACACCGCCACGCTCTCGCCCGGATTGATCAACAACCTGGTGAGCTGGACGATGTCTGGACGAATGGAAGCCCCGGTTCCGATCCTGGGCCGGAAGCAATTGGATGCCTCGGAAATCCCGACGGCCCTCTGGAAAGAGATCGCGGCGTCTGTGCGATCGCGTTGGGAAAAGTCGCAGTCGAAATTCGAGAAGCAACAATTATCAGAGGCTTTGAATTCGATCTACAGCAACCGCTTCCGTGACGAGTTGCTACTGCCCTTCTTACGAGAACGCATTACCTCGGCACCCGCGGACCTCAAGCAAGCCTATATTTCCAGTCTCTTCGAAGCATTGCTGGTGGCTGGGTGGACGGATGCGATCGAACAGGAAGCGTTCGCTCGCCTGAAAGAGCAGTCTGATGTGCCAGATGCAAACGATCGGCTGATCGTCGAAGTTCCCGCGCTCTACCGATTGGTCGATGCGATGCTTGCCAACCGGCAACGGGTCGGCGAGCGAAAGCTCACGGATCAAGGCGACCTGGATAAACTGACCCGCAAAGAACTCGCCGCGAAAAAGCAAGAGATCCAGCGGATCGGCAGGACAGAACTCGCCGCTCGGCTTCAGCAGGAAGCGAAGCAGACGGACGGACCGCTTTCCAATTGGCTGACGATTGAACGAACATGGGTCGAGGTCAAGCTTGGTCAGAATCTGGGTGCCGTGGCAGAGACGTGCTGGAAGATCCTGGGCGACGCCCCTCCCAAACCGGAGAACCACGACAACGACGTTGACGATGCCATCGTCGCGATTGTCGAGCAGTCGCCGCCAGCCGTTGACCCGAAAGAAAACGCTCGCCTGCTGGAATCGAACCTGAAGCAGCGGGCACTGACGACGGTCATCAAACTGGCGCTCCTCAAGTCGGCCAAGCCAGATGACATCGCTCGAATCATGAAGTTCATCGAAATTGGCATCGAGCAGGGTCGAGCGGCCGCCGTCAAGCCGGTCGAAGGGGATGCAAAGCCTGCTGGAACAGTCGACGTGTACGAAGCAAGTCGTACCTGGCGCAACGCCAAGTTCCGCGTCCTGATCGCTCTGGATCGTGCAGACGAACTTGAGAAAGAATTGCGAGCCTGGATTCGCGACGATGTCTCGACAGGCCCCTGGCGGCAGTCGCTGGCTCGGCTGCTGGCTGAACGCGGCAAACTCGACGAAGCGATCTTGTTGTTTGACGCTTGTCAGAAGGACAATTTGCTCTCCGCAAGCGACTTCAAACAGTTAGCCGATTGGTATCTGGTGACGGACCGCCGCGCTCAGTACGAACGCAGCCGGATCGAGTCCTATAAGGTGATGCCGGAATGGCAATTGAACCAACTCATCTATCAACTGGCTCATCGCTGGGAGCAACAGAACGCCGCATTGACTGTGCTCGATGACGATACGCTCCTGGCCTTCAAAGCCCTCTTGGAGAAGTCCGCACAGCCGGAGAACTATCTGTGGCAGCTTCGCAGCCTGTACGCGAATTCACGTGATTTCCGCACGCTCCAGATGCTGCCAGATTCGCTCATGGGGCGGACGCCTCAGCAGATCTATGCGTTTTTGCAACAGCTGAATGGAACCATCCTGTCCGAAGTTCGCAACGAAGCTCCGGCTGACGAGATCCTGGCTCGGATCAAGATTTTGCGGGCAGGCGAACGTACGGTGACCGACCTGCGAGCCCTCGATCTGCTCGAAGCCCTCGTAGAAAGAAAGTCGTCTGAAGTCTTGAATCAGCCCGGCCCCCATATCGATGCATGCCTCGCCGCATTGCGACGGGCGTTCGAGCGACAATGGGGCACAGGTGAGCCGCGGATGATGTCTAGCTTCCTCTTCAATCTGGGCGGCCTGCCAGAGAAACTGGCAGTTGAACAACTTCGTGAGATGCAGGAACTCCAGAAGTTAGCTCCCGCTCTCTCTCGCGATCATCTGAGTATCACCAGCGACCTGTGCCATCTGATCGGGTCCACTTACCGCCGACTCGACGAAGCCATTCGTGAGATGGCAATCGAAGTCCGCGACTACTCGCAAGCGAATGGCAATCAATGGCCACATGCAGATATCGAAGCGCTGAACCGGTTCGTGTCGCTATACGAGCAGGCAGGGCAATACATGGCTGCGGAATCGGTGATACACAAATTCCTGCTCAAGCCAGAGCATGCCGAGCAGCGTAAGTGGCTGACAAACCGACTGATGCCGGTCTACAACCAGGCTCTGGAACACGACGGCGCGGTCTCATTTGGATCGGGACGAAACAAGCTGTTCGAACCGATCTACAAATATGTGCTCAAGCAGATCGACGAATCGCTCGACGAAAACGAGCGGTACAATCTGGTCTCGCAACTCAGCAACACGTTTGAGATCGCCAATCGCCACAAAGTAACTGGCGTTGCCGACATCGTCCGCAGCTTCGCCTTTGAAGTGATGCCGACACTGTTGAAAAGACAGATCTCTCATTACCGCAATACGGTCACGTCGCCGATGCGCAGCATTGCGGATATCTGTGGACCAAAAGACGCGTTGCGTTACGTTGTCGAGCGGATGGAGCAGTACCCACAGCGCATGGAAATCTCGTGGGAAAGCTCCTGGCAGACGTTGGCGAATGAACTCGGCAGCCGTCGGCAGGCCGTCGGGGCGTCCGATCTTGATGACCGCGTTTTGAAGCTGGTGATTCGCGAATTGCAGCGAGACCTCAGGACGGGCGAGCCCCGCAACTACGTCATCTACAATCAGCATGACCAGCATTTCTGGAAAGAGAAGGCCGATGACTTTGCCAAGGCGGCCGAAGCGGTTCTCGCTGAATATAAGACCTCTGGACGACGATCGCAGTCGGTGGCCCGCTATTTCTGGAGTGGTTTGCCCAAACAGGACCGTGCGATTGAGATCCTGCTGATTGCTCACAGGCAGACACTGTTGGACGCGGCCGCCCAGCAGCAACTTGTAAACTGGTTGCATGAACGGAAACGATTTGCCGAATCGATTCCGATCATGGAAGGACTGATCGCGATTCGACCAGATCAGATGGACTTTCGAGTCCTGTTGATGCAAGCCTATTTCCGCTCACAGCGACCGCAACAGTTGGCCGAGTTGATTCGGCAGACTCACGACTATTTCCATCAGGAAGGCCGCTGGACGGAACAGAACGCCGCGGCATTCGGTGGTGGCTGCTCCAGTTGCGATGACCGCGAACGCGCGGTGGGATACCTGACTGAGGCGATTGCTCTGCATCAACGTGCGAATCCCGGCAGCGGCCTGAATGACAGTACGCTCTCTTACTACTACGGAACGCTCGCCAACACGTATTCGGCACTTGGTCGGACGAAAGAGGCTGTCGATGCGGCCTCGGCCGCACTGATCTGCTGGGGGCCAACTACTCAGCAGCGCGCGAATCAACTGAATACGCTGATGTCAGTCGTGAGATCCGCGGCCGACCTGGACGACTACGTGAAGTACCTTGATGCGGAAGCCGCCAAAACAGGTCAGGACAGTGCCATCCTGCGAAAGGCGATCGGAATCATCTATCAGGAGAAGAGCGAATTTGCGAAGGCAATACCACAGTTGCGGTTGGCCGTCGATCTGCAACCGAATGACGTGGCGATTCACCGTGCTCTTGTCGCGTGCTACGACGCCACCAACGATCGTCCTGCCGGAACCAGGCAACTCCTGAAGATGATCGATCTGCATCGAAGTGATCTGCCCCTCTACCAGGAACTGGCGGATCGGCTGCAAGGTAACGAGGCCGAAGCGGAACGAGCCGCCACGTCGATTATCGAAGCGTCTCCCAATGAGGCTGAGAATCAAGCGGCAATGGCCGAATTGCGGCAAAAACAGGACCGCTGGGCGGAAGCCATCCCGCACTGGGAACTTGTCGCGGAATTCCGGAAGCTGGAGCCGAACGGGTTGCTCAAACTGGCCGAAGCTCAATTGCATCAGAAACAATGGGACGCCGCTCGAGCCACCATTCTCAAACTTCGAAAGGCAGATTGGCCCGCTCGATTCAACAACGTGCAGGCCCAGACATCGGCGCTTGAAGCGTTGATTCCGAAATAATGGAGGAATCAGGCAGTCACGTTTGAGAGGTTGGAGAGAGGCTATCGATTGAGTTCAATCGTAATCTCTGCATGTTTTGCGATCTCCTCCTTCGTAAACCAAGCCGATTTGAAGCGATGTGTCGAATACAAAGCAGCTTGGTCGAAGAAGTGAGGGGATTTGCGTCGTCCACTCGAGCCGAACGGCATGACGCTGAGACTGCGAACCGGGTTCGCGAATTCAACAACCGACAGGTACGAAGCTCCCACGACTGCGAAACGTTGAGGCCGCAATAAGGGAATCTCTGGCGTCGAATAGACGGTATGGATGATCCCCAGTGGACCGGGTACACCCGCGATCGGCAGACTTCGCTCCACACCATTCACATAGATTCCGGCACTCTGCACTTCCGACTGGTCGGCAATTCGTTGCAATCGATGTGCTTTTCCCCACGGATGCTTCCAGTCACCATAAAGGCCCTTCAGCTTCCTGGCCGCAGTTTTCAACGCCACGAACCATCGCGAGCGGTCGGCGTATTCGACCTTCAAGGTCTCGGCCGGATAACCAAAGCCGTAGAGTTCCTCGTACCAGGCGACGCATAGCGTCGTTTGTGTTGAGTCCACAGACGACTTGCAATCCCAGTCTGCCAGATGCTCCATCATCGGTGCGACCTCTTTGGCAAGTTCCGAGCCGGTCGTTTGCAATCGCGCAAAGTCTTCGCGAAGTCCAGGCAACTCCGTCAGTGGCCAATAGAGTGTCGTGTCGAAGGCCAGGACTTGCAGTTGTTCAAAGGTTACGCCTTGCATCTTTCCCAGCAACAGGCGTGACATCTTTGCGCGTCGCATATCGACATCGTGATCCTCCAGCATGTACTTGGGAAAGTTCTCCGGTCGCGGATCCTCGTCGACATGGCCTGTGGTGGTGAAGGGGGTGGAATTGCAACTTTGCACATAACCGCACTTGGGATTGAAGACTTGCGGCAATTGATCAAATGTGTGCGTCCCCTTCCAGTCGGTGCGAGGGTCGCTGCCGTCGACAGGTTGCATCCAGTCGAATGCGGCATCACGCACCGGAATGGTCCCGTTGTAGGCGTAAAAGATGTTTCCAGCTCGATCGGCGTAGACGACATTGAACATGGGAATCGCGCAGTGGCTCATCGCGGCACGCCACTCCGCGAAATTCGTGGCCAGGACCATTCCCCAGGCCTGGTCGACACGTTTCATATCGAACAACCCCGCCACCTGGACTGCCAGAAACGTGCTGTCGTTCTCTTTGCTGACGATCGGCCCGTGATGCGTCTTTCGAAACGTCATCGGGCGCTGGATCAGCACACCACCCTGGATGACTCCCACTGTTTCCGTCCATTGAACCGCTTCGCGATAGGCCCCATCAAACCGGTAGTGAAGTGGTCGGTTGGCGTCGTCGAACGTAACTCGCCAGGCATCCGCCACATCGGGACTGTTGACCGTGTACGTCCAGCCGAGATGTTCGTTGTGTCCGATCGTCGGAAACGGGTTTCCAAAAAAGCAGGCTCCGCTGAAATTCAGCCCTTCATCACTGCGAACGTGAACTTCGTGAAACTGCCCCATTCCATACCAAGGTTGATGAGGATTCACGAACAGCATGGCCGATCCCGATTGCGTCTTCGATCCGGCAATCGCCCACGCATTGGAACCGATCGCGGTCTGAACTTCAGCCGCGAATCCGCTGAGAGGGGGACTTGGGATGTTCCAGGTGTCAGTGGCGGCGCTGGTGGCATCAACCTGTTGGCCGCGATGCGCAACGTCTTGTGGACCGCGATCAGCAGGACGTTTGACATGAGACCGACGATAGATGAAGTCGAGGATCATGTGGCGATCCATCGCCAGGACATACCAGGGCTCAAAGTGCTTAAGAAGCCGAGGCTTCGTCTCTGGATGCGTGGTCAGATATCGATTGATCCCGTCTGCATAGGCGGATGCCCTAAGCTGATGTTCCGGCTTCAGTTTTTCAAAATCGTCTTTGGATCTTCTGGCGACTTCAAAGCTGCGATTCAAAATATCGTTGGAAACACCGGCCTCACCTACGACTTCGGCATAGCGACCAATCGATCGCATACAGGTGTCTTCCAACTGCCAGAAATAATCCTCTGCTTGTACGTACCCCATACCAAAGAACGTGTCGGTATGAGTTTTTCCATAAATATGAGCCACGCCCCATTCATCACGTGTGATGGTGACAGATGCCGTTTCAGCCGCTCCGGTCAATCCGGGTACAGAACAAAATAAAATTGCGAAAGCCAGAAGCCCATTCGGTACACCGGTGACAGTCACTAAAGAGCAGACACATCTGCCCGCGTCGCGAATTGGCATGGTTTACTCACGAGATTGTATTTCAGGGGAGGCAATGTCGGGGCGATCTAGGTGCTTTGAATTGTCAGTCGGCATTGACGCGATATCAATGCCAGTGCTGGTGATGACTCACGCACGGTCATCTCGCAAGAACTTAATTGTCAATGGTTTCGAACGTCGCCTCTCGAACAATGGTAAGCTCTCTCGTCAACAGGTTGTTTCAGATCTCCTTGGTCGTCGTCATCGATGCTCAACGTTGGACCTGATCAATACAAATAAGAAAGAGAACTAGAGATGGCAACTCATGCCGAAGCCGAATCGCGAGTCAAGCTTTTATTCTGGATACACCTGGCCGTGTACTTCGTGGCTATCACCGGGATGGTGTTTCTGAACTACACCCAAAGCCCGGACAAGAAATGGGCCTTGTGGGTGGCGCTCGGTTGGGGAGCCGGGATCGTCCTGCATGGGGCACTATTGTATTTTTCGCAGACTCGCGAAAAGGCGATCGCTCGAACTCTCGATCGAATGAATCGGCGTAGCAAATGAGGGCGATGTCAGAGTCGCCTCGGCTATTCGTCAGCGGTGCAGGGCAGTGGTCAAAAGCCTTAACCACTGCCGTTCAGGCCGACGTCCAAATCAAGGCTTCGTCACGACACCGGCCGGCTGCTGGATCGCGGTGAAGATCGCGTTCGCGATGGCTCGCATTCCTTTATCACCGGGATGGGCGGCTACGCCAGCGTGATCGATCTTACGTTCTGATGAGGCTGAATTGGACGGATCACCGCCCAGCTTCGAGATATCGATGAACGTGGCGCCCGCGTCGGCACTCGCCTTTCGCGGGATTCGCCCAGAACGAACTGCGCACGAAGATGACCGGGCTTCCGTTCTTCTTCAGTTCTGTCAGGAGTTTCGCAAACGCAGTCGCATACGTCGCTCTCGCCTCGTCTGTCGCCAGATCGGAACATTTTCCCCGATCGCAACGATGATCTGATCAGCCTGGAATGCGAGTTCCGCTTTGTATTCGCCGGCAATATCGAACTTGTCGTGGCCTCGTTCGAAATCGGCGATGTTTCGCACCATTGTCTCCGGCTTCGATCCCGCCGCCTTAGTTATGTCCGCCGTTACCAGATGGACATAATCGTTGCCTTCCGAACTGGCTGCCATTCCCCAGTTCCCCGTCCAGCCGATGCTGGGCGCGGGTCCGTGCAGCGTAATGCTGTTGCCGAGGAACAAGACCTTTGACGCAGCCAACCTGCCGATCATCGGTTTCGTCGGCAATGGATCGGCCGCTTGAACCGCCAGCAATGGCGTCAACAAGAGAGTACTCAATAGAAATAGCTGCTTCATGGATCAAATCCTGGGTGTGTGGCTCGTCAACTGACGTTAGAAACGACCTTCTGCCGACTGACGCCTCGCGAACAGATGCGTCGACCAATAGTGAACGGTTTTCGCAATGGCCGTAATGACATTCTTGATTTCGCGTTTGACCGTGAATCGCGGGCCGGCCGGTAGATAGAGGACATCGCCTTCACGACGAACCATGATGTTTTCGACAATGATCGCGCGCATCAGCCAGACCGCCATCTCTTCGCTTTCGCAACGAACTCCTACCCATCCCGGTATCTTGCTGGTGATGACCGGCAGCGATGTCACCAGCTTGATCCCGCGTTCGATCTCCGCCACGACGGCCTGATACTGTTCCGGCTCCGCCAGAGCATCCGTGGATGACACCGCTTCCAGCAACGTCCCGCGATGAGGGGGGCCGCCGGCCAGCGCCAGATCGCAAAAACTCGTCCAGATATCGCCCCAGGCCACCTTGCCAGCATCGTCGAATTTCAATGACGCCGTTCCCATCGAGGTCGGTTTCACGGTTTCATACTGCCCCTGATATTCGGATGGCAGCATCGAATTGATTCGTCGCTCCAATTCCTGAAGCTCGAACGCGTCTTGCGTTGTGACCTCGGGTACTGCCGAACTGGCCGTGCGATCGAACTGGGCACCGATCTCTTCTGTTGCTGCAAATCGATGAGCCTCATCCGAGGCAGCGACATAGTGGTTCGACACCAGCAGATTCACCAAGGCCGGATGGGCGAGAGTTGGCGTTGCCAGCTTCACATGAAGCCCATCTACCTGCACGACGTAGTCGATCTCCTTGGCAATTCGCTGCAACGTTCCCTCTTGCGAGATCAGCCAGGGAACAACAATCACATTCTGAACTCCAGACGCCGTCAAGGACAGGATCGCTTCGGGAATGTCAGGCCGAATTGTTTTCAGGAACGAATATCCCACACCGGCGAAGGGGCTTCCTTCCTGCACCAAATGCGCAAGACGAGCAAGGTCAGCGTTGGCTAGCGGATTCTCGCTGGATTCGCCAACGATCAGGACGGCGGTTTCTTCCGGTGGTAGTCCTGCCTGATTCGTAGCATCAAGCGCTGTGATCCCCAGCAAGCTGCTCCATTCCAGCCACGTGAGCGGTGCTGCAACGTGAATCGCCAGATTCGGCCATTGGCGTTTCGCCAAGCTCAATGTGAGTGAGATGTCTCCGTTGCTGGAAACCGGCAATAACCCGAGTGGCATGACGACCAGCGATTGGTGATCAGCATTCACTAGATCTTGAATCGCTGTAGTCAACGGAATCGCGTCTGCGTCCAGAGAACAGACAACCACCGGCTGATTGATTCGCCGCCCCAGTTCCGCGGCGAGTTCGGACGATTGCTGCGATCCCCACCGGGCACCGATATCGCGAGGGATCAATAGCGTCGCTGTGTGTGCAGACATGGTCATGAAAGGAGAATGTTCGTGTTTGGGAGGGCGAGGCTCCTGCCGAGCCGCGCGTGTCGGTGGACTCACAATAACATGCGCGGCTCGGCAGGAGCCTCGCCCTTCCCAGCAAAGAGGCAATTCTTAGCGACTGAGGGCAGCGACAATCAGCGCCAGGCAAACTGCCGTGGAATCGCGGCACCAACAATCTCGGGGCGAACCACCGCCCAGAAGTCGCGGACTTTCGCTTTCGCAGTCGCCGTTTCAGTCGCGACAACTTTGTAGATCAACCCCGCATCATGCGGCAGTCGACTCGCTCCCGCAGCCCAACCCTCCTCCTCGTTGAAAACAGCCGGAACTTGCTCAAAGATGCGATCGGCATGCTGCTTTGGAGTCAGCAGGACGACGTTGGCAAAGACATCATAGTTCCCCATCACACCGACCTGTTGAACGGGCAGCTCATGCGGCCGGACAACAAACTTTTCGGTAAACAGAGGTGATTCATCTGGACGTTTGGCCCGAATCAGTGACGAGAACAAATCGTACTGAAAGACTTCCCCGTCGCCGTGATACTTTCGCCCCGCCATCAGGATTTCGGAGTACAGCAGCGTTGCGGAAGGATCGATGATGATGTCGGTCCGGGAAAGAAACCGCGTGTGCTTGTGAGGGATCATCGGGTCCGGCAGGTATTCCAGATACGCGTCCTTCTGCAGCACGATGGTCTGGTCTTGCGCAGCGTAATTCGCATCCATCTCGTGGATCTTCGTCGCCGACTGAGTCGTGATGTGGGCCTGAGACCCTTCCTCGACCTTGATCGAAATCGTGTTCCGGTCCCCCTGCAGGATTGCGCCGGCATTGGAGATGATGAAGACGCACGGCATCGTGGGCATCTCTTCGTCCCAATAGATCGCCTTATGAACGATCAGAGGGGCGCGACGATAGAGGTCGGCGAGGATCGTGCGTTCGCCGCGCCGTTGGAATCCCAGTCGCAATTCCGCCACCTTCCCGAATGAGCCGGTGGGCAACTGCTTCGGTTCATCCAGATACGGTGCCAGCTCGGGCAAGAGATGTTGCGGTGTCATCGCGTGGGGGCTGACAGTTCGAGGTCAAAGAGACAGTTCTCTCGCAGCATTTGTACCAGTTCCGGAAGACCTTCGCCCGTCTTACAGTTGGTGAACAGAAACGGCTTTTTGCCGCGCATCATCCGCGAATCGCGATCCATCACTTCCAGGCTGGCACCGACATACGGAGCCAGATCCGTCTTGTTGATCACGAGAATATCCGACTGCGTGATACCGGGACCATTCTTTCGCGGAATCTTGTCCCCCGCCGCGACATCGATCACATAGATGAAGAAGTCCACCAGTGCTGGACTGAAGGTCAGCGTCAGGTTGTCACCACCCGACTCGATCATCACCAAGTCTGTTTCGGGAAACCGGGACTCCATGTCTTCGACGGCAGCCAGGTTCATGCTGGGATCTTCGCGTATCGCGGTATGAGGGCAGGCCCCCGTTTCCACGCCAATGATCCGCTCTTCCAGTAGAATCCCCTTCAGGGTTCGCTGCACGTGCTTGGCATCTTCTGTCGTCACGATATCGTTGGTGATGATCAGGATGCGCACCCCCATCCTAATCAGCATCGGGGTCAGTGCTTCGATCAAGGCTGTTTTCCCCGACCCGACGGGGCCGCCAATCCCGATCCTCGTAATTTTCTTCATGGATTCGTCTCCGGCCTTCTTCAATTCATAAACATGCGAATTCGCGATTTGACATGTGTCGCGGCGAGGATGTCCAACACGGGTGAGAACGTCGACATGTCGTCGAGTTGAGCCTTGGCGACGCGCTGATACGCCGCCTGCGCCGACTGATTGATTTCAAACAGGATCGACTGAGTATCGAGGTAGCTGATCTTCATCAACCGCAAGGCTGCTCCGAGCATCATCGAGGCCACGCCATATTGCTGAACCGCAAACGTGTCTTCTTCGGTCAGGCCCAACGCCGAGAACACCAGTGCCTGCGCCACGGGATAGGTTCCAGCAGATTCGTTCTGCTTGATCGCTGCCAACCAGTCGCTCACCAACGGCGGATCGGGAAGCACTTGCAGGGCCATTTCCCCCAACTTGCGGCCCATTCGTATGGTCATGGTCCGCATCTCTTCATTGAGCTTGCGACAATAAACCGCCTGATCCGCTGCAATCACGCGATTCAGATCCTTCGCCTGTGCGCCACGATGTGCTTCCAACAGAGCGATTCCGTCGCCTGTCGCGGCTTGCTCGGCTGCTGTTCTCACGAACTGCCTCAATGTCGCCAGATCATGGACGACATGTTCCTGAACAGCCGATTCCAGCCCGTTCGAGAACGAGAATGCGCCGACAGGCAGCATTGAGTCGCCAAACTGCAGGGCTCTCATGAGCTCAGGAATGCTCGTCACGGAAATCGAAACTCCGGTCGCTGACTGCGAAGATGGCGAAGAGTCAGTTGCCTTGCACGTATTGCTGACTGTGAGAATGTGGCGTCGAATTGGCCCCGCCGAACAGGCGTCGCGCCTCGTGCGGCGCCAGATACGGAATGACTTCCGTTCCCGGCACAAAGTCGTAGGTAATCCCCGTGAACGCGTGCGTCTTCATCACCGATGCCATGACCTGGCGGGCCACTGTCAGCGGAACGAAGACTTTGGATCCCTTCACGACCGCCGGCCAATGCTGATTGCCAAGAGCGTGCCCCAGCTCAAAGCAGGTCTGCGCAATCGCGCCACCATGCTGCTCGAGAAGAGGGGAAAAATCGATGACTAGGACATCTTGCAACGTGATCCGAGCGACAACAGCCTTACGAGCTGCCGTGTCCCAAACCAGAATATCTCCATTCCGCAAATGGGTATTTCGCTCGAGTGACAGAGCCAGTTCTGTTCCCTGCTCAGTCGTCGTACGAAACCTGTTCTTCTGAGCCTGCCACTGATCAAGATCGAGATAGTCGAAGGCGGCATCGGCCAGCTCTGTCTTCCAAGCATCGTCGGTGGCGTTACCGACGATCGTCTCCACAATAATCACATCGTTCTCCTCTCTAGGCGCACGAATTCCAGATCTGACTCTGGAAGGCCTCTGTTCAGTTCTTCGAATAGCCATTCAGCGAGGTCAGCGTCCGTTGTGAATCAACTAAAAAAATAGAGTTGATTGAGAGCAATCGTTTTCGGGGCGGGCGCCGTGGCATGAACGCCGTCCACGGTCACGGCAAACGTCTGAGGATTCACCTGAATGTCAGCCAGGGTCGAATTCCGGACCATGTCCCGTTTTGTGACCGTTCGCGTCCCATAGACCGGCATCACCATTCGCTGCAAATCATATTTCTTGGCAATGTCCAGGTCGTAGGCCGCCCGCGAGACAAACGTCGCGCACGTCTTGGAGAGTGCGGTCCCAAAGGCTCCGAACATGGGACGGTAGATCACCGGTTGCGGTGTCGGCAATGACGCGTTGGGGTCTCCCATGCAGGCCCAGTTGATCATTCCACCCTTGATGATCATTTTCGGCTTTGCCCCGAAGAAGGCCGGTTCCCACAGCACAAGATCCGCCATCTTCCCTGGCGAGATCGAGCCGATGATGTGTCCGACACCTTGAGCAATGGCAGGATTGATCGTCACCTTAGAAATGAATCGCAGCACGCGGAAGTTGTCGTTCCCCGGAGCGTCTTCCGGCAACTTGCCGCGAGCCTTTTTCATCGAATCGGCCGTCTGAATCGCGCGAATCCAGTTTTCGCCCACCCGGCCCATCGCCTGTGAGTCGCTGGTGATCATGGAGAGGATCCCCATGTCGTGCAGCACGCTTTCGGCAGCGATGGTTTCGGCTCGGACGCGACTTTCCGAGAACGCTACGTCGGACGGAATCTTCGGGTTTAGGTTGTGGCAGACCATGATCATGTCGAACAATTCGGCAACCGAATTCACGCCGTAAGGCAGCGTGGGATTCGTTGAACTGGGCAACACGTTCGGTTCGCCAGCAATCTTGATGATGTCGGGGGCGTGCCCCCCACCGGCACCCTCGGTGTGATACGTGTGGATCGTCCGACCATCGATGGCCGCGATTGTATCCTCGACGTAGCCCGATTCGTTCAACGTGTCCGTATGGATCGCCACCTGGACATCATATTCCTCGGCCACTTCCAGGGCACGACGAATCGCCGCGGGGGTTGATCCCCAATCCTCATGAATCTTGAAGCCCGTCGCGCCAGCCAGAACTTGCTCAACCAGCGGTTCGCGACCCGACGAATTTCCTTTCCCGAGCAGGCCGAAATTCATCGGCAGTCCTTCGATGGCCCGGAACATCATTTCCAGGTTCCACGGCCCGGACGTGATGGTCGTCCCGTTGGTGCCGTCGGTCGGGCCAATCCCGCCGCCCCAGAATGTCGTAATGCCATTGCTGAGTGCCGTCTCAACCTGCTGCGGGCAGATCATATGGATATGAGAGTCCATGCCACCGGGGGTGACAATCAGATGCTCACCACTGATCGCATCCGTCGCCGGACCAATCGCCAACCCTCGCGTGACTTCGGCCATCGTATTGGGATTGCCGGCCTTGCCAACGCCGACGATCTTTCCGTCCTTGATTCCGATATCGGCTTTAATGACCCCTAGATACGGATCCACGATCGTGGCGTTGGTAATCACCAAGTCCAACGCGCCGGCGGCACTGGTGAGGGTATTGTCCATTCCCATACCGTCTCGCAGCGTTTTACCTCCGCCGTAAACCGCCTCATCACCGTATGTGCGTAGATCCTTCTCGATCTCAATATACAGGTCGGTATCAGCGAGCCGGATCTTGTCGCCCGTCGTGGGTCCGAACAGATCCGAATATTGCTTGCGAGTCATTTTGGACATGGCTGTGGCTCCTCTGGCCCGACGTTACTTCTTCGACGACTTCTTCGATTTGAATCCGAGTTCTTCGGCACGCTTGATCGATTCGCCATAGTTAGGTCGATAGGTCGAGTCGCTGCCACCGGTCCAACCATCGACCAGATTGGAAAACCCGTAGATCCGTTGCTTCCCCGCCATAGCGACCAGCGTCACTTCTCTCTCGTCTCCGGGTTCAAACCGCACGCCAGTGGTCGCGGGCACATCAAGTCGCTTCCCGAACGCCGCGGCACGGTCAAACTCCAACGCACGATTCACTTCGAAGAAGTGAAAGTGTGACCCGATCTGGATCGGCCGGTCGCCCGTGTTACGAACCTTCAGCGTCACGGTCGGACGCCCGGCATTGATTTCGATATCACCCTCTCCCAGTACCAGCCCACCGACAGGGGTCTTCTTTTCAACCGGGGCTTCTTTTGGCGTTTCTTTCTTAGCCATTGGAATTCTCCTGTGGTTAATGGATGGGGTCGTGAACCGTAATCAGTCGGCTGCCGTCTGTAAAAACGGCTTCGAGTTGGACGTAAGGGATCATCTCGGCGACCCCTTCCATCACGTCCTCGCGCGTTAAAACGTGTGCTGCCGCATCCATGACTTCTTCCAGGGTTTTCCCTTCGCGAGCTCCATCCATGGCGGCGGCACAAATGATGGCCATCGATTCAGGGTGGTTCAGCTTCAATCCTTTTGCTTTTCGCTTCAGCGAAATCTCAGCCAGCGAATAGATCAGAATCTTTTCCATTTCCCGCGGCGTCAGATGCATTCTATTTCTCCAGTGCAGTCGCAGGCCCACGTTGTCGCGAAACGCTTCGGCCAGACGAAAGGGTTCTACATTCAATGCTGTTATTTCTCGGCGTGCAGCACAGCGTAGCGGCAGCATCTTGGCAATCGTGTTGGATGAAAACAAGAGTGTCAGAGGTGTGAACAAAGACCATCCTCATTACCCAGGGTAGGTCGGTGGTTGAGCTCCATACAACTTTCGATCCAGCTTATCCATGCCGATCACTGCCCAGCAGGCAATGACGAACGGCGCGGTCAGAGTCGGCAACCTGATCACCGGGAAGATCTCGGTGACGGGGACCGACAGAATGACTGCGAATAGTGGCAGCGTCACTGATCGCCGATACAGAGCCATCGCCATCGCTGCGAGTGCCGCGTTGTATCCATAGATCCCCAGCGAGAGATTGGATTCAGGGGCCGCATGCGACAGTCCCGTCAACAGTCCCACCAGCGAGCCGACGAGCGCCCACACGGCACCACGCCACGAACGCAGTGCGATTCCCACGATGAACAAAATTCCGGTGAGCACATTCGCCTGGAACATGACTTCACTGACGCCACGCACCACAGCCGCAGCGATATCTAAAGTCCCTTCCAGCTCTGTCGGGTGGACGACTGGCGGAATGCTGAACTCCTGTGCCATGAAGAGCGCAACCCACGTGGTCACAATAAACGGCGTGGTATACGTGGGAAATGGAACGCGACGACGCATTTCTCGAGTGAGCATTGTCGAAACTGCCGCACCGACGATGATCAACAAGAACGTCAAGACATGTGGTTGATAGCGAGCTATCATCGCGATCCCCACCAGGCTCGAATTGAAGCCGTAGATGCCGTCGCGAATTTCCTTCTCGTCATACTTCAACAAAATCGCGGTCAACGTACCGACAAGCGATCCCAACACGGCACCTGCCGCAGTCACAGGGGAGACGATCGCAATGCCGGTCAGAAAGAACGCGCCCGTCCAGGGGCTGTCCTGAAACATGATCTGACCCATCCCCGTCAGCGGAGCCAACCAAGGTGGCACGTTCTTCTTCGGCTCTAGTTCAGGGACGGTGATCGAATCGGCTGTCACCAGGATCTCCTAATTTTCTCGGAAAGAGAGGATCGAAGCGCCTTCAGAGCGACGGCAGAAGTGAATGAGACACATTACATCGAATTGCTCCGCAAGTCGCAACGCTTTCGCACGCACCCCGTCCGATCTGCTCGATACATCATTGACCATTGGAGTATGATAGAGCAGCGGATTGGGACGAGTGTCACTCGATAACATCTTCGTTACTTCACCTGTTCTCCAGTTGCCCACAGTTCAAATTCGGTAACGTCCGACGCCGACTCCGATTGACCGCAAGTCGCTCGTGGCTGGCCAAAGAGATTTCCTTGAAAACACGAGAAGTGCTAATTTTGCGTGAACGTTTCGAAAACCGGCTGCGTAATCTTAATGAGGTGTTCTTCTCGCATCCATCACAGCGATTAGGTGTGATGCCTTCTGACGGGGACTCGCCTATTGCAAAATTGAAACCGGCGCTTTTTAAAAACGTGACATCACGTCGTCTGCCTTGGGCAATCGCCCCGGTGAATGCTTTGGGAAGGGCCAACTTCCTTAGGAGGGAGCCGATGTATGGCCAGTCTTGTCGTGATGGGGCCCCCACTGACGGGGACCACTTTCCCGCTATCCATGCTACACGAATGCGTCATTGGAAGATCAGGCTTCTGCGACGTGGTATTGAACAAAAGATCGATCTCGCGCGAGCACGCCAGAATCGTCGAACGACTCGGTGAGTACCTGTTGGAAGATCTAGACAGCGTTAACGGAACCTTCCTGAACGGCCGTCCGATCCACAGTCCCGTTCCACTGCAGGACGGCGACCGAATCAACCTGTACGATGTACCGATCCGTTTCTTTCGGTTCGAGGAGTCGAAGACCCCCTCCAGCGGATCGATTCCGGCCTACCAGGATCCCGTCGTTTCTGCCGACGACGAACGCTTGCCTAACCGCCTCCGCGTCCGGTTGGACAACGTGCTCGGTATCATCCAACAACTCGGCCATAGCCTGGATGTGAATGTCATCCTGCCCAAGATCCTGGAGATCTTGTTCCAGACGTTTCCGCAGGCGAGCAGTGGTGAAATCCTGTTGGTTGAAAAAGACGGTCAACTGTCGCCCCGCGCCACCAAGCACGGACGCGACGCCGACGGATCGACAGCCACTGACATGCCCGGCGACTACTCCCTTTCCCGGCAGACCCTCGAAGCGGGAGTCGGCTCGATCCATAACGCCGGAGATGAAAGCTGCGAATCGGCACTTGAGTCTACCTTCTCATCCACGATGTACGTCCCGATCGTGATCGGCCCCACGCGATCGGCCCTCGGTATCGTGATCCTGGAAACTGAAGATTCGCAGGCTAAATTCTGTGAGGATGACTTGGCTTTTGTCAGCGGTGCCGCCACCCTGGCAGCGCAGGCCATCGGCTATGCCCGCGCGCACGAAGTTGTTGTCGAGCACGAACTGACGCGGCATCAATTAGAAACAGCGCGTCAAATCCAGTTGCGGATGCTCCCCACCGAATCCCCGCAGGTACTTGGTTACTCGTTCGCGCAGTACTACTGCGCCGCTCAAATCGTTGGCGGTGATGCCTATATCTATCATCGTCTCTCGGATGGGCGACTCATGCTGGCTGTGGCCGATGCCTCGGGCAAGGGACTTCCCGCGTCGCTGCGCATTGCCGAATTCATCTCGGAACTGCGGCACTGCATTTCGAGTGCGACATCGTTGAAGGCGGCAATGGACGAGTTGAACCGATCCGTCTGCCGATCGGACAGCGATTTCATCACCTTCTGCCTAGTGGTGCTCGACCCCCAGAAGCACACGCTCAGTATCGCCAATGCCGGCCATCCTCTCCCTCGGCTGCGAAAACGGAATGGAACGGTTCTGCAGGTCGGCGAGAACCGCACTGGCTTCCCTCTCGGCGTGCTGCTCGACAATCCGTGTCATCCCGTGACAGTCGCTCTCGAGGTCGGTGACGAACTCGTGCTGTACACCGACGGAGTCAGTGAAGCATTCAATCCCGCTGGCGAAATCTTCGGCATGGAACGGTTGGACGATTCCTTGCTGGATTCGGTGTCCAATGCGGCCGAGCGGGTTAACAAGTTGATGTCGGCGGTTGATCGTTTTCGCCAGGGCCGCAAACCGAGTGACGATCTTTGCATCGTCGCCCTCACTCGGATGTCCTCCTGATCGCGAGCGACTCATTCGCTCGCTTCGAACGGAGGAACTCTCGCGAGCGTTGTCGACCCGGCATCCTTCGCAGTATTGTTGGCCACGCAGTCGTTTCGCCAACAATCGCCATGCAGACTCGAAGGAACCCGCCATGCCGCTTCGCTCGCGTCATCATCGACTCTCGCTTTACGCAATGCCTCTTCTAACGCTGTGTCTCTGCGGCCGACTGTTTGCTGCCGATCCGATCGTTCCGCCAGACGCCAAGCTCGAGAAGCTTTTTGAATCGCATGTCCTGACTGAAGGAGTCAGCGTCGCACAGGATGGTATGGTGTACTTCAGTGAGATCACGTTCTCGAACAAGTCGCGCGATGACAGAGGTGCGATCGAAGCGGGCTACATCTGGAAATTTGATCCTGCCACCAGCAAGACCACGATTTTCCGCTCCCCTAGCGGCATGTCGAATGGGATTAAGTTCGATGCCGTCGGCGATATGATTGTCGCTGAAGGAGCCGACTACGGTGGACGTCGCGTCACCCGGACCGATATGAAATCTGGCAAGAGTTATATCATCGCCGGTCTGTTCGAAGGTCGCCCCTTCAACGCCCCCAACGACATCACGATCGATGAAAAAGGGCGGATCTATTTCAGTGACCCCCGCTATCTCGGGCACGAACCGCTCGAGCAACCTGTGATGGCCGTCTATCGCATTGATACCGACGGCACCTTGCACCGCATCATCACGAATGCCGGCAAACCGAACGGCGTTGCCGTCTCGCCCGATCAGAAAACCCTCTACGTCGTCAGCAACGACAACGGCGCCACGGGCTCCGAGCAACTCCAGACCGATGAACCCGTGCGCAAAGGAAACATGGCACTGATGGCCTACGACCTGGCTGGCGATGGCAGCGCGAAGTTCAGGAAGACGCTGGTCGACTACGCGCCGTTTGACGGTCCAGATGGACTCACCGTCGATAAGCACGGCAACCTGTACGTAGCCGTCCGTGCAGAGAATCGACCAGGGATCTACGTCTATTCACCGGACGGCAAGGAACTCGACTACATCAAGACCGAAGTTCCAACCAATGTCGGCTTCGGTCGAGGCAAAGATGCCAACCTGCTCTACATCACAGCCGGATCCAGTCTCTACAGAATTCGCCTGCACCGCGAAGGCTACCACCTACCGGAAGTCCCCAAAAAGTAGACGACACACTCATTGTGCCGCGGATTTCGGTCTTCTTTGCGCCTTTCGCACCTCGAAGAGAATGTGCACACAGAATGAAAGCAAAACTCTCGATTCTGCGTGCCCGTCTCTCCGCTCAATCAACGCCTGGAACTGACGGCACCGGGTCAAACGCGGCCGCGTAATTCTTCGGCAACGGCGCGGGCGCGTCGGCATCGTTGTATGTCACCGGACTGATTGACGACGGTGCCGCAGTCTGATTACTCGAAACCGTATGGGCCTGATTGCAGTGGGGACACCGAGCGGTGTAACCACGTTGAGTTTGGCAGCCAGCGATGGCCAGAATTCCGATCACGGCAAATTCGAAACGCACGATTGCTCCTTCCACTCATGACACGAATGCCAGATGGATCTGATATCCGCAATATCAGGGCTGGCCCGAATGTGTCAGATTGCATCGGCAATTCGGTGTTGCCGTTTGCAACTGGAAGGCGCAAGGTAACGAGCATGACGGAAATGCGGTCCGGTTATAACGATCACTCCAGAAGTACGAATTCTCGCAGTTATTCGAATTAGCGAGGTCGCTTCGGCTCTACCGGCCAATCGGCAGGAGCTAGTGGTCATTGCCAAGACCAATTCACCGCCACCGGTGCGACTCAATTCGCAGCGCAGCATGCCTTTGCGATCGAGCGTCTCGTAACTCTGGGCTCATGACTCAGTGCTCGCCATCGCACCAGCACGCTCTGGCCTCGCCAACGACCGAGGGTGAGCTTTCGCTGAATGCCGCGGCGAAAATTCAGCGGCGGCCGCCTGCACCAGTGCTGCATCCACCTCGCGCCGTTCGTCGCTCATTGCCGCCAGCAACGCCAGATCGCAAGTTCGAATGACATCTGCCGGAATCCCCTGCGTGAGATCTTGAATCAACGCCATTGCGTCTGGCGTGAAGATCGCTCGCTTCGCCCCGGCCGTTCGGGTGGCATTCCAGACAAACTGAGATGTCTCACCGATTGACCAGCCGCTCAGCTCAATCGACAATTCGATCTGCTCTTGCAACTCGGGACTGGCAACGGGTTCTCTCGAGAAGAGCAAGACGGCCAAAGCCGCATCCAATGATTCCGCCAGGTTCATCAATCGGCGAAGAACCTGTCCACACTCTCGATGCGCGGAATCGACGTTGTCGATCAAAATCACTGCCGCCTGCCTCACCAATGCGCGGTTGGCAAGCTGCTGTTGAATGCGAGACCATGTCACCGACGAACTCGCGCCATCGCAGCCGGCAAGCATCTGATCGGCAATCTGCAAGGTGAGTTCAACAGCGTCCATGCTCGCCGCGTCGATGGCAATGCACATCCGCCCCTGCCGCCGCGCATAGTCAGTCGCCCGCCGAAACAGGCAGCTTTTGCCGGTGCCGCCCGATCCCATCAGCGATCCGCAACGGCGCTGCTCGTCAATCACGAACAACAGCCGAGCATACGCCTCGTCATGAGCAGCACCGATCACGGCATCGCCAGCGGTCTGACGTCGCTGAAATGGCCAGTGAGAAAAGCCCCAATACGCCAGATCCATTGGCTTTCGATCCTTCCGTTGTCGCAACTCAGTCTGAGAAAGACTGGCCACACCCTCATACCAACCGCACTCTCAGGTCAGCGACAGTGTCACCTCGAATTCATCGTCAACCCAGCAACAGTACCATCACAAAGTCCGGTCACTCAGCAACCTCCCCCGCAGAAAACAAAAAAGAACAAATTGGGAAGACTACGTTAGTTTCGCGAAATCGTCAGGCGCGGCAGACTGTCAGGCAGTGAATCGCATGAAGCTTACGCACTCCCAAGCCACAAGCGATTCTTGAATCTATCTCTTTCATCCGTGTTCAATCCGTGTTTCATCCATGGCTACAATTCTTCTCTTCATGCCTTCCACGTCCGGAGAAATCATCGATGTCACAATTAGAATCCGATCTCTCGCGTCGTGATTTTCTCTCTGTCACTTTAGCAGGGTTGGCCGGGGCGACCCTGCTCTCCACACTTCACGTTGCTGCAGAGGAGGCTCTTCCGCCGTCACTCCCCTTTGCTCCGATCAAGATTCCTGACTGGGTTCGATCCGTCACGCGGATGGCGTTCGTCACACCCGGCGAAATCGATCATGCGGCGGCGTTGGGCGTGCAAGTTTGCCATGGCAACGCAGTCTGGCCCTATTTTCCCCTGCGCCGCGACGGCGGGGGACTGTCGCCGACCGATCGCAAGCTGATGCAACAGATCGTTGATCAATGTCACCAGCAGGGAATGAAGTATTGCCTGGGTCTGCCGCCGTTTCCTGCTGTCGATTGCGTGAAAGCTCACCTCGATTGGCGGATTCGGTCCGATCGCTCGGACGCGTCGCTCAAGATCGAGCCGCGCGAAGACAACTTGGGAACGCGCCTGGGCTGCAATAACGGTCCTTGGGGCGACTATCTGATTGATGTCTGCGCGGAACTGGTCGAGGACTTTGGCATCGATGGCTACTCGTTCGATGGCAACTATCATCCCGCGATCTGCTATTGCGATGCCTGCCAGGCCAGCTATCTGCACGACACCAAGAAAAACATCCCAGACCGCATCAACCTTGATGACATCGCCTACCGCGAATACCTGGTATGGCGCGGCGATCGGCTGGAACAGCACTACGCGCGGCTACAACGGAAGCTGAAAGCAATCAACCCGAACACCGTCGTCATGTCCTGGACCGTCAACGCGGGCCGCTACGGACATTTCCTGCATTCGCCGCGTGCTATGCCCACGCGCATGAACCAACTCTTCGATCTCCCGATGCAGGAATGGTGGCTGGATGAAACGAACTTTGGGGCCAGCGTCGCCCCGGCGTTCGGTGCCGCCTATTCACGAGCCGTCGCCGGCGATCGCCCCGCCGCCTCGGAAGCGTATCTCATGTCCCGAGGAAACCCGTATGGGACCGACAGCTTCCCGAAACACGAACGGATCACTCGTTCAATGCTCGGGCTGACGAATGGCAGCGTCAGCGCGGAATCCCTCGGTTGGTCGGGCCACCAGGAATCGATCGCCGCCGTCTTCGACGAGATCAAGCGGCGTGAAACTCTGATCGCACAGACCACGCCATTGAGATGGGCGGCTCTGCTCGTCAGCGAACAGACTCGACAGTTCTACGCCTACCGCGACATCGCCGAGCGTTTCCTGCCCCATGTCTTCGGGACCTTTCGAGTCGGTATGGAAGAGCACTTCCCATTGACATTAATCAACGATTGGGACGTGACTGACGACGCACTCGCCGAATTCAAGGTCCTCATCCTTCCCTGTTCTGCCGCTCTTTCGGATGCGCAACTGGCTGCGATCCGCAAGTTTGTGCAAAGGGGCGGGGGATTGGTTGCCACGGGCGAAACATCACTATGTGATGAACTCGGACAACCACGACCTGACTTCGGCTTGAAAGATCTGTTCGGCGTTTCCTATCGTGGTCGGCCTGCTGCACCCGTAAAACGAGAATCGCTCGATGCGAATTTCGCAATCACGGTCGATGAAGCCTATTGGCAGCAGCGAGTCGGCGCTGCCACGCTGCAATGGACAGAATCGCCGATCTGGAACGACGCCGTACTTCGAGAACTCGTCCCGGCCCGAGTCGCCACGTTCAAGGGTCCGCAAGTGTTGGTGACCGAACCGCAGGCCGACGAAGTCATCGCCCGATTGACTCCAACTGCTGCCGGTACGACTCCGAACGCCGCCATTCCCGGCATCATCGCGCGAGGATTTGGAAAGGGCCGAGTCGCCTATCTTCCCGCCTGCCTGGATGCAGCCATGTGGAGCTATTCCTACCCGTACCAGCGCAGGATGCTGACACGATTGATCGAATGGGCTGCTGGTGAAGAGCACCAGTTCCCCATCCGAATCGAGGCCCCCAAGTGCGTGCAGGTGACCTACTGGCACCAGCCCGCGATCCGATCCAACAAGCAACATCGACTGATCATCCACTTCTTCAACGGCCTGAACACCACCGCCAACCATGGACTGCCCGCCGTCGATGTCCCCCTGCGCGAAGAAACGATCCCGATCCACGGCATCAAGATCCATCTCGGCAATCAGGACTTCCAAGAGATGTTCATCGAACCCGGACACCTCGCACCCAAGATCCTCAACGCCAACGGGCCCGTTTTAGAACTACCTCCGTTAGATCTCCACCAGATGCTGGTTCTCGATTAAACACACTGAAGTCGGAATGAAATCCAAGGAGTTTGCAACACAGAGGTCACAGAGAGAAAAACGAAATCTTGAACACTCAAAGCCTACTATCTCTTTCTAATAGTTCAATCTTCCTCTGTGCCCTCAGTGACTCTGTGTTTCAAACTTCTTCTTCTTCGTGCCTCCGCGGCTTCGCGTGAGAACATGTTTTCTTCATCCTCATGATAAATGGACAATTTGCGAGGCTTTGCGTTCCTAGAGGCGAATCACCAGACTTACCAGGCAACGATTCCTGATTGCCCTGAGGAACTCAACCATGTTTATCCGTCGTTCGGCTTTTGTCCTGTTGTGCTGCGGCAGTCTGATCCAGGCCCAGGAACAACCGCCGAAAATCTCGTTCGGTGACGCCGTCATCGAATCGCATCTCACGCTCGAAGCCACTCGCCTGAGCGAACGGATCCACGAAGGGGCCGAGTCGAAAGAGGATTGGGAAGCCAAACGCCCCAAGCTGAAGCAAGAATTCTTCGACATGCTCGGCCTGTGGCCGTTGCCCGAACGGACTCCGCTCAACGCCAAGGTCACCGGCAAATTGGAACGAGACGGCTACCGCGTCGAGAACATTCACTTCCAGAGTAAGCCCGGCCTGTATGTCACCGGCAACCTGTATCTTCCCGCCAAGATCGAAGGCAAGCTTCCCGCGGTGCTGTACGTCTGCGGTCATTCCGGCAAAGGTCGCGATGGCAACAAGACTGCCTTCCAGCATCACGGACAGTGGTTTGCAACGCACGGATATGTCTGCCTGATCATCGACACTCTGCAACTGGGAGAGATCGCCGGGACTCATCACGGCACATACCGAGAGAATCGCTGGTGGTGGCAATCGGCAGGCTACACTCCAGCGGGAGTCGAATGCTGGAATGGCACTCGCGCGATCGACTATCTGATCAGCCGTCCTGAGGTTGATGCCGACAAACTGGCCGTGACCGGCATCAGCGGAGGTGGTGCGGCGACCTTCTGGATTGCCGCCGCGGACGAACGAGTCAAAGTCTGCGTCCCCGTCAGCGGGATGAGCGACCTCGAGAGCTACGTCGTCAACAAGGTCTGCAATGGCCACTGCGATTGCATGTTCTTCTACAACACCTATCGCTGGGAATGGTCGACGATCGCCGCCCTGATCGTTCCACGAGCCATGCTGTTCGAGAACTCCGGCTACGATCCGATCTTTCCCATGCCAGCCAACGAACGAATCCGTGATCGATTAGCGGATCTGTATCGCTGGTACGAGAAGAAACCAGGCGACCTGTTCGATATCGGCGTCACCCCCGGAGGCCACAGCGACAATGTCGAACTGCGATTGATGGCCTATCGTTGGATCAACAAGCACCTCAAAAACGACAACGGCGAAGTCAACGAACCGCCACTTCCCAAGATCGAAGGCCAGGATCTGCGTGTCTTCCCCGAGGACAAAGATCTTCCTGCCGACCGCATCAATGCCAAGATTGATGAATCATTCGTGACGCTCGCCACCCCCGCATCCCCGAAAACGCGAGCCGAATACACCAAGTGGTCCGAGAGCCTGCGAGAAGAACTACTGGAGCGTGTCTTCAACGAGTGGCCCGATCAGGTCGCCGCCGCGCAGCTTCGCGAAGAGAATGAGAAAACCGGGATGATGATGCTTCAAACCGAAGACGAAGTCATTGTCACGGCCAAGCGAACCAAGGCCGAGACCGACATCAAACGTTCGCCCGAGCATCCCGAGCGGATCTGGTTGATCATTTTGAACGCGGATGAATCCGAAGGCCAACTGCCGGAATGGGCCTCCAAGGTCATCCCGCATGGACAAGCCGTTGTCATCGTCAGTCCCCGCGGCAGTGGCCAGACCACGAAATGGACCGCGACCAATCCTCCCAACTATGTGGCACGTGCCTCAGCACTCCTGGGCCGCACCGTTGATATCGGCCGAATCTGGGACATCCAATCCGTCGCCCGGATGCTGCACGAAGTGGAAGGAAACGAGCTGACCATCGGCGTCGCCGGTCGAGGCCAGGCCGGAATCCTCGGCGCGTACGCCGCACTCAATGAAACCAGCATCGCCGAAGTCATCGCCGTCGATCCCCCCGCCTCACATCGCGAAGGCCCCATCCTGCTGAACGTCCTGAAAGTTCTGGACATCCCCGACGCCCTCGGCTTGCTCGCCCCGCGTCACCTGACGCTGCTCAATGCAAAAGATCCGTCCTTCGAGCGAACCTCCAAACTCTACGAGGCTGCCGGATACGGAAATCGTCTGAAAACGAAGTAGTCCAAGATTCGACGGAGCTCACAAATGAACTTGAGGTGTCGCCACCGTACGTCATTGATTGTCGCCAGTACTTTGGCATTCATGAATGGTTGTGGATCGTCCCCCGAAATCGCAAACCGCCGGACGGACTTCGAATCGTCGGTGAAAAACGAAGCTGTGGCCGAGTCTACCAGTTCTTCAGACTCGCTCACTGCCGTCGTCATGGTGGAATCACAACGCGAATCTCCGGGCGCGGTTTCGGCATTGGAGATTGCGAACCCAGAGCCAAAAGTGTTTTCGAAGGACGAACTATCTGGTGCTCTGAATGTGAGTTTTGCAGATCTCAATCTGAAGGCAGTTCTCGGCATCGACTCCGTCACAGAGGATGACGTGAAAAGCTTCCCAAGTTGGCTGAAAGAACTCGAGGGAACGAAGATTCGAATCCGCGGTTACATGTTTCCCACGTTTGAGGATACAGGGATCCGTGAATTTGTCCTCGACCATTCAGCACGCGCTATGAACTTTGGCGTCGATGCGAAAGTCTATGAACTGTTACACGTGGCCTTGGCACCGGGCAAAACCACGAACCACGTCCCGTCAAATCGCTCGATGGAGGTCATCGGCATCTTCAGGATCGCCCCTGAATATGAAAAGGACACGATGTATGCGTTGTACTTCTTAGATGACGCGGTTATTGTCGCAAACGAACGGAACCCAGCCGCTCCTTAGGCTCATGCCGACGGAAGTGCCAAATCGACGAACTGAGAAGCAGTCATGCCATCCAGCGTCACCGCATCGTTAAACAGATTGGCAAGCTGTTCAACATCTCGCAGCTTACCAGCCGTATTGTGCTTGAACTTGTCGATCAAAGCCGGTCGCGCTTCGGCGCGGCGGCGACGATGACCGAGGGGGTCTTCGATCTCGATCCGTGGCGTCTGTGTTCCATCCGCAAAAGTAACTTGAATGGCATTGGCAATCGATCGCTTGTCGGGATCGAGATAGTCACGTGAATACTCGGGCCGTTCCACGACTGTCATGCGGTCTCGAAGTTGATCCACCAACGGATTCTTCGCGGCGGCATCTTCATAGTCGTCCGCGGTCAGTGTCCCCTGAATCAAGCCGATCGCCACCATATATTGGATGCAATGGTCGCGGTCGGCCGGGTTATTCAGCGGGCCGTACTTCGCAATGATGCGAACCGCTGGTTCCTGTGTCTCGATTTGAATCTTCGCGATCTGATCCCAGCGTCCTTTTACTAGCGGATGCAATTTCAAAGCCGCTTCCACGGCCGTTTGACCGTGAAACTCGGCCGGGAACGACACCTTGAACAGGATGTGTTCCATCACATAGTTCGCGAACGGCCGAGCCAACGTGATCGTCCGACCACGAAACATCGCGTCCTGGAATCCCCAGGTCGTGGCGGTCAATGCCGTCGCGTAACCCATCTCCCCAGACAACGTCCATAGCGCCAATTGCACAGCCCGTCGCGTCGCATCCCCGGCCGCCCAGCTCTTTCGCGAACCCGTATTCGGAGCGTGTCGATAGGTTCGCAGCGGGCCGCCATCGAGCCACGCCTGACTGACTGCGTTGGCAACTTGATCGCGCGTTCCCCCCAGCATCCGAGTAGCGACCGCGGTCGAGGCGACTCGTACCAGAATCACATGATCGATGCCGACCCTGTTAAAAGCGTTGTCGAGTGCTAGGATTCCTTGCACTTCGTACGCCTGAATCATCGCGATCAGAACGTCACGGATCGTCAGCGGAGGCCGAGAGTGACCCCGTTGCCGATTCAACCAATCCGCGACCATCAGAATGGCCCCCAGATTGTCAGACGGATGCCCCCATTCGGCCGCCAGCCAGGTGTCGTTGTAATCCAGCCAGCGAACCATCGTCCCAAAGCAAAACGCCGCTTGAATCGGATCGAGCGACAGATCCGTTCCAGGCACACGTGCCCCGTTCGCCAGCGTCGCTCCGGGAACGGCGGGACCGATCAATTTGGTACAAGCAGGAAAATCCAGTGCCAGCAGAGCACACCCCAGGCTATCCAACAAACAAAGCCGCGCTGTATCCAACGCTTCGTCGCTGAAATGGGGGGCCGCACAGACATAGTCCGCGATCTGCCCAACGATCTGATCTGGCTCACGGATCTCATTCGATATCGCACTCATGCGTTTTCTCTTTTGTCTCAACGACAACAATCACAGGGGCCACGGTGTTGGAGTCTTCGACGTCGCCGTGTCTTTAACCGAAGACGCGGCCACACCGAAGACGGCAAGGCCGTGGCACCCAGATCCAAAACGACCATTATCAGACGGTCACGTCAATCTACTTCCGCGATGCCAGCGGCACGAAGGCTCGTGGCTCAGGACCAACATAGTCCGCGGCGGGGCGTATCAGCCGGTTGTCGCCCCGCTGTTCGATGACATGTGCCGCCCAACCTGAAATCCGCGAGAAGACAAACAGCGGCGTGAAGAACAGCGTCGGGATCCCAAGGAAGTGGTAGGCACTCGCGCTGTAGAAGTCCAGGTTAGGAAACAGCTTCTTCTCGCGACGCATCACCGCTTCAATTCGCTCGGAAACCGGGTACAGCCGCGTGTCTTTGACTTCAGCAGCCAGCTTGGCCGCATACTTCTGAATCACATCCGAACGAGGATCCGAGGTGCGATAAACGCGATGGCCAAATCCCATGATCTTGGTCTTCTTCCGTAGCAGCTCCATCACTCCTGTTTCGGCTTCTTCCGGCGTCTTAAATTGATCAATCAATTCAAACGCCGCTTCATTGGCCCCGCCATGCAAAGGCCCTCGCAAAGTTCCAATCGCTGCCGTGATGGCTGAATGGAAGTCAGACAAGGTCGAAGCCACGATGCGAGCGGTAAATGTCGACGCGTTGAACTCATGTTCAGCATAGAGGATCAATGACGAATCCATCACACGCTGATGGCTGGCCGCGGCAGCACGACCATGCAGCAGCCACAGAATCTGCCCTGCAATCGAATCCGCGTCCGTCTCGGTCTCAATCCGCGTCCCGTTCTTATGGAACCAATGCCAATACATCAGCATCGATGGAAACACCGCCAGCAGCCGATCGGCAATGTCAAATTGACCTTGTGATGCCGTCTCCGTCTCCATGCAGCCTAAGGCCGAGCAACCTGTTCGCAGCACGTCCATTGGATGCGAGTTCGCTGGCAGTTGTTCCAGGACGCTCTTGAGCGCCGCTGGAAGTGATCGTAGGCCACGCAGCCTCTGGCGGTAGCCACTCAGTTGCTCCGCTGTGGGCAACTCGCCTCTCAGCAATAGCCAGGCGACCTCTTCGAAAGTCGCGTGTTCGGCCAGATCTTCAATCGAATAGCCTCGATAAGTCAGCCCGCAACCTTCTTTGCCAACGGTGCAGAGCGCGGTGCGTCCCGCCACGATTCCTTCCAATCCGCCACTCATGCTGTCACCTCTTAAGATCGATCAGACAGGTCAATCACTCGTCGCGATCCAGTTTCGCTTCGAGTTCGTGATAATTCAAAACGTCATACAAATCGGTCCGGCTCTGCATCGACGAGAGCAGTGATTGCTGTGTCCCAACTAATCGCACGGTCTCATACACATTCAGTGCCGCCGCATTCATCGCACGAAACGCGGTCAGGGGATACAAGACCATCCGCACACCAAGGTCGCGCATCTCATCGACCTTCATCAACGGAGTTTTGCCAAATTCGGTCATGTTCGCGAGGACCGGAACTTTAATCGCCCGCGTGAATTGTCGAAAGTGCTCAGACTCGGTCAGTGCTTCGGCAAAGATCGCATCGGCTCCCGCTTCAACATACTTCGCCGCCCGTTCGATGGCCGCTTCGACACCTTCACCCGCCGCCGCATCGGTCCGAGCCATAATCACCAGGCCATTATCGACCCTCGCATCGACCGCAGCCTTCAGACGCCCGACCATCACGTCAGCGGTGACGAGCTGCTTGCCCGGTCGGTGACCACATCGCTTTGCGTCCACTTGATCTTCGAGATGGATCGCCGCCACACCTGCTCGCGACATCTCACGAACTGTCCGTGCGACCGTCAACGGGCTACCCCATCCGGTATCGCAGTCGACCAGCAAGGGAAGATTTGTGGTCGAAGTGATCCGCCGCGCATCTTCAACGACATCGGCCAGGTTCGTCATTCCCAAGTCGGGTAAACCAAACGAAGCATTGGCGACCCCGGCTCCGGAAAGGTACAGCGCACGGAACCCGGCTCGCTCAGCCAGTCGAGCACAGTACGCATTGATCACTCCCATGATCTGCAGCGGTCGCTCTGATTCAATCGCTTCTCGAAATCGTTGTCCGGAAGACTCAGACATCTTCAGTTCTCGTTGTAAACTTGGGGATCCATGTTTGATGGAAGCGAGGC
The DNA here is from genome assembly GCA_028291515.1 of Schlesneria sp. GTDB lineage: Bacteria > Planctomycetota > Planctomycetia > Planctomycetales > Planctomycetaceae > Schlesneria. The sequence goes on from JAQGHU010000110.1 coordinate 70,171, forward strand.
TGATGTTTTAGGAAAGACTCGCTTTTCGCTGAATGATCTGATTCTACGCGCAACGATCGGGAAAGGTTACTGACCTTGTTCTTTGGCCCATGCCACTGCAAACAGATCTCGGGAAAACAAGCAATCCACTCCCGAGGCCCCGCCACCACAACCGCGGCGATGATTTGTCATAGTAGATACTCTGCCGTTGCCTTCCCATTGCTGCCCGAAAATGCGATACCATATTGGTTCAAGGTAGGGCTGAGTTGGCTATGGAACGGCTTTTGATGATGGATCCGAAAACAACGACCACTGTAGATCTGGCGCGCGTCGCAAGCGAATTGCATCTGCGACTCGATCAAGTCGCGCAAACGATGCAGTTGCTCGACGAAGGCAACACGGTCCCCTTCATCACGCGCTATCGCAAGGAACGCACCGGCAACCTCAATGAAGAGCAGATTCGCGCGGTTCAGGAACGCGTGTCAGCTCTGCGGCAACTCGCCGAACGTGCCGCCGATATCCTGCGATTGATCGATGGTCAAGGAAAGCTGACCCCCGAACTGCGAGCCGAGATTGAACGAGCCGATTCCTTGAAACGACTCGAAGATTTGTATCTACCGTTTCGACCCAAGCGCCGTTCGCGAGCTACGATTGCTCGCGAAAAAGGGTTGGAACCGCTCGCCGAGAACGTCTGGAATCAAGCCGTTTCCGATGCCACATTGCGAGACGCCGCCATGGCCTTTCTGAACCCCGAGCTAGAGCTGGTGGATATCGAAGGCGTCTTGGCCGGCGCGGCCGATATCCTGGCAGAGAAGATCTCGGACGATGCGAACTTGCGAGAACGCTGCCGTGTCGTCGCTCGGCAGACCGGACGCCTGGCCTCCGTGGGAACCAAGACGGCCGATCAGACTCACCCCGAGTTTCGCGACTACTTCGAATACACGGAACCAATTTCCAAGATCCCGCCTCATCGAATCCTGGCATTGAACCGCGGTGAAGAACAGAAAGCATTGCGGGTCAGTTTCGATTGGGATGGCGAACAAGCCCAGCGATCCGCCTTTGAACAACAGCGGATCGAGAAGCATTCCTGCCGCCAGTATCTTTCTGCTTGCGTCGTCGATGCCTTGGAACGATTCGTTCGACCGGCACTCGAACGCGAAGCCCGTCGCGATTTGACGGAGAAGGCCGAACGACATGCGATCTCGGTCTTTTCACAGAATCTCAGACAACTCCTCCTGCAGCCACCCCTCCGAGATCAACGTATTCTGGCCATCGATCCAGGGTTCCGTACCGGCTGCAAGCTGGCGGCTCTCGATGAATTTGGCGCGTTGCTAGGTATCGACCTGATCAGCATCGTCGGATCGGCCGAACGGAAAGCCGAAGCACGAACCCGACTGGTCGCCTTCCTTCGCGAACACAACTCCCAGGTCATCTGCATTGGCAACGGCACCGGCTGTCGCGAAACGGAAGAACTTGTCTCCGAGATGATTGCCGCCGAATGCCCCGAAATTCGCTACATCGTTGTGAACGAAGCGGGAGCCAGCATCTATTCTACCAGCACGGTGGCTCAGCAGGAATTCGCCAACCTCGACGCCACGGCCCGCGGCACTGTGAGTATCGGTAGACGCCTACAGGATCCGCTGAGCGAACTGGTGAAGATCGAACCGCAACATATCGGCGTGGGAATGTACCAGCATGATCTGAATGCCAAACAGTTGAAAGAGGCCTTGGACGATGTCGTGGAATCGTGTGTGAACTTTGTCGGTGTTGACCTCAATACGGCCAGCCCCTCGCTGTTGATGCACGTCTCTGGCTTCAATCAATTGATCGCACGCCGTGTCGTCGAATACCGCGAGAAAACAGGCCGTTTCCAGAATCGCAAACAACTGCTCGATGTCCCCGGCGTCGGTCCCGCCACATTTACGCAAGCGGCTGGCTTCTTGAAACTGGATGGAGATGAACCGCTCGATAACACGTGGATTCATCCGGAAAGCTACGAAGTCGCGCGCCTGCTACTGACTCGTTGCCAAGTCTCCCCAGACCTGTTGCGACCGAGTGCTGACCGATCACCGCTCCGGGCTCAGTTGTCGACGATCGATCCGGCCCAACTGGCCAGTGAGATCACGGTCGGCCTGCCAACACTGACCGATATCATCGATGCGCTGCTGCGTCCCGGCCGCGACCCTCGCGCCGACTTGCCTCTGCCTATTTTTCGTAAGGGTGTCCTCTCGTTGGACGACATCGAAGTCGGGATGGAGCTGCAAGGTACCGTCCTCAACGTCGTGGACTTCGGGGCCTTCGTCGATGTTGGCCTTAAAGACTCGGCCTTGATTCACATCAGCCAACTCGCCACACACTTCGTTCGATCCCCGCAAGACATCGTCTCCATCGGCGATGTCGTGACCGTCTGGGTCCTCAGCGTCGATCGCGAACGCAAACGAATCGGCCTGACTATGATTGCTCCGGACGGAGCCGTCACCGAGACCGCTCGCAAGTCGACGCCCGCCACGGCGCAGGCCAATCGCCCGAATGGTTCGTCCAAGCAAGAAGCGAAAGCCGATCGGCCGCGACCTGAGAATGCCAGCGGCAAGGCCCCAAACGGTGGAACTCCCGAGCCCACAGGTGGACCGTTACGCGGATTCGATGAACTCAAACAAGCCTGGCAAAATCGACCTCACTAAACTCAGGTCATTGAATCGACGCGATGCGGACCTTTATCGCAGTTCCAATCAGCCCCACCGAAGCAATCACACTCGCCTTGAGTCGGCTTCAGGCAATGCGCCCTCCGCTAAAAGTCATCTCATCCGATCAGCTCCACCTCACAACGGTGTTTCTGGGCGAAACAGACGAGTCACTCGTATCGAGTCTCGGTGAAGTCATTCACGATGTAGCAAGCTCGGTTCGATTTTCGCAGTTAATACTTTGCGGGATCGGTGCCTTCCCGAACGTTTCTCGGCCAACAGTCGTCTGGGCCGGTTTTGCGAATCCACTACCTTTGATTCAGTTGGCCGACCAGTTGGCAAGTCGTTGCGAGCAGCTTGGCTTTGCCCGCGAAACGCGATCGTTTCAGCCACATCTGACGCTGGCTCGCGTCAAATTGCAGCCTCCTCGAGACCTCACCGATTTCATTCACGAACACACCACCACAGACTTCGGAACCGTCAGGCCGCTGACGCTGACTCTATATCGCTCTGACATGGGACCGAGTGGCCCCACGTACACGCCGTTGATTGCAGCAAACCTGGCGTTCGAGCCTTAGCTCGTGATTCGGTCAGTAGTCCAGCTTCTTCAGTTCAGTCCCTGGATAATAATGAGCGACAATCTCCTTGGCTGTCTTCCCCACCAAGCCCTGACCACGGGCTCCCCACTGGCAGAATCCGACTCCATGACCGTGGCCGCGTCCCTCGGCTCGTACCTTGTCCTTCTCCATCACCAATGCAAAATGAGGGCTGCGCAGACCGAGACGATCTCGCAGTTCGATCCCATTTACCTCGGCGGTCTTCGCACCATCCGTCAGGCGGAATCGCGAGATCACTCCGGTTCCCGGCCCCGCAGTCTGGCGAATCGACGTGACCTTCGACAGCGATGTTAATTGCTGGGTCTTTTTCGAAAACTCGGCCCGCTCAAACGGAACGGTCCAACGATAGTAGTCCGACTCATGGCACCATTCGCAGGGGACCGAGGTCAACTCGCCAGCATCGGCGAACACTCCAGCTCCATTCGTGGTGCGCCCACCGCAGACAGCCGAATAATAAGTGCAAAACAGTTTTGACTTTTTCATGCAGACCAAACCGCGAGTTGCCGCGACCGCCGCCCGACTCGATGCGGACTCGCCCGCCAAGCGTCGACCCGAGTCAGTCGTGTATTCAACTCCCAGATACTTCTGGCTGCGTTGAGTCGAAAACAGGTCGTACAACGCAGCAGGGTCAGCATGCTCCTTCTGGTAGAGGGCATACGTCCGTGACACGATAGCCTGCGCTTGCCTGGCCGCCTCGGGAAACGCTGCCGGCATCTCGGAATCGACCACACTGACAAGGTACTCTTCCATCGGCAACACGTTGACCGCAGAAATCAATCCGTCCGTCCGTCGGCACAAACGGATCACGCCGCGATAGAGATGATTGTTCACCCGAATGCCCGGATCATCTTTGGAGACAACTTCGAGTTGAGTTTCGGGGTAACTCAAGGAACCGATTTTGATCTCAGTCTTGTTCGCCACGACCTTGGTCGGTGCCAAGCTGGCTCCCCTGCCAAGTTCACGTGTGCCGCCGATTCGGCGGACTGTGAAAGATCCCCGAATCTCAAGTTGCAGGCTGCTTTCTCCACCCGGTGTCAGGTTGACTCGGATTACTGGTGGAGCGTCTGCCGTCTTGGATGGCAGCACAGAAGTGACCGGCGGCTTCACCACTGCGGGCCGTGCGGATTTCACTCGCAACGCGGGCGAGTCTTCTCGACTGGAATCGACGCGAACAACGATCACGAGCATCACTGTTGCGGCCACCAGAATCAGCCAGACTCCCAAAGTCTTCCGGGAGTCCTTCGGCTTGCGATCTTCGCCATTGGCCACGGCCTGCACTCCATCGCAGACGGCAAAAGCAAAAGGGCGGCCTGAAGAGACCGCCCTTTTACCAGAGATCAGTCGTTACGTAGCTTCAGTTGCATTTCACCCAATTGCTGACGAATTTCATTCAGCGAGGTGACACCGAAGTTCTTGGTCGCCAACAGTTCGTCTGGCGAGCGTTGAACCAGTTCGGCCAACGTGGAGATAGCCAGGCGAGCCATACACTTGCGGGCACGAACCGACAGGTTCAGATCGGAAACCGGTCGCGACAGCATCGCCTGTTCTTGTGGCGACAAGTCTGGAGCGAACGCTGGGAAGCCACCCGCAGCCGTTCCACCGCCGACAGGAGCACCGCCGCCAGTCCCACCACCGTACGAATCCTTGGCCTTCGTCTGTTGCAGGTTCTGGCCGATGCTGAGTCCGTGAGCGACCATCAGATCGCGAATCTCGACCAGTGATGTTTCGCCGAAGTTCTTACCTTCCAGCAAGTCGTTTTCGGTGATCTTCGTCAGGTCGCCCAGCGAGACGATGTTCATGCTCGCCAGGCAATTACGGCTGCGAACGGACAATTCGAAGTCGGTGACGGGACGGCTGAGCAACTGAGCCAGACGGGCTTCGTTGCGAGCCATGTCGTCGTCGTAGTACATCTCGCTGGTCGCTTCGATGTCCTGCATGTACATCTTGGCGCGTTCGTGAGTCGGATCGTACGCCAGCACGCGACGGAAGCAGAATGCTGCAGCCGAGTAGTTGCCTTTGTCTTCGTACAGCAGCCCCAGGTTCATCAGGGCACCCAGATGATACGGAGGTCGGCTCAAAGCCTGCTCGTACAAACGAATCGCTTCGTTGTCGTTGCCGTAACGGGCATTCTCACCGGCCAGGCGGAACAGGGCCTGAGCGTGATGCGAATCCATATCGACAGCGCGTTCGAAGTGTTCGATCGCACCATAGGTATCGCCACGATCCGAGAAGATGCATCCCATCTGGTAGGAGTAGTCTGCTCGGCTGGCCCGTTCAGGACCGGCTTGCTTCAACGTCGCTTCGGCCAGGTCGAGCTTGCCTTGCTGACGCTGAGCACCAGCGCGCTTCAAGGTGCATTCGACGGGATCGTAGCCGGCCTTGGCAGCGGCGGAAAACTTCTCTTCGGCTTCTTCGTACTTGTTCAGTGACAGCAATGTCAGAGCCAGCACGTACAGCGCAGTTCCGTCGTCGCCGGCCGAGGCCAGCAGACGTTCGGCGATGGCGTGTTGTCCCAGCAGGTAGGCACCGATCCCAGCGCGAACGGTCGATCCGGCAGCTCCGCCACCTTCAACGTCACGCAGTAAGGCGTCGATTTCAACTCGCGCCTGCACGACTTGATCACTGGCGATAGCGCGTCGCATCTGAGCCAGTTCGTCGGCGGTCACGTGCCCCTTGTTACTCAGGATTGCTCGAATGTTGACGGGTTCCATCGTCTTCAACACAGTCGGTTAGCCTTTCGTACGGGCGTTCATAACAAGCTGTTGCGTCACTTCTGCGGGAGCAAGCCACGCAGGGAACGGCAATCAGCCAAATTCTCAATTTATCAAAGGTCGCGGATTATGAACAATTCAAGGGTGTTCTGCAACAATCAAGCCCTCAACGCATAAATGAACATGCATATTCCTAGCCACAAGGGCTGCATCCGGTTCCGCGTTTTCCACCAATCGATCCGTTAATCCCGCTCGTCCGCGAAGGGGTGCAGGAACCCCGGAAGCTTCTCTTTCGGCAGTGCTTCCATCAGGAACTCGGCCATCCGAAAATCGTCCTGCGACGTGATCTTGATGTTCAGCGGAGAACCTTCCACAACATGCACCGCATGTCCTAACTGCTCAACTAGTTGCGCCTCATCAGTGGCGTGCAGCCCGCGTCGCTGAGCGTACGCATCCAGTAGCAACTGGCGACGGAACACCTGAGGTGTCTGCGCGGCCCACAGGTTCTCGCGAGACACCGTCTCTTCGATCCGCTTATCGGGTCCGACTCGTTTCAACGTGCTCGTGATCGGCGTCGCCAGCATCGCCGCTCCGTGTAGCTCGGCCGCTTTGAAGACTTTGGAGACCCAATCTTTCACGATTAAGGGGCGAGCGGCGTCGTGGACCGCTACAAAATCGACGTCGGCGCGGATTCGGGCGAGGGCATTCATCACAGAATCTGCTCGTTCGGCCCCACCCGTGACGATCTCAATGTCCATAAACGCCAAGTTGGGACGAAACTTGTCTTTGAACCACTCCAAGTCGTCTGGTGACACGACCAGAATCGTCTGCACGACATCATCGCGATTGGTGAACAACTCGGCGGTACGGACCCAGACCGGTCGCCCTTTGAGTTCGACAAAGACCTTCTTTTTAGACTGCTGCGTCGCGAATCGGCTGCTCTTTCCCGCAGCCGGCAGAATCACGGCGAACTTCGGCATTTCAAGAAACCTCAATGACGGCCTGACGGACAGATTAAGGTATCTTCGTCCAGCACCCGCGGTGTGTCCAGTCCCGTCGTCGTAGCCGAGGTCGCCAAGACCTTGGGGCGAACGTCATAGGAAGTTGTTCACACATCGACTCCCCCCACTCTCCAACCGAAACACCTCGTCCATTCAATTTCACAAATGCGTCCACTCCTAGCCTGCTGCACAAACCAAACAGTCCCTCGACAGTCCACACAATCGCGCGGTACGCTCAGCCTTGCATCGCGGGCCATTGTCACAATTCGGACCGGAAAACATGACTGCATCGAGTCCACGGTTGGCCGTGGTGCTGGTGAGCGGCGGACTAGACTCTGCCACGATTCTTGCCATTGCACAGGAAGAAGGCTTCGAACCTTGTGCGATCTCTTTCGATTACGGGCAGCGGCACCGCTTTGAACTGGAAGCGGCCAAGCGAGTTTGCGCTGCGGCCGGGGTGAAGCGACAAATCGTCGTTCCGCTGGACCTGCGGGCGTTCGGTGGTTCGGCCCTCACGGCCGAAATCGACGTTCCCAAGGATCGCAGCGACGATCAGATGTCAACCGGTATCCCGATCACCTACGTGCCGGCTCGCAATACGATCTTCTTGTCGATGGCACTCGGCTGGGCCGAAGTACTGGGAGCGGAAGATATCTTTATCGGTGTCAATGCCGTCGATTACAGCGGCTATCCCGATTGTCGGCCGGAATACATCGCCGCGTTCCGCAATCTGGCTCGACTGGCGACGAAGACCGGCGTCGAAGGAGTTCCCTGGAAGGTGCATGCACCACTCATCGCTCTCACCAAGGCCGAGATTATTCAACGCGGAATCGCACTGGGCGTTGATTACGGTCTGACTCACAGTTGCTATGATCCAGACACAGATGGGAAAAGCTGCGGTCACTGCGATTCCTGCCAATTGCGGCTGAAGGGATTCGCGGATGCTGGTTTGACCGACCCGGCTCCGTATGTGAAGTAGTGGTCTGCCCAAGTGCGAATTGCCGAGGTCTTTCAATCAATCCAGGGTGAAGGCGAATTCTGTGGAACGCCTTCCATTTTCGTACGCACCACGGGTTGCAACTTACGGTGCTGGTTCTGCGACACGCCCTACACCTCCTGGCATCCCGAGGGATCTCACCAGGACTGGCAGGCACTGCTGGCTGATTTGCTTAAAATCGATTGCCAGCACGTTGTCCTCACCGGGGGAGAACCGCTGCTTCAACCGCAGATCGTCCCACTATCCCAAGCTCTCACCGACGCCGGACGATTCATCACCGTCGAGACTGCTGGCACGATCTTTCGTCCTGTGGCCGCGAACCTGATGTCGATCAGTCCGAAGATGTCCAACTCCAGCCCCCACGAAGCAGGTCGCTGGCAGGAACGCCACAATCGAATCCGTCGGCGAACCGAACCGCTTCGACAGTTGATCGACAACTACAACTATCAGTTCAAATTCGTAATCGACCAACCGTCCGATCTGGACGAAGTGGCGGCCTATCTGAGCGCCTTTCCCAACGTCACCGGCGACCGAGTCTGGTTGATGCCGCAGGGAGTGAGCGCTCCCGAGTTGGCCTCGCGCACGCAATGGCTACAACCAGCAGCCGAACGGTTGGGCTATCGGCTCTCCCCGCGGCGACATATCGAGCTATTCGGGCATACTCGCGGGACTTAACGGCTAGATTTCCCTTCCGCGGCCCGGAGCCCAAAGCAAACTGGCCCCCGGTGTTCCGGGGACCAGCAATTCAATGATGGTGAATCTGTGGCACTGCAATGGACGTGTGATCAAGCATTCCTCCGGAACGCCAAAGGCGTGGCCTATTGCAGCCCAGGGCGACGCCCTGGGTTATGGCAGCACGACAAATCCCAAGCCCTGTAAGGGCGATCTAAAATTCGCCACCATGAACATTCATTTGGATTGTCCAAACGGCGTATGACATGCCTCCGTAATTGGTCTGAACTTCCTATCAATCCCACACGTACCTCTCATTGAATTCGATTTTATGTTTCGTAAGGAACGCCCGGAATTCTTCCTGAAAGGATTTCACGCGGTGATGTTCTTCTTGTTTACGAACATAATTCGTCACCGTCGACACCTTGGACGCGCTGACGGAAAACCCGCCGTATCCCGCTTGCCAGGCAAAGCGCGCAAGCTTCGATGACTGTGTCTTGACCCATTTCGACGAAGATTTCTTCACGTCTTCCACCACCTGTGCCAGCGTCACCGTACGGCCCATGTTGAAGAGGATATGAGCATGATCTTCCACTGAATTAATGAGCACCGCCGGCGAGTTCAAATTCGCGAGCACCGTCGCCATATAGGCATGTAGATCGGGGCGCCATTTATCGGCCAGATATGGGACACGTTCCTTCGTGGAGAAAATTAGGTGAATGTAGATGTTAGCAAGCGATTGCGGCATGGCTTGGACTCTGCATCAGGAAGTAGGTCGCCCTTTCAGGGCTCCAAAAGTGGGGTGAGACACGAACCCAGGGCGTTACCCTGGGCTACGATAAGATGCCCCTGCGGGGCGGAAGAATCAACGACTGCATGCATCAATAATATTAGGGTTCTATTGCGATCGCTCCGTGTCCGAGTCTTCGTAGAATGCAATCTCGCTCTTGTGAAAAACGCTTGTTAACTAAGCAAAGATACATTCTCGGTGTCGCGATTCACGGCGACACACATTCGGTTAGCGACGAAACCCAACACTAAAACAAATCCGTCACCACCTGCCCCGTACTCGCCGGTCGAGAAAACCCATCCGGACTGATCCGCGTTTCCGGTGGGATGCCCATCGCATGAAACAACGTCGCGGCGAAGTCTTCGGGCGAAACCGGTCGATCTTTCACATAGGTGGCTTGCTGATCACTCGACCCATAAACGGTGCCGCCGCGAATCCCGGCCCCAGCCACCATGGCGGAATAACAATTCGGCCAATGGTCGCGACCAATTGCGGAGCCCCCACGGCTGATTCGCGGCGTGCGGCCGAATTCTCCGACCAACACCACCAGCGTGTCATCTAACAGACCTCGAACAGAAAGATCTTCGAGCAACGCCGAAACCGCTTCATCGCATTTTGGCAATGCCCAGCCCAAGCCGTTCCAACCATTGGCGAAGATGTCGATCCCCGCGTTTCCGTGCATGTCCCACGTCTCAACGCTGACGAATTTTTCTCCTTCGGCCAAGCCCGTCCAAGCGACAACATTCACCAGCCGCACACCCGCTTCGACCAGTCGCCGAGCTAGCAACAGATTCTGTCCCAACGGATGCCTGCCATACCGATCGCGGACCTTCGGAGCCTCTTGCTCAATATCAAACGCCTTGCGAGCGTGCGAACCGGCCAGCAGATCAAACGCTCGCGCACGGAATTTCAGGTGCGATTCGTGTACGCCAGTCGTTGGTGACTCGACGCGTTCCAGCAGTTGTCGGCGTGAGTTCAGCCGATCGATGGAAACCCCTTCGACCGTATCGAACGCTTTCACCTGAAACTTGGGATTGGCAGGGTGATCGTCATGAGTCAGCCCCAGCACCAGTGGACTGTGAGCCATCCCCAGGAACCCGCCCGATAAATAGGCGGGTTCGGGCGGCGCGGCACCTCCTCCGAACTTCTGCAGCCAGACATGCGACGGAACACTCGCCGTCGAGGGACGCAGCTTGGAGACGACGGCTCCAAAAGAGGGTGAGTCCAGGTTCGGCAGCGTCTGTCCCGCCAGCAGCATCTTGTTGGCGACATCATGCACGGGAACGCTGTGACTCATCGAGCGAATCACGGCATAGCGATCTGCCAGGGTTGCCAGCCGGGGCATCAGTTCGCCGACGTGAAAGCCAGGAACTGCGGTCGGAATCGTCTGATAGGGACCACGAACTTCATTCGGCGCATTGGGCTTGGGATCCCATGAATCGAGTTGGCTCAGTCCGCCATATTGATAAATGAAGATGCACGATTTGGGACGATCAGACGCTGTGGCAGGATTGGCCGACAACAATCGCGGCAGCCCAAGGCCAAGCAGCGGAATCGCTCCCGCTTGTAACACCTGCCGTCGAGATATCACGCGATGATCTCCCAATGTAGACCGCATACTCCGTATGCGGCGCGCCTCATGCCATCGCCGCTCAATACTCTAGCGCATCTGCCCGCCCATAGCATAGCTACTTTTTGATGGGAATTGATCGAAGCATGGCAGTCCTGCGGAAATCCGAGCGCTAAGTCGCGGCCGCGTCCGTCAACCATTGTGTGAATTCGCGATTGCCAGCCAATTCACGGGCCAGCGTCGGTTCGGCAAAGACGCGGACGCGCTTCACATAATCATCAAACTGCGTGCGAGCTAACGCGGCAACAACCGGCGAGACCTGGCTCAGCGGCCGATAGACCCCTTCCTTAGGATGGAAGATATCGACCTTGAATTCCACTTCTTTGTGAATCGGCGGTGCATCGATCAGCAGGTCCGTCGGATTCAAGGTCCGACCCAGCCAACGCTCGGCGGTGTCCAACACTCTCGTTCCGACACCGATCAGTTCGCTGTAAGGGCGACCAGCCAAGGCGCGATACAAGTCGGGAGTCTGATACAGACTGAACTCGACGACTCGCTTGTGAAGTCGCCGCTTCACGCCGAAGACGCCATCCAGCAGTGACGCGACTTCGGAGCCGACGGCCGAACGCCGCAGTTCAGCAATCACCTCGAATTCACTCTGCTGAAACAGCGTCGGCAGGTCCATCGTGCGATGCAGTTCGAAGAAACTGCGAGCAAACATGCTGGTCGCCGATCGCACCGCATGATGCCAGTAGACTTCGCTGAACATCACATACCGGGCAAAGACCATCAGCTCGGCAGCGGTCTTCCCTTTGGAAGTGATGGCCAATCCGTCGCCGGACTCATTCACCAGCAACGACTGGATCAGTCGATTGCGGTCGAAGTTGCGTCCGTAGGGGACGCCGGCGTGCAGGCTGTCTCGTTCGAGGTAATCCATCTTATCGATATCGATCGGCCCCGACAGGACCGACCGCATCAGCCGCAGCGACATCGAATCGGTTTTCGCGACCAGCACGTCCAGCACTTCCGCGGGATCAATCGACCATTCGCTTTGCAGAACCTGCCCCAGTTCGCGCGATGGCGAAAGGAACTCGGCCGCGAACGCTTCATGCGGTGGTAGGTCGGCTAGGCCCATATCTTCGATCGGATGACAGAACGGCCAATGTCCTAGGTCGTGGAGCAGGGCGGCCACCATCAGCACTTCAGCCTGGTGGACACTGACCGTGCTCGAAAACCGTTCGTCTTTGCCAAGCTGCCATAGATACCGCAGGGAATTGTGAAAGACACCCAGGGCATGTTCGAACCGCGTATGAGTCGCCCCTGGATAGATCCGTCCCGCCAGGCCCAGTTGCGTGATATTGCGCAGCCGCTGAAACTCGGCCGTATCCACGATCGCGCGGACGCGTGGCGTAAAGGGAACGTCCTGGCCCGTTGGGATCCGGACAATCGGCCCCCCGGCTTGAAGGTCGAACAGTTCCGGAATCTCGCTATAGGGATGAGTCATGGATCTTACACAGTTGATAGATCAAACGGGATCACTTCACGCCCGAATGCGGCAGCCTAACGGCAAAGCAAACGAAGGGGCAGTGTACAGCCTATCACGACAGCCGTGCCACTGGTTTGGCCGCTTCTGACAACCCAGTGCCGATGCGAGAAGGCCGCCTCATTTGGTATCATGCCCCCATGCACACCTTCTTCCATGGCTGGCGACGAAAGGCGGGCGTAGTCTCGCTCGTGATCGCGTGTGGGCTCGCGGCAGGATGGTTCCGAAGTGTCGTTTCGCCGACGACCATCATCATGGCACCTGTCAACGTCGGTCGGTCGCGTTGGCAGGATGTTTTCGAGATTTCGCAATTCGGATATCGACTTGAGCGCTATGAATTCACGCTTCATTCAGGCGACTACGGGCATGGGGCCGCATCATTGTCCGACGTTCAATTTTACAGGGGCATCTGCGAGAACAAACAAAGCGATTGGCGATGGCGGGTGTGCGGCTTTGATCTTGGTGAATACAAAGTTCAGCGAGACTTGTGGTTTCGGCGTCGCTTCTGTCTTGTCGCTCATCAGTTTGTTGTGCTCCCGCTGACCCTTCTCTCCGCCTACCTGATCCTCTGGAAGCCTCGGAAGGCGAGAGTAATCTCACCGGCCCAAAGCTAGGACAACTCATGCCGAATGTTCACTACTCAGGTGCCTTGGTCCCTATTGTCATCGTCGCTGTGGCGGTCGGGATCGCGGTGAGATGGCTAATCTTGAGCAGGCGCAGATAATTGCTTCCGGGGATGATCCACGCGAGTGAGCCGCACTAGAGCAATTTCGAGTTTAGTTTTCAGTGTATCCGCAGTGTCTGAAATAGTTGAGGCATTCTTGCGGCTGGAATTCTTGGACGAGTTGCCCGATTCGGTCCCAGAGGGATTCGACGGTGCGCTCA
>JAQGHU010000058.1 GCA_028291515.1 Schlesneria sp.
GTCCAACAACTTGCGCAACTCGTCGCCTAAAATCTTCGCGCCAAACAAACATTTCAATCGTTTGTAGTACGGATTGAACACGGATCAAGAGTGAATGATTCAAGATGCTGAATGACCGTGCTTGACGATGGTTGTTTCACTTGAAGGTCAGGTCAAAGGGGGAGCGAAGACACGGCTTTGTCGAAGACTCCAAAACCGTGGCACCCCATCTTTATTCGTTCCGCGAGCAGTTCGCCTGTTTATCGATTGGGCCTGTGTTCGGGATCGCTTTCAAAAACGTCGTGCGATCATCATCATCGCGATCACGTCGAGAGGATCGGGATCTCATTCGAGATCCCTGCTCGGCGTGAGAGATCTTGCGATGTCTGCCAGTACTTCTACCACTTCACTGCGGCCTGTATTCACCCCTGCTGATCTCGCGGCGCTGGTGCATGGGAAAGAAGCCTCACCCGACGAACTGAAATCTGTCGCCGACCAGTTGGCGGATGCTTACCAGGGGCAAATGGTCCCTGAGGCCGTTCGCATGTTCATCGCGCTCGCCAGCGGTTCAAAGATGACGGGCGAGAGTGGGTGGTTCGGTCCTGCTCAGTCGCGATTCTGTTGGACGACGCTGGCGAGACGTCATGGGATCGATCTGACTGGTGAAATCACGGCGTCTGCCTTTCAGGGTAAGCCGGAATGGTTCGCTCGACTGGATCGCAATCGCGATGGGGTGATCACCGCCGAAGACCTCGACTGGTCTGAAGAGAACTCCTGGGTGCAGCATGCGTATCCCGTGAATCGACTGCTGCGGCGATTGGACAAGAAAGGGAGCGGTCGCCTGACGCGCGAAGACTGGTTGACGTTCTTCGACTCGGTCGCGGATGGTAATGACGAAGCCACGCTGGAGGGACTGCGGGAGGCGTGGTTGGCAGGGATCTCGGCGGTCTATTTTCCCGGTGATGCACCAACTCAGGAACGATTGCTGAAAGGGATGCTCAACGGGGAACTGGGGGCGTTCGACGAGGGACCGCGACTCAATCAGCTTGCTCCTGATTTCACGCTCCAAACACTTGCTGGTCACCAGACGATTCGATTGTCGGATCGCATCGGTCACAGGCCTGTTGTCTTGATGTTCGGCAACTTCACGTGCGCTCCCTTCCGATCGATGTATCCGGGGGTGGATGACGTTTACCAGCGGTTTCGCGAGGAGGCCGATTTTCTGGGTGTGTACGTTCGCGAAGCTCACCCCACCGACGGTTGGAAGATGGAGTCCAACACGCGGCTCGGCGTGGCGGTGTCGCAACCGACCAGTACCGCTGAACGAAGAACAGTTGCGCAGCAATGCTGCCGGTTGCTGCAGCCGTCGTTTCCGTGGCTGGTCGACGAAATCGACGATCCGGTCGGCAACGCGTACAGCGGGATGCCCGCCCGATTGTATGTGATCGATTCCCGCGGCAAAGTCGCTTACCAGGGGGGACGAGGCCCCTTTGGTTTCAGCGTGGGCGAAATGGAGCAAGCACTGGTGATGACGTTCCTCGACGAGCAATCCCCATAAATAGTCGTTAAGTTGTTACGATCTCGGATCTGTCGTTCTGGACATTTCATATTAGGAGAAGGCGATGAATTCACTGTTGCTGTCGATCATGCTGAGTAGCACTGCGGTCGGCGCCGATGCTGCGGGAACGTCCTTGGATGCCGCGGTCGATTCCTATGAACGGCTGGCCACGGTCATCATCGAAGTTCGACGGACTGAAGATTCGGTCGTGAAGACGATTCTGGTTCAGCACTACGAAGCAGCTCAGGAACATCTGAAGGCCGCTCAGGGGGGAAAAGACGTTCAGAAGCATTTGGAAGCAGCCGCGACTGAGATCACGTATGTCGCCAATGAAGGGGACAAGCGCGTGCAGGCCATTCGCCAACGATTGGCCAAAGCCGGACACACACACGTGAGCGACGCGGATACTAAAGAAGACTATCTGTTCATCAACAGCAAAGAAAAGAAAGCCCTGCTGGCCGCGGCCAAGTCGATTGCCCAGTTGGGTGATAAGGCCACTACCGAACAAGTGGGGGCGGCTTCGAAGAGTTTGGCAGAGACTTTCACGAAGGCTGTGGCCGCGGAGTAGGAAGAGGTTTAGCCACGGATGAAACACGGATTGAACACGGATAAGAGGCGACGGGTCATGTTTGTGTTTGATCTGTGTTTTCGCTGTGGCCGGGCAATGCTAAAGCGAGTGTGCGTGCTGACGCTGATGCTGTTGGCAGGGTGTCAGCAGCAACCGAGTGCGCCGGTCCCGGCACCCGGTTCGACGGTTCTTCGTGCGGACACGGGGATGCCGGATATCGAGGCGGCAGATTTTCCAGCCGCTGTTGCTGAAGCTGGTTCAGAGCAAACATCGCCTTGGTTTGTGAACGTTGCTGAGAAGGCAGGTCTAACCAGGGTGCTGCATTGTGGCGGGCCGAGCAAAGAACACATTCTGGAATCTGTCGGTTCCGGATGTGCCTGGTTCGACTTCGACAATGATGGCCAGTTGGACATTTTCCTCGTCAACGCGTGGACGTTTGACGAGGAGCCTCGCAAGGTCGCGACGAAGGGCCGGAATGCTCTGTATCGCAATCTGGGCGACGAGCGATTTGAAGATGTCTCCGATGCAGCCGGCATCGCGGGTGATGATTGGGGCTGTGGTGTCTGTGCTGCGGACTTCGACAACGATGGCCTGATCGACCTGTATGTCACCAACTTCGGACCGAATCGCCTGTATCGCAATCAAGGTGCCGGGAAGTTTGCCGAGGTCTCTGAAAAAGCGGGCGTAACGACACCCGGCTGGAGCGCGGGGGCGGCGTTCTTCGATGCAGATGGCGATGGGTGGCTGGATCTGTATGTCGCCAAGTACATCGAATGTACGTTTGACGACGTCCTAGCGGCGCGACGGACCAGCCAATGGCGGGACAAGGCCAAGGTGATGGTCGGCCCGTTTGGCATGGCCGGCGGTCGCGATCGATTCTTTCACAACAATCACGACGGCACGTTCTCGGACACGACAGACGAAGTCGGTATGACCGACACCGCCGAATCTTACGGGCTGGGAGTGATCGCGTCGGATCTGGATGGCGATGGCGATGTCGATGTATATGTCGGCAACGATTCGAATCCGAACTTCCTGTATCGCAATGATGGCCAAGGAAAGTTTACCGAGATCGGTGGCTGGAGCGGTGCGGCGGTCGATGCGGGAGGCCGTCCGCAAGCCAGTATGGGAGTTGACGTGGCCGACTTCGATGGCGATGGCTTACCCGACATCGTCACCACCAATTTCGCCCAGGACTTCTGCACGGTTTATCAGAACGAGGGGCAGTTGTTCTTTACGGATATCTCTGCTGCCTTGAAGATGAAAGAGTTCACATATACTCAGGTCAAATGGGGCTGCGCGTTTTTCGACTATGACCTCGATTCGCGGTTGGACCTGCTGGTCCTGAACGGGCACATCTATCCGCAGGTGAATGACCATCCAAGCTTACAGGAATCGTACAAGCAACTGCCGACGCTGCTGCATAACGTGAACGGCAAATTTCAGGATGTCTCGCGACAGGCGGGCCCGGGGATGCAGATCCCCGAATCCATGCGAGGTCTGGCAGTCAGCGACTATGACAATGATGGCAAGCTCGATCTGCTGATCACCGCGATCGACTCGCCCCCGTTATTGCTGCACAACGAATCCAAAACGCCGTTTCATTCATCGACCGTGCGGCTGATCAATCGTCACGGCAGTCCGGCGATCAATGCCGTCGCGCGATTGACCGTGGATGGGAAGATGCTGTGGAATGAAGTCCGCAGCGGCTCCACCTATTGCTCGCAAAGCAGCTTTGACCTGCATTACGGCCTGGGATCGGCGACCAGGATTTCGCAGCTTGAGATCCGCTGGCCGGGTGGTCGCACCACGATTGAACGCGATCTGCCAGTCGATAAGTTGCTGACCTACCGCGAACCTGCGGCCGAGTGATGACGAGAGGATGCGAGCGTATCTTCTAGTGACTCAATCAAACGCAGGCTTTGAAGCACACTCTCTGTGCCTCTGTGAGAAACCAACTCGATAAATTGTTCTCTCACAGGGGAGCAAGAGAGGGGAAATAGAGCCGAGGGTGGTGACTATCGACCTCTCCTTGCGAGAGATTCCGAAGTCTTCGAACTCGTCAGAGATTGGAGAGCAGCGCATAATCGCTCGCCTTCGCGCGAGTGTGGCTACGAAGACGATCTGCAATTTCATTGAGGAAGACGACATGCTGGGCGAGCGTCGGGTTTCTGCATCTTCTGTCAAGCGCTGGACTCGGCGACTGTCGGTCCTGTTGCTTTGCCTGGTTTGCATTCCCGCGAATGCGGACGAGGGACTCGACAAGGCGATTCAGCAGATTACACATCAGCCTCATTTCAAGCAGGCTCACTGGGGAGCGTTCTTCGTCGATCGCAAAAACGGTCAGCCTGTCTACGAATACAACGTCCACAAGCTGTTCGCCCCCGCCTCGACAACGAAGCTGTATTCCGTCGCCTGTGCGCTGGATGCGCTGGGGGCCGATCACCGTTTTCACACGCCGGTTGTGCGTCATGGTCAGATCAATGATCAGGGAGAATTGAAAGGCGATCTGATCCTCGTCGCCTCAGGTGATCTCAGCTTCGGTGGCCGGACGACTCCCGACGGACACATTGCGTTCAAGAATGCCGATCACACTTATGCCAATGGCAATGCCGACGGGGAACTGACCGAACCCGATCCGCTCGGAGGACTGAACGACTTGGCCAAGCAGGTCCTGGCGGCGGGGATCAAGCATGTTTGCGGTGATGTGTTGATCGATGATCGATTGTTCGATCGAGCCGAATCTTCCGGCAGCGGGCCGACTCATGTGGCTCCGATTGTGGTGAACGACAATGTCGTGGACCTGATCATCGAGCCCACCGAAGTCGGTCATGTTGCGAAGCTGACATCGCGACCGCAGACGTCTGCGATCCATATCGAATCGAAGATCGTGACAGTCGAGCATGGCAAGCCATTGAGCACGACGATTCATGATCTGGGCCACGGTCGGGTTTCGATTACCGGGCAGATCCCGCATGGACACAAGCCGCTGATTCGAATCTATGAAGTCCACGACGCCGCGGCGTTTGCACGGACATTGTTTATCGAGGCCTTGCAGCGGGCCGGTGTGAAGGTCGATGCGCCGACGCTGGCGAGTGCATCACCGCATCCGTTGCCCACGTCAGCCGAGGTGAAGGCACTGCCGCAGGTCGCGATTCATACATCGCTGCCGTTCTCGGAATCGATCAAGCTGATTCTGAAAGTGAGCCACAACCTGCATGCCAGTACGCTGCCGCTGTTGGTCGCCAACAAGCACGGTCAGCGAACATTGGCGGATGGCCTGAAGCAGCAGCATGCGTTCTTGAAGCGAGTCGGCGTCGATGTCGACACGATCTCGTTCGGTGGTGGAGCAGGGGGTGCTCGAGCGGACTTCACCACGCCGCTGGCGACCGTTCAACTGCTGCAACACATGTCGACGCGATCGGATTTCCCCGCCTACTACAACGCGTTGCCGCGTTTAGGGGTCGATGGGACTCTGTCGAAAAACATCGCTCACGACAGTCCGGCTCGCGACAAGGTGCAAGCCAAGACAGGGACGCTGTATTCGGACAACGTCATGAATGGCTCGACGCTCATGACCAGCAAAGCCCTGGCCGGGTACATGACCACAGCCAAGGGCCGGCCACTCACTTTCGCGCTGTTCGTCAATAACGCTCACATTCGCGACGGCATCACGGCGAAGTCATTCGGCGATGATCTGGGCAAGATTTGTGAAACGGTTTATCTGCACGAGTGAGTTGATGGAGCGACGCAACGAGATTCTGAGTAGGGCGGCATCAATCCTGGCGCTTATGCCGTGAATCACTCTCTGCGCAAAGTGAACGAAGAGCTAAATGACCATGTGGTGTTTAGTTTGGGCGCCACGGTTTTGGAGCCCTCGACGTGGCCGTGCCTTCCCCCTCCTAGAAAAAGAACGAACGCCAAACCCGCAACCGTCACTCTTCATCCGTATTCCGACCGTGGCTTAACTCTTCCTAACTTCAAAGTTGCCGTGACGAACTTCCCATGGCACCCAACATGCCCTCCTGAAAAACAAAAACGGACACCGGTCAACAACCGATGCCCGTCACTCTTATCCGTGTTCAATCCGTGTTGATGCTTGGCTAAAAGCTCTTTTCGGCTACTTCGCAGCAGCGTCCTTCACAGCCTTTTCCTGCTGTTGCTTCGAAACATCTGGGTTCGGCGTGGCATCGCCTTCCACATCGCCGCGGATCCACTTGATCGCCGCTTCGGTGGAATCCAGGAATCGAGCGTCCGTCCAGGTCGAATCGTTGTGGCCAAGGTTATTGAAGAAGATCTTCCCATCACCCCAACTGCGGCACCAGGCGAGCGGTACGTGCTCGGCATGGATCACTTCGACTTCCTTATCTCCTTCTTTGACCTTCCGTCGCTCGCCCTTCGTCTGGCACTTGGCGATGTTCAGGCTTGCCAGCAGGTGGACGTTCTCTGGCACCCAGTGATCGTACCAGTAGATTTCGTCCTTGATCTGAAACTCATCGCCAAACGGCTTCATGGTTGGATGCTTCGGGTCCTGAACACTGACCGTCACCAGTTCGCCGGCATTCCAGGGATGCCCCTTGAACGTGCCACCACACAGGTCCCAATACCACTTGTGAGCCGGATTGTTCGTGCGATACGTGTCGGCGGCCGAGTGAAACCCGATCCAGCCATGCCCCTTCTTCTTCAGCCATTCGTTCATAAAGTAATCACGATCGGCATCGGCGATCGGCAGTTCGCCGGTCGTGTAGAACATGACGATGTCGTACTTCTGCAGATTCTCTTTCGTGAAGTCGGCAGCAGCGTCCTGAGTACAGTGGATGTCGAACAACCCGGTCTTCTGACCAAGCTGCGTCATCGCCACTTCCGAAGTCGCCAGATCCTTCTTATCGCGATTCACCGGGTTGTGCCGGAATCCCTTGCTCTGAGTCAAAAACAGAATCTTTGACTTGTCGGCCGCGGAACTAACGTCCGACAGCAACAAGCAACCCAACGCCGCAGCAATCAACAAACGAGGCAATTTCACAGTGAATGGCTCCTTGAAGGCAAATCTCAATGGTCAATCAGCGCTCCGGATCATAACCCCGTCGCGAGGGAGTGTCACCTCGCAGCAACGGACTTCTATTTGACCGCCGCATCGGTCCGCGTCCACTGAGCCACCGGTCGGCCATCACGCCGCCACCACGACCCAGCCTTGTCCTGCGGCCATCCGGCGGGCGAGTCTTCCCATGTCTCCTGCCGACCGTATGGAGTGAGATCGAGCAACTGCAGAGTGGGCAGCATCGCCTCGATTCCTCGCCACTTCGTTTGATATGTTTCAAACACCTGATCGCCCTCTCTCAGGTAGCAGCGCAGGTCACCACCATCTCGAGTCGCCAGCACCTTTCCGGAATCGGCAGTCGAGTACCACGGCGTCGTCCAACCCATAAAGTCTCGGTACGCGACGATCTCGTCCAGCGGCCCGCTGCTAAAGACGGCGTATGTCACATCGCGCTCGGCCAGATAGGCGCAGACCTCCGAGTTCATCCCGGTCTGACTGTGAGTACAACCTTCACACTGCTTCTGGTGCGGTGCCCCCTTGTTCCACATGAAGTGATAGACGATCAACATCCGACGACCCTCGAAAACATCATTCAGAGAGACGGTCCCGTTCTGCCCCACCACCGTGACGGGCTCCATCCGCGTCATCGGCAGTCGGCGCCGCGCGGCAGCCACTTCGTCGCCGACATGAGTAAGCTCCTTCTCGCGCACCAGCAGTTCTGCACGAGCCCGCTCCCATTCCTCACGCGAAACGATTTTTGGGATTGTTGATTCTGTCATGATGTTCTCCTACTTACTGAATGGCGATTCCTCGAAATTGTTAAGCAGATCCTGGGGGTCATCGTAAATCTGAACAGCGCCCTGAAGCTTTGAATCTGTCCATCCGCCGCAACGAACCGCAACGACTCTCACCCCCGCCTTTAAGCCCGCTTCCACATCGTAAGGCGTGTCTCCCAGGAGGATGACCTTTTCCGAACTGTGGCCCAGTCTGGCCAGAGCGGCATGGACAATGTCGGGATCAGGTTTGGAATTCTCAGCATCATCGGACGACGTTTTCGCCTTAATGAATTCCTTGGCTTGTGCGATCTGAAGCAGCGAGTCGAGTTCGGCATCCTTTGAGGAACTGGCGATCGCCAGTTCCAGTCCTTCCTGTTTCATTCGCTGCAGCAGTTGTTTCACCGCGGGGAATGCGCGGATCCTGGGTAAGTAGTCTTTCTGGAAGATCTCGCCTCGTCGTTTTGAAATGGCTTGGCCCGGCGCTGATTCAGCATCGATTCCCGCCACCTTTGGCAGCAGTTTGTCGCCCCCCATCCCGATCAAGCGTCTGACCGCGGCAAATTCCACCGTGACATCCGCTTCGCGCAGTGCGTCGACCCAGGCGTGAGCATGTGCATCGTTGCTGTCGATTAACGTTCCATCGACATCCAACAGCACGCCGGTAGGTCGCATTGCATTTCCTTTCGCCAGCGAGTCGATGCTGTGTCGCATGTCACTTCGAACGAACCGCTACTTTTTCGATTACAGGACTCAGCCGCGAATGGCCGCCTCGATCGCTGCGACATCAATCTTCTTCATCTGCATCATCGCTCCGAAGGCGCGTTGACCGACTGCAGGATCGGGATTGGTGACCGCTTGCGTCAGAACCAGAGGCGTAATTTGCCAGGACACGCCCCACCTATCCTTGCACCACCCGCACTGACTCTCTTCCCCACCATTGTTCACGATGGCGTTCCAGTAGCGATCCGTCTCGGCCTGATCTGTCGTGGCGACCTGAAACGAGAAGGCTTCGGTCTGCTTGAACACGGGACCGCCATTCAGGCCGATGCAGGGAATCCCCATCACGGTGAACTCAACTGTCAGCACATCCCCTTTCTTCCCAGACGGAAAATCTCCCGGTGCATGATGAACCGCACCCACGGACGAATCAGGAAACGTTTTCGCATAAAACGCGGCGGCCCCCTCGGCATCGCGGTCATACCAAACGCAAATCGTGCTCTTCGCTGGCTTCGCCATTTCATCCCCCTTGATGGTGAGCGGCCCAACATTGGCCACTCGATATTCCAGCAGCCGCGCCCCAAAACAATTTGCACTTCTTGTACCGTTCCGGTAGAGCGGAATGCCAAATCAAATTCAAGAAACACCAGAAATAGGCCAGAGATACTGGTGATGAACGGGGCCGCCTGAAGGAAGGCCATTGCAAAATGCAAATTTTCAATTGGAAGATGAGAAGAAGTTTTTAGCCACGGATTGAACACGGATGAAACACGGATTCGGAAAAAGAGTGAGAGGGGAGAGGCCCAGTCGGTTTTTGTCGCTAAGGTCGCCAAGACCTTGGGCCGACAGGAGTGAAAGGACATTGCGAATTGCAAATTTTCAATTGGCAGACGAGAAGCGGTTTCACGCGGACGGTGCATGACACAACCTCGAACCCTTCCCTTCGTCATTCCCGCGCAGGCGGGAATCCAGCGATTTGGGAAGAACCCTTCCTCTCTGATTTCGGATGACAGAACCGGCCGGCACGTAGGCTGGCTGAGTGTCA
>JAQGHU010000112.1 GCA_028291515.1 Schlesneria sp.
TGAGCGCACCGTCGAATCCCTCTGGGACCGAATCGGGCAACTCGTCCAAGAATTCCAGCCGCAAGAATGCCTCAACTATTTCAGACACTGCGGATACACTGAAAACTAAACTCGAAATTGCTCTAGAATGATCCAATCGAGGCGTTGAACCGTATTGTCACTTGAACTGAACGCGCCGACTCGGCCCATTGTCTGTGGTCGAGTTCAATGGATCGATAAACTGGTCGATGGTTGCTGAATGCGAAAGTGGTCCGATGCAGGACGGCAAGCATTGTCCGGAATGCGGTGAGGATATCGGATTCTGGCCCGTATTCTCAGCCGGGATTTCGCTTCGGATTCGTTGTCCGCATTGCGGGTCAATTCTCACCTACAGCAATTGCTGGAATGTCATCCTGGTTTTGATTTGTATTGTGAACCTACTCATATTCCTCGCACTGGTACTGACGGACGCATTCAAAAGCTGGTCTCGACTAACAGTATCGTTTATTGTTGTCCTTCTGACTTGGAAAGCTGTCGAGCTCGTCATCGCCAAATATTTGCGCGCGAACAATTCCCTTTCCCTCGTAGACACTGAAACTGCCAACGATGCCTGAATTCTTCCAAGGGTGGCGACGAAAGCTGGGATGCATAACGCTACTGCTGGCGTGCGTGTTCATGGGGATGTGGATGCGGAGTCTGTTGGTTCAGGATTTCATCGACATACAGCACTTCTTTGATGTTCCGATTGGAAATGGCGACTTCGCGGGTATTGGGACCGAGCCGCACTCATTGAATTTGCTGGTGTTTGCAAACTATATGGTGACGACACCGGTATCGACCACGCCGCCTTCCACGACTGTTTCGCCGGATGCAGAATCGGAAGGCGACGATTCCAATATCCAGGTTGCCTCCGTGCCGGTGTTTTCCGCAACTGTCCAAGTGGTTCCACTGGTGAGCGTTCCTTTTTGGCTGATCGTGATTCCCTTCACCCTGCTGTCCGTCTACCTGATGCTCCGGAAGCCACGAAAGCGAGGCGGTAAGTGACGGTCAAACGATTGGGTCTGTTCTGGTTCCTGGCCGCGCTTTTGTGGGCTCTCGGTGGGTTGGTCTATGCAATATCCGCGCGGCCTGCGATGGCGGGCCTGTCCGTGTCCATCTGCATGCTGATCTTCATCGTTGGCCGGCGAGTTCGCCGCAGGGCTTGATGCGGTCACCTTAGGAGAATTGGGGGAGTCGATGAGCGAGCGACTTCACAATAACACTGCCCAAGGTCTTGGCGACCTTGGCTACGGGAGAGCGTTTGGACGGCTTGAGATCGACACGATATAGTCGTGATCGACTTACATCTCACGCACGCTCAAATCACCGACTCATTTCAAGGGCTTGGCAATGGCTTTTCGAAAGATACTCGTCGGGATCGATCTCCATCAGGGAGATCGTGTCGCCGGCCAGGAACTGGGGCCGGCCTCTCAGACCGCGTTGACGGAAGCGGTGGATCTGGCATTGCATTCGGGCGGGACCGTGACGTTCTGTACGGCACTGAGCATTTCCGCTCAAACTGCCACGCTGATCAACCAGGATCTGCAGAACCTGCTCAAGACGGTCGAGGATTTCGCCGCCGTGGCACTCGATCAGGTCGTGGCGGAAGCGACTGCCAAAGGGGTGGCCGCTGACAAGGTGGTGCGGTTCGGACAACCTGGTGACGAGCTTGCCAAGTTCGCGCACGAGGGGCGTTACGACCTGGTCATCGTGGGGACTCGCACGCGCAGCAAGACGAGTCAACTGCTGTTCGGCAGCACAGCTCAAAAGGTGATGCGAGCGGCACCGTGTGCTGTCTGGGTCGTGAAGCCGGGGATCACCACTGAAATCCGTGAAATCGCGGTGGCGACCGATCTGACCGAATCGTGTCGTCCGGCGATGAGGGCCGCGGTGAAGATGGCTCGGGCGCTGGATGCCAAGTTGTTCGTGATCCATGCCGTCGAATCAGCCGAGTTGTCGTCGCTGCTGGTGGCGGGGGTTAGTCCGGATGCGATCCAGACGGCTCGGGTCAAGCTGACCGAGGATGCGTTGGCGCTGATGCATCAGCATTTGACGGCGACCGATTACCGGACGTTGGCTCATGGCGTGAAAGTGGAGTTGCTCGACGGGCCACCGGATGACGTGATTCCGCAATTTGTGATCGATAACGAGATTGATGTGCTGGTGCTGGGGACGCATGCTCGCAGCGGGATTTCGCGATTGGTGCTGGGAAATACCGCGGAGCGGATCCTACCGACCGTACACTGTTCCATCCTGGCCGTGAAGCCGGGTGATTTTGTCAGCCCTTATGCGACCGACAAATAAGTGACGCCTGAACTTCCGATTTACCTGGATCATCAGTCAACAACGCCCGTCGATGCGCGTGTGTTGGCGGCGATGCTGCCGTATTTCTACGAGCAGTATGGGAATGCATCGAGTCACCATCACGCGTACGGCCAGGCGGCTCGGGCCGCGGTGGCGACGGCGCGAGAACAGGTGGCAGAACTGCTGGGGGTGACACCTCGCGAGGTGATCTTTACCAGTGATGCCACCGAGGCGAATAACCTGGCGATTAAAGGGTGCCTGGCCGCTGCTCCGCCGGGAAGCCACCTGATCGTGAATGCGGCCGAGCATAAATCGGTGCTGGACGTGGCCACGAAGCTGGCCGGTCGAGGGATCGAGGTCAGCATCCTGCCGGTGAGTACACAGGGATTGGTTGATCCCGAAGCGGTCCGCGAGGCGATTCGTCCGAATACTGTGTTGGTCTCGGCGATGCTGGGAAACAATGAAGTCGGTTCGATCAATCCGATCGCGGAAATCGCGAACATCTGTGCGTCGCGAGATGTGCCGTTTCACTCGGATATTACTCAGGCTGTCGGACGAATCCCGGTTGGTCTCTCCGCCTGGCCGATCGACCTGGCGAGTTTGACGGCTCACAAGGTCTATGGACCGAAGGGGATTGGGGCACTGATCAAGCGGCGGTCGTCTCGACAACCAGCCTTGGAATCACAACTGGATGGGGGAGGACACGAGAACAGTTTGCGCGGCGGAACGCTGCCGGTCCCGCTGATCGTGGGATTCGGTCAAGCTTGTGAACTGGTTCGACAATTACGCGCGGCCGATGCCATGCGACTGCGGGAGTTGGCCATGCAACTCGAACAGGGAATTCGCAGTCAGTTGTCCGAAGTCACCTTGAACGGACCGTCACTGACGGAGGATCGATTGCCAGGGAACTTGAATCTGTCGTTTGGCGGCATCGATGGAGACCGCCTGCTCACTCGAATGACGCGGATTGCCGTCAGCAGTGGCGCGGCGTGTTCATCGGCCGAACCCGAACCAAGTCATGTGCTGCGCGCGATGGGTCTAGGTGACCAGTTGGTAAAAGCGAGCTTGCGATTCGGAATTGGTCGGCCCACCACGAGCGCCGATATCGAGATTGCGATCAGTGAAGTCGTGACGGTGGTCCGCGATTTGAGGTCGATGAGAAGAAACTGATGCCGTCAGAAGAACACAACCGTCGCCGGCGCGCTGCTCTACCCATAGCGAGCAGCAATCGCCGACTTTTGGTTGTCCCAGCCCCCCTGTGGCAAGACGGACGTTGTCCGTCGGGGCGAATCTTACAGACTGCCAGCGTACGAGTACGGCGTCTGCAGGAATCGTTGTTGTGTTTCGCGATCGCTAAAGAACCAGAGTTTGCCCCGCCAGATCACCCCCACCCGGGGATCACCTGCGGCCACCTGTTGACCATCGCGCGAGCTCACCAGGCACTGACCATTGGCAACGGGCCAATAGCGTTCCGGGTTCGCCATGAATCGCTTGCGATGTTCGTCGGTATGGAAGCAAATCGTTTGTCCTCTGTATTCGACACCAAACTGCGCATCGCCCTTGCGCAACTTATTGTCGTCCAGCAAGCTGGCCAGACAAAACCCATCGAAACCATGGGAAGGATTGGCGACTGCCAAAGCGGAAACCGCTTCGCTGTCATCGCTATCCCCATCTTCTTCTGGCGCGTCTTTCACTCGAACGAGTTCCAGAACGTTGACCAGATCGTTCGCCGATTGAAATCCCGACATGCGTTTGACGACATTCAAGTCATGCGAAAC
Organism: Schlesneria sp.; assembly: GCA_028291515.1. Lineage (GTDB taxonomy): Bacteria > Planctomycetota > Planctomycetia > Planctomycetales > Planctomycetaceae > Schlesneria. The sequence continues at coordinate 4,101 of JAQGHU010000112.1, forward strand.
CACCAACGTGGTGGGATACGACTGAACTTTGAAATCGGCAACCAACTCGGGATGCTCATCAGCATCCACTTCCAGCAGCACGAAGTCGCGACGCAATCGTCGGCGGACTCGTTCGTCGGTAAACGTCAGCTGCTGCATTTGCCGACATGGCCCACACCACGTCGCAGTGATCTTCACGAGGATTGGTCGTCTCCTCTGGCGGGCTTCGTCGGCCGCCTGTTTGTAACTCCTGCGCCACGTCAACCGCGCGGCATCAGGTTCTTCGTCGGCCCCATAGGCTTCGCTGAATGCGAGTGTTCCGGTGACCGTCGCGACGAGTGTGAGCATAATGCTCCCCGTGCGAAAGAATGCCATGCTTTCCTCCTCACATGTGTGGCGTTCCAATCCTCCATGCTATGCGCCTTGAACTGTCGAGATGATGAACACCAGATCTATTCATCGACAGTGGAAACCAGGTTGCCGAAGCGTTACCGGAGTCCCAGCGAGCGGTTCAAAGGTAGCCGCAGGCGACGAGTGCTGCTACCTTCAATCACACGAATGGCCAGAGTATTACGAAAGTTTTGAATTGCTTAATCTTTGCTGAAGTAGGGTCTTTCAGGGTTGAAATCAACATCAGGTTTTGATTCGCGACAATTCAACAAAGTCCAATTGGTGCGATCATCCGAACGATTAATTGCGGAGCGAACAGTTAACTGCGAGCCCTTGGCATGCGGTGATGACTTGTGATAATTGTCGAGCGAGAACGAAGACGTTGAACACTTACTCAAGGACGAATTGTGCCACGAACCCTGGCGATCGGTGATATCCACGGCTGCTCGACCGCGCTACGCAAGTTGTGCGAATTCGTGCAGCTACGCAGTGACGATGTCATTATCACGCTGGGCGACTATCCCGATCGCGGCCCCGACTCTAAGGGGGTGATTGATTTTCTGCTCGACCTGAACCAGCGATACAAGCTGGTTCCGCTGCGCGGCAATCATGACATCATGATGCTGGACGCTCGCGCTGGCGGGGTGGCCTATCAGTCCTGGATCAATGTCGGTGGTGATAGCACGCTGGCGTCCTACGCCCAGAATGATGAAGAGGGAAGTCTGGCCGATGTTCCCAAATCTCACTGGGAGTTTCTGGAAAAGCGGTTGCTGCCGTATTACGAGACGAAATCGCACTTCTTCGTGCATGGCAGCGTCTATCCCGATCTGCCGCTCGATGACCAACCGGATTACATGCTGTATTGGGAACGGATCAATGATCCCCAGCGACACGAGTCGGGGAAAATCATGATCTGCGGTCATACGTCACAGAAATCCGGGAAGCCGCTGATCACGGAGCACGCGATTTGTATTGATACGCGCGTTTACGGCAGCGGCTGGCTGTCGTGTTTGGATGTGGAAACAGGAAGGGTCTGGCAAGCGAACCAGGCCGGCGAAACTCGAAAACTGTGAGTTAATTCCGCTCCAGCAGCGCCTGATAACCACCGTCCGTCGGATTGCCCGGCAAGAAGGAGAAATCCTCGACGAGTCGGATATCGCGTCGAGCAGCAATCGTTTTCGCGACGAGTTCGTTGTTCTCTTCTGGTTCAATGCTGCAAGTCGAATAGACCGCCCGACCACCAGGGGCCAGGCGATCGAGTGCCATATTCAGCAAACGCTGTTGAACTGTATTCAATTCGGAGATCCCCGCCTGAGTGATGCGCCAGCGGGCTTCGGGCCGCTTGCCCAGGACACCGGTGTTTGAGCAAGGGACATCGACCAGGATGGCATCGAAAGGACCGTCGGGAGCGTTCGACCCATCTTCGCCGATCAATTGAGGCTGAATGATATCGGCCCCCAATCGCTGGCGATTCGATTCGATCAGCTTCAGTCGTTCGGGTCGAATATCGGTCGCGATGATCTGGCCGCTGTTATTCATGAGTTCGGCCAGATGACACGTCTTTCCGCCCGGAGCGGCACAAATATCCCACACACGCTGACCCGGATTGGGAGACAGACGCAACGCGGCTTGCATCGCGGAGAGGTCCTGAACCGCGAACCAGCCTTCCTGGTACTTCGGCAGACGATCGACTTGCGAGACCCCTTCGAGTGCGATGGCGTCGCAGCCTTCGATCGGCTGAGCGGCAATGTCTGCACCCTGCAGTTCCTGCAATAGAGCGTCGCGAGTTGTCCGCAGTTTGTTGGCGCGGATCACCAACTTGCCGGGCGAGTTGAACCAATGTCCCAGGCGAAACAGTTCGGCCGCATCCATCCGCTTGAGCCATCGCTCGGCCAGCCACAGTGGGAAGCTGTAGGCATCCGCAAAGTAATGAGCTGAATCGCGGGAAGGATCGGCAAACAGGTTGTCGCGAAGTTGCCGGAAGCGTCCATCGGAAAGGGGGACACCGCGAGCGGATGGTTCGGACGCAATGTCTTCAGCGATCAGGCGAGTCGCGCCGCGCAGGACTCCATTCACGAAGCCGCTCCAACGCATGCGGCCCAATCGCTTGGTCAACTCGACAGTTTCATGCACGGAGGCGTGCGGGGGGACTCCATCAAGCAGAAAGATCTGATAGATCCCCAATCGCAAGACGGTCAGCAACGGAGCTTCAACCTGATCTAACGGGCGGGCGACCAGTTTTCCCAGAATGGCATCGAGTGTCGCGTAGCGTCGAACCACTCCGCAAGCCAACTCGGTCGCCAAACCACGTTCGCGAGGCGGCAGGCTGGCCGTGCGGAACAAGCGATCCAATACGTCGCTCAACCAGGTTCCGCTGTTGCGGAACTCCTCCAAAGCCACAAACGCAGCCTCGCGGGAACTACGCACGGAAAGTAGCGGTTGAGCAAAATCGTCGAGAGAATCAGTAAGCACGCGGAATCCATCAGGCAAAAACAAAGTACAGATCGAACTCTTGAGACCGACCCTTCCAGAGGAGCAACCAGCATCATACCGCACAACTCGTCGAACGTCGCCGGTCGTCAGCGGCAGATCGTAGTCGCCCGACGTGGAAGCGGGTATCGTGTGCTTCTCTGCTCATCTCTACGATTTACACTCAAATTGCGGCGACATTCTATGCGATTCAAGACGGTCCTCTGTTTGGTCGGAATGGTTCTTGCGCCGGCGATCGCCCGGAGCGAAGAACCAACGACCGCAAAGCTGCAGCCGGCGTGGAAACTCGATTGGCAGAAGCGAATGAATTCGCCGTTTGCTCGGGCCGAGGCGCCGGCAATTGTCTACAAGGGGACGCTGTATCTGTTCGGCGGATTCACGGAAGAATTAAAGGCGGCGAATTTGGTTGATGTGTACGATCCGGCGGGCGATAGTTGGGTCCGGCTGAAACCGATGCCGACGCCGGTGACGCATCTGAATGCGACTATCGATGGAACAACAGTTTGGTTCGCCGGGGGCTTCAAGGGGCCGCACCCTGGCCCGGTTGTTGACGAGGTCTGGAAGTACGACATCACGTTAGATACCTGGAGCAGCGGTCCGAAGTTGCCGGAGCCTCGCGCTGGCGGCGGCTTGGCAATTGCTGGTCGCAAACTGCATTACTTTGGTGGTTACACGTCCGATCGCGATACCAACTCTGGAGATCACTGGTCGCTGTCACTCGATGAAGGGACGGAATGGCAACGTCTGACCGAACTTCCCGATCCGCGTGGACATGTGAGTGCTGCAGAACTCGATGGGAAGATCTATGCCCTGGGAGGCGATCATGGGCACGACAAGACGCAAATCGACGTCGCGTCGTGTCACGTCTTCGATCCGGCGACGAATAAGTGGACTGCGATCGCCAGCTTACCCGACGGCCGCAGCCACTTTGAATCGAGCACCATCATTCACCGTGGCCGCATCCTGGTCGTGGGTGGTCGCTGCAACAGCTCGCAGCCACCCCGCAACGTCGTCGATGATATTCTCGAATACGATCCCAAAACGGATTCGTGGAGCGTCGTGGGGACTTTGCCACTGAAGGTTCTTGCCCCCGTGGCAGCGATCATCGATGGACGACTAGTCGTGACCACGGGCGGGTTGAACAATCCTCGCCCTTTGACTGCGTTGACCTGGTCCGCAGATTTGCCGAAAGATTGAGAATGACCGATCTCATGACAGCGATGTCAAAATAAAACCGGCCCGATATGAATCCATATCGGGCCGGCTTTGATTGATGCGAACAATCTGATGTCAGGCGACTTTGCTGGTCGGTGTCATGGAGCGACCAGTCAAGCGGCTGCGGAAGCCGTCCGAGTGCTGTTGGAATAGGCGCAGGACTCCGTCTTCCAGCATGGGGAGCGCGACGTGGAGTGCTCGTCGGATCTTGCGAGTCTGCAGCGATGTTTCGCCGCAGCCGAAGCCGCTGGGTCGATCGATCAGGAATTCGGCGGGAGGGATCGGAGTTGGCAACTGGAAGTGGTGGGCCAATCGTCGAGCAAACTGAACTGGATTCGCTCGTTCAGCTCCAGCGATGTGATAGATCCCCGAGAGGCCTGCCGACCAGGCGCGGCTGACGATGTCCGCCAGATCCGTGGCCAGGATGGGCGATCCATGGCGGAAGTAATCCATGCCGTTTGTCTGACCCTGTTCGAGTTGCTCGATCAGCGTTTCAATCCAGCCTGTCCGGCCACCGGGCAACCAGCCGAATGCGTGTGTGCGGACGATCAATGAATCCGAACTGGCTTCGGCTGCTGCTTCAATTTGTCGCAGATGTTCGGCGGCTGCGCTGGGGCAATAGCTTTGGCTGCTTTCCGAGTGAAACATCCAGGGGCCGGTGAAGACGGCACCCGAGGAGATCAACGTCAGATGCGCTTTCGCATCGCGAGCTGCGGTGATCCAGTTTTTAGCTTGTTGAATGGCCGCTTCGTTGGGTTGACCGCTTCCTTCCCAACCGGTGTTCGTGCTTTCGCCGCAGAAGATGACGCGTTGTGGCTTCACTCGATTCATTGTTTCGCGAACCGACTCGGGCGATGAGTCGGAGAGGGGCAGGATTTCGCAACCACCGAACGTGACTGGTTCGGACAACGACACCCCGGCCACTGCTTGCGAGCGAGCCAGGCAAACGGCCAGATTGCCCCCAACGACCGTTTCAATACCAGCGACCAGAACCTTGTTCACGCGATGCCTCCATGCTTTGCGCGTCAGGAATTCGTCATGTCACCGCCAAAGAAGCGCGATGAGCGACGGGAGTATATTTTTTAAGCTCGGACGAGCCAACCCCAATCGCGGGCCACAGGGGGGAAATCCGCAACTCCTGAAGACATCACGATCAATGCATGGTGACCGCTGTGACTGCAACAAAAAAAGCGAACCCGAAACAAGTTCGGGTTCGCTCGGTATACCTCATGACCACGGTCGCAACGATCTGCAGTGCAGATTTGCCGCAGCAACCGTGGGGATTGAACATACTATTTCTGGTCGGCGTATACCTTGGTCGCTTCTTCTCGCACGACGGGTTCCTGCAGGCTGGCCGCGGTCATGCGAACTCGCATGCGGTGGTTACCTTCTTGAACACCCTTCACATGCACGCGGTAGACCGCTTCGCCGCCCGGGGCAATCTGTTCGAGCGACTTGAACAGAATCTGTCGGCCTTCCACGATCGCGTTGACGGGAGCCTTGAAGTTCTTCAGTTCCATTTCGGGTGGCAGCTCGCAGGCGATGGTGACGCCCGTGGCAGCCTTGGAACCTTCGTTCTTCACGCGAATTTCATAAGCCGTTTCTGCTCCGATTTCGACGGGATCGTCGAGGTCAACCAGTGTCATGGTGAGCGATGCCGTGCCATCGACGCGAGTTTGAGTCTTGGCTTCAGCACGAACTCCCGAATCTGACAAGACCGAAACTGTATGCGAGAAGTCACCCATTGCGACGGGAGACAGGTCGCAGCTCACTTGCACGTTCTGACCGGGTTCGAGACGACCGACAAACCATTGGACGTTCTTGATCGATGTTTCAAATTTGCCGCTGTGATCAGCCGACACAAACTTGAAGCCTTCGGGGACCGCGTGGGCAATTCGAACATTGTTGTTGGCGACACTGCCATCGTTGGTCACCGTCAGCGTGTACTTGGCGTTGCGGCCTTTGTATCGCAGGGCTGGACCATCGATCGCAATCTTCATGCTGGGGGCAATGACGTTCAACTGAGCTGAAGTCGTCGCACTGGCATCGGAACTGGAGGTCGCAGTGACACCGATCGACTGCTGACCGCCCTTGATGGCAGACAGCGGCAATCGGACCGAGCGAGTCTCGCCGGGGCTCAGCGAGCCAACTTCCATGATCAGACGTTCGCCAGGCGAACGGTGTTCCAATCCATCCGAAAGGCGAGCTTCCACTTTGACGTTGTGAGCAGTGCCTGTCCCAGGATTGGAAACGATGATCATTTGTGGAGCTGGATCGCCCAAGGTGACTTCTGCAGGGCCTTTCAGCGCCACCTTCAACATGGGCTCTTCAACCTGGAACGAAGCCGAGGCCGTTCCCGTGAAGCGGACTTGTGCAGTCGCCCCCAGATCGCCACGGCGGCTGGGAATCAGTTTGATCAGAATCTTGTGTTCAGCACCAGGGGCCATCGAATCGAATGACCACGTGACCTTGTCGCCGGATGCGACTGGCTTCGGTTCGGCACTGGTCAATCGCACCGTTCCAGCGAACTGACCGTCGATGGCGACTTGCGTGGTCGGTACTGAACCGGTGTTCTTGACATGCAGTTCGAGGAGGCATTCCTGACCGACGTTGATTTCACCCTTCTTGGTCCACTCGATCGTGATTTGTGGTGTCTGTGGGCTGTTGTCGACAGCCGCAGGCGATGCAGTCGCACCAACTGTCCGAGCGGCTGTTTTCGTGACTGGCGCGACCGGGGCCGTTGGAGCAGCAGGTGTGTTGGCCGAACCACCGAGTTCAGGCATCGGCGGAGCCGTTGATCGCTTGGGAGCCGATTCGGAACGAGCTTGCTGAATCATTTTGCGTTCAGCTTCAGGCGGCAGTCTGTCATACCCCGCTTGAATGACTTTGTTTTCGGTAGCGGACGGGATCGGCCTGGCACCTCGAGCGCCGGGAGCGAACTTCCGTGCGTCGGCGGCCGGAACGGCGTCAAAGCCAGCAGATGCAGTCTTTGTCAGCGGAGCCTTGGCCGGAGCGGTCGCTGCAGCAGCAGGGGCTTCTGGCGACTCCGCTTCCCAAACGGTAGACGCTGCAGAGGGCTGCGACTTGGGTGCCTGTTCGGTGAACAGCTCGTCGTAGTAGTTTTTGGCGGTCGCCTTGTCAGCAGCAGGCTTTTGGGCCACTGCTTTGTCGGCGTCCTTATCGGCCTTGTCGGCAGCTAACTTATCAGCGGCTGAGGCATCGCGCACGTACTTACTGGGAAGTCCCGCAGAAGGCGGAATCGCCTGGCGGCCTCGCAAAATAAGCGGGCGTTGACCACCTGGAGGAACACCGAGCGACGGGTCAGCGGCAAAACTGACTCCGTTGTTCAGTGCCATGACTCCAGAAATTGCGAGAATCCAAGTCCCGCGTCGCATAGTCGGCTCCTTCCGCGGATGTGTAACCGCCAGACAAACGGCTGACGAACCAGCCTTCAAATGTGACGTGTATACGGAACGGCTCGAAACACCGAGCCTCATCCTTCGTATCGGTTGTAGCGGTCGACGCGATACAGCCGATTTGGGAAACTGTACTGATTTTTCCCAAAGATCCGGTTTTGGCGGTTGTTAGGGCGGAGTTTGGCCACGGATGGAACACGGACTAAACACGGATCAGACGAAGAGAGTGAAAGAGATAGCCGTTGTGCGCAAGGGAACTTGACAGCACCGGCAAATTGTGCCGATTGACCAGACGATCAGGAGGGAGCGGAGCAGCTCGCAAGCTGCGCGTGGTCTCGTCTCTACCTGATGTCGTCGTCTGAAATCACGCCATCGACATTTCGGTCGAGCTGTGCAAATTGCGCGGGAGTGCCGAGGAACTCCGTTGGCGACAGTGCTTGATCACGATTGCGATCCATGGCGGTGAACCAGCGCGGAAGATTTGTCGAGACGAGACTTGGTGCCACTGCTTCGGATTGTGGTCGAGCGATTCGCAGCCGTCCGAAACGACCGCCGATTGGACCGCGATATAGTTTGACGGTGATACTAAGTGGCATGTCGTTGCGTGCCAGTAACTCGTTACCAGCGGGAATGCCATCTCCGGGCTTTGACGTAAGGCGGTTTGCGGCGGTCAACTCTCTCAGATCCAGTTGATTGTCGGCATTCGTGTCCAGGTGATCGAACAGGTTGTACCCACGAAACAAGACCGTCACATTGATTTGCGAGGCGGCCCCCGCTGCCAGCAAGTCGATAACCGACTTCAATTCCGCCTCGTTCAATTGTTTGTCACCATCACGATCTGCGACGGGGACAAAAGGGACTAACCACTCCAAATTCGGATCCGCCTGGATCGTCGCGATGTCGAGCGATCGCCGATCGCCGCGAGCCATGTTGATTTCGCCAAGTAAATACTGTTGCGCCCCAATGCGAGCAGCTTACGACCTCATATTCTAATGATCGTTAGAATGTTTTACCGCTGTGTCAATCGGGTTGCAAGCAATTTGCCGGTTGGCAACGACGAAATGCGCCGGGCAAAGGTGCTTCAGTAACCACGCGTCGGCCGATTCAATCGCTGGTTGACAGACACTCTGACGATCGTAAAAGTGTTACTGCGATCGGCAGTGGGACGTGGAACAACTGCTCGATTTGGAGCAAGATCCCCGTGGAGCACCAGTCCAGAATGTCGACTCAAATGCAATCTGCAACTGTGAACGAACAGATCATTAACGACTATCGCGAAACCGGCTTGGCGGTTCTGCGTGGTGTTTTCAGTTTGGCAGAAATCAAAGCGGTGTCTGATGAAGCGGACAGGGCACTCCAATTAACCAATCTGATCGACTCGAATAACCTCCGCTGTCGGTGGCAGAACCACTATCAGACCGAAGAATGTCGATTCGATTGCTTCGATCCGATCATAGACTTAAGTCCGACGATCGAGCGAATGGCGCGCGACCAGCGTGTGCTCGACATTGTGTCGTCGCTGTATGGCGAAGAAACCTGTCTGTTCAAAGACAAGCTGATCTATAAGCCACCTGGTGCGAAGGGTTATGGCCTGCACCAGGATTACATTGGTTGGGAAAGCTTTCCCCGCAGCTTTGTGACGGTCCTGATTCCGATCGACCCGGCAACCGATGCCAATGGTGCGACCGAAGTCTTTCCTGGCCTGCACAAGCAAGGCTTTCTGTCCGCCATGGACGGCGACTACCACGAACTGCCGTTGTCAGCCGTTGAGGGGACAGCAGGGGTCAGACTGTGTCTGGAGCCAGGTGATCTGGCGGTGTTCGACGGGATGCTGCCGCACCGCTCGGCCGCCAACGAATCCAGCAACTGGCGCCGTCAGTTGTACCTCAGCTACAATGCCAAGTCGGATGGTGGCGAACAACGCAACGCACACTATCGCGAATTTCACACTTGGTTGAAACAAAAGTACGCCGACTATGGGAAGCACGGCACGTACTACGTTTAACGAACGCCAATCAAACAACCGTAGCTCTCCACAAGGGTGGAGAGCTACTTTGAATGCGCTAATCGCCAATCCGCAGATTTCGTTTAGAAGTCGGCGACAATTTCACGGCCGGATCGAGTCGCGACGGATTGCCAAACGGCGCGATTGACCAGTTGACTCGTGAACTTTACAGCACCGTCACACATCAGGACGTTGACTCCACCCGGATGCAGGCTGCGTGCGGCTTTCCATCCCATGGCGGTGTAACCGAAGTCGGCTGCGTTCAAGACGCAATCCATACTCTTCGAGTTCGGCGTGAAGTAGTGGTTGTACGAAGCACAGCGGATTTCTCCCGCATACCAGTTGAACTGGCGACGTTGCGAAAGATTGTAGAACGGTGGACTCGCACAAGCGGTTTCCGTCAGATAGAGACCTGACGTATAGCCCAGATATCCATACACACGGCGAGGGTCGATTGTGGCAGGCAGCGTCGCGGCAGAATCAGGTCCGGCACCGAGCATGCTTTCGGAAAATGCGGCCGTATTGCTGCTGCCGTCGGTGATGTCTTCGATGCGGACCTTTGAATCAGCGAAGAACACACCATCGGCATCCAGCGGCGAACCACTTGCCTGAACATTGCCGCCGAGGGTGTCGAGGCCGCTTCCCTGATTCGCACAGTAGTTGGTCGGAGCCAACTGCGTGATTCCGTATCCACCATCAACCGGCTTACCGATGTCGCTAGGACAGAGATACAACGGAATCAGGGTTTGAACGGCCCGTTGAGTATTCACATCACCTCCGGCGATGGTCGTCGTGGTACCGACCGTGGCATAAGTCGGCAATGACAGATCCATCAGATTCCCGACGTTGGTTTGTTCGATGTATGGGAGCAAATAGGCCAGCACACCCCAGCCTCCGGCGGAGTAATTGTATGCTGTTCCACCCGGGCAAAGATTCGGTGGGAATGTCTTATGCACGTCATGGTAGTTATGCACTGCCAGTCCCAACTGCTTCAGATTGTTGGTGCATTGGATGCGACGTGCCGACTCACGCGCCCGTTGAACAGCGGGCAGCAACAAGCCAATCAGGACCGCAATGATCGAAATCACGACGAGTAGTTCAATTAATGTGAATCCGCGACGGCTAACAAGTGATTTCGATGAATTCATTGGGGTTCCTTGTTCGGCGAGAGGAAGTATCAAGAGGGAGCAGATTAACTGTGGAGAAGGCGGGAGCCAGTCCGTGGGCCGTAACATTCTAATATTTGTGAGATTGTCATAACGCCAGAAAGCGTTGTCAACTCAACTGCGGTTAATCCAGACTAACTTCAGGTTGGTTCAGGCTCACAAATTGCCGCGGCCTGCAGGCAGAAAAATCCACCGCTCGCCTTCTTGCTTCCACTCTTGGGTTAAGGAGGGCACGGCCTCGCCACGAGCGATGCGAAGCCCGTCGATGCGAATATGCACGCTGGCATTTGGTGGATTGGCACCCAAGATTTCAACATCCAAAGTGGCGTCGCGTTCGAGCGTCGCCGGCGAAGCGAGTACCGGAATCGGATGGTCCATCGCCCAGACAAAGAGTTCTCGGCTTTGAACAGCGTCTGAGAGCTGGCGCATGGTCTTATAGTCACCCTTGAGCCAAGCCAGGGTGAACATTTTCGCTCGCGGTTCGAGCTCTTTCGGATAGCCAGGGTCTTCCGCGATGTAACCGTCGACCTGCGATGGTTGAAACCAGAACAGGCCCGCGATCAGCAGGATAGATGCGGCGGCGGCAACCAGACGCCAATCCTTCCACCATTCCCATCGCTCCTCGTGTTTGTTCCATTTCCCCTTTTTACTCTTGACCATTCGTACTAACGAGCCGTCAGCCTGCACCGAAAAGTGGCGGACGCACCTCTTACAAGTGATGGCCTTGCCCGGTTGCAGCATGTCAGCGCGAATCGTATTCAGACCTTCGCAGGCCGGGCAACGAATATCGATGCTCATCTGAGGAGCTTGGCCGGCAGGCCGCGCCGGCGAACCGGTGACAGCAAGGGTTGGTACGGTTTCGATCTCGCTCGCTGTCGTCCGGGTCCGATTCGCAAGGGGCTCGTCGACGTTGATGTCTGGAATCGGAGTCGGCGGTCCCTCATCAGAAATCGAGTCGATCGATGTTTCGGAGAGAAGGGTCACAGCGAGATCGTCGAAGGAAGTTGTCGAATCTGGAACTGTTGGCGCTGTGGCGGAAGAAGCTTTCTCTGTCAGTCGATCGGGAGCCACTGTCGGACGTGCCCGACGCGTGGAACTGCGGCTCACTGATTTGACAGGGGCTTTTGCAGGAGTCGCCTTCGAAATGGCCTTCGCAGCCGATTCCGCAGCGGGTTCCTGAATTTCGACCCCCAGATCGCTCAGGTGCTGGATCGCCTCCGGAAGGCCAGGCTGAGCTGCCAGTGCCGCTTGAAATTCTTCAATCGCCTGTTGCGTTTGCTCCTGGGCCAGACGAATGAGACCCAGATTGAGACGTGCCCCGGCAACACAACTGCGATGTTTCAACATCGCCGTCAATTCTGAAGATGCCAATGCGAAGCGGCCCGTCAATCGCAGGACGACCGCTCGGTTATAACGAGCGACAACGCTTTCGGGCATCATTTTCAGCGACTGCTCATAGTCCTTCAACGCTTCTTCAAGGCGACCGCACATTGAAAACGCGTCGGCTCGCCAGCGAAGCGTGATGGGGTCGTCCGAGAACAGTTGAAGTGCGCGTGTCAGATCGGTAACCGCCTGAGTCGCACTGCCGCTTAGTAACCGGATCCGACCACGCTGAAGCCAGGCCAGCCTCAGTTTGTCGTCCAGTCGCAACGCTTCGGAGTACAACGTTTCTGCAGTTCGCAGATCCTGTCGCTGATACGATTGGTTCGCCAATTGGTAGTAGACATCGGCACTTTGTGTGCCACCATCAGGACCCTGGGGGACGCCAATGTCGATCGCGGATCGATCACGCGATTCTTTCCCATCAATTCGTCCGTCCGCCGCCGACGCCAACAGTTCCAGAGCACAGATTAACCGGTCCGCTTGATCTTGCGCTAACTGAATTCGGGCCTGCAGTTGCATGGCCGCGCTCTCATGATGAGCACCTGCGAACTGCATTAACTGTTCAGAGGTCGTTCGCGACACGTTGAGTTCGGCGCGAAGTCGTGCGAGCGCGATGGGCGTGCAAGTCCCAAAGATGCGATGCAGAGACGGCGTCGTTTGGGGAAGGATTGACGAGCCGTCTGGCCCCGATTCAATCAAGGTTAGCACTGCATCGCAGAATTCCCACAACGAGGCTTCAAATGCTGGACTGGCCTCACCCACTTGAACAGCGGTGCCCAGATCGTCGAGCAACGGCACGACATCCGACTGAGTCGTGCTACCCATTCTCAACAGAGCATCAATCGCTGACGTGGCGACGACCGAGACCTGGCTAAGACTCTCAATCAGGCCGGCGGATTCCGCTCCGCAATGCAGTTGCGCCATGCGGGTGACTTGTTGAGACTTCTGCTTCCACTCGGCGAGTTCTGCGACCAGCGGCAACTTCGTCCGACCACACTCGCGAAGGACGCGCGCTAACGAAGGCAAGACATCCGTGAGAATCGAATGGTGCGCGTTCGGCTTTCCGAGGAGTTCGAGGCACGCCTCACAGAACTCTCGAAAGTGAAATTCGACGGGAATGTTTGCCAGTTGCGACATCGGTCGGTCTCAAGTCACAACCAAAGGGAAACAATTGCCTGCCATCAGACTCGTAATTCAAGGCAGGCGACCAAAGGCGGGAATTCTTACAACATTCTGATAATTGTAAGATCGTCTGCACCAATATCAGCGAGCATCCCCTTGATGTCAAGAGTTGGCCCCAGATTCCGGCTCTCGTGGGTCTGCACGGTGACAAATGATTGGCATCACAAATCATGCCAAAAATGGTTCGGCGGCAATCCTTCTCGCAACGCGCCGCCACGCGTCCAATCGCCGTCCCGCGGCATCATGTTCTGGTGTCGCTTCACCGGCTGAGCCCTTAATGATGTCGATTGACAGTCAAACTCAAAAATGTCACGTTGATTGCCTGACGATCGTTTGAACATATGATCGTTGAGTATCTGAATGAAACGCGTAAGCCTCCACACGTAGTCGTCTTCAAGGGAACATGCAGTGGAAGTGATCGAAGAACCGAAATCGAAATCGAGCTCGGCTCCCTTTGGACTGTCATCCAAGGACTTGGACGACTACCGAACCCACGGCTTTGTCGTGTTGCGCGGCGTTTTTAGTTCGGATGAAATGGACGAATTGCGTCTGGACACCGATCGCCTGCTAACCGAACGCCAAGACCTGATCAACCCTCGCAATCTGCGATGCCGATACATGCCCCATCACGAAACGGGCGAGTCGCTGTTCGAAGTATTTGATCCGGTCAACGACATTTCGCCGTGTTGCCAGCGGTTCTCGCTCGATGATCGCCTCTTGCGAATCATGGAAACGATTTATGGCGAGCCTGCGCATCTCTTCAAAGACAAACTCATTTTCAAACCTCCCGGCGCACTGGGTTACCAGCTTCATCAGGACATCCCGCGCTATTGGCCGGGTTTCCCGCGCAGCTTCCTCACGGTGCTCATTCCCATCGATCGAACGACGCGCGAAAACGGTTGCACCGAAGTTTATTCCGGCTATCACGCCGACTTCATGTCCAATAGCCCAGAGGTCTACATGCTGCCGGATGACATGGTCGCGTTAGACCGTGGAACCTGGCTCGAGTTAGCCCCGGGCGACATTGCCATCTTCCACGGGCTGACACCGCATCGGTCAGGGCCGAACAAGTCGAGCTCCATGCGCCGAACTCTCTACACCAGTTACAACGCGGTTTCGGATGGCGGTGATCAACGCGCCGCCCACTATGCCGAGTTCCACGAAAAGATGAGGTCACGGATCGAGACTTTGACGGGTTCGACAGCCTACTTCCAATGAGTACTCCCGCGAGCAAATGTTGCCGGAATCTCAACAAATACCGTTTTCATTCAAAGGTCGACGCGTGATGGATAGTCAGCCCGATGTGGGGGGAAAAAGTTGGGGCCAGATGTTGCTGGGAGAACTCGCCTCGGCGTGGAAATCGATTCGCACAAATCCCTTTGGATGGATCGTGGTTGTCATCGCCGCGTTTGCCATGGTGGCGACACTACCTGGACGCACGCACGGGCTCGGGATGATCACCGAGCGTTTGTTGGTCGATCCCGCGTTCGGCCTGACTCCTGTTTCCTACGCAGACATGAATTGCTGGGCGACGCTTCTGGGTGGTTTGTTCTGTCTTCCTTGTGGCTATTTGATTGACCGATTTGGTTTGAAGAGTGCGTTGACGGTCACCGTCGTGGCGTTAGGCCTGGTCGTCGTGGGGATGACGCGGATCAGTGGCTGGTGGCCGTTCTTTATCGCTCTAGTATTGACGCGAGGGTTTGGGCAAAGCGCGCTCTCGGTCATTAGCATCACGATGGTCGGTAAGTGGTTTAAGGGGCCAATCACTCTGCCGATGGCGGTGTACACGTTGCTGCTTTCGATGGGGTTTGCCTATGCCTTCCAGTTCGCAAAGCCGTATGCAGAGGCTGACTGGAGAGAGCTCTGGGGCCGCTTGGGGTGGCTGCTGCTGCTGGTGATGACTCCGCTGGCGCTTCTGCTACCTCGCGAGAAGCTGAAGTCTCGGGCTGAAGTAAGTGAGAGCCTTATCAAAACCGAAGTGGGGTTCACGCTTTTTCAAGCCATGTGCACGCCAACTTTCTGGGTCTTTGGCTTGTCGATTTCGGTCATCGCCCTCATCGGTGCAGGAAACTCGCTATTCAATCAATCGATCTTGAAGCAACAAGGTTTTTCCACTGCTGTCTACTACAACCTCGGAACGCTGACGGGCATGGTGGCCTTACTGTTCAAGTTGCCAGTCGGCTGGTTGGGGCAACGATGTCCGCTGAACTATCTCAATGCTGTGGGCCTGTTTATCCTCTCTTCAGGCCTGTTCTGGTTCCCATTTGTTCGGACAGAGACAACGATCACACTCTACGGCATCATGATGGGAATCAGCGGATCGATCACGACGATCTTGTTTTTCAGCATTTGGGGACAGGCTTATGGAAGGGCTCATCTGGGTCAGATTCAATCTGTCGCTCAGATGATGACGGTCCTCGCATCGGCCTTGGGCCCCCTGGTCTTCGCCGAATGTTTTGAACGTTTCGGATCATACGTGCCCGCATTTCAAATCCTGGCCGGGATCGTCGCACTGCTGGCCGTCTGGTCGCTGCTGGTACGAGTCCCCTCGCCCGAAGATGCCGCTCAATTTGTTGACAACCCCCGCGGACTAACCGCTGCTCAGGAGTCTTGCTGATGCTTACTCAAATCAAGATCAACGACAACAAGGCCGAGACGGCTGCGCCGACCCCCGTTAGATTTCATCTGTCGCTGAACGTTTCCGATCTTCCCCAGGCGGTTGCTTTCTTCGAACGAGTCTTGGGGATGCCCCCCGCGAAGCAGCGGACCGACTACGCCAAGTTCGAATTGGATTCGCCGCCGCTGGTGTTCTCATTGGAGCAGCGAGCTCCCAGCGTGCATGGTTCGCTGAATCATGTCGGCTTCCGATTTGCTGACGCGGCAACGTTGGTCGATGTCCAGCGAAGGCTGGAACAAGTCGGCATCCAAACCCAGCGCGAAGACGGTGTCGAATGCTGCTATGCGCGACAGACAAAATTCTGGGTCAATGACCTCGATCATCGGCTGTGGGAGTTCTATGTTCTCGAAGGAGACCTCGAACATCGAGGTGCCGGTCAGAGTCTCGACAACATGATCGGAGCCGATGCCGCCGCGAACATGATGTCCGCGCACGAACCCGTCATCTATGAACACTTCATGGGCATGCCCTTCGCGCCGCCAGCGGAACTATGCGACGAAATTCGCATGCGCGGCACCTTTAACATGCCAGTCAGCGATGAAGAACTGAAAGAGCGGCTGATGGCTGCACGCCAACATTTGAAACCGGGCGGAAAAATTCACCTGCATCAACTGACATCCGACACACCGATTTCAGACGAAACCCTTTCGTTGCCTGGACGAGCGTCAGTCGTCAAGCATGTGCCGGTCCGTTCGGCCCTGCTTCAAGCCGTTCACGATGCGGGTTTCGAGCAAGTCGCCCTTACGAAATTCGGTAGTAGTCCCTGCTTCACACTTGGTGACGCGGAACTGCGCGAGACCATGATCGAAGCCCGAACCCGCGCCAGTGATTGCTGCGAGGGTTGGATGGATATCGTCTACAAAGGACCGTTCGTCTCAATCCAGGACGACGAAGGTCACGTCTTCCCACGGGGCGAACGAGTTTCAATCTGCAACGCCACGTGGAAGGCGATGGAAACCGCCGGGGTCGCGAGTCAGTTCACCAGAATTGCCAAACCGACCGGAGTCGCCATCAGTTGCGGAACACCAGGCTAACCAACTCAGCGGGTCGGAATGCTCAAAGAACGGAGAAAACCCCTCACAATGAGGGGTTTTCGTAAGTAGCAAGGGCGGGACTCGAACCCGCGACCCCAGGCTTATGAAGCCTGTGCTCTAACCGACTGAGCTACCTTGCCACACCCACCCCACCAGTGACGACGGGGGCGTATTTCGACCTAAATGCGTCGAGCAGGGAGTTTAGCGTTTTCCGGCAATTGGACAAGCCAACGGCGGCGATTCCTGAGGTGACGGTCTAATTTCAACCCGCCATCATCCGTTTCATAAACGCCAGGGCATGTTGAGCCAGATATTCTTCATTCGGATACATCCGTCGCCAGATCTTTGTGGCCGCGGCCAGCGCCGGCAACGCCAATCCGAACGCTTCAACGGTCAGCCACCCGTCGTACTTCAGCGTCTTGAGCATCTGGAACGTGGTTTCCCAATCGACGTGGCCTTCGCCGGGGGTGGATCGATCGTTTTCCGAGATATGGACGTGCACCACCTGATCCCAGCACGACTGCATCGCCGCGGCCAAGTTTTTCTCTTCGATGTTGGCGTGGAACGTGTCGTACATCATCTTGAGGTTGGGGTGATTCGCTTCGCGACAAAACTTCGCGTCGTCAGCGGCGCTGGTCAGGAAATAGCATTCAAAGCGATTCAGATACTCAACCACCAGTGTGACATCGTTGGCCTGCGCATGATCAGCCGCCTTCGTCAGCGTCTCCAGGCCCCACTTCCATTCGCTTTCGGTCGGACCGGAACCGCTGAATGTTCCCAGGGCGGAGTGAATCGGGCCGCATAAATGCGTCACGCCGCTAGCGGCGCACATGTCGATCACCTTCTTCAAGCGAGCCAATGCCGCCTTCCGGATACTCGCTTTGGGCGAAATTGGGTTCTCGGCATCGCTGCAGACTGTCACAGCTGTCCGGCCCAATCCGATGGAATCAAGTTTCTTCCCCAGTTTGGTGAACTTGGACTTCTCCAATTCGAAGACCGGCAATTCCACCCCGTCATAGCCCCAGGACTTGATCTGCTCCAACAGGGGGTAATGCTCTTCGGTGACATCGGATGTCCAGAGGAGCATGTTCAGGCCGAACTTCATTGGTGATTCCTCAAGGTGGTGTGCGCTGGTGGTGCCGGATCAGTCAATTGGAAGTCGTCATTCGTCAGCCGGACGCGATGGCCGAGAAGTGTTCGGCGGGTAGCAGATCACCGGCCCGCTTTCGCACGATGTCTCGAGCCGTCGACAGCAGGGCCCGAGCTTCGATCGGAAGCGGCGACAGTTTGACCCGCTGCAGAACCTGATTCAAGCGAAGCAGCAGGCGTTCATCGTCAGAATAGTCGCGTAGAAACTGCTTTTGCCGGAAAAGTCCGATAAACCAGGCCAATTTGTCAGTCGGTTCCCTCGCCATGCGGTTGACGGCTACCTGGATTTCGGCTGGGTCAATCTCAGCCAGCAGGTCGTAATACCGGTTGATCTTTTCAGGATGCTGCTCGATCAGGATCGAATCCAGCAGCAGTTCCATGCCCACGTGGCCGAGGAATCCGCAGTGGTATTTGTCGTCTGCTCCCAGTGCATTGCGGAATAGCAGCGTCAGCTCATTGGTCACTTCTGCAAATCCACGAGTGGCATGAAACCAGCCGTCGTCATGCAGGTGCCGAGCCGCTCCGGCGGCGACTTCTGCCTGGATGGGATCACTCGAATCGAACCACGGTTCCAGTTGACGGGGCCGCAATCGGATGCGGCGATCGGCGACAGACAACCAATCAGGAACAGCAGTTCCCGCGGCAAAATAAGGGCGATCGAGATAATGGATCGCATGCGTAAAGTAATTCATACGAGGATTATCGAGGGTTTTCGCGCGGGATCAATCGCGACGACGCGTTCCTGCCGTGTCGAGTTGCCGAAGTTCACCTGAATTTCAGAGTCCGTGCGAGGTGAACCGAACTTGTTTTGTTGCTAAAGTGCGGTCACTCGGAGCGGATTCGGGCAGAAGATTGATCAGGAGAAAAGGTGATGATGAACCGACGACTGTCGCTGATTGTTTGTGTCCTGGTGGTTGCGGTAAGCAGTGCTTTTGCAGGCGACTGGCCGCAATGGCGCGGTCCCGATCATAATGACGTCTCGCAAGAGACGGGTTTGCTCAAGACGTGGCCGGCGGACGGTCCCAAACGAGTCTGGCTCAATGAGAATGTGGGCTTGGGCTATTCCGGCTTTTCGATCGTCGATGGCAAGCTCTTCACCATGGGGGCGATAAATGATGACGACCAAGATAGCGAATACCTGATCTGTCTGGACGCGAACACCGGCGAACAGAAATGGAGGACGAAAGTCGGACCGACTCTGGGCAACGGGTGGGGCAATGGACCTCGTGGAACTCCCACTGTTGATGGCGCATGTGTGTATGCCATGGGAGGGACCGGCGATGTGATCTGCGCTCAGACAGAGGATGGCAAACAACTGTGGACGGCGTCCATGGGGGATCTCGGCGGAAAGGCTCCTCAGTGGGGCTATTGCGAATCGGTGCTGGTTGATGGTCCTCGAGTCGTCTGCACACCCGGTGGCAGCCAGGGGGCAATCGTCGCCTTCAATAAAGACGATGGCAAAGTGCTGTGGCGTTCGACAGATCTCACGGCGGGGGCTCAATACGCGTCGATCATTCCCGCGAAGATCAACGGGCAAGCCCAGTACATCCAGCTCTTCACAGAGATTCTCGCTGCGGTGTCACCTGAGGATGGCAAGGTTCTGTGGACGGCGGACTGGCCAGGGAAGACTGCCGTCATTCCAACCCCCATTGTCAAAGACAACAACATCTTCGTGACATCAGGTTATGGTGTCGGTTGCTCCTTGATCGAAATCGACAAAGACAACAAGTCGCACGAGGTGTACTTCAATAAGAACATGAAGAACCATCACGGCGGAGTGCTGTTGCTGGGTGACTTTGTCTATGGCCACTCAGACGGAGTGGGGTGGATGTGCCTGAACTTCAAGACGGGCGAAGTGAAATGGAATGAACGCGGCGCACTCGGCAAGGGCTGCGTCACCTGTGCGGACGGCATGCTGTATTGCATCGACGAAGGGACCGGCGAAGTCGCACTGGTCGAAGCTTCGCCCAACGGCTGGAACGAGCACAGCCGCTTCAAAATGGCGCCGCAGACGTCACGCCGCAATCCGCGCGGCCGCATTTGGACTCACCCTGTTGTCAGCAACGGTAAGCTGTATCTGCGCGATCAGGATCTGCTGTACTGCTACGATGTGAAGGCAGAGTAGCGCCGCCTTCCAACGTTGTGGCACTGCTTGGCCGCTTCGGACAAGCAGTGCGCTCTAGTCACCGGACCGAGCCACATCCACGACTCTGCGTGCTGGTTCCACTAACGCTCGATCCATCATCGACCCTGTCCCGTCGGGTATTGATTTCACAAACCGTATTTGGAAATTAACCCGTCAGGACAAGTCGAAGACGGTAAGTTCGTCGACCCTACACCAAGTCGAATGGAACGACCCCGGCATAGCTGCGGCGAGATTCAACGGGCTCATGGTCATGATCGGGCTGACGGTTGGAATTCTTCTGCATCGAGTTCATGTCTCGCTCGTTTTCTCGGGGTGATGACCCTTCGGTCATCATGGCACGCTTACCCCATGGCCGCGTCACGCCCAGCTTCTTCCGCAATGTCATTCGGCTGATCCCCAGAATGCGGCTCGCGTGGACGTAGTTCCCCTTGCAGTGCTCCACCACCATGCGGACGACTTCTCGTTCCACAGGCTCGATCACGATTCGGAAGATGTCCTGATTTCCCTCAGCAAGCAGTTCCGACACTCGCTCTTCGATGCTTGATTCCTGATGGTCAATGTTGGCCAAGTCTGGCGTCGTAAAATCAGACATTCCATTGCTCCAAAACTGAAGTTCGCTAGCATCCCCAACCCCGGCCAAGAAAACGCCATGCCAACCGTGTTAGCTCCCATAAATACCCGATCTCGGTCAATCCGTGGTCACTTGGCGATCAAAACGGCCCTTTGACACGGCTTGAATTGGTCGCTGAAGGGTCCAAGTGGTCTATTGTCGCACAGTCGATTCCGGCGCGATCGATATGCACGGGACATGGTCTTGATCGGAAAAGCGTCGTCTACGCAGGAGACGGCGAGTTGGCGTCGAGTTACTATTCTGGACCGACCGCGACTTCCACTGAAGGGAATGGACGACCAATTGGTAAATGATTGATCTTCGGCAGTGTTGGACCAACCACGATCGACACCCGCATTGAGAAGACGGATACCAGAGACCGGCATGACAGAATCACTGGAACCCGGCGAGGTGGGCGGACTTCGCACTATTGCGATTTTCGAAGGGGCCAAAGCCGTCTTGATCCTGGCGACAGGCTTCGGCCTGCTGTCGCTGATCCACCACGATGTCGAGGCGGTGGCCATGCAACTGGTTAAGCATCTGCACCTGAACCCCGCCAGCAAATATCCGAAAATCTTCATCGCAGCCAGTCGGGAACTGACCGACGCGCGGCTGTGGTCCCTGGCCGCGATCGCATTTGCCGATGCCGTCCTTCGAGGGGCCGAAGGTTACGGTCTATGGCGCGGGCGAGCGTGGGCGAAGTGGCTGGGCCTCGTCAGTGGAGTGCTCTATATCCCCTTCGAGATCTATGAAATCGCTCTGCATGTCACTGCTCTGAAGGTCTTCACCTTCGTGGCGAACGTCCTGATCGTGGTCTATCTGGCGTATCTGATCCGCTGGCACCATCGGCCGCACCAGGCGTCAGCGTCCTGACCACCTCTCGCGCCGATTTCCTTCGTAGTTGAGGTTGCCAGCGCGAGTTGACATAATCCCGTGGTTCCCGAAGCACCTCGATTTCGCCACTGTCAGTGGAAGGTTTACTTCATGAACCGCTCCCTTTCTCTCAGACGGTCCCTGCCGTTTCTGCTCGTCAGCTCGATTCAAACGAATTGGTCATTGCTGCCTCGCGATTTGGTCAACATGTCGTAAGTAACGTCGGTCCGGTACTCGTGTTTTACTTCAGAGCCCCCGCCCTCCAAGGAACTCGCCACGATGTCTCAAGCTGTTGTTGCCAAGCCGTCTAAACCTACTGTCTGCCTGACCAAGCTGTTCATCAACAATGAATGGGTTCAGCCCGTCGAAGGGGGGACTTTCGAGGCCTACGATCCTGCCACGGGCGACGTGATCGCCGAAGTCGCGGCCGGCACCGCAGCGGATGTCGATCTGGCCGCGAAGGCGGCTCGCAAGGCACTGGAAACAGGCCCCTGGGCCAAGATGGATGCTGCCGATCGCGGAAACCTGCTGTTCAAGCTGGCCGAACTCGTCCAACGCGATTCGCGTGAACTTGCCGAGTTAGAATCATTGAACTGCGGCAAGACAATCACCGATTCCGTCGGCGATCTGCAAGGCGTCGTCAATACGCTGCGTTACTACGCGGGCTGGGCCGACAAGATCGAAGGCCGCACCGTTCCCGTTCGTGGCAACTTCCTGTCATACACGCTCCGTCAGCCGGTCGGTGTGGTCGGGCAGATCATCCCGTGGAACTTCCCCCTGCTGATGCTCTCGTGGAAGCTGGGGCCAGCGTTGGCCTGCGGTAACACTGTCATCATGAAGCCGGCCGAACAGACGCCGCTGACTGCTCTCCGCATCGCCGAACTCGCGATGGAAGCGGGCTTCCCCGCCGGTGTCTTCAACGTCATCAACGGCTTCGGTGAAACAGCCGGCGCGGCCATGTGCACGCATCCTGAAATCGACAAGATCGCTTTCACGGGGCACGTCGATACCGCCAAGATCATTCAACGTGCCACGTCCGAAACCCTGAAGCGTACCAGCTACGAACTGGGTGGTAAGAGCCCCAACGTCGTGTTCGCTGACGCCAATATCGACGACGCGGTCGCCGGTGCGTTCCACGCCATCTACTTCCACGGCGGACAATGCTGCACGGCCGGCAGTCGTCTGTTCGTCGAAGAAAAGATTCGCGACGAATTCGTCAGCAAGCTGGCTGCAAAAGCCAAGCAGCGCCGCGTCGGCAATCCGCTCGACGCCAACACCGAACAGGGGCCACAGGTCTCGCAAGAACAAATGGATAAGATCCTGGGCTATGTCGAACTGGGCAAGAAGCAGGGGGCCAAGCTGGTCACCGGCGGCGAACGAATGGGCGACAAAGGCTTCTTCGTCAATCCGACAATCTTCGATGGTGTGAAAGACGACATGGCCATCGCCAAAGACGAAATCTTCGGCCCGGTGGTCAGCGTCCTGCCGTTCAAGAACTTCGACGAAGTCCTCGACCGAGCCAACCGCACCAACTACGGCCTGGCCGCCGCGATCTGGACCAAGGACATCGACAAGGCTCACCTCTACGCTAAGGGTGTGAAGGCTGGAACGGTCTGGGTCAACTGCTATCACATCGTCGATACCACCACTCCATTCGGTGGCTTCAAGATGTCCGGCCATGGTCGCGAAAACGGAGAAGCCGCGCTGGAGCTCTACACCGAAACCAAGACCGTCACTGTCAAGCTTGGTTAGAGCTTGATTCACATACCCCCAATCTCACCAAGAGATTGGGGGTATGGTGGCTGTCGTGCCACTGTGCCTCGTGAATTAATGTCCTGTTTTCATTTTGAAAGCCGCCTCGATCAGGCTCTGAATTTGTTTAGCGGTGAGTCCATTCACGGCTCGGAGCAGTACCGGGATCGCATCGGGTTGCGTCTGGATGATCTTCTGAATGTCATCCGAAACCCGTCCTGCGAGCGCCGACCACACATCCACATTTTCATCCAGCAACTCGGCGATGCGGCGCACCCGTTCGGCGGTCGGCGGATCGATATTGCACTGTTCGACCTGCGACAGGTACGTGGGGCTGACGCCAACGAGTTCCGCGAACTTGCGCAGGCTGATTTGCCTCTCGAGTCGCTTCGCACGAAGCGCCTGACCAAAGGGCAACCTGCTATGAATGGTGTCGCGAGTCATGGTTCAGAACGGCTTCCGTTTCTTCGAGGACAACGTCCTGGCGGCCTCGCTCCAGGCCTCGACGAGTCGATCCAGAGGTGCCGTAAATACACGTTGCAATCGTGGAATGGGAACGTCCTTGCCGCCCTCCGCTTCGAGGTCTTCCAAGTGCCTTGGGTTCGTCACGACGTCCAGTTCCGCCACCAGTGCGCCCGGTTCTGTCCGTTGATAGTACTCGTCGCGCAGCTTCTTCTCTTTCCATTCCGGGCCGAGGAACGTCTCATGCAGAGGGTGAGTCGAGACCCGCTTGCCGACCTTCAGTCGATCAGCGTTGGAGTACGGAAGCACCCTCGCCTTTTGAGGCTCGACGAACAGCACGTCTTGAAGGTAGGCAAGAATTGCGCGCTCCCGCTCAACGAAGTAACCGGGAGATTCCTCAACCCGTGCGGAGTCACGGCGGGCGGCCACACTGAATGACTCGGCGGTCCAGACATAATCGGGCTGCTTGTTGCAGGCGACAGCCGCCGGCAGCACGACTTGTTCGACCTCAAGGTGGAACTGGTACTTCGGCCTCACCGAGCCATCGAGCTGTGACGAGTCTGTGTACTGCGTCGGAAACTCGAAGTCGTACACCTGCGCCTCACGTCCCGACCAGAGACGAACCGGCGGACGCCGGCCGTGTTGGGAACTCCGAATCGCGTTGAGTTCGTCGTCGTCCCAAATCACGGCCTCGAACCCGGCCACCGGGGCAATCGACTGATTCGTTCCACGAAACTGCGAATCAATGCCCGCTTTGCTGGTTGTGATTCGACACTGCAGAATGACTGGCTGTTGCGCGGTCGCCAGCGCAGCCTCTGAATTCCACACCAGCGCGGTCAGGCGGTTATTGCTGTCCCAGAC
This sequence comes from Schlesneria sp., assembly GCA_028291515.1. Taxonomy (GTDB): domain Bacteria; phylum Planctomycetota; class Planctomycetia; order Planctomycetales; family Planctomycetaceae; genus Schlesneria. The sequence continues at coordinate 28,891 of JAQGHU010000112.1, forward strand.
CAGTTTCCCGTCACCTTCGTCGAGAACCTGCAGATAGATTCCCCTGCCGGCCAACTCGAGCCACTCATCAGGAGTTGCCGGAGACCGACGGACCGCAAGCAAGATGGTTGTCCTGTCCAATGGCGACGCCGGCGAACGCCGACAACCTTTTTCAAACCATTCGCAGAACTTCGGTTCGTTGTCCTGGGTTGCTGGAAGACACAAAGGCGAACCCCAGGCGTCCAAAAGGTGGCGGTTCACCTGGCTGGCAACGGAGGTCCCTGTGCCGTCGAGATGCTCCGAGGCGAAGTCCAACTCAAAACGCATCGACGCTTCGGCGTTTCGTGGTCCCTGAGGACCGATGGCACGCCGGGTCCAGTTGTGTGAGCCGATGTAGACGACCGACTTGGCTTCCCGTTCGAGGTACAAGTAGACGAGCTTTGAGTGAAACAGCGAAATCTCGCTGGGCTCACCTTCTTCCTTCACGACGGGGTCCATGAAGTACTTAAGCCGCATGTCGGGAAGCTCTGCCTGCAGCCGCAGCAGCGGTTCATAGCCGCAGGCACAGCTCAGCGAACCGGCCCCGAACGAACGCCCATCGCGGAGGGCGCGGGTCAACAGGTGCCGTCCAATCGATTCCAAGCCCTGGCCCGAAATGTAAGCGACGAGAAACCGGCAGACGCTGGCCTTCGCCATGTCTCGCAGCAACTGATCGCGGTATTCGTGCGAAACGAGTTCTTGGCTCAAGAGCTTCATGATCATGCCGCCGTATCGTCATAGGTCATGTTGAAGACCATGTCTTTCAACCACTTCTGGAATCCCGCATTGTCGCTGAACTGCTTGAACAGTTCCGTGTGGTCGGCGAGCAGTTCGGTCATCACCCGCGCCAGCGCCTTGTCATGCTCCAGCCGCGCCGCTTGCTTGTCGGAATTCTTCCTGGCGTTCTGGTACGCCTTGTCGGCCGTGACCTTGGCCGGAATCTCCTCGGTGATGACTTGGCGAATTTTGTCGCCGTCCTTCCACGGGATGTTCCCCCACTGGTCATTGAAGGCCTTCACGATGTTGCTTAGCAGATCGAGCTCCGGAGCGGGCTTCCCGCCGCCCCCACCGAGAGGCACTGGTTCCAGCGTGGCGTCTTCGTCGGCCAGGGAGATCGCCATGTGAGCTTGAACCTCGACCCGGTAACTGTCCATATCGATGGATTCGAGGATGCCCTGGGAGAGATCTTCTTCCTTCGGCGCGGGCAGTTTCGGAACGAGAAAGTTCAGAAACGTCGACAGCAGTTCCCATTCACGGATCGAATATGGCAACACCGCCGCCAGGAAGCTGTATGTGCGGACGAACATCTTGGCCTGGCCTTTGAACGCGACCTGGCCGTCCTCGTCCAGGTCGGCGTTGTAGGTTGCCACGCATGCGTCCAGCAACGGATCCAACTGGTCCCGTTCCGCACCGCCCAGAAACAGTTCGACCAGTTGCTCGACCACAGGCCACGAGTAAACCTGATACCGATCCAGTTCCCCCTTCAGATCATGCAGCTTGTTCGGGTCGGTCTCTTGGCTGAGCACGGTCGTGCGATAGTAGTCGCCGAACGCCTGCTCCATCGTGTCTGCGTCATTTACGAAGTCGAGCACGAAGGTGTCGTGCTTGTCGGGATGCGCCCGGTTCAATCGCGACAGCGTCTGCACCGCCTTGATGCCCGAGAGCACCTTGTCTACGTACATCGTGTGCAGCAGCGGTTCGTCAAACCCTGTCTGAAACTTTTCCGCGACGATCAGGAACCGATAGGGATCGTCCCGGAATCGCTCGGGAATGGTGGAACTGGGGAAGCCATTCATTTTGGCCTCGTTCACGTTCTGCTCACCGCGAAACTCGTGCTCGCCGGAAAACGCCACGATCGCCTTGTAGGGACTTTTCCGTTCCTTGAGGTAGGCGTCGAAGGCGACTTTGTATTGCATCGCCCGATGGATGCTGCCGGTGACCACCATCGCGCGGGCCTTGCCCCCGATCTTCCGTTTGATCATGACCTGATCGTGGAAGTGGTCGATCATGATCTCGGCCTTCTCACCGATGGCATGGTCGTGCGACTCGACGTACTTCCGCAGTTTCTTCCGCGCCCGCTTCGTGTCGAACTCCGGGTCGTCTTCCACTGTCTTGATGAGCCGGTAAAAGCTGCTAACCGGCGTGTAGCACTTGAGCACATCGAGAATGAAGCCTTCCTCGATGGCCTGCTTCATGGTGTACGAGCAGTCTTTCGACGGTCGAAAGGAGCCGCCGCGCTGCTTCTCACCGAAGAGTTCCAGCGTCTTGTTCTTCGGCGTCGCGGTGAATGCAAAGTAACTGGCGTTTCCCAGCAGCTTCCGCGACTCCAGGATGCGATTGATGCGGTCTTCTGGAGACTCGTCCTCTTCTTCCCCCTCATCCGCCAGCGCCGCGTGCATCTTGGCCGCCGTTCGTCCGCCTTGGCCGGAGTGCGCCTCATCAATGATGAGCGCGAACTTCTGTCCCCGGTGTTCATCCCCGATCTCGTCCAGAATGAACGGAAACTTCTGTACGGTGGTGATGATGATCTTCTTACCAGCCTGCAGGAACCGGCGCAGATCTCCCGAGCGCTCGGCATGGCCGACGACGGAACCGACCTGAGCGAATTGCTTGATCGTGTCCCGAATCTGCTTGTCCAGGACCCGGCGATCGGTGACCACGATCACCGAATCGAAGACCGGTTGGCTGTTTCGCTCCAACCCGACCAGCTGATGAGCCAGCCAGGCAATCGAGTTGCTTTTACCGCTGCCGGCCGAGTGCTGAATCAGATAGCGCTGGCCTGCACCGTTTTTCTTAGCATCACTCAAGAGGGCGCGCACGACTGCCAACTGGTGGTAGCGGGGAAATACCTGGCGTCGCTTCTTCCGACCCTGCGCGTCCTTCTCTTCCAGAACCTGGGCGTAGTTCTCCAGAATCTCTGTCAGGCCGGTCTTCGTGAGGATCTGCTTCCACAGGTAATCTGTCTTGATGCCGTGGGGGTTCGGCGGATTCCCGGCCCCGTCGTTGTAGCCCTTGTTGAAGGGTAGGAACCAGGACTGTTTCCCCTGCAGATGCGTACACATTCGCACTTCCTGATCGTCGACCGCGAAGTGAACCATGCAGCGGCCGAACTGAAACAGCAGCTCGCGCGGGTCGCGATCCTGTTTGTACTGCTGGATGGCGTCGTCGACGGTTTGCCCAGTCAGGCTGTTCTTCAGTTCGAACGTGGCGATCGGCAGCCCGTTGATGAACAGGCCCAGGTCGAGCGCCAGTTGTGTCTCGTCATTGCTGTACCGCAGTTGCCGCGTGACGCTGAAGATGTTCGCGGCGAATCGTTCGGTCGCTTTCGTGTTCCCCGGCGACGGTGCGCTGCCGAACAACTCGAACGAGACCGGGCCGTGCCGGACACCGGTCCGCAGCACGTCGATGACGCCCCGCTTGGCGACCTCCCCCTGCAGTCGCGTCAGAAACTGATTGCGTTTCGGGCCGTCGACAGCAATTCCTGCAGCCGCCACCGCATCGGGCTGCGTTGCCTGCAGAAACGCCAACAGCTTGACCAGGTCAACGGCGTGATCGCGGTCGTAGTCCTCGGAACGGCCCGGCTCGTAATGCGCATCGCGGACGAGCGACTCGACGATCAGCGATTCGAGGCTGTGTTCAGATGTGTCCGTGGATTTAGTCATTACAGATCACACGCTCCTGGGCTGGTCATTACAGCGATACCATCGGTCGCGATATACAAATCCTTGTCTTCGAATTCGGGCAGCCTCTGCGGGAAACGACCGGTTTTTCTGGCAGCATCGACAATCTTTTCGTCTAATCCCACATAGATGTAATCATTGTCAATCGGATCGACTCCGATGACTCGAAGCAATACTGACCTTCCACCGCGAATCACCCAAGTATCGGCGACTCCGATAAAATCCAGAAATGGCTGGTAGTAGAGCTGTCCGAATTCTTCTGGCGGAATGACGAGTCTTACTGATGGAGTAGAAGGAGGTGGATCGACAAGTTCAACGGAACACGGATTCTGCAAGAATCCCACACAGTAGCTGTTGGTCGCCACACCCGCGCCGTTGACGCCAATAATGGTGCCCGCCTGTGTTTTCCAATCGAGCAACTTCTGAGCGGATGGTGATATCTGTCGGCCTTTGGCCTCCAGTACATGCCAAGCCTGATTGGTGTCTTGTCCGACGAGATCCGCCAAGGATCTCGATATGGGATTCGCTTTGACAACCCCATGTGCCTGTGTCGCATGAATCAACTTGGAAACACCAAGAACTTTATCGGCAGCAATTCCAACAAAAGTCATCCCGATCCAATAAGCGATATTCCCTTGCTCGGTGCCATCGAGACGACGGAACCGTGGAACGCGAGTCAGCTGAGCATGCCCAAACTCGATTGCACATCTGACTGCGGCGGCACGATACGCCGCCAGCGTCAAACCGACCCTCGTTCGACCGAATGTGGGGGATAAGGATGAGAGCCCCACTGTCATTGCAAACTTCAAGCACTTGCGGCGAGACACCGTTGGATTTGTCACGCCATTCAAGTGATCATAGGGTACATCAAAATCGCGAGTCTCAATTCTCAGCGTCGGCATCGAACGTTTCCTCGACCAGGTCGGCGTCTTCCTCCGCCGACTCGTCGTCCAGGCTTTCGTCGGCCTCGATGCCGGCGAGTTCTTCCGCTTCCAGACTTCCCGGCGGCGGGGCCAGATGGCGGACATCCAACTTTCCAGTCACCACGTCGGCAATCAGCCGCGTGCGGTATTCGCGGATCAAGTCGATTTCGCCCTGAGCTCGCTGCGTGGCTGCGTTTAGTGGAGCGAGTTCCGCTTCAATCGCATCGAGGATAGTCGCTTGAGTGAATTTGTCTGGATAACACAGCCAGAAGTTGCCAAGTGCCTCACGATTGACCTTCGGCATTGCAACCCGCATAGAGCACTCGACGAGATACCTAGTGGCTCGGGGTGCGAGAATAAGACGCAAAAGGTACTCGGGTAACAAATCCTGCGATGGCAATAGAGGATACATGTCAGCGCCACATAAGCAGTCACAGGGCGCAATGACCGCTTTTCGCAGCGCAGGGCGGATCTTGCAATAAATCAACTCTCCCGTTTTGACGAGGTACTTCCCGCTGATGGCACCTTGCTCCGCTGCTGTGACCCGTTGTAGAAGTGCCCCCGTCCCCTTTTCGATATGGTCGGGGGAAATCAGAATCGACTGCCGATACTGATCCAACTTTGGATCGACTTGGCCGCTCCGAATCTGAACGGCCACCTTGAATCTCTTTACTGTCCAGTCAGTGGGCACATCGCCGAGCCAGTCGATACCCGACGGCTTCAACTTTACATTCGGATTAAGGCCGCGGTTAACGGCATGTTCGATGACCGCTTGCTTCTGCTCGTTCAACACCTCAATCAACCTCCGCCGGTTGCGAATGAACTTGTTGACGATCCGCACATGGGCGTCGAGGTAATTGGCAATTACCTTCTGCTCCTCCATCGGGGCAACGGGTAGATCCACCATGCAAAAGTTTGAAAAACTCAGATCCTGGCCATCACGAATGAAGTTTGATGTCGCCCGAAGCGCTTGGATATATGGATGGGATTTGAAGAAGTGCGCGAAATACGGAACCCACACCTTCGCACTCGGCTTCAGGACGACATAGGATGACCGGATCGCGCCTTGGCACCACGCCCGCTCCAATCCGCCCTGGAAACTTCTCATGCTGATCACGAAGTCGTCCTTCTCAACATGTCGACGCTTGTCGAGGTTCTGAACGATTCGGACGACCTTGCGTCCCACAATCCGTTCATACTCTTCCTGAAGGATGACCCCGTGGGACTGGGTTGCCGATAGCTGCGGGTCGTTGGGCCATGCCTTTTCCTTGCTTTCCGCAAACAGCCGTTTCGAGCCAGCGATTCCCCAATCCGCCGGAATGGTCGCTAGCCACGGAATATTTGAACCATTCGTGCAAGCGAAAGGACGGGTCGAGTCGCTCATTTAAGCCCTTCCACGATCCGGCATAGCAGGCCTTCGGATTCTCTTTCAAGTGCGACGAGATCTCGCATTATCTCGTCAAGCGTCCGTAGCGGCTGCGGCTTGTAGAAGTGTCGCGTGAACGAGATTTCGTACCCAATCTGGGTCTTCGAATGGTCGATCCAGGCATCCGGGGCGTGGGGCAAGACCTCGCGTTTGAGGAAGGCGTCGACTCCCCCCGGTTCGCGGAGCGGCACCTGCTCGGTATCCCGCAGGTCTGGATCGGGTTCATACTCGACCGACTTCTTCGTCTTCTTCTTGATGACCGGTTCGGCCAACGGGTCTTTCGTCGTGAAGGCCGCATACAGGTTCTTGAATTCGGCGGACCGCAGTGTGATGTCGAGCTGCGCCACCGCCTCTTCGAACCGAGCCTTGATGATGTTGAAGTCCATGTGCGGTTTCTTCCCACCGGCGATCCCAGCCAGCAGTTCGGCCGGCTTGTGCAGCCGTTTGTCGGCCGATGCCTTGAACGCGGCCAGCTTCGGGGCTGTGACGTGCGTGGCGAGCCGCAATGGGCGCTCGACGGTAATCTTCGAATAACCGAATTCCTCGTTCGGGAAGATCTTCGACTGCTCGGTCCCTTTGAACTTTAGGAACAGTTCAGTAACTTGCCGGATCTGCTCGTCAGAGAAAACGCAGTTCTTCTTGCCCAAGTTCTTATTCAGTGGCTGAAAGATCGACGTGGCATCGATGAGTTGAACTTTGCCCCGCCGGTGCGCCGGCTTGCGATTGGTAAGCACCCAGATGTAGGTTGCGATGCCGGTGTTGTAGAACATGTTGAGCGGGAGCGCGATGATGGCTTCGAGCCAGTCGTTTTCGATGATCCAGCGCCGGATGTTGCTTTCCCCCTGGCCGGCGTCACCCGTGAACAGCGATGAGCCGTTGTGGACCTCGGCGATGCGGCTTCCCAGCGGCGTCTGGTGCTTCATCTTGCTCAGCTTGTTCACCAGGAACATAAGCTGGCCGTCGTTGGAGCGGGTGAGGAGCGAGAACTCCGGGTTGCCGTCGTGCTGGACGATGAAGCGAGGGTCTTTGATATCTCCCTTGCCCCCCATCCGTTCGAGGTCGGTCTTCCAGCTTTTTCCGTAAGGGGGATTCGAGAGCATGAAGTCGAACTCGCGGGACGGAAACCCATCCTGCGACAGTGTCGAACCGTTCTTGAAGTTCTCCGCCTCCTCGCCTTCCCCTTTCAGAAGCAGGTCGGCTTTGCTGATGGCGTAGGTTTCCGGCTGACTCTCCTGCCCGAACAGGTGGATGGCCACCTCTTTGCCGTGATCGGTTGCGAGATGACGCAGCGTGTCTTCGGCGACCGTCAACATGCCGCCTGTCCCGCACGCGCCGTCGTACACCAGGTACGTCCCCGATTCGATCTGGTCAGCGACAGGCAGGAAGATCAGGTTGGCCATCAATTTCACGACGTCGCGCGGCGTGAAGTGCTCCCCGGCCTCTTCGTTGTTTTCCTCGTTGAACCGCCGGATCAACTCTTCAAAGATGGTCCCCATCGCATGGTTGTCGAGTTCCGGCAGCCTGATGCTGCCATCCTCGTTCAGCACGGGGGCAGGGCTGAGATTGATCGACTTGTCGAGAAACTTTTCAATCAATCCACCCAGGATGTCCGCCTCGACCAGCGTGGGAATCTGGTTGCGGAACTTGAACTTTTCAAGGATCTCCTGGACGTTCGGGGAGAAGCCATCGAGGTACGATTCAAAGTCGGCCTTGAGTTGTTGCTGCTTCGCGCGGGCTTTGAGGTCGGCAAGCGTAAATGCGGACGTGTTGTAAAAGGCTTGCCCGGATGCCTGCTTGAGGGCGGCATCCTGGTTGGCGATCCGGGCCTTGTCGAGCCGCGACTTCATCGCCAACACGCCTTTCTTCGTCGCCACGAGCACGGCATCGAGACGGCGAACGACAATCATTGGTAGTATGACGTCGCGATACTTTCCCCGGACGTAGACACCGCGGAGCACGTCGTCCGCAATGTTCCAAATGAAATTTACGATCCATCGGAGTTGTCCGTTGTCCATTCCCGCCTCACAATTTGCCGCAGAACATATGACGAAATCGACGAGAGTGTAAACAAGCAGGTAAACATTTCCGTCGTTTGGCAGATCTATTGTTGATGTGAAGGATCAGGAAAACAATGGGCTGAGTTGGATGCACAGCCAATAAGCAGCGCAACCATAGTATCTGAATCGATTTGCGATTGATAAAAAGATTGCGATCAGCATTAATCTTCCGCATGGAGGAGCAGGAGCCCTCCTACGACCTCAGACAGATCCAGCGCGATCTTCCCACGCCGATTTCGTGCGCCAGCACCAATTGGCGATCAGCTTCGGAACGGTGGGGCACCCGATTCGATAGGATTGCCGATCGTGACAGCGGCTTGGCTGCGCAGACGAAACAAAGGCAGGCGGAGAGACATGGGAAGCCCCTGAAATCCGGTAAAACTACCGGTGCCCTTCAGGTCAACTTGCCGCACAGCCGCCTCGATCCATTACGCTAAATCTTTGTAGCGTAAATGTTTACGGGGCCGGGATTTCCCGGCCCCGCATAGCTCCCTGACTAGGGCTCGAACCTAGGACCTAGCGGTTAACAGCCGCTCGCTCTACCGATTGAGCTATCAGGGAATGGACCAATCGTCATCCAAAAGGTTGACCTTGGCTGAGCGATTGAATATTCGATTCGGAGGCTTGTTGCAAGTCCACCCGAAAAAATTCGTCGTAGAAAATCTGGCCTGGCCTCTAACAATCGATAGTTATGCTGCCCGCCGGTGGATCGCTCCAGTTGCTGGGACGATTGCAGAGGGAGATCTTGCCTCAACTATTGCATTCGGACGCCAGGGCGCTTTTCGAGCAGTACCCTATTGCCCGTCGGGCTGTATTCGATATTCGACATGAAAGAACGCATCAGCATGATCCCGCGGCCACAGGGGCGCTCGAGGTTTTCTTCCTCGGTGGGGTCAGGGACATCTTCCAGGCAGAAGCCCGGTCCTTGATCTTCAATCTCAACTCGGAGAAGCTGATCCTCAATCAAGCATTTGACACGAACGGTCTTGTCTGGGGAAAAACCATTCCCATGCTTGATTGCGTTAACGATTGCTTCGTCCAAGGCAAGACGAATCCCGAACGCATCGTGCGGCGAAAAAGACTCGAGGGTCTCAATCTTTCCAGCGATACGTTCCAACAGCGCCTGACCCGCTTCAGCGGTGCTGGGAATTGAAACCTCAAATTGTTCGTGAACCGCCATGTTGTCCGGGCGAGACCCACAAGGAAGAAGACGAAGCCAATAGGCTCTCGAAGGAGATTCACTCAACAAGTTGAATCAGACCGAATCACATCCCGTCCAGAGCTTCTTCCTGGGTGGACTTGATATCGAAGATCTTATTCAATCGCGTGATCTCGAAGACTTCATAAATCTCTGGGCGGATCGCGCACAGGCGGAGCTTGGCCTTGGCCGCCTTGACCTTCTTATCCATCGTGATGAGTTTGCCCAGCGCTGCGCTGGAGAGATACTCAACGATGCTGAAGTCGAGGACGATCTTTTTGCGACCATCTTCGTCAACCAGCGCGAAGAGCTGATTTCCAATATTTTGGATATTCGTCTCGTCGAGGATCTTCTTGTCAACGAACCTGGCAACAGTGACGCCACCAATTTCTTCGATATCCAGCCGACGTTGTCCAGTTGACATGTGTTCTTTCCCGCGCAATGGGTGACTGGCCCGATCTGTCGCCTTGGTTGTGACTCTGTCGCAGTCTCGATTTACAACTACTAATTCAGCAGCCGAATCCGAGCTTCCTAAGGCATTGGCATCATGCTCTCGGTTGGAATCCGTGTCAAGCGTTGGATTACTGTCTGTGAGGCCTGGACTGCAGCTTCTGGACAAGGAACCGGAATTATTGTCTGGAAAATGGCACTCAGTTCGCTCTCCGTTGCATCGATCATCTCCCTTTCGACTTGTTCATCCAGCAAAACCTGCTTTTTTGAGCGGAATATGACAACTGAAGTTCAAACTCGCCTTCATCCAATGATGCCGATTCGCCTCGTTGCGTGTGCCGCAATTGCCACAACGCTTCTAGCCAGGACCGTTTTCGGTGGCGACTCGGTGATCGTTGAACTGAAATCCGGTCGCCGGATTCGAGCACACTCGATCGCCCAAGACGCGAGTCATCCTGACGAGGTGACACTCAAGATTGGCAACGCCCAAATTCAAATGGAGCGAAGCATTCCGTGGCAGCGGATTGATCGGATGAGCGCCTCGGCAGATCAACGCGCGGAACTCCGCATCCCGGAGAGTGTAAAGGTCGTTGATGATTTCGAAGACCGTACGGCACTGTTACCTGTTCCGCTCCTGACAAGTACCGTCGCCCCTCTGTCGCCCGAGCATAGCAGTCTTGTCCCGACGCAACGGGGTTGGAACTCGTCTTGGAATTTGCCTGGGGGCTGCGATCTGCTCGGTTGTGCTGTGTCCTATGATCCAGGGGTTGTTGTTGGAGTTCGCGATTTCAGCTGTTCGCCAGCACCTTTTTCAGGCCTGCGGCCAAATTGCTGCCGTTTCCCCATCGAGCCGTAGAGTGAGGCATTTCGCGCTGCCGCCCGATTTTAAAAACTCACCAAGTTCCGTGGCATGAGGTGTGAAACCAGCTTCTCGCAGAGCAGTCTCCAACTTCGGGCAGCCGGCATTGAGAACGACATCTCGTCCGACAACTACTGCGTTACACGCGAAACGCGCCGCCTCATCTTCCTCGACTTCAATAAGATTCGGAATCTGCGCGAGCGCACGCCGCGCATAGTCGTCGAATGCGGCCGGATGGTAGATCGCCGTTCGAGCATCCAGCGGACAAAAGCAGGTGTCGAGATGATAGAAGTGGCCATCGACGAGTTGCAGCGGAATGACGCGACAATCCATCTGCTGGCCTAGCCACTGCATCGCCGTCGCATCACTGCGGACGAGATATCCGGCATAGAGGGTATCGCCGCAAAACAAAGCGTCGCCCGCCCCTTCAAAATACATTCCACTCGGCATTTCAATGGTTTGGAATCCGTGACTCGAAAACCAAGCCGCATCAACAGGAGTCTCGCCCTGCCGAGCTGCATGGCGGAACGAAGACAGAAAAACTCGATCGTGCCAGATCAGACCCGCATTCGCGGTGAAAACGAGGTCAGGCAGACCTTTCACAGGATCCATCAACTGAACATCGACGTTCAAACTTGTGAGCAGATCGTAGAGTGCCCCCCACTGTTTCCGAGATTGCTCGAGATCGCTGGGGATCGCGCGACTCATCCACGGATTGATTTCGTATTCAATACCGTAGAAATCCGGCGGGCACATAAGAATTGTGGGCATGATGGCGGTAAAACTTTCGGCAGAGGAAGTCGACGACCACGAGAAGATGGTAGAATCGTGATCTTCAAGCCGCGATCGCAAATTTCTCCATTCGAGAAGATCGCGAAAACAATTATATGACGTACCGTGATCAGACTCGATTCGCAGAATTTGGCGAACAGCAACAGCACCATCCTGTGGCACTTGCGTCAGGCGAGCATTTCGCTAGACTTTGCCTCCGCAGCGTTGGCGATCAACGCGGCATGCACCCCTAGCTCAATTGGATAGAGCATCGGTCTACGGAACCGAAGGTTGCTGGTTCGAGCCCAGCGGGGTGTAATTAGAAACCCTTGTAATTCAAGGGCTTCTGTCGTTTTGAGGAATGGCTTTCGAAAGTCAATTTCACAATACTGACTCATCGAATTCGAGGGGATCACCACATCGCTGGTGGTTCCCTTTTTTCTTTTTGTCTCCGCTGACCCTGGTGCACTGATCAACTACCTGACGTGTTTTGCCAGAGGAGTGAGGTCGTCGAGTATTGAATCGAAGAGGCGAAGCCCCTTGGCTACTAGACCAATTCTACCATGGGGCGGGCATTCCCTTCGACAAGATATTGCGGGCGGCCATTCAGGTCGTTGATTGTGGTCTGGCCGATATCGATGCCGAGATGATGGAACAGGGTGGCGTAGACTTCGCCGAACGTGATCGGTCGAGCGATGGCCTCCCCGGCGATACGATCCGTGGCGCCGATGACCTGCCCGTGCTTCATTGAGCCGCCCGCCACCAATGCGCAATTGACTTGCGGCCAATGGTCGCGTCCCACGGCGGCGCTGATCTTCGGTGTCCGGCCGAATTCTCCCCACACGACGACAGCACAATCTTCGGCGAGGCCCCTCAGATGCAGATCTTCCACAAGCGCGCTGACGCATTGATCGAAGACGGGAAAATCCTCGGCTTCTCGCAGGAAGATCGAATTATTGGCTCGACCTTCGGCATTCAGACCGCCGTGAAAGTCCCACTTGCTGTAATTCAGTGTGACAACGCGGACGCCAGCCTCAATCAATCGGCGGGCGACCAGCAGGCTTTGCGGCACGCGCGGTGCTCCATTGCCGTCCATCATGATCTTCGGATCACCGGTCCCGTACCGCGCCACCGTGCGCGGATCTTCTCGCGATAGATCCAGCGCTTCAGCCAGTTTGGATGATGTGAGCAGCCCCATCGCCTGTTCGTTGAAGGCATCCAGGCCCGTCATCATCGATGTTTGATCGATCTCGCGTCGCATGGTGTCAAAACTGTTGAGCAGCGATTTCCGATCGGCCAGCCGCTCCAGCGTGACACCGTTGAGAACCATATCTTTCCGAGTATCGCCCAGCGGCCGGAATGGCGAATGCGCGGCTCCGAGAAACCCCGGACCCGGTTCGTTGTAGGGGCCGTGAGTACAGGTGTAACACAAACTGACATACGGCGGGGATTCTCGACGTGCCGGACCCTGCAGCTTTGACACGGCAGTGCCGAACTGCGGCCAACCGCCGGATGGCTTCGGCTTCTTCGGATCGTGGCCGTTGAAGACCTGGATCGCATCGTGATCGTGCTGATTGCCGACCAGCGAGCGAATCACCGTCAACTTGTCCGCCATCGTCGCCAGACGGGGAAATGCCTCACAGATCTCGAATCCGGGCACATTCGTCGCAATCGGTCGCCACGGCCCAGCAATTTCCCGCGGCGCTTCCGGCTTGAGGTCAAACATGTCCTGATGCGGCGGTCCGCCCACCAGGTAAATCATGATGACGGATTTCGGCGTCTTGCGACCCGAGAGCGATTCGGCGCGGAGCAGATCCGGCAACGCCCACCCACCAGCCGTCCCCATCGCAGCGAGAGTGCCGATCCTCAGGAAGTCGCGTCGAGAGACACCATCGCAGAAATCACGAGTCGACGTGGAACTTCCAGCAATCGTCAACATGCACAATCTCCTGTCGGCAGCGATGTTCTGCGAATGGCTTCCTTAATCCTCTTGTATCAACAAAACTGCATGGATGCTATTCCGATCCAAGCGACTTTTACCCCTTAAAGGGAAATCCGAAATGGCTGAAGGAGCATTCTTGAATAGCTCCGAATCCATACCTCGAACTCACTCTCGGCCGTGGAATTGTTCTTCGTGAGGAAGAGCGTTGACCTTCCAGGTCGCGGGATAGAACCGGACGATTCGTGTGGGGCGGTGCCCTTCGAGTAGCATGCAGCACTTCACTTTGATCTGAACGCCACTGCATCCGGGGACAACCGGCACCTTGTTAATTGCCAGGATGTTGCCCCCTTTGCGATCGTTGACCGGGTCATAGGTCATCAGGCACTCTCGCGCCACGGCAATGCCCCCTTGGGTGCCTTGGGATCGTCTTCCCGCTTGGAGAAGGGCCAGCCGTGAGGTTCTTCGTTGATCCCCTTCAGCTCGTCAAACAGCTTCGGGTCCACGTTGTCGAAAAAGGTGATCGTCACGATTTGAGCGTCGTCGTCGACTTCGTCGATCCAGCCTGGTAACCCGCGATCGCGAACTTGATCGCGATGACGCTCCAACTGTTGCGCCGTTGCGAGTTCGCGGCTCGGTTCGTCGAGCCAGATCTCGAGAATGCGGCCCGCACCGTAGAGCGTCGCCCAGGTGATGTTGAACTGCACGATCTGGCCAGGCGCGAGCGAATCGAGCTTTTCGAGTCCGCTCCCTTTTCGCACGCGCGTACTGGCCTGCAAGTCGAATGTCTTCGCCTTGCCGACTGCCGCACCATTCTGTTGCAACGTGGCAGTGAGCTTTCTCTCCGCGAGGTTGATGGAGTCAATCTGCCAACTCTGCTTTTGTTGCGTGTAGTAGCTAAAGTCGTCCTCCAGACGCAGGCCCGATCGTCGGATGACGAACGAAGCGGCATTCAAAAGATGCCTGGCATTTGATCCTGCCTTGTCATCGGCCGCCTTTGTATAGAACAACCCATGCAGGTGCGTTCCCAAAGGAATATCCTGCAGGTCCGCGGGAGCCCCGTGGTAATAGATCGAACCGTAAGGCAGCATGACGCCGTCTAACGGCAAGTCCATGTAGCCGGCTTGCTGAGTATCATTTCGGTCAACACGGATCTGGAAACGGCGTTCCAAATGGTCGACTTGAATCAGTTCGCCCGAAATGGCGCGCGCCGAGTTCGGCGACGGAAACTTCCCGTCGACCAACTGAAACCACGGCAGCGATTTATCGGAACCGTCGTCCGTGCGAAATTTCGGATCATCGGCCGCGTGCAACGAGGTGACCGACAAACACAGGCAGACGAACGCAAGTCGCGAAATCGTTCGGATAGCGAGCCCCTCGTCACTAGTTACTTTCATCTCGTCACTCCATCGATCCATCCTCAAACCAGAACTTTCGAGACGCTGCCGAGGCTATCCTGAAACTGACTGCTCTCGACATCGGCTCTCTGCACCATTGTCAGCAGCAGATTGCTGAGTCGTGCATTGTCGTCAACCGGGCGGGAACAGACGCGATAGTGGCTATTGGCGTCGGCCACGTTGTACTGACCGATCTTGGGCAGATTGAAATCGACGTGCTGGCCGTGCTTGTATCCCAACGCTCGTCCGCCGGCCAAGATCGTCGGCAGATTCGCGTTGCCGTGACTATGACCGTAGGCCATGCCACTGCCTCAGAGAACCTGCGTCGTATCCAGCAGCGAGCGTCCCTCTTCCTGCTGTGACTTCAACCGGTCGAGCAAGTCGCTGAACTGCTCGACGAGAAACGTATCGGTCTCGGTCAAGCGCCGAAGCTGTTCAGGATCACCATTGTGATGAGACAAGCCGTGTCGCGCTTGCGAAATACCAATATCCGGAATGGCCCCCCCCATTGGACTCACTACAGATCATGCAGGTGATGACTCGGGTCGAGTCTGTTCGCAATGCCATCACCATCAACTCGTTGAACAGACGATAGTACTCTTTGACTCGATTCATATCGAGCTTCCGAGTCAGTCGCGCTTCGTCGGCGGGATCGATCTTCGGCTTCGGAATACTCAGCCAGGCTTCGGCCCGCTCGGTACGCAATTCGACCTGACGAACCGCCGTCAGGTATTCGTCGAGCTTAGAACGATCGTCGCGTCCCAGCTTCTTGTTGCGACGCAGGCCGTAGGTCGCAAACTTCTCGATAAATGCCGAGTTGAATGCATCGACGTCGGTCACCAGCAATCGGCGAAATTCTTCAGGAGTTTGATAGGTGCGACCGTCGGGCAGCTTGCCGCTGGGATTTACTTGCGGGTTCTCACCTGTTCCCTCGACAATTTCATGCGTGCGCCAGCGACCGATGGCATCGTAGTTCTCGAAGGCCAGCCCCAGCGGGTCGATCTTGCTGTGACACGACGCACAGCGCGGATCATGAATGTGGGCTTCCAATTTCATCCGCAATGTCGCCTTCGGCGAATTCACCGGGTTCGGTTCGATCGGATCGACATTGGCCGGCGGCGGGGGTGGCTCCTTGCCGAAGATCGCTTCCGACACCCATTTGCCACGATGCACTGGCCGGTGTCGCGTTCCATCCGATGTCTGCGACAGAATCGCGGCCTGAGTCAGTAGCCCGCCGCGGTGACTTTCGGGAGTCAGCGAAACTCGTTGAAAGCCCGATCCGGCGACGTCCGGCAGTCCATAGAACTGGGCCAACCGAGAGTTCGCCATCGTCCAGTCGGAGTTTAGAAACTCGCGCAGCGTCAATCCACGTGTCAGCACTTCGCGGAAGAACGCCTTGGTCTCGCCGACCATGCTGGTTTCCAACGACTTATCGTAGTCGGGGTACAGATTCTTGTCCGGCGGGAACATGCCTACTTTTCGCAAGTTCAACCACTGCGATGAGAACGAGTCGCTGAATCGCTCCGCGCGAGAATCCGCCAGCAGCCGCTGTACCTGCCGTCCAAGTTCCGACTTGTCTCGAAGCTTCCCTTGTTCGGCCAATGCGAACAATTCGTCGTCCGGCATAGTGCTCCATAAGAGATACGACAAACGGCTCGCGATCTCCCAGTCGTTCAGAGTTTGACGGTTGGATCCCTCGTCCCCTTCGGCGATAAACAGGAAGCTCTTCGAACACAGCACTGCGAGCATCCCCGCTTTGACCGCGTCCGCGAATTTGTCCCCGGCAGCAACTTCCGCTTTCACGACCCCCACGTAGCTATCGAGTTCCTCCGGCGAGACCGGCCGCCGAAACGCGCGTCGAGTCAGCTTACCAAGTCCGATATGAACCTGTTCCAGATTCCCTTCTTCGGCAGGCCGATACTCGTCGCGTCGCTGCTGTTCTTGTTCAGTAATAATCGGGCCTCGCCAGGCGACCGAATCCAGAATCAGGAACGGATAACGAGGGCGGCCTTGCTCGTCGGTCAACTTCATCTGCCACGGAATGCGGCCATCCTTAGTGCTGATGAACGGCTTGTTTCCGTGACGACCCGACCGAAAGTTGTTCGATAGTCCGGGGACGTTGTTGATCACATCGATGCTCGGCCCTCCCTTCGGCAGGTGAGCGCGAAAGGTGACCGTGATCGGCTGGTCCTCGGGAGCGATAATGTCCTGCTCAAACAGCACGCGATCCAATGACTTCTCGTACACAAACAATCGCGGGGCTCGTCCATTGAGCGGCTTGAGGCCACTCAATGTGTAGCTGATTTCGTAGATGCCTGCTTCCGGCAGCGAACCCGGCGAAGAAGCTCGGAAGATGTCTCCCGCCCACATTTCGAACCGGACTTTATCCAACAGTCCCAGTTCCCTCAGACGTTCGCGATGTGGCTGGTCAATATGGTCCTCGGGGACCGCACGTCGGACACTTTCGAGTACCACGGGCTTCTTTGCGGGGTACGCCTCAGACAGAATCACCTCGGCAGCGGCGAGATATTTCTCAATGTTGGACGGCGAAAGTGTCAGCACCGAGCCGATGCGTTCGAAGCCATGCCACTCAGGATCATCAGTGAAGCCCCCTGGGTCGGTCGCATCGAAATGCACGCCGATCAAGTCGCGGATTGTGTTGACGTATTCATCCCGAGTCAGTCGGTTATAAGAAACAGGGCCGCGCTGAGCCATTCGATCGGCGACACCCGCTTTGATGCGAGCGGCCAGCCACTCCACAATCGCAGCATTCTCTTCGGCAGTCGGGCGACTCTTCAACTCTTTCGGCGGCATCTCCCCCGAGTTGATTCGTTCCATGATCTCCGCCCATTGCGGCGTGTTCTCTCGTCCAACCTGGTGAGACAACTGGTCAATGCGGAAGTTCCCTTCCTGCTTTTCTTGGTCGTGGCATCGCAGACAATGAGTCTTCAGGTAGGGGAGCAGAGCCGTGTCGAAATCCGGCGCTGCGGTTGACGTTCCAGCCATCGACATCAATAGCGCGAACGCGAGCGATTTCGTCTTCCTGCCGCGATCCGAGTGACTCATGCAATTTGCTTTCTAACCGTCCAGGCCAGCGAGCAGACCATTCACTCTACAAGGCTTCCCGGTCCATGCCAATGTTCCACGGAACGCGGCTCAGGCGATCGACTGCGGTCGATGAGTGGTGGTCAATTGAGGGTTAAAGAGGAGGTCTGCAGGCATCATTGGAGTCTGTTTCCTTACGATTTGGCAGAGTTTGTCAGTCCATGGCAGGGTTTTGAGGGGGTTGAAGATTTTTCCGCACGCAGACGCGAAGTCGCGAGAGAAGAGGGCTTGAGATGGCCGGTGTGAGCTTTCGAGGCCAATCTGGCTATCAGGACTTGATTGGGTGATGTGAAGGTAAAGCTTCATGGGCACATTCTTCTTTCTTTGTGCAGTCAGTTCCGAACAGTTGCGGTTCGCGCGGCTGTTGAGCTGCGCGAAGGTACTTTCACTAGATTGTCTCGCGAACCGTATGGGTAAGAGAGGTTGAGTGTTGTTGGGCCAGGGGGCTTACGCCGCCCCGCTCAGGAAAGAGGTGGGTAGCGCGGTCTTCGTTATCAACTCAGGAACATGGACCTCTGATCTTCCGCTAAGAGAGCGGCCCAGAGGGGAGCCCGTTGGTTACGGTGCACCTGCGACTATCGTCGTGCAGATGATTGTCCGGTTTGTGGTGTGCTGATCAAGACGGTGTTTGGGAAACTTGGGATCTTTCTTCGAAGTTATCACTGACAAATTCTGACAGCCCAGGACAGTTTTTGACAATGGGGGACAAAAATGCCCTGTTTTTAGCAGTTTTCCTCAAAAAAGTGCACGTTTACTGACAGTTGCTTTTGGCGACCGCAAATGGGCCTGAAAAGTGCTAATGAGAAGCGATTGCGAATTGCAACTTTTCAGTTGTGAGAAGGGTCGGACCGGGGCATCCCGTGACTTGCTGTCGCTGCGCGACCACCAATGAACGACTGCGCCCCAGGTCATCAGCTTGTCGATGGATTGTGTGAGTTGGTGCGCTTGCGATCGACATCAGTAATGAGGCGCGCCGAACGATTGAAAGTGACGTAGTTCCACGCCCATTGGACGAGAACCAAGACCCGATTCTCAAATCGCACGATTTGCATCAAGTGGATGAACAGCCACATCAGCCACGCGATGCGACCTCGGAACTTCCACTTGCCGAGTTGAGCGACCGCCGCAGATCGACCGATTGTCGCCATGTTTCCATAGTCGTGATACTTGAACGGCGGGAGAGTGCCATTTGCTAAGCGGGCCAATATCATCTTGGCCGCGTATTTGCCTTGCTGAATCGCCACCGGGGCGACACCTGGCAATGGCTTCCCCGCTTGATCGACGGCCAGGGCCAGATCACCGATCACGAACACTTCGGGATACTCGGTCAGGTGCAGTTCGGCTGTCACGGGAACTCGTCCGCCGCGACCGACAGTCGATCCCGCGGCGTCCATCAAGACTTTTCCGAGGGGCGAAGCTTCCACACCAGCCGCCCACAAGATCGTCTCGGTGAAGATGGTCTCCGACTTGTCGCCAAATCTTAATTCGACGGTCTTGTCGTCCAGTCGTACCACGCCCGCATTCACTCGGACATCCACATGCTTGGCTTTCAATTTCCGCTCCGCTTCGGCGGAAAGATCCTCCGGAAAAGCAGCCAGGATTCGTGGCCCCGCGTCAACCAGCAAGATCCGGGCATCGGAAGGCTGACACCGGCGAAAGTCACTGCGCAGCGTGTGCCGAGTAATCTCCGCCAGCGTCCCCGCCAGTTCCACACCGGTTGGACCGCCGCCAACGACCACGATTGTCAGCAAGGCACTGCGGCGAACGGGGTCTTCTTCCCGCTCGGCAACTTCGAAGATGCTGAGGATGCGGCGACGAATATCGAGCGCATCTTCCAACGATTTCAAACCTGGCGCGAGATCCGCCCATTCATTGTGGCCGAAATATCCGGTCTGAGCCCCCGTCGCGATGATGAGCGAATCATAGGCCTGTTCGCCATCGGTCAGTTTCACGACTCGGTTTGCCAAGTCAAAGCCAACGACTTCGCTCATCAGCACGCGGCAGTTCTTCTGATGTCGAACGATGGAACGAAGTGGCACCGCGATGTTGGACGGTGACAAGCCACCAGTGGCGACCTGATAGAGTAGCGGCTGGAACAGATGGAAATTGCGACGATCAATCAGCGTGACATCGACCGCTCCCCGTTTGAGCGATTCCGCTGCATTGAGTCCGCCGAAGCCTCCGCCCACAATAACGACTCGATGATTTTCCATAATGCGGAAATGGTAACGATTTGGCGCAGGGCGAGAAGAGCAGTGAGTTGATGGCTTGTTAAACGCGTGTGATTCGTGCGGTGCATGCGTCCTGTGGAAAGCAAATGAGATGGCTGATAGCGATGAAATTGGGACTTCCGCAATCGAGACGCTTCGCCAGACTCGTCGTTTGCCGGTTCGATTGAAGCGCGAGATCCCTTGGGGACGCTCAATCGGCTGTGCGCTCATCATAGGGATGTCGTTGACCGGTGTTGCGATCGGCGTCGGTTATCTGGTTCGGCGCTTGCCGCATGATCAAAGTGACATTTGGGTCCCTTACATTTTCATGGGGGTCTTCGGCTTCGTAGGTGTGTGCTTGATTCTCAGTGGTATTCACCAATGGTTCGCCAGTCGCGTGCGAGAGACAATTCTGGAGATTGATACCGAAGAGATCTCGCTCGGCTCGACCGTGCGCGCCTGTTTTCGCCAGGAGGGACCGGTCGCATTAAATTCTCTGCGAGCCAACCTGCGATGCATTGAACGCCGACACACGTGGAAAACTCGCTCGAATTCAGATGGCGATTCGACGAGATACAAAACCACCGACGAAAAAGAATTGTGGACCGAGAATATTCTGGACGAACAACCCGGCGGGGTGCCATCCGAAGAGTTCTGGGAGAAATCGGTCTCATTCCAGATTCCGGGCGACCGACCCGCGTCACTCGATACCGACGATTTGGAGATCGTCTGGAAGATCGAAGTCTGGGGCCAGGTCCATCGCTGGCCTGATTTCATGCATCCTTTCGTGATTCAAGTCATTTGAAAACGATTAGGCAGCGCTGTGAATTGGAGACTCGGTCGTTTAATCGCGTGGGCGATGCCCAATCGTGTTCGGCACGCTTTTTGCGCCAGGCATATGATGAACCAAAATGTCCCTTTCCAGGAGGGACAGAGATGGACGAGTCGGAACTGGTGGTGGAGACGCTGGAAGGTGGTCGA
>JAQGHU010000075.1 GCA_028291515.1 Schlesneria sp.
ATCCTGTCGTGAAACAAATGATCGCGGACTGGTGGCCCGCTACGGACAACAACCCGAAGGCCGCTGTCACGAAATACGTGCAGATTGCATTTTCGCCAAATTGTTAAAGAGCTTGCAGCGCATGAAGTCAACTAAATCACTCAAGGTGACTCGCGACCTTCACCGCACCGACCATCAATCCTGACGGCCGTCGCTGGCACTCGCGTGCTGCGGAGGGGAGATGATAGGTTCGTCCTCTTTTGTTTTCAAGCCTGCGGCTCGACTTTTTCCGGAACTTTTCAAATCGCCACAAGCGACTTAAATAAAAGATGTTGCGACGAATACCTCTTATAGTGGCCGTGGCCCCATCCCTATGGCAACAACTTGGGCAAAACGCGTTGCTGGCGTGATTGTGGCTGGTCGAACGTCCCGAGGAACTGCTTCATTGCCTCATCAAACTCGGGAACGGGGACAATCCGCGTCTGCGGTGCTCCGAGGCTGCCGGTCACTTTCACCCCCACCCAGCCACGGCTGAGCATTCCGGCGATCTCGTGAACGATCGGGATTCGAATCGAATTCCGGGCCAGCATCGAATAGAAGTCGAACTGCATCCCACCATCGAAACGGATGTATCCACGGCCTCGCAGGCTGAGTGCATTGCCGAGCAGGTCGATTTTGTCGAAGTTGAACCGTGAGTTTTCAATGTTGTAAACCACGTCGGCTCTCTCGAAGGCGGTGCGGTCACCGGCATCCAGCCGCAGCGCGCGGAAGATCTGGACAAACAGCGGCAATTCGTAGAGGGCGGCGGGTGCAATCTGCAGCTCACCCCTTCCCTTGATCTGATCCTCCAACCGCCCCTTGCCCCACAGTTGCAACCAGCCGTTCATGACGCCGGCCAGATTGGTCTGACCACGAAGGTATTGCTGCGCGTACGATTCCAGGCGTCCACGCGACAGTGTGACCAACAATCTGTAGTCGGGTTCGCCGTGAAGATCGGCGGTGACATCCAATGTGATCTTACCATCGGCGAAATCACCGCTGATTCGCTCGGCGATGGCAGCCTGCTGCTGCGTCACCGCGGGCATCGCCATACTGCGCATCCCCCCCACGAACTGCTCATCCTGCAGATGAATTGGTCCGACCACGCGAGAAATCTGGTAGGCCAGCCCCGTCGACTGCCTGAAGATCGATATCGAATCCAGATCAAGGCGGCCATTGAATGTTGTTTTCACGCCGTCGTTTGACCCTTTCAGGTCAATCCGACCGTGGATGTCCTCGATCCGAATTCCGGCTGTCAGGCTACTTCCCGCCAGCAAGACCTGAATATCCCACGCCGACGTGATCGGCTGTCCAACTTCGCCGCCAGATAACTCGACAGTCCCCTGCTTGGCCGTATCAATCGAGAACTTACCAGCCGGATTGAGGATGTCGAAGGTTCGCTGCAACGCGGGTGGGAGCGCCTTGCGGAACGTGGAGTTCGGGATCAGGTCATCGACATGCAGTTCATCGAACCGAACTCGCCATGGTTCACCGGGGGGGAACGTCGCCACTCCCCTGGCCCGCAACTGAGTATCATCGTGCTGGGCACTGAAGGATTTGATCAGCAACCGCGAGCCTTCATAAGACATGTCGCTTTCAATCGTTCCGATCGGCCAGGCGAAGCTCTTCATCACCATACCGGCGTTTGTGATCTTGATTCGTGGCAGCACTACCTGGCATGGCTGACCGGGGATCCAGGTAATATTCGTATCCACATCGAACCAGCCACTCGGCTGAAACTCTTGCCAGACCTTCTGAAGTGATGGGGGGAGAGCCGCTTCCAATGCCCGATCAAACCCGGCATTGGTGGCATGAATTGCTAAATCGAGCCGCCCCGGCGCTGGTGCCCTTTGGAACTCACCATTGGCCGTCAGCCGTGTTGAATCATGTTCGCCAGACAAATCCTTGAACGTGACCAGGTCGTCATCCCAGAAAATCAAACCCTGCAGACGATGAATGCGATAGGGAAAACTCTTCAGTGTGCATGAGCAATCTTGCAGTCGGCAGGCGGACGACATCAAATACTTTTGCCCCTCGCCTGCGGCTTTAAAAAACCGGGCGTGAAGATCATGCCGTCCTTGAAGATCCAGTTCCGTCAGCGCCTTTTGAATCGCCGGCGTGCAAGCATCGGCCAGCACGGAATTGATTGGCACACCACTGGCTTTGACGACAAACTCGCATTCATTGGCAGGTCCGGGATTGAGCACCCAGCCTTTCAAATTGACTAGGACGCCGCTCGCTTTGCCGGTTCCCTCAATCTCAATTTTCGAGCCCCGTAGTTTCACGGTCCCGGTGACATCGCGGATCGGATATTGAAACTTTTCGTGACGTATAAATCCGTCCGTTAAGCGAATATCGCCTTCCCATGTCGCCTGGTTGCTCGGTTGGGTCGATCCCCAGTCCAAGTCACAAATTCCGGTCAGAGAGAACGAATTGACCAGCTTTCGCATCGATTCCGGCAGGCGCGCCTTTAACGCTTCGTCAATCTGGACATTACGAATCTGCAGCTTGATCTGTGGCGGTTGGTTTGGTGACACACGCGTGTTCAGGAACAGCCGAGTCGCTCCGTTTTCGGCTCGAACATCGCGAAAAACGAGCTGTTGCGGATCGGCGTAGATCGAACCGTGGATCTCGTAGATCGGAAATGGCAGCAGGACATTGCTGACTTGTCCGCTGTGCAGTTCCGTCAGCATCTGATATTGCAGAGGCGCCTCCGGCCCGTCCCAATTCAGCCGACAATGCAGATCGCAGTTGCATTTCAGCCCAAACGGCATCGGGGCCGACTGCGAAACGTCCGGAAGTTGTGACTTTAAGCTGACCGACGAAGTGTTCAATCGCGACCCATTGTCGCCAAGCGATCGCGTTGGAAGTTGTGTCGCCGCGGCCTGAGTCGCCGCCATTCTGGTCATCGCCAGTCGGGCATCAAGTAACTTCCCCTGCACGACGGGTGACAGTTCGCCGATCAGATCGAGGAGATCGTCATCGACGGGCAATCGCAGCCATTTGGCTTCGATTTTCAGCGGCGGACCGTCCAGGTTCGCATCGATCGTCGCACTCAATGGCCCGGCCGGCTCGATCCGTGTTGAAATCGCCGCCGTGATCTTTCGAGCGGCTGCAGGCATCGACGTGACATTCAGATCGGCCAATTTCAGCTTGCGAACCGACGCATTGGCCCGCTGCAATTCGACAACCACGGTCCCATGTTCAATCAAGATTTCCGGAACCGCCTTCGACTTGTCGAGATGCCAATCAATTCCCTGCCAGTTCAGGTGCCCATCCCGGTGCCGAACCAGATGCAGTTGCGGATGGACCAACCGCAGACGCTGAATGGTGACTTTTTCGAAGTCGGTCATCTCTTTTTCGTCGAGTGTGACGACCATTTCTTCGACATACAGTGCCGGTTCGACATCACCCGGCAACTGGATCGAGACCCCGAGTAATCGGACTCGGCCGCTGAAGTCGAATTTAGCCTGCTCAACCCCGAATTTCAGTTCTGGTGCCAGCCCCTGAAGGTGTTCGAGCACCGCGAGTCGCAGCATTTCGTCACTGCGAACATAACACCAGTACGCGCCGCTCCCTCCAGCCACCGCGATCAGCAGCGTTAGCACGATCATCCATTTGAGGATCGTACTCAAGAGAAAACTCCATCACAGGGACTCATGCGGTCACACTCCGAGCGCAGAACGACCGCATAAACAGGCTTTTCAATCCGATACCCGCGAGCACCGCGAAGGGATATTCGGCGGGCAGGCGATATCGCAGCGATCCAACGAACAGCAGATGTAATGCCGCAAATAACAGGATGGGCCCGGCGGTCAACGCCAGCACCGGTAAATTGCGTCGCGAAACCCAGACTCCGCAGGCTCCGAAGATCATCAGCGGCAATGCCGCCACACAGACAGCTAGCTTCATGCGCCAGTCTTGAAACTGGGCGGCATTCGGCACCAGACTCCAATAGCGTTGCTGCTTTTTCATGGCGAGCCAGATCGCTCGACCGGGGTTTCGAGCGGCATAGTCCCACGCTCGCCGACGGTATTCGCGATCAACGTCATATTCACTCATTTGCTGCAATAACTGATCATCTTCGAAGAATTGCATATCGCTATCACCGGTCGCGGCTGGATGCAGCCCGTCGTATAAGCTGGCGCCTACCCATAACGTCGTCGGGACAACGTGCCCCGTCACGTAGTAGTTGCGGACCGTCCAAGGAGCCATCGAGATCACAATGCCGCAGCCGATTCCTATCAAACAGAGGCCGCACTGCCGCAACGAGAATCGCGGAATTTTGGCGCAAACGGTCAGCAGCGCGATCGCGGATCCGACATACAGCCAAGTCGGTCGAACTAAAGTTGCGACTCCGATGAGAGCCCCTGCGGCGAATGGGAGCGCGAACTTTTGTAAGAATGATTGTAAAAAAGAGGTCGAATCGTTATGGTCCGAGGATTCGACGGCTTCGGAGAAGACACGTCGAACAGGAACAAGCTTGGCAATCGCAATCAGGCTCAGTAGCAATACGGCTGCGAACAGGGTCTCGCTCAGAATCAGCACGCTGAATAACGCCAATGTGGGCGAAAGGGCCGTGTAAATCGCGGCCAACAGTCCGACCGTGTGATCCGCGATGATGCGTCCCAACCAATACGTGAGGCCGCACGCCGCCGTTCCCACGCAGGCCAGCAGACATCGTGCAGCAAAGGGACTCTCGCCAAACATCATTTGCGACAGAGCCAAGAGGAGTGAAAAGCCTGGAACGCGAGAGACGAATCGCGGAGGTTGATACAGAGAGAAGTCTTTGCCAGCAACAATGTTCTGGGCCAGTTCCCAGTACCCTTCGGCGTCTCCGGCAATCAAACACAGACGGGCCGGTGGTCGATCAACCTGAGCTTGCACGGCCACGGCCAGAATCAGACGTACCGCGAGCGCAACCACCAATGTCAGTAACAGGCAGCGATTAACGACGACCGTTTCGAGCAATCTCGACCGGTACATTTCGAGCATCCCCCCGGATGGCCCACAATAAAACGCGGCGGATCGTACGAGCGATCTGCCAAAAGGGTCAATACGGGATCGAAACAGGGACAGTTAACGCCTGCCTGCGACTGCGGTTAACCCCAACGGGGAACCAGACAAATTAATCCGTTTGGATGTCTGCCACAGAGTTCTCTTGGTTCGCCACACCCGAATGAGGTAGGATAAATGAAGACCTTGAACAGGAAGGAGGCAGTTCACATGAGTACTGTTGCAGCAACTCTCGCGGCCTCATCCGACCTGGTGGCTGCCCTCGATAAACGCAATGAAGAAGCGGTCGAGAGCATTCTGTTCTTCGATGGGGTCTGTGGCTTGTGCAACAAAGCCGTCGACTTCGTGCTGGTGCGCGATTATCAACAGGCGATCAAGTTCGCTCCACTTCAAGGTGACACCGCTCGCAGCTTGCTGACCCCGGCCGATGTGGAGAATCTCAACACGATGATCCTGTGGGTCAAAGGCCGCAGCTACCGCAAATCGGCCGCCGCCGTGCGCGTGCTGTGGCGACTTAGCCTCGGCTGGAAGATCCTCGGTACCCTGCTCTGGCTGATCCCTTTGCCTCTGCGAAACTTGGGCTATACCTTGGTCGCCCGCAACCGATATCGGTTCTTTGGCAAGAAAGAATCGTGTCGCCTGCCAACCCCAGCTGAACGATTGCGGTTTCTGCCTTAGTTATCAGAACTGATCCTATTGAGCGGGCTTCAAATCAATTCCCTGTGGTGGATGCTGCTTCATCACCTCATTCATTTCAATCTGGTCCCGGATCATCGCTGCGAACCATTGGAAATAGGCGTCTTCGAGGGTGACGGTCAGTTTCGCTCCGGTTTCAGTCGGTCGAAATTCACAATGAATCGTATTGGGCAGGTCTCGCAGCAGAGCTTCGCGAGCTTTCAGTTGTTCTGCCTGGCGCTGGATCACTTCAGCGGAGATTTGTGGTGAGGGTAACGTCACCGACCCCTGTGCCGCTGTTCTGGGATCGACCTCGAAGTCCACACCAACTCGTTCTTCATTGGCGACCTGCTGGATCTCCGACTCCGGCGTTGTCCCGAGTCCTCGCAGAGTCACTTGAAACGGCGACTTGCTGCGTCCTGATGAAGGAGCAGCCAGGCTCGCCGCGATCTGAGTCTTGAACCATCCAGGGCAATCGGACTTCGCAGGCCCAAAGCCCAGCCAGATCGCACGGGGTGTTGCTGCTAGCCACAAGCAATTCGCTGCTGCCGGCATCTTCGTCTTGACGAGCTTTGTGACAGTACGTCTCTTGCCATCAGCGCCATCTCCTTCAAATACATGCGGGACCGTGATCTCGCGTTCCTCGTTCGGTTCATTGAAATCAGGCAAACCGTATTGCTGTCCAAACAAAGCCATGAATGAGGTTGCCAGCATCGAAAATACAGGCGACGAATCAAGCGTGGTCAACGTCCGATGAATCGGCACTCCCTCGACAAAATCCACTGCGAATTCGAACGGCGGCGGATCAGAGATTTCCCTCAAGATCCCCTGCAACTGCTCCGGAAACCCGGCCCCACCGTTCAGACGCAGCGCGATCAGGCCCTGATTCCAACTGGGATTGTAGGTATAGAGCTCGAACTGGCCCGACTCGATCGTCTTCGCAAACGCTCGAACGACATCCGCTGACGCAGTCTTTCCCTGAGACTGCGCGAATGCATACAGTGCGTCGGCAGTCGGCTTCCAATCCTTTGGGGGTAACGGCAATGACATCGCGGCAGCGAAGACGGCATCCTCCGTCGGTTGACTGGAAAACAGGCTGTTGGCCCCCTTCCCGTGATTGAAGAACTTCGCCAGTCTGCCACCCTTCGACCCGATGACTTCCGGTTCGACATGAATTGTTCGAGTTATCCCATCGACACGCCCACCGATGCGGAATTCTTCGATGTCCGAGATCGCCAGGTCAAGCAGTTGCATCTGCAGGGAACTCGACATTGTCCGCAGGCGAAATGCGATGTCCGATTCTTCATCCTGCTGCTGGAACCGGGCCGCGAACGCCATCTTGAACGCGGGTGCCATGACATCTCGAACCAGTGCCGGCAACCCCTTGCGATACAGTGCGTAAACGAAGCCGTTCTTTCCGAGTGACGATCGTGCCAAACTGCCAAAGTCGGGATAGTTTCTATCGAAGTGTTTCACCTCGCCGTCATCAATCACCAGCAACAGATACTTATATACAAAGCCGACTCGGACATCGCCCTCTTCGCCGAGTTGATACCAGCCCGGTTGGCCCTCGGCATCCTGCAGCGATTCTCCATCATCCTCTAAGACGCCACGGATGGTTTCCAACAAGAGGTTGCGATCTTTGCAGGGAATACAGAACACCACAGTCGCGTTCTCAGTGAATATGTTGGATGCCCCTCCAACCAGCAGATCCAACGGATCGTCGAACATTCCGTCCAGATCAAAATCAGGCACCTCAGCGCCTGCTTGAGGCTTGTCGCTACCGAACCAGTTCGGATAGCTCATCAAGCCGATCGGCCGCGTCGTATCTAATCCCGGCGAATTGAGGATCTTGGGAATGTCGTCGTCATCGCCCATCATCCCGGCCAGCAGCGTTTCCCCAGCTCCCGCCTGTCCCACGACTTCCGCGAGCGTTTCCACCCGAGCGCGCACACGTTCAACGCTGGCGAACGCGACAATACCAAGTGGATAATCAACAGCAGGCGCGCTCCGCTCGGCCTTTCGATCTGCAGCACGGGCGAAGTCCGGCGAGATCAGCGGCGCAGCAGAGAAAAACAGCGCCAGCAACCAGATGCGATTCATAATTCTCTTCCTTGAGTGATCGCTCTAAAGACAGCATGACTGACAGGATCAAAAGCGTAACACGCAGGCGAAGAGTTCGCTATTGTCGAAAACTTCTGAACCTCGAAAATTGAGCAATGGCAGAGGAAGCGAGCCACGGATTAACACTGACGGAACACGGCTAAAGGCCACAAGATTCCGAATCGATTTGCAACGAAGCAAAGGTTGGCTGGGTAGTACAAATCAGTGTTCATCTCATTCGAGGCAGGAAAACACCATGCGCACGATACTACTCGGGATAACGCTGCTTCTGCTGGAGTCTTCGTTCGCATTCGGGGCCGAACCGCTGGTCGAGCAGTACTTGCACTCAGGCCGAGTGGCGCGAGGTGAGCAGGCGATGGAGGCGGCGCTGGCTGCCGATCCGGTCGACGATCAGCTTCGGTTTGGGCTGGCCGTGCTGCAACTCGTCAAAGGAGTCGAACGACTCGGCCAGGGACTTTATCAGTATGGATGCGTGGCCGGTGCCAACGACATCTTTCTGCGAATTCCGATCCCACAAAATCCGGATCCTTCGACGATCACCTATGCAGATCTGCGACGCCTGCTAGACGGGTTCCATAGCGATCTGGCGACAGTCGAATCGACTCTGGCCATCATCAGACGAAAAGAGGTCACCCTGCCCCTCAGGCTTGCCGACATCCGCCTAAACATGACTGGCCAGGCAGACGCGAACGAAAATTTCGTCGATGTCCTCAAGAAGCTGATGGGGCCCAATTTTCGATTGCCCGCCGACAACCCGGATTTCCTCGTCTGCTTTGATCGAGGTGATGTCGCCTGGCTGCGAGCCTACTGTCACCTGTTGATGGGAATGATCGACCTCACCCTCGCTGTCGATCTCGAACAAAGCTTCAATCTCTCGGCCGAAGGACAGTTCGCCAAGCCCAAGCATATTTTTCGCGGTGAACCCCAGGAACGTTCGAAGAAAGAACATGAAATCTGGCTGAAAATGAAGATCTTGGAGCCGGCTCGATGGGGTCACTTCCGTCGGCATATGTTGAAGGTCTGTGAACTCAACCGCGAAACATGGTCATTCATTCGCGAGGAAACCGACAACGATCACGAATGGCTCCCCAATCCGAAACAAACCGGCGTTTTGCGCATGCCCGTGACCGATGAAATGATCGACGGTTGGTTAGAGATGATGACCGAGTTCGAAAGTCTGTATGACGGCAAGAAGGCGTTCCCCAAGGAAATCATTCAGTTCATCAGCCCACCCACAAAACGGGGATTGAACTTCAAGGCCTTCCTGGACAATCCGCCGGATGAAATCGACTGGAAACGAGTCCGCGACGAAGGCATCCGCGAACAGTATCTCGACGAATCCCTGCCACCCGTCGACATCATGAAGATCGTCCGCGTCTTCTCGATCTTCCAGAACACATTGGCCGTCGGATACGCGGCGTGGTTCAACTGAAAGAATGGGAGCCACGGATTGAACACGGATGAAACACGGATAAAGCATCAATACGGAACAAACATGCAGACAGAAAGAAGAGCCAGCGAGACCTGCTCACCACCCCATCCTCTTATCCGTGTTTCATCCGTGTTCAATCCGTGGCTAAACGACTTCGTCTTTCATCGCGATTCCGCGATCAGCGTCGACTTCACGAAGTCTTCGTTCAGCGTGACACCCAGGCCAGGTCCGTCGGGGACGTTGATCCAGCCTTGTTCGGCTTGAATCTTTTCCACGGTCAATTCGTGGCGCAGCGGCGAATCTTCGACGCAGTCTTCGAACAGGAACGTGTCGCGACATGTCGCCAGCCAATGCAGACTGGCCGCAGCCGTCAACGGGCTGGTGTAGCAATGGTTACACAGCCGAGCTCCAATCTCTTCGACGCGAGCCCGAATAAAGCTCGCGTCGGTGAAGCCGCAACGCGACAGGTCAACTTGATAGATATCAAGAGCATGCCGGTCGATCAGATCGCGGAACGACTCGCGACCGCACTCCCCTTCCCCGGCGGCAATCGGGACAGGTGATCGATCTCGCAGCCAGACATACCCGCTAACATCATCCTCGCGAAGTGGTTCTTCCAGCCAACCGATATTGAATTGGGAAAACGAATGAGCCCGCTTCAGAGCCGTGCGCGCGTCCCAGACGCAGCCCGCGTCGATCAGCAGATCGGCCTGTTCGCCGATCCCCTCGCGAGCCCCCCGCACCAGTTCATTGTCGAGGGCTTCGCTCTGCCCCATCGGTTCCCAGCCGAACTTCACCGCGTTGTATCCGTATTCTTTCCAACGCTGCCCGATCTCGCGAGTCTCACTGCCCGACTTGCCGAACAAGATCGACGCATACGCCTTGATCCGAGAATGCTGCTTCCCACCCAGCAAGCGATGAATCGGTTCGTAGAAGTGCTTCCCTTTCAGATCCCACAACGCCATGTCGATCGCCGCCATCGCCGTGATCGCGACACCGGTTCGGCCGAAGTACATCGTGCGGCGATACATCTTCTGCCACAGCCGTTCATGCTCCAGCGGATTCTCGCCCACCAGGATCTCGCGCAGTCCGCACGCAATGTTGTGACTGAACGGCGCATCGATGATCGCCTTGACCACTTCGGGAGATGAATCCGCCTCGCCAATCCCTTCCAGTCCGGTGTCAGTCCGAATCCGGACCAGAACCGAATCCTGGCTGCTGGCTGTCTTGGCCTCGACACTCTTGATCCGCAGAACCTGGCAGATGACTTCAGTGATTTTCATGAAGCGATGGCTCGTAGTATTGCGGACGACAGTCAGAACGAGGGGACGCAACCTGCTTAGCGCCTCTTAAAACTCGCGATCCTGCATCTGTTGATACAGGCCGCTCAGCGATTCCCAGCGATTCGATTCGTTGGAAAAGAAGCAGTAGCCGCGGTCGCCGCGATCTCCGTGAGTCCGCACGGAATCGTGCAGTTCGATTTTTTCTTGAGTGCGCACATAAGAACTGCCGTTCCACTTTAACAGAACGGCCTGTGCCTGCCCCTCAGGATGCAAGTCTTCCAACAGTTCGAATTGTTTGATGCTTTCCATCCTGATGTCCCTTCGCTGCGGCAGAATCTCGGCCCATTCACAGCGGACAGGATACGAATTCGTAAGCAACCCAACGAGCGACACTCGGTCAAGTTTTTCGGATCATCACGTAGTTTCGCAGCGCCAGACCCCCATCCCGTCATTCCCGCGCAGGCGGGAATCCAGCGAGTCGTGAGAAGGTCTCGATGCGTGAACTACGGTATCTCGCCCGCGGCGGCAGAGCGGCCTCAACTCCTCCCACATTCGGTGTGATTGCTGATTCCGACGAACTTTCTGACGACACCAGCGCTCGAATCTGCAGCAACAATCGCTATTTGAACCAATCAGTAACTTCATTTCCGATATTGATTTACTCCGTTACGAACCCATCTCCTTGGTTGCGACCGTTACGGCGGCATGAATTCTTACGAAAGTCGTAAGAAATCATTGATCGCGCCGGAATTTACTCCCATTCGTGTCGATGTCGCCTTACGATCGGCGGTGTCAGAACACCTCTGCGCAATCAAATCCAAAATCTCGCCTAAACTCGATACTCGGATTTGCCCAATCTTTTCGAGGAAGGCGGCATTCAAATGTTGGACCTATTCAAGCGGCTGGCGCTGCCAGCTGTTGCGATCGCTTATTGCACCGGCACAAATCTGCAGGGTGCCGAACCAGCCAATACAGCGCGGAATCAAAAACGCGTCACGACTCAACCGGCCGTCCGTCTGGTCAAGCAAACGACCGAAACGGAAGCACCTCCTGAGCCAATGCCCGATCTGACAGCCAATCCAGATCCGAAGGCCAGCCTGCTCGACAATCAGCGCCAAATGACGATCCTGCAGACGGCCAAGCTGCGAAATGAAGTCAGCAATGCCGTCGAAACAGCACGACGCATGGATGATCCCGAGATTGGGATCAGTGCCCTCAAGCAAGCTTTGGGAGCGGTGAAGTCCGCGCTCGACATCTCTCCTGAAGATCGCCAGGGGATGCAGAAGCGGCTGGAGTCCGAGATCCAGGTCCATGAAAACAAAAAAGACGTGATGAACCAGGGACTGGTTCGCGCCCTCGAGCGGCGGGCCCAGCAGGAAGCGATCACGCGTCTGGCAGATCAGGCAACGCTCGACGAAGAACGACTCGAAAACCTCATCGATCGCGTCCGCTCATTGATGTCCGAAGGCCGACATGGTCGAGACGACGCCTACGCCGAAGCCCAACTCGTCGCTGACGTTGCCATTGATATGCGACCTGGCGAAGGCTCCTCGACTGCGGCTCGCTTCGACGCCGAGTCCGCACATCAGCTCACGCGAGCCTACCGTCTGCGAGCCCGCCGCGCCGACGAACTGCTGGAAACTCTGTATCAGGTCGAACTCTCGCACGTTCCCTTTCCCGATGAGCCACCACTGCGGTTCCCTCCAGCCTCAGTTTGGAAAGCCCTCTCGGAACGTCGCAAGCAACATGCAACTGTCGATCTGAAGAAGAGCACACCCAACGAGAAACGCATCCAGAAGGCCCTGACGGAAACGACCGAAGTCTCGTTCACCGATAACCCACTCGAAGAAGCTCTGAACTACCTGGAAGACCTGCACCACATTGAAATCTGGCTGGATAAGCAGGCCTTGCAGGACGAAGGAGTCGCCACCGATCAACAGATCACCCTGGTGATGACCGGCATCTCGCTCCGCAGTGCCCTGCGCCTGATGCTCGAACCACTCGGTCTGACCTACATCATCGAAGATGAAGTGATGAAGATCACCACGCAGGCCAAAGCCGACGAAAAGATGTCGACCCGAGTCTACCCCGTGGCTGACCTCGTCATCCCCATTCAACCGCCTCAAGGTGGTGGCGGAATGGGTGGAGGCATGGGCGGTGGGATGGGTGGTGGTGGCGGCATGGGCGGTGGGATGGGCGGCGGAGGCATGGGAATGGGTGGCGGCATGGGTGGCATGGGCGGCGGCGGAATGGGCGGCGGCATGTTCAGCATTCCCGCTGAACCACTGCCAAACAAAGCCCTCAAGCACTAGCAGTCGTCCGACAACCGCTCTGGCGATCTGAACTTTGAATCCAACACAGGCAAGCCCCTCGGCTTGCCTGTTTCTTTTGGGAGGGCGAGGCTCCTGCCGCGCGGGATCAGCAGGCGGATGACTTCTCCCGACCACATCTCAAAGAAGACGATTTTCACGCGAAGCGCTCTTACCAGCCTTGACCCTATGTGGTGATTCAGGAACTCGGGCACTCAATGTAGACAGCACACTCCGTGTGCTGAACGCGGCACACGGAGTGTGCCGTCTACATTCGCCGGACAGAAGTGGGCAGATCCTCTCTGGCTTTCTTCTCTCTGCGTCTTCGCGTGAAAATCATTCTCGCTTCTCCTTGTCCGATTAATCGCGAGGTCGCGCTCGTTGATCGACGCCCAATGACATCTGCCTCGCCCCTCCCAAGCTCGTCCTTCCTCACTCAACGCCTCATTCGAACCTGACTCGACAGTCACGTAAAACCCCATTAAAACAGGCCCAATTCTTACAGACGCGCAATAAAGCGACGGCATTTTCGATCACGTTCATTACGCCAGCATAATTCTTCTTAAAAGCGATATGAAATCGTTCGATCGCTTCGGAATTTACTCCCATTCGTGTCGATCCCGCTCTAGGATCGGCGGTGTTAACACACCTCTGCTCACACAAATCCAAAATCTCGTCTCCTCTCGACATTCGGATTTGCCCCAGTCATTTCGAGGAAGGCGGCATCCTATGTTGGACCTATTCAAGCGGCTGGCACTGCCAGCTGTCGCGATCGCTTGTTGCACTGGCTCAAACCTGCCAGGTGCCGAGCCCACCGCCACAAAAACACAAAAACGCATCACCAGTCAGCCAACGGTCAGACCGGTCAAGCAAACCACTCCGGTGGAAGCGCCTCCTGAACCGATGCCCGATCTGACGGCCAATCCAGACCCCAATGCCAGCCTGCTCGATAATCAGCGACAGATGACGATCCTGCAGACGGCTAAGCTGCGAAATGAAGTCAGCAATGCTGTCGAAACAGCACGACGCATGGATGATCCCGAGATTGGGATCAGTGCCCTCAAGCAAGCTTTGGGAGCCGTGAAGTCCGCGCTCGACATCTCTCCTGAAGATCGACAGGGGATGCAGAAGCGACTGGAGTCCGAGATCCAGGTCCATGAAAACAAGAAGGACGTGATGAACCAGGGTTTGGTCCGCGCCCTTGAGCGGCGGGCCCAGCAGGAAGCGATCACGCGCCTGGCCGATCAGGCGACGCTCGACGAAGAACGACTCGAAAACCTCATCGATCGCGTTCGCTCACTGATGTCTGAAGGCCGACATGGCCGAGACGACGCCTACGCCGAAGCCCAACTCGTCGCTGACGTTGCCATTGATATGCGACCTGGCGAAGGAGCATCGACCGCGGCTCGCTTCGACGCTGAATCTGCACATCAGCTCACCCGAGCCTACCGTCTGCGAGCCCGCCGCGCTGACGAACTGCTGGAAACTCTGTATCAGGTCGAACTCTCGCACGTACCCTTTCCTGATGAGCCACCACTGCGGTTCCCTCCCGCCTCAGTTTGGAAAGCCCTCTCAGAACGTCGCAGGCAAAACTCCACGGTCGATCTGAAGAAAAGCACGCCGAACGAAAAGCGGATTACGAAAGCGCTGACGGAAACAACCGAAGTTTCGTTCACCGATAACCCACTCGAAGAAGCCCTGAACTACCTGGAAGACCTACACCACATTGAAATCTGGCTGGATAAGCAGGCTCTGCAGGACGAAGGGGTCGCCACCGATCAACAGATCACCCTGGTGATGACCGGCATCTCGCTCCGCAGTGCCCTGCGCCTGATGCTCGAACCACTCGGCCTGACCTACATCATCGAAGACGAAGTGATGAAGATCACCACGCAGGCCAAGGCCGACGAAAAGATGTCGACCCGAGTCTACCCCGTCGCCGACCTCGTCATCCCCATTCGCCCTCCTCAAGCCCAGGGGGGCGGAATGGGTGGAGGCATGGGCGGTGGCATGGGTGGCGGTGGCGGCATGGGTGGTGGAATGGGCGGCGGAGGCATGGGAATGGGTGGCGGCATGGGTGGCATGGGCGGCGGAATGGGTGGCGGCATGTTCAGCATTCCACCTGAACCACTGCCAGCCAAAGCGGCCAAGCACTAGGACTCGTTCGACGAACGTTCTGCCGATGCGAACTTTGAATCCAACACAGGCAAGCCCCTCGGCTTGCCTGTTTCTTTTGGGAGGGCGAGGCTCCTGCCGAGTCGCGATCGTCGATGGACACACATCAACTCAGATGGCTCGCCCTTACGCATGCAACCTGATCGACCAGCTCATCCGCGAGTTGCCTACTGCGGCATGCTTCGAAACGTCAACGCCCTAAGACGCTCGCAAGCGATACCACCGCGTCCGGTAAAATCGGCACAGGTCATCGACCTGCTACCGTCTCACACTTTGGACTTAAAACGAGGACAGGTTCGGGTAACCCTCTTTCAACAGCTCCCCGGCCGAGGTGTGATCTCGCTGCAAGGTTTGTCAACTACCAATGTTCAGGAGTTCACCCGATGAAGCTGCGAAGTGCTGTGCTGTGTGCCGTCGCGTTGACGTTCGTGTCTGTGTCCCAGGATGAAGCGTCAGCAGCAGGCCGACGTGATCGTGTTGTCCAGTCCGAACCCGTTGCGACGGCTTCAGGCCCGCTCATGACAACCCCCTCAACCATCATCCCGACCGGCGACGAAATCCGCGCTGTCCCTGCCCCCGGCGGCGGCCGCCTGATCGGTTACGGCTTGAACCTGCATCCAGGAGGACGAGTCGCCCGCATGCTGCTCAGTCGCTAATAATCTCGCGACGATTTACTTCCGTCATTCCCGCGCAGGCGGGAATCCAGCAATCATGAGACAGGGCCGTTGCAAGAGCGACGGCTTCTATCCCGCAGCTATCGCCGACAAATTTTTGAAGATGGGGTACCACGGACTCAGAGTCCGCGACGGTTCACGCACTGATATATTTCCCATCACTGACATGGCAGGCCATCCCGCGCGACGCGAGGGCATTGAGCATTTCGGCGATGCGAGTCGAATCGGCTCGCGTGAAGGCTTTGGCCAGTTCGCTCGCATCGACAGGTTGCTGGTTCGTGGCGAGTTGCTGACGGATTAACTGAATCTGATCGGTGAGCGACTTCGGCCAACTGAGCTTCTTGGTGGCTTTCGCGGCCATCAATTCAGTGCCCATCTTCATTTAATCGGCGTGATCGGCATCCGAGGTGGGGCGGTGTCCCACAACAGTTGGACTTCGGCAGGAGTCAGTCCGTACGCGGCATTCACAAGGTCGCTCAATTGGCGTTCCAGCATCAGAGCTTCCACGGCTACCCATGCAGACGAAACACAACTTTGAAACCAGTTTTCTTAAGCAGAAAGACCCATGACCGACCCCGCCATCGGCTTGTACAGCAAGCACTTATGACTATGAACGCTCTGCGCCTTCACCCGAAACCTTCACTTCTGTGTAAGAACCACACGCCTCGCCGGTAAATCCTCATGTCGGGTGCAAGTCGCAACGACGAACCTGAACTGAAGGAAGTCGAAAATGAAATATCTTGCTTTTGCCGTGTTGTTGATGGGGACCGCTTTCACGAGTCGCGAAGCCAATGCTCAAGGCTTCTGGTACGGGGCACCTGGTTATGCCAACAGTGACTATTACTACGGCCTGAACTTCGGCAACGGAGTTGGTTACGGTTATGGCCTGGGAGTCGGCGTCAACCTCCCTCCGCAAGCGTTCTACGGAGGCTACACCCCTGCTCAAGTCCCAATGCAAACCTTCGGCAGCGACTTCGAACAGCAACACGCTTCCTTCACAGGAAATTCCTACGCCCCACCTCGTCCGGTCATCCGACCCACGAAGAAGACAAAAGTTGCTAAGAAGCACGAATCGTACTATCCAGGTATCGGCCTTGTCGCTGACTGAATCGCCCCGGCGCAGATAACTGTTCTCGAGCAGATCAATCTCGAGTCGATATCAACCGGCCACATCCATTGACTGCTGCAAAGCAGTAGTGGATGTGACCGGTTGTTTTCGTTTTGAACGACTGACATGCGAGAATGGATTTGTAATCAATTGAACGATGCCGACATCTGTGTCAGCATGAGGACCGACGGCCAAGGGCAAAGAGTTTGAAACACAGAGGTACGGAAATCACAAAGTAGGCGAGCAGGAACAGCGACTGTGATCACCTTCTCCATTCTTCTAGAGCGCATCCCACCTAACTGTGGCGTCCCGCGAGCAGAAAACCACTGAGTCTAACCTATGCTTCAACGCGACACGGAAGTGCGACCTGCACTAGGCCTTACTCTCAGTTTCCTCTGTGCCTCTGTGTTTCAAACTCTTCTTCTCTGCGCTCTTCGTGCCTTTGCGTTTCAAATTTGCCTCCCTCGTCACTGCAAAAAAAACCTGGGATTAAATTCCCAGAATCCGTGAAATTGGGCTTGGTCGAGTCACCTGTTTTATGGCACAAGAGAGCCACAACCAGTGTGCCAATCAGACCTCATCCATTGAGGGTAGGCCGACGCAAAATAGCCTGCGTTTGCAGCCCGCCAGGCGGGATTGTTCTTTCACAATTGACCGTCGATCAGCAGCGACCTTGGAGTGCAGTGGCTCGATACCGCTTTGGCTCCAATCGCCAGAAACCCCGGGACCCAACTCGCCGAGGGATGGTCTTCAGTCCCGCAGGGACGACCGACAATAGTCCACCGATTTAATCGGTGGGTTAACGATGACTAAACAACGCCAGTCCCGAAGGGACGACAGAAAAGCACGTCGACACGAGATGTGATGCGATTGATGAGGGACCGGAGCGCGACCAATGGAGGTCCTTTGACAATCACCCCGAAATCTGCGACCACTCTCAGTACAATGGGAGGTTGTGTCACCACCCGGAGCGGAGGTTGT
This sequence comes from Schlesneria sp., assembly GCA_028291515.1. Lineage (GTDB taxonomy): Bacteria > Planctomycetota > Planctomycetia > Planctomycetales > Planctomycetaceae > Schlesneria. Next base: position 17,796 of record JAQGHU010000075.1, read on the forward strand.
GTCACCACCCGGAGCGGAGGTTGTGTCACCACCCGGAGCGGAGGTTGTGTCACCACCCGGAGCGGAGGTTGTGTCACCACCCGGAGCGGAGGTTGTGTCACCACCCGGAGCGGAG
>JAQGHU010000001.1 GCA_028291515.1 Schlesneria sp.
GACCAGACTCAAGGCTTCGCGGTTAAACTCGGGCGTGTGCTGGCGACGTTCTTTCGACATCCTCTGGACTCCTTGGGGTTAAGCATACTCGCTTTTCCTCGCGCCCACATTTCGTGGGTAAGTCCAACAATGAGTAAAGCGGCGCACAACGTACTCAATGCCTCCAGAGAATCAGGTAGGCGGAGAGAAGGGTCAGGCGGCTTTGCCTCCCAAATGCGTTTTGCTCAAGACAAGGAAAACTTTCCCACCAATTCAATCAGTCATGCTGTCATCCTGATCTGCGACCAATGCGACCTGCGGTTTGTCAGCAACCGGCAGCACAGTGACCGCAGAACTGGCGATTGTAGTCCTGATTCTCCCGTCGCCACTTGAGCCGCGATCGCATTAAAGTGTGACGAGTGGGTTCCGATCCAAGCCCCGGAAGCCGCCTTTGATTGGGCGTCGGTCCGGGGCTTTTCTTATTGAGGTCGATCATGATCAAGCTCGTTTGGTGAGATACACCGACACAGCAACACTGGCGACGAAAACACCGCTGCCGACACCGAATGCAAGCGGCCAGTTGGGAGTCCGGGGCCTGACCTCACCCGTCTCCGGCGTTCCAGCGTTCTCACCAACGCACGGGCGGTATCTCCACATCCCTTCGACATCTGGTTTTCCGTGCTGAGACGGGCGTGTAGGCATGAGATCCACTGAAGACTCGTACCACAGTACCTTCCAAATACTGAGACTTGCGGCGACCCCATGCGATTCAATGAGATATGTTGCGACGATGTGGAAACGTCTGTAGACTCTACAAATCACGTGGTTTTCAGCCGAAACGAGTTGCGGACAATCGTTCCTGGGGGTCAAGAGGTCGCAGGTTCGAATCCTGTCAGCCCGATTTACATTTCCTGACGAGTTCCCTCCTGACCGGAAGAAAATGCTTTTGGTGAGGTTGGAATTTCGTGAATCAACGGCACGGCGGTATTAACCGCCGTGCCGTTGATTTTTAGGTATTCTCGATCCGTGCCGGCGAAACAGCCCCAATCGTCGCAACTCCCCCAACGACCTTGTTGAGCTCGCGCTTGCCGACCCTCATTTTTTCAAACTTCAAGTACAATCTGAAATCCGCCATTTGAATCGCTTCAGCCGCAGATTTCAGTCCCTCAGGCATGGTTATCAATCTCGATAACTGCGTAGCAAATGACATCGCTGCTTCAATCTTGGCATCAACGTCACGAGACGAATTGCTTTTCGATTGCAGGATTCGAACTTCCGATTCGAGGGTCGCTATCTTGCCTTCCAATTCCGCGAAGATCTTGGCGACGATCTGATGTTGCCCTTCAGACTTTGCCATTGCCAAATTGCGTCCCACTGTTTCCAAGTCCTTTTCCAATTGCGCCAGCTCAGCCTGCTTGGCATATAGGTCTTCCGGGTTCTGTGATTTTGACTGCTCCTGTTTCGCCAAGCTAAGAAATCGTTGTCGAAGTTTTTCGAGCAGTTCAGGTGAGCCTAGAAATTGTTGGATCGTCTTCAAGGCAAAGTTGGTGGCGGAGATTCCATCAACGTGGTTGTGATCGCATTGGTGGCAGTGGCTTTGCTGGTACTGACCACATGTGTAACGAAACGATTTCAGATACGGCACGCGATACATCGGCCAAGTGCAATTCATGTCGAACACTTGGCAGCCCAACGGATTCTCCGAAGGGTTTCTTGAGCGCGGCTTTCCACGTTGCGTTCCTGCCCGTTTGTTCAGAAGCAGAACCAATTGGTTTTGACAATCCCGAGGGAAGGAAGTGGCTGACTCGAGGGCGATTCAGTGTGATCCACCAACGCCCGCACGGAGTGCTCTCTGCGCGATGAATCTGAGTCTTCGAACGTTTCGCGTCTGCGAGCTAGCCATCTGAACTTGGTCGGTTTCAGCGGCAAGCAGAGCTTCCCGCCGTTCTTGGTGCAGCCTGACACAAATCGTGTCGCGGAGGAGTCGGCTGCTGGCACTTCTTGACAGAGGGCGGCAACCCGGCAAATCAGGTTAAAGCGACTTCTGCTCGGATCGTTGCCGATAGACTCTCTGCCGTGTCTAACGACACGAAAACGCCGAGCAATCCATTCGTGGAAATCAGTCGAAAGCGGCACCGTCACGCAATATTCCGCACCCTTTCTCTTCCGCAGTGATTGCATTTGCATAACAGTTGCAATAGAATATTATGGGCGTTTACGTGATGTAGGGGAGTGGACACGGCCGAAACAATAGCTGAGCGTCGCCATGGAGTGGCGACCCACCGATTGGAAGGGGAAGACATGAATTGGTCTAGATGGTTGGTTTGTCTGTCGATCGTGTCGCCAGCTTGGCTGACTTCTATCGCTTCGGCGCAGTTGGTATGGCTCGTTCCGGAAACGGATGTTGATGCCAAGGTTTGTGTTCACACGGCCGCCAGCGCACCTCTCGATGGACCGGACCTGGACAAGTTGGCCGCGGTGCAATTGTGGCGAATTTGTGAGAGGAGAAAAGTGGAGTCAGTCGCCATCTCCAGAGATGGCAATTCAGTATGGGTTGCGGCCACCGCTGAGGACTCTGGATCGACCTATTGTTTGTCGCTCGATTGTGGAGTTTCGCCGCTCGCAGGTGAATCGGAGCGAACAATCACCCACGCCAAAGCTCAAACATCGGCCGACCCTTCTACATGGAGGCCATTTCGCGATTCAAAGCGGCTGCCGCTGGAGATCATTCCGAAACTCGACAGATCGAAATATGGCTTTACCGTTTTATCGTTCGGAAGGCCGCAGCCGAACGCAACTGTTGAAGTCTTTGGCCCCGACTCGTGCAAGTTGATCGGCGAAACGGATGAAGATGGTTGCGCCTTCTTCGATCTCCCGCATTCGGGATTGTACGGCGCATGGGCGAGATCCGTGGATCTAACGAAGCATGAGTTTGGGGAGCGGCCATACTCACGCACAACGCATCTATCCACCCTCACGCTTCCGATCGAGGTCGTGCCTCGTCTGAAACTGACGACGAATTGACTCCACTCCAGATCAACCTTTCCGCCTTTCAATGAGGCCTTATTCATGAAAACTCATCATCGATTGCCGGTGACTGTCCTGTCCGGCTTTCTCGGCTCGGGAAAGACGACGCTGCTCAAACACGTGCTACACAATCGGGCTGGTCTTAAAGTCGCGGTCATTGTCAACGACATGAGCGAACTTAACATCGACGCCCGGCTGGTCAGGGATGCCGGAGCGTCACTGAGCCAAGTAGACGAGAAACTCGTCGAGATGTCGAATGGCTGCATCTGCTGCACACTTCGGGAGGATTTGCTGGTTGAGGTCAGTCGCCTTGCCCAGGAGCGACGGTTCGACTATTTGCTGATCGAATCGACGGGCATCTCGGAACCATTGCCCGTTGCCGAGACATTCACTTTTACCGACGATGCAGGACACTCGCTGAGCGAGTTCGCACGTTTGGACACGCTTGTCACCGTTGTTGATGCGGCTAACTTTCAGAACAACCTGTATTCGATTGACGAATTGAAAGACCGCGACATCGGACTGGATCAAAATGACTCGCGTGATATCGCGAGGTTGCTCATCGATCAAATCGAATTTGCGAACATCATCCTTGTCAACAAGATCGACCTCGTTGATGCGAGCACTGCAGCGCGGATTGAATCACTACTGCGACTTCTCAACCCTTCGGCCCGAATCATTCGTACGATTCGCGGGGACGTGCCGCTCGATCGTATTCTGCATACCGGTCTGTTCAGCGAGGATTGGGCGAACCAGTCTTGCCAATGGCTGGCGACAGAGCGCGGGGCCGCAGTTTCCGAAGCGGACGAGTACGGATTCCGTAGTTTTGTGTACCGACGTTGGCGGCCATTTCACCCGCAGCGGCTATGGGATTTTCTGGTGGATGGGGATCTGGCCTCGCAGATCGTGCGCTCAAAAGGTCTGATGTGGCTCGCGACGCGTCACGAAATCGGCGGTGAATGGTCCTCAACGGGAAACATTCTCGGTTGCGAACCTCTCGGACTCTGGTTGGCGGCAACGCATCGCGACGACTGGCCGGACGATGCCGCGTTTCGGGAAGAAGCCCTGTCCATCTGGTGCGAGCCGTACGGTGATCGTCGTCAGGAACTGGTGCTGATTGGATGTGATTTCGACGAGATGTTGATCTCGGCGGCACTCGATGAGTGCCTTTTGACCGACGATGAACTGGCGGAAGGACCTTTGAAGTGGGCGAGCTATAGCGATCCGTTCGACCCTTGGGGCGATGGTGAAACGCCGGAGCCAAATACGGAGGAGATCCGTCGTTGTGAATTGCAACGATGAGCGAAGATGTCTTCTTCAGTTTAGACCGCGCATTGCTGCGAAAAATCTAATGGCGCAGTCAGGTAGCAATTATTCGCGAAAGGACGGCGAATGAAGTTTGACTATGACGTCGTTATCGTCGGCGCCGGTGCCTCCGGAGTTGGGATGGCTCACGTTCTCAAGACACTCGGGATTGAGCGAGTAGTGATGCTGGAACGGTACGAGGTCGGCGCGAGCTTTCTGCGCTGGCCGAAGGAGATGCGGTTTATCTCGCCATCGTTCACTGGGAATGCTTTCGGCCTGCTTGATCTGAACGCTGTCACTCTGGAGACCTCACCTGCTTATACGCTTGAAACGGAGCACCCGTCAGGCCGCCAGTTCGCTGACTACTTGCGCCTGATCGTCAAGGAATACAAGCTGCCAGTGAAATGCGGCGTAGAAGTTTTGAGTATCCAGCCAGGTGTGCAGCCCGCAACGAGTTCAGTGAATGGCACGTCGGAAGCAGAGCCGGAAGGCTTCACGATTCCGACATCGGACGGAGCAGTGTCTGCACGATTCGTTGTCTGGGCCGCTGGAGAATTTCAATATCCCAGGAAGTCCGTGTTTCCCGGAGCTGATCTGTGCATTCACAACGCGACAATCCGTTCGTGGCGTGCATTGGCGATGGAGTCGTTGGGGGTGACACTCGACCGCGGCACATCGAACGAAGCGGCGGCTGATCCGCACGTCAGCGATTTTGTCGTCATCGGCGGCAACGAAAGCGGTATCGATTCGGCTGTCAACCTGGTGCGGTTTGGAAAGACGGTGACCGTTCTTGATCGCGGTGTGCCGTGGCAGCCTGTCGGTTCGGACCCAAGTAAAACGCTGACGCCTTACACCCTGAAACGGCTGGAACGTGCGTTGAAGACCGGGCGGCTGGAATTGGTTGGTAAGACACGAGTGAAATCCGTGGTGTGCGACAAGCTTCTCTTTTCTGTGTCTTCGAAGTCAAAAACGTGGGTGTCGAAAAACAGTCCGATCCTGGCAACAGGCTTTTCGGGGAGCCTGCAGTTGATCGATTCGCTCTTTGCCTGGAAGAAGAATGGCTATGTCGAACTGAACGATCGAGACGAATCGACGATCTCACCAGGGCTCTTTGTAATTGGGCCAATGGTCCGTCATGAGGCAATGATTTTCTGTTTTATCTACAAATTCAGGCAGCGATTCGCCGTCGTCGCAAATGCGATCGCCGAACAACTCGAAGTCAGTATCGAAGCGCTCGAGAAATATCGAGACAAGCAGATGTTCCTGGATGATTTGAGTTGCTGCGAAGAAGAGTGTGCGTGTTAAGGAAAGACCGTCACGCCGCTTTCAGTCCTTGTGGGGCCGAAGGGGTGACTTAAGGCAAGTGACCAAATGACCGCAACCATTGCGACCGGCAAACAAACTGTTCTGGTGATTGGTGACGAGAGTATCGGGAAGTCTGCCCTCGTGGCAAAGCTGACTGGTCGCGCGGCGTATTCGTCCAATTTTCGCGGTTCGACGGTGAATGTTCAGACGTATTCTGGCGACCGTGCCAATTTCGTGGACACACCCGGTATTCTGTTCGCCTCTGATTCGGAATCGACGCAGAGCACCCTCGCGGAATTGACGCAGCACGAGCAGGTCTTGGTTGTGGTCAAAGCCACACATCTCGACCAAGACTTGCGCAGGATGCTGCCACTGGTGCAGGGGAAGTACGGCGCGGTCGTCGTCACATTTTGGGATAAGGTTCAGCCTGGCGAACAGGCATTTGAAGCGATCGAAAAGCTGAGTGCCGAATCGGGGGTCCCATTCGTCCCGCTTGATGCTCGTTACATGTCCGAAAGGCAGCGTGCAGCCGTTTTCACTGCGCTAGACGCGGACGCACAATTCGTTCGACGCGAGTTGCTCGGTCGGGCTGGTTGGCGGATTGAGCCGAAACCGGGGCTGATCGATCATCGGTGGATCGGACCATATCTTGCACTCGCACTGCTTCTCGCTCCCTCAGTGGTCGTGGTGCAGGTGGCAAATACCTTCGCAGCTTGGGTCGATCCTCTCCTGAGTGGCTCGATGGCGGACACCATTGGATGGGTGAAGAAAGCGGCACCCGAGTTCTTAGCCGCAGTCATCGCCGGCAAGTACGGTCTGTTGACAATGGGCCCGTTGCTCTTTGCGTGGGCAGTGCCCACTGTCGTGCTCTACTCTCTGCTGCTCGCCGTCTACAAAGAAACGGGATTGCTCGATCGGATCACGACGTCATTGCAGCCATTGATGCGGCATGTTGGATTGACGGGTCGCGACTTGGTCAGGGTCATCATGGGGATGGGCTGCAATGTTCCGGCGGTCATCGCGACGCGGAACTGCTCAGCTTGTACGCGTGGAGCTTGCTTGCACGCAATCGGCTTCGGGTTGGCTTGCTCGTACCAGCTTGGTGCAACACTGGCCGTCTTTGCCGCAGTGAGGCAACCAGGACTGATCTGGCCGTATCTCGGTTACTTAACGCTGACGACACTGATCTACACTCGTCTGGTCTCGCATCCTCAAGCGCGAAACAAGCTGAATGTTCTCACTATCGAAGGGCGATCATTTCTGAGTTGGCCGGACCTCCAGGCGGTTTATCGTGAAGCGTGCGGCATGTTGCGCGAGTTCATGTTTCGGTCACTGCCTATTTTCTTCACTATTACGCTAATCGCTTCTGTACTCGATTGGTTCGGGATTGTGAGGCACGCCGCCTCATGGCTTGGACCCGCAATGGGAGTATTCCGGCTACCAGCCGAATCGGCCGTCGTTCTGTTGATGGCCTCTATCCGGAAAGACGGGCTGCTGCTGTTGGCCGAGCAAAGTTCGGCAGACTCTTTGACCGGCGTTCAAGTTTTAACTGGTGTCTATCTGGCAGGTGTGCTGCTGCCGTGCTTGGTTACGGTCCTCACCATTGCTCGTGAACAAAGTTGGGGCTTCGCAAGCAAGCTCGTCATGCGACAACTTATCGCCGCGGTAATCTTTGCGATGGCCCTGGCATGGGGAGGTCATTGGCTGATGGAGGGAGCCCAATGAAGCGAACGGGCTTCGTCAACTTGATTCGTGGTACCAAACCAATCGTCCCTCGGGCTTCCGAGGATGGATTTGCAAAAGTTCACAAGCACGCCCAAGCGGCTGAATCTCTGCTTGCAAAGCGATTCGACAAACAAACAGTTGATCGCGCCAAAAAACTACTCGATCAACAATTCTGGCTATGGGGACAGGATGTCGCCCGTCTGCAAAACAACGGGTTGATTGAGATCGGATTCAAACGTCACGCTCCGCCAATCGGCCTGGAAGCGAATAGCTGCTACATTCTGGAGGGTGCCGGAGGCCAACATATCGGACTGTGGGGATTCGGCGCGTTCTACGGTCAGACGGGAGTCGGCGGGAGTTTCCTGAAGCGATACTCTTTTGGCCTGTGTTTGACAAATGACGTTGAGCGACCGTCCCCCTGTTGGGGCTTCGATCAATTGCCGGAACACCGGGCACCCACGGCTCCCGGCGACCGGCTCTTAATGCATCGACTACTCGACGGATTCTTGGGCTGGGTTGTTGAATACGAGCGCTGGATTGAGGTATGCGCGCCGCCCCTGCATCGCGCTGAGTGCCTGCGCGATTGGAAGAAGCGATGCTGTGACGCGGAGCATCTGGTCAATGAGTGGGAATCTCTCCGAAGAAACTTGTCAGAAGAAGTTCTGTGAGTCTTCACCTTGCTCGATTGTCCGGCATCTATTTTGACTTTTTGTCGTCATGATCGGCGTGCTTGTGCTCGCCATGTTCAATATGGATATCGAGATGCGATTTAAAAACCTGATCCCCGACTGGCACAGAGAGATCGCCATGCAGAAATCCCTTTTTGTAGAGATCTTCGACCGCCGTTTCATCGACCAATTCGAATGAGGACGTATGCCCCGCTTGATCGTCGCCGAGTGGGATTGGTTTCAAGATCAGTTTCTTGTTGGCATCCAGGGACAGCACGGCGTCGGCGGCTTTCGTCACCAACGGAGTCTTGGCGTCTGCCTTGAACAAGAACACCCTCACCGCATGTCCATCATGGTCAAGAACAATTTCCGCGTGATAATCGTCGCCTCCCAATTCGATCACCGTGCCGCCATGAGGCCCCGCGCCATAGTGTAAGTGTGCCCCTTCATGTGAGGCATGATCATGCTCCGCACCTTTATTCTGTTTAACCTGCTGCGATGTCTTTTGTTCATTCTTCGACGGGCTGCAACCCAACAGCATCAAGCCGCCGATTAGCGTCAGGCAGATTTCGAAACGCGGGAAAGTCATTGGGAATCCTCAAACTCAAAAGTAGCAACGAACAGCTTCCTTCCAGACAGCCAGCCACAGAGGCTGAGAAAGTTGTCTGGAGGATAAATCACCTTTGTGGGAACTCGCTTCGAGATCACGGGAAGCAGCTTCACTCGGTTGAACGTCATCTCAATTCCTCTCGAAAGGCCATCGAGAGACGGCCAAAAGCACGAGAGGTCGAGGCGACTTGTTTGCGGATCTCCTCGGGGGGATCCTGGTTTTCCATCATGTGTTCGAGAAGCTCGAGATGATCGGCCAGAACCCGCGACTTCATGCGGTGGTACTCGTCGAGACGGCCGTGTCGCAGGTAGGCACCGACTTGCAGGCGGCGGTTCCAGCCCTCACAGATCGGAATCCAGTGCAAGGCATGCTCGGACCGGCCGTTCAGTGCGGCAGAGAGAGCCTCGGTTTTGGCCAGATTCAGCTCTTCCAGCGTTTCTACGGGACTGGGATAATAGGCGAAGCAACCGACGATGCTGAAAGCAATAATACCAACCAAACCCACGCCTGCCAGCACGGGCCCTGGTACGACAAGATCCCAGGTTTTACGAGTTGACTGCTCACGAATCTCAGATGGCCGGTTCAACCAGGTCTCAATCACCCATGTCCTATCGAGCGACCTCAGTATCAATCCCAGTGCAACGAGAGCTACCAGTAAGACGACTCCGAACCACTCATGTGGTTGCGTCTCCAACTTGATTCGCCGCAGGATCTCGGCGGGATACCCACCAGCAGGCGAGGCATTACTTTGGAACGGTTGGCAGTAAATGTCGAAAGCGTGCGTGTGATCGGCCGGTTCGATTTCAGTTGGATAGAGGGGGCGTTCAATGCCGTAAGAAAAGGAAATCACCACGGCGAGCATCAACCCCATCCAGACGAGTGACTTCTTCCAGCCATAATTGACGATCATCCAGAGGAGCAGGCCCAAGTTCATCCCGGCTCCGAAGATCAACAGAATGAATGCCGCTCCGATTGAGTTACCATGTTGAAACATCGATCCCAACTGGCCCATTGCCGTCATGGGAGTGGCATACGCCGGGATTGCGATGGCCGTCATCAGCAAGGGTGAATACGGATTATCGTGAGCCATCGTGCGCTGCAGGCTTCCCGGCGGCAGCAATGTGCTCAAGAGAGCGCTCCCCAGAAGGCCGCATACAATCATGATCGCGGTGCCACCGACCGTCTCGCGCGCCATCACTACGAGAACCGCTAACAGGCGCTTGATGCCGTGCGGCGTTGGAGGAGGTTCCTCGACTACCACTTCTGTGTCAGGAAACATCCAGTCAAAGATGCTGCCTGACACCGTGACAACGATTAAGGAGCAGAAGGCAAATGCCAGGATCGTCATGGGCTTGGAAAGCGTCAGGCCATACAGCATGGACAACGGATCAAATAGCGGCGACGACAGCGCAAAGGCAAAGATCGTCCCGACCGCGATCCCACTGCGCCGTAACTGCTTCACGATCGGGATGACCCCCAACGAACAACCGGGCAGCAACATTCCAATCACCCAGGACTGGAACAGCGACGCGACAGTATTGGAGCCGAACAGCCAGCGCGTATGCTGCTGCCCCATCAATCGATGAAACAGCCCCGCCAGGCATAGCCCCGTAAAGATGAACGGTGAGGCTTGCAGACTTGCCTGCGCAAACCGTAGACAAGCGCCCCAGATGATGGCTTCCCACATGACGGCATTCCGCAAAAAGGTTAGAGGTGGCTGTCAGTCGCTGCGTAGCCTTACAACTGATCGGTGGATCTTGGAACCAGTCGGGTTAGCGTCTCGACAATTGGCGGGATCTTGGACACGGCCGCAGGCCACTCGCCACGTGGCGAGCCATGTACCGTCGCGTCCACCTGTTGATAGATGTTCAACAGTTCTTTCGATGCAGTTTGAACTTGCTCCCAGTCCTGCTTCTTCAACGCGCTGTCGGCAGCGAGTTCCGGAAGCCAATTGACAATGTCCATTTGCTCATGTAGCTCTCTCTCAAGAGCCCCCGCTTCATTACTGTGAGATTCAACAACGATGCGTTCATGCCGCTGCGCTAATTGTTCGACGGCCGCCGGGAAGGTGGGCGGCTTGTGATCCGGTCGATGATGCTCCAACTGACCGTTGCTCTCGTCGATGCTTCCTGCACAGCCGGCAACCAGCAACGTCTGTAAGCAGAGACCGATTTTCAGGAATGGAGCGATTCTTAAAAGTTTCATGTTTCAAGCTCGAGGGACTAGTATCAACGTGACGCTGTTGTCCGAATTCGGGATCAATAACCGGTTGGAACCTCTACCTGTTTCAGTATCTCGCCAATCACAACCGCCGGAGCATCGCGGTCAATCGCCAGTCGCACTAGCAGGACGGGTAGTGCGACGTCCTGGACATCGTTCGGCGTCACGAAGCTGCGATCGTCAAGAAAGGCCCAGGCCTGGGCCATGCGCTGCCAGGTGAGCAGGCCGCGAGGGCTCAGCCCGACGGCGATCTCGGGGTGCCGCCGTGTGCGTTCCGCGAGGCGCACCAGGTAGGACTGCACCGACTCTGCGACAGCGATCCCCGCGACTTCCGATTGGACACGTGCCAACTGTCCTGGCTCGAAAAGGGGCTCCTGAGAAACGGCCAGTTTGCCCGACGAAGCAACCGCACCAGCCAGCATGAGCCGCTCATCATCGGGTTCGGGATAGCCAATGCTCAGCTTGATTGCAAAACGATCCAGTTGTGCTTCAGGAAGCGGATACGTGCCATGTTGCTCGTGCGGATTTTGCGTTGCGACCACGAAAAACTCGCTTGCCAACGGATGCCGTAGCGTGTCGACCGTGACCTGCCGCTCAGCCATTGCCTCCAAGAGCGCACTCTGCGTGCGGGGAGTTGCACGATTGATTTCGTCCGCCAGCAGGATGTCCGAGAAGACTGGTCCGGGCCGAAATTCGAACTCGTGCGTTTTTTGGTTGAAGATGCTGAATCCAGTGATGTCACTGGGCAACAGGTCGGGCGTGCATTGGACTCGCGCAAACCGTCCCCCCAGCGCGTCCGCTAATGCTTTGGCAAGCGTCGTTTTACCCAGACCGGGTCGATCTTCGAGCAGCAAGTGGCCTCGCGCCAACAAGCAGGCGAGGACAAAATGCACGACATCCGCCTTGCCGCGCAAAACAGCGTTCAGTCGATCACGAACTCGCTCGATCCGATCATGAATACGCTCCACCCGCTGAGGAGGGTGTTGTATAAGAACAGAATTCATTCGTTGGCCTTTCGCCGCAGTCTCAAGCGGTGATCGCGTTTCGATGATTTAGGGGTGGCTGGGCAATGAACAGCTTGCTGGCAGGTGCCTTTTTCGCGATTGCGATGAAGCGTCGTAACGACCACACCCGCACAGCTTCTCGGCAAACGTCGGCCGGTCGCCCACAGGGAGCCAACGTCTGATTCGGTGCGAAACTGGCCCAATCGGCAAGGCGTGCGAATTTGAGGAGAACCTGATGGTCCGGCTGGTGTACGGTCACTTGCGCTAACCAGCGGGTTGGCGACACCCCATGTGGCCGACTGCGGGCGGATCGACAACAGCGATGATCGAGCAACCGTAGTGTCTGAAGGACCCGCTCACGTTCGTTCCGAGCAGGGAACAACCTCCAGAACAGTGTCCTGATCCCGTCCGCGATGAACCGTCGTCGAACGCCAGCTCCCATTAGAGCTGCAACCGCGAGCAACAACGTCGGAGCATTCCGCCAGGCAAATCGCCACGTCGCCAATGCGGCCGCTTGAAGCTGCTCAATAGTCGTGGGTGGTGGCAACAGCAGGTCATAACCGGGGGTCGCCTCAACCGGCAACCAGTTTTCGTTGCCCGCATTGACCTCGGCCCAGAAGTGAACATCCTCTGGCAGCACGGGCGTCTGGCCGCCGCGTCGGTCATAGCGTGCTGGGTTCGCGTAAAAGCCGCTTGCCAAACGCGCTGAAAATCCCAGCGAGCGTAGCATCTGCACAACCGTTGAAGCGAAGAGATAGTCTGGTCCGCGACGACTCTCGAAGAGGAAGTGCCCGACCGTATGTTCGCAATCTTCGGGCGCGCGGACATCGCGATCATGAACGTAATCCTGACGTAGCCTTTCGACGATTGATTGCACTTGAGGCCAGCCAGGCGCAGCATTCCTAGTCCATTCCCGAGCCAGCTCCTCGACATCGGAATCTGCACCGTCAAAAACCTGGCGGTAGATGGCGGACCCGCCAGAAAAGTGAGCCAGAGAATGGAGAATCTTGCGTTCGTCAATGCATCGAGACTGGATGTGCATGACGGTCAATGCAGGCAACTTGTCGCGATCCATCTGCACAACACCCGGTTGGGCCCACTTGTAGAAGTCAGCTCGGTCCAGGCGATCGATATGGATCCCCAGCAACTGGGTCGGCGCTGGAACCCGATTCGTGTCCAGGTGAATAATTCTTAGCGCGTGTGTCTCGGGGCTCGCAAAGACTTCCAGTGCTTTCAAGCTGGGTATCTGCAACCACGGCAACCCCTGCACTGTCTGCATCGTGAGTTGCGAATGATTCGCTGCCAGCGGCTCGGCACGCCAATTGACTCCGTCGTATTGATCGAAGACCTCCAGCTTCAAATGGACCGGCACGCGACCTTTGACATAGAGCAACGCCGAGGAATCGCGGTCGCCAACTTTACGGCTTTTCGTGTCACTCGATTTTCGGATTGTCGAAAACTGTTTTCCGTTCTGCTCGGATGTTGCCAGATGACGCTCCTTTTGCTTGGAAGCAAGTTTGGAGTCCAATGCGATGGCTCGATCACTCTGTCGGGGCTTCACAGGTTCGTCGTAGGCGTCATCAAAAAGGTCGTATAGGCTGGGCTCGTGAGAGCTGAGAAAAGGAGCGTCGTCAATCGGCGCGAAACTCTGGATGTTCTCGGTCCCGGCCACGAGATTGTCGCCATCGCCCACCCCGCTCCGCGCATTCTCGTCGTACCATTGGGTACCGCCGGAGCTTGGCATGAATCCTCTCAATGCATGTGTCTGCGATCCTGCGACCGGCAGACCGATCAGCGCGAGCAGCACAATCAGCGGAATTCCGATCAGCCAGCGGCGAGACATTTCTCGCTCTGAGTTGCCTGTCAAATGGCCCTTCAATGATTGCCAATAGGTGTTCATCAGCCACCAGATGCCAATGATGGCGAAGACCACCACCAAGAGGAGCACCCACAGCTGTGAGGCTAGCGTCGAGGCAAAGATGATCAGAAACGTACTCAGCGAACAACACATCCTTTGACAGTCTTGACGATGAGCGAAGATCGCAAGCGCGAGGGTCGCATTCCGGAAACCCGCCAGCAATAGCAGTTCCAGCGGGAGCATAGCGTTGGCTGAACTGCGAGCAGCGACCTCGATGAAGAAGGTTCCGATGGCGAGGCTTACTATCCAAATCAAGCGAGGTCGAGAAGAGACACCCGCTCCGATGTCCCACTGATGCGCCATCAAACCGCCCACCAACACAATGGACATCTCGAAAGCCAGCGTCAGCACAATGATCCGCGTGGACTGATCGGCATCGCCAGCGCCAATCTCCAAGACGGAGGTCGCCAGAAGTGCTTGGATGAGGGCCAGCCAATACGTGAATCGTCCACTTGTGGACTCATCCTGGAAGCCCACACTGATCGACGCAGGCTTTGAATCGACTTTAAGTTCCGTGTCATCCCGCATGACAGACCTGCCTCCACTTACGCCGAAATTCTGCGGCGACATCGTCAGAATGGTCCAGCATGATTGCGAGCCGATTTGGCTGGTGATGAGATTCACCACAGATCCGACACGATTCGTCGAAGGGAGCAGTCCGTAGCACGACCAGTCGCTGATCGCCGTGCACATGGCGATGTTCCGTGCGGTGCTTCAGGCCCAGGTCGGTCGTAATCGTCAACTGGAAAACACCGCAGTTGTGGTGATGAATCCGATGACATTGGTGCACCGAGTGCTCGTGTTCGCAACTGGTGCCGGGTTGGTCCTGACACCCCTTCCATTGCGCCAGCGAGTCCAGAAACTTCTTGAATCCCTGTGAACCGGATGGCACAGAAAGAGTTTCATGACCGAAGCAGCATTCAACGTGCGCGTTCTCTCTGTGATAGGCGGCACACACACTCGCGGCAATTCGAATCGACCACTCCAGCGTTCCTGTCCGCGTACCTCCTCGGTGTAAATGCGGATCGGAATCAAAGACTACGCGAATGGCCGACTGGGCCGCCGCCTGCCGTTCGCAGACGATCAATTGACCGTAGCGGGCGGACTGCGCCCAGTGCACTCTTCGGAGGGAATCGCCCGTCCGAAACGGCCGCGTACCGGTCATGTCGCCGCTGTCCCCAATACGATGGTCAGAGAATATGTCTTCTGACGGCCGCGTCTCCGCAGCATCTAACAACATCTCAAGCGGAATAATTCGCGGCCAGACCAACAGTTTCTGGTTCACAGTCACGGGGCGACGAGCTTTGCTGAGTCCAAACGGGAAACCGGTCACCAGGGACGGCACGGCGAACGGGTACTCGCCTCGACACGGTGGAGTAAACGTCCAGTCAAACACGGCTGTCGACCATCCCGCGACTCGTGCCATCGCGACGGACGTATTCGACGAAGATCCTTGTGGGTCGAACCCTCCTTCCATCGTGATCCCCCAGACTGGCCAGGGCCACCGATTGGTGATGCTGACGATCACTGGCACATGGTCGTCCTCGGTGGCTCGCGACTTCCGGAAATGAACTTCGCAAGACAAGCCGAAGACAGCGACGTGCGGCCAGAAATAGCCCATCACCAACACCAGGACAACTGCTCCCAATGCCACGATCGCCCACGGTTTGACAAACAGCGCGCACAACAACGAGGCCAACGCCGCAAAACCCAAACTGGCGATCGGGTGCTTCACCCAAGAGACCCAGAGGTTGGCCCACGGACAGAAATCGTATGTGAGTAACCGCAAGAACGTCTGGCCAAGTGCAGAATATGCGCGCATCGCGTATCACCGTGAAAGAATAAGCCTGACTTCACTTGTTCGTAGCGTGTCCGCTGAACCCTTATCAGCAACTTGGCAAGCAATACGCGGCAGTTTCCAAAAACACGAATTCCTTTTCACAATCTCAACGCATTCCTGAGAACTTCAATCAGCCCTATCCGATTACGGATTCTGTCACTCTTCCCCGCTGCAATCCGATGTTCTTTTGATGCCATCCCGCGGATCGGCCTCATGGCATCCTGCACAATGCCCCTTAATGACAACTTCCTTGACCTGTAATGCGAGGCGAGAAGAGAGCGCGGAGACGTGGTCGAACATTTCAAGTCCCAAGACGGCGACGTTCCCACAGGCCATACAAATGAAGTAGGCACCCGACGATGAATTCGGACCAACGAGATTGAATCGCCAAAGGTGATCCCCCAATTCAGTCCGCTTCACTAATCCTGCTTCAACAAGTTGCATCAGGTTTCGGTAGACCGTTGCTTGATCAATCTGCTCGTCTTGCAGGCGCGTAACCAACTCGGCATGCGTCAGCGGCGAGACAGCTCGACAAAGCTCAAACAGAACAGCGCGCCGTGCTCGGGTCAGGCGCAGGCCAGACTCCCTCGCAGCCTGCGTCAGCGAGGGATCCAGACGATAGTTCCAGCTCGGGTCCACGCAGGCACAATCTTTGTGAGGCATCTCGACACGTCATACACTGTAGCACCATAAATGCAATTACAATCATTATGCAAAAGCAAAGCAAGATGTAATGAGAATAAAATGTAGATGTGCAAGCAAACAGGTGTGGACTTGCCAAAGAATTACGGATTCGGATGCTTTTCTGGAACCTTTTCGTCACGACCGGCACTTTAGGCACAGAAGGACATTGATCACCTCTCAATCGACTGTTTCGGTTGGAGTCAGCCTTCCTGGTCTTCCACGATGAGGAGTTTGTAATGCTGCGAAATCTGCTGAAAAGCAAAAAAGGTCAAGGGCTGGTTGAATACGCACTGCTGATTGCCGGGGTCGCCCTGATCTCTGCGGCCGCAGTGTCGACTTTTGGCCACAAGACCAGTGATTTGATTGCTGCTGTCGCGACGGTTCTTCCGGGCGCTCATCAAGACGACAATAATCCGATCGTCAGCGGCCATTTGATCGAAACCAAAGCGGGAACGGGCGGAATCGAAACTGACTTGGCGACGATTGTTGCCAACAAGAACACCGATCGGCTCGGCGTTAACGTGATCGGCACGACCGATGGTGCGGCGAATGGATTCGGCGGCTTGGTTGTCGAATCTTCCGCTAACTAATCCAGTTTTCGGGCAATGATTCCAAAAGCGCCCCGCCGACTTGATTCGTCGGCGGGGCTTGTTTTGCTCCGGATGGCTCCACTGCGGATGTCTTGAATGGTGTGGGGTGCGGTGCTGCTGACGTTGATGGCGGCCATCTACGACCTTCGTACCCGCGAGATTCCCGATTGGATTTCCGCGGCTTTGCTGATGGCCTCCGTTACCGTGCGCCTTGCGAGCATATCAACCGGTAGCTGGGTGGGGCTGCTCCTCGGTTTTGCGGTGGGTTCGGCCATCGGGCTGCTTCTGTTCGCCTTGGGGGCGTGGGGAGGTGGCGACGTCAAACTGGTCGCGGCGATCGGTGCGGCGTTGGAATTGGAAGGGTTGCTGATAACTTTTTTCTGGATGGCATTGGCCGGAGCTGTATTGGGGCTCGTTTCTGCATCCAGGCGACAACGTGAATTTGCCTACGGGCCGGCAATTGCCTGCGGAGTGTGGATTTACGCCATCCAGGCTGCATGGCACTGAACGACACATATGGCGAGCCTTCAAGACGGAGGTTTTCTGGGCCAAGGATGGCCTTCTCAACTTCAGAACCGAGTGCTCCTCATGCAACAAGTCGTGGCGATTGCCACTCCACGCGCGTCAAACCGACGTGGCCAATCGTTGGTTGAGTTCGCTCTCATTGCTCTAGTCTTCTATCTCTTGCTGGCCGCTGTCATTTCCTTTGGCCAGGCCCTATTCGCAGCACAGCAACTGCAATCCGCAGCGGACCTGCTCGCTCGCGAGTTGTCACGAGCCGCATTGCCATCGCAAACGACAACTGAAGGAGCTTCTGGCAGCCCTGTCGACGCGACCCTCGAACAGATATTAACTCCCGTCGAACCGACGGTCTCCCCGGATGATCCATTGGACCCCACGAAACCGATTCGAGCTTTTCAACAGACCGTCTTCAATCCGACCAATCTCAGATTGTCGATTAGTTTTGATCGGACCAAGCTGCCGTTGGTTAATCAGATGCTGTTGCCATTGATGATAGTCGATCCAACGGACAGGACGTTTTTGGTATATCCGGGTTACGACTCAACGCTTCCAGGAGGTGGAATTGTTGATTTGACGGGGACCCGTTCAACCGACTTCCTGATCTCCAATGGCGGGATTGCGAACGTGCTGCTGAATTACAATTACCAATCTGGGGCGATGGCCAGCTATCACCAGAGCCCAGATGGCCCATTCGAGCCAAATCTTGGAAATCCGGTAATTGCCGAGGTCGATAATCCAGATCAGCCGTACGGACCCTATACCGGATCAAGACAGGAAGGACGGCTTGCTGCGGGTGCGAAAGATGTACGGCCATATACCCGCACAATTTCTGCGCAGGCCATTTATCGCCGTGAGATATTCGGCCCTTAATGGCCGCATTCGTGCTTCGGTTTCTCACGAATGGCGAAAATCTGCAAATGGTCCTTGCGATCGCCTTTCACTGGCGACAGAATACTTTTTTGCATCTGTTATGCAAAAGAGGTTTAGATGTATTTGCCCTGGAAATCTGGCACTCCCATGCGTCACTCCGTTCGTCCTCGACCGGGTCTGTCCCCGCTGTTCGTCGCGGCTTTGACAACGTTCGGCCTGCTGTTGGTCGGCGGAGGCATTGTGTTCGGGTTGGTCGCCACCGGCACCATCGATCTTCCTGTGGCCTGGATGCGAAAAAAAGATGCGCCACCTTCACCGGACATGCTGCTGGTGCCAGTGAGTTCAGGAGTCATTCCCCCCTACACTCGGATCAGCCGCGATCACATCTGGGATGCGAAAATCGGGCAGTTTACGACAGCGCCCGTCCATAAGAATTTCGTCACACCCGAGATGTTCACTGGTTTCGATCAATTCAAAGGTCGCGTTCTTCGACGCCAGAAACCGAAAGGATATGCATTTACCGAGTCTGATTTTCTCCCGAAAGGCTCTCGGGAAGGGATCTCTGGCGGTATCCCTCCAGGAAAGAGAGCCGTTGTGCTGGATGCATCGAAGCTGGCCGGGGTTCATGGACTTCGCGAGGGAGACCACGTGGATATTCTTGCGAGCCAGCCCCTCGATTTTCAAAAAGGGATGGCTGGACGAAATTCGGCGATGCGCGGACCTCAAGCAGCGCTTTTGACGGCGCAGAAACAAGCCAGCACCCGCGTGATTGTCCAGAACGGGGTGCTGGTGCAAGGCGTCACCAGTCGGGCCAAGCCGATCACAAGCAGTTCGCTGACTCAAGGGACTCAAGCACGAACGGTGCCGGTTTTGGAAGTGATTCTGGCGGTAGACCCCGAAGAAGTCGCGCCGCTACACAGCGCAGTGGCGGTTGATTCACAACTGAATTGTGTGGCCCGCTCAGGACAGGCGGGTCCGGGTACTCTCGCTGAACCCGTCAGTCAGGAGTTACCCTCGCAGGTCACACCGGTGCAACCGAAAGACAAGGAGAGTCCAGAACTCCGTCGTCAGCGTTCGGCTTCATTTACCACACCCGGCGATAATCCGCTTGATCGAATGACCATGATGGAAGGTCTGATTGGTAACAAACGTGCTGGCGCGTCTCGGCAGTTGCTCGTTTTTCCTGCTGAGGGCCGAGGACCTGTCGATCTGAATAAGCCACCGACACCTTCAGACCCCGGCGGTCCGACGACCGAAGCACCGACTAATCCGAAGGTGACGATGAGCGATGCCGCCCGTTCCGAAGAAGGTCGCACCCCATGATTCGGCTAGTCAGTGGCGCTCAACCAGGAGATGGGGTGAAACTACGCCTGATCGTTCGCTCACGGCGCGGCGGGCAATCGCTGGTGTTGTTCGTCATGGTCCTTTTTGGCTTGCTGGCTCTGGCGGCACTGGTGATTGATCTGGGTGTGGCGCGGGTGTCTCAACGTCAAATGCAAAGCATTGCCGATGCGGCCGCTCTAGCCGCCGCGAATACTTACAATTCTCAATTCATTATCACGAATGATGACGTTGCATCGGATCAATCGGCGCGAACCGAAGCACGTGAGTGGGTTTCCAATCACTTTAACAGTTTAGATTCTTCCTACGGATCTGTGCGGATCATCGATACAATTGCTGGGGCGGATGATGCAATCGCCGCACGACAAAATCTCGAGCGAGACCCCGACGGCGGTCTATTGAAGGACCAATATGGGCGGATCGATCCCAGCGATCCCAATCAGGGTCTCCAACTCAATTCCGCGAACAATATCCACGGCGATGTCGTTCGGGGGTATTTTCATGAATCGGCGACTCACGAGGAAGGTGAGACCTATCTTCGCGACGATTTCGTTGGGGATCCATCCGGTTCTGCGTGGCTGATCAGATTGCGGCGGACTTCGGATCGCGATTCTCTGGCCTCTGAAGCGGGGACCAGCTCCCGTGGTGTCGCGATTCCATTCCTGTTTGGTCGTGGCACGACCATGCAATCTACGTCAGATCCCGCCGAACAGAGCAACCCTGAAAACGTGTACGCGCCCAGGAAGCATGGAATCACGGTCCGCGCGACAGCAATCGCTTCGCCGACTTCGGTGAAGTCGGTCGGTCCGCCGAATGAGACTTATCTCAAGCCGGGTGTGACGCCGTTCGCGGTGGTCTACCCTCCCACAGGTAGTATCACATTCACGAGTCCCTGCTACCTGCTGAATACTCCCCAGGCCGTCGTAAGCCTAGGAGGCCTTGGGCCTTCACAACTTACGCTTGGCTCTGTTCCCGTAAAGACAGATCAGCAGTGTTACCTGCCACTGATTGACCCATCCAGCTTGTACGTCGTCTGTTTCCTGTATGTGCAAACGTGGACTTCCATTAACCCGACCACCGTGGAAGTCACTGTGACACCGGGATACGTCGCTGGGACCAATGCGAGCGCAGCGATTTCCATGAGCTCAATTCCAGACGGTCTTGCGACCCAAGCCCAATCGATTATGGACGTCCACCATTCCTTTCAAACCGATTCGCTGAAAATCCCGGTCTTGTCGCGGTAATTCTACTTGAACCGGGAGTCCTCCAAATGATTTCGGCACAGCAGATACTCGTCGTAGAAACCGACGGACGCCTCGCGGGTGAAACCGAGGCAGCATTGCTGGCCATCGCCGGGATGCGCACATCGGTGCAATCCGTCAGTGACCCGCACCGGGCCATTGAGGCAGCTCGCAGTCGGCGGCCGCAGTTGGTAGTGCTGGATGCCGCTTTGGGCGAATCCGTACTACGAACACTATTCGAAGAACTGCGAGCAGTTGCGCCCGAGTCGACAGCAGTCGTTGCCTTCCAGTCTCGCTTGTTCGATGCGGACTCCGAAGGGGGCAGCCAGTTCATGATCGAAGCGCTACGGGCCGGCGCTAAGGATTTTTTGCGTCGCCCGTTGTCGACCGAGGATTTGCAGCAACTCCTCGGTCGACTCAACGCTTCCCCAATGTCCGTATCGGCAAAGTTGGGAAAGATCATCCTCTTTGCCAGCAATAAGGGAGGTGTCGGTAAGTCGACACTGGCGGTCAATGTGGCGGCCCGATTGGCACAAAGCCGCCGCGGAAAAGTGCTTCTGCTGGACTCGTCGCTACAACTTGGTGTTTGTGCCACGATGTTGAACCTCAAACCGAAGGCCACCTTGGCAGATGCAGTCTACGAGCGCCAGCGCCTAGACGAGATATTATTGACGCAGCTAACGACACCGCATTCCTGCGGGCTGGACCTGTTGGCCTCGCCATCTGACCCGGTTTTGGCAGCCCAAATTGATGACGACGGCATTACTCGGGTGCTGCACCTGGCTCGACGGACATATGACTTTGTCATCATCGATTCCTTCCCGGTATTGGATCGGGCGGTGATGGCCATGCTGGATCTCGCGGATCGTACATATCTCGTGTTTGAAAATGTGGTCCCCACTCTGATCGGCGCGCGCCAGTTCCTCTCATTGCTGAAGGGGCTGCAAATCCCCCCGGACAAGTTGCGCATTGTTCTCAACCGGTATTCATTGAAAGCAGGCTGTCTACGCGAATCGGCGGTGGCCACCCAGTTGGACCGATCGATCGACCAGGCAGTGCCATTTGATCACAAGATGCTTCTGGCGGCGAATCTGGGCGTACCTTATGCACTCCGCGCCACTCGTTGGACTCGATTAGGGCGAGCATTGCTGAACCTGGTGGATGATGTGGCGGAACTGGCGAACGACAAGGCCACACGCAGGGCATCGCGAGCGAACGGTTCGCTGGAGGCGACTTACACTGATTTGGAAATCGAGGAGTCGGTGACATGACCAGTCTCTCTCGAATTGATGCAGAGCAAGACCCACAGCAATTGCGGGCGCTGTTAGGCAGGCCGACATTTTCGCTTCCGGCTCAGCAGAACCATGGAGAAGCTACTTCGGCGACTCCGGTTCCCGTGCTGCGCTCCGCTGGAGATCGAAAACCAAACGCCTCCAACGTACGAGTCAACTATCAGTCCGTCAAAGCGGATTTGCATCGGCGTTTGCTTGATGAGGTTAACGAGCAAGAACTGTTGGGTGCCTCCGATGACGATCTCGCACAGTTTTCTCGAAGCTTTGTTGCTCGGGTTCTCGCGGCTGAGGAACTGCCTCTGAATGAAGCCGAACGTGAACGATTGGCGAAAGACCTGACGGAAGAGACGCTCGGCGTCGGTCCTTTGGCTGGCTTGATGTCCGATCCTGCTGTGACGGATATTTTGGTCAATGGCTTCGACAAGGTCTATGTTGAACGCTTTGGCCAGCTTGAACGAACGTCGGTTGAGTTTCGCGATTCGGAACACCTGATCCGTATCATCCAAAGGATCGCAGCGCGGGTTGGTCGCCGCATCGATGAGGGATCTCCCATGGTCGATGCGCGTTTAGCTGATGGCAGTCGCATCAATGCGACAATTCCGCCGATCACGCTCGATGGTCCCACACTGTCAATTCGGCGATTCGGTGTCCGGCGCTTGCGCCGCGACGACTTGCTCAAATTGGGGATGTTCTCGGCGGACATGGCCCAGTTTTTGGCAGCGACAATTCTCGGTCGTCGAAACGTGCTGATCTCCGGGGGAACCGGATCCGGAAAATCGACTTTCCTTGGCGCGGTGGCAGAAGCCATTCCGGAAAGAGAGCGGATTGTCACGATTGAAGATGCCGCCGAATTGGTGCTGGATCAGGGCCATGTTGTGCGAATGGAAACCCGTCCGGCGAACATCGAAGGGCGAGGCAAAATCGTTGCTCGCGATCTGCTTGTCAATAGCCTGCGAATGCGTCCCGATCGAATTATCGTGGGAGAAGTCCGAGGGGCCGAAGCCCTGGACATGTTGCAGGCTATGAACACCGGCCACGATGGCAGTATGACGACAATTCACTCCAACAGCCCTAGGGACGCCCTGGCACGATTGGAAACGATGGTCCTCATGGCAGGAGTCGATCTTCCGTCACGGGCGATTCGTGAGCAGATCGTGTCTGCCATCCAACTCGTCGTGCAGGTTCGGCGTTATGAAGATGGCGTGCGCCGTGTGGAAAGCATTGTGGAAATCACCGGATTGGAAGGACTGATTCCACAAACACAAGAGTTGTTTCGTTTTGAACGTCGCGGTCGGAAAGGCAAGATCATTGACGGGCAGTTCGTTGCTACCGGGATTGTCCCGCGATTCGTAGAAGAGCTGTCGGCTCGCGGTTTGGATATTCCGCTGGAACTCTTTCGGAAACCGCAGGAGTTTGCAGGATGAAAGAGGGGCTTGCGGCCGGTGCCTTTCTCGCGGTGGCAATCGCACTGCTTAACTGGTGGAAGAATGCTCGCCGACATGGCGAAGCGGAACGGCGATTGGCAGATGAAGTGGAACTTCCCTTCGAAGAGGAAGACATTCCACCACAGATTCCAATTTCGCTGCGGCGCTATCGGTGGGTCTCATGGTTAATTGGTTGCCTGGTGTTGTGTGGACTGGCCTTCGGATTGCAACTGGGAGCGACGCTCGCGATTGCGGCAGCGCTGATAGTGGCATTGCTTGGGGCGGAACTTGAAGCCATGTGGGCCGAGCGAACCATCGCCCTCATAGAGCAACAGCTTTCGGATGCTATCGACCTGATGTGCAGTACGCTCAAATCCGGTGGAAGTGTGGTTCGTGCATTCGAATCCGCGGTGGCAGAAGCGCGATCGCCGCTACGTCCAGAACTAGAAGAAGTGGTAGGACGGATTCGGCTTGGTGATGCACCGCAAAGTGTCATGATGGCTCTGGCGGAGCGTATTCCCCTCGAAGCCTTTCGGCTTTTCGCAACCGCGTTGGCCGTCCATTGGGAAGTGGGCGGGAGCCTCGCACCCACGCTCGCGACGGTGGGGCGCACGATCCGGGACCGGATCGAGATCGCCCGGCGAATACGGACGATGTCGTCCCAGTCGCGTGTCTCCATCATTGCCGTGCTCTCCACGTCTTACGCAATCGGCGTCATCATGTGGCGGAACGACCCAGAACGGATGCACACGTTTCTATCGACGTCGCTGGGCCAGAACGCTGTCGCCTTGGCTGTCGTCTTGCAAGTCGGTGGAATTGTCTGGTCTTCGACCCTCTCCAAGATCCGTTTCTAATCGCTTTGGAATACCGTAGGGTCGCCGATGTTTTCTCCCGTAGGGGTCACCGCCTTTCTGCTTATATCAGGAGCCGTCGGCTTGATGGCGATGGTCTGGCGCTGGAACCAGACGTATTGGACAGTACGAACACGCCTACGTGAAGAGATCGACGGTGATGCCCAGCGGCGCGAGCAGACCGCTCCTTCCCATGGGCTGACCCGATGGTTATCTCTGGCGGGTTATCGTCGGCCTTATGCGAGCAGAATCTTCCTCCTGCTCACTTGCAGCCTGGCCGGATTCGGCGGACTGTTGGCTTACTTGCTGACAGCTTCCGGGCTGCTCCGCACAGCCATTGTTGGATTGCGGCTTTTACCAGGTGGCGTTGGCGACATTTTTCTGCCAGCCGTTTATTTGGCTCCCTGGCTCGTCGCCTGCCTCGTTGCCAGTCTGCCATTTGTCGTGGTCCGGGCAACCCGGCGGAAACTGGTCGAACGAGTGAACGAGGACCTGCCAATCACGCTGGAACTGCTGGCAACTCTGAGTGAAGTCGGTTTAGGGTTTGACGCCGCATTGGATCGAGTCATTGGTTCTCAAGACCGAGATCGACCCTTGGCTCGCGAGTTCCGCGCCTTCCAACTAGAAGTGCTTTCCGGACGGCCAAGGGTGGAATGCCTGCGACGCATGGCTCGACGCATCGACGTGACGCCGCTGACAGTCTTTGTCTCAGCATTGGTTCAAGCGGAACAAATCGGGATGGGACTGGCAGGGGTTTTGAGGCAGCAAGCCAATGATCTGCGAGACAGGCGCCGGGAGCGTGCGCTGGAATTCGCCATGACGTTACCCGTCAAGCTGATGTTTCCAATGATCATTTGTTTTCTGCCGGGGATTTTCATATTTGCGATCGGACCGGCGTTCTATCAATTCTTTCAGTTCGCCGAGAATATGTCCCGTACGAAAGGGCTGTAATGCACTTTGAATACGAACTGCGGGATATGGACGTAGGCACGCTCATCGTCCCACACTTAGCGCTCGCGACCGGATACTGGTCTCGGCTGATTGGATTGCAGTTTCGCCGAGAATTAGGAACGACCGAAGGACTCTTGTTATCACCTTGTCAGTCGATTCATACCTGTTTCCTGCGGTTTGCTCTCGAAGTCGCCTTCCTTGATAAGAGCGGACGCATCATCGGCGTTGTGCCTGAATTGAAACCGTGGCGAATGGCATTTGCGCCGCGGGGGACATTCGCCGTTCTGGAAATTGCCAGCGGCAGAAGCCTGTTTCGACGGGGGCATCTGCTGTCATTAGGAAGTTCCTCGAATCGCCGAGGGACGCCTTTTCCAATGTCACTGGCGGGAATGACTGCAAACCATTTGCAGTAAGCATAATCAATGCAAGCCGAATAATCGTTATTCCCGATACAACCGGTAGATTCGTGAGAGTTGCAGCTCCGTTCGCGACAGAAAGTGGGGCCGCACGTTTGCTGAATGTGAGCCGTAACATGTTTGCATCGTTTTCATTGCGACCCGTCCACCGGAACCAGAGACCCCAGATGCGTTGTATTGTGGGTTTCGCCGGTCTGTTGATGAGCATGGCTCCCATCGAGGCACAATGTCAGACCTCTCCTACACAACGAGATGGACCGCTGCGAGAACGTCGTTCGACGGTTAATTTGTTTGCTCCAACCCAACTACCGCTGCCATCCCCGTTGCGGATTGCTCAAGGAGGAAGGGCGACTGTCGCGCAGGTTCCGCCACTGCCAGTTCCACCGGCACCTGCTTTGGAGAGCGATGATGACGGCGACGGACTTAGCACGAATCGAGGACTGCAACCGCGCCCCACGCCCCCCGGAGGATTGGGGCGAGTCCAGGATCTTGATCCCACTCGACAGCGGGAGTTTGCGAAATTCGTCGACCGTACTATCGATGTCGATAATCATCTCGATCTTGTCCAGGGCCAGCCGCGGCTGTTGGTCACGAAGCAAGCTCCGCTACGTTACCAGATCGCCGACGACTCGATCGCCACTGTCGAAGTCATTACGGAGAAAGAGTTGTCGATCGGTGGCCGGGAGGTGGGGACGACGGTTCTCAACCTCTGGTTTGAAGACGCGGCTTCCCCCGAAGGTCGAACCGTCCTCAGTTATCTGGTGCGTGTCTATCCCGATTCGGCGGCGAGAGTTCGCATGGAATCGATTTACAAAGCACTCGAAGATGAGATCAATCAAGCGTTCCCCAATTGCGTGGTCAGCTTGAATTTGGTCGGCAATCAATTGATCCTTCGTGGCGAGGCCAAAGATGTCCAGGATGCAACCCAGATTCTCCGCATCGCCTCTGCCAATTCGCCGCGGGGACGGGGTGGAAATGCACGCGTGTCTCAGCCGGAGCAAGTCAACCTGCAAATCAGCGAACCAGGTGCACTTGGCGCACCGCCCGCCGAGCAATTGCAACTTGCCGGGGAACGGGTATCGGAATATTTGATGGCCGTCAATAATGCTCAGCAGCAAGGCGTGGTCAATCTACTGCGGGTCCCTGGCGAACAGCAAGTGATGCTGCGGGTCACTGTGGCCGAGGTGAATCGATCGGCGGCGCGGAATATCGGGATCAATTTTCAGATCCTGAACTCGCAGGGGAGCGCCGTTTTTTCGCAGTTGACCGGAGGTCTCATCCAGGCCCAAACCAGCGCCGCAGGGATCATCAGCGGCAACCTGCCGGCCGTACTCGATAACGGCCGCATCCCCATCGCGATCAATGCCCTGCGCACTTTGGGATTAGCGCGGTCGCTTGCGGAACCGAACCTCGTGGCCATTAACGGACAGACGGCTCGCTTTCACGCTGGCGGGTCATTTCCCGTGCCCGTTGTCACGGGGGCAACTGCCGTTGGGCTTCAAGGAGTGGCCTATGTCCCCTTTGGTGTACAGCTTTTGTTTACTCCAGTCGTCACTGACAAGTCGCGAATTCGCTTGCAAGTCAATGCTTCCGTCAGTACCCGTGATCCTTCGATAGGAACGACCATCGGCGGAGGCAGCGGTGGCGGAGGAACGACTGTCTCGGGCCTGCAATCCCGCAATTTTACGACCACTGTGGAGTTGCGCGAGGGACAGACACTGGCAGTCGCGGGATTGATCCAAAACAACTATGGAGCTAATTCCAACCGCGTACCGTTTGCGGGCGATTTGCCGTTCGTGGGACGCTTCTTCTCCAATGATGGTGCCTCCGCCCAAGAACAAGAGTTGATCGTGCTCGTGACTCCGGAGCTGGTCCATCCGTTAGACCCAAACGCCTGCCCGGTTCTTCCGGGTAGCGATATTTACGAACCGGACGATGTCGAATTCTTCTTATTGGGGCGGCTCGAAAGTCGGCGGTCCGAGGACTTCCGTAGCGCCGCGAGAACCGATTGCGATCGGCTGAAAACGTATCGCCGATGCCAGCAGAAATACATCATCGGACCATCTGGTCATTGCGATGGTCGCTATTGAGTCTCATCACGAACAAAGCGTGATGGAACGCTCAACAGGTTTATCCAATGCAATTGTCAATCTGGAGCATCGTGTCGTGAGCCTTTTCCGATCGGACACCCCACCAGCGCAAACTCAATTTTTCGGCCGATGCCTCTGGGGCGTCGGTATCATCGCCCTCGTTTCGGTGACTCTCTGCGGATGCAGGAATGGTGCCTGCAAATGGAACGACGATTATGACATTCCGCCCGGTGCATTGCCGTCTCCCCTAGGGACGGCCGTCCGAGCAACACACACGGAACAGGTGGCCCGAGCACGGAGCGACCAATACGTGTTGCACAATCATGAATGGTTTCGTCGCGGAGACAAACTCGGCCCCGATGGACGTCGGCACTTAAAGAGTCTGGTTGAATTGACCAGCCAACAAGGCTGTCAAATCGTCATCGTTCCAGAGGATGAACAGACCGATGAAGACCAGTTCACGGAATTGAATGAACGTCGCCGGTTGTACGTGGTTGAACAGCTCACCAAGGCGGGTTTGCCTGATGCCGACACTCGCGTAGTCCTCGGATCATCCGTCGCTGAAGGATTGGATGGAATCCAAGCCACCCGCGCTTATGCCCGGCAATTTCAGAACGGTGGCGGCGGTGCCGCTGGAGGAACCGGTTTGGGCGGCGGAGGAGGAGGGGGAATCGGTGGCGGAGGCGGCGGCATGGGTGGAGGCGGTGGCATTTACTAGAGCGCGGATTGGAACCATTTCGGCGAGGCGGTTGACTTTAGATTTGCTGAAATCGTCACGGTATTTTACGAGTTGTGAATTGCGTTTCGACAGCAAGTGGAGGTTGAGTGATGCCAAGATGGAGTTTCGTCATCCTTGTCGTGGCTGCAATCCTGAGCGGTTGCCAGTACCCCTTCGGTAAGTCAAAGGTTCCTGCTGATTTGGTCCAGCAGATTGACACAACGGCAGCCACCAAACCCGTTGAACTGAGCGCAAAGGAAGCGGCCGAAGCTTGTAAGATAACTGCCGTCGAATTGGCGAAGCACGGTTTTGAAACGGATGCGATTGCAGAACTGGAACATGCTCGTTCGTTGCATCCGCGGACGAAATCCGTTTCTCGACATTTGGCCGTGCTCTATGACCGTGCGGGAAAATCGTCTGAAGCAAAACGCGAGTACGAAGTGGCTCTGAAAGAGCAGCCAAAAGATCCCGACCTCCTGAATGACTACGGATATTTTTTTGCCGAGCAGAACGATTGGGTTGAAGCAGAAAAACAATATCGCAAAGCTCTGGGATTGGCCCCCCAGCATCAGCGAGCCAGCGTGAACCTGGGTCTCGCCGTCGCCCAACAAGGTCGGTACGACGAAAGTCGGCGGATTTTTTCCGCCGTCGTCGGAGAATCGGCGGCGTGGTCCAATGTGGGCATGGTGATGGCTCAACGCAATGACTTGGAAGAAGCCAAATCCGCTTTTGAAAAGGCGGCTGAATTGGAGCCCACGCTGGCGATCCCGCAGGCTGCCTTGAGTCAATTGGAATCAAGTCAAAAAGAGTCTGTCGCGCGGGTTCATTTCGAGAACGATTGACCTACGGAGAAAATCGAATAAAGCAATTTCTGTTTCTGAAGCCGCAACTTGACTGCGCCTCCTCACACTTGCAATACTTGTGCAAATGTAGTTTGTAGGAGAATGAGAGGTTGCCGTGTCTTTCGAACCATCTTGTCCCGTTTCGCGAGCGGAGTGGTCGCCGCGAAGCGAGTTGATCCCCGGCAGGCAAGAGTCTGGTTCCGGGCCAGCAGGCTCCGATCTGGCGACTTCAGAATCGGAAAATCTTCGACAGCGTTTCGACGCTGCCGTTAAGCCACTTCTTGCTCACTTGTTGGCACATGCGAAAAACATCCTGCGCACCGAGGATCTTGCTTGGGATGCGGTTCAGGAAGCCCTCCTCTCCCTGTGGGGGCAACTCGTCACTGGCGCTCCCTTGCTGGACTATGCCGGACCGTGGTTGTGCCGAGCGGTCGAATTTCGAAGTCTGCAAATCGCTCGTACCTTGACTCGGCGAGCGCGACATGAAAGCGAAGTTCATAGCTCAACCAGCATCGGCTTCGCACCGGACAACGTTGCTGATGCAATGGAACGTGCAGAATTATGCGAGGCTCTGGAACTCGCATTGTCGAACGTTCCCGCAGAATATCGGCAGATCTTCGAGATGCGAGAACTGCATGATATGGACTATGCCGCTATTGCAAAGCAATTGCAGATTCCATTAGGGACCGTTCGTTCCCGACTTAGTCGCTCTCGCCGAGCGCTCCGGGAACGTTTACGGAATGGCATTTGTCACGAGACGTTTTTCAATTCAACACCCACATTTTCAGACGATTCCGATGGTGGATAAATCGGCGGCCATGTCGGTCCACGCATGCGCGAATCAATTGAAATTAAACTTCGTGCTACTTTCTATTTGCAATTCAATTGCTATAATTTTCCTTTGTGCCGATTGGCAGTGAATGTCTGATCAACAGGTTTGGTATAGCGAGAATTCTGATTGTGGCGTCGAAAAATACTCGCGCTAACGATGTTGTTGAACTTCAAACCTTGTTGCGATCGGCTGGGATCCGTTCGACCGCAGCACGCGTCGAGGTTCTACGTCAACTGAGAAAAGCCACGTCTCCGCTATCGCACGCCGAGTTAGCGACAGAGTTGAGTCCCCTGGGTTTCGACAAAGCGACAGTCTTCCGCAATCTCAGTGATTTGACGGACGCCGGTCTCATCGTGCGAACGGAACTCGGGGATCACGTCTGGCGTTTTGAGCTCAGGGACGGCGATCATGCAGATGCTGCGGCACATCCTCATTTTCTCTGCACAGCATGCGGGCAGGTGACCTGCGTTGCGGACGCTCCTTGGGCATCGCGGCTGAAAAACAGCGGCGTCGAAGTTGGTTCGGTCACAGAGATCCTGCTCAAAGGCCACTGTAATCTTTGCCAATAAGCCGTTCCCAATACAAAATGGGACGAGCCCTTTGATGCTTGTGACAGACAGGATGCAGCTTCGCTTGAAGCTCTCCAATCTCGACGTGACGGACGCAAACCAACGGAACCCAGATGCGTGGGTTCCGCTTGCACAGTTCTCCTCATTCCGTGGAGGATTAGTGGAATGGTTGTCTGATGTGAAAGGAGCAGGCAGCCTGAGTCTTGCGGTTTTAGCTAGTCAGCCAGCGGTCGGGAATGACTATTGGATTTTTGTCGATAGTCGGTCTCAATTGCATCTGGCGGGTCTGGCGGCACTTTCGTTGGATCTGCAACGCCTGGTTCTTGTCAGACCTCAACGATCAGCCGATGCACTGTGGGTCGTTGAACAAGCCTTGCGAACACGAGGTGTAGGTGCAGTAGTCTGCGAATTCGATCGCCTTTCAACAGCATCGTTTCGCCGACTGCAACTGGCCGCTGAAACAGGAGGAACACTGGGCATCCTGCTGCGACCGGAGAGAGCTCAGCATCAGCCATCGTGGGCGGAATACCGCATCTTGGTACGTCCGCTGGCGACATTGGGAACAAGCGACCCATGGCAGCCGCGACGACGGCTGCAAGTGGAGCTTTTGCGGGCAAGAAAAGAATTCATGGCTGCGGCGAAATTGACCTTCGTGGAACTGCAAGATGCAGACGGTGGCGTGTGTCTGGTTTCCGGATTGGCCTCTGCAGCGCCTGCGGCATGAGCAACCTCAGCTTAAATCGCGTTCTGTCGTGGTGTATTCATGATGTGCTCGCTGCGATCAAGCATGGCTGCTCCGTCGAAGAACTCGGTTATCGACGTTGGCCCAATGCCGAACGACATCTGAAGTCCGCAATCGAAATGGCATTACTCTTTGAGATGTGTCCAGAGATAATTACCCGGACCGTCGAAATCGCCGATCGCTGCCACTTTTCACTCGACGAGTTGCGGTACGACTACCCCAAAGAAATTTGCCCGCCCGGCCTGACTCAAATGGAGTATCTCACCAAGCTGACACAGGACGGCGCACGGATACGTTACCCAGATGGCGTGCCTGATAAAGTGCAAAACCTGATCACGTACGAATTGTCGTTAATCGATGAATTGAACTATGCCGCTTATTTTTTAACGGTATGGGATCTGGTGCGATTTGCGCGTGAAAAAGAGATTCTCTGTCAGGGACGAGGATCCGCAGCAAATTCGGCCGTCTGTTATTGCCTCGGCGTCACACCGGTTAACCCAGATCAAATCGAGGTCTTGTTCGAAAGGTTTATCAGCAAAGAGCGAAACGAAGCTCCCGACATCGATATCGATTTTGAGCACAGCCGCCGCGAAGAAGTCATTCAATACCTCTACGACAAATACGGCCGCGAACGATCTGGGATGACCGCGACAGTCATCTGCTATCGCCCGCGTTCAGCAATCCGAGATGTTGGCAAAGCGCTCGGACTGTCCCTCGATCGCGTCGATGTCTTGACCAAGCACATCGATCACTATCAAGACTCGAAAGACTTGGCCGTACGTCTTCGCGAGGCTGGCCTGCCACCCGAACCGCGTCTGGGTCGCAATTTGGTATCGCTCGTCACAGAACTGCTCGGTTTCCCGCGACACCTCTCACAACACGTCGGTGGAGTCGTCTTAACGAATAGTCCACTATGCGAACTGGTGCCGATTGAAAATGCGTCGATGCCAGGCCGTACCGTCATTGAATTCGATAAGGACGACCTTGATGTCTTGGGCATTTTAAAAGTCGATGTGCTGGCGCTGGGAATGTTGACCGCCATTCGTCGGGCCTTCGCTCTGGTCGAGCAGCATCACAACCAACAGCTGACCATCGCGACGATTCCATCTGACGATCAAGTGGTTTTCGAGATGATCGGCCGGGCTGACACGATCGGCGTCTTTCAAATCGAAGCGAGTGCTCAAATGAGCATGCTGCCCAGAATGAAGCCCAAGAATTTCTACGACCTGGTCATCGAAGTATCGCTTGTTCGCCCTGGCCCCATTCAAGGGGATATGGTGAACCCTTATCTACGCCGCCGATGCAACGAGGAAGAGCCAACCTATCCTAGTGAGGAGATCAAAGCTGTTCTTGAAAGAACGCTGGGCGTTCCTATTTTCCAGGAACAGGCGATGCGACTGGTCGTTGTCGCCGCCGGATTTACTCCGGGAGAAGCTGACCAGTTTCGCCGGGCGATGGGGGCATGGCGACGACGCGGTTTGATCGAGAACTTTCATAACAAACTCATTGATGGCATGACGGGAAAAGGCTACACCGAAGAATTTGCGGAGCGTTTATTCCGCCAGATCTCCGGTTTTGGAGAGTATGGTTTCCCCGAATCCCATGCCTGTTCGTTCGCCATCCTCGTCTGGGTGTCGGCCTGGCTGAAGCACTATTATCCCGCCGCATTCACGGCCGCGCTGATCAACTCGCAACCGATGGGATTTTATGCGCCTCTCAGTTGGTGGCGGATGCTCGCAAGCACAATGTTGTTGTCTTACCGGTCGACATCAATCGAAGCGAGTGGGACTGCACACTCGAAATATTGTCAGCCGAAGAGTCACCTGCCTTGCGACTGGGTTTCCGCCTGTTGAAAGGGCTCTCACAGTCGGACGCCAATGTCATCGTCGCGACCAGAGGTTCTCGCCCATTCACATTGATGGATGACTTCTTTCATCGCACGGGCGCGAGTAACGCTGTCGCGGCCTGCCTGTCGCGAGGTGATGTCTTTCGCTCGTTGCAACTCAATCGTCGCGAGTCGTTATGGCAGTCGCTTCCCGATCCTGATCCGGGACCACTGTTTGCTGGAGTCAACGACGAAGAGCCTCAGGCTCCATTGCCACAAATGACATCGGTTCAGGAAACATTTGCCGACTACCGATCGTCGGGGATGACACTACGCGATCATCCGCTCAGCTTTATCCGGTCAGACTTGGATAAATGTGGCGTGAGCGTCGCGGCGAGTCTGACTGACGAGAGCAAAAAAGATCGACGCTGCCGCGTGGCCGGCCTGGTACTAATCAGGCAGCGTCCCTCCACAGCAAAGGGGATCACCTTTATGACGCTCGAGGACGAAACCGGCACGGCGAATCTGGTGGTTCACGTTAATACGTGGGAGCGATTTCGCAAGATTGCTCGGGGAGCCACCGCGATGATCGCTCATGGCATCCTCCAACAACAACATGGAACGGTTCATCTGGTCGTCGACCGGATGGAGGATTTGACCTCGCTGCTTGGCGAAGTTGGCAATAAATCCCGCGATTTTCACTAGATCAATCTCAAACTCCGACGTAGCCCGCGTTCGCCAATAATGCGGGCTTGCACAGCCTCCAACCAGCATTCAGGCGAGTCGAACCTTGGTGCGGGCAGTAGCGAGCACCGCCCGCACCAGATTCATCTAACCACTCACTTCCCCGCATCATCCGACAACGTCGCAGTCGCCGTTGGAAATTTTTCGGGACAGGAATCGTCACTTTACCGGTGGCAACCCATTCCGTTCCGCGATCGACGATCGTCTGGAACCCAACGCATTTCATTGAGTATTCCGCATGCCCCATCACGGTCGTGAAGACTTTTCCCTTCCCGTAAGGAATCCACCAGACCATCGGTTCGTTCGCCTCGGTTCCGCCCACCGCTTTTGCAGCAAACGCCGTTGCCAGAACATGCATACTGGCCGCAGGGCCACGTTGACCGTGATACAACTCATCCTTCACATGCATCCATTCAGCGGGAATCCCTTGCATGACCGGATGCTCGCGATCTCGGACCACAATCGCAAAATCGTGCTGTGCCCCGTGACCGGCACCAGGTCCTTCACCTTTCGCCGTCTCCACGATTTTGCCGTCGTTGTCGACGGTGACTCGCTTGCCGAAGTCCGCGCCTCGCCAACCAAGTCCAATCATCTTGTTGTATTCCGCCCACTCCGTAAACGCGTTGTTGGCCGCATGCACGATGACCAGGCCGCCACCATTCACAACATAGCTTTCCAGATCGCGTTGAACCGATTCCGGCCAGAGTTCGCCGTTGTAATTACTCACCACGGCACCGTAGTCGGTAAACTTGGGCCGGAAGCTGTTCCAAGCCTCTTTCGGTTGGCCGTTCGGTGGGCTGGTCACCACATCCACCGTGAACCGACCGCTTTTCAGCAGGAAGTCCTTCAAGATCGGTGTCGTCGCTTTCCAGTTATGATTGTTCTGGCCATCGACAATCAATACTCGGATCGGCTCCGCCGCTTGCACTGAAGCGACAAGCAGCGATCCCACGATGGCCGCCTGCAGAAGACCGTTCATGACTCTGAATCCAAGCCGTCCATTCATTGATACCTGCTCCCGGTCGTGAGTATGGATGCGGCAGCCGCAACGCAGTGACTGCCAGCATGATCGTTATAACTTGTCCGGCAGGACCACGCACCGCTCGCGGACTATTCGTTACCAACGGACAAGTCCAATACTCATTTCTCCCTGAAGTCGAATTTCCGACTATCGCGTTGCCAAGGCATGGTTGACTATGACGATTCATAAGTTGTTCAGATCAAACAACGAAACTGATTCAGATCAACGCCATCCGCGACACGTTCGGCCAGACGGGGGATGAACGAGAAGCGGGAGGGTCATGACTCGCCCTGAGCGACTTGGACCGATCACACTCTGTGAAGTCCATCAAAATCCGAGTCAACGATTGTGCTGTTGTGTGAGGAATTCTGGAGAGACTGCCACCTGGGAGATCCGCCGGGGCGTCAGAGCAACGCTGCCGGCGTTGGATTAAGGAGACAACCAAATGCTCGTATTATCCCGCCAACGCGATGAAAGCATTTTCATCGGCGACAACATCAAGATCACCGTCGTCGACATTCGTGGCGACAAAGTTCGGCTGGGCATCGAAGCCCCAACCGAGATCCCGGTTCATCGTCAAGAAGTCTATGAAGCGATTCAGCGTGAGCATCAACGTGGCACAGTGCCCGTCAAATCAGAGAGCACGGTCAAGTAGGTTGCAGGCAACCTCCGTCACACCGCCAGCTATTGGCTAACGAGCCCCGCGACTTCGCATCGTTTATTTCGATGACAGTGATTACAATCGCGAATGCTACCGAGCCGGACCCTTGTCCGGCTCGTTATGTTTTTAGTGGCCTTGTCACGATGCCTCGCATTACTGTCATTCCCGCGCAGGCGCGAATCTAGCGGCTGGTAAACGGTCATGATGCAACTGGATTCCCGCCTGCGCGGGAATGACGGAACGATTGCCGGACGCGCCACTTCTCGCATCAACGACCGGCTTTCAGAAACTTCGTTGTGAAGGCCTCTTCCGCCTTCACGGTATCAGCCTTGAGCGATCCGATTTCGACCATTTGATCTGCCAACGTCTGCCAACGCTCGGCTGTCATCTCTCCAAATCGTTCGGCAGGAAAAACTTTCGGTAAGCAAAGTGGCTTCAATTCCGCAGCACCGAACGCCAACACATCCAATCCCATCTCTCGATTTTGTTCATGAATGTAGTTGTTGGTGGCCTCGGGGTCGGCCAGATACTTCTGCCATCCGCGAATCGAGGCCCGTGTCATTTTCTCAACCAGTTCGGGCTGCTTGTCGATCATTTCCCGCTGCGCAATCAATAGGCTGGTGTAAGTGTTGAATCCCAGTTCGGACAGCATCAGGCACACCGGGTCGCCCTCCTTCTGCTTGGCGAGAAACGGTTCGCTAAAGCTGTACGCTTGCTGACCATAGTCAGAATTCTCCAGGAACTGCGCGACGTTACCCGGATACTTCACGATCTGAACATCGGCCAGATTGACTCGCTTTTTCAAGAACTGAGCGAACGGCTGATCGGAATTGATGCCCAAAGTAAAAGGACGCTTCGACGCCAGGTCTTCGAGCTTCGTCAGTCCACTGTTTTGATGCACCATGATGCAACGCGGGCTGTCTTGAATTGGACTCATCACCGCCACAGCATCCGCCTGCTGAGCTCGCCAGACGAGAAGCTTGTCGGCGTTATCAACACCGAAGTTAACGACGCCACTGGCCACATCGGCGATCACTCGGACTCCCGGCCCCCCCGGCCGAATCGTCACCTTCAACCCCTCTTCTTCGTAATAGCCGTGAACCAGAGCAGCATAGAATCCCCCATGCTCGGCTTCGGGGAACCAATTGAGAGCGACGACAACCTCGATCTGCTTCGCCGAGTCACCAGGCGTCGCAGTCTGCCCTGAAATCGGTGGTGCAGCTTGCTGACAGCCGACGGCCAATATTAAGAGGCCGACCCCGACTAATGAAAACCGACAACCGGTATCAGACATCCCACGATTTCCTGCAAGTTGGTTCGAATTCTAGTCCCACATTACGTTCAGTGCCTGCAAACGTGAAGTGACATCAGCGATTCTCCAGCCAGAATACGTTCATGGAACGGGGCGAACGGGGGGCGACAGCAAGGATGGAATGCCGCCGAGCAAAGTGAGTCAGGATTAGGCCTTGCGTCACACTAATCTCCCAGAAACCGTCGATATCAGGTTTATTGATTGACGCCCCCATTTTTTCGTGATAGCTTCGGGAACTACACATCTCGATTTCTTTGGCGTCCGCATTCTATTTTTCCGGTACTTCGTTATTCCGGAATTTCCCTGCTTGATGGAGTTTACAATGAAACACAAACGATTTGAGACTTTGGAGTTAAAGTCTCGCCGTGGTTTTACATTGATCGAATTGCTGGTCGTCATCGCGATCATCGCCGTTTTGATCGCCCTGTTGTTACCCGCCGTGCAGCAAGCCCGAGAGGCAGCTCGACGGACGCAGTGTAAGAACAACCTCAAGCAGATCGGCTTGGCCGTCCACAATTTTCACGATGTCCGAAATGGCCTGCCACCCTACATGATTGGCGACGGCTTTTTGAGCTTCTGGGGAATCCTCCTCCCCTATTTGGATCAAGCACCGCTTTACAACCAGATCAACTTGGGTGTCGCGGTCACCGACACATCGACAAGTCCAGTTAACAACAATACATTGTTGATTCAAGGAGCGAATGCATCATTGCCGGCATACCATTGCCCATCCCGCCGGGCGGCTGACCTGAAGCTCGGGGGTGGCATGCCTGGACCCACGGGAGACTATGCGGTTGTGATCTGGTATGCCGATGACGGCAATGGAACTCAACAGGGAACCAACGCCTACAACAACTGGTGGAACCTGCATGGGATGAGTTCGGACCAAAACTTGTTCAGTGCAATCCGGACATCCACGTCGGTCAATCCAGCGACGAGTCAGCGTGTTTTCAATTCGAGTGCATACGGTTCGAACGGCTGGGCTCCACGTGACACCTTTGCCTTCATGACAGACGGAACCACCAATGTCATCATCGTTGGGGAAAAACACATCCACCAGACGGAAATTGGCAAGTGCTGCGGGAGTGGCAACAATCAGGACGGCGGTATCTACTACCAACAAAATAACTGGGGTGAGTACACAGTGGGACGCCAGGTCCGCACGGTGACCCCCCTGGTCCCAAACAAGTCATTTACGGACAACGCCGATAGCCAAACCGCTTTTGGCAGCTGGCACGACGGGATTGCTCAGTTCCTAATGGGGGACGGTTCCGTCCGCGCGATCAGCAATAATATCGATGTGAATCTGTTCCGTAACTTGGGTAATTGCCGCGACGGTAACGTCGTTGGCGAATTTTAGCCTACCAACATAGCGCGTCAAACCTTGGCGGCAGGACCAACCATTCGGTACGGTGCCTGCCGCTTTTTTCTTACGATTTTCGAAAGGGCTGTGCTTATGAAATCATGGCGGCTAACAGTATCACTTTGCACAAGCATCCTCTGCATTTCCGTGATTGGTTGTGGTGGATCACCTGATGCTCCACAGCTTGTTTCCGGAAAAGTGACAGTTAAAGGGGGTGGCCCTTTGACGAAGGGGACGATTCGATTCAATGGGACAGGCGGCAAGAAAATTGTCTCTGGTTTCGGGACGCTCGATGCACAAGGCGCATTTCAGATCAGCAGCCTTGGAGTTAACGACGGAATCCCTGTCGGCGAATATACCGTCACTCTCGCAGGTACCGAAACTGGTCAAGACTACGATCATCCCAATGATCCGGTCGTCAAGACGATCGCCGACAAGTACGGCACCGACTCGACCACCGATTTGAAACGCACGGTGAAGTCCGGAAGGAACACGTTTGATTTTGAACTCGAACCTCCCGCGCCTAAGTGACTTTGGCTGGTTGAGCATTGTCATTGTGTTCGGAATGGCAGGCTGTCGCGGTGAACCCAGCACGGGTTCGCCGCAGCCTGCCTCGACAACGCAGGTCTCTGCCAAGTCCCAACCGCTCCTGGCACGACTGCCGTTCGAAGTCAGCGCGCCGGCCGCCCCGCGAGCCGCCCATGACGACGACTGGTTTGAGGATGTCACTCAACGTAGTGGCGTGCAGTGGAAGTATCGAACGGGATGCGAAGCGCGGTACTACACGCTGCTCGAAACCGTCGGCGGCGGAGTGGCGCTGATCGACTATGATGTCGATGGTGACTTGGATTTGTTCTTTACTGGTGGCGGCCAGATGACAACGCCTCCCGTCACCGTTCGTGGTGTCGATTGCGCGCTGTTCCGAAACGATGGTGACTGGTCATTTACCGATGTCACTGAATCGCTCGGTTTAAAGAGCACAGAACTCTACACCCACGGGGCCGCGGTCAACGACTATGATCGCGATGGCTATCCGGACCTCTTCGTGACGGGTTACGGAAGCTGCCGATTGTTGCACAATCGCGCGGGACTGCGATTTGAAGAAGTTATCCTACCTGCATCTTCAATGCAGAAGAAATGGTTCACGTCTGCCGCATGGGGCGACTTCGACCGAGACGGCTTTGTGGACCTGTTCGCCGTCTGCTACGCCGACTGGCATGGTACGGAAGACATCTGCGTTCAACATCAGGCCGAAGGCAACCGCCGAGATGCCTGCGCGCCGACTCAATATCCAGGACAGCAAAGCGTGCTTCTGCGGAATCAGGGGGATGGCACGTTTGAAGATGTCAGCCAGGCGGCCGGGATCCTGCCCGCGATGCGCTCGCTGGGGATTGTCACCGCAGATCTGGATGGCGACGGCTGGCTGGATTGGTTCGTCGCCAATGATGTGAACGAAAACCAGCTTTATTGGGGACGTGACGAGTTCCCTTTTGATGAAGGGGGCGTGCTTGCAGGAGTCGCTTTTTCCGAAACAGGCGAGCGAGACGGATCGATGGGGACCGACATTGCCGATGTGGATGGCGATGGGGTACTCGACCTGTTCATCGCGAACTATGCGGGCCAGGACAACGTGCTGGCACGTGGGATCGGTAATCGCGGTTTCATCAATATCACGAAGTCTTACGGGTTGGCGGCACCGTCGCGGCGCTGGGTGAAGTTTGCATCTCTGTTCGCCGATTTCGATCTCGACGGGTGGCTCGACCTGTTTGTCGCCAATGGGCATGTCCTGTATGAAGCTTCCGAAGTCCCGTTCCTGCAACCTGCTCAACTATTCCGCAACAAGGATGGCGTGCGTTTTGAAGAGGTCAGCGCTCAAGGCGGACCGTATTTCGATGTCCCTCACGGGGGACGAGGTGCGGCCATCGGAGACTTGGACAACGATGGGGCACCGGACCTGGTGATTGTCGAGCAGGATGCCCCCGTCAAAATACTGCGCAATCGTCACCCGGCAAAGAACTGGCTCCGCTTAACCCTGGTGGGACGGACATCGGGCCGCGATCCCGTCGGGGCTCGCGTGCATCTGCAGCAGGAAAGCCGACTGATGGTGCGCACGATCTGCGGGGGTGGCAGCTATCTATCGCAATCGGATCCGCGAATTCTGTTCGCTTTGGAGGCAGATCATCCTGTCGATGTCACCGTGATTTGGCCTGGCGGTGAGCGCGAGGTATTCTCGAACTTGTCGCTACGCCGCACGCATCAGCTTGCGGAAGGCGCAGGGCGACGCCCGTGATGGACATCTATGACCACTCCCGTTGACACACCGAAACCCTGGTCTCGCCACAGCCGATTGTTGCTGGTCGGGGGCCTTGCCATCATCGTGCTGACTGGTAGCGTTTATTCGTATTTGTCTTTCAAAGAGAATCGTGGACGAGCGAACCTGTCGTTGGCAAGAAACGTGCTGGAGAAACTCGTCTTCCAACCAGACGGTCGCGAATCGACGGCCACTGCAGACCGTGCCGAGCAACAACTGAAAAGCGTATTCGGGACCTCTTCAGAACGGTCTGCGCAATTGCTGATCGTGGCGTTGGCTCGTAGTCGCGGGGTCCGCGTCAGCGTGAGAGATCTGGATCAAGACACACAGCGCTGCAACACGGCGGATATCGCGGTAGCCTCGCTGTTATTCTTCAAAGGCGGAGAATTAAGTCTGGCAGACAAGATGGCGGCCGCGGCAGTGAATCGCGGGGACGAGCGATCGCGCGCTCTGAAAGCCGCCACGATTGTGAGCTATGAACTAGGACGCGATGAGGACACCGCTCGCTACGCCGCAGAATGGAGCAAGATCGAGCCTCGCGACGCGATGCCTTGGCAGTATCTCGCCTATGTGGCGGAGGATCGCGGATTTTCCAACGAAGCGGTCATCGCATTTCGAAATCAGATCGATTGTACGTCGGGATCGGCCGACGAATCGCGACGTCGACTGGTCTTCCATCTGATCAAACTGGGTAATGCCGCTGAAGCTCGGAAAGAATTCGACAAGCTGCAATCGACTTCGCAATCTGTCGCGCAGGAATCACGCCTTCTCGAAGCTCGGTTGTTGTTCCTGGAAGGAAAACTGAGTGAGACTCAGCAGATCCTGGATCAAACGAAATTCACGGAGCAAGAGCGAACCGACGCGACGCTTCTACGAGCACAGATCCTGATGGAGCGATCGCAATTTGATAACGCGACGACCGAACTGCGCGATTGCATCGCTCGCGATCCCGCCAACCAGGACGCCCACTATCTGCTGGGTCAGGCGTTGGCCCGCAGTGGCAAGCCCGCGGAAGCAAAGAAACAGTTGGAAACGCACCGACAACTCCTGGATCTGAAAGTGCGGATCAACAGCCTGGAGCGTCAGGCCGGCCGTCAATCAGACAATGTCGACGCCCGGCTCACACTGGCAGAGCTGTATCGGCAGTTGGGTCTGATGGAACAGTCCAAGCTCTGGAGTGATTCGGCTCGCAATGCCAAATCCTCCCGATCGCGGTAGGCGACTGCCGGATCACCACGTCCAGCTGTGACCAACAACCACAGAGTTCTAGTGCGGGTCGCACTTCCGTGTCGCGTTGAAACATGGGTTAGACACAGTGGGTTTCCGCTCGCGGGACGCCACAGTTAGGTGGGATGCGTTCTATCTCTGTGAGGTTGTCCGAAGCGCACTTCCGCATTGCTATCTCTGTTGGCCTGAACTCGGTAGAAATGGATGCGTTCGATGCACATCTTGTCACATGGAAATGGAGAGGGATTATCGATGAAGTCTCATACAGTTCGCCGTGCTCTGCTTGGGATCAGCGGAGCGTTGCTCTTCTCGTGGTGTTCTGCAAGTGCCCAGGAAACGACCAATTTACCGAAGGCAACGATCGATGGTACGGGACTCGGATGGCGCGAACTTGGTGAAGCCGACTTCGTTAACGTCAACACCGATGCTGATACCTGGACCTGGAAGGACGGAATCGTCCACTGCACTGGCAAGCCGGTCGGCGTGACGCGATCTCAGAATAAGATCACGAATTTTGAGCTTGTCACCACATGGCGACATCTGAAGGCGGGTGGCAATTCTGGTATCTTCGTCTGGGCCACTGAAGAGGCCCTGACGGATTTGAAGCCAAACAGCCTGCCTCCGGGCGGCATCGAAGTCCAGGTTTTGGACCATGGCTACGCCGAGCAATATGAAAAGTCGACTGGCAAGAAGCCCGATTGGTTCACCACCAACGGCGATGTTTTTCCCGTTGGGAAGTCCAAAATGACGCCGTTTCCACCTGTCGCTCCCGGTGGCTCACGCAGTTTTCCTCGCAAGAATCTCAGCAAAGGTGTGGGCGAATGGAACCACTACTACGTCCGCGCCATCAACGCCGAAGTTCGACTGTGGGTGAATGGCGAAGAGGTCTCCGGTGGCACCAAATGCGAGCCAAGCACCGGATACTTGTGCCTGGAATCCGAAGGTGCTCCGGTCGAATTCAAGAATTTGCGGATCAGAGAATTGCCGTAACATTTGAGAGTTGCGGCATGCCAATACAAAAACACCCGACACGAAATGATCGTGCCGGGTGTCTGCGATTCTGATGGTTCGCTGACTCGTGGGATTAGTATTCCCAGCTCATACCGAAACTGTAGTTACTGGTGATGAATGATCCTCGCTTGTCTCGCAGCAACGGACTGATTGGGTACGCCTGCCAATCAATGTCTTGCGAGGGTCGATAGACGTTGCCCACCACG
This sequence comes from Schlesneria sp., assembly GCA_028291515.1. Taxonomy (GTDB): domain Bacteria; phylum Planctomycetota; class Planctomycetia; order Planctomycetales; family Planctomycetaceae; genus Schlesneria. Next base: position 43,258 of record JAQGHU010000001.1, read on the forward strand.
ATCACCGTATATCCGGCCTGGAAGTCGGCATTGCTGAGAATCTTGGACTTCTTCAGCACAGGAACGTACTGGAACAACTTCGCCTTCCCGAAGATCGACTGCTCAAACAGGGGCGACAACGCGGTTGTGGTATCCTGATGTGCAAATTTCGTCGCCGCGGGGTTATTTCGTGGCATGGTCGTGAGACCCGGTACTGCTGGGTTCGTATTAAAGTAATATGCATCGCCGATGTTGTAACCGCTCAGGTTTCGAGCCGAAACGTTGGCCAGCAGCCCCAGTTTCGAAGTCGTCCAGATCTTGAATCGCTCGCCACCGATATCGAATCGGAAGCCCGCTTCTGGACCGGCCAACTGGGTTGTGACGGACGATGACAACAGCGATTGCATGATGCTTAGGTTAATCAACGGCTCCAGACTCGTCGCGCCCGCTGGGCTCAAGAACCCATTACTGGTCCCCGTCGTCGTCCCGGTACCACCGCCGGTGCCAGTACCACCAACACCACTACCTGGTAAATTGATGGTGTAACCCAATCCGCTGTCAGCACCGTCAAACTGAAATGTTTCACGGATGGCCATGTAGCGCGCACCGTACATTGCACGCATCATGAATCCCGGCTTATCGATGATCGGCGTTGTAATCCAGTCCAGGTTCGCACCGCCGGACTGCGTGCTGTATTGAAGGCGGTAGTAAATATCGAATGGCATCACCATCCCAGGCAGCCCGTCGCCATCCGTGTCGGCACCACTCAGCGGGAGGCCAGCGTAGGCATGCAGACGATCGACTTCGAGATCGGGATTCAGACCAAACAGGGTCGAGTTGAACTGACGTTGATCACCGAGAAAGAACTTTGCGGACGAGGGACCGATGAACCATCCAGACGCTTCGACGCCGGACGAATCGGGGTTTGTCCAGCCCCAGGTCGCACGCATCCCGCCAGAGCTGAGTCGATCAGTAATGCTTCCTGTCGATTGACCAAGGAAGATCGGAAAATCTGTTGCTGTGGTGGTGCCGGTACCAGTGCCTGTGCCACCTGTACCACCCGTGCCGCCCGTGCCCGATCCGATCAGGGAGCGGTGCGGTGTGCCGGTTGGTACGGCAACTTGTTCGAAGAACTGCTGATTGTGATCAATGAACTGCCCCGTCCCCCCGGGCTCAGTGAAGATATCAATCGTGTTTGCCTGTGGATCGCCGATGAAGTTTGAGGGACGAGTGGTGTTCCCAATCAGTCCTTCCAGCGAGAAGTAGTACTTCTTGCCCCCCGTCAGCTGCCTGTTAAACCAAAGTCCATTCTGATTGGACGTTTCGTCTACGGGCGGACCGTAAGGGGTAATATTCGGCCAGGCGTTTGCCCCCGGCGGATATCCCGCCGGCATCCCACCATATTGCTGTGGGGGGTTAGGCCCATAGTTTCCACTATATGGCGGCGGCATCATCCCCGTGAGATCGGGATTGCCTAAATTATTGGGGATACCAGCAGGAGGTGGCTGCGCAATTGCTTGCCCGCCTACCGCTGACAACCACATACTGAGGAGACATGCCAACCAGTGCCGTTTCCGCATCAGTCGTTCCCTGACTTGGACGCCGAGAGCCGAAGTAACTTCGCGAGCCATTGGTGGCCCAACGCAAGCGCGACAATCCGCGCCTACCGGTTCTATCGGAATGTGGTCTTGGTAAACTCTAACGATTGTTCGGAAGTTGACGAAAAACGGGCCGCTTCCGGTTATAGCGATCTTTCAGCTAGTGCAAGTGGCCGGAACTGCGGGTTGCCCCCGTTCTCAACATCCCCTACGGCCAAATCTGCCGTTGGCGTCACTCCAGATAGGTGCCGCGCGCCGCTCCTGCTTCATAGGTAGCAACCAACTGCTGCAGTTCGTCCTGAGTGAGATGGCCCGATTCCACGCGGGCTTGAAGTTGCTTGCGGAATGACTCCACCAGTTGCGACTTCTCGTACCGCGCGAACTGGACCATATCGCTGATGCGACTGCCGGCAACCAGCTTCGTGACGTGGTAACGGCCGTCGTTATCGATGACGACCTGGGCTTCGTTCGGGTTTCCAAATAAGTTGTGATGACTTCCCATCACCTCTTGATAGGCCCCAGTCAGGAAGATCCCCAGATAGTAGTCCTCACCGTCTTTCCAGTTGTGCAACTCCAGGGTCTCTTTGACATCCTTCAGATCCACAAACCGGTCGATCTTGCCGTCACTGTCGCAAGTCACATCCACCAGGGTGGCATAGTCCCGCGGGATTTCGTTGAGACGGTGGATTGGGACAATGGGGAAAAGCTGGTGAATCGCCCAACTATCGGGGGCTGAGCGGAATAGCGAGAAATTACAGAGATACTTCTGGGCAAGAATTTTCTTCAAATTCTGAAACTCTTCATCTGGAAACGCATCGTCTTCGGACTCGTCTAGAGCGCGAGCACAAGTCTCCCAAAACAGGACTTCGCCCTTCGCCCGATCCTCAAGACTGATCAGTCCCAAGTTGAATTGGGTATGCAATTCGTCCTTATGTTCGAGCGCGTCGTGGTAATACTCCGCGTAGTTCTTGCCGTTAATCGAATCGCACAGATCCTTCAATTCGGTGATGACCTGCGGATCATCCTCATCGACAGTGACTTCCGCCTCGTCCTCGGCAAAGGTCTCGATTTCATCGCGGATCGAGGTAATGAATACTGTATGGTAGGCGGTCATGAAGCGTCCGCTCTCCGTCACCAAGTGCGGGTGCGGCACATTTTCGTCGTCGCAAACCGCTTTGATCACATAGACAACATCATTCGCAAATTCCTGCACGGTATAGTTGACGCTCGATTCGAACCGGGTTTGCGAGCCGTCATAGTCCACGCCCAAACCGCCGCCGATATCGAGGAATTCGATCCCGCACCCCATCTGCCGAAGTTTGCTGTAAACGCGAGCCGCCTCCTTCATCGCGTTCTTGACACGTTTGATATCCGTGATTTGCGATCCAATATGGAAATGCAGCAGCTTCAACTGGCCATCTAGTTTGGCCTCTTTCAGCAGGCGGACGCACTGGAGGAGTTCAGATGTGGTCAGGCCGAACTTCGCCGCTTCCCCTCCCGAAGAAGCCCATTTTCCCGACCCACGCGAGTACAACTTTGCCCTCAAGCCGATCCAAGGGGCAACTCCATTCTTCTGCGCCAACCGAATGACGGTCTTCAGCTCGTTCAGTTTTTCGACAATAATTGTCACGCGCTTACCGGCGCGAACGGCCAGTAGAGCCGTTTCGATAAACGCTTCGTCTTTGAAGCCATTGCAAAGCATCAGCGAATCCGACGCCTGCTCTTGAGCAACGGCGGCATAGAGTTCTGCCTTGGATCCACATTCCAACCCAACCCGACAGCGCGAACTGTCGCGAAGGAACTCCTCGACGACCTCACGCCGTGGATTGACCTTCATTGGAAACACCGGATAGTGCAATCCCTGAAACTCATACTCTTTGATCGCCGACTGGTAAGCATTCGATAGTCGGCGAAGTTGCGCTGTCAGGAGTTGCGGAAACCGGATCACCAGTGGCAACTGCAACTTCCGCTCGGTCAGCAAGTGATCAACAAGCTCCTTCAGGTCCACGTATCGCGGATCGTCCTTGCCAGGACGGACGATGATGTGTCCCTTGGAATTGATATCGAAATAACCGGTGGACCAGTTTTCGACGCCGTAAACCTGCTGGATAAACTGAAGCGTTTCGTCTTGCATGACGGTTGTAATTTCACTTTGTCGGAGAATACGGGTCGACAGTGGATGCAGAATGCGGGAAACTCGTGCAATCACGATGCCAACCGAATCACCATCTCGGCTGGCATTTTGTGAGGGAATTGTAATCATTTGACGTGTCGATGCTGCAACCGAGACGGTCATTTCCGCCGTCGGTCGCGCGTTTCATGTCTCTATCATTAGCCTTGAGAGTTTCCGTGGCTTCAGAAACTTCGACTAAGCTTGCCGATCGGGTGCAATCACTGCGGCTGCCGCCGACATCCAAACACCCCTCGAACGGTGCTGGACTTCCTTGGGCGCTATGCTTGCTCTCGATGGTGGTTATCGCGTACCTGCTCTATGCCGGTAGCCCGCTTCAGCGAAGTGCTGAATCGAAAGGCGACGATATCGTCACTTCGAAGCCAGGATCCAAGGGGACCAGCGCGACTCCTGCGGAGAACAATGCCACCTCAGTCACCCCGGCTGCAGCTGGCGACATCGCGTTGGAATCCAAAGGGTATATCATCCCCGAGCAGCAGATCCTGGTCAGCCCCCAAGTGAGCGGTCGCATCATCGAACTCAACTTTGACGCCGGGCAACGCGTCGAAAAGGATTTTGTGCTCGCGGTTCTCGACAATACCGAATACCTCGCCGAGTTTGATCGGATTCAAGCCACTCTGGAATCGTCCAAGCAGAACCTAGCCGAAGTCGAAGAAGGAAACCGCCCCGACGAGAAGGCTCAGTCCAAGGCCGAACTCGCCGAGGCGGAAACGAATCTCGCTCAGTCTGAACGCGAATTTCAGCGTAAAAAAGATTTGATGGAGCGCAAGATCGTCTCCAAGGAGGATTTCGAAGCGGCCGAATCTCAATATCGAGCCCTCGCCAAACGCGTCGAGCGATTAGCGGCCAGCAGTCGACTGATGGATGAAGGGGCACGAACCGAGCGGAAACGTTCTGCCAAAGCGCAGACCCAGCAGATCGAAGCCGAATTGCGCCGCGCGAAATGGCGGCTAGACAACTGCGTCATCACCGCTCCGATCAGTGGCACCATTCTGAAGAAAAATGCGGAACTGGGAAACCTCGTCAATCCCATCGCGTTCAATGGTTCGTACAGTTTGTGTGACATCGCGGATCTCTCCAAGCTCGAAGTGGACCTCAGCATTCAAGAACGCGACATCTCGCGAGTTTACAAGGGTCAAAAATGCCGCGTCCGCGCCGAGGCCTATCCTAAACGCGCTTACGATGGTGTGGTGTCCAGGCTGATGCCGATTGCTGACCGTGCGAAGGGAGCGTTGCCTGTCCGCGTTCGGCTGACCGTCCCCGCAGAAGAAGAGGGGATGTATTTGAAACCTGAAATGGGGGCGATCGTGACGTTCTACAACTCCGACTCCCCCAAGGCCGGTCCAGAGAACGAACCGCGTCATACGCTGGACCCGATGCCCGGTGCGAGCTCGGGTTCGTCAACGACTGGCATACCCAAGTCAGCCGCGGACAATTAGCACTGTCGCCGACTTCACTGTCGAATCTGACAGTCCGCGATCGACAATAAACAGTCCTCACTGATTCAACATCGCTCAGGAATTCTCAATGACCGATAGTGCCAAGTGTGTTGAGGTTCGCAATGTTCATAAATCATTCCGTCGCGGCAGCGAAGTCGTGGATGTATTGAATGGCCTGAACTTAACCGTCAACGAAGGTGAATTCGTCGGGCTCATGGGGCCCTCGGGCTCAGGAAAGACGACGCTACTCAACCTGATCGCGGGATTGGATCGGCCGACGGAAGGAGAGGTCTTCGTAAAGGGCGAGAAGATTTCATCAATGACGGAGAGCCAACTGGCCTCGTGGCGGACACGCAGCATTGGCTTCGTGTTCCAGTTCTATAACCTGCTGCCCGTTCTAACCGCTTTTCGCAATGTCGAACTACCGCTACTGCTCCTGCCCCTATCGGCCAGTGAGCGAAAGAAGCAGGTCTTAACAGCTCTCGACATCGTGGGCCTGTCCGAACGGCTGCATCATCGACCGGGTCAACTTTCCGGGGGGCAGCAGCAGCGAGTCGGGATCGCTCGTGCGATCGTAACCGATCCTTCGCTGATCGTGGCCGACGAACCGACTGGAGCGTTGGATTCCAAATCGGCCGACGAAATCCTGGACCTACTTGGTGAGCTGCGCAAATCCCTGCACAAGACGATCATCATCGTGACGCATGACCCTCGCGCCGCCGCCCGTGCGGACCGCGAGATTCATTTGGACAAAGGTCAATTGGTCACAGGCAAGTAGGTCATCGCCATCGTTTCGCTTCGCGTGGTCACAGGGAGACTTCCCGATGAAATATCTGTATCTGGTTTTTGAAAACATCCGTCGGAATCTGATCCGCACGATCCTCACCGGGTTGGGCACGATGGTGATGGTTCTAGTCGTCACATTGGTGTTCACGGTCTTGACGTCGCTCGACAAATCCACCACGGAAAAACAGAAGAATCTCAAGGCCATTGTCACGGAAAAATGGCAAATCCCCAGCATGATGCCTTATTCCTACGCGCAGGCACTCAGCGAAGGAGGAGCGGACCCGGGCGATCCAGATGCCGCGCGCCCCGATGACTCGATGTCGTGGGGCTTCTTCGTCGGCTCTACGGAAGAGAATGCAGCCAAACGCAGTTTCGAAAACCTGTTCTTCGCGTTCATCATGGAGCCTGAAAAAGCACGAACGATGCTGGACGAAGTCGATGCGCTCTCGGACGAAGAGGCACTGCCGCTGACGGCTGCGATTCAACGGATGAAGGACGTCCCCAATGGTGTCATCATTGGCCAGGAACGCCTGGACAAGATGAAGAAACGAGTTGGCGATCGAATCACCGTCTTCGGCCGCAACTATCGTGATATGAATCTGGAATTGGAAATCGTGGGCACATTCCCCAAAGAGCCCGCCCGCTACGCCGATAGCTCGGTCATCAGCCGTGAATACTTCAACCGGCAACTGGATGCGTATCAGCGATCACACAACAACCAGCCACACGTTATGGCTGAGAAAACATTGGGCCTGGTCTGGCTGCGACTGAGCAATCGCAAGACATTCAACAAGGTGTCGGAACAGATTCTCAAATCGCCATCGTTCACCAGCCCCGCCGTCAAAATAGAAACGTCGTCCACCGGGATCGGTGCCTTCCTGGAAGCCTGGCGCGACATCATCTGGGCCATGCGATGGCTGATGACGCCTGCCTGCATGCTGGTCTTGTCGCTCGTCATTTCGAATGCCATCAGTATCAGTGTCCGCGAGCGTCAACTGGAATTCGCGGTGATGAAAGTCCTCGGTTTCCATCCAAACCAAATCCTGTCGTTAGTCCTGATCGAGGCCTTGCTTGTCGGTGTTCTCTCCGGGTTGCTCAGTGCGGCACTCACTTACGGGTTGGTCAATGGCATCTGGGGCGGTCTTCCGTTTCGAATTGCCTTCTTCCCCAAATTTGCCGTTCCGATTGATGCCTTGTGGTGGGGAGCCGCGATGGGTGGTGCGACGGCATTCGTTGGTAGTTTTTACCCGGCGTGGCAGGCGCGGTCCGTCAAGGTTTCCGATGTCTTCGCACGAGTCACATAGTCTCGTCGCCACATCGTTGTGAAACTTTCACACCGCTCACTTTGACAGAAATATTCCCATGTCTGAACTCAATATCTTCGCTGCCGCTCCCTGGCATCTGTCGACCGATTCGCCAATCTTGCTGGGCGTATTTAGTTTTGTTGTGGTGGCAATTCTCACGTTAGTTTTCATCGGCAAAGTGCCGCTCAGCTACAACCTTTTGAATCTTCGCATCCGCTGGGTGACGACGCTGATGACTGCGCTGGCATTCACATTGGTCATCGGCTTGCAAACGGTGATGCTGTCTTTCGTCAACGGCATGTACGCCATGACCGACTCGACGGGACAGCCGGGTAATATCCTGATTCTGTCCGAAGGATCCACCGACGAAATCTTCAGCAATCTCGGTTTCGCCGATGCCACCGATCTGGAAACTCAAGAGGGTGTCCTCAAAAGCGACGGCAAGGCAATGGTCAGTCGCGAGACCTACCTGAACGTCGTACAGCCGATTGTCGACCATAAACCTGGCCGACCGAGTCGTCGATTCTTACAGGTCCGCGGAGTGGAAGTCCCTGCCATGTCGGCACTCGTTCACGGAATGAGGTTGGGGGCCGGCAGCGAGTGGTTTTCTGACGCGGGCGTTCGCGAGGTCGCCAAGGGGGGTGAAACGGCAATTGAGGTCGTCCTTGGCCACGGAATCGCGATGGACTTGGGAAGCGACCGGAAACCCGCAGCGCTCGCCACGGCGAAGAATAAGGAACGACTCGATGTCGGTGACCTGTTCGATGTCGGTGGCCGGCATTGGGTTGTCACCGGCGTCATGGAATCGACCGGATCACTCTACGACTCAGAAGTCTGGACCAAGCAATCTCAAATCGGGGCCTTGTTCGGCAAACCCAACTACACGACCTTCGTGTTACGCGCCGATCCGGATTTTAGAAAAGCCCAACGCGAAGAGTACTTGGTCTCTCGCCAAAAAAAGGCCGAGGAGTCCTATCAAAAAGCGTTGGTTGAACGGGTTGCCGACCCGACGCTGCCAAAGCCAACACTCGAAGTTATCAAACGTCCAACCAGCGACGATGCCTGGGGCGCGGAAATGCTGCGAGACTTCTTCGCCAACGAATACACCAAAGCTCGCTTAAGCCCTCAGGTGGAGACGACGTACTTTTCAGCCATGACGCAGACGAACCTGCAGTTCCTGGTCGCGATTCTCTTCCTGTGCTGCATCATGTCATTGGGGGGAGTCTTCGGAGTCATGAACACCATGTTCGCAGCGATCAGCCAGCGAACGCGCGACATCGGGGTGCTCAGACTGATGGGCTACAAGCGTTGGCAGATCCTCGTGTCGTTTATGTTTGAATCGATTGCGTTGGCAATTTTGGGTGGGTTGCTGGGCTGTGCCATCGGCTCGCTGGCAGACGGTGCGACAGCGAGTAGCGTTATTTCCGGCGGGGCGGGCGGCGGGAAATTCATCGTCCTGCGGATGACTGTCGACTTCAGTACTTTGGCGTTAGGAATGCTGCTGTCGATCGTGATGGGATTTATCGGTGGTCTGATCCCAGCTCTGTCGGCAATGCGGCTGACTGCATTGGAAGCATTGCGATAGTTGTCATTGACGACGAGCTAAACCTCGCGGGTTATCGCGATCTCAGCGCGCTGGCACTCGCAAATTCGCAGAAAGCGAACTTTCTCTGCTGCAATCACTGGCAGACCGAAAGCTGGAGCGCACACTTGTTGTGTGGGTCAACGCTTCTGCAACCTCTCCTCTGGAATGCAACGTTTATGACGTTCATGGATGTTCCCTCGTGGTGGGGTCTCCCAAGCCTGCCGCCGGGCAGTTGACGCGAGTTTGAGTGCAGGGCAATGCGAGAGACGCTGTCATGAAAAGTGGCAGAGTCTCGAAAGCGTGATTCGACTGGTGTTTCGAGGATGTCGTTGGTTTTGGTGTTCGTCTTGTCCGACCGCCGATGGCGGCCCAACCTGAAGGAGAATGAAATGACTCCACGATGGTCTGTGGAACTGTGGCGACCGGAACAGCATCAATGGCACGCCTTGCTGCATGGCGCTCCACCGTAGCAAGTATGCCTCCGATACCAGCCTCGCTCATTCTGAGCACCACACAGCCCGGCCTGCATTCCTGCACGCCGGGCTGTTTCATTTCGTAGCCGTCTGTGCGAGTGGCTTGGTCGAATCCATCAGAAATGAGCACAGTCCGGAGAGCACGAACGCCAGCCCACAAACCCCGAACAGAATAGTCCAATCAACGGTTCGTGGATCCTCACCCAGAACAGCATAGTAAATCCGTGGAGCCACCGCCGCCCCAAGATTTCCCCACATGTTGGCCCACCCAAGTACGGAGCCGGTGAACTTGCCACCGGCATCCTGGGCATAGCCCCAGACTGCCGGGTTACCCATATCGACCGAAAAAACCATCAAACAGAGTGCTGCAACGTAACACCAAGGTAACCACGCCGGACCAGGTGCTACACAAAGGCTAAGTGCCAGGCAGATCGCGTAGCCCAATCCTGCAGAGAACCTGGTTGCCAGGATCGGCAAGCGACGACCCCACTTCTTTCCAAATTGCCGGGTCGCGATGTCTGTCCACCATCCTCCCAGGTACATCCCCAAGACGCCCGCGCCAGTAGGAATCGCCGTCATGATCGCCTGCCACGTCAACGGCACTCCATGTACCTGATCGAGATATCGCGGTAACGACGTCATAACAAACAGCCAACCGACATTGGTGAATACCTGCATCAGACTGTTAGCCCACAACCCCAAGTCTGTCAGAATTGCGACCAGTGGAAACGGAGGCTCGTCTCCTTTAATAGATCCAATGTCCGGTTCGCTCTCAATGAACGCACGTTCAGCGGCGTTAGACCATGGATGCAAACGCGGTAAATCGCGCACGACGACGAAGAAGGCAAACGCCACAAGTACGCCAATTACACCGTACACCACCATCGCAGGTCGCCAACCAGCGCCTCGGAATTGCTTCACCGAATTTGGAAATGCAGCCTCGGTGACCAATCGATTCAGACGCAGGATCTCGTCTTCGGAAAGCATTACTCCGTCGGATCGCTTCTGCACAAGCTCACGAGCTTCAGGAACAAGCTTGAGGTGCGTGAGATCAAGCCCATCATACAGATCCGTAGTCTTCAACTGGCTCGACGTTTGAGCGATCAACTCTTCGAACCAACCCACATTCGAATCAACTGGGGCCACAGATTGCGGGTTTTTCGCAGCCAGTTGCGCAACGACGTCCTGTTCCAGAGATGCCTGCACAGTGTCAGAGAATCGTGACTTCAACCGTTCGACAATTGCTGCCCTGGGACTATCCGCCTTCGCTTGAAACGCCATCACAAAGTTGCGTTCATTCACGATGTCGGAGTGACTGAATCGCATCGGATCAGCATCGTGACTGAAATGGATAATCAGCACCGCCGTCAGGATCGGAGCCAAAACGCCACCAGTTCGTCCTCCCAGGGCGACGATGGAATTGGGAACACCGCGTCGAGTCAGTGGAAACCAGACTCGAATCAATCCCCCCGCTGTCGGATAGGCTCCAGCTTGTGAAACACCGCACAGCAGACGTAACACAATAACCTGCCAGACTTGGTGAGCGAACCCAAGCCAGCCGGTAAAGACGGACCACGCGAGTATGTAGAGCGAAAGCATTCGTCGCGCCCCAAACCGATCGCTGAGCCAGCCAGCGGGGACTTGAGCGAGCGCGTAAGACCAGAAGAAGGCGCTCATGAACCAGCTCATCTGGTCCTGCGACATCCGCAGATCCTCGCTGATAAACGTCGCCGCAATCCCCACCGCAAATCGATCAAGATACAAGAGGACTGCCATCAGTGTTGTGACACCGATGATCGCATGTCGCACGATCGTGGGCTTGGGGCCGGCAGACAGAGTCTCTTCACTCATAACCACGTCCTGTCGATGGGCTCTACGAACAAGATCACCGGAGTTGCGTCACACGTCACGAGGGAGCACTGTGTCATAAGAAATCGCGCAGGTTGCGACGTTCTAACTCTGCAATCAGTTGCTTGATGGCGCCTTCGTCGCGTCGATCGGCAATCAGCGTGGCCGTGGGTGTATGCACAATGATCAAGTCCTTGGTGCCAATCGTGGCGACGAGATGATCTTCTGAGGTTCGAATAATGCAGTTCGACGTATCGACAGCACAAACAAGTCCTTCCAGCATGTTGCTATCACTATTGAGTTCGTTCAGGCGTGCCAGCGCGTGCCAACTTCCGACATCATCCCAATCGAAGGGAGCCTCCAGCACGCAGACTTCGGCCGCCTTCTCCAGCACCGCGTAGTCGATCGAGATCGATGGCATCTTGGGAAACTCTCTGGCGAGGACTGCTTCCCATTCAGCTGACCCGATCGCAGCTTGCAATGGCACCAGATGCTGGTAGACATCCGGTGCATGCTCTTGCAGAGATCTTAAAATGCGATCGGCACGCCAGACGAAGATCCCGCAGTTCCAATAATATTCGCCACAAGCGCTGTAGCGAGAGGCAGTCAACTCGTTTGGTTTCTCTTGAAAACTCTGCACCTGAAACATCGGCCAGGTCGTCTCCGGCAACTGCTCGCCACGGCGAATGTAGCCAAAGCCGGTCGCTGGATAGGTCGGCTCAACTCCGAACAGCACCAGCGTGTCTGGCTTCCTCGTCACCAATTCCACAGCCTGGTTGACTGCCTGCTGAAACATCGCTGCCGGTTGAATGACGTGATCCGCAGGCATCACCAGCATCACGGCGTCTGGATCGACCGCAAGCAGCTGAATGGCGGCGAGCCCAATACAGGGAGCGGTGTTGCGCCCACAGGGCTCTAGCAAAACTTGTTCGCCAGGAATCGACGGCACCTGACGCTTCGTTTCGGCCGAGTGAGCCGCATTCGTGACAATCCAGATATTGCTGTCCGCGATCGCCGGAGTACATCGACTGACTGCGTCCTGGATCAGAGTCTGCTCACCCGAGAACTTCAAGAACTGCTTGGGAAGTTGCCGTCTGCTGGCCGGCCAGAATCGTGTCCCACTTCCACCAGCCATGATCACTGCGTGCAGCATCGAATCAGAATCCTCTCATAAGACCATCGATTCTTCGGATTGCATCCGTCGATGCTCGAAGAATAGGGGATCAGCGTGCTAATATCCGCAGCCACAAGGCCATGGGGCGAGAACGGAATCATGGGATGGAACGTTAACCGTGTCAAACGACGAGCACCAGACGATCACGAGCGCCTTGGCCGCACTGCATGCCGCAGTGGATGGTGGTCAACTCACCTGCGATGCTGGCAAAAATATCGAGCGATGGCTGGTCGAGACGCAATACAAGCCCTACCGCATCCAATTGGTCGAACTCATCGACGCGCATCATTTCACAGAGCTCGATCGACTCTTTTGGGAACGCATTCCCTTTGGAACAGGCGGTCGGCGCGGGCCAATGAGCACGATCGGTTCCGCCACGATCAATGAACGAACCATTGCCGAGTCTGCACACGGTCTTGCGACGTACGTGCTACGACACCGCAAAGAATCTTCTCGGACAAAGCAGACACCTCGTGCGGTTGTGGCTTTTGACACGCGGCATCGATCCGAAGAATTTGCCCGGCTGACGGCGTGTGTGCTGGCCGCCAATGGATTTCATGTCGATTTCTTTCCACAGCCGCGGTCAACTCCGGAACTCTCTTTTGCAGTTCGGCATCTTCAGTGCGATACGGGAGTGATGATTTCGGCATCCCACAATCCTCCCAGTGACAATGGCTTCAAAGCATATTGGTCGACGGGCGGTCAAATCTTGCCACCACACGATGCGGGCATCATCGCTTGCGTCGATAAAGCCACCGACATCCCAGTGGTCGACTTCGATCTGGCTGTTGCCGAAAATCAAATCACACTCGCAGGCGAAAGCATCGATGCGGCCTACGTCGCGGCCGTCTGCGATCTCAGCTTGTCACCCTGCCGCGAGATCAGCGCGCTCTATACTCCGCTGCACGGCGTGGGTGAGACGTCCGTGTACCGAGTCGTGAAAGAGGTCGGGTTCGATGGAGTTTCCATCTTCGAGCCACAACGATCTCAGGATGGCAGCTTCCCCAACGTACCCGACCAGCTTCCAAATCCCGAACGATTCGCTGTCTTCGGTCCGGCGATTGAGTCTGCCAGGCAAATCGATGTCGATTTAATTTTGGCTTCGGATCCAGACGCTGATCGCATGGCGGTCGCGGTCCGCAACGATGTCGGCGACTTCATCTGTTTAACGGGCAATCAACTGGGATCGTTGTTGACCGACTACGTGCTGCGGCAACGTGCGGAAGCGGAAACACTGTCTCCCGACCACTACATCATCGAAACGCTCGTTACAACCCCGCTGATTGCCGACATCGGCCATTTTTACGGCGTGCAGGTCATTCGCGATGTGCTGGTCGGCTTTAAGTACATCGCGGGCGAGATCGATGCTCGTTGCGCAGATCAGTTTGTCTTCGCCGCCGAAGAATCCATCGGATTCATGGCAGGAAACTACAGCCACGATAAGGACGCCGCCATCGGCGCACTGTACGTTCTAGAATTGGCGGCCGAATTAAAGCGGCAAGGACAGACATTGCTCGATCGGTTGAATGAACTCTACGATCGACACGGTTTCTTTCTCGAAGAGACAATCTCCAAGATGTGCCCTGGTCCGACGGGACAGGCTCAAATCCAACAAATCATGTCGGCTCTCCGCAGCCGGCCATCCTCGGTCCTGGGTGGCTGTGTTTGGGAATCAGTACGTGACTTCCGACAGCACGAAGTCCGTTCGCTCCCCTCCAACAACGTTGTCGAACAATTGCCGTTCCCTTCAGGTGACCTGCTAATTTTCTCGGGACAATCAAGCGAATGTCACATCACCCTGGCGATGCGGCCTTCCGGAACCGAACCGAAAATCAAATTCTACTATTTCATCAACAGGTCGACCGATCCGTCGATCGCCTTCGCTCGAGAACGCGCGATGACCTGTTTGAATGACATCCGCGCAGCACTCGATCAGTGGATGCAGGAGGTCATCGAGGCATGACCGCGGCCTTTGACGTCATTGTTCTCGGAGTCGGTGGCATGGGCTCTGCCGCGTGCCAACAACTGGCCGCGCGCGGTGCCAAGGTTCTGGGGCTCGAACAATTCCCACTGGTTCATGATCGCGGCAGTTCGCATGGCGAATCCCGCATCATCCGGCAAGCCTACTTCGAACATCCTGACTACGTTCCACTGTTGCTTCGGACGTATGAACTGTGGCAGCAATTGGAGCGATCAACAAATCGAACGCTGTTCCATCAAGTCGGGCTGGCTCTATCTGGCATTTCGACCGGCGAGACCATCAGCGGAGCGAAGAAGTCCGCCGACCTGCACCGACTGAACATCGAAGAAATGAAGCCGGCCGAAGCTCATCGTCGCTGGCCTTCGCTGACTTTTCCAGCTGAGCATACCGTCGTGTTCGAACCGCTCGCGGGGCTGCTCTTAGTCGAACGGTGCGTGCAGGCCCAAATCGACCTCGCCCAGCAATGTGGCGCTGAAATCCGATCGGACGAACGCGTCCTGGAGTGGTCTTCAAACGGAACATCAGTCGTGGTTCACACCGACCGCGCCGAGTACTCTGCCGGCTCGCTCGTCGTCACCGCTGGAGCTTGGGCAGGGCAATGCCTGAAAGAACTTGGGCTTCCCCTGGAAGTTCGCCGCAAGTATGTCGGCTGGTTTCCAGTTCGCCAGGGATCTTTCAGCGTCGACACGGGTACGCCAACATACCTCTACGAGTTCCCACACGGCACGTTCTACGGCTTTCCCAGCCTTGATGAGAAAACCGCGAAAGTCGCGGAGCATTCAGGTGGCGAACTCGTGCATGATCTCAACCAAGTCGATCGATCGCAGCACGAAGCCGATATCAGGCGCCTGTCCGATTTCATCAGCGCTCAAATACCGGCGCTCGATCCGACTCCCGGGCGACACTCCGTCTGCCTGTACACGATGTCGCCAGATCAACATTTCATCGTCGATTTCCATCCCGATTGGAACAACGTCGTCATCGCGACCGGATTCTCAGGCCATGGCTTTAAATTCGCGCCCGTGATCGGTGAAGCGCTGGCCGATCTCGCGATAACTCGAACAACGTCGCTGCCGATCAACTTCCTCAGCCTCAACCGATTCCGCGGCACTCCACTTCTACATCATTGAAAAGGCAACTTGTTCATGGAGCCGTCCAGTTCAGACCCGACTTTGCTCGTTGAGGTCGATCGATCCACATTGCATCAATTGATTGTGAAGTTACTGCAACGCAAAGGAATGTTTGCCGCTGAAGGCGAAATCGTCGCCGAACGAATGATCGAAGCAGATCTGTTGCAACGATTCGGCGACGGGACCGGCACCCTTCCCGAATACTTGGAGGCGATGGACCTGGGTGACATCGATCCCCGAGCGAGACTCATCACGATCAACGAAACCGCCGCCACGGCCGTTCTGGATGGCAGCACCGGGATGGGACACGTCGCTACGACGAAAGCGACAGCAATGGCAATCGAAAAAGCCAATTCCGTGGGCATCGGCACGGTCGTCATCAAGAACAGTCGGCCGTGCGGTGACCTGGGTGGAATCGCCAGCCTGGCAGCCAGGCAAGGTCTATTGGGATTGGTCACCACCAGTTTCAACGAAGGCGGAAGTGACCCATTGAATCATCACGACTTGGCTTGGGCCATTCCCTCGCCAGCTCAATCGACGCCCTTGATTCATCGTCAACTAAGTCAACAAGGCGATGCCTCGCTGGCAGTCCTCTGTAGCGTCTTATCAACCGGCCTGTCAGGAGCAGGAGCATCACCACGGAAGCGAAAGGCCGTTCGTGTTGCCAATACGGTCGACTACAGCATCATCGCAGTTAGCCCCGACAAAATTGGGACCAAAGATGCCTTCCTGGCGATGTCCCAGTCGATTTCATCTGTTGCCAGCGATCGTCCTGCGAACAGCACGACAGTTCCTCTTCACCAGGCCGATGCCAGCCGCCTCGCCGAGTTGGCGGCCAAGATCAAGTTCCCCGTCTCCTGGTGATCAGGCCGCGATCATGAATATAGTCGCTCAATCGAGAAGTCGCACGGTCCCGGCATAGCACTGTCTCGTTTGACCGTTCTCCTCGACCAGCAGCGAGCCGTCATCGGCGATGCCGTGGCACTGGCCAAGAATGTCTCCACTCGCGGAGCTGACGCGGACCCGCTTGCCACTGAGAACACAAAGCCGCGACCAGAGTCGCCGTAAGTCCCAATTGCCCGTGCGTTGCGCCGCAATGTTGAGTTCCCAGCGCTGAATCAATCTGACTAATACCTCTTGCAGACTGAACCAATGCCCCGACTCTGCCGTCAATGAAGTCGCGATCTCGCGAAGTTCTTCTGGCGCGTCTCCAAACTGAGTGTTGACGTTTAATCCAATGCCTACAACAAGGCGCTGAGGAGCCAGATGAGACTGCTCGATTAAGATTCCACAGGTCTTACGCGTACCAATCCAAACGTCATTGGGCCACTTGAGGCCAACCGGGACTTGCGGCGCGAACGCTTCGATTGTCTCAGCAACAGACAGCGCCGTCCCCAGTGAAAATCGCGGCCAGTCGCTCTGCGGGATATTCAGTGAGGGCATCTCGAACAAGACCGAGAACATCAACGTCCCGTCAGAGGCCCACCAGCGGTTAGTCCCGCGGCCACGTCCTGCCGTCTGCTCGCTGGCTCCGACCAGGTATGGCGTCTTGCACGAGGCATCGGAGGCAAGTCCAAGAGCCAGGCTGTTGGTAGATTCCACTGATGAATGCCATTCGGCACCTTCGAGAATCGTCTCTGCAAGAAGCTGTTCGATATCGACCACGACTGTCAGGCACTTTACTTCAGGCGATCTGCAAACTTCGCACGAAACTTCGCCACCTTCGGCGAAACAACCATCTGGCAATATCGCTGCTCCTGATGCCCCTGAAAGTACCCCTGATGGTACTCCTCAGCCGGATAGAACTTCCCAAGGGGAGTCACTTCAGTCACGATTGGCACCGGATACGCGTGACTTTCCTCGGCAATCTTCTTATTCGCGGCGGCTTGTTGTTCCATCGATTGAAAATAGATCGCCGATCGATACTGAGTCCCCACATCCGCACCTTGCTGATTTAAGGTCGTCGGGTCATGGATCGCAAAAAACACGTCTAGCAGATCTGAGAAGGAGATCACCTCGGGATTGAAAGCGATCTGAATCACTTCCGCATGCCCGGTTCTACCAGTACACACTTGTTCATACGTTGGTTGCTCGACAGTTCCGCCGGTGTAACCTGACGTCACAGAGTCCACGCCGCGCAGTTGTTCAAAGACAGCCTCAACACACCAGAAGCATCCACCGCCTAAGGTTGCTAATTCCGAATTGCTCATCATGGTTCCTTTACTTGAACAATCAGCGGGACCCAGTCAGTCCGGTTGACCGATCGCCAGCACCGTGACTATTGCTTTGCCCCGCCCGACGACTTCAGGATCCAACCATCCTTCAGGCTGACAGTCTTCGCATCATCATCAACCGCATTGATACGTCCCAGAAACGTTTCCGTCTGTCCGACCGCCTGCTCGGTAAATCGCATTTGCCGAGCATGCTGCTTCGCGTTCAACTCGATCTGAACTCGACTGTCGTCCGGTCCTTCCAGAACGACCACAGGATCCACACCCCCCAGGTTAATGGATTGGATCTTTCCCGTGACCTTCACGACGCGATCTTTCCAATCGCTCGCAAACTTATCGTCCGCATTCAGACAACCCGCGGTGACTTCCGCAGCAGTCACTTGGCGAAGCGGCGGTTCGGGTCCATCCGACTTCACAATGATCGCATGTTCAATCTGAGGAATGAACAATGACCTGACAAACTGACCCCGGGTTGTGATGCGCTGGCCCGGCTGAAGTTGATCCCACGGTGCATCCGATGCCAGAACAACGTCAAACGTCAGCAACTCGTCACCCACCAGGTGGATCAGCGGATGCCCGTCCTTCTGCACGCCAAACTCCTGAATCGTTCCGGCAACCTCAGCAACTTTACCGCCATAGTCCGATCGAAATTGGACTTCGCTATCGCGGAATTGACGAATCAAGGCGGGCGCATCGGCACTGATCTCAGGCGTAGCCGCGCGCAGACGCTCGCTTGCTTGAGCATCACGTTCGGTACGGCTCAACAGGGCACTGCCATAGGTCATTCCGGCAGCAGGAAATTCAACCGTGATTGGCAGCCCCTTCAGTTCGACCTTCGGCTCTTCTACCGTCAATTCGGAGATCGGTTCGTACTTCGCCAACATCGAGAACTCTCGACCAACCTCGATCTGAGCGGCTTCTGCTTTTTTGACCCACGATGCAACTGGCCAGGTGGAATCCCCTTCCAATGTCACCAATGCGTTCTCGTCCCACTCTTTTCGGATGTCGGCGACTTTGCCGTGCAAATAGAACCATTGCCCGTAGTACTTCTCGTGCGCGAGCTGAGGATCTTTGGCGAAGTCTTCGGAGATCTGTGAACTCGTAATGACCGGACACAGATTCACGCCCGCATCCAGGATTCTGAACGGAAAATGTTCGATGGCCGAGACATCGACCTTCTTACCCTGCAATGTCACAACTTGACCGGGGCCCACCCGAGCAAACGCTTGACGTTCCAGGATGCGAACAGGAATCGCGTCTCCGCCGGGGCCCTGTAGCCGCACGCTGCTGAATTCGGGGCCCATGAGATCCGTGTCGATGCTGAGGACTGTTCCCCGTACCTCCACGACTGGCGTTGGATATCTCTCTTCCAATCCCCCTCCCTGCAGTTCTTCCGGAGTGACCGAGACGATCTGTGCTCCCTGCGTCACCGCGGCCCAGTCGACTGGGCGGACGACAATTGGTACGGAAGCAACCGGAGCTGATCGAGGTACCACAACTGAATCTGAAGGTTCGTCAGCGGTGGCTTGAGCAGTGGGGCTCGTCAGGGCCGACTTGGATTCCCCAGACGGCTTCGTCGTTGACTGAGAATTGCAGCCGACAACGTACCCCAGAAACGCCACCGTCAGTATTCGCATCATGCGCAGGCTTCGCTTCACGGGTCCCTCCGTCAAGAAACTGGATCAGGCTCAAATATCAGTATGCTAAATAGTTGCCTGCACGAACCGTACTCTGATCGAAGCCTGATTTCAACCTGTTGTGAATCCCGGCACTCTCTGATATCCGCCAATCAGATGAAACAACGACGAGCTCAAGTCTGGCTTCGGAAAGTGGCAGCCTCCAGATCTTGGCAAGTTCTTGCCTCTGGCATCAAGTTTCGCTAATCTGTTCGTCTGTCGTCAGGCGAAGAAATGAGTAGTCCTGCCGCACCGCCATGTAACCCTGCCCGTTTCCCGCCACCTTTGCCACGCCGACTCGAAGGGTACCGATTCCCATGAATCTGGTTCGTGATCTTTTGACGCTGTCCATCGGCCTGGCCTTGGCAACTCGCCTGCACGCTGCCGACCTGATCGCCCCCGAGTTACCAATCGAGCAAGCCGTCGATCACTACGTACAAACTCACCTGGCCGAGCGACAAGTTCATCCCGCCCCCCTGGCTGACGACGGCACACTCGTGCGACGAACGGTCCTGGACCTGCAAGGGCGAATCCCCACGATCGCTGAAGCTAAGAAGTACATCGAATCCACGGAGCCCGACAAACGCCTCAAACTTGTCGATAGCCTGTTGGCCTCGCCGGACTTTTCCTATCAGTTTCGCAATCAGCTCGACGATTTATTGATGTCTGGCCAGAAAGGGAATCAAAACGAATGGCGTGAGTATCTTCTAAAGTCCGTTCGACAGAATCGGACCTGGGATCAGATGTTTCGCGACATGCTGATCGGCAATGAAGAAGATCCCGAGACCAAAGCCGCGACGACCTTCGTCCGCGTCAGGGCTAAGGAACTCGACGAACTTACCAACGAAACCAGCACCATCTTTTTCGGCGTCAACGTCAGTTGCGCCAAGTGCCACGATCACCCCCTGGTCGACGATTGGAAACAGGATCACTACTTCGGACTGGCTTCCTTCTTCCAGCGGACCTACGTCACCAAGAAGAACGTGGTTGCAGAGAAATTCACCGGCGAAGTCAAATTCAAAACGACCAAGGGCGAAGACAAAGTCGCTCGCCTGATGTTTCTCACGGGCACGACTGTCGAAGAACCGGTCATTGAGGTCAGCGCGGAGGATCGCAAAAAACAGGACGAGGAAGTCAAAAAGCAAACACAGAATGACAAGGCCGGCCCTGCCCCGAAACCACCGTTCAGTCCGCGAGCCAAACTCGTCGAAATAGCTCTGCAATCTGGCAACGATCAGCTCTTCGCCCGAGCCATCGTCAATCGAGTCTGGGCCATGTTCCTGGGACGGGGACTTGTTCATCCTCTCGATCAAATGCACTCGGGAAATTCTGCGAGCCACCCCGAACTCCTGGATTGGCTTGCCCGTGATCTGATTTCTCACAAGTACGATTTACAACGCCTCGTCCGTGGAATTGTCCTCAGCCAGGCCTATGCCAGATCCAGCGAATGGTCCGGCTCAACAGCTTCTCCAGCAGCAGACTTGTTTGCTGTCGCGCTGATCAGACCACTCTCGCCGCGGCAATATTCCATGTCACTACGCATGGCCAGTGCTGCTCCCGAAACGTACAAGCCAGAATCCGGTGGCGAAGAATGGCCGAAACGTCGCGATGAGTTAGAACGGAATTGCGAAGGATTCGCCCACCAATTCGAGCAACCCAGCGAAAACTTCCAGGTCGGCGTCGATGAAGCACTCCTCTTCAGCAACAGTTCCCAGGTGGCCGACGATTACCTGCGAGATTCGTCCGACCGACTCATCGGTGCAATTCGACCCGAAACAGACAAGGCGAAACAGATCACCATCGCTTACTGGGCGGCATTCACTCGTCCCCCATCCGGCGAAGAACTTGCCGCCTGTGAACAGTTCCTCGATAAGCGAACAGAACCAGTCGCCGGCCTGCGCCAAATGGTTTGGGCCCTGCTCACCAGCCCCGAATTGCGTTTCAATCATTAGAGAATCGTCGATCGCGACCACGTCACCGAATTGCCAAAGGACCAACAAATGGCGCATACTAATTCTTCGTTCTGTGGCTCGCCCGATCACGGCGTCAGCCGACGTGGATTCCTGGGCACGACCGTATTTGCCGGAGCCACCGCCTTCGCCGCCAATATGCGAGTGATGGACGCACTCAAAAACCCTTGTCTCGCCGCAGAACTGAAGCGACAACAAAAGAGTGTGATTCTGCTCTGGCTGGGCGGCGGTGCCAGCCAGTTCGAGACCTGGGATCCCAAACCCGGCCGATTGACCGGCGGACCATTCCGCGCCATTTCTACAGACGTTCCCAGTGTACAGATCAGCGAGTTACTGCCCAAGATGGCGCAACGGCTGAAAACCACCGCCATCATCCGCTCTTTGAATACCCGCAACGCAGATCACGGCGGCGGGACGCGATTGATGGAGACCGGTCGCGCGATGGAGCAAGCCGTCGACTACCCTGACCTCGGAGCTCTCATCGCCCGCGAACTCGGCAGAGTCGATAGCCAGGTCCCCGACTATGTCTCGATGTACTCGGAAACGGAAGGACGGCACAAAGGTGGAGCCGGCTTCCTGGGAGCTCGCTACGCCCCGACCTTCCTGACCGAAAGCATGATCCCACCCAATATCCGCCGCCCCGATTCGATGACCGAAATCGATCACCAGGAACGAGCCGACTTGCAGAAGTTGCTGGCCAAACGATTCGCCGACAAACGATACGATCCGTCAGTTGCCAGCCACGGCATGGCGTACGAACGCGTCCGCGGGATCATGGCCAGCGAGAAGCTGTTTGACATCAACCTGGAGCCGCAGTCGGCCCGCGACTTCTACGGCCCGACGCAATTCCAGGAGCAATGTCTCATCAGTCGCCGGCTTGTCGAAGCAGGTGTTCCGTTCGTCAAGGTCGCTCGTGCGTGGTGGGACAGCCACGGTCAGAACTTTGAAACCCACCTCGAACTCTGCGCCGACCTCGACCAGGGAATGTCAGCTCTGCTCGACGACCTGCAACAACGCGGCCTGCTGGAGAGCACGTTGGTGATTACCCTCGCCGAATTCGGTCGCACCCCGCACATCAACGCCAGCCTCGGTCGCGATCACTTTGCAAGTGCCTGGAGTTGCACGCTGTCCGGATGCGGCATCAAGGGCGGTGCCGTTTACGGCAAGACGGATGAAGACGGCCAAAAAGTCGTAGATGGCGAAATGAAATCCGGCGACCTCTTCGCCACCATCTTCGAAGCCCTCGGCATCGACCACAAAAAGGAATATCAACTGGGCGCGCGACCAATCCCCATCGTCGATTTCGGTGCCAAGCCAGCCATGGAAATCCTGGCCTGAGGGCAACCCGGCGAAGCACCGATTACCCTTCTATTACCACAGGCGTGCCACTGGTTGGCCGCTTCGGACAACCAGTGCGATCGCGACACGACAGTGACGGTGCTGTCCCCTGCCTGCCCCTCAAGTCCGAACGATAACCCTGTTCACGACTAACTGCCCGCCCCGCCGAGTCACGGAGATCTCAGAAATGTCGACCGCTGATCCCACCAAGTTCAAGATCGCCAAGACCGCACGAGTGAAGGGCATCGCACTGTGCATCACTCAACTCCCGGGCAGCCAACGCTTGGTCTTCGGCAGTTCAGACTTCAAGGTGTACGAACTCGATCTGGCGGCAGAAAAGCCACAGCCCGTCGAATACACAGGTGAAGGCCACCAGAGCTACGTCACCGGTATTGCTCGCACCGCCGATCAGATTGTCACGGGCAGCTATGACGGACGGCTCATCTGGTGGGATACCCAAAAGCGCGCGCCACTTCGCTCCATCAACGCCCACGAAAAATGGATTCGAGATGTGATCTCTTCGCCCGACGGCAAAGTGATCGCCAGTATCGCCGATGACATGCGGTGCAAGGTCTGGGACGCTGCTACAGGCAATCTGCTGCACACGCTGGTCGGCCACCAGGCGATGACGCCGCACCACTTCCCGTCCATGTTGTTCGCCGTCACGTTCTCTCACGACGGACAATTGCTGGCAACCGGCGACAAGGTCGGTCACATCGCCGTCTGGGACGTCGTGTCCGGCAAGCAAGTGTCCGAACTGGAAGCCCCAGTCCTGTACACCTGGGATCCCAAGCAGCGCCGACATTCCATCGGCGGCATCCGCAGCCTGGCGTTCTCGGCAGATGGCAAGTTGATCGCGGCCGGTGGTGTCGGAACCATCGGGAACATCGATCATCTCGACGGCCCCTCGCGAGTCGAGATCTTCGACTGGGCCACCAAGCAACGAGTCCAGGAAATCTCCGACACGAAATTCAAAGGGCTCGTCGAGCAGATCGCGTTCTCCAACGAAGGAAACTGGCTCGTCTGCGCCGGCGGCGATAACGGCGGCTTCGCCTCGTTCTACGACGCACAAACCGGGAAAGTGCTGCATCAGGACAAGATGCCGATGCACGTCCACAAGTTCGTCCTGAACGACACTCAGGACACCCTCTACGCCTCAGGCCACGAACAAATCGCCATGCTCGAATTCAAAGCCGACCCACCACCCGCCGCGCCAACTGCACCCACCCCCGCCGATGTGACCGCTCCCTCCAACTGAGCCCCCAACTTGCGTTTCTGAGCGGGGACGTAAGTCCCCTGACCTCTTCTCTCGGGCGTCTTCCCCTCCTGACTCTCCGTGCCTCAGTGTCTCCGTGAGATATCAGTTCCTGAATCGGCGGGCAGCCCCTAGTTGAATTGTCACCCGGCCGATTTTCGCAACCAATCTGCAGAAAGCGGAGTCAGAGCTCAAGTTGGTCGACCCTAGCCACCCGCCGCTTTCTTCTTCTGTTCGAGCAGGCGGTTGATGGCGTAGGACACCGAGTTCGAGCAGTTGATCAATCGGGAACGGGTGGGGGGGAAGCGTGCCGAGATGATCTTTCCTCGCGCATTTCGTTCAATAATCATCCCGTGTTGGCGAATTGTGTGCTCCCGCAATTGTCCGGTATCATACTCGTCGGCCATGGGCGATCCTCTTCCATCGCTTTTTCTTACGATGCCACAATAGGTTGTGTCTACCGCTGTATTATTCACACAATATTGTACATTGAGGCATGGGCGTTGCTCCCCATGTCTGTGAAGCCAATCGTTCAGGAGAGAGATACACTCCTCCCGCAATTAGGCGTCAAGGATCGGCGAAACTCTCAGCAAGACTCCGAACCTGTCGTATCGGAGTCAGTCACTCAGTTCGAGGTGCGATATGAAGATGTTGTCCATGGTTGGGCTGGTTGTCGCGACGCTTGTTTGCGCAAATGTGCAAGCAGGGTCACCAGAAAAGGCGAGCTACCAAGTGGTGGTCTGTGGGTTCCACTGCGTCCACGAAACTCACGATCACGCTCTGGAAGTTGATGGCAAGCGTGACGAGGTCTGGATCGTTGTTCGCTACAACGACAACACGACGAAGGAATACCGAGTCCTGCGCACCCGCACCATGGGTGACGTCAATGGAAACCCCGGACGAGAACAAGCTGGATCGGCGAGCGACAAGGGCGGTGTTCGCACTGGTGACGTTCACCCCGCCAATCGCTTTGACGGTAAACCGGTGACACCAAAGCATGCGGAATGGGCGGAGTCTGATCGTCCGTCGCTCCCGTTCGTTGTCAAGAAGTTCGAACTGGTGAAGGGGCAGTCGCCGGCAGCAGTCGAGATCCAGATGTTTGAAGATGACAACGGGGGCGCAAAGGACTGGGAGAATGTCCTGAAATTCCTGAATTCCGATGCAGCGAAAGCTGGACTGTCCAACATCACAGTTCATCAGTCGAATAACCCGGTCACCGGGAATACCCAAGTCAACGTTAACCTGTCGGGAATCGGTGAATTGGCTCACAAGATTTTCGGCTTGGCTGCCGATGGCTGGATCGGCGAACCTCAAACGCTGGCGCTTGACTTTGACAGTGCAGCGAAAATGTCGACCGCTACGGTCGATGGATTGCCGAAAGGTGTCGTCCCGTTGCGATTCAAGACTCATCGCGGCGATGATGCGGACTACATCGTCTGGGTTCGGATCGAGAAGATCTCGGAATAACTTAGCGCATGGACGGTGATCGTACTGAGCCGCACTGGAATCCTATTTCAGTGCGGTTTTCTATTTTATTACTCATCAGCTACCTGTTCCTCGCGGAATGGGAGCGAAATTCCGCCGGGTGCCCGGCTTGCTGCGGCGGGGTGACAAAAATCAGGAATGCAGAATCCAACGACTTGGATTGGTACCGCACCGGGCTTCCCCTTGGTCCAGCCCCAATCACCCCATCGAATCACCTGATGCCTCTGGCCTTTTAGACGCTCTCCACATGAACCACCAACCAGCGCACATGATAACGGGTAATGTCACACACAGATGCGTGATGCGAAACTGGTCATCGCCAGCAATATCGTTGTGGAACAATGCCAACGAAAGTACTCCGAGTGTCTCTAGTTGCAAGATCGCCACGATGGCCCAGCCAACAATCATCATGGATAGCGGAGGGCGACGCAGCAGCCAGATGCCTGCCATCGCGACGCATGGAAAAAAGCCGCTCAAAATGACAATTCGATTCTTGGTTGGTTCGGAAACGCTGCTGTAGTACTGCGCAAGCCAAGCGATGCGCAACATCCCCAGGATCCCGATCCAAGCTAAGCACTTTCCGACGATTTGCATAAGAGTAAATCTCGTACCTCACGACGGGGTGGCTGGGGTCGACCAACGGGAGCCCCCAGTGAATTGCAAACATCATCCGATGAGCACGACCAATCTACAGGAATTGGATCAACAGAGAGCGGAATCGCGGCGAGGTCGTCATACCACGCGGCGCTCGACCACGTCCAATCGCGCGTTCGGGTGCGCGGCCATGTCAGGGGCCGGTCAGGTCTATCGCGCGGTAACCTTGAGGCAGGACCTCCCGGGCCAGTTTGACGCACTTGGCTGCAACTTGGTTGGAAGACTTGCCGGATGCCGAAGCGGCCGTAATTACGATGCTCCGCTGTCCGTTAATGCGTATCACTGCAGCGGGTGCTGAAGATTGTCGGATCTTGATCAACGTGTCGAGTGGAAGCATCTCGCCAGCTGCGCCGCGGACCATTAACTTGGTCAGATCTTCGGGGAATCGGGCGAATTGCGGGTCTGTCTTCACGATCACTGGGCACAGCTTTCCAAACCTAATTGCATCGACTGCCTGGACACCGCCCAGCGAAGTCTGGAGCGTCGTGAATATGTCGTCGAGTTCCACCCCAACTTTCGCACACTTATCCCGGTCAACAATGATGCTTTGAGCTGTAAGCGACAGCGGGAACGCGGCTGGCCCCGTCAGGTCCTTGTCCTTCGCGAGCGTTGCGAGAACGTGTTCGGCCGCCTCATGAAACTGCTCCTCGCCCCGTTCGCCGGGGTCCAACAACGCCATTCGGGCTGGGAATGCGGCCTCGCTTGGCGGCACGTCTCCAGTGCGGATTGTGGCACCCGAGATCCCCGCCAATGCCTTTTCGAGATCCTTAGCGGTCGGCGAGTCTTTCGCGCCAACCTTAATGAAGATCATTGCCAAGCTCGGCTCGCGGCCATCTGCGAAGGCAAAAACAGTCGATTTCCCTGGCAAACCACGGATCAGTTCTGTGGCCTTTGCGACAACTTTCTGTGCCTGTTCCAGCGTCGATCCGCTCGGCAGCCTAACCTCGACCGACAGAAGTCGGTCGACAGATCGGTCAGCGAGTGAAATCAACTTCATGCCTGGGGCTAAGGCGTCAGCAATTGTGTCGTTCACAAGTTGGTCGGCGGTCACTTGCTTGGGCCACGCTGTGACATCAAGCAGCGCCGCTGGCTTGCCATCGACCCGCGCGAATCCGACTGCCGCGGGCATGTTCAGCTCAACCTGGGCAACTTCCTTCAGGCGAATCACTTGACCATCTGCGGTGACTCGTAGAATCACCGATTCGAAATCTTTAGGGCTTTTGAGTCGACTGGGGGCCGAGAAGGCGCTTTGGGATTGTTTGTCGGTGATTGCACCATTGGCCCCCACCTGTAAATTTTGCCGCCGCAATGTGTCGACCACGTCGCTAGCCGTCAGCTTGCAGGCAGCCAGGCTATGCGGATTTAGCAAAATCTGCAGACGGTAGTCTTTGCCGCCGAGGACCCGCACATCCACCACCCCAGGCAGGCCAGCACATTCGGGCTTGATGTTCACGATCGCGAATCGGCCAAGAAAGGCCTCGTCTTGATCGGGGTCCGTGCTGGTGAGGGCGAGCCAGAATTGAGGTGGACCGGAGGGGATCTTTCGGACCGATATTCCCAGCCGCCGGCAAGAATCGGGAAGCAGGGGGAGGGCGAGGCTCACTCTGTTTTGCACCCGTATCTCGGCAAAACTTATGTCGGCTTTTGGATCGAAGTAAACGGAGAGCGTGCCAGTGCCGTCGTTCCGCGCCTCGGTCTCGACCCGAATCAATTCATCAAGACCTTTGATCTGCTCGAAGATCGGCATGAGGACCGTCAAATCGAGTGTGCTTGCATCGGCACCTGGGCACGACGCGCTGACGCGGATGACGTCGGCGGCCGACAGCGGTAACACATATGCCAAAATCAAGACGACCAGAGTCAGGACTCGCATGATTGGTTCCTTAATGCAGCAGACTCGTGGGAATCTTCGGTTGGGTGGCTATGGTCGACGCTTCGTCCCCCAATCGCCCACTCTAAATGATCTCTGGGTGTCTATCCCTGTGCCGCGCGGTGCGTTCAGTGACGATATCATTCAAATTGTGATCTGTCACAAAACATCCACTTTTTTGAGGAAAACTGCCAAAAACAGGGTCGTTTTGTCCCCCATTGTCAAAAATTGTCCTGGGGCGTCAAAATTTGTCAGTTGCAGTGTTGCTAGCGAGCCGCGCTGGTTAGCACGCGGATGACGTATTTGACTGCCCGAATCAGAAAACCAGAAACAAATCAGTTTTCACGCGAAGCCGCGGAGACCAATACATCAAAAATCTCTCTCGATCCTTTTTCTTTGCGGCTTTGCGACTTCGCGCCTTGGCGTTGATAGCCGTCTCCGTGCGAATGAGGCGACCATTCAAGCGTTGCAGACTCGCTTTGCTTTCTTTTCTCTCCACGACTTCGCGTGAGAACTTCTTTTTTCCATCATCGGCTGCCGACTTTTCCTCAACAAAGAGTCACAATCTCGCAAAGTCCATCTAGCGTCGCGCACCAAGGAATGGCATAACCAAACAAGCAGAAAAACCAGATGTTCCGTGGACCGTAACCAACGGCCACACCTGTTGACCGCAAAAAAAACGGCCAACATGTGTGGCCGTTTTTTGTTGGAGCCAGATCAATGCGCCTGTTTCAAAACCGTCATTCGCAGATTTTGCCTGAACGTCTCACTGCCAAAATCGGGCACCCCCGCAAAACCCTGCCATGGACTGACAAACTCTGCCATTTCGTAAGCTTCGAGGCGGCGGTTGCACCGCCACAATCGGGACGTCAGCGGAGTTGTATCATGCGGCCGCGGTTGTGTCATGCGCTGTCTCGATTTCCCGTAGCGCATCTCGCCAAGAGATTGGGCGGAAGTCCAAGTGCCAACAAACTCAAACGACAATCACCCGAGGTCTTGGCGACCTCAGCTACAAAAACACCGAGGTTTGGTCAGTTGTGTCATGCGCTCTCCGTCCCATGGCTCCCAGCCCTTAGCCCTCAGCTTTCCCGTTCTGTCGGTTGTGTCATGCGCTATCAGGGAATCTCGATCAGAAGGTTCCGTCAGTTGTGTCATGCAACATCCGCGCAAAGTCCTGCGTCCCAATTTGCGAGGGCGAAGCTCCCGCTGAGCCGCGATCAACGTGCCGAGTCTAAATTCAATCACGGCTCGGCGGGAGCCTCCCAGAGGAGTTCCGTCGAACGGATCACCCACGCCGAGGTTCCGTCGGTTGTGTCATGCGCTGTCAGCGAGAATCCGGCAGAAGGTTCTGTCAGTTGTGTCATGCATTTGAGTGGAAGTCTTCCTCTCTCGTCTTCCAATTGAAAATTTGCATTTTGCAATTCGCAATTTGCAATCTCCCCTCATCCACCCTTTCAGTCCCTTAACCCTCAGCCCCCCACCGCCAACTTCCAATTCCTTCTTGGCGACTTCGAACATATTCGGTAGCATTGATGGCTCATTCAGATTCACAACGACAGAGCGACATCAAGCGGCAGGCGACCTCGGTTGCGTCGGCCGCGAAGGAGTTCAGGATGCAGCAGGTATCGCCTGGAACGCGATGGTTATCTCCATTCGTGCTCTCTCTTTTCTCCGCGATCTCAATCAGCGGTTCTTCCCTTCTCGCCGATGACGTCAGCAAACTCGGCGACTCTCTCGCCAAAGAGATTCAGCCACTGCTGAAGAAGTATTGTCACGAATGTCACTCGAAGACTGTGATGGAGGCGGATGTCGATCTGACGACCTTCACTAACATTGCCGATGTCCGCAAGCACCCCAAGGTCTGGCAAAAAGCGGGGGCGATGCTCGACAGCGGACAGATGCCGCCGAAGGACTCGCTCCAGCCGACCGATGCCGAACGCAAAAAACTGCAGCAATGGGTCCGTGAGTATCTGACGTTCGAAGCAAATGCTCGCGCCGGTGATCCGGGGCGCGTCGTGCTGCGACGACTCAGCAACTCGGAATACACCTATACACTGCGTGATCTGACGGGTGTCGATTCCTTGTCGCCAGCGAAGGAATTCCCCGCCGACGGCGCCGCGGGCGAAGGATTTACCAACACGGGCAATGCGCTGGTCATGTCACCCGCCTTGATCAGCAAATATCTGGACGCTGCGAAAGAGGTCGCCGCGCATGCCGTGTTGTTACCCGAAGGAATTCACTTCTCTCCCTCGGATACCCCCAGCGACTGGACGAACGAAACGCTGGCCAAGATCCGCGGCCTCTATCGCAAGCACGGTGATTCCGCCGGCGGATCGCAGGTCAATCTGCAGGGCATCGTCTTCGAGACGAATGGCGGCGGTCGTTTGCCGGTCGAGAAGTATCTGGCCGCCACATTGGCCGAGCGTGACGCTTTGACGAGTGGCAGCAAGTCCATTGAGGCCGTTGCTAAGGAGCGGCAGCTCAATCCGAAGTATCTCGGGATCCTGTGGCAGGCTCTGCATGAGAAACAGCCTTCTCTACTATTGGACACAATCCGGGCTCATTGGCGAACGGCAAAACCGGATCAAGCGGATGCCCTCGCGGCCGAAGTCGGGCTGTGGCAAAAGGGATTATGGAAGTTTTCCAGCGTCGGCCACATCGGCAAAGTCGGCGGTCCCAAGGCTTGGCAGGAACCAGTCACCCCGGTCGCCTCGCGCCAGGAAGTCCGGTTCAAGCTCCCTGCCACGGACCAGAAGACGATCACGTTGTATCTGGCCGTCGGTGATGCAGGCGACGGCAATGAGCATGATGTTGTCGTCTGGGAACGCCCACGTCTGATCGCGCCGGGTCGCCCTGATCTGCTGCTGCGTGATGTTCGACAGATCTATCAGCAACTGGTCACACGCCGCGGGCAGATTTTTGCATCGGCTGCAAAGTGCCTCGCCGCAGCCTCCGAAGCCAGTGCCTCAGACCAGGCCACTGACGTGCCGGCACTCGCCAAGAAGTTCGAAGTCGAGCCTGAAGTTCTCGCCGCGTGGCTCGATTACCTGGGCGTCGGCACGGGCAGCACAGTGCGGATCGATTCGCACTTCACTCAGAAAAACACCAGTTCCAGCGGGTACGATTTCATCAAGGGCTGGGGACCGGGTGAAACGCCAATGATGGCGGCCAACTCATCCGACCAGCATGTGCGGATCCCCGGCAATATGAAGCCGCACAGCGTGGCGATGCATCCGTCACCCACGCTGAATGTCGTGGCGGGATGGCGTAGCCCGGTTGCCGGAAAGTTAAAGATCCAGGGCAAAGTTCAGCATGCTCATCCCGAGTGCGGCAACGGCGTCACCTGGGCCGTGGAAGTCCGCCGCGGAAGTACTCGTCAACGACTGGCAACGGGAATTTCGCAGGGCGCCAAAGTCATCGACATTGGCACCTTCGACAATGTCGCGGTCAAGCCTGGCGACGTCGTCTCGATAGTGATCGGCCCGCGTGATGGAAATCACTCTTGCGATATGACCGCCGTCGACCTGACCCTGACGACGGGTGATAAGAAATGGGACTTGGCTGGCGACGTGTCACCCGATGTCCTCGCGGGTAACCCGCACGCCGATACTTACGGCAACCAGGGGGTCTGGCACTTCTACACCGAACCTGTCAGCGGGCAGGTTGGTCCGGTGATCCCGCCAGAATCGCTCTTGGCGAAATGGCAAGCGGCCGCTGACGGCAATGATAAGCAGCAGTTGGCCGAGGCCGTGCAGAAGTTGCTCGCGACGGGCCCCACTGCCGAGGGAGCAGACACAGTTCTTCATCGCCAGCTCACTTCGTTAAGTGGCCCATTGATGGGGCAATTCCTCAAGAACTGGTTGGCTCAAGCCGGATCGGCCACTGCGAGCGATTCAGCAAAGGCGACCGAACAGTTCGGGCTCGATCCTGCACAGTTCGGTAAGCAGATTGACGGATCAAAGATCGAGGCGGCCAGCCTCGGCGGACGTGCTCCCTCCGTGATCGAGATCCCGCTTCCAGCAGACCTGGTCGCAGATTGCGAACTCGTGACGACGGGTCTGCTCGATCCCAAGAGCGGTTTGGAAGGAAGCGTTCAATTCCTCGCTTCCACAACGAAGCCTGCGGGAACACTTGGCTTGATGCCAACCGCAGTGTCTGAAACGAACGGATCGGGTCCATGGACAGCGAACAATCGTGGCGTCTCCTATGCCATGCCGATCATTGTCACTGACGGCAGTATGGCCCGTAAGAGAGTCGAACAGGCGATGCAGGACTTCCGCGAGATCTTCCCGTCAGCCTTGTGCTACACGAAGATCGTCCCCGTTGACGAAGTCGTCACATTGACCTTGTTCTATCGCGAAGATCACGAGTTAGCTCGGTTGATGCTCACTGATGACGAGCAGAGAGACCTGAATCAGCTTTGGGATCATCTGCACTACATCTGTCAAGATGATCTGACATTGGTCGACGCGTTAGCTCAACTGATCGAGTACGCGACTCAGGATGCCGACCCCAAGGTCTTCGAACCGCTGCGGAAACCGTTCAATGACCGGGCCGCCGCATTCCGCCAACGACTCGTCGATACCCAGCCCGCTCACCTGGCCGCCGTCCTGGAATTTGCGAGCAAGGCGTATCGCCGTCCTTTGACCGATCAAGAGACGACCGAGTTGCAAGGTCTCTATGGTCGTCTGCGACAGGAAGAAGTTCCTCACGAGGACGCCATTCGATTGACGCTGGCACGCGTGCTCGTGGCACCAGCCTTCCTCTACCGTATCGAAAAACCGAGTGCCGGCTCGACACAGCACCCGGTGTCAGACTACGAGTTGGCCAATCGGTTGAGTTACTTCCTGTGGTCATCTCAGCCTGATCAGGAACTACTGCAACTTGCCCAGGCGGGTCGCCTGCACGAAACCGATGTGCTGGTTGCACAAACTCGCCGAATGCTGCGTGATCCTCGGACCAGACGGTTGGCCATCGAGTTCGGCTGCACATGGTTACACGTTCGCGACTTCGACCACTTGGATGAGAAGAGCGAGCGACACTTCCCGACATTTGCTGGCCTGCGGGGAGCGATGTACGAAGAGTCCATTCAGTTCTTTTCCGACCTGTTCATGAACGATGGTTCGGTGCTGGGGATCCTTGATGCCGACTACACGTTTCTCAACGAAGACCTTGCCAAGCATTATGGCATTCCCAACGTGACGGGACCGCAATGGCGACGAGTTGATGGTGTCAAGAAATTCGCTCGCGGCGGAATCCTAGCGCAGTCATCAACGCTGGCAACTCAATCGGGGGCTTCCCGCACCAGTCCCATCCTGCGAGGCAACTGGATCAGCGAAGTCTTGCTGGGAGAACGGCTACCCCGTCCTCCAAAGGACGTGCCGCAACTTCCCGATGACGAGACCGCGACGGCGGGATTAACCGTACGTCAAATGGTTGAAAAGCATAGCAGCGACCCCAAGTGCATGGTCTGTCACCAGCGCATCGACGCGTTCGGCTTCTCGCTGGAAAGCTTCGATGCCATCGGTCGCCATCGTGAGAAAGACCTGGCTGGCCGAACCATCGAAACGCGAGTGAAGGCAATGGATGGAGCCGAGTTCGATGGCATCGACGGCCTGCGCAATTACTTGTTGACGGCCCGTCGCGACGCCTTCGTCCGACAGTTCTGCCGCAAGCTGTTGGGTTATTCACTGGCCCGCGAAGTACAATTGTCCGATGAACCATTATTGGCCGAGCTACAAACCCGCCTGAAAGCGGCCGACTACCGCGTGACAGAGGCAGTGGAAACCATTGTCAAAAGTCGACAGTTCCGAGAAATCCGCGACAGCCAGCATAAAACGGACGATGACGAATAATTTCCATCGCCAGCACAACTTGACGACCTTATCCTGATCCGTAAACAGCACACCATAATCGCGAAGAGGACACCTCGCATGAATCACCACTTTTCACGACGCACTTTTCTTCGTGGGCTGGGCGTGACGATGGCCTTGCCATGGTTCGAATCGTTGCCCGTTTGGGGTGATGAGCCGACCGGAAGCCAGAAGTCCAGTGAAGCTCCTGTCCGGTTAGCGGTGTTGTTTTCAGGTAATGGATTTCACAGCCGCGAATGGTGGGCGAAAGGCGAAGGCGCCAACATGGAGTTGGGCAAGGTCCTGGAACCTTTGACCGACTTCCGCCAGAAGATGCTCTTCGTGAAGGGCCTGTACAACGCCGAAGCATTGAAGGGGAACATCCACAGTTCACAGACGGGGAACATCCTCTCCGGAGCCCCACTGGCCTCGGGCGGCGATATTCGATCGGGAACCAGTATCGATCAGTTGCTGGCTCAGAAATATGGGCATTCGACACGCGTCCCCAGTTTGGTCCTGGGCTGTGAGAAGTCGAATCCCTCGGTCCACAAGAACTATTCGATGCTGTATAGCTCGCATATCTCGTGGACATCGCCGACAACGCCGACGCCACTGGAACTGTACCCCGCTCTCGCGTTCGATCGACTGTTCCGCGATGAAGTCCAGAAGGGCGACAAGAGCGTGTTAGACGCTGTGTTGGCTGATGCGACAGACATCCGCCGTCAGATCAGCTATTCGGATCAGCGGAAGTTGGACGAGTACCTCGATTCCGTGCGCGACGTGGAGCAACGCATCGACAACGCCGGGAAAAAGGGTGAGCTGCAAGGTTGGCGGCCAACATTGGACAAACCAAACATTCCTCGCCCGGCCGATGGCATCCCACAAAACATCGCCGATCACATGCGGCTGATGTGCGATATCCTGGTCCTCGGCTTCCAGACGGACAGCACTCGCATTACGACGTTGAAGCTCAACAACGATCACTCGTCGCTTCGCTTCCCGCACTTGGGCGTGGACTACATGATCCACCACCTACTGTCACACTCAGACTCCGCCGATTGGCTGAAGGTCAATCAGTTCTTCATCGAGCAACTTGCCTATATCGCTCGCAAGCTGGACGGCATCCAGGAAGGCACCCGCACGGCTCTCGACAACTCGATGCTGATGTATTGTTCGAGCATGATGAACGGCAACCACGATGCATCGCAACTGCCTGTCGTCGTGGTCGGCGGCGGTGGCGGACGAATCCAGACGGGTAAGATTCTGGATTACCAGGGCAAGAGCGAACGCCAGATGTGCAGGCTGTACCTGTCGATGATGGACAAGATGAATGTCCGCATGGATAAGTTCGGCGATGCCTCGCAACCTCTGAACGAAGTCTAGTCGTCAGACTCGGGGGCGGATCTTTGATCCGCCTCTTTGAGGATGAGGTCACGTAATTCGGCGACCAGAAAAAACGACCCGGTAATTGCAATCAAATCGTCCGAGGCCGCCAGCTCCTTGGCGAACTGCCAAGCCGCTTGCGGGCTTTCGACAAGATGAATGGGGCGGTTCGAGATCGAGTGAACCAGCGATTTCAATTCGGCAATAGGAACGCCGCGAGGATTGTCGCGGTACTTCGTGAAGATGATGGTATCGAACGTTGGAATCAGCAGGCGCAGCAACCCGCTGACATCTTTATCTCGTGTCGCAGCGAAGATCAGAACCTTACGGCGCGGTTGAAAATCGGCGGTCAACGTGGCCACCAGAGCTCGAGCTGACTCC
The DNA here is from genome assembly GCA_028291515.1 of Schlesneria sp. Classification (GTDB taxonomy): domain Bacteria; phylum Planctomycetota; class Planctomycetia; order Planctomycetales; family Planctomycetaceae; genus Schlesneria. The sequence goes on from JAQGHU010000001.1 coordinate 78,841, forward strand.
CAATTGTGAGCGGCATCAATGACCACGGTCGGATGTCGCGACACCACTTCGACTCGCCCTGGCCACTCGACGTTTGCCAATCCGGACCGCAGCGCAGCATCTGAAATATCCAATCCCTGCCGACGAAGTTGCTCGATCACGGCAACAGCCATTGCGGTGTTGCCTCCTTGGTGCGCGCCGCGAAGTGCGACAGGCAATCGTTCCATTTGAACATCGCCCACTTGGATGTCGACATAGGAAGCCGACTGCTGGCCTGATCCAAGATCGGGTACTTGCCGATTCGAGACCTGTAACTCGCGGCCCAGGAGCATCAACGATGAGCCTCGTTCACGGCATAACTGCTCCACAAGATCGATCGCTTCGGGCTGAGAGACACCACTGATCACCGGCACATTCGCTTTGATGATGCCCGCTTTCTCCCATGTGATCTGACGAATCGTGCTGCCGAGGATGTGGGTGTGGTCGCGACTGACGTTGGTGATCACGCAGACCATTGGCCGGCAAATATTGGTCGAGTCCAGCCGCCCTCCCATACCTGTTTCCAGAACGGCGATGTCAACGCGCCGATCTGCGAAATACAGCCAGGCAATCGCGGTGGCCAGTTCGAAATAGGTCGGCTGCATCTGCCCAGGCAGACGATCCATCTCCGCCACAACCGGCAACAGACGATTGATCAGATCAAGCAACTCAACGGGTGTTAACCGAACACCGTTGACCGTGATCCGCTCCTCAAACACCGAGATGTGAGGCGAGATATACAGCCCGACCTGCCTGCCGGCGGTCGCCAGCACCGCCGCAATCATCGAGCAGGTCGATCCTTTGCCCTTCGTTCCGGCCACATGCACGGCGGGAATCTTGTCCTGAGGATTCCCCAGCTTCGACAACAAAACTCGCATCCGGTCCAGCTTGAAATCGCTGGTCGAATACGCCTGCGAGTCAACTCGCTCGTAGTTGATGCGTCCGTACAAGAACTCAATGGCGGATTCGTAGCTGTCCATGAACTTAAAGATATTGGTGTGGGGCCGGTGGCGTTGCGGCTTCACAATATCCACTATCCGTCAACGACTTTCCATGGACTAGTTGCCGACGTGCAACACCGGTGCTGCGGGCTCGACGATCCAATCCTTTGAGAGCCAGATCACGGCCGTCCCATCGCGGCTTCCAGTCAGCACCTGTCGCCCGTCCGGCGAGAAAACTACGCTGGTCACATCCTCGGTATGACGGCTGAGCGTCAGAATTTCTTTGCCTTTCGATGTATCCCACACTTTCGCCGTCTGGTCCTGGCTGCCGGTGAGAACGCGAGCTCCATCAGGTGAGAACGAAGCGCTCGCCACGCCGGCCGTATGCCCCTTCAGCTTATGCATCACTTGCGCGGTGTCGACGTCCCAGATGATAGCCTGTTTGTCGTCGCTTCCCGTTACGAGCAACTTCCCATCTGGACTGAATTCGGCACATAAGACCGTCCACTCATGCCCCTTGAAGTCGCGGATGAATTCATAGGTTTTTCCATCCCACAGACGGGCCGTCTTGTCGCTTGAGGCCGTCACGATGTAGTGACCGTCTGGTGAAAACGATGCCGACCGCATTCGCTGACCGGCGACGTGTCCTTCAAACGACTTCACGACTTCTCCTGATTCGACCAACCACAATTTCGCGGTCCCGTCGTCGCTGGCAGTCAGCACGAACTGCCCATTCGGTGAAAAGACGGCGGTGTTGACCATGCTGTCGTGTCCACCCATCAGTTTACGAACGACATGGCCGGTCTTGGCATCCCAGATCTTGGCGGAGTTGTCCCAACTGCCGGTGACAATCAGCTTACCGTCAGGGGAAAAGCGAGCCGATGCGACTGCGTGATGTGAACGGAAACTCAGGCGTTCGCGGATGGGAAGCGTGCGAGTATTCCACAGACGAGCATCGCTGCCACCAACGGTGAGAACATCATCGCTGCCGGGCAGATATGCCACTGACCAGAGTAGCCCACCGGCTTGTTTCAGGTCGATGATTGGACCCAGGCCACCATCGCGCTGTGGCGCCTGCTGTTCAGCCCCTGTTGTCAGATCCCACTTTCGCACGGTGCGGTCGGTGGCGTTCGCCGTGATCAGACTGGAGCCGTCCGACGAGACGTCCATGGAAAAGACATCGCCTGGCACAGGGTTGAATTTGAGATCATCCTTAGCAGTCTCGACATTCCAAACCGTCAAATGGCTTTCGGCGATCTCGTTCGCGGCTGCTGAGTCAGCAGATGCAGATCGCCTTAACACCGAACAACTGGTGATGACACGAGGGGTCGGACCGGACACCAGCTTCATCGTTAAGACGGCGTCGGGGTGCCGGAGTGACAGTTTGGGTAGCTCCTTGCCCGCACTGACATCCCATTGGCTGACCGTCTTATCCAAGCTGGCTGTCAGAACCCTGGATCCATCGGGAAGAAAGACAATCGCAGAGATCTTACGAGTGTGACCATCCAGCTTCGCAATCAATTCTCCCGAGGCAACATTCCAGAGTTTGACATGCCCCTTGGCATCGCCGGTCGCCAGCAACAGGTTGTCTGGTGAAAATGCCAACGCTGTGATTTCAGCGACATTTCCCGCGAGTGTCTGCTGACGCTTCCCTGTCTTGGCGTCCCAAATTTGAGCCGTCTTTTGATCGCTGCCGGTGGCGATCCAGCGGGCATCGGACGAGAGTGCGATTGCAGCACTGCGACCGGTGTGATCCAGGCGCAGCACCTCGCCACCCGTCGCCACATCCCATCCTCGCACGGTATTATCCACTGCCGCAGTCAGCAGGCGGCGACCATCGGGGAAGAAGACCGCCGATGATGCCAGGTAAGCGTGCCCTTCCTCAAAGGTCATGCCAAGCTTGCCTGTACTGACATCCCATGTTCGGGCTGTTCGGTCGCGACTGGCCGTCACAATCTGCTTCTGATCTCTCGAATAGGCGGCGGCCAGGACGGCGTCTTGATGCCCAGTCAGGACCCGTCCCTGCAACGTGCGAAGCTCTTCATAGTTGTCGATGTTCCACTGTCGAGCGACACCATCGTGCGAAGCGGAAAGGACCGATCTTCCCTGATCGAGGAAGACGGCCGATTGCACACTACCGCCATGCCCACGAAACGCCTTCAGCGGCGAACGATGATTGTAGTCCCACAGTCTGACGGTGTTATCGTGCCCGGCGCTGACCAGCAGCGTTGCATTGGCTTCTGGCGGGAACGCGACGGAACGCACGGCATCGACGTGTCCTTCCAGAACCTGAAATTTAGGTTTTGGGATCACATTGCCCCCTTCGCGAACCAGATTCTGGAAGTTCTCGGGTTCGATATCTCGTGGATTCCAGACTAGGATCTGCCGGTCGTAGCCACCCGTGACGACATGGCTGCCATCAGGAGAAAACGTGGCACAGTAAACTGGACCTTGATGACCACGGAATGCCGGATAAAGGCGTTTACCAGTCTGTGTCTCCCAAACAATGGCGGTGGAATCCTGTCCGGCGGTGACGACCTGCTTGTCGTCTCTGGAAAACGCGGCAGCCCAGACCCACCATGTGTGTCCACGATAGACGACCTGCTCCGCTCCAGATTCAACATCCCACAGCCGCGCGGTCTTGTCATAAGATGCCGTCAGCAATCGCGATCCTGAATTCGAGAACGTGACACTGACAACTGCATCGCCGTGCCCTGAGAAGGATCGAATCCGCTGTCCGGTCGTGGCATCCCACAACTGCACGAAACCGGCCGGATCATTTCCACCTGTCGCCAGATATCGACTGTCTGGTGAGAATGCCACCGCATGAACATAGTCGCCCCCGTGTGAAAGCACATGCACTACTTCGCCGGACTTGCGATCGAAGATGCGAGCTTTCGCGTCCCATCCCCCGGTCGCAAAGAACTTACCATCCGGAGTGGTCGCCACCGTATCGAGCGGAGCCTTAGAATCGCTGCTGAAATCACGTTCGCTTTGCGAACATAAATACATCAGCCGGCCCCACTCCCAATTCTTCAAATCGTCAGTACAAGATTTGAGAACCTCACGAGCAGCGTCGAAGGCGTTCTTGTCGATCTGGGAAGCGGCCAAGCCGATCTTGGAGATATAAGCTTCGTACAGAGCATCGGCCTTCGCCAGTGCCTCTTTCTCCTGAGCCTCGACGGCCGTCTTCTTCGCAGCGACAGCGTTGTCGCGATCGACTTCCGCTTGCGCCTTGGCAATCGCCTCTTCTTTCTGCGCCTTGATCGCAATTGTTTCCGCGTCGCGAGCTTTGTCGCGATCGTTGAGTGCATCCTTTTTGGCAATCACTTCCTGTTCTTTGGATTTGACTGCCTCGTCGCGCGCCGCCACAGCTTCCAATTGCGAGTTATAAATCAGAACGGCCGCAGTGCTGACGATCATGAACACGGCAACAGCCAACCCACCGGCCATTCGCTTCAGAAAGACCAGTCGCTTTTGCCTCGCGACGCGGTCCTCCTGGGCAGCGATCAGATCTTTGCGGAGACCGATATGGTCGACGTTGTTGGGGTCCAGTAGCGAAAGCCCCAGATCGAAGTCGCCCTTCCGACGGGCGCTTCCCGCATAAGCTAACTGAGCTTCTGAAATGCCGGCCAGCGCACGCTTGTTGCCGGACCAGAGATCGTGAGCCTCCTGGAACCCAAACAGTGCTCGCGAGTAGTGCTGGTAGTCATCCGACTGCTTCGCCTCGGTCAAATCGTCCTCGGCGCGTGCCGAGAGAACGATACTTTCCGAATGCGATTGATAGTCTCGGATCGCGGCCTGAAAAGATTTGACATCTTGATAGCGGTCCAACGGATTCGTCGACATCGCCTTCATCGCGATGTCGACCAGTTCACCGGTCTTGGTGGTGGGCGCGATCTCGTTTCGAGCGGCTGCCATCAAGCATTTCATCGCATTTTTAGCGATGTGCGGCGGTACGCCGGTGATGACCTCGTACAGCATCGCCCCGATCAGATAAACATCGCTGGCGGGGGTGATTTTGTCGATCGGACCGGTGGCCATTTCCGGGGCCATATAGGCCGGAGTACCGCCCATCGTGTTTGTTTCGGTAATACTGCGCGACTTGCGAAACGTCCGCGATGCTTGAGCCAATCCCCAGTCCATCACCAGCACTTCGCCGAATTCGCCGAGCATCACGTTCTCGGGCTTCAAGTCACGATGCACGATCCCGCGTGCATGGGCGAAGCCGACGGCATCGGCGATCCGCATCAGAATATCGATGTTTTCCTGGAGTGATTTCTTCTGGATGACCTTCAGCCAGGGGGTTCCCTGCACTTTTTTCATCGAGTAAAAGAGTGCCCCCTTGGAGTTCGCCCCCACGTCATAGATGGGAACGATATTGGGGTGGTCCAAGTCGCCGGTGACGACGGCTTCCGCCAGAAATTTGGCACGCTGCTTTTCGTTGCCGGCGGTGGCTGGCTTCAACATCTTGACAGCAACGTTCCGGTCAATCGATGTCTGTCGGGCGTCATACACGACACCCATCCCACCTTCGCCGAGTATCTTGATCAACTCGTACTCTGGCTCATCCCCGTCGAGAACAATCCCTCCTATTTGCACATCCGAAAAGGACTTGGTTTTGATGACGAGCGTCTGCTTCGGCGATTTGACCTCCCTCGCCTCCTTTGCCTTCAGCGTCATATTCGGTTTGACGTCGATCGAATCTGGATCGCCCCAGACTGATTCCACGGTTTTCAGCAGCGATTCAGGAACCTCTTCAGAGACAAAGGTCTTGTCCGCCTCCCCATGTTCCAACCCAATCGCTTCGAATGAATCGCTGATCATCGTTCTGGCGGAAGCTTCGGGATCGTCGGAGGCAACAGGTTCATCGGAAACGTATGTCTTGCCCCCATCATCTGCATCCGACGCTTCTGCGCTGTCGCCGTCGTCTTGGAAATCCCCCATCATCGTCTTGAAAGCGGATTCAGGATCGTGGTTCTCGGCGTCGTCATTGACGTACGTCCGATCCGAGCGATCCCCTTCGGAAATCTCTACCGAATCGGCGGGGCCGAAGTCCGCGGAGGCGAGAGTTCTTTGACCGATGAAATCGTTTGCGTCGATCGATCCAAGATCAGCGTTTGTATCGGGACGTTGAATCTCGTGTGAGTGATTTCCGGAGGGAATTTCGATGTCCGGATCGGACTCGCCGAAAAACACGTCCGATTGAATTGTCCGGTCAATCGCAGATGAATCAGAGTCAAAAGACGAAGCTGCCACGGCGGATGACGGCTGCGGAAATCCCGACAGGCCACCGCTTACGGAATCGATCGGTGCCGGCCCCACGATGTCATCTTGACTCAACTCGGTGGCAATTGTGGCAATGATATCGCCCGAGCCACCCGCGGAATCGCTCGCAGACAGACGATGTCGACAATGCGAGCAGATCCCGGACAACAGATCTTCGCCAAGAACTTTTTTGCCGCAGCTCGGACACTTAATCATCTTTAATCTCCACACACAGGAGTATTTTCATCTTGTGTGTTTGTCGCCTGCCTTGGCGTCTCTTTTCAAAACCGTGACGATCACTGGCCAACGCGTCACTTCGGTTTGCTGCCAAGTTTTCTGAACAGACGAGCCGCTCGACCAAATCTCGCCGTCGCTTCTTCAATGATCCTGTTTCCGGTACGCAAGCCAGCCAATCCGGCAACAGCAGTTCCCATTACCACCGCAGCGCCTGCACTCGCGTGTGTGCTCTGTCCGTCATCCGCGGCGGCCGATTCGAGAGGATTAGCCTCGCCTGCCGCAGCGGAATTCTGATGTTGGGACTGTTCAAAAACCTCTTCCGTCAGGCGTTCAGCTTGCTTCCATGCCCGCCGTGCTGACATCGACTTCCAGCCATTCATTAATGAGGTCTCTGAGATCACTTGGGAGTCAATCTGAACTTCGGACTCCGGATGCAGAGGTCTCCCCAAAGTCGCAGCCATTGGCGCATGGGCATTTCGGATTGCTTCTTCGGCGTCGGCCGGGGCCTCGCCCGTGGTCGGCTTGACTGGCCGAGTCCCCGACGATGGTGGACGATCGCCCGTATCGTTCTCGTCAACGATTTTCCCCTGACGCACCTCGAACAGGTCCAACAAGGTTCTCAGCCGCGATTCCCCAGGTTCCAGCAGGAGGAAGCGATACCGTCCATCAGGCAGATCAGAAACCGTCTTCATCAAATCGTCGAGCACATTCTCATCGAGACGGATTCGCTCGATCGAGCCGTCGGCTCGAATGATTTCGAGAATCACCTGTCGGTCTGCCGCAATCCCCTCGTCGGCGCTGATCATTTCGAGTCGCAAGGTATCTTGCTGAGCCAACTGCAGTGGCGCGAGGCCCAGCACATCGATCGTCGCCGTCTGTTCGGGAAAATGGAGATAGGCCACGGGCGGCGTCACATCGAACGGAAACGTCGACAATCCTTCGCCGGGCACAGGGACCGCGGTCGCCAATATCGAAATGTCTTGGAAGACCACTGTCCCGGGATTGCTGGCGTTGCCGGTTGCCAGGACGATTTTAGTGTTCGCGCCATGGAGCGAGGCGTAATTCGGGTCTTGCGAATTGTAAATCGCGCTGCTGAGATCCGCATTAATGTTGGGCGTTGGCACCGGTGGCGGCGAGGGAACAGCGGCATCGGGGACGGACTGCGTGGCGGTGTTAACGTTCGGTGCCGTCAATACCACATGCGGATCGTGAGCGACCTGGACGTTGATCAAGATCGGGGCGGACTGGTCGCCTTGATTGGGATTGTGTGTATACGTGTGCGAGAACGAGAAATGGCCTGAGTTGGCAAACACCTGGGTGCTGGAAGTGCCATCTCCCCAGTAGATCGTGACGGTGAAATTGTGTTCCCCCGGCCGGCCGAAGTCGCCGCTGACCGTCAAGATTCCATCAGCACCGAGTTGAGGGGCCTGGATGTTGTACACCAGTGGCAACGTATTGGTGATACTGCCGGTTCCCGATTGGATCACGACGTCATTTGGCACCGTGTGCTGTGTCGCGTCCGGCGTTGTGTTCGGGTTTTGGCTGCCTAAGACAACGCTGGCGGCAGCGGTCAGGTAGACCGTGCCATTGCCTGCGGCCGAAATATCATTTGTGACACCAGTGTTGTTCACGACAACATTGTGACCGGAACTGAGAGTGATATTCCCGCTGCCACCTGAAGCTGTGATCGGCGAGTTGACGGTGATGTCAAACGCGCCCCCTTTGGTCATCAATGTGATGCTGCCGCCAGTAGAATTCGTGACCGGACCATTGGTCGGCGACGAGAACGATGACACCTCGATCGAACCGGTATTGGTGACGACGATATTCCCGATGGCCACACCGTCATTCACGATCCCGCTGACGCCACCGATCGTCCCGATCGTCAGCAGTTGTCCGCCAATGTTATCAACGCGGATGTTGCCAGAGCCTGTATTGTGAGCGGCAATCGTCGCGACTTGGGTCAACAGAGAATTGCCGACACTACCAATTCCTTGCGTGGTCTGCATCACGAGAGAACCCGTGATGACATTGGCAACGTTGGCCGCCGCACCATTCACAATTCCGCCATGAGTGGCAGTGAGCGAAACTGTTCCTGCTGGCTGCGTAGTGAGGAGTGTGGAATTGAGGTTGATGTTTCCGTTCGTGTTCAGAGCGGTCATCGCGATCTGATTCGTGGCACTGACGATGTTGTTGACCGTGATCGCTCCCGTCGTCAACTGAACCCCGGCGGAGGCATTGGTATCTACTGCGCCATTGAGCGTTGTTAATCCCGTTCCCGTGGATTGGGTCAACGTCGCGGATCGGATGCCACCGTTTTCGGTCACGTTATGCGCCGAAGCAATCACGACATTACCTAATCGCGTGATTCCACCCACAGATCCGCCGAGCAGCACATCTCCCAAGGTGCCCGCGGTGACTTGGAGGTTTTCCGCATTGGGTGCGGCATTGGTCGCGCCAATGGTACTGCTGAATGTCACGTTACCGCCCGCGGCATTTCCACCGGTGGTAGTGTTGATCGAAAGAGTTCCCGCCGAACCGTTCAGCGTTGTCGCTCGCAGGAAGCTGACCGCGTCGCCGGTGGTCGTAATGGATCGAGTGCCTGCGATCGGCAACGTGACGCTGACTGCTCCCGCACCATTCTGAGTCACTGCCCCATCGGAAGCGATGTTGCCATTCAGAGTCAGCAATCCCGCATTCGTCAGTGTCACGCCACCGGTGCCGGTCGTGGCGATATTGTTATTGATCGTGATCGCATTCGTCGTCAGGGCGACTCCGACCGATGAGTTCGTGTTCACAGCCCCATTCAGCGTTGTCGTGCCATTTCCAGTGGATTGGACCAGGCTTGTGGCGGTGATACCTGCCTGCTCGGTCAGATTATGAGCATTCGTGATCGTCAGATCGCCTAACCGCGTTCCGCCACCGGCGGCACCTGTCAACAGAATATTACCGCTGGTGCCCGAGTTAAGAGTGAGATCCTGCACACCTACCGCCGTAGCGTTCAATGTGCTACCGAATGTAATGTCCGCGCCGATCGCGTTTCCGAACGTCGTGTTAATCAGACTCGTTCCCGTCAGTGTCGTCGCCTGAAGAGTGACTTGCTGGGCCTGAGTCCGAATCGTCCCGTCCAGCGATGTCGTCCCGAACTGCACAGCACCCGTGATCGAAGTCAGAGTTCCGGTGATGTTTGTCGCGCTGACGGTGTGAGTCACTCCCGAAGTGAAGGTGACGTTGTCGCCCGCATTCAGCCCGATCGTGACCAGCCCCGTGCTCAGGAAGTTCACCGGATTCGTGATCACATCCGTGACAACTGGGCCACCGACCTTTCCAAAGGTGATGTTGTAGGGCTGATTCGTCGTGGTCAGCGTCGCGAGGTTGGTGTTGCCCTGGAAGGCCACAGTGTCGGTGGTATCCGTAATTAGTACCGTGTCCGCCTGCAGGGTACTTTGGAATGTCGTCGTATCGCTATTCGTAATTGTCAGAGTGTGAAGGGAATCAACTTGTCCAGCGAAGCGGATGGCACCGCCGGTCCCCGCATTGATCGTCAGGCTCTCTGCATTGACGCCAGAGGTGGCTCCGTGGACCGTGCCCAGGAAGCTCACATTCGCTCCTGCAGAGTTCCCTCCGGTTGTGGTGTCGATCATGAGCAGCGATCCGCTGCCATTAAGCGTCACATTTGTCGCGAAGCTGACAATGTCGCCCGTGGTGCTGAGCGTTCTTGGTTCAGTGATCGTGATCAATCCAGCGCCGTTTTGGGTGATCGCCCCATCGGCACTGATGTTGCCATTGATTGTCAGCAGTCCCGCATTGGTAAATGTGACCACACCGGATCCCGTAGTCGTGATCGGCGCATTGACGGTGATCGCGGCGGTCGTCAATTGAACGCCGGTTGAATTAGTTGTCGCTACGTTTCCATTCAACGTTGTTGTCCCGGTCCCCGCTTGCTGAACCAGACTTGTCGCATTGAGTCCGCTCGTCTCGGTGACGTTATGAGCGTTCACGATGAGCGTATCACCCAGTTGAACCAGTCCACCAACGGCGCCAGTGAACAAGACATCCCCGGTCGCGTTCACTGTCAGACCCTGGGTCCCTGCTGTCGTCCCGTTCAGGGTGCTGTCAAATGTGACGTCCACACCCGTCAGGGTCGTCTTCGCAGTCACATTGTTGCTCACGAGGACCACCGCGTCGTGATAAGTCTGATTACCGCTCGTCGTGACACTTGTCGTCTTGAGAATCGTCGATCCTGCGGCATCTGTCGTCAGGAATGCCAGCGAAGTGGTACCGCCGACTTTGTCGTCGCTGGTTCCATCACCGAATGTCGTCGTTCCCGAGGCGTTGACTGTCAGCCCCTGCGTGCCCGCGGCAGTCCCATCCAATGTGCTGTCGAATGAGATGTTGGCGCCGTTGAGGGTCGTGTTCGCGGTGACACTGTTGCTGGCCAGCACGACGGCGTCGTGATACGTCTGGTCCCCACTCGTCGTGACGCTGGTCGACTTCAGCGCCGTCGAACCCGCAGCATCCGTCGTCAGGAACGCCAGCGAGGTGACTCCGCCGACCTTATCATCGCCCGTTCCATCCCCGAACGTGGTCACTGCTGAGGCATTGATCGTCAGGCCTTGTGTCCCCGCGGTGGTCCCGTCCAGCGTGCTGTCGAACGACACGTTCACACCGGTGAGGGTTGTGTTGGCGGTCACGCTGTTGCTGGCCAGCACGACAGCATCGTGATACGTCTGATCGCCGCTTGTCGTGACGCTTGTCGATTTCAACACCGTTGAGCCCGCGGCATCGGTCGTCAGGAATGCGAGTGACGTGGTTCCCACTTTGTCATCGCCCGTTCCATCACCGAACGTGGTCACTCCCGAGGCGTTGATCGTCAGGCCCTGCGTGCCCGAAGTCGTCCCGTCAACTGTGCTGTCAAACGAGACATTCACACCGTTCAGCATCGTGTTCACCGTGACGCTGTTACTCGCCAGTACTACGGCGTCATGATACGTTTGATCGCCACTCGTGGTGACACTCGTTGATTTCAGAAGTGTCGAACCCGCCGCGTCGGTCGTCAAGAATGCCAGCGATGTCGCACCACCGACCTTGTCATCGCCGGATCCATCACCGAACGTCGTCGTGCCCGAGGCGTTGACGGTCAACCCTTGTACACCGGCGGCCGTCCCGTCCACAGTGCTATCAAACGAGATATTCACACCGTTGAGTGTGGTGTTCGCCGTCACGCTGTTGCTGGCCAACACGACAGCGTCGTGATAGGTCTGGTCTCCACTGGTCGTGACGCTCGTCGACTTCAGCACCGTCGATCCTGCGGCATCTGTCGTCAGGAATGCCAGCGAAGTGGCACCGCCGACTTTGTCATCATTAACTCCATCACCAAAGGTTGTTTGCCCCGAGGCGTTGATCGTCAGCCCTTGTGTTGCGGCCACGGTTCCATCCAACGTGCTGTCGAACGAGACATTGACGCCGATCAGAATGGAGTTCGCCGTCACACTGTTGCTCGCCAAGACCACAGCATCGTGATAGGACTGGTTACCGCTCGTCGTGATGCTTGTCGTTTTGAGGAGAGTCGAACCAGGCGCATCCGTCGTCAGAAATGCCAGTGACGTTGCTCCGCCGACTTTGTCGTCGCCGGTTCCATCACCGAATGTCGTTGTGCCAGAGGCATTGACTGTGAGTCCCTGCGTGCCGGCAGTGGTTCCATCGACGGTGTTGTCAAACGAGACGTTCACGCCATTCAGCGTCGTATTTGCCGTGATGTTGTTGCTAGCCAGGACCACAATGTCGTGATACGTCTGGTCCCCGCTGGTCGAGACGCTGGTCGACTTCAACACCGTGGATCCCGCGGCGTCGGTGGTGAGGAATGCCAGAGTGGTCGCCCCACCCACCTTGTCATCGCCCGTGCCGTCGCCGAATGTTGTCACTCCCGAGGCATTGACGGTCAATCCCTGCGTGCCAGCTAACGTCCCATCCAGAGTGCTGTCAAACGAGACGTTCACACCGGTCAGAGTCGTGTTCGCGGTCACGCTGTTGCTCGCCAGCACCACAGCGTCGTGATATGTCTGATCACCGCTCGTGGTGACGCTTGTCGACTTGAGGATCGTCGAACCAATCGCATCAGTTGTCAGGAACGCCAGCGACTTGGCACCGCCCACTTTGTCATCACCGACCCCGTCACCGAATGTCGTCGTTCCAGAGGCGTTGACGGTGAGACCCTGGAGTCCCGCGGTGGCAGCGTCTACCGTGCTGTCAAACGAGACCGTCGTCGCATTCACGATGGTGGTTGATTCGAGGATCACGGCATCCTGGAAATCGACTACTTTCGCATCGATCGTTCCGGCGTTGAGGTGCGTTGTTCCAGCGGCATCCGTCGTCAGACTCGCCAGGACATTGGTAGTTCCGATTGCCCCATTGAAGGTCGTCGTTGTGGCATTGACGAGTAACGTTCGATCATTCGCGGCGACGTCCGCATTGATTGTCTTCTCGAACGCGACGGTGGTTGCATTGATGGTCGTATTGGCGGTCAGGATCACGTCATCTTGCAGGTCCAGCGTTGTCACGTTGATCACGCCACCGTTGAGATCCGTGGTCCCGGGGGCATCGGTCGTCAGACTGGTTAAGGCGTTGGTGGCCCCGATCGCTCCTTCGAAGGCAGTAATTCCACCAGCCGTGATCTGAAGATTGTGGGCGCCATCAAGCGTTTGGGTGAAAGTGACATTCTGAGCAGCCGTCAACGTGATATCGGCTGTCAGTTGGACGGCGTCCTGATACAGCAGGTCGGTCCCAGCGTTTTGATTAGCCGAGATCAGAATTGCGTCCTTGGAATCAACCGTGATCGAACCTGCGGTGGCCGATTCGACACCGTCGATGACAATGTCTGCTCCTGCCGGTGCTGCGGTATTGGCAGTGAGATTGATATTTCGACCAGCGATGATCTGATTGACCGCCCCGTCACTGTCGATGCGAATGCTATCATTCGATCCCGCGGTCGCGAAGACATCGGAACCTTTGAGTATCACGTCTCGGCCAGCGTCGATTTTGGCATTGGTTGCTGCCGACTCGTCGATCCACACTCCGCCAACGCCATTGCCATCCGAATCAGCTGTCAGGATGATGTCGCTCGTTGACCCCGTCGTCGTGACAGTCGCGCGGATGATGATGTCGCGGGTTGCCGAATAGGTAATTGTCACGGCCTTCGATTGATCCGCCGTGATGATCACATCCTGGCCGCCACCATTGAGGGTGATATCGCCCTGACCTGCTGTCAGTGTCGCATTCACCATCGCGTTCGTGACATGCACGGCGCCACCTGATCCGAGGCCAGTGCTGATTGGCTGGTTCACGGTCAGGAGTCCATCAGCGGTGATATCGACATCGCCACTGGTGGTGGAGATCGCCGCGTCAACATCGACGGAACCCGACACCCCAGTCGCGAGCAGCGTCACCTTGCCTGCTGTGGCAGAGATACCGGAGCCCCCGGTTGCTACGGTCAGGGCTCCATTTGTTGTCACATTGACCGTACCGGCTCCCTGTTGATTGATGCGCTGGATTGATAGAGCATCTGTCTCGACGAGTGCGACATTTCCCGACGTTGTGTTCGTGATATCAATCGAGGCTAGTGACGCTTCAATCGCGTTCGAAGAGCCAATTCCGGTCGCTGCAACAATCACCAGACGCCCATTTGCAGCATCGATATCGACGGCCGCGTTCGTATCGGCATCGATCACGGCTCCGCTGGTGCTGTGAATCTGAACTGCGACGTTGCTGGAACTGCTGGTCACCAGCTTGCCGAGCGTGACATCTCCACCGGCGTTCAAATCAATCAGTCCGGACCCGGCGTTCAAGATTGTCACGTTTACATTGTCATCGGTCATCACAATCTTACCGCCGGTCGTCGTTCCGGCGTTTACTTGAATCGTCCCTGTGGTCGTGGCAACATCAGCTCCGGCGGTGAAAGTGACATCGTTGCGTTCAGAGGTGAGCGTGACCTGACCTGACTGAGCGGTGATCGCACCTTGCAAGACCAGATTGCCGCCGTTATTCGCCGCCGAATCGCCGGCAAACAATGTGATCGCACCACCTCCGGTTGTCGTGACGACACCGGCTGAAGTGAGTTGGCCATCAATGGTCGCAACACTGATGGATGCCCCCACATTGGTGGCGGTCGTGAGGACCAGGGCTCCGCTGGCAGCGGTTTCTTGAATGGCGATCGCGCCGGACGTGCTGTTGATGGCGGAGACGCTATCCAGATTCGTATCGATATCGTTCGAAGCACCGATCCCCGTCGCGGCCATCAGCGTTGCAGAACTTCCCGTGAGGTTAGCGGCCTCGCCGGTCAATGATTCAGAGATTGCGCCGACGCCGCTTAGATCCGCATCAGCCGTAATGACGATATTGCCACGGATGCCATCGCCGTTCGCGTTCGCGTTGACGATGCTGACCGCAACGTCGTTGGGAGCAGACAATGTGATGTTGCCGTCATCCGATTGGATGACGGATCCATCGGACATGGAAATGTTGCCCGTTAGAGTACCCACAGAATTGCCTGCGCCATTGTTGTAGGCGGTTCCCGCGAAGACCTGCACGGAACCTGTGCCTGCGGCGGAAACGGTGCTCGTCGCGGTGAACGATGCCGTGTCACCGGCCAGGAGTGTGATCGCGGAATTGCCGCCCGTCGTCGTCACGTTGGCGTTGATGGACAGATCGTTCGTTCCGGCGCTCCCGTCCGACGACAGCAGGATTGAGCGATTGCCGGTCCCAGCGTTGGTGACGTTGGCGTTAACGGTGAGAGCTCCAACAGTGGAGATATCGATCTTGTTGCCAGCTGTTCCGCCGGTGATCGAGACTCCGTTGGTTCCGCTTGCCAAGTTGGCGATCGTCAGGGTTCCGGAGACATCGCGGACGTTGATCTCTCCGGAGACTGTGGTGGCAGCCAAACTGTTGGTGGCGACTTCCAGCTTGTTTCCGTTGGCGACTCCAGTGGCGGCTCGCAGATCGATTTCGGCGGCCGTGATATTGGCGGTCGTCGGGTTATCGACGGCGTCGCCATCAATGATCTGACCACCACCGTTGGCAGTCGTGTTCAGGGTGACTCGAGTGGTTCCCGCGTTGACATTCAACACGGTGATATCGCCCGCGACTCCCTGTGACGCATTGACGATGATCGCACCATCGGTCGTCACGACACTGGTGAGCGCCAGACCATCGAATTCATTGATCGTTAATGACTTGCCGCTGGCGCTGGCTCCTGTGATCGCCGCGTTGACGGTGGCCACACGAGTGTTCAGAACCGTATTGCCTCCGGTTGATCCGCTAGCGAAGTCCAGGTTGGCAGCCCGCAGTTCTCCCAGCGTGCGGCCGCTGGCATCAACCACATCGCTGGTCCCATGCAGACGCAGATTGCCCGTATCGCCCACATTCAAACCAGCGTCCGGCAGGGTGAGGATGCCGTTTGCCTCGAGCGCCAGTTGATCACCAGCCGACAGCGCCGTAGCCGTATTGATGTTGCGAGCGTCGAGGTTTCCAGTGGCCACGATCATCGCCGACGCGGCAGCGCCGGGTGCGAGACTTAAGGCACCAGTCCCGATGGTGGCGTTTCCAGTGAACTTGATGAAGATTTCGCCGTTGGCATCGGTGATGGCGGCTTTGGTCAAGCTGCCAGAGATCGTCGCATCGATGGCATTGCCAGTTCCGGTCGACCAATTCGTGATATCACCGATGTTGGTTTTGGCGCTGAGCGACAGATCACCCGCGGTGATCATCGTCGAACCATCATTGCCGTCGACGAGACTACCTGTTGTCGCTTCCAGAGTGACGGTCCCGGTACCAGCGGTAATCGCCTGAGCCAGTGTCAGATCACCGGTGCTTGTTTTGACAGAGACGTTGTCGTTCGTCGTTGTGATTCCGTTCGCGGCACCCACCGAGCCAATCGTCAACGCGTCGGCATCCACGTAGGTGATTGATCCATCCACATTGGCGGCGAGGGTGCTAACGAGATTGGCCTGGGTTAGCGAATCATTTCCCGTTCCAAGTAGCAGCAGATTATTGGCCGAGATAATCGAACCGGCCGCTTCCGTGATTCCCCCTGCCGAGGTGGTCAATGTGACGGTTGCCCCGGCTGCCGTGAGATCCTGACCAGTGCCATCGCCAATTGTCAGCAAGCCGCCGCTGGTGAGATTCACATTACCGACATTGGTCGCGATCCCGTTGGTCGCGGTGAATAGTGTTCCATCCGCGATCACTGAACCAACTGTGATAGCATCCGCATCATTGTAGGTAATCGAAGCATTTGCAGCAGTGTTGCTGGCGGCAAACGTCGCGACGTTATTGTTTTGATCGAGCGTGATATTTCCCGCCGACGCGTTGCGAACGCCCAGTTTGTCGGCGGTGATCGTGCCAGTCGCCGATTGCGAGATTCCACCTGTGGTTGTCTGTAGACGGACCGTGCCTGTTCCGGCACTGACGGCCTGATTGATCTGGATTGCTCCAGCAGCATTAAGCGTGAAGTCACCATTGGTCGTCGTGACGCCGCTGGTGGTACCGAACAGAGAAGGGTTCGCATCTGCCGTGATGCTTCCGATTGTCACTCCGCCGGCGGTGATAACTCGAACGACACCGGCTGCACCGGAATCATTCACGGCCAACGTGTTGATCTGATTCGATTCGGCCAGGACGACATTCCCGGCTGAGGTTGTGACTCCGAGAGTGTCGGCAGTGATCGTCTTACCAGTCCCTTCTGTGACGCTGCCGCCAGCTGCAATCCGAACAGTGGCAGTCCCGGCGTTGATTGATTCATTGATGCCGAGTGTCGTTCCCGCTTTCAAAGTCACGTCGCCATTCGAAGTCGCCACGCCCGTCGTTGCGGTGAAGAGCGTAGTGCCGCTGACGGAACCGACATTGAAGCCATTTGCGTCTCGGAACTTCACAGCTTGACCAGCAGCCGCGTCATTGGCGGCGAATGTCGTGACATCATTCGCTTCGGTCAGGACGATATTCCCCGATGTCGTCCTTGTCCCGAGTGCCGCAGCAGTGATGGTGGCCGCGGCGGCTTCTGTGATGCTTCCCGCCGCCGAGATCCTGACCGTGGCTCCCGCCGCAGCGATTGATTGATTGAGAGTGACGGCACCGGAGGCTGACAAAGTCACATCGCCCGTGGAAGTACTGATTCCGTTTGTCAGTGCGAACAGACTGCCATCCGCGGTGACGGAGCCGACCGAGACTCCTGTCGTATCCACCAGCGCGACGCTGCCGCCAACCGAGGCGTTGCTCGCGGCAAACGTGCCGACAGTGTTGTTCTGGTCCAGAGTGATATTGCCAGTCGATGTGGTCACGCCCAGGCTGTTGGCGGTGACGGTTTTACCGGATGCCTCGGTCATACTTCCGCCGGCAGCGATGCGTACGACGGCGCTGCCAGCATTGATCGATTCATTGATACCGATCGCGCCACCGGCCTTGAGCGTGACATCGCCATTGGAAGTCACGACACCCGTTGTCGCTGCGACATAGGCATTGGACCCGACTGCACCGACGTTGAATAAGTTTGCATCCTGGAACTTCACTACCTTGCCAGCGGCGATATTGCTGGCGGCGAACGTCGTGACATCGTTGGCTTGAGTCAACAAGATGTCGCCAGCGGTCGTCCGGACACTCAATGCCGTCCCGGTGACGATTGCGGCGGCGGCCTCCGTCACATCGCCTGCTGCCGAGATCCTGACCGTGGCTCCCGCAGCAGCGATCGATTGATTGAGGGTCACTGCTCCTGCCGCGGACACTGTGACATCGCCGGCAGAGGTGCTGATTCCATTCGTCAGTGCGAACAGACTTCCATCGGCAGTGACTGAACCAATCGTGACACCCGTCGTGTCCACAAAGGTGATCACTCCGCCCGATGACGAATCGCTGGCAGCGAATGTGCCGACGGTGTTGTTCTGATCCAGCGTGATATTGCCGACCGTTGTTGTGATTCCCACGCTGTTTGCTGTGATCGTTTTGCCAGCGGATTCTGTGACACTTCCGCCCGCGGCAATCCGGACAGTTCCACTGCCGGCAGTGATCGCCTCATTGATTCCAACGACCCCGCCTGCCTTCAAGGTCACGTCGCCATTCGCCGTCGCAATCCCCGTCGTTGCCGAGAAGAACGTATTGCTGGAGACAGAACCGATATTGACGGCATTTGCGTCTTGGAACTTAACGACTTTTCCAACTGCAGAATTGCTGGCAGCGAACGTGGAAACATCATTCGCTTGCGTCAGAACGATATCACCCGTTGTGGTTCGGACACCTAACGACGCGGCAGTGACAGTCACCAGGCTGGCTTCAGTGACATCACCTGCCGCCGAGATCCTGACCGTCGCACCACTGACCGCGATCGATTGATTGAGTGTCACTGATCCGGCTGCCGAAACGGTCACGTCGCCCGTCGAAGTGCTGATCCCGTTCGTCACTGAGAACAGACTTCCATCTGCCGAGACGGAACCAACAATCACGCCCATGGAATCGACGAACGTGACCGTGCCACTATTGGCCGTGTTGCTCGCGGCGAACGTGCCCACAGTGTTGTTCTGGTCGAGGATGATATTGCCAGTCGAGGCATTTCGAACACCCAGCTTGTCGGCAGTGATCGTGCCTGCCGCCGCTTGAGCAACTCCGCCCGTCGTCGTGTTGAGTCGCACTGTCGCCGACCCAACGTTGACGGCCTGATTAATCTGGATCAGTCCACCCGCAGCCAGAGTGAAATCTCCGTTGGATGTCGTGATCCCACTGGTCGCACCGAACAGTGAGGGATCAGTATCGACTGCAACACTCCCAATCGTCACGCCACTCGCTGTGGCGACCTTCACAACACCAGCAGCACCAGAATCATTCACCGCCAACGTGTTGATCTGATTCGATTCCGCCAAGACGACATTTCCCGCTGAGGTTGTCACCCCGAGGCTATTTGCGGTGATAGTCTTACCACTCGCTTCTGTCACACTCCCGCCGGCACTGATGCGCACTGTTCCGCTGCCGGCATTGATCGATTCGTTGATGCCAAGCGAGCTGCCTGCTTTCAGCGTCACGTCTCCATTCGAAGTCGCCACACCAGTTGTCGCAGTGAAGAAGGTATTGCCACTGACGGCACCAACATTGAACGCATTCGCATCTCGAAATTTCACGGCCTGACCGGCTGCAACGTCATTGGCGGCGAAGGTGGCGACATCATTCGCTTCCGTCAGCACGATATTGCCGGAAGTTGTCCGCACACCCAGCGAAGCGGCGGTGATGGTTGCGGCAGCGGCCTCCGTAACAGAGCCAGCCGCAGAAATCCTGACAGTCGCTCCAGCCGCAGCGATTGATTGATTGAGCGTCACTGCTCCTGTGGCGGATACTGTCACGTCGCCAACAGAGGTGCTGATCCCGCTCGTCAACGCAAACAGACTTCCATCTGCCGCAACCGAACCAATCGAGACACCGGTTGTATCAACGAAAGTGACGGCTCCACCGGCCGAGGTGTCGCTCGCGGCGAACGTACCAACGACGTTATTCTGATCGAGCGTGATATTCCCGACGGATGTCGTCACGCCGAGGCTGTTCGCGGTGATGGTCTTGCCAGCAGCCTCCGTCACACTGCCACCAGCGGCGATGCGCACTGTTGCACTGCCGGCATTGATCGATTCATTGATCCCGAGCACGCCACCCGCCTTGAGCGTGACGTCTCCATTTGCTGTCGAGATCCCCGTCGTGGTCACAACATACGCATTGGATCCAACAGCACCGACATTGAAGCCGTTCGCGTCCTGGAACTTCACAACCTTGCCAGCGGCGATATTGCTGGCGGCGAAGGTCGTGACATCGTTGGCCTGAGTTAACAAAATATCGCCCGTTGTGGTTCGCACGCCGAGCGCTGTGGCGGTGATGGTTGCCGCCGCCGCTTCCGTCACATCACCGGCCGCCAAGATCCTGACTGTGGCACCCGTCGCTGCGATCGATTGATTGAGCGTCACGGTTCCGGCAGCAGACACGGTCACATCGCCAGCAGAGGTACTGATCCCGTTTGTCAGCGCAAACAAGCTGCCATCTGCAGTCACCGTGCCAATCGACACACCAGTCGTATCCACGAAGGTGACTGTACCACCGGCCGAGGTGTCGCTGGCGGCGAACGTGCCAACAGTGTTGTTCTGATCCAGCGTGATATTCCCGACGGAGGTTGTCACGCCGAGGCTACTTGCTGTGATTGTCTTACCGGCCGCTTCGGTCACGCTACCGGCGGCGGCAATTCGGACGATTCCATTGCCGGCATTGATCGATTCATTCACGCCGAGCGTACCACCGGCCTTAAGAGTGATGTCGCCATTCGATGTCGTGACACCAGTGGTAGTCGCCACGTAAGCATTCGTAGTGACAACACCCACATTGAAGGCGTTCGCGTCCACGAATTTGACAACCTTGGCGGCGGCGGTGTTGCTCGCCGCGAACGTAGTGACGTCGTTGGCTTGAGTCAGGACGATATCGCCCGTTGTGGTTCGCACACCGAGTGCTGTCGCGGTGATCGTGGCCGCGGCGGCTTCCGTCACATCGCCCGCGGCCGAGATCCTGACCGTCGCCCCTGTCGCAGCGATCGATTGATTGAGCGTTACGGCCCCTCCAGCGGACACTGTTACGTCCCCGGTCGAAGTGCTGATCCCATTTGTCAGCGAAAATAGGCTTCCGTCCGCCGTGACCGAGCCAATCGAGACACCGGTCGTATCGATGAAGGTGATCACACCACCGGCCGACGTATCGCTGGCCGCGAACGTGCCCACGGTGTTGTTCTGATCCAGAGTGATATTGCCAGTGGATGCGTTCCGAACACCCAGTTTGTCCGCCGTGATTGTACCGGTCGCTGATTGAGCGATTCCGCCCGTCGACGTTTGTAGTCGGACGGTACCCGTGCCGACGTTGACGGCTTGATTGATCTGAATCGCTCCGGCACTCGCCAGCGTGAAATCACCATTGGATGTCGTGATCCCACTGGTCGCACCGAATAGCGAGGGATCCGCATCTGCCGCAACACTTCCAATCGTCACACCGCCCGAAGTCACAACCTTCACGATCCCAGCAACTCCCGAATCATTCACGGCCAATGTGTTGATCTGATTCAACTCTGTCAGGACGACATTTCCTGCCGTGGTCGTCACTCCAAGGGTATCCGCGGTGATGATTTTGCCAGCAGCCTCTGTCACACTGCCAGCAGCGGCGACGCGTACGGTTCCGCTACCGGCATTGATTGATTCATTAATGCCGAGCGCACCACCCGCCTTCAGCGTGACATCGGCATTCGCCGTCGCCACGCCCGCCGTCGCTGTGAAGAGTGTCGTGCCAATGACGGAACCAACATTGAATGCATTTGCATCTCGGAACTTCACGGCTTGGCCGGCGGCAGTATCATTCGCAGCGAATGTGGTGACGTCATTCGCTTCGGTCAGCACGATGTTGCCCGAAGTTGTCCGCACGCCCAGAGAGGCGGCCGTGATCGTTGCGGCGGCCGCTTCGGTAACCGCGCCCGCCGCCGAGATCCTGATCGTCGCACCCGCCGCAGCGATCGATTGATTGAGCGTCACGGCACCTGCGGCGGACACCGTCACGTCGCCAGCAGACGTGTTAATCCCATTCGTCAGCGAGAACAGACTTCCGTCGGCAGTGACCGAACCAATTGAGACGCCCGTCGTATCGACAAAAGTGATCGCACCGCCGACTGCCGTGTCGCTCGCGGCGAACGTGCCAACGGTGTTGTTCTGATCCAGCGTGATATTTCCGGCTGACGTCGTTACACCGAGAACGTTTGCTGTGATGGTCTTGCCGGCAGCCTCGACGACGTTCCCCCCTGCGGCAATGCGCACCGTTGCACTGCCAGCGTTGATCGATTCATTGATGCCAAGTGCTCCTCCCGCCTTGAGGGTGACATCACCATTCGCTGTCGTGACACCGGTTGTTGTAGCGACGTAAGGGTTGGAGCCGACAACTCCGACGTTAAACGCGTTCGCGTCCTGATATCGCACGACATTCGTGGCGCCCGCATTGCTCGCGGCGAACGTGGTGACATCATTCGCTTCGGTAAGCAGGATGTCGCCTGTCGTTGTCCGAACTCCGAGCGAGGCGGCAGTGATCGTGGCTCCCGCAGTTTCGGTAATGCTGCCTGCGGCCGAAATCCGCACGGTCGCTCCGGCGGCGGCAATTGATTGATCGAGCGTGACAGTTCCTGCGGCGGTGATAGTGACATCACCGGCACTGGTCGCCATGCCGTTTGTGGCTGTGAACAGAGTTCCATCAGCCGTGACGGAGCCAATGGCGACGGCATTCGTATCATGGTAGGTGATCGTTCCGTTCGCAGCGGTGTTGTTGGCAGCAATCGTGGCGACGTTGTTGCCTTGATCGAGAGTGATATTGCCCGTCGATGCATTGCGAACACCGAGCTTGTCGGCCGTGATCGTGCCTGCTGCCGATTGAGAAACTCCGCCAGTTGTCGTCTGCAACCGGACAGTCCCCGACCCCACGGCGACCGCCTGGTTCACGAGAATGGCTCCGGCCGCGGCCAGCGTGAAGTCTCCATTGCTCGTCGTGATCCCACTGGTCGCAGGAAACAACGCCGCGTCGACAGATACACTCCCAATCGTCACACCACCGGCCGTGGCAATCTTCACGACACCCGCAGCACCCGAATCATTCACAGCCAACGTGTTGATCTGATTCAACTCTGTTAGGACGACATTTCCTGCCGTGGTCGTCACTCCGAGGCTATCCGCGGTGATCGTCTTACCAGCAGCCTCTGTCACGCTGCCACCAGCGGTGATGCGTACCGTGGCACTGCCAGCGTCGATCGATTCATTGATACCGAGCGTTCCCCCCGCTTTGAACGTGATATCACCGCTCGCTGTGACACCAGTGGTCGTAGCCACATACGCATTCGAAGTCACAGCACCTACATTGAAGGCATTCGCATCATGGAACTTCACAACCTTCCCTGCGGCAGTGTTGCTGGCGGCAAACGTCGCGACATCGTTCGCTTGAGTCAGCACGACATCGCCAGTGGTCGTCCGCACGGCCAGCGAAGTCGCGGTGATGATTGCGGCTGCGGCTTCTGTCACATCACCTGCTGCCGAAATCCTGACCGTCGCTCCGGTCGCGGCGATCGATTGATTGAGCGTCACCGCGCCCGCAGCAGACACAGTCACGTCGCCAGCAGACGTGCTCATCCCGTCGGTCAGCGCAAACAGACTCCCATCCGCCGCAACAGAGCCGATCGAGACACCGGTCGTGTCGACCAAGGTGACGGCTCCGCCGGCCGAGGTGTCGCTGGCGGCGAACGTGCCAACGGTGTTGTTCTGATCCAGGGTAATATTCCCGACCGATGTCGTCACACCGAGGCTGCTTGCAGTGATGGTTTTGCCAACTGCTTCCGTCACGCTGCCGCCAGCAGCAATGCGTACTGTTCCACCGCCAGCATTGATCGATTCGTTGACGCCGAGCGCACCACCGGCTTTCAGGGTGATGTCGCCATTAGACGTCGCCACACCCGTCGTCGCCGTGAAGAGTGTGGTGCCACTGACAGAGCCGACATTGAAGCCATTTGCATCCCGGAATTTCACCACTTTGCCGGCGGTAGCATCGTTCGCGGCGAATGTAGCAACGTCATTCGCCTCGGTCAGCACGACATCGCCAGCCGAGGTCCGCACACCCAGCGAGGCGGCGGTGATGGTCGCCGCAGCGGCCTCGGTGACATCGCCAGCCGCAGAGATCCTGACCGTGGCCCCCGTCGCAGCGATCGATTGATTGAGCGTTACGTCTCCCGCTGCGGACACTGTCACGTCGCCAGTCGAAGTGCTGATTCCGTTTGTGGCAGTGAACAGAGTCCCATCAGCCGTGACCGAGCCAATGATGACGGCATTCGTGTCCTTGTATGTGATCGAGGCATTCGCAGCGGTATTACTGGCCGCGAATGTCGTGACGTTGTTACCTTGATCGAGAGTGATGTTCCCAGCGGACGCATTCCGAACACCCAGATTGTCCGCCATGATCGTGCCCGTCGCTGATTGACCGACTCCGCCAGTTGTCGTCTGCAGCCGAACCGTTCCCGATCCCGCGGCGACTGCCTGACTGATCTGGATTGCTCCCGCGGCAGCTAGGGTGAAATCTCCGTTGCTCGTCGTGATCCCACTGGTCGCACCGAACAGCAAAGGATCAGCATCGACGGCAACACTTCCAATCGTCACGCCACTCGAAGTGGCGACCTTCACAACACCAGCGGCACCCGAATTATTCACGGTCAGCGTGTTGATTTGATTCGACTCTGTCAGAACAACATTACCGGAGGTGGTCGTCACTCCGAGGCTGTCCGCGGTGATGATTTTGCCAACAGCCTCCGTGACGCTCCCCCCAGCGGCGATCCGAACGGTTCCGCTACCAGCGTCGATCGACTCATTAATGCCGAGCGCACCACCCGCTTTCAGGGTGACATCGCCATTGGTCGTCGCCACGCCTGTTGTCGCCGTGAACAGTGTGGTGCCGCTGACGGAACCGACATCGAAGGCATTCAGGTCGCGGAACTTCACTGCCTGACCGCTGACGGAGTCATTCGCGGCGAATGTGGCGACGTCATTCGCTTCCGTCAGCACGATACTGCCTGACGTTGTCCGCACACCCAGCGAAGCGGCCGTGATCGTGGCTCCAGTGGCTTCTGTGATATTTCCACCGGCAGCGATGCGGACGGTGCCTGCCCCCGCCGAAATCGACTCGTTGATCCCCACTGCCCCACCTGCCATGATGGTCACGCTATCGTCAGTCGTTGTTAGTCCGCTGGACGAGACAACTCCGACATCGACGCCATCCGCATCCCGGTACTGCACCGCTCCGTCGACATTTCCAGCCAGTGTGACAACGTTATTGGAGGCACTGGTCAAGTTAAATGATCCGCCACCGTTCGCACTGAGCAATTCGAGATTGGCGGCAACGATGGCCCCGGTGGCTGCCTGCGTTGCGGAGCCCGGTGCGTTTGACAAGTCGATCGTGACGGTCGTTCCCGCTTGAACCGAACCATCGAGTTGCTGTCCCCCGTCGTTGTCGGTGTCACCAAATCCAGAGACCAGCGTGATGCTTCCGACATCGGCTTTCACGGTGGCGGTTGCGTTGACAATGATGTGGTCACCCGCTTGAAAAATGACGTCGCCGCCAGTCGACTCGACAGTGACGCCCGTGTTGACGGTGATGTTGTCTGCGTTCGCGGCCCCATTGTCGGCGGTCGTTGCCGTGATCGTGCCACCACTGGTGACATTGACCGCAAATGTAATCGGACTGGCCGCGTTAAGGGTCGTGGTCCCCACTGCCACATCGTTACTCGACGTCATAACGCCTGCCACAGCATCAATCGTTAGGCTGCCCGTATTTGAGATCGCAATGTCGCCCGATGTGGTATTGTGAAAGGCGAGATGGCTGACGATCGTATCCAGGGCGTTTCCGTCTCCGATGCCAGCGACCGCTTCAATGGCAAGGTTTGTGACAGTCAGGTCCGGGCCGGCGACGTTCGCATCGATCACGGCACTTCCCGTGATCAAATGCAGCGTTGTGACGCCTGCGGGCGCAATGCTATCGCTCACGGTGATCGACCCGCTGTTCACCTCGCCAATCGTCAGCGTGTCGGCCGTGATTCGGCCCAGTTCAATGTCGCTGAGTGACAACGGTCCGCCGTTGGGATCGAAAGTCGAGCCAAGATCGATCGCCCGACCATTGGTGAATTGATGGATCTCGACGGTTGTCCCCCCAATGGTCGAAGCGGCATCGAGGTTGATTCGATTGGCAACCAGAGCGACATCTCCCGCAGTCAGGCTGCCAGTTCCGTTGAGCACAATCTCGTCGGAAGCCGTTAATGTAATCGTGCCGTTCGACGTGCCTCCGTTCGCGCTGAGGCTGGCTCCGTTATCGACATTGATGGTCTCGGCCTGGACGGCGATCGATCCGGTTTGGGCCAAGCTGCCCAATACGAGATTTGTGTTGAAATCAACGACGTCAGTGCCAGCTCCTCCATCGATATTCAGCGACGCCACGTAACCGCTGCCGACGCCATCTAAAGTGATCGTATCGTCGCCAGTTCCCGAGTTAATTGACAGCAGGGTAGTCGGGTTGCTGAATGTGATCTGTCCACCGACTGTCGAACTGATCGTCGTTTCGCCGCTGGTTCCCGAGTCAGAAACCGTGATGTCTTCGGTGCCGCCCAGGAATGTGAACGTCCGGTTCGTTGCGGTGACAGTGTCAAGAATCGAGGCCACGTCGCTGTAAGTAATCGAAGCGGAGCCGTTGTACAGCACTGATCCGTCACTATTTGCATTTCCAACTTGATGCTCCACCGTCGTCGCGGAGCCACCGATAATCTGGAGTGCATCGCCATCCGGATTAAAGCCCAGTGTTCCCTCTCCTCCCGTGCCACCGTCGAAGACGATTCCATTCACGGGGTTGAAGAGCCCGCCTACCTGGTTTTCGATGACGAACAAGTCATCACCGTCGCCAGCGTCGAATTCCACAGAGGTCACGCTGGCAATGGAACCGGAAACGATCAGATTGCCATCCGTTACCAGTGTGTACGTCGCAGCGTCCACATCAGAAGCGGCCAGCGTCAGTGTGTCGTCGCCCGTTGAACCACTGAAGACGACCGCGCCAGACAGGTTCGCGTTCTCGAAATTCTGGACCGAGATCAGCGCATTCCCAGTGGTGGCCACCGTGAAGCCGCTGCCATCAACTGTCAGTGTCGGGTTTGGGGTTTCAATCGAAACAGTATCAGTATCCGCCCCACCGTCTAGATTGATGGCCGTCGTCGAATGAGCTGCGACGTGAACGGTATCGGTCCCGTCCAAGGTGTTCACATTCAGAGTGTCGACGCCGGTGTAAGACAGAATATCCTGTGCAGTCGAGTTGCTTGTCTGTTGTAGATGGCCTTCGCCGCCGATGGTTGCGGTGTTGATGTCGACAGTGTCGGCCCCTGTTGTCGTATTCAAAGTCACCATCGTCACATCGGTGATCGATCCCCCGCCGACATTTCCTAACATTGCGATATCGGACAGAGTGAGCAGGCCGGTATTGCTGATCTCGATACCGTATCCAGCGTTGTTTTGGATGCCGGCCAGGTCGATTTCGACGCTGGTCGTCACACCGTCTAGTTGGATGCCGACGCCGCCATTGTTGGAATATGTGCCGCCATCAACGAGGACGGTGTCAGCAGCCACTGGCACCGCGATGGCGGTGTTCACCAAGACTGACAGCCCGCCCCCGGAATTTCCGGTCACTGTCACATCGGTCAGAGTGACCGCGCCTGAAACCCCATCAATGCTGATCCCGACACCATTCGTATTGTCGCTGAACGTGCCGACGGAAATGGTCACGCTGTCTGCCTCGGACACTAACAGCCCGCCAAAGTCATTGTTCGTAGCGGTGACATTGTCGATTTCGACCGTACCCACGCTGGTCACGATCACTCCGCCCTCTCCATTTCCCGAAGCTTCGGTGTCCTGAATAGTGGCCGTATCAGCCCCAATGATCGCGATGCCGTAGCCTTCATTGTCGTTTGCCGTCGCACCTGTTATCGAGATCACATCCGCGGCGAGCAGCAAGCCGTGGGTGGCCAGATTGCGATCGTAATTCCCACCGGACACGATAATCGACGTGCCGCCATCCAGTACCCAGGCTCCGCCAGCCAGGTTGTCGGAAGCATTCACATTCGTGAGAACAACTTCGCCTGCCGTAAAGACAAAAATGCCGAGTTGTTCGTTGAATGAGTACGAACCGTCATCGACATTCACCGAATCCGTGTCGGCAATATCGAGGCCGTATTGCACATTGGACTCGGCTGTCACACTGTTTAGCTCAAGCGTGGCGACATTGTTGATACTGAGTCCGTCATTTAGATTCGACGAGTACGTACCGTTTGTAACGGTGAGGCTGTCGATCAGAAAGACGTGCAGTCCGTCCTGGCCATTTCCTTGTGCTCCACCGCCATCAACGGTCGCGATTAAGGATGTGATTCCAACCTGCACCAGCGAGATTCCATATTCGGTATTCCCGTCTGCTTCCACATCGGTGAGAGTAAGAGTGCCATAGACCTCAGTGATGGAAACACCATCGAGAGAGTTTCCCTGTCCTGGCGTTACCGTGCCGGAGGTAACGGAATCGAGCGACAGGTCGCCCAGGATTGTCGCGATGGTCAGTCCGCTTCCCTGATTCGAATAGGCCTCAACATTGGTCAGTGTTGCCGAACCGGCGAGCGTCAGGTTGAAGCCATCACCCAAGTTGTTGGTGAGCATTGCACCATTGACGTCAACCAAGCCCGTTACGGATTCGATCCAGATCCCGTTGCCGAAATTGTTCTGGGAGGTGACATCCACGAATTGAACGCTGCCGATGGACTGGAGATGGAACCCGTCCGCGGTGTTGCCCGTGGCGACGACATTGTTGAACGTCAGCGTTAGCATTCCTGCGACATCAAAGGCACTGATACCGTTCTGGCTGTTGGAAACAGTCAGATCAGACACGGTGACATCGGTCGCACCGCTCGTGATGGAGATTCCATCGCTGCCAGAACCGGAGATCTCGACTTCAGCCGCGACACCCGTCAGCCCGTCGAGTGTCAAGCTCTTGTCGACGACGACTGCTTCGGCATAAGTACCGGCATTGATTTCGACAGTTCCACCGGCGGCGACGTTGTCAACGGCCGTTTGAATTGAGTTGAACGCTGTCACTCCATAGATTGCGGAATGGCCAGCACCGTCAGCGTCGGTGATCAGCATACCTTCGGAATACAGCGACCAGTCAATGTCCTCGACATAAACGATGTCTGGGATCGTGGCTTCAACCAAAACGACGTCATTGCCATCGCCACCGCTGTAGAAGATCTTGTAAGCGGTGCCGTTGATGTCGATGGATTGGCCCTGAGTGTGGCTGGCGGCCTCTGCAGTCGTGCTCGGGCCGTCGTTCAAGATCAAAGTAACCAGCTGATTTGCTGGCACCGAAGCCGAACTCCCTGCGAAGACGAGCGTGGCTCCCGTGATGTCGAGATTACCAGTGACGACAATCTGATCGTAATCAACCCCAAGAGTCTGCGCCGTGCCGTCTACTTCGAAATCGATCGTGCCATCGAATTCGAAATCACCATCGATCGTCAAGATTCCCGGACTGCTGCCAGGCGATACGGTGCCCGTTCCCGTGAGATTGCCGTGTAACGTGCCGCTACCGGAAAGCGTTTGAGTCGACCCCAGTTCCAGCGTCCCGGAACTCAGGCCCGTAACGGTCAACTCTGCTCCGCCGACGAGGAAGATATCGCTGGTATCAGTAAGCTGGCCGCTGAGCGAGTTTAGCCCACTGTCCACGAACAGGTCGCCGCCGAGGTGGATATCGCCGCTGAGCGTTGCCGACGACAGATGCACGGCACCGTCAAATGTCATGCTGCCCTGATCAGTGCTGATCACAGACGCGCCGATATTGATCGTTTCGGCGGACAAGAAGATCGAATCAGTCCCTGTCAGAGCAATATTGGAGTTCACATCGATCTGGTCGGTCCCGTCGCCACCGTCAATAGTGATATCCCACGTGCCGTCTGCGGCAGTCAGACCATTAAAGTCGATGACGTTGTCGAAGTTTCCGGTTGCCGTCACGTCAAGCGTGTGGATGTCAGAGGCAAGAACGGATGTCGCTGAATGCGTTACCGAGTCTTCAATCGTGACAGTATTACCGTTAACGGTCACTTCGTGGGTGGTGGTGTCGACACTGACAGTAACATGGTCGTTGGCATCCGCCGTGACGGTGAGCGCGCCGGCAGTGGCATCGAAGACGGCGGTGACGTTGAGAACTTGCCGCTCTTCCAGTTTGCGCAGCGTAAGACGCGCCGCATAGTCCAGCGGTGACTGTGGCGCTCGGCGGTGTTGGCGCATCTCGAGCCAACTCCAAAGCCAATTGGATATCTGCATGGGGCCCATTCCTGCTTCACTTGTCAGGGCGTCCCCTGACCTAAAAGCGACTTCACATCAACCGCGATCTTTGAAGTTGCGCATTATTTAATGCTTGCGCAACTTAGATGGTGAAATCCTAGCCCTCTTGGGAGAAGGAAACACCAGATTCTTCAGCAAACTTTGCCAAAACGCCCGCTTCTTACTCATCTAATACGCGACACCGCGGCAATTTCGTTCGCCGCATTCTCTACTTTCTCGAATCCGCACGATCTTTTTAATGACATAGCGACTGGCTGACCCGATCCAGGAATCGGCATATCCTGTTAATTGCCAGGATGTTGCTTCTAATTGCCGCCAACATTATTCACTCACCAAGTCGCACACAAAGCTAGCCCCTAGCAGTGGGCGTGCCACGGAGCGCTCACGGAGATTCGAACTCAAAGCCAGTTCGTCACGCTCTGTCATCGAGTGGAGAGGCTAAGGCGCTTGACGACAGGCGGTTTCTGGCGAACTTTAGGGGTCGTGCGGCTTGAAGCGAATCTGAGCGAAACTTTGATTACTCTGATAATGCCTGCCCGAAAGACCTGAATGGCGAAGTCTGTACGCGGAGCGCATTCAAAGCGGCCGGGAGATAGGAATGTCACTTTCCATTGTTGGCAACGTTTCGGTGGCGGGCCGAGGCACGGCCATTATGGCTGCATCGATCTTGCTGTTTGCTGGAATCGCGTCTGCACAACCAGTCGTGAACGTGGCGGCGGTCCCGCCAGCGCCTGCGGGTGAGGAAACGCCAATCATCCCCCACAATCCTCGTGCGACCGAGAATTGGCAGGACAAACCTCTGGGGCAACTGAAAGCTTCGATCTCGCTCAATCTTCCCGAATCCGAAAAGCTCAGCCCCCTGGAAGTGGCTCGACTGAATCAGGCCAACCAGTTCTTGACGAGCCACGGATCGTTTTTCTCACCGCTGGGGGATAGTCGTCCTTGGCTGCTGTCGACCTATGAATGGGAAGCACCGGCCACTCGGCACCTGCCGTTGTTGTTCGAAGAGCCCAACTTGGAACGACAGGGTTACACCTATGGGTTCAGAACCTACTGGTGTGGCGAGGAAGGGGTGATTCATGTTCCCGAGTGCCTGCAACCCCTAGTGTCGGCGGCTCACTTCTTCGGCCGAGTCCCTTTGATTCCGTACAACTGTGGTGTCGACGATCCGTGCGAGCCAGTCTATACGCTGGGCGTGGATCGACCGGGGACACCGGCGTTCTATCGTCGGCATTACCTTCCGCTGAGCCTGAAAGGGGCCATTTATCAGGCCGGGGCGACAGTCGGAATGCTGTACATCTTTCCCTGAGACTTGCCGCTTAAAACGCAAATGTGCGTGAGAGCCAGCGCAGCATGCTGCGTCCGAGAGATTGCGGCGCAACCAAGATCTTGGCCTCACCAGCGGCATTCCGTGCCAGTGGCAAGTTCGTGGAATCCAGGTGGACTCGCACTCGATACCAAGTTCCGACTGGAACGATGCTTCCCTCGGATGTCGAACGAGCGGGCAGATGGAGGCGCTGGACCGCTTCACGAGGGAGCGTCTCCAGATCCAAGGCGGCGACTTCCGTCACAGTTCCGGTGAGAACTTCGCCAGCCAATTCATGCCAAACCGTTCGGACGGGCTGGCCGATTTGCACCAGGTTGATATCGTCCTGGTTGACCAGCAGCGTGGCGTCACGACTTTCCTGTGAACCAACGAGACACAACGTCGTCCCTGGTTTCACAAAGCAGCCAGAGTTTCGGTCATCGAGAGCAGATCCGGCCCAGGTCGGCAGCGCTCCGGGTAACGCCTGCCCCGATTGTGGCGTCGCAGGCAGCACGATCCCGTCACAGGGTGACTTCAGGACCAGGCGTTCGGCGGCGTCACGCAATTGAGCCAGTTGGACTTCGAAATCGTGCTTGGCTTCTCGCGTTGCCGGAATGAGCGCCGCGACCTCGGGATCCAAAATGCGTCGACGTTCGAGTTGCCCGAGCCGAAGGACATGCAGGTTGTACTCGCCTTCCAATCGAATGAGCCGCGTCTGAAGTTGCGGATCCACGAGACGAGCCACCTCCTGATCAGCGACGACGGAGGCTCCCAGTTTGACACTTTGAACAAGAGTTCCACCCAGCGTCGAATAGACGCGGAGTGCATCGCCTTGATCGAGTAGTGCTCCCGCCCGAACGCGGCTGGGAACGGGAAGGAACAGTATCGCGATCAATAGAAGTCCGCAGAACGCCGCGCGAGAGATCAAGCGAGGCCAATTGATCTGCTGTCGATTCTGCGAAGCTCGAAAAAAGCGGCTTGCGGCCAATACAGGCCGTAGGAACATGAGACCAATCATGGGAACAGCCATTAGTTGAACGAAGGCGGCCAGGCCATAGGGCTCCAGCCAATAGTAGAGCGACCACAAAATGAGGAACGCCAGGAGAACGCGGTACGTTGAGGACGCGACTCCGTAGCCGAACAGCAACCACCTGCGAGCTCTCGACGAATCGGCGAAGGATCGATCACGAATTCCGCAGAACCACCAGCAGATCCCGCTGCGAATGGATTCGACGGATTGTTGCTGCAGATTGGGGATCTCGAGCCAGTCGGAGAGAATGAAATAGCCGTCGTATCTGAGCAGCGGATTCCCGTTGAATAGCAAAGTGCTGACTCCACAGATGATCATCAGATTCAGACACATCGAATGAAACAGTCCCGGCGTGCTAAACCACCAGAGTAATGTGCTGGTGGCGGCGATGATAAGTTCGACCCACATGCCAGCGGCGCTGACAGCGATGCGTTTCCATTTGTCGCGAAGCATCCACGAATCGGAAACGTTGCAATAGAGCGTGGGGGTGAACACGAGCAGCATCGCGCCGAGTTCCCGACATTCGCCACCGAATCGCTTGCAAGCCAAGCCGTGGCCGAACTCGTGCAGAACTTTGACAACGGCCAGTAGCATCGGGAGCCAGATGAGGTTCTGGGTCGCGAGCAAAGCATGAGCATCTGGCAAGCGTTCAATGACATGATCGAACTGAACGACCACCAGTACGATTCCCCAACCGATCAGCAGCAGGCTTGCGAACAGCATGGCGGGTGAGAAAATCCAACCGATCCTGTTCAGTAACCATTCGAGCAGCCAATCGGGATCGATACCCCGGAACCGAATACAAAGGACGCTGCTGAGACGCGTCCAGAATCGTCTCGATCTTGTCTGCCGATCGCGAGCCACCAGCATTCGACCGTATCCGGCACCGGCGGCGATCAGCAG
Source organism: Schlesneria sp. (assembly GCA_028291515.1). Taxonomy (GTDB): domain Bacteria; phylum Planctomycetota; class Planctomycetia; order Planctomycetales; family Planctomycetaceae; genus Schlesneria. The sequence goes on from JAQGHU010000001.1 coordinate 112,525, forward strand.
GCCTTGCACAATCAATTGGCCGATGAACTGCTGCAATTCTGCGGGGGGCAGCGTGGCAGGCTGGAAACGGTCGTGGAAAGAATTGCAGATGTCGTCGACAGTTGCCTGTCCGTTCAATTGCTGCAGTACAAAATATTCTTCGTCGCGCAGCTCGTAGTATGCCAACGTCAGGGGATCCTTGATGCCCCACGAGCGCCGTCCTGCGAACTCCAACGGCACGATTTTCAAGTCGGCTCGTTTTGTCCACGGGACTCGCTGGCCCGTCGTTGGTGCCGACGTAGACATCACTCCCCTGCCTTCACGGAGTGCAGAATTAGGACAGCCGACTGACCGGGACGTAGAATCAGTTCACTATTATCAATCTCTGCCCAGACTCGCATCTGGTTCGTGGCAGGATCAACCTCGGGATCGACAAAAACAAGGCGGCCTTCAAATTTTGATTTCTTCAACTTTTCGGAAGGGTCGACGATCAGTGTGACACTGCGACCGACTAGGTCTGAGGGCGATAGTTTTGCCGACACGAATGCTTCGGCACGCAGGCGATTTAGCCGAATCATGCGGACCAGGGGAGTGCCGGGCTCAACCCATTCCCCCCGCTGCTTTTTCCATTGGACGAGCACTCCTGGAAAGGGGGCTTTGATGAGGCGACGTTCCAGGGACAGTTTTGCTCGGTCGACATCGTGTTGTTTGAGCTGATGAGAGAGGACCGCTTGCTCGTGGTCCACGGCCGCCTGTTCGATTTCGAGCGTTGCTTTGTCAGCCAGGAGTCGCAGTCGATCCAGTTCTGTCTGCGAGACACTCTTCGGAAACTTTTCGACGGATTCCTGGGAACGCTTGAGTTCCGCTTGTGCGACCTCCAGAGACTTGCGGGCGAAGCGCACCTTGATGTCGTTCTCAACCAAGACATGTGCCATCTTCAACTCGGTGACGGCGCGTTCCAGGATCAGGCGTGCTTCCTGATCGTCGATCTTTCCCAAGACCGTATCACTCTCGACGGTGACCCCTTCCGAGATCTCGCGATGAATGAGCGGACCGGCCTCGCGTGCCGAGATTTCGGCCTGTTCAAGCAGCGTCAGGAGTGCCGACTCGACGCGGATCTCTTCGGCTTGAAGTATCGCCGATAATTGGATGCTCGCGAGAGCGAGTAGTGCCACGAGTTGCAGAGACCGCTGGACGGTCCTCGTGCGATTCAGGCCGAAGCCTGACCCTTGTGGCTCTGACGCCATTGACGGAGTTCGCGTGAAGTGACTCAACGCTCTGTTTGTCATGGGACTTTCCATCAGAACCTCAGTCGAATTCGAATCGCGTCAATCAGGTCATGCAACCAAACGTAGCCGAGAGATTTCTTGCCACAATGAATGCGAGCGATGGCGGTCGCCCCGGGACGCAGTTGAGTCACCTGCTGGCTGTCAAACTCCACGACCGCCCTGACGTGACCGGTCGACTGATCATTGGATTCAGAGGTCAGCGAAACTTCACGAACCTTGCCACGGTGATTTCGCCCCGGCTCTGAAGGGAGTTGGAAGTCGACTTCGAGATGATCGCCGAGCGCCTGCTGCGCCCGCAGCAAGTGACCCGTGTCTTCGTCGGCAACTTGAACTTCCACAATCCACGATCCAGAAGTCTCACCAATCGTCAGGAGCGATTGACCTCGTTCCACGGGCCTTGCGGACAAATGCTGTGCCAGGTTCCACGACAGGACCCGGCCCGCAATGGGACTACGCAGGGTTAACTGCTGCTGACGCTCGTCGATCAACGTGCGTTGCCGTTCCAATGTCTTCAGTCGCTCTTTCAATTCCTCTTCGTCTGCCGCTAACTGCCGAATTTTGCTGGCATTATCGGATGAGGCGCTGCTGGTCAATCGAGCAAGCTGCACTCCTCGTAATCGCTCGCGCGTTGTAGCGAGTTCGCCGATCACTCGCGGTGTATCCTGTTCTAACTCTGGATCTCGCAACACGAGCAGTGGCTGACCGGCATCAACGTCGTCACCGTGTTTGACGAGAACCTGATCGACAATTCCCGCTGTGCTGGCGAAAACGTCGCGTCGCAAACTGGGCCACAATTCGCCGTGTCCCGTCACCGTGAATTGCGAGGGGATCGCGATTAGTGCAATCGAAGTGAATGTCAGAACTGCCAGTGCGATTAACAGTGTGGGCCGACGAAAGAGGCTGTTTCCACTTCGCCAGCGCTTCCATGCGAGCAACCCGGGAATCTCATTCAGCGTCAACCCGGCACGCAATGCGAATGCAGAGCGTTGCACTAATGACTCGGCGCGACTCCGAGATTCGCTCCAATTCGGATCGGCGGTGAATTTCTCCAACACAACCATGGCGATGGGCTTGCCGGTCGCCGCCTGGTCGGGTGTGTCAGTGACGCAAAGCACCCCGATGCAACACGCGTTGGTTTCTTGCTGGTAACGTTCCAGCAATGTTGTACGAGCAACATCCACCGTCGGATCTGGAGGAAGCGCCGTCCAGATCTTGTCGCTCGATTGACGAATACTGTTCGTCACACTTTCCAGCGACCGAACTGCCCCTGCTCGGGAATCAATACGCTCGACACCGCTAATCGCCTGGACTCGATATCTATTTTGCTTCAGGACCAGAATCGCTGCTCGATCGCAGTCGACCAGAATCCGGCCGTCATTGACGATCGCGGCGCAGATGGACTGCAGATCTAATGACAGCTGAAGTCGTTGCTGGTAGTGATCCCATTGCTGCCAGATCCCTTTGATTCGTCTCAGTTGCTGTAATTCTTGTTGCGACAAGAAATCCGCGGTGATCTCACTGAGAGCCGCCAGGTATTGATAGACAGTCGGGGATAACGTGGCATTCGTTGGCAGTGGAAAGACCGTTTCCAGAATTCCGACAGTGACATTCGCATGATGCAGCGGGCTTAAGACTGAGAGCCGATCTGCATGTAAGCCTTCGGCCGAGCCGGAAGTCACTTGTGGATGCGAGCCGCGGGCGACCTCTTCGAGCAACTCCTGGCGGCCTTCCGCAAGTTGATCTGCGAGAATACCCGTTTGTGGGTATTCACCGGCGGACTCCCAGAGACCATCGAGCGACGGACGCCAGAGTGTCGCGTAAGTGGCACCGCCTGGCTGCAGAGATCGGCGAAGAACTTCACCAAAGAAACGCGCCGGCTCTAACTCATTTCTGGCCAGTTCTGCCAATTCATCGATGCTGCGTTCCATCTGCAAACGCTGCGCATCACTGTTCACCGTGGATGGACTGTGGAGCGAGGACATGCGGTCCCATCAGAACTCGTTTTCGTTCGAAGGGGAGGAGTATATCCGAACGTCGGCAACAATTTCGATTTGAGAAACCCCGCTGCGTTCCAAACCATCTCGACAAAAGCGAGATGGACTGAACAGGGGACCTGCGCGGAATATTTAAAATGGGGGCTTCTGATTTTGCGGTCAAGATCTTTCAGCGGTCGACTTTTCTGAAAACACCGATTTTGCCGAGATTTCCGTTTCTGTCAGTTGGGAAATGTGTCGATCACTTCAGATGAAAGACTGGCCACCGTTGTGGATTTAGTCCCCATACGTGCCCGTCATTCCATGGCTCATCGATCACTGGGAACGAAGTCGTCCCCTCATTGTTAGCGATAGTCGGGAAGTGCCAGCGATGCGACGAACCGCAGCGGTCCTAGGAATCTGCGCGATGACCATGATGGTCGTCGGTGGGTGCCTACACCATGCGAATACGCCACCCCCGTCGGTAGTCGGGGTCGATGCGGCTCACTATCAGAACCTCGCGAAAAAGATCGAGATTCCCGATCATCCGACGCCATCAGAAGATCTTCTGGCGACAACTCCAGCGCCAAGGTCGCTGGTGAACCTCGACTCCGAAGAGTATCTCGATTTAAGCCTCGAAGAAACGATCCATCTGGCGCTGTCCAATTCATCGATCCTTCGCGACTTGGGGGGGACGATGTTACGTACCCCGGACGCCACGAAGAGTCGCTTCGATTCATCCGTCGTCGAAACTGATCCACGCGTCGGTGTTGAATCCGCACTTAGTGCATTTGACGCCGCATTTACGACGAATATGTCGTACGAGAACAATGACCGCGCTCTGAATAACGTGTTCTTCGGCGGTGGTACCCGATTGTTGAAACAGAACTTCGGGACGTCGCAGTCGCAGCTCAGTAAAACCGCCGCCACGGGGACGCAGTTTGCGATCAAAAATTACACTCAATACGATCGAAACAACGCCCCCGGCAATGAATTTCCAAGCGCCTGGACGACGTGGTTTGATGTCGAAGCGAAGCATCCTTTATTGCAGGGAAGTGGCGTCGATTTTAACCGTCTGGCAGGGCCTGGAGCGCAACCCGGCGCCATTAACGGCGTCGTCATCGCTCGGATCAACACTGACACGGCGTTGGCAGAATTCGAGATCGGCGTGCGTAACTTTGTCAGTGACGTCGAAAACGCTTATTGGGATCTTTATTTTGCCTATCGCGATGTGGCGGCCAAGGTTCGGGCACGCGACGCGACCCTGAAGACATGGCGGAAAATTCACGCCCTGAATGAACAGGGAAAGAGCGGTGGTGAAGCGCAAAAGGAAGCCCAGGCTCGTGAACAGTACTTCCGATTCGAAGAGGAAGCTCAGAACGCATTGCAAGGCAAGTTGGTCGACGGAACCCGTACCAACAACGGCAGTACGGGCGGCACTTTTCGTGGCTCTGGCGGGATTTATGTCGTCGAGCGACGATTACGATTGTTGACGGGCCTTCCGATCAGTGACGGGCGCCTGATTCGCCCTTCCGATGAGCCGCTCAAGGCAAAAATGGCATACAGCTGGGAATCTTGCCTCGTCGAAGCCTTATCGCGTCGCGAAGAACTCAGAAGACAAAAGTGGCAGATCAAGAAGCGTGAAGTCGAACTTCAGGCCAATAAGAACTTCCTGCTGCCACGCTTGGATGTTACTGGCAGATACCGTTGGCGAGGATTTGGCAACGATCTCTTCCCGCAGGGTCAATCCGGGGAATTCAACAATGCGCTGAGTGACCTGGTGTCGGGACAGTTCCAGGAATGGCAGGCCGGTGTGGAACTGTCTTTCCCAATCGGGTTCCGCAAAGCCTATGCGGCGATTCGCCATTCGGAATTGCAGTTGGTTCGCGAGCGAGCGTTGCTCTACGAAGAAGAGCGCTCCGTTGTCTACGACCTCAGCAATTCGTTCTCCGAAGTTGAGCGTGCTTATGCGTTGGTCGAAACGAACTTGAATCGCCGCATGGCCGCCGCTGAACAGGTCGCCGCCATTGAAGCGACGTACGAAACAGAAACAGACACGGCAACTCTTTATCTGCTGCTGGAAGGACAACGACGATTGGCCGAGGCGGAAACCGCCTATTTCCGGTCATTGGTCGAGTACCAATTGGCAGTGAAAAACGTCCAACTCGAGAAGGGAACGCTGCTCGACTACAACGAAGTCTACCTGAACGAAGGGGCCTGGCCGGAAAAGGCATACGAGGACGCGGCGAATCGAGAATCTCGTCGAGGTGCCCCGTTTGAAGCTGTCGCACCAAGTGTGCGATCGCAATGGCTTAGCCAGGGAGTCTATCCGCAGATGCTGGTCCCGACGAATGCACAGCCGGTGCCGAATGATTTGATCCCGAAATCGCCCCAGCAATTCGACCCGCAGAATGGCGTTCCACCTCAACCGTCAACGGACACGAGCGGACGTTCCAACCTGATGGACTCCCCTTAGGCGAGGGTTCATCAACGAACTTCGGCAGAAATCGCCGCACGCAGTGATTCTTGATCACTTGAGAGAATTTGGATTCAGCCTCAGAGCTTGCGCAACCGATGTAACTGGTATGCGCACGGTGCGGCTGCGCGGTCATTCGCTAAACATTCCTCAATTGGCTGGCTTTAGTGCGCGTCAGGAATCGAATCGCCGAGGGATTTCGATGTAGCAGCTTTCTGCGGCTGGCTGCAGTCATGCTCTTTCTACTGGCAGGTTGCAAACACACACCTCGCCAAACGATGACTGGCCTTTGGGAATCCGTCCCTCAAGTCCGCTGGACAGGTAGTCGTGTCGAGCCCGGTCAGCCTGCTAAGCCAGAACCCTCGGTCGCGGCAAACGCCGCGGCGTCTGTTTCCAAACCAGATGCCAACTCGCGTTCGCCTTCTACAAGTGAAAAGCCAACTCGCACGGGATTGGCGAGCGGATCCTCAAAAATGGATCCCGTTCAAACGGCGGGAAATGTGGAAACGACAAATCAGGTGTCCGCCAGTGGCTACAACTCCGAAGCGGAGTATTCGGCAATGGCGCAGGATTCGGCGACCACAGAAAATGGCCTTGCTGATCAAGGACAGGATCAGATTGAGAGACTCAAAGCTGCCTTGGACGACGATGCCGAGCGGGCCGAAGGATCGCCCAGGCAATCTGGAAGTGCTCATGATGTCCGAGTGCGAGTCGATTCGATGGTTGAAAAGGCGCGACGCCTGTTCGATCTGGGGCAACTTCGCGAGGCCCGTCATGCGGCAAAAGTGGCCCACGACCTCGGCGACTCTGCCCGACTGGACTATTCACCTGATGAAGAACGCCCGATCGATTTAGTCCAGCGCATCGATGATCGAATTAAGGAAACGATGGAGTTGGCGGACGAGGTCGGCGCTTCTCCCTCGACAACAATTGCCGACGTGACGCCGACTTCGCCCCCGCCCGTCGCAAATACCGCGGCTACCGCGGCCAACAGTAAGCCAGCGCCTTTGGCAAAGGTGGCGGAACCCGATTCGAGTGTCAAAACACGCAAGGACTGGACGCAAGGTCTGAACGTCTTTCGCCCCTATCGGAAGTCAAATCCGGTTGCCGCATCGTTGGCAGCACCTATTCCCACTGTCATGCCGAACGCTGAAATTGCCATTCCGCTGGGCTTGGAAACTGACATTGAAGCGAACGAAACGAATGACCGCGCTGTCGTACAGGCCAACCGCAGCCTAACACTTTCGAAACCCGCTCATTCCAATTCGCTGAGCGAGCGGCAAGACTTCGTTGAGTCCCCGGAAAACTCTGCTGATCTCAACGAAGAAAGCAGCGAAGTGGTCTCGCTGGCATTGGGAGCAGAAGCGAGCCGGAATCAATCAGACTTGTCGATTTCACCGGCTTGGCCGGACGAATTCGTGGCACCTCACAAGTTAAATGTCGAGGAGCCGACATCAACTCCCGTAGACTTCGATGAAGTCGAACCGCTATCCCCGTTCCGCGACGTTGCCGGGCAATCTTCTATCCCCGCAGCACCGCCCGCCATCTGCGATTCACCACGTCCTTGTGACCAAAGTTGGGTATTCGGCAGCGCCCTTTTTGCGGTTTGCGCGATCGTCGCCGTCTTCTGGTATCGCCGCGGTGCGGTCTGATGCTCCCAAACGGAATCCAACTCATGCCACGGGCGTCCCCTTAAAGCGTCTTCCAATATCCGCCGCGGCCATGATCAAACTGGATCTCGCTCCCTCGCACAGCGTCGTTAATTTTTCCGTTGGCGAAGACGGTCTGCCCCATCACCCACGTTCGCACGGGCCAACCTGTCAGCGTGACTCCATCCCAGGGGCTCCAACGGCACTTGGTTTCTTGTTCAGCATCGCGAATCGTCTGCGACTTGTTCAAATCAACAAGCACTAAATCCGCGTCGTACTTCGGAGCGATTCGTCCCTTGCCGACGAGATCCCAGACGCGTGCCGGGGCGTCGCACATCCAGTGCACGACTTGATCGAGGGTACACAGTCCGCGAGAGACACTGTCCAACATGAGCGCCAGTGAGTTCTCCACGGCAGGTAATCCGGATGGCGACTTCGGATAGGGCTGACGTTTTTCGTCCAAAGTGTGGGGTGCATGGTCCGTGGCGATGACCTGCAGGCGGCCATCACGAAGCGCCGTCCAGAGAGCCGCATTGTCCGCGGCAGTTTTGATCGATGGATTCATCTGGACCAGCGATCCCAGGCGGTCGTAGTCGTCGACGTTGAAAAACAAGTGATGTGGACAAGCTTCCCCTGTGATCAGATCACGATGATCGCGCAGCAGTTCTGTTTCGGCTCCTGTTGAAACATGCAGAACGTGAAAGCGGTGATTGTGGCGGAACGCCAGATCGATAGACCGCTGAACGGCAATGACAGCCGCTCTCTCGTCACGAATGCGGGAATGGTCTCGAAAGGTTTTCCCTCCTTGCAGGGCGTCGCGGTTGGCACGAACGGTTGTTTCGTCCTCACAATGTGCGCAAATTGGGAGGGTTGTTTCGGCGAAAATCTGCTCCAACGCAGCCTGCTCATCCACGAGCAGATCCCCCGTGCTGGAGCCGATGAAGATCTTGATTCCGGGCGTTCGCCTCGCTTGAACCAACTCCTGGGTGTTGTTCGGCGTTGCTCCGATGTAGAAGCCAAAGTTGACCAAACACTTACCAGCTGCCAACTCCAGTTTTTGTGCGAGGCGCTCGCAGGTAGTCGTCGTCGGGTTTGTGTTGGGCATTTCCAAAAAGGAGGTGACCCCCCCTTTGGCACACGCGCGGGTGGCGGTGTAGAGGTCCTCTTTGTGAGTCAGTCCTGGCTCTCGAAAGTGGACCTGATCGTCGACAACGCCAGGTATCAGATGCAGTCCGTCGGCTCGCACAACCTCGTCCACAACCGCAGTTGAGGGCGGATCAATATCAATTATCTTTGATCCATCGAAAAGAATATTTGCCCGTGACAGCCCATTTGGCAGGACGCAGGTCGCGCCCGAGATCAGAGTACGCATGAAGACTCCGCAGAAATTTGGAGAGGCGTTTAGTCGGTGACCCACTGTATCCAAACTGACTGTGGATTAAAGTTCTGGCCACATGAACCGCTCAAAAGTGGCTAAAAACAAGCGATTCCCCCGCCAAATCGGGATTGCGGTCAACCACGACCGAACACCCACTGGTCCAGAGTGCCACCCAATCGTTTCGGGGAGATGGCCGTCGCGATTGTGGTCACCCGAAGCCATTCGCTGCTAGCAACCTCGCTAGCCCCCCGCAACCCAGCCGTCTTCACATTTCAATCCAATCTGCGCCCGTTGATTGATCGTCAAGGTCGACTCTGTTTAGCTCTCCTTCCTCAAGGCCAGTCTAAGTGGCTGGCTTGTGAGGAGTCTCGGTCGGGTTCGCCATGGGTCGGCGACTGTAACCCAATCGGGATGATTCGAGTTTCTCAAGGAGTTGGACTGAATGATTAGATTGGTGATTGCGATGTCGGCAGTTCTGATGGCAGGATTGCCCGCATGGGCAGAGTTCGAGCCCGCGGATGCTCTGGCCCCCAGCAACGGCCTCGTCGAGACAGTTAAAGTCGAAAAGGTAGCCACGAAGGAGCAGGAAGGTCCTCACGATTGGCTGATTAAGCATCAAACGATTGTCAGGCTGGTCGAACTGACGAACCAGCATCGAGCCCAAATGGGCATGGGCCCCGTTGTCCTCGACACACAGATGTGTCTTGATGCACAACGACATGCGAATTGGATGGCCAATTACGGCGGCTTCCAGCATAGTAATATGGGATACATGGAAATCATCTTCCAAAGCGTCCAAACCCCTGAAGCAGCAATCCAAGGTTGGATCGCTTCGCCACCGCATCACGGCATCATGCTGAGCGGTACCCGGGTTGGCTACGGATATATGGTGCGCAACGGCTATCCTTACTGGGTGGGCGTCTTCCGCTAAACGTTGATATTGAACAGGCTGGGCGGGCAATGCGTACGTAACGCATTGCCCGTTTTTGTTTTAGGACAAAGAAAAACAAAAGGGAGGCGGCGCTTTCGCACCGCCTCCCATTGCGTTTCGAGTGTCAGATTCACTTACTTGGCGGGAACCCACTGAGCTTGCTGGACAGGACTTCCTGGCCGAGGGGGCACAGAAACCGTCGACAGGGCTGGCGGTGGCGTCAGGGTCGGCACGGCTCCTGGACCGGAAATCACCGTACCAGGCAGGCGATGGAATTCTTCGACAGAAACATGCTGAATCTGGCCATTGGCCGGGGCCTGGAAGGTCGTCGAGTCTGGAGCACCAGGTGCTGGAATCGGTTCATTGGTTCGCGCTGGCGATGCTGGACCAGGCACTGGTGTGGGCGACTGATCTGCAGGCGTGACATAAGTCGGTGAGGCAGGAGCGTAGCCGCTCGACTGACCGCCGGATTGGCCGCAACCGCAGCTTGAACCACCACCGCCGCCACCCATGCTCATCCCGCCGTCCATCCCACAGCTATTGCCACCGCAGACGGAACAGCAGTCATTCGACCAGCTATAATTCCTGCAGCTATTGCAGGCAAAGCGATTATGAAACCAGTTGGTCAGGGAGCAACCGCCACCGCAGGCCCCAGCCCCACATGGATTGCAGGGATCCGACGAGACGCACTGTGTATGACAGCAGCCAACGGTGGAGAACATCAGTAGAGCGGTCAGACAGATCAAACGATGCAGCGGCATGGGAAGCCTTTCCCTAATTTCTCGTTCCATGAGACACCCGAGACGAAATCTCTTCCCTCTCTTTATCGACCGGTACAATCGGTAAACTTTACGGATTTTGCCTGTTTTTCTAAAAAGTCTGAATTCGCAGCTTGCGAACAATGCGCAAACTGAATCGATAATTCCAATTACGTCAACTTTTCCGTCTCGGTGACAGGTCAGATTTGCCGGAATCCAGTCGACTTTTTGGACAATTCCGCTGGACGAACGGCCGCGGATTGCTAAAAAAAAGATCAGATTCCCGGAATCGCATGAACCTTCTCTGGCGAACGGGTGTCTACAATGTGTGCGGACTTTGTTTCTCTTTTCGCTGCCAATGCGGGGCAAATGCCGCGTAAAACTCAAACTTGTGGATTTTTGTTCCGAAACAGATCTATATCAGAAGTCGTTTCCCGGAAACTGCGGTCGCCGCAGGAGGTACCCCCGATGCAAGCAATTAATGGCATTCAAGTCGCGATGATCAACACCAACGCCAACGTACAAGTCGGCATGGTCGTAGACGCAGCGAATGCCCATCGGTCGTACCGTCCCAGCGAGCTACGCCCGGTTTCATTGCGTCCCGATTTTGAGGGTACCACCACCGATTCCACGTGTCCGAGTGACCTAAAACAGGGGTTACTCGGGGCCACAGGTCCCGGCGGGAGTATTCCCTCAACCATGTGCCACGGCAGAACTTGGCGACTCGATAGTCGCCACCTGCCGGAAACAGCATGGGCGATGCTAGTCCTAAACCGCTCACTTTGCGGCTAAGGCTCGGCATCAGGGATTGCTCTCTCGTCGAAGTGCGGTGGTGTTCGAGTTGGCCAGGTCTGTCACGACACGTGACGACTTGGTTTTCCCGGTCACCTCTCATCGATGGTCCAGCTCACTCGGCCGTTGGAATTGCATGCGCATTCCTCACGTCTAAGTGTCGTTGGTCCATTCGCAGCTTCTCCGAATTCACATCGCAGGCAGTGTCACGATGACATCGCCCGCTTTTTGGGAAACGAATAGAAATGGACACGGAAGAATTCTTGCCATTGGTTTTGCAGGCTCAAGCGGGTGATCGGGACGCTTTCGGCCAATTGGCCGTGATGTTCGAACCGACGGTCTTTGCAATCGCATTGCGTCGGTTGCGAAACCAGGCGGAAGCGGCCGAGTTGACTCAGGACGTCTTGATCCAAGCGTTGCGAAAATTGCCACAGTTGCGTGAACCAGAGCGGTTTCCAGGTTGGTTGCGTCGGATTACGGTCCGGTTGGCAATCAACCGAACGGTTCGACGTCCACCGACTTCGACTCAGGATCCCGAGATCCTGGGCAGCATCGATTGCGAGCGAAATTCTCCTTTGGATGCCGCCTTGTCGGTCGAGCAAGCCGCTCATGTCTGGGGCGGTTTGAAGCGGCTTCGAGAACTTGATCGATCAACTCTGGTCGCCTTCTATTTCGATGGCCAGTCGCTGGTCGAGATGAGTGATCGATTCCGTAGTCCGGTAGGAACCATCAAACGACGACTGCACACGGCCCGAATCCGGTTGCGGGAAGAGCTTGCTCACCTGCAATTGGTTTGATTGCCACACACAATGAAAACACGGGCTTCGATTCTTCGGAGCCCGTGTTTTTTCGTTTCACGGCGTATTTCGAGTTATCAAGGTTCGGATTGAATTTCAGATCACTCGCGTGGCAGCCCAAATAGCGGTAAAACGGCAGTGTCTGCATTCCATCCAGATCGGCGTCGCGGGGCTCCTGCGACTGACCAGCACCACTCGAGGAGACTTCAGCCGTGGAAAACGCAACCAACAGTGATATTAGCGGAGGCCTCACCCGCCGCGATCTCTTGAAGACAACCGGTCAAATTGCGGCCGCTTCGGCATTGGCGGGGATCGCCTTGCCGCAGTACGTGTACGCCGGTGAAAGCGGCACCATCAACGTGGCACTCGTTGGCTGCGGCGGTCGTGGAACCGGGGCGGCTCAGAACGCCCTGTCGACAAAGGTGGGGCCGGTGAAGCTGACGGCAATGGCTGACGCCTATGCGGATCGCCTGAAGGGGAGCCATGAGTCGCTGAAGAATGATAAGAAGGAACTGGTCCAGGTTGCCGACGATCACAAGTTCGTCGGCTTCGACGCGTATAAGAATGCAATGGATAGCCTGAAGAAGGGCGACGTGGTCATCCTGACGACGCCTCCCGCCTTCCGCCACCTGCATTTTAAGTATGCAATCGAAAAGGGACTGAACGTCTTCATGGAGAAGCCGGTGACCGTCGACGGTCCGGGCACTCGCAAGATGCTCGAGCTGTACGAAGAGTCGAAGAAGAAGAATATGAAGGTCGGCGTCGGCCTGATGTGCCGTCACTGTGCCGATCGTGGTGAACTGTCCAAGCGCATCAAGAATGGCGAACTGGGCGAAATCATTGCCTTGCGAGGCTACCGCTGTGCCGGTCCTACTGCGAGCATCTTCACGGGTCCCAAGCCAGCCAACCAGAATGAACTGGAATACCAGATCCGCAACTTCCATTCGTTCCTGTGGGCCAGCGGTGGCGGCTACAGTGACTTCCTGATCCACAACATTGATGAATGTTGCTGGATGAAAGATACGGAAGATAAGAACATTTGGCCGGTCGAAGCCAAGGGATACGGCGGCCGTCATTATCGTGGCGATTACGTCGATCAGAACTTCGATACTTACAGCGTGGAATACACCTTCGGCGACGGCACGAAGTTCTTCCTGGAAGGTCGCTGCATGGTCGGAGCAGCCACTGAATTCGCCAGCTATGCTCACGGTACTAAGGGATCGGCCACGATCTCGGCTGCAGGCCACTGGCCGTCGAAGGCTCGAATCTACAAGGGCCAGAAGATGGTGGAGAGTGAAGCGATCTGGAAGGCAGAAGATCGAATCAGCCCGTACCAGTTGGAATGGGACCACTTGATGGAAGCCATTCGTCAGGACACGCCCTATAACGAAGTGAAGCGTGGTGCGGAAGCCAGCTTGGTCACATCGATGGGTCGTATGGCTTGTCACACCGGCCGCATCATCACCTTCGACGAAATGCTGAACTGCGAGCACGAGTTCGCCCCCGAACTCGACAAACTGATGGTGGGCGGTCCAGCTCCGATAATTGCCGACGAAAACGGCAAGTATCCGGTCCCTGCCCCAGGCATCAAGACGAAGCGTGAATACTAAGGTCTTGTGATTGGTTCGAACTGACAAGAGCCCCGGTTGTTAAAACCGGGGCTCTTTCGTTTAACCTCGTACTGACTTCGGTCGACGTACAATTGAACCGACGATCACGCCTGCAATCGCATATTCCACCATCGCGAGCACGAACCAGCCAACAGCCAACTCGGCCTGGATGGGATGCACCGCGTAGCCGCCGCACGCGAGCGACGATCCCATCGCCAGCCCGAATAGCAATCCGTACGCGAGTCCCGCAATCAGCCCTCGGGATTGAATCTGCACGACATAGATTGCGACGAACGCGGCAGCGGTCACCAGCACCCCCGAGTAAATCACCCAGATTTTGATCTCAGCTCGCGGACGCCAAACATTCGGCAGCGCCGCATACATCGAACCAAAAATCAACCCGTGTCCGACCAGGTCGAGCAAGACCCACGCAACGAAAACCGCCAGCCAGGCCGAAATCCATTGCTTGACGGTTGCTCGCACGACGGGACTCCTTCGGTAGAAATCGCAGGGACAAAATGATACTCGCCCGGCGAACATGTCGCCGGGCGAGTCTTGAAGTCACTTCAATCAGCGTCGGGCTGCCGGATGCTTGAGCGGCAACCACGCTCCATTATGTTCGCTGCTGGCGACGCACTGCTGGATGAAATACATCCCTTCGACGCCGTCGTAAACATTCGGGTAGACGGTGTTGAGTCGTTCGAACGATTGCCCGGCCGCTCGCTTGGCCATGTCGTCATAGGCGAAGCGATAGACGTTGGCAAACGCTTCGAAGAACGCTTCGGGGTGACCGCTTGGCAGGCGGCACGCGGCCTTTCCGGCACCATTCATGAAGGACGCATTTGGATCGCGCGTGTAGACCGAATGCGGCTGACCGTTTCGTCGGACCATCATTTCGTTGGGATTTTCTTGTCGCCACGACAAGGCTCCCTTTGTTCCATCGACTTCGATGTACAGATCATTCTCGCGGCCGTGTGAGATCTGGCTGGCGGTGACCGACCCCAAACCGCCGTTTTCGAAGCGAATGACCGCATGACCATAGTCATCCAGACGGCGGCCTGGTTCGAATGCTTTCAAGTGGCAGGAGACTTCAGCCGGCAGCAGCCCGGTCATGTAACGCGCCAAGTTATACGCATGCGTTCCGATGTCGCCGAAGCAACCTGCGGCACCGGACTTGGTCGGATCGGTTCTCCAGGCGGCTTGCTTCTGATCCGACGACTCCAGACGCGTTCGCAACCAGCCTTGGATATAGTTGGAGCGAATGGCCTGAATCTCGCCGAGTTCACCGCCCAAGATCATCTCTCGGGCCTGGCGAACCAACGGGTAACCCGTGTAGTTATGCGACACCGCGAAGACGGCTCCCGATTTTTCGACCAACTTGACGAGTTCTTCGGCTTGGGCCAGATCGAAGGTCATCGGCTTGTCGCAGATCACATTGAAGCCGGCGGCCAATGCCGCCTTGGCGACCGCGAAGTGCGTGTGATTCGGCGTGGCGATCGTCACGAAGTCGATTCGCGTGCCGGCGGGGAGCGCCGCTTCCTTGGTACACAGTTCTTCAAATGAGCCATAAGCTCGATCAGCAGCGATGTCGTAGGCCGGAGCGGATGCCTTGGCTCGGGCGGGATCAGACGACAGAGCCCCTGCGACGAGGGCCGCGCGATTGTCTAAGACAGCCGCAGTCGCGTGGACTCGACCGATGAAGGCTCCTTGGCCTCCCCCGACCAAAGCCATTCGCAACTTTCGATTTAACGAGCCGTTGGTTGTTTCCGCAGTCACGACGGTTCCTCCCGGAGATCACTCAGAAGTTGTAGTTAGAGCAGATCAGCGATCACAAGTTGTTGATACAACCCGGAGAGCCCAATCCACTCGTTTTCGGCTGAAAGTGCCGGAAGCATATCGGGCGTCGAGTTCAAATGCCAAGTATGATGAGTCCCTTGCAGCGAAAACAGCTAGCCGCCAAAGGATCGGAGCGTTACAGTATTAGTGGCGTCGTTCGACGCATCACATCACTTAGCGAGAATCGCTGACGGTCTCTTTCGCAGTTAAAGGAGCGGATCATGCTGCCGCGTGGAAATGAACGTCGTTTTGTCTGGATGGGACTTGGCTTGGTGGCAGGTCTTTGCTTGGCTTATTGTTGGCCGCACGAAACGGCTCAAGCGGTCGCGACCGATCGCGACGACCGATTCGCCGTCTGCACGGTCGAAACACAAACGAATTTTGGGATGCCCGAGGCCGTCTTCGTCATGGACTTCCTGACGGGACGATTGACCGGTGCGCAGCTCAACCAGCAATCATATGCCTTCACGAACTTCTGGTTCCGAAACGTTGCCGCCGATTTCGGCCTGAAGCCCAATGCTGCCGCGAAAGCCAAATACTGCATCATCCCCGGAAATGCCTATCTGACCAGTGCCGGCGGTGCGACAGTTTCGAGCGGCGTGATCTACGTCGGCGAACTGACATCCGGAAAAGTGGTTTGCTACAGCTTCTCTGTTCGCAATTCGAAAACTCCACTGCCAGTGATGCAGCTCGACCCGATTGCATTCTTCCCATTCCGGGAAGCTGTTGCAGACAATTGATTCGCCAGAATGTCGACGCTGGCAATGAAAAAGGGGAGCACAAATGTGCTCCCCTTTGCATTTACGACATTGGCTATTGCACAACCGTCAGTCCCGCGCCGGCGCGAATCGACCTTTGTGTCATTCCCGCGCAGGGGGGAATCCCTCCGGTCCGCAGCGAATCTCCCGCAGCCATCGTCGTAGGACTCCGTTGTTCCGGCATCGCTTCCGTCCCACGGCTCGCTGGATTCCCGCCGGCGCAGGAATGACGAGAGGAACAGCCCACTTGACCGAGCTGGCGGTGCTGTCTAACATGCGTGTGTGAGTGCTCACTCACATCCGCCGGGAATGCTACAGAGTTGTAAAAGAAAGCAACAAGCACGATCGCCCGAGACATTGGAGGCGTGGGTGCGCGAGCATGCCTTTTGATCCGCCTGAGGTGCTTCGAGGATGAAGACCGTGAACGAAATTGCAGAATCTTTGACCGACTCGAAGGCGACAAATCGGACTTGTGCGACGGTTCCCGGCGCGCTCTGGTCGGGTTGGGCGGCATCCGTTCCCGTCGTGCTGCTGGCGGTACTCGTCGTCCACATGACGCCGCACACTCGCGGTATCGGCTTCTATCCGGAACTTCGGTACGCGGTCGTCGCGCCGATATGCGTCCTTGTCGCGGTTGCCGCTGCGTTCCTATACCGTCGCCTCGCCGGGCGATTCGAACGGCCACGCCGAGAGTTGACTGCGATTCTCCTCGGACTCGCCGCGCTCGCTCTCCTCGGGATGGCCGCGGCCGGTCCATCGGGTCTCGTCGGGGCAGCCTTGCCCACCATACTCGGTGTTGTTGGTGTGGTGGCCTGGATTGTCCCTCGCTTCGTCGCTCGGCCGAGATGGACTCGCGTCGGCACGGTTGCGATTGTGGCCTTCGGTGTCGTTGAAGTGACCGGCGTTGTTGGCGCTCTCTTGAGTGAACAGGTCGCGCCACCCGGCCCCGACGGACTGGCCTTCGCGATCCCCAACGCCAGGTTCGATGTCGACCACAAGTTCGTCGACCTCCCGAGCGGGGCACGCGTCCACTACCTGGACGAGGGGAAGGGTGAGACGCTTCTTTTCCTGCACGGCAATCCGTCATGGTCATTCCAGTGGCGCGACCTCGTTCGCGGGCTCCGGGGCTCGTACCGCTGTGTCGCCCTCGACTATCCCGGCTTCGGGTTGTCGCTCGCGCCGGCTGGATTCGGGTTCACTCCGCGCGAACAGAGCTTCGTCGTTGAGGAGTTCGTGGATCGCCTTGGGCTTCGCGACGTGACGCTGGTCATGCAGGATTGGGGCGGCCCCATCGGTATTGGGTTGGCCGAACGCCGTCCGGAACTCGTCCGCCGCGTCGTCCTCGGGAGCACCTGGGCGTGGCCGACGGCCCCGGGCGAACCGCGCGGGATCTTCTCCGCCATCGCTGGTGGGCCGGTCGGCGAGTTCGCGCAGGTGAACTTCAACGGATTCGCCCAGTTCGGCATCAAGAACGGGATCGTCCGCGAGCTTCCCCCCGACGTGTTCGAACTATACGTGCGCCCGTTCCGCCCGCTCGACCGCCGTGGCGTTGCGGCCTTCTACCCAGGCCAGATCACTGCGGCGGGTGACTACTTCTCAGAGCTTGAGGCCGGCCTGACCCGCGTGAAGGACAAGCCGGCGCTCGTCTTCTGGGCGCTCAAGGACATCGGCTTCCCCCGTAGCGACCTTGCGCGGTGGGAGAAGGCCTTCCCGAACCACAAAACGATCGAGTTCCCCGACGCGAATCACTTCTTCTTCGAGGACACCGCGGAACAAATGATTCCGGAGATTCGCGCGTTCATGTCCGCCGACCCGAACGGACCGGGACATCGGGCGGACATCAATGAGTAAACTGAACAAGGGCGCCACGAAGCGGCTCGATGACGTGATTCGAACACAACCGTTGCGACGAGGAACACGATGAGTCTGCGGAATGAAATCCTGGATGCGACCGAAGTCCTGCTCCGAACCCGAGGGGCGGCTGGGGCGACGACGAAGGAGATCGCGGCCGCCGCCGGGTGCGCCGAAGGGAGCATCTACCGCCACTTCCCCGGCAAGAGCGAGCTTCTGTTCGCCGCAGTCGAGAAGCATCTTCCGACCTTGGACGCGGTGCTCGCCGGTAGTGACGGCAACCTCCGACTCTACTTCGAGCGGGCTGCCGTCGCGCTCGTGGACTATTTCGGGAAGCTCCTGCCGCTGGCGGTCGGTCTCGCCGCCGACGTCGAACTGGCCGAGCGGAACCGTGAGCGGATGCGAGCCGGGCGGATCGGCCCCCACAAGCTCTTGGAACACTTGGCCACACACTTTGCGGCCGGACAGGCGGAGGGGTGGATCTGTGCCACGGCCGACCCGCTCACGCTTTCGTCCCTCCTCACGGGGCCATGCTTCCATTATGCGTTCATGCGGTTCTTCACGGGCGACGTACCGCTGTGGGAATCACCGGCCCAGTTTGCCAGGGCGATCGCAGGGTCACTCGTGGTAGTTGCCACTCCGGACCCGCCTCCGCGGAAGCAAGCGAAGCGCACCAGGAGGAAGGATGCATGAAATCGTGATGTTCCGATTGATGTCGTTTCTATAACGGAGGTTCCCATGAGATTGCATGCGGCGGCATTTGTGGTCCTGTTTGCTGGGGTTGGGTTGCCGGCCATGGCGGGCGATGCCAAAGAGGAGGCGGTCATGAAAGATGTTGAGTCACTGAAGGGGACGTGGGTGGTCGTCTCAGCCGAACGAGACGGCAGGAAGCTCACCGACGAACAGATCAAGGGCGTCATGCTGACCTTCGACGGGGGCGAGAAGGTTGTGGTCAAAAAGGGAGACCAGCCCCTGTTCGAGGGGACCATCAAGATCGACCCGACGAAGAAGCCCAAGACGCAAGATTCCACCCAAACCTCTGAGGGAGAGAACAAGGGTAAAATCACCCTAAGCATCTACGAGGTTGAGGGGGACACACTGAAGATCTGTTCCGCCGAGCCGGGCAAGGACCGTCCCGCGGAGTTCTCCACCCAGCCTGGCAGCGGACACTTCCTCAGAGTGTACAAGCGGGAAAAGAAGTAGGCGGCAATCTCGTTGGGGCGGAGCACCGCTCGCCAAATGTTGCTCTTTCGCGGCGTGTCGGCACTCGATGCAGTCGCCAACCCAGCCTCTGCGCGAGGCGTTGACGGTGGCGAGGCTTGAGAGCGTCATCGCCTAAATTAAAAGGTGAATCAACGGAGTCAGAAAGCAGCCCTGTGGGTTTCGCAATTCTTTGTAAAATTGCAAAACCCACAGGGCTGCTTTGTTTTCTTTGCGATTGCATTGTCGACGCCGTCATCTCCGGAAGGATGCCTGCTTTCTGGCGAAAGCAGTTAGCAGGCCGTGAACCAGCCGGGCTAACCCACTTTCTGCATCGATGTCGTTGGGAGAACAGGTGCCTGCACCAAGGGAAACTTCAGCGTAAACGTTGTCCCGGCCCCCACTGCGCTATCGACTCGAATCCTGCCACCGTGCGACTCCATGACATCTTTGGCCAGCGACAACCCGAGTCCTGTCCCGCCCTGCCCTTGCTCGTCCAATGTCTTCGTCGAATAGAACGGCTCGAAGATCCGCCGTAGTTTTTCCGCGGGAATCCCACCGCCCGTGTCGCGGATACTCATCTCGCCGTGACCGGTTTCCGTATTGGTCCGCACACCAACAGTCAGCGTGCCTCCCGATTCCATGACTTGACGAGCATTGACGATCAGATTCATCAAGACTTGCTGGACCTGCCCGGAGTTCACCGATGCCCACGGACGGGACTCATACTGGGCGACCAGTTTAATGCGAAACCGCTGCAGATCCTTCTCGACGAGAACCAACACATCTTCGACCAGCGGAACTAGATCCATCGGCTCACGGCGATCGCCGTGATGTCGAGCATACGACAGCATGCCAGTCGTGATCTTGGATGCTCGCTGACCGGCGGCCATGATCTTGTCGAAGGCCTTATCGCGAGTGGCCGCATCCTTATGGCGGATTCCCATCTTCGCATAATTGATCACTGTGGTCAGAATGTTGTTGAATTCGTGGGTGATCGACGCCGCGAGCACTCCCACCGAACTCATCTTTTGAGCTTGCAGCAACTGCAGTCGCATCGCTTTAAGTTGTTGCTCAAGTTCGGCGATACGTGCTGCGGTCCGATCCTGGACTTCAATCATCTCTCGCCTTTCGCCGTGCAGTCGATTCGAAAATTCGGGTCAATCGGTCTATCGGATCGTGGTCCGGCGCGACTTCATGGGCACCCGCGTCGATTCCGAATGCGACAGAGAATCATTGCCGTTACGGCCTACATATCGAAGCTGCGACGGGCGGGAGGAGGGGTCAAACCGGGAAGTCTGGGTTGAGATTTCCGGCGATGCGTATTGCATCAAACAAAAAACGCCTGCGACCCCAAGGATCGCAGGCGTTGTCATTCAACAGCATGTCGCTCTACAGAGGCAACGCAACTATTAATATTCTTTAGCGTTAATCCACTTCATCATGCGGCGCAATTGCTTGCCGGTTTCTTCGATTTGATGAGTCCGTTCGCGACGCTTGATCGCCTGGAACGTCGGTTGATTGGCGCGATTTTCCAGAATCCATTCCTTGGCGAACTGGCCGGTCTGGATTTCGTGCAGGATCTTCTTCATTTCGGCTTTGGTCTGCTCGGTGACGATTCGAGGACCGCGGGTGTAATCACCGAATTCAGCGGTATTGGATACGCTGTATCGCATGTAGTTCAGTCCGCCCTGATAGAACAGGTCAACGATCAGCTTCAATTCGTGCATACACTCGAAGTAGGCCATTTCTGGCTGATATCCCGCTTCGACCAAGACTTCGAATGCCGCCTTGATCAGAGCGCTGACGCCACCGCACAGTACAACCTGTTCGCCGAACAGGTCGGTCTCGGTTTCTTCAGCGATCGTCGTTTCGATGACGCCGCCGCGAGTACCGCCGATCCCCTTCGCATAGGCCAAGGCCAACTGACGGCTCTTTTCGGAAGCGCCGGGGCTCAAGGCGATCAGGCTGGGAACTCCGCCACCCTTTTCATATTCGCTGCGAACCAGATGACCAGGGCCCTTGGGGGCGACCAGCGCACAATCGGTCCCTTCGGGTGGAATGACTTGTCCGAAGTGCAGATTGAAACCGTGCGAGCACATCAACAACGCACCCGGCTTCAGATTCGGCTTAATGTCGTTGCGATAAGCGTCGCCTTGAACTTCGTCTGGCAACAGGATGTTGACGAGATCCGCTTGCTTGGTTGCTTCGGCCAGTGAGACGGGCTTGAATCCATGGCTCACAGCAAGATCGTAATTTTTGCTGCCTGGTCGCTGCCCGATAACGACCGTGCAGCCGCTGTCTCGCAGGTTCTGGGCTTGAGCGTGTCCCTGGCTGCCGTAGCCCAGGATCGCAATCGTCTTGCCTTTGAGCAGTGACAGATCAGCATCGTCGTCGTAGTAAACCTTAGCAGCCATTGTGACTCTCGGAAGTTAAAAAGGAGTGGACAGGTCAATCTCGGGAAGTCACGGCCACGCCTGCGAACTTCCTCACAACGCATATCGGATCAGCCGTTGGCAACGGCATCTTCGTAGACTGGCGGCGGTTGCAAAGCGGATTCAATGGAGAGTGCCGTCGTTCTCGACAGTGCCACTCGGCCGGTTCGGACCATCTCGATAATGCCAAACGGTCGCATTAAGTTGATGAACGCCGACAGTTTGCTCTCGGATCCGGAAATCTCGACGATCACATGGCCTTCGCCAATGTCGACGACCTTGCCGCGGAAGATCTCGACCATTTCGCGGATTTCGCTGCGGGTGCTGCCCGATGCAGTGACCTTGATCAGCATCAAGTCACGCTCGACGATGTCCTGACTTTGGTAATCCACCACTTTGACGACTGTGATGATTTTTTCGAGTTGCTTGCGGACCTGGTCCAGAACCTTGTCGTCGCCAGTCACAACGAATGTAATTCGGCTGAAGGCCGGATCTTCGGTCTCACCGACAGCCAGGCTTTCGATGTTATAGGCGCGCGACGCGAGCATCCCAGAGATATGAGCCAGAACACCTGGCTGGTTCATCACCATCGCGGACAACACGTGCTTCATCGAACGAAAACTTTCCAGGCTGAAGGCGTTATTGAGACTTACTGGATAATGGGTTACGGACGTTCCCGCAGACGCTATCAGCAATCCTGAAGGATCGACGCTCCAAGCCCCACGGCGAGGGTCGACAACGCTGGGGTTGGTCAACCAATTCCGTCCAGCCGAGCACAAGGTGACACATGGTATTCGGGGGGGCGATGAGACACAAGGATCACTTTCCCAAAGGTCTTGACACCGCAGGAAATCGCGAAGTTCGGACAATTCGTAAGCGAATAGGGGACGGAAAGTTGAGTATTCCCGGATTAGGAGATTGGTCGCGTGACAGCAGCGCTCGTGGTTTCCCTTTTTTGCCACGCATGCACCATTCGTGAGGTAGATTTCGGCTACCACATTCGCGTGCGATCGATCGCCCCTTCGGAGCTGCCATGAAAACCCCTGATCCTTGGAGCCGCCCGAGTCTACATGACTTGCGTGCAGTCCTCGAAAGCATTGAAAAAGTCGATGGAACCAATCTGCGCAATAACGAGCGTATCGAACTGACTGTTCCCGCTGAAGTTACGACTCAACGCGGCAACTCGGTCTCGGCCATGACTCGGGAAATCAGCCGCTTCGGAATCGGTCTGCTCCATCGTGGGAGCGTTGCTCCTGGTGAAGTCACCGTCAAAATGGCGAGTGAATCGCGAGAATATGTGTACCGAGTCGCCATCGAATGGTGTGTTCCCTGCGATCAGGGGATGTTCATGAGCGGCGGACGCTTCCTGAACAAGTCGGGTGCGAAAGAAGGCGACACTGACTAATGCCGAATCAATTTGGCTGTGAGGCCGAGATTGATTCTGCGGCGGCGTCCAACTGCTCGATTCTCAACCGTTGAATCCGTCGCGCGTCGGCTTCCAGCACTGTGAACCGGAGTCGCTGCCAGTCGAGCGACTCGCCCGGCACCGGCATGCGTCCGAATTGCGAGAATACGAATCCGCCAACAGTGTCAAAATCGTCACTTTCGGGCAAGCTGTAGTTGCATTGGCGATTGAATTCGTCGAGTCGCGTGCGGGCGTCGACTTCAACCACGCCTGATGCCGCATTGCAGATCTCTTCCTGCCCCTGTTCCTCGTCGTATTCATCTCCAATTTCACCGACGATTTCCTCGAGAATATCCTCCATTGTCACCAGTCCGGCGACGCCACCATATTCGTCGTGGACCATGGCAATGTGGATTTTCTGTCGCTTCATCAGCTCTAACAATGCCGGTATTTGAGTTGTCACTGGGACATACACCGGTTCGCGTATGATGTCTCGCAGCACGGCGTAAGGCTCACCGGTCCGATGCGGTTCCAGTGCGTTGAGTAGATCTTTCGCGTAAAGAATTCCCAGAACATCGTCCGTGGAATCACCGATGACTGGCAATCGCGAATGCCCGGACTCAATCAATAGCTGGCGAGCTTCTTCGAGCGTGCTGTCAACTGGGACGCAATCCATATCAATTCGAGGCGTCATGATCGCACCGACATCCTCGTCACCCATCTCCATGACTCGGCGAATCATGATTGTGGAACCCTGCTCAAGCACCCCTTCTCGCTCGCCTTCTTCCACGACCGATCGAATGTCTTCTTCCAGAACAGAAGCATCGTCGTCCATTGGCTCGGCTCGACCGGCGACACGATGCGCATAGCGATCGAGCTGATTCGCGACCCAAAGAGCAGGACGAAGGACAGTCTGCAGTACTTCGATGACGGGCCACCAACGGAACAAGAAATTTTCAGCGGCGACCCGTGCAATCGTCCATGGCAACACGTCGGCGAAAAACAGCACCAGCAGCGCAAAACCGGCGTACTCAAGCACGTAGTTCCACCCGATTCGTGGCGCTGTGTGTCCATCGGCAAGAACGGGCCAGCCGATCCAGATGCAGATGACTCCTGAGAGGACCAGCGTTACGGACGTGAGGACGAACTCGAGGACCAGCAACGCCGATCCCTGTTCTTTCAACACTTTCCCAAATCGCTCCGGAACCTTGTGTGATTCGCAAAGTTCTTCGAGTCGGCTATACGAGAAATCACGTAGGGAGTCGCAGCCCAGAGCACTCCAGAATGCCAACAGCAACAACACCGCCATCACCACTGGAAGCATCAACATTTCAGGCCTCCAGTCCTGTCGGAGTCAGTTGCCAGAACGCCAACACCTGACGTTCGCGATTGCGCATAATTGGTCGAGCCTCTTCGGTTAGATCATCATAACCACAAAGATGAAGCACTCCATGCACAACATACAGCAGCAGTTCATCGTCAGCAGACCACCCGTGTGATACCGCTTCTCGGACCGCAGTTTCCGCGCTGACAATGAGTTCCCCGTCTAT
Source organism: Schlesneria sp. (assembly GCA_028291515.1). Taxonomy (GTDB): domain Bacteria; phylum Planctomycetota; class Planctomycetia; order Planctomycetales; family Planctomycetaceae; genus Schlesneria. Next base: position 137,192 of record JAQGHU010000001.1, read on the forward strand.
GGACCCGGACTCACTTCCCAGAGCGAAGCTGACCACATCAGTCGGATAGTCATGTCCAAGAAAATCACGGTTAACACGATGAATCGCAGCATCATCGACGACTGCGATGCTGATTTCTCCGCAGTTAAAACCTTCCTCACACAATACGCGCTCAACCACTTCTTGGAGTCGCTCTATGCGAACTTCAAGGTGAGTCTGCTGATCGGAGATGTCGACCTGAAAATCGGACATGAAGATGGCAAACGCTTGAGTTAGGCCGTTTTTTGTTCTGGATATTTGATTCGACCGTGGTGAATACCGATCAAAGACTTGGTCAGCGAGTCTTCCACAATAGCCAGTTCACCCAGTGTCAGCGAACATTCGTCAAATTGGCCATCCAATAGTCGCTTCAACGCGATCTCGTGGACCAGTGTTTCGATTCGCTTCGGAGTCGGCTCCGCCAGCGTTCGGCTGGCCCCTTCGACCGCATCCGCAACCATAAGCACTGCGGCCTCACGTGTTTGCGGCTTTGGCCCGGGATATCGATAGGTTGATTCCTGAACCTCGAATCGATGGTCCGGCTTGCTTTCCGCCTGGCGGGTGGCAGCATGGAAGAAGTATTCGACCAGCGTCGTCCCATGATGCTGTTCGATAAAGTCGATGAGCGGTTCCGGAATATTGTGCTGGCGGGCGAGTTCGACTCCGTCCTTGACGTGGCCGATGATGACCAGCGCACTCATCGCCGGGTTCAATGATTCGTGGCGGCTGATCTGCCCAGCTACCATATTTTCCACGAAATACTGCGGCTTCAACATTTTGCCAACGTCGTGGTAGTAAGCACCAACTCGGCACAACAACCCATTGGCACCAATCGCGTCCGCCGCTGTTTCCGAAATCGTCGCGACCCCGTTTGAGTGACTGTAGGTTCCCGGGGCACGCTGAACCAATTCTTGAAGCAATGGATGCGAAACGTCACTCAATTCCAACAGGCTGATGTCCGTCACAACGCCAAACATCTTCTCAATGAATGGCAATCCGCCGGAGACCAGAAATCCAGTCAAGAAGCACCAACCTGCTCCCTGAAAGCTAGTCGCGAGAAGTTGCTGATCAGTCCACAACCGTCCCAGTTGCTGACTTTCGACAATGGTCACGCCCCACGTCACCAGTAGATAAGCGACAGCGGCCCAGAAGCCCACTTTTACGAGCTTCATCCGATTGGATACTTGATTGAGCGGCACGATGGAAGCGGCGACGGCACTCATCAGCACGACGAATTCACCAACGCTACGTCCATTTGCCAGCGTAACGACGAGCGTCATCGAAAAACCGGTGAGAGCTGCCAGGACTTGGTTGTAGGCTACGGCTAGGATCATGGCGACGCATAGAATTGGGACCGCTTCCGCTCGCCAGGGATCGAAGGATAGCCACCGCCCCAGAATGGTTGTCACCGTGATGGCCGCCAGATAGACGGTTAATCGGCCAACATTAGAGGCCAATCTTGGCTCGTTGCGGATCAGGTGATAGCCGTTCATTACCCCCAAGACGACCAACAAGGCCAGAATAGTGCCGAGGCGGACTCCTCGTTCAAAGAACGGGACCTGTCGTTCTGCAGCATCATATTGGGCGCGCAAGATCCCCAGGATTTCTTCGTCGAGCACTGTCCCAGGAGCGACGAGCAATGAGCCACGTTTGTACTCATCCGTCACTTCAGGAGTATTCCATTTCTCCTCGTTCTTCTTCAGATTTGTCGCGACATCGTCGTAGGTCAGTGTCGGTTGCACACGGTTTTGCAACCACCGCTCGAGCTGGCCTTGAAATGGTTTCAGGACTGTGAACGATTTCCACTGTCCCCCCAACGTACCAGTTCCCTTCAGCATTTCGGTCAGCAACAAGTCCGAAACTTTAAGCGTCTGATTCTGGTCTTCTCCATCTTTGGAGATCACTAAGATCTCTGTCTCAGGTCGTAGATCAACTTGCGTCAGGTCATTTGGATCAAGAACACCCGTTTTCCGTGGTGGTGCAAAGAACTGCGTGAACTCTCCGATAAACTCGTCGATTTTTAACTCGGCAGTATCTGCCGGGCCGATTGCGTCTCGCCACTGCTGCCAAGCCGCGACGAATTCGGGAAGTGGAGCAAATGTGGCATTCGCACCACTGTTAATCCATCCAAATGCGGCTCGTGTGTCGGCTGATATTTCAGAGAATTCCTTGACTGTCACGAACTCGAAAAGCTGATTTCGCAACTCTCTTGGCAGACCACGCAGTTGCTGCGCTCCTTCTTCTGTGTACCGAAAGATCGGGGGAACTTTGTTCTCACGCTCCAACTGAGCCAGTTCAGTCTTTCGCCGATTCACCCGCTTGAAGTCGATTTGGGCAAGGATGCCATTAGGAGCGTCATCGCCAAGTCGATGGGGGAACGGCGACCGCCAGCCCGCGATTCCAATGACCACTGCGACCAGGAATACGAAACAAATCGCGAGGCGTAACGAAACATCGCCGCGACTCAGTTTGCCACCAAGTCGTGCGGCCCAGGATTCAGTCCTGAGACTGCCAATCCGGGTTGTTCGTGTTTTACGTGCAGGAAAGATTCGCATTAATTTACCCTGTCATCGCGGTCGCAGGCCGCGTCGACATGATTATGTCGAGACCTGCTCACCGGACGGGGAGGGGTTGTGATCAGTATCCAACGAGACTGGCTCTTGCTTTCCGGCCGACGCTGGCGACTGCAACGCCTCCGTCGGAGCCGGAACTCCGTTTGAGTACTCAACTCGATTCGATCGAGAACGCGATCCGTTCCCTCGTTCGGATCGATCCGCGTCGTACGCAGCAACAATCCTGCGAACGAGAGGATGACGGACGATGTCCTCGCCCGACAATTCAATCGAAGCGACCCCTTGGACATGCCGTAGCCGTCGGATGGCATCGACCAGTCCACTCTCAATATTGTCTGGCAAATCGGTCTGGGTGGCATCACCAGCGACGACGATTTTTGAATGATGTCCCATTCGGGTCAGGAACATCATCATTTGCGTGATTGTGGTGTTCTGAGCTTCGTCGAGAATCATGAATGTATTGTTCAGCGTCCGCCCGCGCATGAACGCCAGCGGGATAATTTCAATGACATCCTTATCCAAATATCGTTGAACCTGCTCGAAGTCCAAAATATCACCAAGGGCGTCCAATAACGGTCGCAGAAAGGGATTCACCTTGGCGAGCATATCGCCCGGCAAGAATCCCAATCGCTCGCCCGCTTCGACCGCGGGTCGGACCAGGACGATCTTGCGGACTTGTTCCAGACGCAAGGCATTAATGGCCATTGCCACTGCGAGATAAGTCTTGCCCGAACCGGCTGGTCCCGAGCAAATCACCAGATCGTTCTCGCGGATCGCCTGGATGTAGCCCTGTTGGCCCGCCCCCATCGGCCGGATCTTGCGGGCCTTATGGAAGACATCGATTGCGTCATCGTGACCAGTCTTAGAGACCACCGTCGCATGACCCAGAGCTCGGTCGAGATCATCCTCTTCCAGAACTCCGGTGCGTTCGATGACCGACTTTAGTTCCGAGAAGACTTTGGTTCCCAAGGCGACCTGAGCATGGTCCCCGTGCAGGTGTAATTCGTCACCGCGTAGAACAACATCGATATGCAGGACATCTCGCAATCGACGGAGATTCTTGTCGCGTGTGCCAAACAGGCTTCGAACATCTTCATGATTGCGGAACTGGATTCGTCCTTCGGACATAAACCTTCTCACCGACCTATGGAAATTCGTGGCCCGGTGCCACGACAGAGCACGTTTATTCTACACCTTTTGTATGCCGCAAGCAAAACGCCGATCGCCACTTGTTCGATCGTGTCGTCACCGTCGACAGAATCCGCAAACTCAACCAACACTTCCAATTCCGTGCAGAGAGCGTCAAATAATTCCGGTTACTCCTACGATGTCAGAGGTAGCGATTGTGTTCAAGTCACGGGCGGTAGGGGATCGATCACAGGGGGGCTTGGCTCCATAGCGCCCGGACGCGACCGACGAACCCGTAAAATCGTCGTGATGCGTTCGACACGGACGCCAGTCCCCTCGGGCCATTTGTTTGCGGGAATATTGATCCATGTACGAAGCCCAATTTCTCTTGAAACGCCGTCCATTTGCCGCCACACCGGATCCTCGCTGCTTTCTGGCAAGTGGTCAGATTCAGTCCGCGTTGGATGAACTCGTCGTTTGCGTCGAACAGGGGCAAGGGGTTGCCGTCGTCTCGGCTCCAGCGGGCACTGGCAAAACATTGCTCTGCGAGCGGTTGCGAGCGGAATTGGAAAGCCGGTTCCAAGTCGTATTGCTTCCGCATGCCAGTTTCTTGACCCGACGAGCCATTCTGCAATCAATCCTTGCCGACCTGAACCATTCGTATCGTCGCCAAGACGAACAGGAACTGCGGCTCGAACTGTCTCCCGCCATTCGCGCCCTCAGTCCAAAACGCGAGGCGATGGTTCTGATCCTCGACGAAGCCCACATGTTGGCCGAAGACCTGCTGGAAGAATTGCGAATTCTCTCGGACATGTCCGATCATGGTCGCCCTTTGGTCAGACTGGTCCTTGTCGGCCAACCCGGCATCGAAGAAACCCTCGCTCGGCCGAGCCTGGAAGCATTGAATCAGCGGATTCGTGCTCATGTTTGCCTCGATTCCTTTGACCGCGCGAGCGCGGCCGACTACATCGACTATCGAATCACCTGGGCGGGTGGCCGCACCGGCGAAATATTCACTACCGAAGCGCTGGATCTGATCTATCGGGCCAGTGACGGCGTCCCCCGCTGCATCAATCAACTCTGTGATCACGCTTTGCTGCTGGCCTATGTCGCTGAACAGAAACCAGTGACCGCTGCCACGATTCGTGAAGCGCTGAAGGATCTTCGCCAACTGCCGCTCCATTGGAACGAGAGTTTGCTCGCAGATCAGTCAGACGTGCCGACCGTTTCGGCCTTCGACGCAATTGACGACCAGCACCGAACTGAAAACTCAAATGAGTTGGTGCAATCGTTCGAGTTTGGAGCGGATCTGCCACCGAGCGATTCAATCGTCGAGTGGGACGAGCCCACTGTCGAATTAGTGTCGGAAGAAGTCGCCGACCAACCCCATGCAGACGAGGTCAAGGCTGGTGGTCAACAGTCCGAACTACAGGCATTCATTGCGACAAACCTTTGCAAGGCGACTTTGAAAAACTCGCTTCCACCGCAAGCCTCAAGACGTATCGAGACGATCGCACCGGGCGTGGTGATGGAAGAAATCGTCAGCGACCGATACGCCGCGATCGACGGTGGCTTCCCGATGCCACCCGCGATCGAGAATCAACACGCGATGATCTCGGCTGGACTGACTGGCTCGGAAAGCAAAAGTGACACGTCAGCCGATCAATCGGTTCGCATTGAGACCGTCGAATCAGATTTGATTTCGGAAGGAATCGACGAAAGTTCCACGGCGACGTTCGAAGAGGTCTGTAGTCGGCTGGACGGGATGCTGCCCGAATTCAACGAGGATCCAGGTTGGGATACGTCGATTTTGGAGACGGCCTTCAGGACGCCAAGGTCGAACTCGGTTGGTGAAGCGGACGAATGGGAGTCTCTAGAAGAAGAACTCGGGATCAGCGTCTGCGAACTCGCCAACGAAATCCGCGCAGGATTGAAGTCGGAGGAGAGTGGCGCAGAAGTCGAACAGCTACGACAGATCTTGGGTACAACTCAACCAGTAACTATTGAAGTCGGTGCGGCAGATCCAGCCCATCACAACTCAGGGCCCGCTGCCGAGCCGACCGAGCGACCCTATCGCAATCTGTTTAGCCGTTTGCGACGAAAACAACAGGGATTGCTGTAGCCCGGATTATTGATGGCGACTGCACTGCGAGCGCGAGCATGAGATCATCAAGCGTCACGTCACCGTCATTTCTGCGCAGGCGGAAATCCAGTTCCGCAGCGAATCTTCACCAGTCCTCATCACCACCGTCCCGCTCGCTGGATTCCCGCCTGCTCGGGAATGACGAAAATAGCGAGGAAGCAAGCGATGATCAGGCTGCGAATAGTCCGCACTAAGATCGATTCACATACGAATGGCTGACTTCTTGAGCGACCCAATCCTGAAGTGCTCGCACTTCAGGGGCGGGATGCTGTCGCATCGCCTTCAACGCATGGACGACCGCGATACAGCCGGGAAGTGTGGTCACACACGAGACACCATTCATGACGGCCGCTGCGCGGATGCGTCCCTCGTCAGTTCTGGCCCCTTTTCCACTCGGCGTGTTGAAGATGAAGGCGATCTGCTTGTTCGCCATGTAGTCGAGTAAGTTGGGCCGACCTTCCTGCAGCTTTCGAACGGTGTCCACTTCCAGACCGCAGTCACGGAAGATGCGCGCCGTACCGCTGGTGCAGAGAATGTGGAATCCCATCTCTTGAAGCTGTCGGATCTGTGGAACCAGTGCTTCTTTGTGCCTACCAGCCAGGCTGACGAAGACCGTGCCGGTTTGTGGCAGCTTGGTCCCTGCCGCAATCTGACTCTTGGCGAATGCCATCGGAAAGTCGTCCGAGATCCCCATCACTTCGCCGGTCGACTTCATTTCCGGGCCGAGAATGATGTCCACGCCGACGAATCGGTTGAACGGGAACACGCTCTCTTTGACGGATGTGTAGACCGGCACGATCTCTTGAGTCACACCCTGCTCGGCTAGCGAAACGCCGGCCATGATCTTGGCCGCAATCTTGGGCAGCGGAACATTGGTCGCTTTGGAAACGAACGGTGACGTGCGGCTGGCACGCGGGTTCACTTCCAGAATATAGACCAGATGGTCACCGTCAGACTGCTTGACTGCGAACTGCAAGTTCATCAGTCCGCGCACTTGCAGAGCCTTGGCGAGTGAATACGTGGCTTGCTTGATCTCTTCGACGACCGAGTTGGGAAGATTATAGGGAGGCAAGACGCAAGCTGAATCCCCAGAGTGGACCCCTGCCTCCTCGATGTGTTCCATCACGCCGCCGACCAGTGTGAGTTGTCCGTCGGATACAGCATCCACATCGACTTCAACGGCGTCTTCCAAAAACTTGTCCACCAGGATCGGGCGATCCGGAGAGGCACTGATCGCTTCGGTCATGTAACGTGTGATGGTTTCGTCGTCATAGCAAATCTCCATTGCGCGACCGCCCAACACGTAGCTGGGGCGGACCAGAACGGGATATCCAATTTCGTTCGCGATCCGACGAGCACCGTGGGCATCAGTAGCGGTTCCATTCGGCGGCTGTCGCAAGCCCAGCCGATCAAGAATCTCCTGGAATCGCTTGCGGTCTTCGGCTGCGTCGATCATATCGGGGCTGGTCCCGATGATATTCACACCGGCCGCTTCCAGTCCGCGTGCCAGGTTCAGCGGCGTCTGCCCGCCAAACTGCACAATGACCCCGTCTGGCTGCATACGATCGCAGATATTCAGCACATCTTCCGTCGTCAGCGGTTCGAAGAACAGCAGATCAGACGTGTCGTAGTCTGTCGAAACCGTTTCAGGATTCGAGTTGACCATGATGCTCTCGATGCCGAGTTCGCGCAACGCGAATGACGCCTGACAGCAACAATAATCGAATTCAATCCCCTGTCCGATGCGATTCGGACCACCGCCCAGAATGATAATCCGTCGACGTTTTCCCTTCGGCGGAGTTTCGTCTTCGGATTCGTACGTCGAGTAGTAGTAGGGAGTATAGGCTTCGAATTCAGCAGCGCAGGTATCAACCTGTTTAAACGTCGCCACGATTCCGAGCGCTTTGCGATGGCTGCGGACGTCGATCTCCGTCGAGTCCCACCAGAACGCAAGTTGCCGATCGGAATAGCCATTCCGCTTGGCGTTACGGATCAATTCAGGCGGGACATCTTCCAATCGACCAAGCTGCCGCAATTCGTCTTCCAGAACCACCAATTGGCGGATCTGATTCAAGAACCACGGATCGATGTTCGTCAGTTCAAAAATCTGCTCGACAGACATCCCCGCTTTGAAGGCGTAACGAACATAGAAGATTCTGTTTTCGTTCGGTCGAGCCAACTTGCTTTCGATTTCGTCGTTACTTGGTTGCTGTGGCGTCCCCCACAGATCTTTCTTTCCGGCCCCCAAGCCGAAATGACCAATTTCCAGTCCTCGCAGGGCTTTCTGCAGCGATTCTTTGAACGTGCGACCGATAGCCATCGTCTCGCCGACGGACTTCATCTGCACCGTCAACTCTGGATCGGCTTCGGGAAATTTCTCGAATGTCCATCGCGGGATCTTCGTCACGACATAGTCGATAGTGGGTTCGAAGCAGGCCAGCGTTTCGCGAGTAATATCGTTGGGGATCTCGTCCAGTCGGTAGCCAATAGCCAGTTTGGCGGCGATCTTCGCGATCGGAAACCCGGTCGCCTTTGACGCCAATGCACTGGAACGGCTGACTCTCGGATTCATTTCGACAACGACCATTCGGCCGTCGCGAGGATTAATCGCGAACTGCACATTCGAACCACCGGTCTCGACACCAATTTCTCGGATGCACGCGATCGTCGCGTCGCGCATCCGCTGGTATTCTTTATCAGTCAGCGTCTGAGCCGGCGCAACGGTGATCGAGTCGCCGGTGTGGACCCCCATCGGGTCGAAATTCTCGATCGAGCAGATGATGACGACGTTGTCGGCAGCGTCGCGCATCACTTCCATCTCGTATTCCTTCCAACCGATGATGCTTTCTTCCAGCAACACCTCGTGGACGGGCGACAATTCCAGACCTTTGCGAACCTTTTCGTCGAACTCTTCGCGGTTGTAAGCAATCCCACCACCCACTCCACCCAGGGTAAAGCTGGCGCGGATAATGATCGGTAGACCGATGTCGTCCAACGCTTTGCGTGCGTCGTCCATATTGTGAACGATGTGGCTGCGGCAGACCTCCAGGCCGATCTTGATCATCGCCTGCTTAAACGTATCGCGTTCTTCCGCTTTGGCGATCACGCTGGCCTTGGCACCAATCATCTCCACGCCGAATTTTTCCAGCACGCCGTGGCGAGCCAGATCCATGGCGACATTGAGGGCCGTTTGACCTCCCAGCGTTGGCAGGATCGCATCGGGGCGTTCGACTTCGATGATCTTGGAGACGTACTCTAAGGTAATCGGTTCGATATATGTCCGATCCGCCATATGTGGATCTGTCATGATGGTGGCTGGATTGGAATTCACCAGCACCACTTCGTAGCCCTCCTCTCGAAGGGCCTTGCAAGCTTGTGTTCCCGAATAATCAAATTCGCAAGCCTGACCGATGACGATCGGACCAGAACCAATGATCAGAATCTTACGGAGGTCGTCGCGGCGAGGCACGGCGGCAGTCCTTGCGATGGAGCGAGGATACGGAGGCAGGACGAATCGGCGACCGCTGCTCCAACGGGGCTAATTCGCGCAAAAAGCACCCGAGCCTACCATGCCACGCGATAGATTCAAGGAACCCAGCCGAGTTGCTCGGACTCGTAAGGTTCCGACCATCTTCGTCAAGCAACTCTCTCGTGGAATCTCATTGCGTATTCAAAAGTTACGTAATTTATTCGGTGTATGACATCTGGCTTTTCATGTCGGCGAACTTCGATCAGTTCGGCGTTACCTTCGGAGATCCGTGTTCGACAAAATCGGCATCGTCCTTTTGAGCCAGCATCATATCGGTCGAGGTCGGATCGATTGTTCTGCAACAGACGGTCAGCCGCGTGGAAATTTCGCGTACTTCGTCCTGCCACGCACTCGCTTCCATCCCCGGCGGAGTGAGTTGCTTGAACTCTCCCAAGAGCAAGACCATGCGTAGCAAATGACGAAAAATAAGCCCCTCATGCTTTGTGAGATCGCGACCAGAGACGTAGTTCCAGAAGTTATCGCCCCAATTCTCGAGCAGATCCGTCGCGACCATGACCGGTTGAACCGTCAAATCATGAACTTCGGGGTATTCGGACTCGAACAGCATACGCACCTTTTCCGCCAGCGCTGGAGCGTACTTGCGTTCCTCGAACGGAATGTCCGGATCGAATTCGGGGTAAAGATCGCCGGCGGCAATCAAACCTCGCTGGACGAGTTCATTGTCAATCCTCTCCAGCGCCAGTGGACCGGGAGGCAGTTTGTGCGGCGGAGGAACCCGCACCGTCCGCATCAGGTTGCGCGGCAGTTCTAAAACGCTTTCCAGCAATAGCATCCGTTCCACTCGATCAGCAGCGCCGAGATGGCTCACCAGAAACATACCATAGATCGGATTCACGCTGCGAAAGACGAACAGCTCCTGAAGTCGCTCAGTTGTGTGCGCCAAGATCGGTCGATAGCGATTTCGATCTTTGTTCTCATCCGGCTTTTCTAGCTTCTTGCCAGTCCGTTCGAGGTGCTTCTGATCGACCTGCGTTTGCAGTTGTTGCGAGAGCCAGGAAACTTTAGGAGTCTCTACTTCAACAGGTGCTTCGCCGGGATGAACTACTGCTGGCGGTGGTGGAGGCGGCGGATCCAGTCGGATGAAGTCTCCGGCGTGCAGCGTGACCAGCATCCGCTCAAGGTGTTTTTCACTCACCTCCAATTGCTTGGGGTCCATCAGACGCTTGTGAACTAGTGTTCGGAGGTGATCAACCTCGGGCGAGATCTGCAGCATGTAGGCGAGCAATCTCCAAGGGAGTGGCCCACGGCTGACGAGATCGCCCGGTTGCGCAAATCGCAGCTTCTCAAACTGCTGATCGTTCCAATATTGCCGCTCGGGACTGCGAGTCGGCATCTTTTTCTTCATCGCCTTCTTGGCGCGAATCAGCAAAGGGTCTTTGGTGTCTTCTGGAATCTGGTCGTACTGCTGCTTCCACCGCAGTATCCGCACGTCGTCTTCGTGAGCTAGAGCGTAGACAAAGCCTTCTTTATCGAATTGAGGTCGACCGGCACGGCCGAAAATCTGATGAGCCGAACTGGGATCGATGATCTTTTGTTCGCCGGGCTTGCCTTTAAGAAGCGACGGAAGAACCACGGATCGCGCAGGCAGATTGATACCTGCCGCCAGTGTTTCCGTGCAGACGCAGATCGTCAGCAACTTCTTCTGAAACAGCTCTTCGACGACTCGTTTATACTTTGGCAGGATCCCCGCATGATGTACGCCAACACCGCGCATCAACAGTTGCCGCATCTTCGGCCCGACACCCTTTGACCAATCAAGCTTGTCGAGTTCGGCAACAAGTCGCTTCTGCTGACCATCAGCCAGCATCGATTTTCCCTTCAACTCTTCGGCGACACTCCAGCACTGATCGCGATTAAAACAAAAGACGAGCGCGGGCGTTCGGCGGACCTCTTCGTCGCCGACGGCCATTTCTTCCAAGTGCTCGGTCAGCAGTTTGTCTGGTACCCATTGAAACTGCAGAACGACTCGACGATCCGAACTTTGAATCAATTCCAGACGTCGGCCATGAGTCTTGGCACACCAGATCGTAAATGCTGCCGCGTTGCCAATCGTCGCGGACAACAAGAGCAATCGAATATGCTTCGGCATCAAAGCCAGTGAGAATTCCCACACGATCCCTCGCTCGGGATCGGAGAAGCAGTGGAATTCATCCATCACGATCGCCGAGACATGATCAAAATCGAGAGCCGCTGAGGGGCCAGATGCAGGCGGGGCTGCCTCTTTTGTTGCCGAAATCGGTGCCGGCTCGGGTTCTTCTTCCCAGCCAATCACATCACCATCTGCAGTGATGTCTATTGGAGTTAGCACGGAGACGGTGGATGCTGCGGACTTCTGGTCTTCGATCGCCAGAGCCGCTTGCGCATCGGAATGCGCGGCCCAGTGAGTGTTCAACAATCGATTGAGGAGGATTTCAGCAACAACTACCAGGACTCGCGCGTGTGGATTGACGCGACGATTGCCCGTCACGAGTCCCACTTGTTCGCGTTCGTAACCCCAGGAAGCGACTGTATCTTGCAGCTCCCTGAATTTCTGTTCGGTCAAAGCAATCAGGGGCGTGGTGTAATAGATCGTTTTTCCCGTTGCCAGCGCCTCGTAGATCGCGCCTTCGGCAATCAGTGTCTTGCCTGTGCCCGTCGGCGCGCAAACCATCACGCCGCTCGTGGATTCGAACCAGGCGAGGATCGCCTCCTCCTGCACCGGATACGGCGCGTAAGGAAGCGAGTCGAGAAATTTGAGGGCCAGATCATCTCTGGAAAAATCAGTGGGGTGCGGGAGGGTCATTGAGGCATGATAGTCGGAACCCGCGATCTTTCGCGACTGACTGCGGGGCACAACCTCGATCAGTCAACGTAGACGAATTCATTCGCGTTCAGCAGCATCCGGCAAAGCTGGAGCAGCCCGCGAGATTGTGCCAGTTTCACCGAAGCATCCTGTTCCGAGTCAGTTGGATCGCGTCCAAAGGCGAATCGAAATGCTTGAGTGACGGGGATCTGGAGATCATCTCCCGCGTCGGCCTTGATTCTTTGCGCGAAATATTCGCTTTGTCGCAGCATGAAATCGTTGTTCAGCAATGCCAGTGACTGCAACGCGGTCGTCGTTGTATTGCGAACCGGGACCAGATTCGCGGCACTCGGACAATCCAGCGTCGTGAGAAACTGATGGCTCGTCGTCCGCACCGCAAATCGATAGACACTGCGACGCCAGAGATCCGGTGAATCGGGAGTGATATATCGATAAACCGGCGCATACTCTTCCTGATATTCGAAGTCGCGATACCCCGGGCCGAACATCTCCGGATTCAGCTTGCCACTTACCAACAATGTTGCATCGCGTACCGATTCTGCGTCCAGACGGCGAGCATTCATCCGCCACAACAGCCGGTTTCCGGCATCAACCTGAACGGCTCGATTGACAGAATCGGGTGAAGTTTCGCGTACAGCTGCGGATTGTTGTCGATAGCTTGCGCTCGTGCAGATTAACCGATGCATCGACTTCAGCGACCACTTTTGGGCAAGCAGTTCATCTGCCAACCAGTCCAGTAGCTCGGGATGCGAAGGGAGACTTCCGCCAATACCAAAGTCACTCGGGGTTTCCACGAGACCCATTCCAAAGTGATGGTGCCACAACCGGTTGACAATGACTCGGCGCGTGAGCGGGTTTGCTTCAGACGCAATCCACTCGGCAAAGGCCTGACGACGGTCTGCGTCGCTCGATTGCGCAGATCCCAGTTCGGGATTCAACCCGCGGACACATGCCAAGGCTGCTGGGGCCACCTGGTCACCGATCTGTTCGGGGTCACCGCGTTTCAAGATGGTTATCGCAGGGGGAGCCTCGGCTACCGTCGCATAGACCCTTTGCGGAGACGGCAGTGATCCAATCTCGCGCTGAACATCGATGCGACGTTGTTGAAGTCGAACGACTTCTTGCTTCTCGAGATCGGACAATGACGGCCGTTGGGGGGCCACTAACCTGGCATCAGCGAAGCAGATTTGATCGTGACCGATTCCGTTGCCTCCATCAGTCGACATCAGAGTGAGAAATCGAGCACTCTCCGGGAGTATGAGGTCAATCGCACTGCTGCCGTCATCGCGTCCGATATTGACGCGATCCACTTTCAGATCGCCATCAACAAACACCTGAAAACTGGCCCCGTGGCGAGGGGTCTGGCCGAAGTATCCCGCAGTCGCCGTGAACTTCATTTCTGACGGCGCGCCAGCATCACGTAGAGCAGCGAGATCGAATGTGATCGCCGCGTTAGCGTGCAGCGACAATAGTGTGTGATCACCGTTCGCATAGTCGACTCCGTCGAGCTTGGTCGAAAAGAACGAGTTGATCGGACCAAACCGAATCGCATCCCAGGTCTGCCCGGAAGTGCGCGGCACGTTCATCAACCTGAGACCGGTGGACGTGATCTGCGTCCCTTCAGGACTCAGGTCAGGGATTACGACTCCATCAATGAACTTGACGCTGGACTTGGCGAAGAGATTCGGTTTCGCCCCTTCAAGCAATCCACGTTTGAGTAATTGAGCGTTTCCCGTCACGGGGTCAATTCCCTGCCCCAATGTGCCGGTCCCGAATCCGTCGCCTCCGCCGACGATGTCCGCCAAGTCACGTCCCTGATCATTCAATCGAGCCAGGGAAATGCGAATCTGCTGCAGCTCCGTATTGAGTCGCTGTCGTCGCTCGGCCAGTTCCTTGACTTCGCTGGGGCTGACATCACGATCGGCGCGTTTGACTCCCGCGAATACGGCCCACAGGCCGTAATATTCTCGTTGGGAAATCGGATCGAGTTTGTGGTCGTGGCAGCGAGCACAGTTGATGGTGACGCCGCACGCAGCCGTCATCACTTGAGTCACCATATCATCCAGATCATCGGCACGAGCCAGTCGCTTTAACACGGGACTAGGCGTTTCCACTTGTCCCACAAAGTCCCAGGGGCCAGCAGTCAGAAAACCGGTGGCGATGACGGCATCAGAATCATTGGGCCGCAGCACATCGCCAGCGAGTTGATCACGCAAAAAGTCGTCGTAGCGTTTGTCTGCGTTTAACGCTCGAATGACCCAGTCACGATAGTGCCAGGCATTGTCGCGTCGCTGATCGCGTTCAAATCCATGCGTGTCGGCATAATGAGCGATATCCAGCCAATGTCGAGCCCAACGTTCACCATAGTGCGGTGAATCGAGGAATCGATCGACTAATTCTTCATAGGCATTCGGATCGCGGCTCTTGGCGAATTCATCAATCTCGTTCGGCGTCGGTGGCAGTCCTAGCAGATCGAAAGAGAGTCGGCGGATCAGAGTCCTGCGGTCAGCCTCAGCAGACGGTTGGAGGTCGCTCGCCTCCAATTTCGCGAGAACAAACCGATCAATGGGATTGCGCACCCACGACGACTTGTTCACGCCCGGAACTGTTGGTCTTTGAATTGGCTGATAAGACCACCACAGGCGACCATCAGCTTGCCGCTCTTGCAGTGTCACCCCGTCGGGCCAGACTGCTCCACTCTTAATCCAATTGCGTAGTCGATCAACTTCCGCCTTTGTTAGTGGGATTCCTTCAGCAGGCATCTGTGGCTTGATGCCGGCCACCATTTCGATCAACAGACTTTCGTCAGGTCTCCCCGCCACGATGACTGGGCCGCTATCGCCTCCCGTTAAGGTGCTCTCGCGCGAAGAGAACGACAATCCTCCTCGCGGCTTTTCCGTCGAATGGCAGCGGACGCACCGTTGCTCCAAGATTGGGGCCACGGAATCAGCAAATCGATCCGTCTCAGCACCGATCGCTGCAGTCGCACAGCCGACGATGAACAGCGAACTGAACAGTCTGACGTCAACAAATTGCATTGAGTTGCCTTCGACTGGTGATCCCGGCTTGGCGTAGTTCCTATGAGTCATCCCGGTGTGGGTACTCACTCAATATCTGCAACATTCGCTCACCACGCGGAACATCGAGTTGGTCCCCCTCGGGCGTACGCCCCAACTGCATCAGCAAATGTTCGGCTTGCTCAAACGGGCAATACTTTTCCCACTTTGCAGCCAGCTTCTGAAAATCAGGATCGCGAAGCGCGTCGGCCATCGTGGCATGGCGTTTCAGTTGATGAGCTGAATTGGTCGCCAGAATGAGAGAGCGGCATCGGTCGGCCACTTCCAGCCAACCCGCCTGACAGGCTTCGACCCCCGCCAGCAGTAGGAACCGATCCCGTGTCGGTGCCTGTTGCTTTTCGTCAGAAATCAATGCCAGTTGAACGTAGGCGCACATGGCAATTTCGTGATCGTGCATGGCGGTAAAAGTCTGATTTGAGAAGGACTTAGAACGGAATCCGCAGGCCGTCATACGAGAGTTCGACTCCCTTTGGCAACCGCGCGTTTGTTTCGCAGTACTCTAAGTTGTGCGAGACGTGAGTCAGATAAGATCGCCGCGGTTTCACCCGTTCAATCGCCGCCAAAGATTGTGGGATACCGAAGTGAGTGGCATGAGGTTCGTCTCGCAAGGCGTCAATCACCAAGACATCCAAGCCTTCGAGCAGCGGCCAGCTTTCGTCGGGGATAAAGCTGACATCCGTGCAGAACGCCACGTTTCCGACTCGAAAACCCAGGACAGGAAGTTTCCCGTGAAGCAACCGAATCGGAATAACCTGCACGCCCAATAGCTCAAAAGGGACTAGGCCAATGCGACGCAGTTCCAGTTGTGGAATCGCTCCGTAATGCAGTTCAGGATCGAAGGGCGCAAACGCGTAGGAATAGGCGGCACGAATCTGGTTTTCAACGATTTCTTCACAATACAAGGGGATCGCTTGTTTCAGTCGATAGCCGAATAGCCTCAGATCATCCAAACCGAACAGATGATCGGCGTGGCTATGAGTGTAAATGACGGCGTGGGCCACATCGATTCGCTCGCGAATCAATTGAATCCGCATCTCCGGCGGCGTGTCGATTAAGAACGTCCCGGTCCCCGTGTGAACGGCGACTCCGGTTCGCGTACGGTTATTTCGCGGATCGGTCGACGTACAGACCGCGCAATGGCAACCAATGATTGGCACCCCGTGGCTGGTTCCCGTTCCGAGCAGAATCAGTTCCCGACGAGAAGTAGAAATTACAGACATCTGTCCTATGCCGAAATGCGAGCACAATCGAGTTTAAGTGGGTTCACTTTAGTGTATCAGGGGCCAGGTTCGGCCGCACGGATCGCACTCCGATGGGTTTCTAGACATTGATGCCCAAATCCCTAGCGAGAGCCAGAACGCCGAGTAGCAGAGTGTCATTTTTTCCTCGCAATTTCTAGCTGAAAACAGGGGCGTTCCTGTGGTCTGGGTAGATTCATGTTCCGCGTGGCACGCTGGTTGCGTCAGCGACCTCTGCGTCGAAATGACTTCGACCTGACCGCCGCACGGAGGCAATCGATATTAGAAAATTCCCGAGCGGTCGCTTCCACCAAGGGTAGTTCGACTGGAGGTGTAGCCGGAGACGGTCCGATGGCCGTAGCCGGGCGAGCGCCTATGCTTCCAGTCGACTACTCTTTTCTTTAGGCCTATTTTCTACTTAGGGTCGTACCGCGAGCCGGTGGCCCTTCTCACCTTGAAGGATTAATTAGGTCCACACCCGTCCGTCATTCGCGGCAATATCCAGAGGCGCAGACAGGCACGAGAACGAGATCGCTCAGTGGTCGACTCACGAGTTTGACATCTTTGGCGCACACTATCCCACGCGCGCAAGAATTGGCACACCCGCCACAAATTTCGCGCCGTAGGATTCATCTTGTGAGCTTTTTTGAATTTCTGATAACTTCCCGCCGGTTTGCAGCGGCAACTTGAATCCGCTGCCTCTCATTTTCAGGCGACGGAGGTTAGTACCCGTGTTGACTCGATTGTCCTTCCTCACCTCCGACGCGAAACAACTTAAAGCGGCGAAAACGGTTCTGGAACA
This sequence comes from Schlesneria sp., assembly GCA_028291515.1. Taxonomy (GTDB): domain Bacteria; phylum Planctomycetota; class Planctomycetia; order Planctomycetales; family Planctomycetaceae; genus Schlesneria. The sequence continues at coordinate 154,524 of JAQGHU010000001.1, forward strand.
TGTGGCCGAACTGTTGAACGCCCGATTTTCGATCAAGCTCTGGGATGGTTCGGTCATCCCGATGGGGAGCGAAGTTACCCCAGGATTGGCGATCTCAATTAAGGGGCCAGGCGTCATTGGGGCTCTTCTGCGTCGTCCCACGCCCGATAACCTGCTGCGTCAGTACGCGACGGGAAACATTGAGTTTCATGGTGGCGATCTGATGGAATTTGGCGCGGCCATCCGTGTTGATAAATCACGCTCGCGCTTGAAACAGATTCGTAAGAGCCTGCTGTTCCGTAACGCGCTGCCGTTTCTGGTCGCTCCGGCCGAGAAGCCTGAAACGAAGCATGCCTATGCTGGAGACGCGATCGGTCGCGGTCATGTCGCCCGAGACAACAAAGACTACATTCAATTCCACTACGATCTGGGGAACGAGTTCTATCAACTGTTCCTTGATCCCGAGATGCAGTATTCCTGCGGTTACTTCACCGACTGGGGCAACTCGCTGGAACAAGCTCAGCGTGACAAGCTGGAAATGATCTGTCGCAAGCTGCGATTGCAGCCCGGCGAAAAGATGCTCGATATCGGCTGCGGTTGGGGCGGACTGATTTGCCACGCCGCGCAGAACTATGGCGTGAAAGCTCATGGCGTCACGCTGTCGCAGACTCAATTCGACTTCACGACCGAGAAGGTTCGCCGGCTGGGCCTGGAAGGCCAAGTGACTGTCGAACTGCGAGACTACGCGACACTCGACGGAACGTATGACAAGATCTCCAGCATCGGGATGTACGAGCACGTTGGGATTGCGAACTATCCGAATTACTTTGGCAAGATCTATTCGCTACTGCGCGATCGCGGAGTGCTGCTCAATCACGGGATCACTCGACGAGCCAAACACAACAAGCGACGATTTGCTCAAATGCGTCCCGAGCACCGATTGATCGCGAAGTACATCTTCCCGGGTGGCGAACTGGATCATATCGGTCATACGTGCGAGTCGCTGGAAGCCTGTCGCTTTGAAGTTCACGATGTGGAGAACTGGCGCGAACACTATGCGCAGACGACGCGGTTCTGGTGCCAGCGCCTGGAAGCTCGTAAAGACGAAGCCATTGCGATGGTGGGCCCGGAACGCTATCGGCTGTGGCTGGCTTATCTGGCCGGGGTGTCATTCACATTCAACGACGGCGCGCTGAGAATCTTCCAGGTCGTCGCCAGCAAGCACTCGGCGAAAGGTCGGGCGGAACTGCCTCCGACGCGTGAGGATCTGTATCGTCGAGCGGGTTGAGCTCGCAGTAAAACGAAAGCCGAGTGAGATGAAACTCGCTCGGCTTTTTTCACGTCCGCGTAACATTCTGTAATGACGCCTCCGGCGACGTTCGTGGTTGCTGACTTAATTAGGGCGTGCCAGAGGCGAGTGTTCCGTCGTCAAACTGGTACTTCATTCCTTCTCGCAGCACATGAATCTTCAGATTGCGTGCCGCGGCTGGTTCTCCCTTCACCATCTTTTCGATTCGTGATTTCCTCGCATCGATTACGGTGACGTTGCCATTTCCGACGACTTCGAATTCACGGCCATGGACGAAAACAGCGGTCTCTTCGTCGATTCCGATCCCGATCAGTTCCGGATAGTCCATCACGGCCAAGGCCAAGCGGTTGAAACGACCTTTTTGCAGGAAGTGCTGATCGACGATCACTTCGGGCCAGAGGGCCAATCCGTCCATCAGAAAGGGAGTCGAGCCGGCTCGCAGGCTATCGAGATCCGAACGGCCGCCGATCATCTTTTGAGACATCACGGCAGCACCGGCACTTGTTCCTCCGACGATGGCTCCTTCGCGGTATCGCTTGCGAATCGCTTCGACGATGCCGGTTCCTTCGATGGAATTCATGAAGACCCCTTGCAGGCCACCGGGCATCCAGATCAAGGAGGCCTCTTGAATCATCTTCACGGCTCCGGCGGGATCGCGCGGATTGACGAGTGATACTTGAGCGGCCCCGGCCTTTTTCCAGACCGAGACGGAACCAGGGCCGTTCTCGGGATTGGCTTCGGCAATGACAGCGACCTTGGCCGATTTGCCACCGGCCATTTGAAGCGTACGATCGACAACGCGTATCAAATTCGTCCCACCACCCACGGCAACAAGCTGTCCCTTGGCGGGCGGTGAAACAGATTGAGAACTCGTCGGGTCACCCAGCAACGCTGCAGTAATCAGCAATGACCACATCAAACCATCTCCTCGGTATGACGGATAAAAACGGACGCGGAAGTGTATTGCGTTTGAGGGGTCACGCCTAGGTCCGCTAGCTGTCAAAACCGTGTGCCTATCGGAAGGTTCGGTTAACTGGCTTGACACGTGCCAATGTCATGGACTTTCGTCGATCGATGTCCGAAAAATATTTGAAATTGATGCCAAAGGCGTGATCCAAAAGTGATCTTTTACGTTTGGTACGGTTAACGCCGAGTTTCGACCTCGACTTCGGATCGATATGATCGCGAGGTCGTTCGGCATTCGCTTTACACTTCGTCGGTCAGCACTTCCGTCAGTTCATGCCCCAACAGAACGCGAAAATCTAATGGCGCCGAAGGGGATTCTGGAGTCGGCAAATGCACCGCCACCCGCTCGAGGATTGGTGGACATGGTCGCGGCGCGACTGTCGCTGTTGGACGTGGCTCAGCCGACTTATGTCGGAGATGTAATTTCTGCGATTCTGCAACTCGCCTGCGACGCTCGAGCGAGCGATGTCCACTTTACGCCGACTGAGTCGGCTCTCATTGTGGCTTGGCGTGTTGATGGCGTGCTGCAACCGATTGCGACCGTTCCCCAACGGTTGTCGGCGAACGTGGCAGCTCGGCTAAAGGTCTTGGCGGACTTGCTGACATACCGAACGGATGTCCCGCAAGAAGGCCGATTGCGCGACGACACGCATGACATGGAAATGCGGCTCAGCACGTTTCCGACGTTGTATGGCGAAAAATCAGTCGTCAGAGTCTTTGCGGGAAGTGGCCGGTTTCAGTGGCCATCCGATTTGGGACTGCCCGCCGATCTGCAGCAGCGGTTGCTCGAACTTCTGCTGGAGACCGCCGGGACTCTGATCATTACGGGGCCGGCGGGGAGCGGAAAAACGACCACGGCCTATGCTTGCCTACGCGAACTCCAGCGACAGGTGGGATCCGGCAAGAGCGTGGTCACGCTGGAAGATCCCATTGAGTCGGTCCTAGGAGGCATTTCTCAATCGCAGGTGAATCGCGCCGCGGGCTTCGACTATGTGTTGGGACTTCGCTCGCTGCTGCGTCAAGATCCCGATGCAATCCTGGTCGGGGAGATTCGTGATCGCGAGACCGCCGAAACGGTGTTTCAAGCCTGTTTGACAGGACACCTCGTGTTGACAACCTTCCACGCCGGGAGCGCCGCCGAAGCGATCTGCCGATTGGGAGATATGGGGATCGAACCTTATCAACTGCGAGCGGGTTTGTTGGGAATTCTCTGCCAGCGACTGTTTCGTGAACTGTGTGACTGCGCACAGTGGACTGATGACGAAGTGCATCGTCTTGGCTATCCGGTTCAGCGAGTCCGCATTCCGATTGGCTGTGCTGGTTGCAACTCGACGGGATACCGGGGACGACTATTGCTCGCTGAATTGTTGGTTCCCAACGATCCGGCTGTCGGTCGAGCGATTGTAACCCGCGCCGACACTTCGGAATTGAATGCGTTGGCAACAGCCGCGGGCATGCTCAGTATCAGCCAACGAGCAATTCAAGCGATTGAAGCGGGGCGCACAAGTCCTTCGGAGGTTCGACGTGTGCTTGGTTTCCGAGACGGCTCGGGGCATGGTATTGGAGTCTAGGTTCACTCGACTGGAAGATTGAAAGAGACATGGACACACCTGCCATCCGCCCTGTCACGATTCGCTTGGAAGACTTGATTGCGATCAATCGCGAGATCGCGGCCTTGGTAAGAGCCGGCGTCCCGCTAGAGCTTGGGTTACGCACGTTTGCAGGTGGATTGCCGTCGCGACTAGGCCGCCTGGCGGATCGCATCGCCAATCGATTGAACCAGGGCGAGTCGGCGACGAGGGCGTTCCAATTGGAAGGTCTACCCGTGTCACCCGTTTATAGCGCGGTGATCGATGCAGGACTGCAATCCGGTCGAGTTCCCGAAGTTCTGGAAGCGGTCGCCAAATCGGCCGAGGTTCTGCAAGAGACCCGTCGCCAACTGCAGTTGGCTTTAGTTTATCCCATTGTGGTCTGCCTGCTCGGTTATGCGTTGTTTGTTTTTTTCATCACGGCATTGGTTCCCAATTACATTCGTACCGCCGAGGACTTCGGCTTCAGTGACGACGTCATGTTTCGAACCCTGCGGCAAATCCACGATACTAAGTCCGTCTGGATTTGGGTCGTCCCGCTTGTTGCCTTCGGAATCATGCTTGTATCTCGATTCTGGCTGCGTCAGCGTGGACTTTTTCGATCGTTCACCATGGGGCAAATTCTTGCTCGAGCCCAGTTTGCCGACCTGCTGCAAATCCAGATTGCTCAAGGGCTGCCAATCGGACCGTCCTTTCGCCGTGCTGCCGATGCAACCGGCGACCGAAGGCTAAGACGATTGGCGGACGATGTCTGCCGCGACCTCGAACGCGGCATTCCCTTTGAGGATGCTGTGGCACAATCCCCTGCCTTACCGCCAATGATGCGTTGGATGCTGTCGACAGGCGCGAAACAGGGGACGTTCGTAAAATCGCTCGAACTAGTGCGCGATTCGTTCCGCCGTCAGGCCCTGCGACAATCGCAAGTCCTGCGAGTCTGGTTACCAGCGGTTTTCACGTTGGTAATCGCCGGCGGATTCGCTTTGATGTACGCCCTTCTCTTTTTTCTGCCTTTGCGAGGCCTGTGGGAAGGGATTATGCGTGAGTAGGCATCTCGGACTGCTTGTGGAGAGCGAGCACGGCAAATAACATGCCATCCGCGTGATTTGACTCGTCTAGTTTTCGGGCGGGAATCGCGAGAATAATTGCGGAGAGGTCTAGCCTCGCATCGAGCATCAGGTATTCTTGATTTGTGATAGAATTGCTTTTGCGACCATGAATCCGCCGAACTGCGTGCCTTCGCGAGATCCTCCATTGATGCATCCCGGTGTACCTCCACGACTTCGCGCGTTCGCCATATTCCCAACGACTTTAACTCCATTGATTCGGTGCTGCGCCACGGTCGCGCTGGTTGCCTCAGTTGGCAATTCGCACGTGGATGCTCAAACCATCGACTTCAATCGAGAGATCCGTCCGATTCTGTCCGAGAACTGCTTCTATTGTCACGGCCAGGATGGCAACAAGCGGCAGGCCGAATTGCGATTGGACGATCGCGATGCCGCGGTGAAAGCGGGCGCGATTACTCCACGAGACTTGGCGAAGAGCACTTTGATTGCGCGGGTCTTATCCGACGATCCCGATCAATTGATGCCACCGCCAAAATCGAACCGCAGGCTTAGCGCCGAGCAAAAGAAACTGCTTGAGCAATGGATCAAAGACGGAGCTGCGTACGAACCGCATTGGGCTTTTGTCGCACCAAAGCGACCCGCAGAGCCGATCGTTCAGCAAACACAGTGGGTGCGCAATGCCATTGATCGGTTCGTGCTTGCCAAGCTCGAAAGCGAAAAGCTGAGTCCTTCTCCCGAGGCAGATCGCGCCACGCTCATTAAGCGGTTGTCGATCGATCTAGTTGGATTGCCGCCGACTCCCGCCGAAGTCGATGCGTTCGTTGCTGATCAAGACGAGCATGCCTACGAAAAGTTGGTCGATCGATTGCTGGCGAGTCAGCACTACGGCGAGAGAATGGCGCTCCCGTGGCTCGATGCGGCTCGCTATGCCGACAGCAACGGTTTCCAGCAGGACGGAGACACCTGGCAGTGGATCTGGCGCGACTGGGTTGTGAAAGCGATGAACCAGGACCTGCCATTCGATCAATTCACAATCTGGCAAATTGCCGGTGACTTGCTGCCGAACGCGACCACCGATCAGAAGATCGCCAGCGCGTTCAATCGAAATCATCTGCTGAACGGCGAAGGGGGGGCGATCGCCGAAGAGCAGCGGTTCGTGAATCTGTTCGATCGGATCGACACCACTGCTACGACCTGGCTGGGACTGACGATGGCGTGTGCTCAGTGCCACGACCACAAATACGATCCGATCACGCAGCGCGATTACTACAGTCTGCTCGATGCCTTCAACCGCGTTCCAGAAAATGGCACACCTCAATACTTCTCGTCCCGGATCCGCGTCGCCGCTCCCTTGCTGGAACTTCCGACCGAAGAAAACTCCAAGCAGATTGGTCAGTGGGAAGCAGAGATCAAGGTGGCCGAGGCCGAGGCGGCACCGATCGCAACTTCTGCCTTCGAAGGTTGGCGGACCGGATTGTTTGCCGATGGAAAGCCTGCTGAAGGTAAAGGCTTGGCTGAACCCGTCGCCGCGATCTTGCGAAAGCCCGACGGGGAGCGAACTGATGCCGAGAAGAAGCAGGTCGAGGCCGATCTTCGCAAGCACTTCGAGGAGAAAGTTCGGCCGACGCTGGTCGCGAAGCTGCCCGTATTAGGGAAGGCCCCCGAGATCCGCAACCGGTTGGCGGCGTACCGCGCTGACAAGCTGCCGCGCGTCATGATCATGAGCGATGAGCGGCCACGCGAAACATCCATTTTGGATCGCGGCGAGTATCTGACTCCCAGAGAGAAGGTGGCCTTCGCGACACCAGCATTTCTGCCGCCACTGCCTGCCGGCGCACTGGCGAATCGACTCGGCTTCGCACAGTGGCTGGTCATGCCCGAACATCCGCTGACCGCTCGAGTCCAAGTCAATCGAATCTGGCAGCACTACTTCGGAGCCGGGATCGTCAAAACGGCCGAAGACTTTGGAGTTCAAAGTGAGTATCCCGTTCATGGCCCGCTGCTGGATTGGCTGGCGGTCGAATTCCGCGAACGAAACTGGAGCATGAAAGCTCTTCACAAGTTGATTGTGATGAGCGCAACGTATCGTCAGACCAGCCGCATCAGCCCCGAACTGCGTGCCAGGGACAGCGAGAATCGGTTGTATGCTCGGGCCAGTCGCTTCCGCATGCCATCGATCCTGTTGCGAGACTGGGCACTCTCCGCATCTGGACTGCTCGACCCGCGAGTCAGCGGTGCTCCCGTTTATCCTTACCAACCGGATGCGGTCTGGGAGGCACTCGCCATTACCAAGGAACGCGACTTCACATATCCGCAATCGACCGGCAGCGACCTGTATCGCCGCAGCCTGTACACGTTCTGGCGTCGAACCGTGATTCCCGCGAATATGTTTGACGCGTCCAATCGTCAAACCTGCCGCGTCCGTTCGGCCGCAACCAGCACCCCACTTCACGCCCTGACAACGCTGAATGATCCGACGTGGGTCGAAGCAGCGCGAGTCCTGGCTGAGCAATGCGTGAAGGGGCAACCTGACCTCGACGCACGTTTAAGCCATGCATTCCGACAAGTTGTGGGTCGTCCACTGGCGGAGCGGGATCTGCAGGTGTTGCGTCGCGCCTTTGAACGTCAAGCTGCGATCTACCGCGCCGATGCCGATGCCGCGAAGGCATTGCTGTCAGTGGGAGCCACCAAACGAGACGAATCGCTCGATCTGACGGATCATGCGGCGATGACGGCCGTCTGTCTGGCGATCTTGAATCTGGATGAAGCGATGAATCGCGAGTAAGTTGAGAACTAGAGTAAATCAAGTCCATCTGCGCAACTGAAGAACGACCATGCACGAACTGCAACTTGAAAATATTGCCCGGGTCACGCGACGCCAACTGTTTGGTTCGACCGCGACGGGACTGGGAGTCGCCGCGCTGTCGTCGCTGTTAGGGACGCCTGCCGCGAAGGGGTCCGAACAGGGTCTGCCTGGCGTTCCTCATTTTCCTGCCAAGGCCAAACGCGTTGTTGTGCTCTGGCAAGGGGGCGGTCCGTCGCACGTGGACTTATTCGACGAGAAGCCTGTCATGCGGGAAATGAAAGGGAAGGACATTCCGGATACCGTCCGCGGTTCGACGCGGTTGTCGACGATGTCCAGCGGATACGGCAAATGGCCGTGCCAACCGGCGATCAAGCCGTTCAAGAAATATGGCGAATCGGGGATCTCTCTGAGTGAGATGTTGCCGAACGTCGGTTCGATCGCCGACGATCTGTGCCTGGTCCGCAGCATGCATACGGAAGCGGTGAATCACGCCCCCGGTGTCACGTTTTTCATGACAGGATCTCAAGTGCCGGGGCGACCGAGCATGGGATCGTGGCTGTCCTATGGGCTTGGCAGTGACAGCGAAAACTTGCCTGCATTTGTGGTGATGACTTCCAGTGACAAGGCGAAGACCTGCGGGCAATTGTTCTTTGACTATTACTGGGGGAGCGGTTTTCTTCCCAGTCGCTACCAGGGTGTTCGCTTCCGCAATACAGGGGATCTGGTGCCCTACCTGGCCAATCCACCCGGAGTCAGTCGCGAAGCCCGTCGTGTGCTGCTGGACGATATCGCCGCCATGAATATGGCGCACCTTGCCGAGTATGGCGATCCGGAAATCGATACGCGGATCGCTCAGTATGAGATGGCGTTTCGGATGCAAACCAGTGTTCCGGACCTTGTCGATTTCTCGGGCGAGACGAAGGCGACTCTCGATCGATACGGGGAAGATGTACTTGTGAAAGGAACTTATGCGAACAACTGCCTGATCGCTCGCAGACTGCTCGAACGAGGCGTTCGGTTTGTCCAGCTTATGCATTCCGGATGGGATCAGCATGGCAATCTGTTCACGCAACTCGAACAGCAGTGCAAAGACACGGAAGGACCGTCGGCGGCACTCGTGAAGGATCTGAAAGAGCGCGGCATGCTCGACGACACTCTAGTCGTGTGGGCTGGCGAATTTGGGCGAACGCCATTTGGACAAGGGGATCCCGCCAACCCGAAAGGCCGCGATCATTTTGGCAAAGCGTTTAGTTGGTGGTTGGCGGGTGGCGGCGCGAAACGCGGCGCGGTGCATGGTTCAACCGATGATTTCGGTTGGAACATCACGGCCGATCCAGTGCATGTCCACGACATGCAGGCGACGATCCTGCACCTCTGTGGAATCGATCACACGAAGCTGACGTTCCGATATCAGGGGCGCCAGTATCGACTCACAGATATCCACGGCGATGTGGTTCGAGGAATCCTCGCGTAGTCAAACAGACGCGGCCTCTCTTTCCGTGGCAGAGTCATGTCCGAATCTGATGTTGATTGGCCTCAGTCCCTACCGGGACTAAGAAGTAAATGATTGCCGTGTTCTAGATCAAAGACTCGGCTTTGTCGCAGACTCCAAAACCATGGCACCCGAGCGCCCTTGAGATCAAGCGGCTGATTGGCAATAGAATCGATCATGAAGACCCAATCTCTTGGCGAGATTGGCTTCGTTCACGCTGACTCCACGTTCATCTAGTTGTACGGAGTTCGGCGAAAGCCCCAACTGGCCGCGAGTGCATCTGCTGCTTCTTCGATGTCTGTGATGTCGCCCCAACCGCCGTTCCGCAGAAACGCGTGAGCGAACTCATGAGCGATGACGTAGAAGGCAAACGCTTCACTGCACGTCGCCAGTTTCGGCCGCAGGACAACGCAGCGACTACCGCTGCCAACAGGCCCAGGGCTGGCCATCCACATCGACCAGCCTTCGCCGGGAACGTAGTTTTCCAGAGTGATCCGAAATCGAGGATCATCGAGAAAATCCCGCTGGACGGGTTCTGGAAGACGGTTCAGAACAGCCAGGACTCGATCCCGCAGTGCTTCACATTCGGCAAACGCTTCTAAATAAGCGGAAAAGATTTGCGGCACCTCCAGCAATTTGATTCAGGCAACGATTCAGTGAGGGAATTGTCACGTGCCGCGGTCCTCATTCCAAGCCCTGGGTGACACCAAGTTGTCAGTTTCATCGAGGCGGAGCTAGACACGTTGGCCATGTTTGATCGATGATAGGTGTCAGACAAATCACGGAAATTACCCGAGTCACAAATCGCAATGAACCCAATCCAACAGCAACTGCATCGCCGGACATTCTTGGAACGATCAGCAACCGGAATGGGAGCTGTGGCACTGGCATCACTGCTGGGGCGTGAGGCTGCCGCCGGGCTAGAGGTGCCACTGCCTCAAGCCGTGGCGAAGGCGAAACGAGTCATCTGGATGTTTCAGTCGGGTGCTCCGTCCCAGATGGACCTGTTCGACTACAAACCCCGCTTGCAGGAGTTTCACAAGCAGGAACTTCCAGATTCAATTCGGATGGGCCAGCGATTGACGGGGATGACCTCCGGTCAAAAGAACTTTCCCATTGCCGCGTCGAAGTTCAAGTTCGCTCAGCACGGCCAATCGGGAATGTGGTTCAGTGAAATGCTGCCGCATACCGCGAAGATTGCGGATGACATCTGCCTGATCCGGTCGATGCACACCGAGGCCATCAATCACGATCCGGCCATTACCTTTATTCAAACCGGCAGCCAGCAACCGGGGCGGCCCAGTTTTGGAGCCTGGGTGGATTATGGTTTGGGGACGACGAACGAAGATCTACCCGCGTTTGTCGTGATGATCTCCAAATCGAACACCAAGGGGCAGGGGCTGCTCGCTCGGCTATGGGGCAGCGGCTTTCTGCCGTCCCAGCATCAAGGGGTAAAATTGCGCGGGGTCGGCGACCCGGTGCTGTACCTCTCCGATCCGCAAGGGATCGATCGCGCGGGGCGACGCGAAATGCTGGACGGCTTGGCCCAACTCAACGCATTGCAATTGGCCGAAGTCGGCGACCCCGAGATTCAGGCCCGCATTGCCCAATATGAGCTCGCTTTCCGGATGCAAACGTCCGTTCCTGAATTGATGGATCTGTCCCAGGAAACCGCGCAGACATTTGAGATGTACGGCGACGATTCCAGGAAGCCCGGAACTTATGCCGCCAATTGCCTGTTGGCACGGCGACTGGTCGAACGCGGCGTCCGTTTCATTCAACTCTATCATCGAGACTGGGATCACCACGGTGGTTTACCAGACCGCATGGTCCAGCAATGCAAAGAGACCGATCAAGCCTCCGCAGCGCTGGTCATGGATTTGAAACAGCGGGGACTTCTGGATGACACGCTGGTCGTCTGGGGTGGCGAATTTGGTCGTACGGTCTATTGTCAGGGAGCGATTACCGACACCAGCTACGGACGTGACCATCATCCCCGTTGCTTCTCGCTGTGGATGGCGGGGGGCGGGATCAAACCTGGAACCGTCCATGGCGAAACGGACGATTACTCGTACAACATCGTTCGCGATCCCGTTCACGTCCACGATTTGCAGGCCACAATTCTGCATCAATTGGGGGTCGATCACACCAGGCTGACCTATCGTTTCCAGGGACGAGACTTCCGGCTAACGGATGTTCATGGGAACGTGGTGCGAAGCATCCTGAGTTAGGAGGCGGCGCGGTTTAAGGCAGATGAGACATTGCAGAAAGTGGCATTGACGCGCCACTCGTCTTCATCCCGTGTGGTGATGGTTTTGCGGTTTGAAGACACGGCCATGTCGAAGACTCCATAACCGTGGCACCCGATATTCGGTCAGCGGCGATCTTCGTGCGACTGTGCGCTCCGATGCCGGCCAAGCCACCGCCGAAAAAAGTTATGCTGAAGCATAACCTACGTCGCTCCCAATCATGATCCGGCACTTCTCGCCGATGTCGGTTGGTCCGTGGTTACACTTTGGACAGCCAGCATCAGGGCGGCGGGTGTGGCCGCGATTCTGCTCACGCGGCCACCCATTCGAGGCCGATCATCCGTAAGTGCGCTGAAAAACCAGCTTGGAACTGAAGAAAAGAACAGTTGATTGCCTTCAGACTCGTCTAGCCGAGATCGACCCAAGTTGATACTTTCCGAACCCATTCCCAACCACAATTCGTCCGTTTTGGCTTCCAGGATGCGTGCACCACACCTCATCGTTGCGCGATGCCGATGTGCCGCAAGATGCGTGCGGTGGGGACTGCTATTGCTCGTGGGACTGACGTTGTTCGGTTGCTCCACGATCCGTCGTCAAGTTGCTGAACGACGTGCCGCCTGCGATTCCCTGTGCCAGCAGGCACGGAATGCGAAAAAGGATGGCTATCCGGACCAGGCCGATCTGCTGCTGAATGAAGCGGTCCGACAACGACCTGATGACTTGGAGACTCGTCGCCTGTTGGCGGAATCACTTTGGGACTGCGGGCGATCTCAAGATGCGATTGCGATCTATGAAGAGCTCGCCAAACTGCATCCGAAAGATTTGAGGCTGCATCAGCGACTGGCCACAATGTCGTGGACCGCTGGTCAGCATGCCGACGCATTTCGAAGTGCGGAGAGCGCCCTGCGGCTAGACCCCGCCTGCGCCGATGCCTTGTTGGTCAAGGCAAGGTTCGAAGCTTCGCGACGCGAATTTGAAGCGGCCACATCGACGTACATTCGCCTCTCCCGGGCGGCACCGGATCGTATCGAAGCCAGGATCGAATTGGCTGAAGTCCACGTCGAGCGTGGCTATTCCAATCAGGCCTGCACGGTCCTACGAGAAGTTCTGGCCGAACCGCTGTTGACCTGTGAGCAGCGCGCTGAGGTCGAATGGAAGCTGGGATTGGCGTACGCCTCAGAAGACCGCTGGAAAGAAGCCTCGGTCCATCTGGCCAATTCCATTGAAGTTCGACCGATGTCCAGCATGGACTGGCAGATGTTAGTCACCGCGAAGCGACTGGCAGGCGGCGATCTTGCCGAGTTGCCTGCCAAACCTTTGACGGTCGCCGCGAATCTGTCCGACCCGACACCCTCGTCGGCATGGAGTATTCTTCGCGATCGGATGCTGGTTCGCGGACAAATCCTCGCGGGGTCAGGCACTCTACCGCAGGACAGCGTAATTCGCGCCGACTTCCAGCGAAGTGCGCAGCTTGAACCACACTCCTCGACGCCATAAGGCTGACCGAGCCGCCAGACCGATCATTCTTCGTTGGATTGGTAGATTCGCAGGAAGCGATAGTAGACTTCCAGGCTCATCGTGCTGACCGCTGTCGAATAGAGCCGTCCACCGATCCCGGCCCATTTGCCGTTCGGATCCCAACTGCCGGCCAGCGGCCCCTGCGTTCTCTGCAGGCCGACCAACGTGTCTCGCAATGATGCGTTCCACTCTTGCCAGGCCTGACCGTCATGCTGGAACATCGCGAGCGTGCCGTAGTACCAGTAGTACTCGTCGTAGACGCTTAGTCGAGGCAGGTTGTTTCGCAGATAGGAAACGGCTTCTTGCGAGGCGCCATCCCTGGGTCGGACATTAAACATCTGGCGACAAAAGAGTGCTTCCGCGGTCATGGCTGGCGACGGGGATTCATTTAACTTGTAGCCAGCCAGGCCTCCGCGGGTCCCCAGCGCACGTGCCTGCAGAAACTTCGTCATGCCACGCCGAGTTTCTTCGGGAACAGGGATGCCAGCATTGACTGCACTTTTGAGTGCCATCAACTGCCAGCCAAACATGCTCATGTCACTCTCACCACCCTTGCCATAGCGCCAGCCCCCATCCTCGTTCTGCATCGCGCAAATCAACCGGGTGGCATTCCGCACGGCATCTCCCAGTTCGGGAAATGAATTGGGATCACTTTGCATCCCATAAGCTTCGGCGATGGCAAACGTCGCAATGGCATGGCAATACATCATGTCGTACCGAGTCGCTTTGCCTCCCAGATAGCCATTTGCATTCTGTTGATCGATCAGCCACTTCAACGCTCGTTTCACGACATCCGCGTACTTACCTTCTTCATGCGTGTAGCCGGCACCGAGATAGGACAGCACGACCAACCCGGTGATTCCCGAATCGGCATAGAGGCCGCCATCCAGCCTGTTCTGGCCCTGCGGATCTTTCTTGGCGGCACCACCGCCGTGACGTGCTGCCGACCAGAAACCGGTTGGCTCCTGAATGCTGGCCATCCATTTCAAACTGGCTTCGACGGCGCGTTCGGATTCCACAGATCCGCCATTTTTTAGCGCCGCAGCGCGACGCTGCTCGATTCGTCGAGCTCGATACGTTTCGGGATCGCGCGTCGGCGCTCGCGAAACCCCGACGGTCGAATCCGGTCGAGACAACTGCGGCTTGGGACTGGAACTGAAATTGGAACCAGAATTGGAACTGGCGAAATCGCTCCCCAGCGTCGGCCGCGCCGCCGCGATCTGCTGCGAAGTGATGCTGGTCGTTAGAGAATTGGACCTTGGCGCGGGAGTTGGCTCCAGTTCGGTTTCTGGCCCATTTCGACTTCCCGATCGTGTGAATTGTGATGTTCGCCGATCGCCAACGGTCTTTGATGCTGACGAGGTCGGTGAACTGCCGTTGTCTGAGACGTCGGCGATGACAGGGCTGGGGTTGGCTCGCTGACGAATGAAGTTTTCTGCAGGGCCAATCGGTTTCGGAATTGTTGCATCGGGGCTCAATTCGGTCGGCAACGTGAGGATCGCCCCATCTTCGATGAGCGGACCAATTCGCTCGGCGCCACCTCGCTGTGGCTCAACTCGCATGGCCAGATCCGTGCTTGAGTTTTCACGGCTGACCTGTTGTCGCCTAGCCGTGCCGACGCCGCCGGCTTCCGGTCGCGCCTGATTCACCGGTTCCTCGACATCGGCGGACGGCTGCGCAGGTGCTATTGTCGCAGTGCTGGCCACCGACTGCTGAGATGGAGTCGGAGCGGCGGTGTCCGGGCGTGCCTGAAGTTCAGGTGTCTCGGGAACAATGGGATCAGGCGTCGGCGACTTCTCGACGATTGTTTCGTCAATCGCTGTCATTTCCTGGTCCGGGCGCTGTGTATCAAGGCGTTGTGTACGGGCCATTCCCCGCTCAAGCGGTTGCACTCCCGAATCCCAGACAGGCCGCGATGATGTCCCTTCGATGGGCGAAGAGTCACCGTCTTCGGACAACGTCACCCGCACAGTCGGCTGCTCCGGCTCACTCGGTGTTCCTGGCTTCGCCAGTGTCGGATCGACGACGGTCACCCATCCCAAACCGAGACAGCAATGCAGCAGCAACGACAGGAAAAATGACTTCGAAACGGCGTTTCGGTCGCCATAGTGCGTGGCGACCATGGATAGCAGTTGAACGGTCGCGAACAGTGTGCAGCAGATGAGCGCGATCCGCAGAATGAGTTCACCCATCGTCAGGTGCGCCACACTCTGTGTCGTCAGTTCCCACAATCGTGACACCGATTCGGGCATTACGATTCCTGCGATCTTGGAAGATGGGCCACGGAGATGTTGCGAAGACCTGCGGATCCGGCCAGCATCGACATCCGATTGATGCCGGGCTCTTCCAGTGATTCCGTTTTCAGAGGCATCTTACCGCTCCCTCGGTCAGTCTCGGCAAGGTCTGCAATCCAACGCCACGTTCGCTGCAAGGTCCGTGCGAATTATACGTTGCGGCAAGTTGTGTCAAATCGCGTTTGGTTTAGGAAAGGGATTCCTGATGGATTCCGGGTATATTCGGCTTCCCGAACAAAACAGGTAGTCAACAGGCAGCCAACCGCCAATTGACTCTCAAACGACGTGACATCATATCAGATCGGCAGAATCGGCGAGAGATCGACTGCTTTGGTGCTGTCCGTTGCTAGTGTTTCGCTAACCAGCGTTTTCGGATTCTTCGATTCCTGTTCGTATCCGGCGAACTCCCGCCCGTTATTTCAGGCGCCGCAAGATTTCGTCTTTCAGACCAGGGACCACCGACAAACCATTGCCACTGTAGATCGTTGGCTTTCCATTCCAGTCAACGTAGTGGCCTCCGGCCTCCTGAATGATGGGGACCAGCGCGGCCGCGTCCCAGGCGTTCATGGCTGGATCGATCATCACTTCGGCTCGCCCCGTGGCCACCAGAATATGACCGTAGCAATCACCCCAACCACGAGCGAGTTGCACGGACGACATCAATCCTTCGAGAACAGGCTGCTTGCCCATCGCCAGCCAGCGTGAGGGGTTCGTCATGCAGAATGTCGCTTCGCTCAACTGCGTGACTGTAGAGACACGAACGCGGCGCGGTTCGCCGGATCCGATTTGCCACCAGGCACCGGATCCTTGAGCGGCGTAGGCGACTTCATCCAGTGCCGGGAAGCGAGCTACTCCCACGACGCATTGCTCTTCAAATTCCACGCCGATCAAGGTCCCAAACAACGGCACCCCGTGAATGAAGGACTTGGTCCCGTCGATCGGATCGAGGATCCAGCGAAAGCCTGTTGTTCCCGCCTTGTCGGGAAACTCTTCCCCCAGGATGGCATCGTCGGGAAACGCCGTTGCCAATCGATCCCGAATCAGTAGTTCCGCCTTCTTGTCCGCCTCGGTGACTGGGCTGGTATCGCGCTTTCGCTCAACCTCCAGATCAGGATTTTGATAGTAGGGCAGGATGACCCCGCTGGCTTCCTTCGCCACCTTGAGTGCGAATTCCAATCGAGACTGTAGTTCGGTCTGTGAGGCGGGCATGTCGTTCAATTCCGGCTTGATGGCAAGTGATTCAGATGAACAGGTCAGGTTGTTGGCAGAAGCTACTCGGCCAGGCGATGCAGGTATTCACCCGCTTTGCGGACGAGCAGCACTCCTTCGTGCTCACGATTGGCAAAGGATTCGACATCGATTGTCGCGGGATCACGGTATCCCAGATTGATTCGTTCGCACACCTCGCGAGGAATCCCGCTCGCCAGCGTGACGCGAACACGCGGCGTCTCCACGCCGTCGACGTAAGTGCCGCTCCCGCGAACGTGAGTCGAGTGGGCCAGCACGCCCCAAGGGAAGTCCTTGAACTTGTCCCATTGCGACGTGAAGTAGTCGCGGACGTGATATCCGACCTGTTCGATCAGCTTCCCGTGAGTCACGGAGATATCATGCATGTGAGGCGCATAGATGATGAGTTCTCCCCCATCGGCCACGACAGGTTCCAACTTGTACATGCACTTCCCGGCGACCCATAACTCGTCGTACATGGGTGGCGCACACGAAAGCACTTGTTGATAAGACCTCTCGCAGCGCTTGATATGAACCTGGTTCGACAAGTCGGCAGCTTCGTTCCAGGCGGATTCGGGTGTTCCGTAGTACAACCCATGCAGATTGCCATCTGCAGCGACGACAAACGTGATCGCGCGTCGTGCTTGGGGAATCATGGCCGCTGCGCGATCGACGACCCGGCGAACAGGAGTGTCTTTTACTCCAATGATCCCCGCGTTGGTGATTAATGCTCCCAGCCAGTGGAAGAAGTTCAGAATTTCGGGACCGCCGATACCGGGGAAGAAATACTTGTTGCCTCCCGAAAACCCGACAACTTCGTGCGGGAAAACGGGCCCCATGACCAGCAGGATGTCATAGTCGGAAATCCGCGAGTTGATCTGCACCGGAACGTCGAGCGACAGCAATCCGCCCGAGATTTCCGCGGTATCCTGCTTCGTCAGAGTTCCAATCGTCAACAACCGTTCGGGGCGATCCCATTCGTGGTTAAACAAGCCCAACTGGTAAAACAATCGCCCTCGCTCCTGTTCGTCGATCCCCAACAATTTGCACATCTGCGAATCCGACATTGGCGGATGAGTCCCCAGGGCGACCATCATATCCAACCGTGCCACTGCGGGCCGAAGCTGACTGTGCAGCGCGTCAAACAGCAACGGTAGCGGTGCGGTACGAGTCGCGTCGGGGATGATTACCAACACGCGTTTGCCCGCAAAATCATCGAGGGGTAGTTTCGAAAACCACTCGCGCACTTGAGCGGTGGACAATTTGGGAAGTTCGGGCATCTCTCTCACCGATGGCGATTTTCGAAACACAATTAAGTCCAAGCATTGACCAGGAAATTGTATCTGCGAAGTGCGCAGGTCGGCCACCCAGACTCGAAGAAGTTCGGTTCGGGGACAAACTGTGACTATCTGCAGAGTGCAAGGGCTAGCAGTAAACTCAACCTTTTCCTGTCATTCTGCCTTCTTTGACTACCCTGACTCGGTCAGATCAGCTACCTTTCCATGCTGCGCGCAAGATTCCGAACTTTCGTGAACAATCGCGCGCCAACTTTGACTCGCGACAGGAACTGTCCATGACGTTGTCGGAACTGCTGGAGAGCAAGTTTCGTGGTGATATTCGATTTCGTGGTGCGGCCTACATTCAAGCCGAACGAGTATCCGTAATCCGAGTAACACCTGATCACCTCTTTGCGGTGGTACGGGATGGTGTTGAATTCCAGACACAGCTCAGCCGCGATAACAATGCGCTGGTGACGACGTGCAACTGTGTCGGTACGTCCGCAAATCCGAGCGGCAATCTGCACTGCAAGCATTTGTGGGCGACGATTCTGGCTGCCGATTCCGGACACTACGTCTCGGGTTCCGCGAAACCAGGGTTCATTCCTCCCTTCGCGGTGGAAGATGATGAACCACTCGGTTTTGAACTGGACGACCTGGAAGGGGACGCGGACGAGTATTTCTCAAATTCATCGTCACGCTCAGTCAAGCTCCGTCCGGCTGCTGATCGTGAATCGCGACAGGTTGACGCAGCGCCACCGCGCGTTAAAGAATGGGAATCGCGTCTGATCGATCTGCGCAAGGCGATGCAAGTCGATGAATCGACGACTTCCGCCGCTGGGCGCGAACGGCAGGTCTTCTACGAAATTGACGCCGCCGCCAGTGAAGAGGCTGGCCTGATCATCATTCAGACTTCACAACGACAACGTCGCGCGAATGGCGAGTGGGGCAAGCTGAAGCCCTTAAAGCTGCGACCCGGTCGGTTCGAAGAAATCGATGACGACGAAGATCGACGGATCCTGGCGCACTTGGTGGGTGGAACTCCCGACCGTTCCCAGATGAACGGCGCCACTGCCGATAATTTCGCAGCATTCCGCTATCGCGTCCCACATGATCTTTGCCAGCTCCTCCTTCCCGCCATCTGTGCCACCGGTCGCATTCGCCTGCAGGGCGAAGAAGAACGCGTCACCGAGACCCTGGATTGGGACGAAAAAGGTCCGTGGGAATTGTGCTTGGCGATTGAGTTCCATGAGGAACCAAACGTCTGGAAGCTGCGCGGCTACCTGATTCGCGAAGAGGAACGCATCACGTTGCGAGACCCGGTCCTGGTCGTGCCTGGTGGACTGGCGATCTCCGGCAACACCATCCGGCCGTTCCAGGATTTCGACGCCTATCCTTGGGTTACGCTGCTGCGACGGTCTGACGATTTCCAGGTTCCTGGTGGCGAAGAACACGAACTCGTCGACCGCCTGTTGGACATGCCCGCGCTTCCGAAGCTTGAGCTTCCACCCGAATTGCAACTTGAAGAAGTCATTGTCGCACCGAAGCCGATCCTCGTCGTGCATGCCCCTGGCAAATCGCGATGGCATCAAGATCGACTGAAGGCCGAAATTCTATTTGACTATGACGGCACCTCGGTCCGCGGAACCAGCAGCCAATGGGCTATTGTTCAGCGAGCCGCCAGCCGATGTCTGCTTCGTGATAAGCAAGCCGAGGCTCACGCGTGGTCCCAGCTTCAGGATGGCGGCTTCCGTCGATTGCTTGATCAAAAGCGTGGCCAGCACGACGCTGAAATCGCCGCTCGCGATCTGGCTCCGGCGGTCCGTAAGCTGATCGCTGAAAACTGGCAAGTGCGTGCCGATGGCAAACAGGTTCGCCAACCACTGGAATTGAAGTTCCAGGTCAAGTCGAACATCGACTGGTTCGAGTTGCACGCCGATGTCGATTTCGGCGGCGGCGCACGCGTCACGTTCCCAGAGTTGCTGGCCGCACTGGCCCGCGGCGACGGCACCATCATGCTCGACGACGGTTCCTTGGGGATTCTTCCCGAGGAATGGATGAAACGCTACGGTCTGCTGGCTGGGTTGGGCGAGATCGAAGGCGAACATCTGAAGTTCGGCATGGTCCAAGCCGGTATCCTCGACGCATTGCTGGTGTCTCAGCCGTCGGTGGATTTCGATGCTCGCTTCCTGGAAGTCCGCGAGCGACTCGCGGCCTTTAGTGGCGTGGTTCCCGAAACGGAGCCCGAAGGCTTTAAGGGTGAACTGCGTCCCTATCAGCGCGAAGGATTGGGCTGGCTCCGTTTTCTGGAAGAGTTCCAGTTCGGTGGCTGCCTGGCGGACGACATGGGTCTCGGTAAGACGATCCAGATGTTGGCATTCCTGGAAGGGCGACGCCAGCGACTCAAGAAACGAACTCCATCGCTGGTTGTCGTTCCAAAATCGCTGTTGTTCAACTGGAAGCAGGAGTGCGAAAAGTTCACTCCGAACATGAAGTCGCTCGAATACGCCGGCCTGGAACGCGCCAAAATGCGCGACGACTTCACCAAGCACGATCTGATCCTGACGACCTATGGCACGCTGCGTCGCGACATTCTCGCTCTGAAAGAGATTCAGTTCGACTATGTGATTCTCGACGAAGCACAAGCGATCAAGAATTCCAGTTCACAGGTTGCAAAAGCCTCGCGGCTTTTGCAGGCGAAGCACCGCATCGGCCTGAGCGGTACGCCGATCGAAAATCATCTGGGCGATTTGTGCTCGATCTTCGAGTTTCTGAACCCCAGCATGCTCGGTCGCAGTTCGGCCTTTAAGCTGCACGCCGCGGATCCCGAGAACAAAGAGACGCGACAGGTTTTGGCCGATGGTCTGCGTCCGTTGATATTGCGTCGTACCAAGCAAAGTGTTGCCAGCGAACTGCCAGAAAAGCTCGAGCAGACAATTTACTGCGAAATGGGCGACGAACAGCAGCGTCTGTATAATGAACTGCGCGACCACTATCGCGATTCGCTGCTGGGCATCATCGAAGATCAGGGCTTGGCGAAGTCGCGAATGCACGTGCTGGAAGCGTTGCTTCGGTTGCGTCAGGTCGCGTGCCATCCCGCGTTGCTCAATAAGGCCGCCGTCGACGACGCCAGTGCGAAACTTGACGTGCTGATCCCGCACATCGAAGAACTGATCGAAGAAGGGCATAAGACGCTCGTCTTTTCACAGTTCACCAGCATGCTGGCCATTGTGCGACAGCATCTGGATAAGAAGGGGATTGCCTACGAATACCTCGATGGACAGACGCGGGATCGTAAGGAACGTGTCGAACACTTCCAGAGCGACGACAAGTGCGGTGTGTTCCTGATCAGTTTGAAGGCCGGGGGATTGGGCTTAAACCTGACTGCCGCCGACTACGTCTTCATTCTCGATCCATGGTGGAATCCGGCTGTCGAAACCCAGGCCATCGACCGTGCCCACCGTGTGGGCCAGACGCGCCAGGTGTTTGCGTACCGCTTGATCTGTCGCAACACGGTGGAAGAAAAGATCGCCGAGCTGCAGCAACAGAAACGTGAGCTGGCCGACGCCATCCTCGAGCAGAACAACTCGCTGCTGCAGAACCTGACCACGGACGATTTGCGATTGTTGCTGTCGTAATGGCTTAACACAGATGATTCGCGACAGTCATTCCCGCGCAGGCGGGAATCCAGCGACTCGTTGGACGGCGTCGACGCACAAACTCTGGATTCCCGCCTGCGCGGGAATGACGGAAGTGGCAGAAGTCCAAGAAAAAAGCCCGGCAAAACTGCCGGGCTTTTTTATCATCAGACGAAACGGATCTCAGAGACCCGTCTTCAGTCGTCGTGCTTTGCGTC
This sequence comes from Schlesneria sp., assembly GCA_028291515.1. Taxonomy (GTDB): domain Bacteria; phylum Planctomycetota; class Planctomycetia; order Planctomycetales; family Planctomycetaceae; genus Schlesneria. The sequence goes on from JAQGHU010000001.1 coordinate 176,150, forward strand.
GCTTGATCTTCCACCGACGATCTCGCTTCTGCTTTGTTGTGAGCTTCACTTTCATGGCAATACCGTTTCTGTCCATATTCAGGTTGAAGGCTGGCCAGACCGATGGGCAAGCCGTGAGGAACGAGCCACACAAGGTAGCAGACGATCTGCCTTGAGAAAAGTCAGGCAGCCAGCTTTGTTCCCGGTCTGCCATACTTTCAGAGGCAGGCGTCGTGTAAACTTGAGCTCTGACTCCGTTTGAATTATTCCATCCCCAGCCCACCACGATCGCATAACACATTACCTAGTAGTGTTTTCCGGATCCTAGAGTCCCTCTCGCTCATGCCCAACCTTCCCACTTCCTCTGTCCGAACTTGGCTGGCGCACCTGCCACCGCTCCACTTCGGAAATCTGCCCCTCCCCTCGCGTTACTTATTGTCACCACTGGCGGGCTATACGAATCTCCCCTTCCGACGGATCGTCCGCGGCCTGGGAGGCGTCGGCCTAGGGACGACCGACCTGGTGAATGCCCGAGGACTGCTGGATGGCGGGCCGAGGACATTGCAACTCGTCGAAACTTGCCCGGAAGATCGACCGTTCGCAGTGCAGATCTTCGGTCACGATCCCATCGTGATGCGCGATGCGGCTCAACTGCTGCAGGCGCGCGGCGTCGATTCGATCGATATCAATATGGGATGCCCGGTCAATCGTATTACGAAAGTGGGAGCCGGGGCTAGCTTGATGTGCCAGGTCGATAGCACGATTGAATTGGTTCGCACGGTCGTCGAATCGGTGACGTTGCCTGTGACCGTGAAAATGCGATTGGGTTGGGACAGCCAACAACTGACGGCACCGAAGTTCGCTCGCGAGTTCGAGCAAGTCGGCGTGGCCGCCATCGCCATCCACGGCCGCACGCGCGAGCAAGGATTTAGTGGCACCGTCGATCGAACGGGAATTCGCCGCGTCGTGGAAGCAGTCGAGCGGATCCCTGTCGTTGGCAACGGCGACATCCGCACGATTGCCGACGGCGAGCGAATGTTTGCCGAAACAGGTTGTCATGCGATTTCGATCGGACGCGGGGCACTCGCCAATCCCTGGCTGTTTCGCCAGTTTGTCGAATGGGAGGCAACCGGCGAGCCCGAGTCGTCGGGATCGTTCGACGATCGACTGGAATTGCTGCGACGACAGTTTGGCTATGTGATCGAGCAGCGGGGGATCGAGCGGGGAATCAGTTCGTTCCGAAAGATGGCTCACTGGTACCTGAAGGCGATGCTCGTCCCGGCAGCGCTGCGAAATCAACTTCAAACAGCGAAGACATGTGCGGAGTTTGAGACGACGCTGGTCGACATCACCGCGAATGGCCCTGCTCGAGGGAGTCGAACAGGCATTCTGCCCGACCTTTACATTCCGGTCCCTGCGGGGCCCAACGAAAACTGGTAGGCGGATATGTCCGAGAGAACCATCGAAAATGTTGCCTGCACAGTCTGCGCCTGCATCTGTGACGATCTCAAGGTGACAGTCCGAGACGGCGTGATTACTGCCGCAGAACACGCCTGTTGCCTCGCCGAACCGTGGTATCTGAGCCCGTGGACATTGACGGCCCCGTCAGTTCAACTTCGAGGCCAAGAAGCCACTTTCCAGCAAGGGATTGAAGCTGCGGCCGCGATCTTGCGTGAAGCTCGGGCCCCGCTCATTTTTGGTTTGTCGAAGAGCAGCACGGAAGGCCAACGAGCCGCCGTCGCACTGGCGGACAAGCTTGGTGCCACGATCGACACGACCGCGTCAGAGGGACACGCCCCTTCGATTCTCGCACTTCAACAAGTCGGTGAATCAACCTGCTCGCTCGGTGAAATCAGGAATCGCGCCGACCTTGTCATCTATTGGGGAGCCGATCCCGTCACGTCGCATCCACGTCACATGGAGCGATACTCGATGGATGCGCCCGGGATGTTGACGCCAAACGGTCGTGCGGACCGAACGTTAGTTGTCGTCGACTCTGCTAACAGCAAAACGGCCGACGGTGCCGACTGGTTTCTGAAGATCGATCCCGGCAGCGACTTTGATGTTCTCTGGACATTGAGGGCTCTGTTACAGGGAATCGAACCCAATCCCGGGCAAGCGGTCGGTGCGCCGCTTGATGAACTGAAGCGACTCGCAGAGATGATGAAACAGTGTCGTTGTGGAGTCATCTTCTTCGGATACGGAGTGGCTCAGCATCCGATGGGGCATCGCAATGTCGAAGCTCTGCTGCGGTTGGTGATCGATCTGAATCAATTCACGCGATTCCATGCTCGTCGGCTACGCAATGTAGGCGATGTGTCGGGTGCCGACAGTGTCCTCTGCTGGCAGACGGGCTATCCGTTCAGCGTCAACTTGGCGCGAGGGTATCCGCGCTATAACCCGGACGAGTATTCAGCGGGTGATGTCCTGGAAAATAAAGAGGCCGACGCATTGGTTCTGGTGGGCACAGCGCGAGTCGACTCGTTCTCGCCGGCCGCTCAAGACCATCTGCGGAGCATTCCGACGATCGTTCTGGACGGAATTAACGCGAAGATCCCACTATCGCCGACGGTTCTTTTCACAACGGCAACCTATGGAATTCATATTCCGGGCACGGCCTACCGCATGGACGAAATCCCCATCCGCCTTCGTCCGCTAGTCGACACCAACCTGCCAAGTGACGGTGATGTTCTTCGAGCGATCCAGGCAGCTCTTTAGCGATATTGCGGGAGCATCGGCCATCGATCAGTGGGGTGCCGGCGTGTCGAGGTCGTTGGGGCGAACGACGTCTTGGGCACCACGGCGTACGGTCAGGACATAGACCGCATCGTCTTTGATCGTAAAGACGGCGCGATAACTTGGCCGTGAACCGAGCCCCAGCAGCTTGTCTCGAATCTCATACTGAAAATCGCCGGCCTCCGCCGAAAGTCCGTTACTCTCTGAAAGCATCGCAAGCGACTTGAGTTGCTCATGAATGACTTCAAACCAGCGTACAGCCTGTTCCACCGAGTGGTGTGTCGCCCACCATTGAGCATTCGCCTCAATATCAGCTTCGGCGCGAGGAAGAAGGATGACCCGAAACGTCTTCATTGCGTTTTTTTGGAGAAAGTCAGCCGCGATCGCATGTCCACAAATGCCTGGTTGAGTGGCTTGCCCTCCCCACGCTCCATCTGAACCAGTCCCTCAGCGATTGCATCGCGATCGCGCTGCTGACGCAACGCCTCCATGGCACGCCGATGAGTTTCGCCATCGACCAGGAAATACGTGCGCTGCGTCTCCGGATCAACGACTTCGAGTTCGCATTCACCGGTTGCGTTCAGAGCGGCGGCCAATTCTTTTGTCAGTTTCGCGATCATGTTTAAATCGTACCTCAAAGAGATACTCAAGGGAATAAGACACGTGGACCTGCTCGGTATCACAACCGTTCCTGTCTTCATCCCCAACATGGTCCTGTTCAGTCCCGGAACAACCATCTTGAGAGGAATTGACAACCGCAAAATCGCCTCGTAGTCTAAGCGAACTGTCCGCCCCTCTGCAGACTCGCATTCTGTCTCCGTAGCTCAATTGGATAGAGCGTTGGCCTCCGAAGCCGAAGGTTGCTGGTTCGACTCCAGCCGGGGACATTCTTATTCCGGCAGTGGGCCGGAAAGCACGAGAGTCAGCCGTGAACCCTTCATCAAGGGTGCCGGTACGGAAGAATGTCTATAAGCCAGTGGATCAGTGCCGAGCTCTTCTCCGGCACTAGGACTTGAATATCGGAAGCGGCGAATGTCCGAAGAGATAGTCCGTTTCGCTTAATCCCCGGCTTCCAACGGCTTTGTCATCTGCATACAATGGAAAAGCCGCAGTCAGGGGTTTCCTGCTGCGGCACTCGTTCACTCAATACGGCCAATGCCTGTGAGTGCGTGTAACTTGTTCCGACGCATTAGATGCCACGTCCATTGGACGTACTTTCTCTGTGGAGACAATTTTACTTGTCCTTTCCCTCCCCTTCTGACGTCTGATTTCGACGTCGTGGCGTCAGTTGGGAAGCTTGGATGAACTCTGGTGGTTAACTCTGCCAGGGTTTATTTTTTGGCAGAACGCGGAAATGCGTGATTCACGGGTCAACTCCTTTCTTGCGGGTTCAGGCGAAAAATTCGTCGAGATCCACGGCAGGCTCCTCAGTCAACTGCAATTTCGCCCCTATCTCCTGAGCCCGTGCGAGAAATGCGGTCCAAAACGCTTCCGGCACCTTCTCGGGGTCTGTGCGTCGCAATTTGCAGATGTGCTTCAGCGGGTCAACGACCAAGACATGCGCGAACTGCCGATTTCCTGCCGCCTTCGGTTCGATGAATCCAAGTTCTGCCAAGACCTTCATCCGTTCCCGCCACGTCCGCACGGCTCGTGAGCCTGTGTAACCAGACGAAAAAGCAGCGACAGATTCGTCGGTGATCGAAGCGACACCTTCGTCAAAGGCTCTCGCCCACAGGTCGATGTAAACGGACGATGGATCATTTTTTTCCGCGAGCATGCGGATCAAGCACGTGACGTACGGCAACAGCCTGGGGATCGTAGTGAAGCCGTTATTCGTCTTTCGGTCCCATGTACGTGACTCGGCACCTTCGAACAAATTGTCTCTAAATTGTTGGCGTCTGACTGCGGCAGGCGAGGGCATAAGATTTCTCCTTCTATTCGAATGATATCCAAGGGAACCAACCTGAACAACCACTTTCCTTCAGTTATTCGCCGTTGAGATCATCCAGAATCGACATCTGTGATGAATATGGATAGGATTCGGTGACGTTTGTTGTTCCATTGTATGATCTTGTGAAATACGATTGAGAGCACGATTGCGACAATTATGCTCTTTGAGATGGACGGTACATGTCATCGTTATCATCTTAATTGGCGATTATTCGCCACAAATATGGCATTTCATTCAATACATTGGCTTTATTTACTGTGCTCATGTGCTCACGTACCAATGGTGCTCACATCAGTGTGCTCATTAGTGCTCGCGGCGTCAATCTGATTTTTTGAATCAACACCCAATTCCTTCATCGTCGCCGTCTGGAAGTGCATTCAACTTTCAGAAAAAAATGAAATTTCTTTTCTCAGCATTCCAATTGCCATTAGAAGCGACGCTACTTTCATCCGACAGAGTTCATCACTGACGCCGCTCCACGCACCTTCATTTTGGTTCGCTGTCGAATTGCTCCGTGGCAAGCAGTAGTTGTAAGATCATTTTCAGAAACTCAATTGTTTCGCCATTAAATCTTCACATCGCACTTTTCGAATGTTGAATCTACGGGGCAACGACGTAGATGTGCCTGCGGACACGATCGCCCCCCTCGGTCGAATTTCAGCTTCCGGTATCGAATTCAAGGCGAAGAAATGAGCAACACGCTCGGTATCATCAAGTGGCTGGCGGATGCCTGTTATGTCTTTCTCGCATTGAACGGAATGTGGGGCGTCTACTGCGTCATCTTCACCTGGAGACGTCTCAACCAACTCAGTTTTCGGTCTGAGGCCGCTGAGTTGGAGTATGTCGCCGAGTTCGAAACCCTGATGAACGCTCGCGATTATAAAACGGCAACGGAACGGTGTGACTACGATTTTCGCGCGCTCCCGCGCTTGTGTTTGCTCATGCTGATCAATCGCAACCTCACTTACCCGCAACTGCGCCAACTGATCTCCGGCAATTTGCAACGAGGGATCATGGCGAGCATCGAGCGAAGTCTGGGCTGGATTGTCACTGTGATCAAAAACGGCCCTCTGCTCGGACTGTTTGGCACCGTGTTGGGAATGATGGCTGCGTTTGGTCGAATTGGAACGGGAGAGAAAGTTCAACCTTCGCAAATCGCGGATGAAATCAGCGTCGCCCTCATCTGTACCGCCATGGGTCTCGCCACGGCGATCCCACTCGGATTTATCCTGGCGACACTCAATAACCGCACGCGGCAGTTGCAGGAGTCGCTTGAATTCAGCTTGGGACGCTTGCTGCCCTTTTTCCAGCGCAATGAGGGCTAACCCATGACTTCATCGACCCCTCAAAAGGGTGGCTTCCTCGCTGGCGAAGAGAGCCTCATTACTCGGCCCCGGCCGGACAATGCGGTCCATTTCGACATCACCGCGATGATCGACTTGGTGTTCATGCTGAATATTTTCTTCCTGGTCACCACTGTTGCCGTGGCGATGGCGGAAATGGATCTGCCAGTGGTGCGACATTGCATTCCAACCGATGGTGATACCGCTGTCGTTGTTTCGCTGCGAAGTACCAACAATTCGGAAACGACTGTCCATCTGGGGGACGACGCGGACGCGGCGGCAATCCTCGATCCCGACGAACAAATCGCTCGCGTTCGTGAAGCGGCTCAAGAAGGGATGCGATCGGGCAAGCAAGTCTTGCTGCTGAAGGCGGAACGCTCTGTCAAACTGCGTGATATCCAGCGCATTGGCGCAATCGCGAAAGATGTGCAGGGCATTGGGCTACGTCTGGCCGTGATCGAGAAAGAGTAAACCGCGATGAATCACCACGATCATCAAGATGCAGATGCGGCAGGCACGTTCTCCAAGCCACTCGCGAAGATCGACCCGGAAGAACTCATCGACATGACCGCCATGGTCGACATCGTGTTCTTCTTGCTGATCTTTTTCCTCGTGACGTCGATGTCAACGATTCATTCCTCGATGCCCATCCCGACTCCAGAAGGGAATAAAGAAGGCGGCGGCGGAGCCCAAACTGTCACCGAGATCGAAGCCGCGGGTGACGTCGTCATCGTCCGCATCAACCGTGACGACCAGGTCGAAGTCGATGGCGTCGTCGTTGGAGACATGGGTGAACTACCCGCTCTCTTTCAAAGGCTACGGGCCAAAGGCGGATCACAACTCGGATTGCTCGTCATCGGCCACGGTGATGCGACACACGGCAGAGCGGTGACCGTTCTGGATGCGGGGTATGAAGCAGGGATGGACAAGGTCCGTCTCGCGGTTTCTGATCGCGCGGGTGAAGACGGCCGTGATTGAGTGCCGAGACACGGCGGACTTGGAGTAAGAATTAGCCACGGATTGACACTGATGAGCACGGATAAAAGGCAAAAGCCGACATTGAAGTGAGGGCATTAGGCGAAGGACATTGGGGTCCTCAATAACTGCGTTGCCTTTGTCTGTGTTAATCGGTGTTCATCCGTGGCCACTCTTCACTTCTCTGGCGATCCATTGTTCACGTGTCGGCAGTATTGATGGCGAGCGGTGTGGTGGGTTCGTCGGCGATTACACTCGAGTCTTGCATCAACACCATTTGCACTCGCTCCATATCGATCGCCCCTTCCCATTTGGCGATCACCATGGTCGCGACGCCGTTGCCGATGAGATTGGTGATCGCGCGGCACTCCGACATGAAGCGGTCGATTCCCAGTAATAGCGAAAGCCCCGCGACAGGGACATCGCCCACGACCGAGAGTGTTGCTGCGAGTGTGATGAATCCTCCGCCCGTGACGGCCGCGGCCCCCTTGGATGTGAGCAGCAGCACCGCGAGCAGTGTCAACTGCTGGCCCAGGCTGAGCGGCACATTGGTCGCCTGAGCAATGAAGACCGCCGCCATCGTCAGATAGATCGATGTCCCATCCAAGTTGAAGGAATAGCCAGTCGGGATGACCAGTCCCACAACGGGCTTGGCACAGCCGATGTTTTCCAGCTTCGAGATCATGCGCGGCAGAGCCGCTTCAGACGATGAAGTCCCCAGCACAATCAAAAGCTCTTCCTTGATGTACCGCAAGAACAGCCACAAGCTGAATCCCGTCAGCCGCGCGATCGAACCCAGTACCAAAGCAACGAAAAGGAAGCACGTCAGATAGACGCAGGCGAGCAACTTTCCCAGCGAAAATAGCGTATCCAGACCGAAAGCGCCGATCGTAAAAGCCATCGCACCGAAGGCACCGATCGGAGCCAGCCGCATGATCAGGCCGATCACGTTGAATAGCACGTGAGAGAGCCGATCGATCAGGTCGACGAGCGGCTTCCCTTGATCGCCAAATTGGGCCAGCGCCACACCGAAAAGAATGGAGAACAGAATCACCTGAAGAATCTCGCCGCTGGCAAACGCGCCCACGATCGATTCGGGAATGACATGCATGATGAGGTCGACAGCGGACTGAGACTTGGCGTTCGCCGTGTAATTGGCAATTGCCTTCGTATCCAGAGTGCTGACATCCGCATTGATCCCAGCGCCTGGGCGAATCACGTTCACGACGATCAAGCCAATCGCCAGTGCCAGTGTCGAGACAACCTCAAAGTAGATGAGTGCCTTCATCCCGACTCGGCCGACCTTTTTCATGTCTCCCATTTTTGCGATGCCAACGACGATCGTCGTGAAAACAATCGGCGTGATCATCATCTTGACGAGCTTGATAAAGCCATCGCCAAGCGGCTTCATCGTCGTTGCCAGTTTGGGGCTGAAATGTCCGAACGCAGCCCCCAGACAGATTGCCACCAGTACCTGAACGTAAAGTTGGGCATAGAGCGGTTTGCGTTTCGAATCGATTTGCATGCCGATCGCTTTCAACTCGAACGCCTTCACAACGAATCAGGTCGCCTAAGGATTGGGTAGAGCGGCAACAACGTCGTAGTGGATCAGCCGCCGGGGTCTAGCCGTTGAGATGAAGTTGTCGATCGCATGCGCCGCGATGAGAACTTGATCAGAACTGAAAGTATTGCAGAAATCCATAGCGATTGCTCGGCGCCTCAATTCACGAACGACAGATGGTGGCAGACCAATTTGAGGCGGGAAACGCACGTGACAAACTGCCCAAACAGCGGCTTTCCGCATCATGGCCCACAGGCCATAAGATTCCGATTTTCCTGAATTGACACCAGCCGCGGGCAAGATATAGTGCGTCCCGTTGCTGGTTGACCACAAGATGTCGTGGTCACGATAAGAGGGAATCCGGTGTAAATCCGGGACTGCCCCGCAGCGGTAAGCGAAAACGAACGCCATCACACAGCACTGATTCTCAAGAATTGGGAAGCGATGGCCAGTAGGAATTGGTCCACTTTTCAGGTGGGCCGAATGTTCGCGAGTCCGAAGACCTGCCAGCGATTGAACAGTTCAGATTCACAGGATTGCGATGGCCGGATGCCATCGGGCTGAGCTGTTTGTCTGCCGAACCTTCTCGGGAAAGGGCGGTCGGGGGATGGATGTATTCTGCTGCGCGGACGAGTGCGCTGATGGGGATCGCCACGCATTGGCTGGCGAGCCTGCGACATTCGTTTTCTTCCGCGACTGCGATCACTCCTCGATCGGTCGTTCTCGAACCAGACTCGGTGCGTCCGCATTCTCGTATCGGTGCGATACGAAGAGAGGTCCAGTCTTATGCTACGAGCTCCCCACGAGTGGGTTGTCCGCAAACGCGACGGCCGCAGTGTCTCTTTTGAATTGACCCGCATCCATACGGCGATCTTGAACGCCTTTCGCGCGGAACTGAATCTGGCGGACGGTCAGCCGCTGGAAGCAGACGTCATGAAAGACGTCGCCAGCGTCGTTCAATCGGTAGTCGATGACATCGCGCCGCTTGCCAGCCAATCCGAAGGTGTGGATGTCGAGCGAATTCAAGACCTGGTCGAGCTGGGGCTGATGTCACGCGGCCACTACCGCGTCGCCCGCTGCTACATCATCTATCGCGCCGAACATGCCAAGATGCGCGCGATTCGCGGTGAAGCGACTGTCGCCTCTTCCGCTCCACAGATCTACGTCGCGCTGCCCGATGGCAGTCGCGTCCCGTTCGAAGCTCGCCGAGTCCGCAAACGCCTGGCGGAAGCTTGCCTGGGACTTGAAGGCACCGTCGATGTAGATGAAATGGTCGACGAGGTGATCCGCTCGGTCTTCGACGGCATCGCCATCGCCGAGATCTATCGCGTCCAGATCCTAGTCGCTCGGTCGCGAATCGAACGTGATCCTGCGTTCGACCTCGTCGCATCGCGTCTGATGTTGAATGTGATCTATCAGGAAGTGTTCGGGGACACCCCCAACGCGAAAACACTCGAAAACGTGCATCGCGATCAGTTCGAGCACTATGTCATCGACGGCATTCGCGCAGCTCGGCTGAGTCCCGATCTCCGCGAATTCGATCTGACGCGTCTTGCCGCCGCGATGAAACCAGAACGGGATCTGCATTTCCAATACTTGGGGCTACAGGCGATCCACGACCGCTATCTGCTCCATATCGGCGGTCAGCGGATCGAGACACCGCAGTACTTTTGGATGCGCGTGGCCATGGGATTGGCCCTGCGTGAAGGGGATGCACGCGAAGACCGGGCGATTCAATTCTACGACGTCTTGTCGAGCTTCCGATTCACATCCGCTACCCCCACGCTGTTCAACTCGGCGACGCCAACTCCTCAGTTGAGCTCGTGCTATCTGAGCACCTCCAGCGACGATTTGACGCATATTTTCAAGGTCATTTCTGACAATGCTCGGCTCTCGAAGTGGGCCGGTGGACTCGGTAACGATTGGACCAACATTCGCGCCACGAATGCACATATTCATGGAACGAACGGTCGCAGTCAGGGCGTGATTCCCTTCCTGAAGGTTGTCAACGACACGGCTGTGGCGGTGAATCAAGGGGGCAAGCGCAAAGGGGCTGTCTGCGCCTATCTCGAGACATGGCACCTCGATATCGAAGAGTTCCTGGATCTGCGCAAGAACACCGGTGACGAACGACGGCGGACGCATGACATGCACACCGCCAACTGGATCCCCGACCTGTTCATGAAGCGAGTCCGGCAGAACGGAACTTGGACGCTGTTCAGCCCGGATGAAGTCTCCGATCTGCACGATATGTACGGACAGGACTTCGAACAACGCTACGAAGAATATGAACAGAAGGCCGATGCGGGCGACATGCTGCTCTTCCGGCGAGTCTCCGCGCCCGAGTTGTGGCGAAAGATGCTGACGCGGTTGTTTGAGTCCGGTCATCCCTGGATCACGTTCAAAGATCCATCGAACATCCGGTCGCCACAAGATCACGTCGGTGTTGTTCACAGCAGCAATCTCTGCACAGAGATCCTGCTGAATACTTCGCCGGAAGAAACCGCCGTCTGCAATCTGGGATCGATTAATCTCAAGGAGCATATCGTCGATGGAAAGCTCGATCTCGCCCTGTTGGAGCAAACCGTTCGCACCGCAATGCGAATGCTCGACAACGTCATCGACATCAATTTCTATCCGACGCCTGAAGCCGAAACCTCTAACCTCCGACACCGTCCGGTTGGACTTGGGTTGATGGGATTTCAAGATGCCTTGCACGCGCTGGACATCAGCTACGCAAGTGAAGCTGCCGTGGAATTCGCCGACCGCAGTATGGAAGCCATTTCGTACTACGCGATCCTGGCCTCGACGGAACTGGCGAAAGATCGCGGGACGTATCCAACCTATACAGGTTCGAAATGGGATCGTGGGCTACTGCCAATCGACACGCTGCAACTTCTCGAAGAAGAGCGAGGCGAACCCGTACCTGTCGATCGTTCGCATACGTTTGACTGGACGCCTGTACGTGAAGCGGTCAAACAGCACGGCATGCGCAACAGTAATGTCCTGGCGATCGCCCCCACGGCGACGATCTCCACCATCATCGGTGTGTCGCAGTCGATCGAGCCCGCGTACAAGTTCCTGTACGTCAAAAGCAATCTGTCCGGCGAGTTCACTCAAGCCAGCGACATGCTGGTCAGCAAGCTGAAGGCGCGGGGCCTGTGGGACGCGCAAATGCTGGGTGAACTGAAGTACTTCGACGGCTCGCTCCAGAATATTGGCCGGATCCCGCTCGAATTGCGTCAACAATTCCTGACCGCTTTTGAGATCGACCCCAAGTGGTTGATCGAGTGCGCGGCCCGACGACAGAAGTGGATCGACCAGGGACAGTCCTTGAATCTGTATCTCGCCGAGCCGAGTGGCCGCAAGATGCAGGACATGTATGCCCTGGCGTGGCAGAAGGGTCTGAAGACGACTTACTACTTGCGCACGCTGGCTGCAACCCAAGTCGAAAAATCGACAGTGGACCTCAACAGCTTCGGAATTCAACCCAAGTGGATGAAGAACCGCAGTGCCTCTAGCGACGTGGAAGTCCGCCGCGATGGCATGCCCGTCATCGAAGTGGCTTCGGCTTGTCGCCTGGACGATCCGACGTGCGAAGCTTGCCAGTAGCTGAAGGTGCGACGACACCGATTTACGACGATCTCCAACAATATAACTTAGACCATACGAGAGTATTCAATGACCGAACTATTTGCGACGACTGCCGAGCAGTCTCCAACGTCCCCTCCTCCCGAGCGAGAACGCGTCAATGCACACGACAAGCGGCTGATCAATTGCCATCAGGTCGACGTGAATCAATTGATGCCGCTCAAGTATCAGTGGGCCTGGGAGCACTATCTAAATGGATGTGCCAATCATTGGATGCCGACCGAAGTCCCGATGAACAAGGACATCGAAACTTGGCGCTCCAGCCGTTTGACCGACGATGAACGCCGCGTTCTGATGCGCAGCTTGGGATTCTTCGCGACGGCCGAAAGTCTGGTTGGCAACAACCTGGTTCTGGCGATCTTCCGGCACGTGACGAATGCCGAATGTCGGCAGTACCTGTTGCGTCAGGCGTTCGAAGAAGCGGTTCACTCGCATACGTTCCTCTACGTGGTCGAAAGCCTGGGCCTGAACGAGGGTGAGATTTTCAACATGTACCACGAAGTCCCGGCGATCGCTCGCAAGGACGAGTTGGAAATGGAGTTGACCGCAGAAGTCCTCGATCCCAACTTCGAAACAGACTCTTTTGAAGGGGCACAAGCCTTTTTGAAGAACCTGATCGGCTACTACCTGATCATGGAAGGGATCTTCTTTTACACCGGCTTCGTGATGGTGCTGTCATTCCATCGCCGGAACCTGATGACCGGGATCGGCGAGCAGTTCCAATACATTCTGCGAGATGAAACGGTCCATCTGAATTTCGGCATCGATCTGATCAACGGCATCAAGACCGAGAATCCGCACATTTGGACACCCGAATTCCAGCAAGCGATGATCGATCGTGTTCGCCAAGCTGTCGAACTGGAAATCGACTACGCGCAAGACTGCCTCCCTCGCGGAATTATGGGCCTGAATGCCAGCCTGTTCCGTGACTACGTGCAATTCATCGCCGACCGACGGTTGGAACGCATTGGCCTGCCGACTCAATACGGCTCATCGAATCCTTTCCCCTGGATGAGCGAAACGATCGATCTCAGCAAGGAAAAGAACTTCTTCGAGACCCGGGTGACGGAATACCAGAGTGCCTCTACGTTGAACTGGGAGTAGTTCGAATCCGTGCTCACTCGGATGCCCGACGTACTGGTCAACGAGAACGGATGACATCTCTTCCAACAAAAAAGCCCCAGACGGTTGTCTGGGGCTTTGGAAATCTTCCATCCACGATATCAGTTGAATTCGACCTTGATTTCGCTCTCATCCGCCTTGCCAGCGTCCGTCAGATTATCCTTCTTGTCTTCGTCTTTCTTCTCGTCGGCGCTGTCGTCGTCCTTCTTATCTGACTGCGTCACGGCAGCCAGCTTGACCTTCAATGAGGCCAATTCATCATTCGTCTGCTTCAGTTCGTCGCGGCCATTTTTCAATTCGGCAACCAGCTTTTCGTTATCCGCTGTCGTGGCCACAAGTTCCTCGGTCGCTTTTGCAGCAAGTTCCATCGCCACCTTGGCTTCACCTTGAGCTTTAGCGGTCTCTTCTTTCGCCTTCACGGTTTCTTTCCCAGCTTCAGCCGTCTGCTTGGCTGACACGATTTCGGCAGTTCGTGCTTTGTCTCGCTCGGCAATGGCGACATCGCGTTCGTTAACGGCTTGATCGCGCTGAGCGACTGATTCTTTCAGTTCCGCTTGCAGCGCTGCCACCTGCGCCTGCAGTGCCGATCGCTCGGCCACCAGGGAATTTCGTTCCGCTGTCGTCACCGCCAAAGCTCCTTCGGCGCGAGTCGCGTCGTCGGCTCGTTGGATGGCCTGATGATAAGGCAGCAACGTTCCCTGGCAGCAGCGGGCCTGGATGCTGACCGCGACCGGGTCGCAGCAACGTCCGCGTTGTCCGGCCGATGCCAGTTGTGCCAAACCCGCCAGTACCGCCAGCCCGAAGGCAATGGTTCGTGTCTTCATCGGTTTCTCGCTGCTTTGTGCCTGAAGTTGCTCGTTAACGCTGTTCGTCGGCAGTAATGCTCTGAATCAGCGGATAGTGATAATCCTGTTGAGCTACAACATCGGCAGTTTTCGACACTTCGCCAAACACCAATGCATTCACTTGCGGTTCTGCGATATTCGCCGACAGAACGCTCTGCTCCTTTGATGGCGACTGTGTCTCAAGTAGCGATAGTACGAGTCATGAGCCCAGGGCCGCGATCACATTTTCAGCGGTACGAAACGATTGCCTGCTGCATCGTTGGCGGGAGTGGATGGAATTCGTTTCGAGCGAACCCCGCCTTGGTCAAGAGGATCTGATACTCGGGAAATGTGTAAGCATCACCGTGGCCTGTCGACGCCAGCATCGTCAATGCGAAAGTAGCGGCTCCGGGCGGCGAGATTCGATCCTGATCCGGAATGAATTCAAGAGTGATCGCTCGACCACCGGGCACCAGCGACGCGTAGGCACGCTGTGCAATCTGCTCGCACGTCGGCAGGTCGAAATGGTGGAAGAAGTTGGTCAGCAGAACGATGTCGTAGGGGCCGCCCCAATCCGTATCGAAGGCGCTTCCCGGTCGCAGATGATGCCGGCCCTTCACTCCCGCTTTGGCGGCATTCTCGGCCGCCACCGCCAGAACATTCTGCCAATCCAAGGCAGTAATCTGGGCGTTGGGATACTGTTGTGCGACGGCGATTCCGAACATCCCGTGCCCGGCGGCAACATCGAGCACTCGCAATGGTTGAGTTCGATCGCCGCCAATCAGCCCGACCAGCAGCTGAGCAGGCAGATGCATCAACGGCGCCATGCCTCGCGCAAAATCGACCCAGATGGGATTGTCGTGCGAGACCGTCCCGTCGTCTGACACAGCCGTTCCACCTTTCCGAACGGCAGCCGTCAGTTGACTGAAGCAATCTACCAAAGAAGGAGCCAGCAAGAACTGCAGCGTCCCTCCCAGATAAGCCGGTGATTTGCGATCCAGAAACACGGCGGAATCGGGAGTCAATTCATAGCGTTCATCGGACTTTTTCAGGAAGCCGACAATCGTCAGGTAGTCCGCCAGAATTCGAACACCACGGCTGGACGCCTTGCACACCTGACTGATCTCTTCCGCCGTTTTTGAACCGGCTGTCAGTGCAGAAAACAAGTCGATTTCGATCGCGGCTCGCAGCGCCTCAGTCCGTTGGTACGCATTGATCGTTTCAAAAAACAGTCCGGGCGAAGGGCTGGTCGTCTGCATCTTCAATACTCCTTTGAAATCGAACCAATTATTATCTTGAACGCGAAATCATATTCGCCACCGCGCGCTAATTAGATCTCTGCACGATGCCCACGTTCTTGTACCACTCACTCCTGATCCGTGTTCAATCCGTGTTTCATCCGTGGCTAATGCCCGCCTTTTCTTCGAACTGTCATTAGTCGCGAAACTGCGCGTGGCATTGATCGCAACGCATGGTGACTCGAGCCACCGCTTCGGCCCGTTTTGGATTCGCTGCGGCAGGATCTCGCAGTTCAGTTTTGATCGCGTCTGCCAACGCTTCCAACTCGTCGACAACCGCCTGAAACCCCGGCTGCATTTCCTCCGGCACATCCGCCAGGCGAGCCGCCTCGCGAAGTAGCTCGGCAAGGTCGTAGGTGGTCGTTAATTGCAGCCCGATTGTCGTCGCATCTCTGTCGCTCGCGGGCACCTTCACTCGATCCCAGATGCGATCGATTTCGGACATTGTCTTGGCGAGCGGCGGGACGGGCGAAGTCTCGGGCAATTCGGATTTCGACTCCTTCAGTTCTGATCCGGTGGGACAAGTCAGACCTTGAACACTGTCATACAACCCCTGATAGCGATCTGCCGTGCCGATCATCTTCATCGCGGCCACGGCCTGATCCGCGGTGACACTTTTATCGAGGCAGCGCCACAACGAGACGGCCGCTGCGGGCCCGCGATGCTTGCCGTGATGGCAATGCAGATAGATCGGTCCCGGAAGTTCTCGCGATGCCCGCACCAGTTCGATCAGCGTCTCGTGCGGGACGCTGCTATACGTAATTGGCAAGTGGACGTAGCGCATTCCATGAGATCGAGCAGCTTCCACATCAGGTGGAGCGCCATCGACGCTGATGACCGTCTTAATCCCTAGTCGGGCCAGAGAATCAAAAGCCCCCTCCTCGTCGGGGGCACTTCCCGTGTAGAGGGTCTGGCCCAGGCGGTAGACATTGTGCAGAGCGTGCGCATTCGACTCGTGGATCTTCACAGCATCGCGAACGCCCACGGGTTTGCTGACTGAGCTGTCAGTGCGTCGAATCAAGAAGAATCCGATGGCCGCGGCGGCGACAAGCAGGCCGCAGAAAAACAGCGTGCCACCGCCGGACGATGGTTTTGTATTGGGTGTCGTCAACGTCATGGAGTCCGTATTTCGATGTCGTTTTTAGTCAATCAATGTCGGCCTTGAACATACACGCATCAGATGCGAACCGGCAACAGCGTACGAACTGAACAGGAGAGATGATGCCAAAGTTGTTCGCTCGAGAATGCGCAGCTTGTCTCTCTTCTCATCCAGACCTGTCGCATGTCTGGCATCGCCATCGCCGACTCGATAGAACACCAGCACAACGGTGACCACTTCAACCTGTGAGGCTGACAAATGGTGATGAAAGCAACAGTGACAACCCTCGCTTTGATCTTCGGTGTGCTGACCGGCTTGGTGCAGGCCCAGACGGCTGAAGTTCCGACGACACTGCGAGACTTCGTCGCCCGCCCGGATGATAGCTTCGCCTGGAAACTCGTGAATACATTTGAGTCGGATGGTGCGCGATCCTACGATGTCGAGCTGACTTCGCAGACGTGGCAGGACATCGTCTGGAAGCATGACTTGCTAGTCTTCCAGCCTGCAAAATTGAAGTATCCCGATCACGTCCTGCTGTATATCACCGGTGGCAGCAACAAGAACAAGCCAAAGCTGGAGGATCGGTTGTTGGGGTCGTCACTGGCGACGCTCGCCGGATGCCGAGTCGCATTGCTGTTTCAAGTTCCCAATCAGCCACTATTGGGAGGCCGATTTGAAGACGACCTGATCACCGATACTTTCCTATTTCATCTGGCTACCAAGGATGACCGCTGGCCATTGCTGTTCCCCATGGTGAAGAGTGCCGTACGGGCCATGGACTGCCTCGAACAACTGGCAGCCGAAGAATGGAAGTCACCCATCAAGGGCTTCGTGGTCACCGGAGCTTCCAAGCGAGGCTGGACCACCTGGTTGACCGGGGCCATCGAACCGCGGGTTCGGGGGATCGCTCCGATTGTGATCGATACGCTCAACATGCCCAAGCAGATGGACTATCAGATCGAAACCTGGGGCAAGTACAGCGAGCAGATTGTTGATTACGAACGCAAAAGATTGATTAAGCGGTTGAAAGAGGACCTGGCAATCGAACCGCTCTGGCGTTGGGTCGATCCATACACCTATCGGAAACAGTTGGAACTGCCAAAACTGATCATCAATGGGACCAACGATCCGTATTGGACCGTCGATGCCTTGAATAACTATTGGGACGATCTGTCGGGAGCCAAATACATCCGTTATGTCCCCAATGCAGCACACAATCTGAAGGGCGGACGCGAAGGGGCCATTGCGACGTTAGCGGCCTTTACGCAACACATCGCGGCCGACAAACCGATGCCCACCATCCAGTGGAAGCACGACACAGATCAGGGTCGCCTGCGACTGACGATTCAGTCGAGCCCCACCCCAAAGGGAGTCAACCTTTGGACGGCCGAATCTGACACCAAGGATTTCCGTTCGTCTGAGTGGAAATCAAAACCGATCGCTGCCAAAGAGGGCCGATATTCGGCCGAACTCCAGCCGCCTGATGGCAAGCACGTCGCTCTCTTTGGCGAGTTGCTCTTCCAATCGGGCGACATCGTCTATTCACTGTCAACACAGCTTCGCCGTGAGTAGGGCGGTGGCCAACAGGCAGCTTCCCGCAATAAACTTGATGACTTCTAGACTCACGGTTTCTTGTAAACCGTGCCGTCTTTCATCACGAACACCACGTCCTTCATCAGCTTGATGTTCTCCAACGGATTCCCTTTCACCGCGACGAGATCAGCCACCTTTTGAGGTTCAACCGTCCCCAGCCGCTGCTCGATCTTGAGCAGTCGAGCTGCCTCCAGCGTCGCGGATTGAATCGCCTTCATGGGTGGCATGCCCCCTTCGACCATCAATTCGAATTCGTGAGCGTTCTGGCCGTGCGGCGAGACGCCAGAATCAGTACCAAAGGCAATTTTGACCCCGGCCGCATAGCCTTTCTTGAATGTTTCTTTCATTAAAGGGCCGATCGCCGCGGCCTTTGGGCGAACGACCTCGGGAAAGTACCCGGGCTCTTTCGCTTTGTCGGCAACCCATTCTCCTGCCATGTTGGTCGGAACCCAATACGTCCCCTTTTCCTTCATGAGCTGGATGACTTCGTCCGTCATGAACGTCCCATGCTCGATCGAATCGACACCCGCGAGCACCGCGCGCTTGATTCCCTCGGTACCATGAGCATGAACCGCGACCCTCATGCCATAGTCCTTCGCGGTCGCGACGATGGCGATGAGTTCTTCGTCAGTGAACTGCGGATTCTGCCCGCTGGCGGCGAGGCTGAGCACACCCCCAGTAGCCGTCAATTTGATCAGGTCGGCCCCGTCCTTATAGCGTTGTCGCACCGCCTTGCGAGCATCATCCACACCATTGATGACCCCTTCCAGTGGGCCGGTATCGCGGCGATAGTCTCCTTTCAGGCCATTCGTGGGATCAGCATGCCCGCCAGTGGTCGCGATTGATTTTCCCGCAGTGAAGATTCGTGGTCCCGGCACCCACCCCTGGTCGATTGCTTTGCGGAGCGCCACGGAATTAGTCCCATTATCGCCCAGATCTCGAACCGTCGTGAACCCCGCCAGCAACGTGGCACGGGCGTAGACCGTCGACCTCAGGGCATAGTCCGCCTCATCCATGAAGAATCGTTCGGTGTAGGCATCCTTCGAAAATTGAGACTGCAGATGCGTATGCATATCCATCAGCCCAGGCATCACGGTGTGCTCGGTCAGCTTGATGAGTGTGTCGCCGTCACCCGGTTCGCGATATCCCCGCACAACCTGAGTAATCCGCCCCTCTTCCACCATGATCGAAACTTGCAGCATCGGCTCGTCACTACGACCGTCGATTAATCGCCCGGCGTGAATAATAGTCGCCGCTTGAATAAGGCCGGGGAAGCAACAGCAGCTCAGAACAAGAAGGAGAAGTAACCAGTGGCTCGAAACGCGAGATGAACGTTGCGGCATCGAGATCCCCTTGAGTGAGTTCAAACCGACCGATTCAGACATATCTCGAATCGCGCTCCCGTGGCGTCCGGAGAATCAACTGGGCGGAGAGCAACATCAGAGTTAGAATGACCGCCCAGTATGGGATTGCCAACTCCTCGTCGCCACAATCAACGGCACCGAAAAATGATGATCGCGAGATTGTTTCCCAACCATACCCTGATGGAGGCGGGGAGTCACCTTCATATGACGAGACGATATGCGACAGCCACCCGTTAGCAGACACCAGACATCGGGAATATCCCTGACTTTCCCTCATGTATATCGCATCGCCAACAGCATAGCTGCGGATCCACCCAGTCGCGCACGCGATCACCAGCGCCAATACTCTCGCTTTTCGTCGCCAATCGTAGAAGGAGGTGCGCATAGGAATATCTTGGCTTGTTGATGGAAACCGCTCGTATCACCATACTGTCGGCCTGAATCGGCGGATAGGTTAACTACCACTTCGACCTCTTAGTACGCGAAGACTCAGTTGAAACACGTACTTATTTCGGACATGATGAATTGAACATGGCGAAGGATCTCTTTCCCGCCGACGTAGTGGTCGATCTATCGTCCGATGTCAGGTTCGAATAGACTTTGCTGGGGCGGTTCAGCGAGTGAATTGGTGAGGAGGCAAGGATGCCGGACCTGACGAAGAAGCTCAAGGTGGAGTTGTCTGCGG
>JAQGHU010000026.1 GCA_028291515.1 Schlesneria sp.
AACAGGTCCGAGCCGGTGATGCGTTGGTTCGTGGTCCGCTCGTTCCGCACGACATCCTGCGAGTCAGCGGTGAAGAAGCCGTGGAGCAATACCTGCTGCACGAAA
This sequence comes from Schlesneria sp., assembly GCA_028291515.1. Taxonomy (GTDB): domain Bacteria; phylum Planctomycetota; class Planctomycetia; order Planctomycetales; family Planctomycetaceae; genus Schlesneria. The sequence continues at coordinate 106 of JAQGHU010000026.1, forward strand.
TTCAGACCGTGTACCGTTCGCAACGTGTGGCCATCGACGATAAGCACATCGAAATCGTCGTTTCGCAGATGCTGCGTAAGGTGAAGGTTGAAGATGTCGGCGATACGACCCTGCTGCCAGGGGTGTTGATCGACCGCTTCGAATTCCGCCGCATCAATCGCCTGTTGCAAGACAGCGTGCGAATTGCCGAACCGGGTGATTCCGAATTCCACGAAAACGACGTGGTCACTGCCACGACCGTGGAACAAGTGAATCGCGAAATCGAAGCCTCGGGTGGCAAGCCGATCAAGACAGCGAAAGCTCGTCCGGCCACCGCCAGTACGCAGTTGTTGGGGATCACGAAGGCGGCCGTTCAGAGCGAAAGCTTTATCTCGGCAGCAAGCTTCCAGGAAACCACGAAGGTGTTGACCGAAGCGGCAATTGCCGGCAAGATCGACAACCTGGTCGGCCTGAAGGAAAACGTCATCCTCGGTCACCTGATCCCAGCCGGAACGGGCTTCAGCCTGCATCGTCAGTCCGAAGTGAAGATCAAGCCAGAAGCTCTGGCCGAAGTCTATGCCGAACGCGATCGCATCCTGCAAGCTCGTGCCAGCCTGCTGAACGAGCCAGGTTTGGGCGGAGCCAATAACGACTGATCGTTCGTCGTGGAAACGAAGTCATCTGAACCCCGCTGCGGAAACCCGCAGCGGGGTTTGTTTTTTAATGGCTGCTTGCAAACGGAGACTTCTGCCCTCAATTGCAAGAGTTCTCACGTCGTGGTTTGATGAGTCGGGATCTTTCAAGGCAGACTGCTTTGACATCGCTGCCAAACGGTGTTGAATCCGAGAACTCACCTCAGGGCCAGAGCATGTTCGACCAGATCGCGTATGGCTTCAAACTTTACCTGCGGAACTTTGGGATCCTTGCGCTCGTCGGGCTTCCGATGTATATCCCCTGCAATTTGGTGCTGGTGTATTTCAGTTTTGGCAGCGAAGACTCTCTCGCTCAATTCCGGATGGTGAGCTTGTATCAAAGCGCTGTCAACGCGTTCCAAGCCGGCGCGATCATCACGACGTTGCATTGCAGCCTGATCGGTAAACCGGTCCGAATGAGAGAGGCGCTGGCCAATGCCGCAAAGTACTGGATGCCTATCATTGCGACCGCGATCGTCGCAAATATCATTTCCGGATTGTCGCTGCTGGCAGTGATTATCCCTGGCTTGGTCTGCATGATTCGTTTTTCATTCATCGATCTGGTCGTCGTTCTCGAGAATTGCCATGGGACGGCGGCGCGCCAACGGAGTTGGGATTTGACGCGCGACTGCGCGTGGTGGATCGCACTGGTTGCTTGCGTCTATTACCCGATCCTCCTGGTCATTGGATGCGTCCCTATCGTCGCCTCCGAATACGTCTCACTATCGGCGGAAGCCTGGATGGTTGTCGAAGTCGTTAACGGATGTGTCGTTGATCTGCTCATGCCATTGATGACTGCGATCCTGTTATCGTTTTACTGGCATGCTGCCGGAAGAGTGGTCGAAATCGAAGATCCGATCGCGGACGACGAATTGCCAGAGATTCCATTTGAACCCAACGACGACGCGAATCCCTATCGAGCACCGCAGTCGACTTGATCGACGGTTGTTTTCAGGATTCGGAGGTCTGACTGGTCCCGCTTCAGGAGAAGAACTCATCATGCGAATTGTCCTGTTCGGCCTTGTTGCTCTGACGATGTGCGCGAAGTGTGTTGCGGCCAATGATTCGCCAGCCGACTGGTCAAAGCAGCATGTGAATGAACTGCTGTCGGTCTACCGAGACTTCCACACAAACCCCGAACTCTCGTTCCGTGAAGAACGAACCGCGGCGAAGTTGGCAGAGGAACTGAAGAAACTGGGGATCGAAGTCACCACGGGAGTTGGTCAGACAGGGGTCGTCGGGATCCTCAAGAACGGTGAAGGACCGACGATCATGATCCGTACGGATCTCGATGCGCTGCCCGTTGTCGAAGCGACGGGATTGCCCTTCGCCTCCAAGGTCGTAGCGAAAGACCCGAAAGGGAACGATGTCGGCGTGATGCATGCCTGCGGGCACGACATTCATATGACGTGCCAGATTGGAGTCGCTCGCTATCTGGCGGCGCACAAGGACGCTTGGCATGGCACAGTGATGTTCGTGGGGCAACCGGCAGAAGAGGTCGGCAACGGTGCTCAGGCGATGCTGAAAGATGGTCTGTTCACTCGCTTCCCGCGACCAAAGTATGCATTAGCATTGCACGTTGATGCGACATTGGCGACCGGACAAGTTGGTTACCGGGCGGGTTATATTCTGGCGAACGTGGATAGTGTCGACATCGTGATGAAGGGGAAGGGTGGCCATGGCGCATTCCCGCACACGACGATCGATCCCATCGTTCAAGCGGCACATCTTGTTGTGGACCTGCAGTCGCTGGTCAGCCGAGAAAACTCGCCCTTTGAGCCGGCCGTCGTTACTGTTGGTTCGATCCATGGTGGGACCAAGCACAACATCATCAGCGACAATTGTCGGCTGCAGTTAACCGTTCGCAGTTACGGGCCCGAGATTCGTCAACGGTTGCTCGACGGCATCAAGCGCAAGGCCAAGGCGGCCGCGGCGAGTGCCGGAGCTCCAGAACCGACGGTCGAATTCTCGGATGCCACGCCGGCTACTCGCAATGACGAAGCACTCGTCGAACGAGTCGTTCCGGTCTTTCGGCGAGTTTTGGGTGATGCGAACGTCGTCCCGTCGGAACCGTCGATGGGAGGCGAAGACTTCTCGGAATATGGACTCGCCGGCGTTCCGATTTTCATGTTCCGCCTGGGCTCGGTGAATGCCGATCGTCTGGCGAAGATGAAAGAAGGTGGCAAGATGCCGCCCTCGTTGCATTCGCCGTTCTACTACCCTGACGCCCAAGAAGCAGTCGAGACTGGTGTGACGACCATGTCTGCAGCTCTACTCGACTTGCTGAGTGGCAAGTAACGTAGCGTCGCATGAGACACTCATCTCTTGGCGAGATTGGCTAAATCCCAAAGGACGTTATTCGCGAACGAAGAGTGATTCGCGTGGCGCGGTGTAACGCACAGCAAGCTGCGGAGTCTGCATCCGTTTTTGTCCATTGGCGAGTGACTTCATCCCGGCCTCGACCAGCCCACTGGTGAGCAATGTCCGCTCAATGGGATACGGGGCACGACCGGTCATGAACATGGTCTCGGCGCCATTCATCAAGGCCGCCGAATAAACGACGTTGGGATTGGGTGGCAGGTGGAACTGCGTTGAAACGAGTTCCGGTTGGCCCTTCAGTTTTGCCGCGAAGTTGAAGTCCGTGACCAGGCCGTTCATCAATAGCATCGTGGCCTTGGTCCCGTCGATATATTCGAAGCGATACGCGATCGGTTCCTTCACCCATTCGCGAATCTGTACTGGCGTGGGGTAGCGATGACTGAAGGTTTCGGGCTGCGCCAACGTATGGCTGCGCGACAGGCACGTTTCGAAGAGCTGAGGACTCCACCCGCCCGCTCCCCACGAACCCGCGTCCATCGCCTTCCAGACCGCATCACCACGCAAGGCATGAATCGCCGCGACCCCTGTCTCGCCACCCTGCCGGCGTTCGGCCATGCACTGCATCGCTTCGAGAGCATGAAAGTCGTAGATGTCGACGGCACCGAAAGCGATGCACATCATCTCTTCAATCTCAGCACCGTAGGGCAGGTCCACCGCTGGCATCCGCCAAGTGACCGGTAGCGACGAACCCGCCAGAAAAGGGAAGTTCATCGACTTGGAAAGCTCCACCATTTCCTGGGCCCATTCGAATTTCCAGGAGAGATGCTTGTCGTTGAACACGGGCACGGCCCGTCCGTCTTTGGCGAAGACATCCGTCACCTGCTTGAAGAACTGATAGCGCGGGTATTGCTTCTGGCCGATCTCATTGAGGGGATAGTCGCCGTGCTCGCCAATGATCAAGACGGCATCGACGGCCAGCTTCGTACCGCCGCATCGCAGCGCTTCGGCGATGGATGGATAGACCGTGAAGCCGAACTCTTTCGCTCGCGAGGCGCTCAAGTCTCCTTCGGGTGTCTGGTCGACATAGGCCGACACGATTTCAATGGCCGGCCGATGCCAACGCCCCTGCAGGGGATAGCCATGCAGGAATCGCTCTGCCATGTGCCAGGCGTGCGAGCGATAGTTCCAGAGCGTCGTGACGACCGCCATTTTCTTGGGTGGCGTGGGCTTCGGATCAGCGCCAAACGCCAGCGAGCTCCCCAGCAATCCAACACCGGTGGTCGCGAGAAAATGTCGGCGAGTCAGCATCGGTTTCTCTTTCTGAGCGGTGGATGCGTGAGCCTTTGGGAGGGCGAGAGGGCGAGGCCTTCCGGCAGACGAAATTGACACCGTGTCAGGGTAACCACAGCCCGTAAATGTGAACAGCCTCCGTCAGTTTCCTGACGGAGGCTGTCCTATCGAAACGGCTCGGCTCTTCACCGTCCGTGGGAGGGTTTGTCCCAGATTTTCGACGTGACGTCGGTGTACCGAAATCGAGTTGTGCAAGACAGGTCGAGTGACCGGATCAGGCAGCGAGGCCTTCCTCATCTTCGTAGACGAGGTAGTAGATTTCGCTGGAGCAACCTTCGAGCATCGACTTGATCGTCTCGCTGGAAACCGATTCGCTCAGCAATTCCAAAGCAGCAACCACACGGTCCACTTCTTCTGAGTGGATTTCTTCGTACTCTTCGCTCACGTCGTCAGCTCCGCTTTCGGGGCGATGGGGTGGGTAGATTGGTCTGCGCACCGAGTATATCGGCGGCTCTCTACCCCTTGGGTAACCAGAAGTGGCGACGGCGGAGCGAGTTCGGGGCAGACAGGCGACACAACCGCCATGCCGGGCAAAGTCTCACTTACTTGCCACGCTTCACTTTTCGGTCGGCCTTCTTCTCGGCCTTCGCCGCTTTCTTCTCAGATTTCTTAGCAACCTCGGCGGCCTTCTTTTCCCCTTTTTTGCCCTTTCCCGCCGCGAATATGTTGTCCCAGCCTGCTGAGAATTTGTCGTTTGTTCCTGTGTGAACCGTGTAGCCTGTCATTGCCGAAGCCTCATCTTTGCTGATTAGTCATTCGAGAACCATCGTCCCCGCGGTGCCGATCTGTCGTCGTTTGTCATAAAGCCGTTGCGGACTTAATCACTTCGACATTTCGTTCGCGATCCGTTCAGGCCGCCGCCCGCTACACTTTATCGCCGCCATGGCCGCAACAATCAAATGGGATCTTCACAGAAAATGACGATGGCGAAGCCCCCTGCGAGTGGCTTATGATCTGCCACGCTCGTCATTTGCCGATTTCCCGCGTCTCTCATTCCGTAGTTGTCTCACCTCAATTCTGTCTGCAGGACCGCCCATGATCTGTATCTCCGTCACCCCGGAATCGCGGCAGCTGGCCAAGGTAGACATCTATAACGCGGCCAATCAGTGCGACTTGGTGGAGCTGTGCCTGGATCGGTTGCATAAAGAGCCCGATGTGAAGGACATGATCTCGGGAGCGAAAAAGCCTGTCCTGGTCTCGTGCCGCCAGCCGGAAGAAGGTGGCAAATTTGAAGGGACGGAAGACGAGCGGATGGCTCTGTTGCGGCAGGCGATTCTCGCCGAACCCGCCTATATCGAACTCGATCCGGTAACAGCTCAAAAGATCCCACGGTTTGGAAAGACTCAGCGCGTCATCAGTTTCGCCAGCCAGACACGACCGCTAGGAAATATCGAAGAATCCTTCGACGAAGCGGTCCGCTGCAAGGGGGACGTGATCAAGTTCACATGGCCGACCGAAACTCTCGAAACCGCCTGGCCGCTGCTGGCCGTCGTCAGTCAGAAGCGAGCCATGCCCGTCGTCGGCCTGGCGCTGGGACGAAGCGGCCTGACCTTCTCGTTGCTAGGCCGCAAGTATGGTTCGCCCTGGATCTATGCTGCGCTGGAAAAGGGAATGGAAGCGTTTCCCGGTCAGCCGACCGTAGGCGAACTCGACAACATCTATCGTTGGCGACAAGTTGATTCCAAGACTCGATTTATCGGAATCGCCGGGGCCGGAGTCGCCGAGGTCGCAACGTCGAAGATCCTGAACGCCGCCTTCGATCAGCTCAACATGAACATGCGATGCCTGCCGCTCGATTTCAAATCGCTCGAACAGCTTCCCAAGATGCTCGACATCTTGAAGATTCCCGCTGTGATCGCGACCCCTTGCATGGGACGCCGCGTCATGGGGCTGGCGACGACAGGAGACGAAGTCTCGACTCAGTCCCAGTTGTGTGACGTAGTGATCAAACAGGCCGACGGTTGGCAGGCTCACAATTTGATCTGGAAGCCGGCACTCAGAGCTTTGGAAAATGCGATCGGCAAGAAGTCTGCCGACGACCGACCGCTCGACCGCAAGAACGCGATGATCCTGGGTGCCGGTGGCTTGGCGGTCTCGCTGGCTTATGGGGTAAAGAAAAGAAACGGACTGGTCAGCATCGCCTCGGGTGATGAGGTGGAAGCTCAGAAGACCGCGCAGGCGGCCGAACTACGCTACGTCCCTTCGGCCAAGGTCTACGATACGCTGGTCGATGTCGTGATCGTGACGGTCCCGAATCTGGATTACGGAACAAAGAAGTCGCCGATCAATCCGTCGATGTTCCGGTCAGGGATGACGGTGATGGACCTGAGCGAGTTGCCCGACGAGTCCCCACTGATTGAAGAAGCGCGGATGCGTGGTTGTAAGGTCGTTGAGCCTGCCGAGGTCTTCGCAGACTACATTGGTGGTCTGTTCAAGTCGCTAACGGGTCAGGACCTACCTGCCGAAGCTTTTGCCTCGGGACTGACCGAATGAGCGAGGTATCATTCCTCGGTCTGGGCGAGCTACTGTGGGATTGCTTCCCCGAACGACGGCTGCCGGGAGGAGCTCCCGCGAACGTGGCTTTTCACGCTCAGCAACTGGGCTTGAGTGCCGCCACCGTCACGCGAGTCGGTTGTGATTCGCTGGGAGACGAGATCTGCGAGTTCCTGAAATCGCAAAGTCTCTGCCTGGACCTCGTCCAGCGCGATCCCATTCATGGAACAGGGACCGTAACGGTCGAGCCTGCGTCCACAGCAACCAAGTACACGTTCAAGCCGGATTCCGCCTGGGACTTCCTGGAAGCCACCCCTTCTCTATTGGCCGCGATGAAGTCTGCCAAAGCAATCTGCTTTGGAACGCTGGCCCAACGCTGCCCGGTCAGCCGCGCTGCGATTCAGACTTGCCTGGCCGCGGCGTCGCCGGATTGCCTGATCGTCTACGATGTCAATCTGCGACCACCATTCTACGATCGCGAGTGGATCGAGCAGTCATTGCAACAGGCACGCATCGTCAAGCTGAACGATGACGAAGTCCAAGTCCTGGCACCGATGTTAGGCGCGAATGCCAGCGACAACGCGGGTTTTGCACGCTGGCTTTGCGGTCAGTACGACCTGGAACTTGTCTGCATCACACGTGGCGGAGACGGATGCCTGCTGGTCAACCCGCGCGAAACCATTGATGTCCCCGGCGTTCCGATCAAAGTTGTCGACACCGTCGGAGCCGGCGACTCGTTCACTGCGGCGTTGATCCAAACTCGTCTCGCTGGTTGGCCGCTCGATCGCGCCGCCAAGTTTGCAAACCGAGTCGGTGCCCTTGTGGCCAGTCATGCAGGAGCCATGCCAGTGCTCACGGCCGAACTCACTGGGTTGGGTCGCGAGTTTAAGTAACGCGGCCGTTCGACACTTCTCTTCGCTACTTGCCGCTCGCTTGTTCAGCCGCAAGTTCGGCCATTCGCTGTGCCGGGACAACCAGGCGATCCCAGTTCTTCAGCATGTAGTCTGGCGGCCCACCCTTGTTCGCGACGGCCTGAGCCACTTGAACGGTCGGCACAAGGATAATGGCATCCCACGGGCAAACCGTCAGTTCGTAAGGGTCGCTCTTCTTGGTCGGGATATGAACGCAGACTTCGCATCCGACGCAACGTTCGACATCGATTTCGCACCACGATTGCAGTACCGAGATCGAATCACCTTCGACTTTATAGATGCAATCGACGGGGCAGACTTCCAAGCACGCTTCGCAGCCCGTGCAGTTATCCGCGTTGATTACCGCCACTTCCTTAGGAAGCTTTTTGCGTCCGCCAGCTTTGGCCATGAAGGTCTCTCCGTCATCATCTCAAAACCATGGTGTCTGTAGGCCGTCCACCACAGCCACTTCGGTCGTCGTCAATCATTATCGGCGGCGAAGGTCGCAGACTGCGTGAAGGTCCGCAGATCCATCATAACTTCCGCGATCTTCTTGATTGTAGTGTGCAGTCACGCGTCAGGCGAGTCGTCCTTCAACGTTTTCTCTACCGCGGGAATTCGTCGGAATTTGAATTTATCACAATACTTGCGGCATTTTCTATCCACCATCCCCGAAACCCATCCCAATTTGGCGTTTCCATTGGCGAATTGAACAATTCTATCGCCGCTCAAAAGTCCGATCGGACTGTACGACTGTGGTTCCAACAAGCGAGATGTCCATATCGGCAGGCATGTATCACTCGCGCGGCGTGGTTTGCCGTCGAAGTCCTGACATGATCTAAAGGCGGTTGCACGGCGAGGCAAACGGGATACGATGATCTGCTGTTGGAACTCTCGCGAACGTCGGCCCCGGGCCGTTCTCCAGGCACAGTGGATGAACAGATTTTTAGTCATCGATTCCACCACATTCGTGTTTTGCGCGAACGATCCGCGCCATGATGGATACGAAGGCCCTGTTGATCGCGTCCTGCTGGAAGAGGAGATGAACAGCAGTATCTGGAGCAGCGCGACCCCGAAAGAACCGGAGCGGATTCTGGGAGTGAACCCCGCCAACCCGAAGCACTATCGTTCGTTTCTGGACATTGACAACCTTGAAGAAGACGGTTTTGAGATCGTCGAACCGCGTCAAGATCCCTACATCGTGACATCCTGGGCCGAGTATTTGGCTTGTAAGAAACCTTGCTAGACAAGGAATTCCGCGTCGCCGGATGTGTGATCGGAATTCTTCGATTCGACTGCGTCTGGCGACGCATCCACCACGCCGATCGCGGATGGAATTTTGACCCTGATCGAGTATGCTTCGTGACGTGAATCGGTTCGAACCGCCGCCATTGAAGCTCAGTCCGCTGACTCAGTGCATTCATCGCCGCAACGGCCAAGCTTCGTAAAGGCAGCGGCAGTTTCATGGATTGAAACCGAGAACCAGCAGGATCCCGCCTTGTCATCGTATTCTCCCTTTCTCAGCACTCCCGCAGGCAAGCCGGGTGGCCAACCGACCCCAACGACTGGACGCCCCGGTGGCGGCGCGTCGCTGAATGAATTGAATCCGTCGCAACGCGATGCAGTGACGACCCTGTCGGGACCACTGCTCGTTCTGGCTGGCGCCGGGACCGGGAAGACTCGCGTCATCACATTTCGCATGGCTGAGTTGATTCGTCAGGGGATCGATCCGAATCGAATCTTGTCGGTGACGTTTACGAATAAAGCCGCGAAGGAGATGCAGGAGCGAATGAGCCACCTGCTCGGTCGCAAGTTGAAGGCGAAGCCGACGATTTCGACCTTTCACTCGCTGTGCGTCCGCATCCTGCGCGAAGAGATTGAGATCCTGGGTTACCCCAAGGCTTTCGTGATCTATGATCGAGGCGATCAAGAATCTGCCGCTCGGAAGGCTTTGCGAGACATCCGGATCAGCGACGCCGCGATGAAGCCGGGCGACCTGATTTCTCGAGTCAGTCGCTGGAAAATGGACGGCATTCTTCCCGAACTCGCAAAAGACTTCGTCACCGACGATCGCGACTTCCTGGCGGCAACCGCCTACCGCAAGTATCAGCAATCGTTGCGAGCGGCCGGCGCGGTTGACTTTGATGACTTGCTGCTGCTGACGGCTCAACTGTTCGAAGAGTTTCCCGAAGTGCTGAAACGCTGCCAGGACCGCTTCGATCATGTGCAGATCGATGAGTATCAAGACACCAACGAGATGCAGTTTCAGATCGTCGGAGCGCTGGTGCGACCGCATCGTAACCTGTGCGTCGTGGGGGATGACGATCAGTCGATCTATGGCTGGCGCGGTGCCGAAGTGAAACACATCTTGGGCTTTCAACAGCAGTTCCCCGGTGCGAAAGTGGTTCGGCTGCAGGACAACTATCGCTGCACGCATCAGATTATTGAAGTCGCCAATCAACTGGTGCATCACAACCGCGGGCGGCACGAAAAGACGCTGGTCGCTCATAAGGATGGCGTGGCTGTCGCCGTCAAACCACACCCCGATGAGCAGGTCGAAGCCGAAGCGGTCGTGCGCGAGATCAGCTATCTCGTCAAAGAGTTGGAGGTCCCGCCGCAAGACATTGCGATCCTGTTCCGCACCAACGAGCAACCGCGCATTTTCGAAATGGAACTGCGCCGAGTCCAGGTTCCGTATCACCTGGTCGGCGGGCAGTCGTTCTTCGATCGACGCGAAGTGCGCGACATGATGGCGTATCTCAAGCTGCTGTCCTGTCCCACGGACGAAGTTTCGCTGCTGCGAATCATCAACGTCCCGACGCGCGGCATCGGTGATTCGTCGGTCGAGAAGCTGCTGAATCGAGCCGTCAAATCGGGGCGGAAGCTGTTCGAGGTGGTCGCGGATGCGGTGGCCGAGAAAGAGATCACGGTCAAGACGGCAGCAGCGATCGAGAAGTTCCGACAACTGATGGACGAGTATCGCGAACGCTTCAGTGTGCCGGGCGGACGCCTGTCCGCCACATTTGAATCGCTGATCGAGGTCATCGACTACGAGTCTGAGATCGAAAAGCAGTACAAGGACGCCAGCCAGCAGTTGGCTCGAACGGCCGTCATCGAAGAGTGCGTCACCGCGTTGCATCAGTACGAACAACGAGCCCACCGCCCCAACTTGACCGAGTTTCTGGAGCAGTCGTCGCTGGCGGGCAACGATCGCGACTTTGGTGAGAACGACGATTTCGAAAAGGCGGCGGTCAAGCTGATGACGCTGCACAGCGCGAAAGGCCTGGAGTTCCCGCGTGTGTATCTGGTCGGCTGGGAGGAAGGAATCCTGCCGCATCAACGATCCGTCGACGACGAATCGCCGACGGCCGTGGAAGAAGAACGTCGTCTGGCTTATGTCGGTATCACGCGAGCCCGCGACTTCCTGACGATCTCTCACGCTATCACTCGCATGAAGTGGGGCAAACGCCGCGAGAGTGTTCCGTCGCGATTCTTGCGCGAGATGTATGTCGAGATCGCCAAGAAGAACGCCGCGGGACCGACGACCGATCATTGAAGATGCGTCAGTGCTTCGCGACAACTGGTTTGGTGCGGAGATGATGCAGCGTGTGGCGTCGAATCGGCGATGAAAGATTACGATTTGGCAGGTTTTGTCAGTCCATGGCAGTAAATACGGGGTGTCTGCTATTTTTCCGCGCGCGGTTCTGGATTGGTTGCCGTGACCGAACCGCGTTCCGATTGTCCGTGCCCAACGTGGCCGCAATGATCTGGCTCGCTCCGATTGTGTGATTTGAGTCACGAATTCATCCGCATTTCTTGCACTCTGCGAGGGGTCGCGATGGTTGATCCGCAGGCATCGGCCAGACGTGTTGGCTGTGCTGCCGGCACACCTCCTTATGCCACAGATTGTTTGACTCAAACTAGACGACTATTCGAATAGTTTCGAAATGACGAGGAAAATCCGCGCGATGCTGCGAGCCCGGGGCCAAACTGGCGAAGGGCTCACTGACAATTTTTGACACTGGAGGACAACTTTTGACAATGGGGGACAAAACAGCCCTGTTTTTAGCAGTTTTCCTCAAAAAAGTGCGACTTTACTGACAGATCAGCGCGCTCGACAAAGTGTGTCGTGATTCGCTTGCGGAGACTCTGCGTGCGAAGTCGGAGTTTCTCGACTTTCCTTCCGTCATTCCCGCGGAGGCGGGAATCCAGTTCTTCGTCGCCGACGTTCGAGGATCTGACGAGATTCATCGTTCCTGCATCGACACCGTCAGATGACTCGCTGGATTCCCGCCTGCGCGGGAATGACGGAGGTGATGCAATCTTCGGAAACCCGCAGCTTGCGTATTGTGGGAAACCGCACTAATCTTCGCCCCGCCTTGCGACATGTCTTAAAGCATTTCTGCGATGCCGGTTCTCCCGGTTTGTGGTTGGGAAGATTAAATCGTGAAAGAGCTGTTGATTGTTGTCGCCATTGTCGTAATCGGGAGTGAGGTTGTCCGCGCTTACAACGCATTCGAAGAGCCGCAGGCATCACAAATCCTGCGTCTTGCCGCTGCCGAGTTTCCGGAAGCAAAGTAGGTCGGACTCAACTTTGCGTTCTGCGGAAATCCACACTAATCTTCGCATTTGCTTTTCAAAAATGACCGGATGTCTTGGAGGCGATCCCGATCGCCGCCCCCCACTTCGAGGTTTTGACTGTGAAAGAATTATTGATCGTCATCGCTGTTGTGGTGATCGGAAGCGAGCTCGTTCACGTGTTCAATACACTCGAAGAACCACAGTCTTCCCGCGATATGCGAATGACCGCCTCACTGACGCGAGAGGCGAAGTAGTTCGTCGCGAGACTCTGACGTCCAGTTGAATTCACAGGCTCGCGTGCATCGATCTGAGTGCTGACGCAGTGGGGCTCATTGCTTTTGCGACACTTGAAAGCAAAGGCAGATTTTCACGCGAAGACGCGGAGTCGCGAAGAGGGAAAGCCCGACTGATTCCCAAACGTAAATGGTAGGCTTTGCGCGTGGAGTGAATCAGATATCGACTCTAATCCGTAGTTTGAGTACTTTCCGTGGCTTTGATGGTAATCCACGGATGGACGCACAGACATGAAGGAACGGATTCATGAGAATCATTTTTCACGGTTGGCGAACGCTTGGCATGTTCTCATTGATCTTGGCGGGTGCGGGGATCGCGTGGATCAACAGCAGCCAGGATCGAACGGTTGCGACCACACCGCTGTTGAGCATCAGTCCAGAGCCCAGTCAACCCGTGACCGCACGTGAATCGGTTCCGTTTTCTGTGGAACTGCCTCCCCCAACTTTGGAAGTGTTCGAGGAAACTTCTGTGGCTCCTGTTTCATCTCGCCTGATGGGAGTCGAACAACGAATCGGCATTACATTCGATGGGGCGACAGGCGAAATCTTCGACGACGTTTCCGACAACGAGCCCATCAAAGAGAGCGAAGTCATTGATAATGAGTTGCCTCCTTTAAGGTGATTAACGGGTGATGCAGGTCTGCCCAACGCTACTGGCGAACTGAAGGAGCTCATTTCTCTTCGCGACTTCACGTGAAAATTGCGTTTCGTTTTGGCGGGCTGATTTGTGACGAAATGATGGCCGAGGCGACGATTCGATGGCACGATACGATCGCTTCTCGGTATATCAATTCTAGAAGAGGCGGCCAAATGAAGATGACCCGATTGATCCCGATGCTGCCTGTCAGGAGCATGCCCCTGAGCGTGAATTTCTACTGCAACATGCTGGGCTTCGAGGTGGAGCAACGAAACGACGATTGGGGTTGGGCGATGCTGCGCTTCGATGAATGTCGCTTGATGGTCGATCAATCAATCAACGCCCATCCCGGCACATTCCGCGACTCAATCCTCTATCTGTACCCGGAAGATATCGTGGAGTACCACCAGCAGGTGCGAAGCAACGGCCTGACGGTACCGGACCTGGAAACGACCTTCTACGGTCTGACCGAATTTCGGATCGACGACCCCGACGGAAACAGGTTGTGGATCGGACAAAGCATGAACACCTGAGGGCCAGTACTCTGATCCCTCGCGCTGTGCCCTTTGCTCATTCGTTAACTCACGCCCGATTCCGTGGCTTCCAGAGAATCAGGTACAGGGAGAGAATCGTCAGCGGGGCCACCATCGACCAGTACGGTATCCCCCAGACTCGGCATCGATAGGTCGTTGCTGGCAAAGCACCAGCCCAGTCGGATGTATCTTGGAACTCGCCAAAGTCAAAGCCAGCGAATCGTGTTCGACGCCGCCATGATTCCTTCTTGAATGTTGGCGATACGTCCTGATAAGGAGTGTATTTACCGGCCCCCTGTAATCCCAGGTTCCAGCGAAACGATACGCCCGGCCAGTGACTTTTAGCCCCTTCCACGGCCTGACGGTCTTCCAACCAGAGCATGGAATCGCACGAGGTCAGGCGCTGCATGCTTGTTCTGGTGTAGTGCGCCAGTCGATCGAACACAATCCGACTGCGCATCCAGAACCCCATCAGTGCCAACGCCATCACCAGCGTTACACACCCCACTCTTCTTCGCCAACCATGGAAGAACTCACGCATCGCGAATCACCCGTCGCTTGTGGAGTGGCCAATCTACGAATCCGTAACGATAAAGCTGCAGCGGGAAATAAACCGCCATTATACAGCAATATATTGGCGATGAACGATTATGCTTCTTTGACGATCTGGCTTGCAATATTTCAGTGGAGTTGTACCTATAATCGCCTTACGGTTTTTTGTCTCTTGAATGTAAAGGTTTTAGCATGGCGAAGAAGAAGACGGTTAAGGTTGTCAAAAAGACCCTGTTCAATCCAGCAGAAATTGAGCAAGCTTCGGGCGGCAGCAACAGTCACGGCAGGGTCACGAAAGCGAGCGTTTTTCGTGATTTCCTTACTTATAATCCGGATGCGACATTTGGGCCAAGCAAAGCAGCATTAACCGCAGCACTCGCCGAACATGATCTAGAGTTGAAAGATACTGACGCAGTACCGTTTGGCGTCGCAAAGAGAAAGCTTTCAAGCGATGGCGGTATCAATGTTGGTACTGGCAAAAGCACTGGAGCACACGGTGGGAAGGAAGTCACGTTGAAGCAGTTCGCTGCTTTGACGAGCGATATCGATCCTGCCATGTTGCAGGCCAGCATCAAAATTATCTCTTCCGTTGGTGGTGTAGACATCGCCAAAAGGCTGGCGGCGAAATGGGCTGAACTCTGCGAAGCAATCGGTGAAGATAACGCACGCAAAGCAATCGAGGTGCTGTAATGGACAATGGGTACGTTTGGACGTGGCCAGTGTACTTAGTGTATTTGCAGCATGATGGCCAAGTCGAGGTGCCAATTGTTCCCGAAGGTGAAGGCGGTCAGTGCCTGAATGGGTTGGCTGTCTTCACCGAAGAACTTTTGGCAGAGCGATTCCGTGCTAAGTGGAAGGCAACTGCCGTAATCGTTCCGGTGCTTAGGATTGAACTGCTGGACACCATTAAACGTCTCTTGCCCTTCATCGAAGCGACTCATGTCGTGATCGATCCCGACGACCATGTAAGTTGCCCATGGATACCGTTTGCCGAGATTTGAAGTCAGTGCCGCACGCAAAGCAATCGAGGTTACACAAAAAAACCTTGCCGCAACCTATTGTGCGGCAAGGTTTTAGAGGTGGACGATACAAGACTCGAACTTGTGACCTCCACGATGTCAACGTGGCGCTCTAACCAACTGAGCTAATCGTCCGGGTAGGGGCTTCAACGAGGTGAGTCGCTGTTCCCTGCAGGAGGGGAAACGATAAGTTCCGGACTTCGCCGGGTCAAGTGAGCGGTGGGGATTCGCCAACTGGCTGGTGGAGAAGTGGTTGCGTGGGAACAGTCGTGATTGATTTGATGTCTGTGACGGATCAGGCAGTTTCGGGCAAGGCGATCGCCGTGGCGGTGGCCATGGTGCGGGTGTGAGAGATCGTGATCAGGAGTTCGCCAATCCCCAGTGAGGTGGCGTACTTACGTGTAGTGCCGTGCAGGGTCACGTACGGCTGGCCGCTGGGGCGGACGAGGATTTCGATGTCGGTCCAGCCGACATCTTTCGTAAAGCCGGTTCCCAAGGCCTTCATGACCGCCTCTTTCGCGGCCCAGCGGCCGGCATAATGCTGAGCGGCTTCGCGGCGGGGCTGGCAGTGCTGGATTTCTGCGGGGGTGAACGTCCGCTCCAGAAAGTGGTCGCCGTGGTCGGCGATCATTTTCGCGATGCGTTCGACGTCGACGATGTCGGTTCCCAAGCCCAGGATCATGCTGCAGCCTTCGGTTGGCGAACCCAGAAAGCCAGGCAGACGGCTCCGGCTGTTCCGAGCAGCAGTTCGCCCCCCCAGAAGACCTCGGGCCAGGGACTGGACCAGTCTCCCAACAGGGAGACTCGGCGGATGAGGTACGTGTGCAGGCGATCGCCGAATGTGGGGATTTCCTCTTTCGCCGCGGTCTCTCCCATGCGAGCGGCAACGAGTGCCGCGACGGGATGAAAATTGTTGTCGACTGGTTTGACTGTTGGCTGCAATGTCACGGTTTGGCAGACGCTGCCGACCAGCCCGGCGAGTGTTGTCGCTGCGATCAACGCGATGACGGTGCTGGTCACTCGGACGTGCAACAGGGCGGCGAGTCGGGTCTGAATGAAAGCGTTCAGCAATCCAAACGCCAATGAGAACAGACCCAGCAATCGAATGCGGGCGGGTGCATGCGCCGCGACGAGCGCCAGTGCCGCTGTGGCAATCAACGCCGCTAGAGCGAACATCAGGATTGAGCCCGATTCAGGCGGGGCCGGGTCAGATTCGGGCAGAGACGTGTTGGTCATGGAGTGGCAACGGATTCGATCAGGAATTCTCAAAGGTGACGCGCGGGTTTACGACGACGTACAGGATGTCGGAGATGAGAATGCCCAGCAACGTCAAAACAGCGGACAGCATCAGTGTCATCAACACCATATCGTATTCGCGCTCCTCCATGCTGCGGTACGACAACAGTCCCATTCCTGGGATCTGGAAGATCACCTCAATAATGACGCTGCCACCGACCAGAAAGGGCAACAATGACGCCAATAGCGTAATCACGGGGAAGAGGCTGTTTCGCAGGGCGTGAACCAGGATGACTCGACTGCGGCCTGCACCTTTGGCCTCGGCAGTGCGAATGTAGTCCTGTCGAATGACTTCCAGCATGCCGGCTCGCATCTGACGACTGACGTAGGCTAATCCGCCGTAGGTCATGCAGATCACGGGGAGGACAATGTGATGAGCGTAGTCCTGTAGTTGCTGCCAAGTTGTCATCGAATCGAAGTCGCGGGATGTCAGATTGAGAATGGGTAACCAGCCCATAAACAGCATTCGCAGGATCTCGGCCACCCAGAACGAAGGGAGGCTGTACATGATGAAGAGTAAGACGGTGGTGATGCGATCCGTTGGCGAATTGGGATTCGCCGCACTGATGATCCCCAACGGGATTGCCGCCACGTAGATCAACACGAACACGATCGAGTTTATGATCACGGTGATTTTGAGGGCGGCCCAAAGTTCGCCCCAGATCGGCTGATTCTTCTGGAACGACACTAAGTCGCCATGGGCCAACCGATTCAGGAACTTGACGAACTGAATGTGCAGCGGCTGATCAAACGCCCACCGCTCGCGAAAAACCTTCTCGGCCGATTCGGTGCCGCGGTCTGCGTTGAGCCCTGCCGCGGCCTGGCCGACTCCCCCATATTTCAGCGAGGCGGGGTCACCCGGGGCCAGCTTGATGACGATGAACGAGATCACCAGAATTCCGAACAGCGTCGGGATCATCAGCAACAGTCGTTTGATCAGATAGTTCGCCATCAGCTGCCAACGTCTTGGTTCGGGATCAATCTAACCTGCGAATGCATTTCTTTAGTGCAATTGCTCGTCTTTGGGAACGTACCATTCGGACAGATCGAAGCCGGGACGCAGCCGATACCATTTGACGTTGCGGAACCGCTTGTGGTAGGCCCCGAACTCTTTGGGGATCCACAGAAACATAAAGGGTTGTTCGGAATCGAGCAGGCGGTGGAATGACGCGTGGATTCGCTTTCGCTTTTCCAGATCGGTGGTGACTCGCAGCATTTCAATCAGCGAATCGGCTTCGGGATTGGCAAATGAAATGGTGTTGCTGCCTCGGTTGTGTCGGCCAGCCCCAGAACTATGCCAGATCTGAAACGGGTCGGCCTCGGGTGCTGTGGCCCAACTGAGCGTGGTCACATCGCATTCTTTGGAACGCAGTTTCTCGATGAACGAAGCCCATTCACTTTCGTCGATCTGCAGATCGATACCGGCCTGCTTCAGATTCTTCTGCAGGATCAGGCAACGTTGCGTGTTGATGGGCCTTCCTTTGGCGGTCCGCAGTGTCACCTTAAACTTCACACCGTCGCGATCCAGAATTCCGTCGTTGTCGGTATCGATCCACCCGGCCGCCGCCAGCAGTTCGCTGGCGGTGTCTGGATCGTAGCCCAGGGGGGCTACTTCCTGATCGTAACCCGGTCCAAAGTAGTATTGCGTTCCCGAGACGACGACCCCGGCACCATGTAGCTTGGTGTCGACGAAGTCCTGTCGATCGAACAACAACGCCATCGCGATCCGAACGCGGCGATCCTGGAATTGCGGTGCCAGGAAATTCCAGCCGAAGAACGAGAACATCGGTGAGTACCACGAGGCCTGGACGTAATCGTCACGTTGCGACTTATCGATGTTGGGCCAGTCCTCGAAGTATTGTTCGGGGGCCATGTCGTAGAAGAAATCGATTTCTCCAGCTTTCAAGG
This sequence comes from Schlesneria sp., assembly GCA_028291515.1. Taxonomy (GTDB): domain Bacteria; phylum Planctomycetota; class Planctomycetia; order Planctomycetales; family Planctomycetaceae; genus Schlesneria. Next base: position 18,669 of record JAQGHU010000026.1, read on the forward strand.
CCGCCATCGCGGTGACTTGATCGATGATGAACTTATAAACGAGTCGGTCCAAATGACCCGCGCGCGGCTTATTCCAATAGTTGGCATTCTTAACGAGTTCCACGCGATCGTTCGGTTGCCATTTTTCGATGATGTAAGGCCCGGTGCCAAGCGGAGCGCGGTTGTAGCGACTGTCGGTGTTGAAGAACTTTCCGAACTCCTGGCCCCGAGCGCTGATCTTGTTCTGTGTTTTCTCTTCGTCCGGAGTGAGGCTATCGAGGACAAGTTCACGTCCCTGTTCCTTGAAGATATTCGAGAAGAAATGGAATGGCGGTGTATACGCAGTGATCCCGAACGTGAATTCGAATGCCAGGAAGTATTGCTGGCGATATCGCATGCGGACCACGTGCAGGTCTAACGCACTGCACTCAATCAAGTCCTCGTAATAGGTCCGAATACTATCGCCATCGACGTGCGGGCTGTTCAGCAAGGCATAGGCGAACTCGATATCTTTCGACGTAAACGGCGTCCCGTCAGACCATTTGACATCATCACGCAGGTAGTACGTGTAGTAGGTCTCCAAGTGCAGGTCGGTCCAGTCTCCTTCTTTCAACGTCAATGTTGGCTCGCCGGATACTCTGATCCATTCATGCAGTGGGTTCTCGGGCGTCGCGGGCGTGATCGTCAGCGATTTGTCATCGCCACGAGTCGCCTTTCCGTAGACTTCTGCGCCGACTTTGATTGTGTACTTACCGGTGGAAAGCGCTGAGATGTGAACCTTGCCGTCGGGATTGCTCCAGTAGTGATATCCGGTGAGGGGTGCGCCTTCGACGGACCCGATTGGATAGACGCCCACCCACACCTCACCAATGGGCTTTCCATCTTTATCCGAAGTCGTGAAGGTGACGACCGGTGGTTCGGAAGGCTTTTTGCCATCCGTGGCAGGGGGTGGGGCGGTGTATTCGAACTCCAGCGTCGTCTGTGGGGTTCCCCCTTCGGCGGTGATGCGGCGTTCGTGTCCGGGATAGTCGGGCGACAGCTTGATCGAATCTTCGATCACCCATTGCTTGGCAATCAGGGGCTCAAATTCAAAAGTTTCGGGGTTCTGACGTGCCAAGCCTTCTTGAACCTGGTGCAGACACATGTACGTGCGGACGGCCGAATTCTCGGTGATCGGGTTCAGGACCTTGGGCTCTGACGGAAAACGAATCGTCAAGGTATCGCCGTCGACGGGCTGGCCCGATTTGTCGGCAAGGGGATTGCCCACATCAGCGGGAATCTTGCCGATCAATTGCAAGGTTTCGCTTTTCAATGCCTGTCGAGGGATCTTAATCCCGTCGACCTCGGTCATGATTTCGATCTTGGGAACGTCGGGATAGTCTTCCCAGACTCCTGTCTTTGCACTGGTCGACTGGCCGTCAGACTTATCGCTTGGAGTGTTCGGCTTAGCGGTCGGTGTCGATGAGTCAGATGTTTCCGTGATCTCTGTTCGCTTGGGCAGAGGAACCGGAGAACTTGATGTTGTGCATCCGCAGACCAGCAGCGAGAGCGAGTACAAAGTGGCGAACGCAGCACGAAGTTCTTTCCGAGCCATAACGAAGATGTCCTTCCAGTTGGATCAATCGATTCCATAATTGGCTGGCGGGCGCGAACCGATCCAGCGAGTGAATTCTCGCAAAGCCGCAGGCAATCGACAAGCCGGATACAGAGCTTCTGGACTTGAATCAACGATGCCGTGACTGCTGTTTTCCGAACAATCTTCAGGGCGCAAGATCAGGCTCGCGGGGGAGCTCGCCGAGGCCCCAGAATGCGAATCATGAAGAAGAATGCTGCGGCAACGGGAAGCACCACTTTTAAGGGAACCTTGGTTCGCCCGACAGCTAAGGCCAATGCGATCGCCACGATCAAAGTGCCCCAGGTCATGCGACCGAGTACTTCATGTCGTGTGATCGAAGGGAGGGCTAGCCAGAAGGCCCCCATCACCAGGCCGACTTTCAGGCAAGCTCCGGCCCACATTCCCTGGCTGCCGTCGGCTCCAGTCAGCACCAGAACCGCGGCCGCGATCAGCAGCACCAACGCGAGACTGCCGACAAGCGTACGATTGATGGTGACCGGTTGCTGATTCATCCACAGATTATGGCGGGTCGATTGAAATGTTGAAACGGCGCGAGGTGCCAACTCGATCGAGAACTGCATAATCGCGGCCAGACAATTCGAAAAACCGGAGATTGCGTGGTCGAAATGGGCCGATCGCTTGCGACTGAGTGGTTGTCGCGAGCAGAATGGCTGGCCCTCGTGATGAGCTGCCAGAGAAGTACTGCCCAAGATCCTGCCAGTGGAGTCTGTTCCCGTGATTCGTGGTTTTGATCGATCGTTTTCATTTTTGAAGTTCGCCGTCTTCGTGGCGTTGTGTTCAACATCGCTGATTGCCGCCGAACCATTTCAACTGAAAGACCAGGATCGCGTTGTTTTTCTCGGGGCAACGTTTGTCGAACGAGAAGGCCAATTCGGTTACCTCGAAACGGCCCTCACCACAGCATGGCCCGATCGCCAGATCACGTTTCGCAACTTGGGCTGGAGCGGCGATACTGTCTGGGCCGATTCACGCGGGATCTTCGATCCACCTCATGTTGGTTACCAACGGATGCTGGAACTGGTGAAAGAGCTCAAGCCGACTGTCATCGTGTTCAGTTACGGTCAGAATGAATCGTATGCTGGCGACGCTGGCTTGGAGTCGTTTGTTCGCCAGTTCGAAAAGCTGTGCGATGACTTGAAGCCGATGAACGCTCGATTTGTGTTCATGACGCCAACTCGGTTGGAACGCCCTGCTCCGCCGCTACCAGACGCCAGTCGCCAGAACCCGATGCTGGCAAAGTACGCAGCTGCCGTCCGCCAATTGGCATCGCGCCGCGATGCACCTCTCATTGACCTGTTTGCTCTCGACCTGCCGTCCGCAAAGTTAACTGAGAATGGAATGCACTTCGGACCAGACGGGTATGCGGCGATCGCTCAAGCCGTCCGTAAGCAACTGAAGCTGGAACCACGCGGACTGACCTCGGTCCAGGAAGAGCAGATCCGTCAGCAAATCGTGGAGAAGAACATGCTGTTCTTTCATCGCTGGCGACCGCAAAACATCACGTATCTGACGGGCTTTCGCAAACACGAGCAAGGCAACAATGCCGTTGAGATCGCTCAGTTCGATCCCCTGGTCGAGCAGATCGAACTGAAAGTCAACGAGTTCAAGAAGCCGTAGTCATTCGTCAGATCGATTGCGGGGCATCGGCACTGATGCCCGGACTATTATTGAAACGCTCATCCCTTGTTTCGGGTTTTGATATGAATCGCGCTGGATTGCTGTTTGCCATTGGCTTCTTGCTGCTCGCTCACGATGCGTACGCTCAACGCGAACTGAAAGACATTCCGATTCCGGATCCCGAAGAGGAACGCAAGACGTTCGTGCTTTCGGAAGGATTCGAAGTCAATCTGTTTGCGGCAGATCCCAAGTTGCACAAGCCGATTCAGATCAACTTCGATCCGCAAGGACGACTATGGGTCGCCGCATCCGAAGTTTATCCGCAGATCGCTCCTGGCCAGAAGGCGAACGACAAGATCCTGGTGTTGGAAGATGTTGACGGAGACGGGGTCGCGGATAGGACGACTGTCTTCGCCGACGGCCTGCTGATTCCGACGGCTGTCGAACCGGGTGACGGCGGTGCCTATGTCGCCAACAGCACGGAATTGGTGCATTTTCAGGATACCGATGGCGACGGCAAGGCGGATCGCTCGCGAATCGTGTTGAGCGGCTTTGGGACCGAAGATACGCACCACATCCTGCATACGTTCCGCTGGGGGATGGATGGGATGCTTTACATGAACCAGTCGATTTACATTCACAGCCATATCGAAACGCCATATGGCGTGAAGCGACTGAACGCGGGTGGGATCTGGCAATTCCGTCCCGAGACCATGCAGTTGAACGTGTTTGCTCGCGGGTGGGTCAATACGTGGGGACACGCGTTCGATCGTTGGGGGCAATCGTTCGCTACAGATGGCGCGGGTGGCGAAGGGATTAACTATGTGGTGCCCGGAGCATCCTACCCCGCGGTCTATGGCGTACCCCGAATACTGCACGGCTTGAATCCGGGTAGCCCGAAGTACTGTGGCCTGGAAGTTGTTGATGGTCGACATCTGCCTGACGACTGGCAGGGCAATTTGATCACGCACGACTTCCGTGGCCATCGCGTGTGCCGATTTGTGGTTAGTGACGACGGATCCGGTTTCGCTGCACGGCAGCAAGCCGACTTGATCAGCACTCCGCACGTGGCATTTCGTCCGATCGACGTGAAGCAGGGTCCAGACGGAGCGATTTATATTGCAGACTGGTACAACCCGATCATCCAACATGGCGAAGTCGACTTCCGCGATCCTCGACGGGATCACACGCACGGTCGCATCTGGCGAATCACTGCCAAGGGCCGCAAGACGGTTCCTCGGCCGAAACTGGTCGGAACTGATCCAGCCACATTGCTGGATTCACTGAAGTCGTCCGAAAGCTACGAACGGCAGCACGCAAAGCGAGCACTGAAAGAGTTGGGAACTGACAAGGTTCGTCCCGCGTTGGATAAATGGGTCGCAAGCTTGGACCCCAAAGATCCTCAATTCGAGCATCATCGGCTGGAAGGGCTGTGGATGTACCAAGCGCTGGACATCCCGAACCCGGCTCTGCTGGAAGCGGTTTTGAAATCGAAGACACCTCAGGCACGAGCGGCGGGCGTGCGCGTGGTGCCACATTGGAAGGAACAACTGCCTGCGGCACTGACGTGGCTGGAAGCCGCCATTGCCGACGATCATCCACGCGTGCAATCAGAAGCGATCCGTGCGCTGTCGGAATTCCAAGATTTGCGTGCCGCAGCGTTGGCATTGCGAGCCGCCGAAAAGTCACTCGACCAATACGCGGACTATGCGTTGTGGCAGACCAGTCGAGAACTGGCCCCTGTCTGGTTGCCCGCTGTGGTCGATCACAAATTCGACTTTGATGGGAATGTCGGGCGACTGCTGTTCGCCGTCAAATCGGCGGAGTCGGGTGCCGCGGTCCCTGTGCTGCTGTCGAAGTTCAAAGCGGGCAAGGTCCCTGCGGCTCTGCAGGAGCAACTGCTGGAGACTGTGGCGTCGCTGGGTAACGCCGATCAATTAAAGCTGGTCTTCGACCTGGCCTTGGCCTCAGATACTCAACTCGAATCGGCGGCAACGCTGTTGCGGACGCTCGGCAATGCCAAGCGATCGCGCAACGTCCAGCCTTTTGGCGATCTCGCCGGGATTGCAGGAGCACTCAAGTCGGACAGCGCCCCCTTGCGACTCGCGGCCGTCGACTGCGTTGGTGCCTGGAAACTGGAATCGCAGCGAGGATTGATCAGCGCGATCGCTCAGGACAACCAACTCACTGCGGCCACACGCTCAGCCGCAATGGCCGCGGTGGCCCAGCTGGGAACCCCCGCCAGCCGCGAATTACTCGGCAAAATCGCGACTTCGGATCCGAGCGAAGAAATCAGCGGAACGGCGTTAGGATTACTGGTCGCACTTGATCCCGGTCGCGCGGCGAAGATGTCGATCGAATGGTTCGGCCAGTCGAAAGACGCCGCGGTGCAAGCTCTGTTGATTACCGCCTTCCTGCAACACAAAGGTGGACCGGACATTCTGGCAGGGGCGCTCGCGGAGCAGAAGCTTCCTGAAGACGTGGCCAAGATCGCATTGCGGACTGTCACAGGATCGGGGCGGCAGGAAGCCAAGCTGATCGAAGCCCTGAGTAAAGCGGGCGGCATCGTCAGCATGGCGAAAGTTCTTTCGCCGGAAGAAATGTCGACCCTGGTTACCGCGATTAAGGAACAGGGCCAACCTGTTCGTGGCGAGCAGATCTTCCGACGAGCCGAGCTGAACTGCCTGAAGTGCCACGCGATCGGTGGAGCGGGTGGCAAGGTTGGGCCGGACCTCGTGAGCATCGGCTCCAGTGCTCAAGTCGACTATCTGGTGGACTCGATCCTGCAACCGAACAAAGCGGTAAAAGAGGGCTATCATTCGGTTGTGGTGCAGACGGACGACGGGAAAGTCATCACGGGGATCAAGCTGCGTCAGACCGATAGCGATTTGCTGCTGCGGGATGTCGAGGACCGAGATCTGACTATTCCGCTCAACAAGATTGAAGAGCAGGTGGCTGGCTCCTCTTTGATGCCCGTGGGCCTGGTCGACAAGCTGACACGATCCGAGCTGATTGACCTGGTGCGATTCCTGTCCGAACTCGGCAAGCCTGGGCCGTATGCTGCCGTGACCGCCCGCATTGTGCGTCGTTGGGAAACGCTGCAGCCAACGAATGAGACCTATACACGGATGTATCGCACGAGCGATACGCAAGTGATTGGCGACGACCGGGGTCTGTCCTGGGTGCCCGCTTACAGTGCTGTGGTCGGAGCCATCCCGCTGCAGGATGTGCTCGACTTCTCTATGAAAGAGCGTCTGGGTGAGGCGGCCCGTAAAGTCGGCTTCCTGCGTTGCCGAGTCAACGTCACGACCGCGGGTGCTGTCGGCCTGACGATCGGCGACTCACAAGGTCTGCAACTCTGGATCGACGGCAAACCAGTCGACGTTCGTGAGAAGCTGGATCTACCATTGCCTGTTGGTGAACATGTCGTCACGTTTTCGGTGAACTTGCTGACTCGCAAAGCTCCCGTCCGACTGGAACTGTACGACGTCCCCGGATCGCAGGCACAGGCTCAGTTTGTCTCAGGGAAGTAACTTCGCATTGCATGCGTCACAAAATCAACGTGCGCGATACGACAATAGTGATTGAGAGACGACCCCGACTGTCCTAGTCGGGGTCGTCTCATTTGGTATCATGCCTGCATGAAATCATCCTTCCACGGCTGGCGACGAAAAACGGGGATAGTCAGCCTGGGGATGACGCTGACGCTGATGGTGGGTTGGATGAGAAGCTTGATGATTCACGACCACATCCTTTTTTACCCTCCCGGCAGTGCGTTTCAATTCATTGTGTCAGCTTCTGGGGCAATTTCGTGGGTGAGGGTCCGTTTGTTTCCATCCTTTTATGAGAACGACGACTATTTGCCGGCATGGAGTTCGATGCCTCTTCTTGAAGTTGAGGATTCCGATTATTTCTGGCAAAACCGGACCAAGGAATGGCGATGGAGCTGCGGAGAATTTGACTTCGGAGCGGGCGAGCACTATGACGGCATTCCGCGAGTGGAGCGATGGGCCGTTCCGTATTGGTCCCTCACACTTCCTCCGACGCTGCTCTCTGCCTACCTGATTTTCGGGAAGCCACGAAAGGTAGAGTGATTCATGTCCACTCGCATTCTCCGGTGCATACTCTGGTGGTGTTCACTGGCGACCGGCGTCCCCGGTGCATACTGGGCGCTGAAGGCGGGGTACTCTGGAATCGCCGTTGCAGTATTCTGTGCGTCGTGCGTGGGTATTTGGTTCAGCTTGAAAAAACTTGTCTGTCCGGCTTGCGGCAGTGTTCTGCGAGTCATCAGTTACGAGGCTACGAATTGCATTAAATGCGGAGCATCGTTTTCGGATGTATCGCCCCTCTCCAGCAAGACTCCCAGGCCATAACCAACACAAACGCTGGTCAGTACCGACTTCCAAGCAACAAGTGAGGGACACAGGCATGCGAGCGTCTCGGATCACCGGATTGCAGAACTGTGGGCTTCGAGTCCTACTGCTGGTTGCTGTGTGTGCGATGTGCTGGACTACAGAAGCGACCGCGCAACCGGCCACGAAGTCTCAACCGCTGTCCGAGGCCTACTCACCCGCGGTCTGGCGAAAAGAACATCGGATCATCGACTTGCATCAGCACATCGAACTGCTTCCAGAACGATTCGATCGCGCGATCAAGATTATGGATTCCGTCGGCGTCGGGATTGGAGTCATTCTGGGAGCGGGGAATGTCACCCACAAAGAGGGTGAGTCATCGGAATTCGAACGGGCCAAAGCGATGGCTGATCAGCTCTATCCGGGTCGATTTGTTCAGTACATGACGCTGGATTATGGCGGCTGGGATCAGCCAGACTGGAGCGAACGCGCTGCGAAACAGATTGACGAAGGGTACCGTCTGGGAGCGTCAGGACTGAAAGAGTTCAAACGATTGGGGCTGTTTCTCAAGGATGGCAGCGGAAAGCTGATCAGGATCGACGACCCCAAATTGGATGCGGTGTGGAAACGTTGTGGCGAACTGGGCCTGCCTGTTTCCATTCATGTTGGCGATCCGCGCGCCTTCTGGTTGCCGTATGACGACAAGAACGAGCGTTGGAAAGAATTGAAAGATCACAAGAGCTGGTGGTTTGGTGATCCCGAGAAGCATCCGCCGCGAATGGAACTTCTGGAGGCATTAGACCGCGTCATCGAGCGCCATCCGGAGACGACTTTTGTCTGTGTTCACTTCGCCAATAACCCCGAAGATCTCGATTGGGTCGAACAGGCACTCGATCAGCGCCCCAACATGCACGCGGATCTGGCGGCTCGCATTCCAGAACTCGGACGTCACTCGCCGGAGAAGGTACGTCGGCTGTTCATCAAGCATCAGGATCGCATCCTGTTTGCCACCGATTTCATGGTCTATAGCCGCCTGATCCTGGGATCTGGCGGAGATGCCGATCGGCCTACGGACGAAGAGGGCATAGAATTCTATCGCAAGTGTTGGCGTTGGTTCGAAACCGATGATCGCGACTGGCCGCACATGACACCGATCCAGGGGGACTGGACCATCAGCAGCATTAACCTGCCGACCGATGTCTGCCGCAAGATCTACTTCGACAATGCTCGCAAGCTCCTAGCGCGAACCTTGCCACTCCCCGTCGTCCGAGCCGCGCGTATCGAACGTGATTTTGCTGTCGATGGGGTCTTGGATGAGCCCGAATGGACGCAAGCGACTACGACGCGGCTGGAATATCAATCGGGCGATTCATCGGCTCGGCCAGACCTTAGCACTCCTGTTCGAATTCTCTGGTCCGACAAGTACCTTTATCTCGGTTACGAATGTCCATTCACGAAGCTGAATGTCTTTACACCCGTCCAGCAGGGGGAGCGGATCGGTTTGTGGGATAATGATGTTGTCGAAGCGTTCATCGCTCCTGATCCCAACGTGCCGAAACGCTATGTTGAGTTCGAGTGGGCTCCGACCGGCGAGTCGCTCGACTTGAAGGTCGATCTGCCGGAGAAGGATTTTGGCTGGACCGCGCGAGCCGACTCCGCTGCCAAAGTCGATGAGGCAGCGAAAGTCTGGCGAGTTGAAGTCCGAATTCCGCTGGCGTCACTTAGTGATCAGTCGCCTCAAACTGGCACTCGGTGGCGAATCAATCTCTATCGCCATGATCGTGAACACCGGGCCGGGCTGGCGCTTTCACCGACATTGACGCGGACGTTTCACACACCCGACCGGTTTGGCTGGCTGGAGTTCTAGGTGCGGGTCGCACTTCCGTGTCGCGTTGAAACATGGGTTTGACTCACAGGTTTTCCGCTCGCGGGACGCCACAGTTAGGCGGGATGCGCTCTAGACGGCCTGCGATGTGGTAGACCACGGTGTTACTCGCGAGTCGCCCAGACGCGAACTTCTCCGTCGCCTTCGATTTCCACATTCACGACATTCGGGCAGCAACAGATCGGGCAATCTTCCACATATTCTTGCGAAGGCCCCTGGGTGGGATCGATGGGAATCACAATCTCTTCACCGCACGACTCACAGACATAGCTGGGATCTTCGTCAACTTCAGGGCGGCGTTTGGGGCGACGTTTCACGTTCAGGATTAACTCGAATAGATCGGGGAATACACGACGACGATTATCCACTGCGTTTGAGCGATCAACAAGCCCACGGTCGGGGTCGCTGCCGCTTCGGGACTTCTCGCCTTTGAATGAAAAACGCCCAACCGCGATGATTTCCGCGATTGGGCGATCTATAGAACACAGTTCGGCCAAGTCTAGTGGCAGAACTGCAATTGCTTCGTGGCACCAAGTCCCTCAATAGCCTGATTCGCGGTTGGGAACACGACCGAACCGACCGGCATCCAGCTCATTTCGGCCGACGCGTCGCGAGCTCGCAAGCGTTCATGTCGATAGCTGTTGCCACCGATAACCGGAACGTTCATTTTGACGATCTGGTCACATTGGCCGAAACGATACGCAACAACCTGAACCGGGGCGAAATCTACGGAATTCTGAACCTCGACAATTTCGAAGCCCAAATCACGTTCTTCTTCGGTCAATTCTGCAGAGTAATCAGCGTAGGTTTCCAGCACGATTGCTTCCTTTCTCGCACATCGCAGCTCAATCCGTCCAAAACCCGCCCCAAATGCTTCTTTAGCACTTGTCGCGCCAGCATCTGAGAGGACACACGAAATACAGGTTAGGTGAGCGCGATATTACATCAAAAATTTGCGACCTCTCTTAAGTCATTTTGTCTGCTCGAACTACGTCGAAAAAGTCTCCAAAGCGTGGGACAGCCCTTCCTCAGCTTCGATGACGGATTGTTGCCACGCCTGAACAATCCGTTTTGCCAGCGCGGAAATCGACCAAAGCGGTGAGCTCTGACCGCGCATGCCGTCAGTTCGTCGCCACTCACCGATCTGTCGTAAGCGTTAACTGCTGGCGATTCGAACCTGCGATGACCATAATCAGACGGCACGTCTCTGCAACTTAGAATCAGCAGGCCAGAGGTATCGCGATGCTCTCTGCTTATCACCGTTCATTCATCCGACGGACCATCGTGGCGCTCTTCATTGTCGCCTTGACCGTGACGCGATCCGCATTGGCTGCCGATGATGCGGCACCATCAGGGCCGAGCATCGAGCCGATCGACTTCGCTGCCACGGCGGCCGCGCAAGCGGATTCAACGTCTTCTACTGGGGTTTCCTCATCCTCTTGGGGGTTTGCAATCTTTTCCCCCGACAGCAAGTGGATTGCCACGGTGATGCAACCCGAAGGAGAAGGAGCGAAAGCCGAAGTCTTCATCTGGGAAGCGGCCACCTCCAAGAAGCACAGTCAGTACAGCCAGCCAGGACGAATTGTCGCAGTTGCCTTTTCTCACGATGGCAAGTCTTTGGCGATCGGACCGAATGGGCCGCAGTACGGCGTGGTGATCGTTGATGTCGCGACGGGAGACAACCAGCAAACACTGCCCGGCCCGGCCGCTCGAGCGAACTGCCTGGCCTGGTCAACTGACGGCAAGCGACTTGCGCTGGGCAGCACGGCCGATAAGACCGTCCGTGAGTGGGATGTGGCGAAGAAGAAATTCGTGAAGGCACACGAGTTAGATCTGACTCACATTCACGCGGTCGCTTTCTCCAAAGACAGAGCGCTGCTCGCAGTCGGTTCGCCGATGCGTGAGCGAATCGTGCTGCATGTCGTCGATGCGGCAACTGGGAAAATGGTGCATGCGTTGACCGGGCATAAAGAGATGATCGAGGGAGCGGAATTTTCGCCCGATGCCACCCGAGTTGTCTCCGCCGGTTGGGATGCGACCGTACGAGTCTGGGATGTGACCAAGGGTGAGTCGATCGCCGAGTTGAAAGGCCACAAGCGCGGCGTCAGTACGGTCTCGCAGTCGGCAGACGGCAAGCGGATCGCTTCGGCGAACACGCGCGAGTTCAAACTTTGGGACGGCGAGAAAAAAGAGCAACTGGCTGATCTGGGCGGTGAGAACAATGGGGCCAAGCAAGTCGCGATGTCTCCTGACGGTGCCTGGCTGGTGTCGATCATGCGAGATGGAACAGCGCATCTGTGGGATGTGCAGAAGCAATCACAGAAGACGACGCTGGACCGCAATCCGCAGGCGACCGAGACCGCCAGCACCGAAACCCCGGATAGCGAACAGTCTGCGGCGCCCCCACCTTCCGATGCGCCGGAACCCGAAGCTATTCAGGCATTGGCTTATTCGAAAGATGGTCGCTGGCTGGCGATCGCTCGCGAAGATGGACGCATTTCAATTCGCACGGCAATCGACGGCAAAGTGCATCGGGAACTGGAAGCGTTTAGCGACGTGGCATCGAGCGTTGCGTTCAGTCCTGACAGCCAACTGCTTGCCTCAGGAAGCTTTGAGAAACTCATCAAGATCTGGAAGGTGGAAAGCGGCGAGCAAATTGCCGAGCTTGCGGGGCATGCCAACTGGGTCTTCGGTGTGGCGTTTTCGAATGACGGTCAGACGCTGGCCTCGGCGAGTTATGACAAGAAGGTCAAATTGTGGAGTGTTTCCGATTCCAAAGAGATTGCGACGTTAGCCGGCCACACAGCCGGGGTTCGCTCGGTCTCATTCACGCGCGATGGCAAGCATCTGATTAGTGGTGGCAGCGATCGAACCGCCATCGTGTGGGATGTGGCCACTCACATGCAGGTCGCAGTGCTCAAAGGACATACGGCGGCGATCCGTGATATCGCCTGTTCACCCGACGGCGGGACAGTGGCGACAGCGAGTGAAGACGCCACGATCAAGCTCTGGAAGACGAGTGACTGGACCGAACGAGCCGTGGCCAAGGGAGCCGACGGAGTCATGTTCTGGTGCCTGTCGTTCTCGCCCCAGGGACGAACATTGGCGGGTGGCGCCTTCGATGGCACGGTGAAGCTGTTTGATCCGAGTGACGGCAAAGAGCGATCGACTTTACGTGGTCCGACGGATGCAATCACATCCGTGGTCTTTGCACCGGACGCTCATGAAATCATCGCGGGGAGCATCGATAAGTCGTTCCGTCGCTGGAAGGCCCAGAAAGCGGTCGCCACCACGACTGCCACTGGTGAATCCAAGGCACCAGAACTGAAGTCCGCCGAGGCGGTTACGGCGTTGAACGCGATCACCTTGAAGGTCGGCCAGCCAGTTTCTTCGCTGGCATTCGACAAAGGGGGCAAACTGCTGGCTGTGGGAACAGGGGCGTATCGCGTCGCCGGTTCGTTGCAACTATGGGATGTCGTCAAAAACGAAAAGAAGTGGCAATCGACTGAGTTCAAGTTCGGTGTTCCCGGCGTGGCCTTTTCGTCTAAGGACCAGCAACTGGCGATCGGAAATTTCGCAGACAACTTCCTGCGGTTGTACAACGTCGCGGATGGCGAAAGATTGAAAGAATTGCGGGGTCATCGATCAAAAGTGCATGGGGTAGCGTATTCGCCAAACGGTAAGTATCTGGCGACCTCGTCGCTGGATCGCGATGTCAAGCTGTGGGATACCGCCACCAATCGCGAAGTGAAGACGTTCGTCGGACACAAGGACTATGTGTTCTCGGTCGATTTCTCGCCAGATGGAACACAGTTGCTGACTGCGAGTGCTGACAAGACAGTGCGGTTGTGGAACGTGGAGTCGGGCAAGCAGGTTCACGAACTGACCGGCCATCAAGGGATGATCCAGCAAGCGGTGTTTTCTCGAGATGGCGCGTTGATCATCACGGGCGGCAGTGACAACAACGGTCGCGTATACGACTCAGCGTCTGGCGATTATTTATTTTCGCTGCGGGGTCATCGCAACAAGGTGGAATCGGTCGCGTTTTCGCCGAATGGGCAACTGATCGCCACCGGTTCGAGCGATCGGACTGTCCGCTTGTGGGACGCGACATGCGGTGCCGAAGTGTTCAAACTGACTCAGGAAGGCGTTGTGCGTGCCGTCCTGTTTACGCCCGACGGAAAGCATCTGGCGACCGGGTGTGACGACAACACCGTGAAGCTGTGGGATGTGACGGCGTTCGGTAAGAAATAAACGGCGAAAGAACCTGATGCCGGAACTGCCAGACATCACCGTCTACCTGGAAGCACTGGAACCGCGGATCGTCGGGCAGACTCTGGAGCGGACGCGGATCGTCAGTCCATTCTTGCTACGGACGTTTGAGCCCCCCATTGAGTCGTTGTACGGCAAGCCAGTGACCGCATTGCGACGTTTGGGAAAACGAATTGCGATTCAGTTTGAGGGCGATGTCTGGCTAGTCCTGCATCTGATGATCGCGGGGCGACTGCATTGGAAACCTGTGGGAGCCAAGCTGACGGGCAAGATTGGGCTCGCCGCTTTCGACTTCACGAACGGGTCATTGCAACTGACCGAAGCCGGGTCGAAGCGACGTGCGTCGCTGTACGTGATCGCAGGCGAGGCGAATGCGCTGAAGCAGGATCCCGGCGGAATCGACATTTTCACTGTCACGCTGGATGAATTCTCGTCGGCATTGACCAGCGGAAATCACACGTTGAAGCGGTCGCTGACCGATCCGCATTTGTTCAGCGGAATTGGGAATGCGTATTCCGATGAAATCCTGCATCGGGCTCGTCTGTCACCAATCAAGCTGACTCAGAAGTTGACTGGGGATGAGATTGAACGGCTGCTCGCGGCAACTCGCGAAACGATGCAGATCTGGATCGATCGGTTACGCACCGAAGCGAATGGAGAATTTCCCGAAGGGATCACGGCGTTTCGCAAAGAGATGGCGGTCCACGGGCGATTTGGCAAGCCCTGTCCGGACTGCGGTTCGCCTGTGCAACGAATTCGCTATGCCGATAATGAGACGAACTATTGCGCGCGATGTCAGACAGACGGCAAAGTCCTGGCAGACCGTTCACTATCGCGACTGCTCAAGGACGACTGGCCGCGGTCGATTGACGAGTGGTCGCATACGTAGCTGCGTTAGCCCGGATTATTCACGGGCGGAATATTTTGCGCCCGCCCCCACCGTCATTCCCGCGCAGGCGGGAATCCAGCGAGCGAAGAGACGGTGTCGATGCAGCAACGATGAAGCCGACGGACTGGATTCCCGCCTGCGCGGGAATGACGGTGGGGGTGGGTCAGGTGACTGCGCCACGTGACACAACATCGCCGCGCGCCGCAATCGCGGCATCAATGCGAGCGATCTGTTCGGCGGTCAACTGCCAGTTCATGGTGCCGGCGTTGTCGATGATCTGGTCGGGGCGCTTGGCCCCACAGAGCGCCACCGTGATCCCAGGTCGCTGGATGGTCCAGTTCAACACGAGTTGCGCGAGCGGGACATTTGCCTCCTCAGCCAGCGGTCGCAATAGATCGAGGAAGTCCTGGTTCTTGTCCCATTGTTCGCCGACAAACATCGGGTACTTGCGACGGCCATCTTTGGGGTCGAACTGATAGTCTCGCGGCAGCTTGCCAGCCAACAGGCCCTTCAGCAGTGGCCAGTACACCATCACCGAAACATCGTTCTCGACGCACCAGGGCAACTGCGATGATTCGATCTCGCGCTGCAACATGTTGTAGTAAGGCTGATAGGCCGAGATGGGGCAGATGGCGTGGAACTCGGCGAGTTGCGCCAGCGAGAAGTTGGACACACCCACGCTGCGGATCTTGCCGCTGTCGAGCAGCCCCTTTAGTGCAGCCGCTGATTCGGCCAGGGGGACATTCGGATCCGGAGCGTGCAGGTAATGCAGATCGATCCGATCGGTGTTCAATCGGCGCAGACTCTCTTCGCACTCCAGCTGCAGTGTCTTCGCACTGGCATCTTTCTGCTGGACGCGGTCCTTCCAGTGGATCCCTCCTTTGGAGGCGATCACGATCTGATCGCGCCGCGAACCCAGGGCCTTCGCAATCAGCTTTTCGCTCTCACCCTCATAGCCATAGCAATACGCGGTATCGAAGAAATTGATCCCGTGATCGACGGCCGCCTGAAGCGTAGCCAGACTGTTCGCTTCAGTGACATCGATGCTGGTGACCCCGGCGATTGGCCAGCAACCCATCGCAATCGGAGTCACCATGATCCCGGTCCGACCAATTTCGCGGAGCGGTGCCATCATTGAACCAGGCCTTTGGTGAGCGACATGAATGCCGTTTCCAAGTTGACTTCTTCTTCGCGGAACAGCGTCAGTTGGAAGCCATTCTGAATCAGCATTGTTGGCAGATCGCTGTAGTCCAGGACATCGGGCTTGAGCGTCGTGTCAATCGTCTGTTTGACAATCTCGACCTTGGCGACCTGATCGCATTGTTCAAGCAACCGGGCGGCCTTTTCCATGTTCTCTTTGACACGAATCTGCAGCATGATCTGCTGTCGCGCCTTCCGCATGACCTCATCGACATAGCCATCGATGATCAGGTTTCCCTTTTCGATCATACCGACGCGAGTACAAACATCGGCCAGTTCGGGAAGGATGTGGCTGGAGACGATGACCGTCTTCTTCATCTCACCGAGTTTTTTGAGCAGGTTGCGGATCTCGATACGAGCTCGCGGGTCCAGTCCGCTGGCGGGTTCGTCGAGCAACAGAACTTGAGGGTCGTGCAGCAGCGTCCGGGCGAGGCCAATTCGCTGAGTCTGGCCACGCGACAACTGGTTGACCATGGCATCCCGTTTGAACGCCATGTCGACCAGTTCGAGCTTATCTTCGCATACCTTGCGTCGGCCGGGACCGTTGATGCGATAGGCCGCGGCGAAGAACTCCAGGTACTCGATGACCGTCATATCGTCGTACACGCCGAAGAAGTCGGGCATGTAGCCGACCAGCCGACGAATCTCGCGCTGGTTGGTGTAGATCGACTGACCGCAAATATACGCCTCGCCGTAGTCCGGATTCAGCAACGTCGCGATCATTCGCATCGTCGTCGTTTTGCCAGACCCGTTGGGCCCGATGAAACCGAAGACATCGCCCTCTTTCAGCGAGAGATTAATCTCGTTGACGGCGATCAAGTGCCCGTATCGTTTCGTCAGTTGTCGAGTTTCGATCATGGTTGGAAGTGACTGCCTGAGACAGAGCGGCTTAGGTTACTTGTCAAGACGTTCGAGAGCGGGCCTGAGATCCATGCTGATCTTTTTCACGGGTAATACGATTCGCACAAATGTGGTTTCGCGATCCGGCGCGACTTCTTTGCCGTTCAATTGGAGCGACGCGATCGGTGAATTCAATCGCCCGAACAGAACCGCGCGGCCCAGCCTGAGCAGATGCGATAGATCTTCTTTTTCCAGCAACCGGTTGGTCAATCCCGTGTACTTGATGCCGCCGACTTCATTGTGAAATGTCAGAATCCGCAAGATATCCGCGGGATCTCGCGAGAGAGGGTCGTAGCTGACGAATTGGCTGGCGACATCGGTTGCCTGGGAACCTTGGGGTCGCCCTGATGCCGATTTGCCAGTGAGAAACGCTCGCAGTTCTCGCGGGTAAACATTCGGCTGGTCGATTCGCAGAACTTGCCGCGAGGCCAGCGGGAGTGACTGCGGATCTTCGCGGGTTTTCTTGTGGCGATAGATGCGATTACCGAAGGCAAGAACCCAATCTTCAATCGGTCCTGGTAGACGATGAGTGATCGTTCCTGAAAGCTGACCAACTCCGTTGGTTTGCAGATCGCTGTCGACCAACCCTGCGGAAGAGGCATGAAATTCGGCTAACAATGGTTTCGAGGACCACTGCACCAATGGCAGATCGTCAATCGACTTGCCATCGGAGACTCGATAATCGGCGGCACCGACCTGCACATTGGCCGGCCGCAGCATTCCGGTAAACGCCGTTTCGGCGACCCCAGACCAACTGGTCTGCTGCGACTTCGATCCCGAGACAATCCTGGAAGTGACGCCCACAGATTGCCGTTCGGTGGAAGGACTATAAATGTTCGTCCACAGCCGTTGGTGGCACGTCGACGAGTTCGCATCGATGTTGACAATGTTGAGCTGATTCACGTGAATTGCGGTTCCATTCCACGTTTTCGCCAGACTGCCTGTGAGCAGTGCCGCCAGACCGATCCAGAGCGGAAACGTGATCCAGGTGCCGCGCGGCCATTTCAGTAACCGATGAACCAACACATAATCAATCGGCCCAATGGCTAGCAGCAGCAGAACCATCAAACCCATGACGAACCACGGGGACGCTCGATTCACGCCCGCGAAGTCTTCTTGTCCTGCATGCAGCTGCGTCGCGAAATCTGTGATTCCTGTCGTACTCAACTGAGTGTTGCGGTGCCCTGTACTGCCTGTCGTCAAGAGATCCGACGTATCGGCAAGACGCTGAGTCAATGATGACAACTCGCTCCATTTGCTAAGCGGCGGCTGCGTCACATCCAGCGAGAGGACCGTCGCTGATCCTAGTCCATAAGGGGAGCGGACCAGCAAGGCGTCGTCACGACTACCGGCCAGCACTTCACCTTGAATGACTTTCACGCTCGGAATGGGGAGTCGTCCCAACAGAATTCGGACGTTTTTTCGCGCAAACGATTCGAGTCTGCCGAACTCGCTCACCGTGACGGGTTGATCCCCTACGGTCACAGGGAGCCAACTGGCGAATGGTTGAACGACCGCCTGAGCCAACTTGGGATCCTGAGGAAGCGAGATCAGCAGGCGTCCGCCGCTGGCGATCCAATCGCGAACTGCATCCGCCTGAGGCAAAGACAGCACGGTCTGTCCCGCGATGACGAGCATCGAAACGGAGTCATAGGCCCGAGCATCAATCGGCAATTCATCCGCGCTGACATCGACGGCACGCGAAGATCCCGCTTTCTCGGATGATCGTGACGGACCAGGCTTCGTATCGCTCCACTCGAATCCAGGAGGCTTGCCGACGGTTGCCACCAATCGAACACTGGGATCAATCGGCGCAGCGGATGCAGCGCCCAGCGAGCCCAACGATTTCGCCGTCCAGATCGACTTCCCAGAGGACGTAGCGACCACTGTCACTTCGAGTGCGGGATCAAGATTCCCAACTTTGAAGTAACCCCGCAGAGTCTGCTTGCCTGGCGACAGGTCTGTCGGCGATGAGAACGTCACGCGGTTTCCATCGGGATCAGGTGCTGTCACGCGAACTTCGTACGCTCCCGCTTCGGCGACCTCCATTTGGATGGCGGCTTCGGCCCAGCTACCAATCAGGTAGCTGCCTCGCCAACCAAGTCGCAATGCAGGTTCTTCCGCTCGAACGACCGGGCAGGCCGCCAGCAAATAGAGGAAAGCCACCGACCAGAGCATGGAGCGGAAGCGAGATTGACAGACACGAAGGACACCCCAAGACCGGTGATGGGGGGATGTCTCTTCAGGCGAACATTCAGACGACCCGCTCACCGAAACTCCGCAGAATGTTGAGAGATAGATCGAATCTGGCCGCGAACCTGATCGCCGCAGAACGAGCATGATACGTCGGTCTGGACGAAAGCGTGAGCGCCGTGAAGAGTTTGAGGACGAAATTCACAGCCCCTACGCCGAAGTTTCGGCCATCAATCCCTGCAGGAATGTCGCGATTCCTTCGAAAACTTCCATCGGAATCTGATGGCCACCTCGAAACGGGATGAATTCGACCTGCATGTTCGCGCTTTTCAAGAGATCACGCAGCCACTCAGCAGCCGCGAATGGCAGCAACGGATCTTGTGTCCCGTGACTTTGCAGCACGGGCAGTCCACGGTGGAGGGGGGCCCGTTTCTGCCACTCGGGTTCATACAGCAACGTTCCGGACATGGCGATCAATCCCGCGACATTATCGTCCAGGTGAAGCGCACTATCTGTAGTCAGCATCGCCCCTTGCGAAAAGCCGCCGAGCACGATTTTCGAGAGTGGCAGGCCCATCCTCGTTATTACGGACTCGACCACTTGCAGCAGTTTTTCACGAGCAGCGATCAGGCCATCGGGACATTCCTGACGCATTTCTCGATACCGGCCGGTGGCATTCGCGAGTTGCAGTTTCACCATATCGATCGGCCACCAGGCTCGCCCGCCGGGCATTCCCAGTTGGTCGAGCGACAACGGGGCTTCTGGAAAGATGAACTGAACTCGGTCTTGAAGTGCAGGAACTTGGTCGAGTAACTCTTCGCCGATGGGAACTAGGTCCGAACCCGAGGCACCGTAACCGTGGCATAGAATGACAGCGAGACTTGGTTTGGCACCATCGGGCAAATCGTCCACCAGACGACATTTTAGGCTGCCGAGCGTCTCAAGTTGCTGTTTCATCTGTACTTCCTTCCAGGCCATCGATTTGCGTTGCGTCATTCGCGATTGTGATGAACGGCCTGCAGGAGGGCAAGGGGCGAATCTTGGCACAGAGAGGCTGGGAGTTTGGCGGGCCGGCCGATAATTACACTGTTTTCAGTTGGATTTGGTGGGACAAATCGGCAAATCCCGATAAACTATGTGTCCGCTTCTGGTTGCTCCTGCCTCTTGTTTTCATGCGAAGGGTCGTCGTATGACTCGATCTCGAACGAACGTTGTTTGCCTGCTACTCGCCTGCGCGATCGTTTTTGGTCTGGCAGAATCGGCATCGGCGCGCATCAGTTCTGGCACCTTCCGCCGCTACATGCAGCAGCAGCAAAAAGCTCAAACGCAAATGATGCAGCAAGAGCAGAAGGCAATGCAGCAAGAGATGATGCGGCAGGCCGCCATCGAAAAGCAGCGGAAAGAAAACTTGGCCAAGGCCTCGAAAGCGCGCCACGATAAAGAAGAGCAGCATCGCCAAGACCTGATCAACAAGCGGAAGGCCGAGCAGGCGACACGCTCGACATCGGCAACAGAGACGCCAGTAAAAGCGACAGCGGCGAAAAAATAGTCGCTGTTCGGCGAAATTGATCGACGCAAGATCTGGAATTCACTGCCACGCTCCCGCTGATCCGCCGATAGAATCATAGGCGACATTTGATGTGTCAGGTCCAGCCGCTTGACCCCTCGGGTAATTTTGGCCTACACTACACATAAGAGCCTGCTGATTTCCTGCCCGGCTTCTTGGGGATCTCACAATCCCACGGAAGCTCCTGCCTGAAACGAACTTCAACCACTAGAGGTGTGAAGATGTTGACATTTCTTGGCCAGCCATCGCGCTACTGTGACGGCATCAGCCGCCGGGGTTTCCTGAAGGTCGGAGCCTTCACCTTCGGGTCTGCTGCCGCTCTGTCGTTACCCGACATCCTACGCGCCGAATCATTGGCCGGGCGATCAAGCTCGCAAAAAGCCGTGATCAACATTTTCCTGGGTGGTGGCCCACCGCATCAAGACATGTGGGACATCAAGGTCGATGCCCCTCGCGAAATCCGCGGCGAGTTCGATCCGATCGCAACCAACGTCGCGGGTATCGAAATTGGCGAATGCTTTCCGCGTATCGCCAGCATGATGGACAAGTTCGTCGCGATCCGCTCGGTCGTCGGCTGCGACGGGGCACATGACGGCTTCCAATGCTTGACCGGGTGGGCCCGCAACAGCATCTCTTCCGTAGGTGGTCGCCCCAGTATTGGTTCGGTCGCAGGAAAGGTGTTTGGTCCCACCGATCCGGGGGTGCCTCCATCGGTCGCCCTCTGCGAACGAACGCAACACGTCCCCTGGTCAGAACCGGGCGGCGCTGGTTTCCTGGGATCGGCGTTTCAGGCCTTCAAACCGCAAGGCGAAGGCACCAGCGATATGAAGTTGAATGGAATCGATCTCAACCGCCTTCAGGATCGCAAGTCGCTGCTACATGGTTTGGACCAACTGAAGCGTGATGTGGACGCGACCGGAATGCTGCGGGGAATGGATGCATTCTCGGAAGCGGCCTTCGGAGTGTTAACATCCAGTCGGCTGGTCGATGCACTTGACCTCAGCAAAGAAGATCCGAAAGTCCGCGAACGATATGGGGACGGCAAGCCTTATCTGTATCAATACGATGGGGCTCCCACTTGCAATGAGCATCTGCTGATCGCGCGTCGCCTGGTCGAAGTGGGCGTTCGGTCGGTCACCCTCACGTTTGGCCGCTGGGACAGCCACGGGCAAAATTTCCAGTTGGTTCGCGATCATGGCAGCAAGCTGGATCAATGTGTGAGTGCTCTGGTCCGTGATTTGGACGAACGTGGCATGCTGAATGACGTGACAGTCGCCGTCTGGGGCGAATTTGGTCGCACCCCGCGCATCAATCCGGGGGCTGGACGCGATCACTGGCCACAGGTGAGCTGTGCTCTCTTGGCTGGCGGTGGCATGCGAACTGGCCAAGTCATTGGTTCGACCAACAGGCTCGGCGAATATGCCAAGGATCGACCGGTCCACGTTCAAGAAGTCGTCGGAACGATCTACCGCAACTTGGGGATCGACCCGATGACCACGACGTTGAAAGATCCAACCGGACGGCCTCAATATCTGGTCGATAAGCGTGAGCCGATCACCGAATTGGTGTGATCGCGTGCCAGCCGAATGGCGGCCGATTGATCGAAAACAGCCCAGCGGAACTTTCCGCGTGGGCTGTTTTTGCTTTCAGAGCTGCTTTTCGCGAACTGGTTGTCTCTGGTTCACCTGAATATCCTGTTGAACGTGAACCGGCATCAAATTTGTATCGGAGGTGACGCGGATCTCAGTAAGATTCAATCATTCACATCGGGCCACATCCCAGGGACGACGGCATCATGATTCCTCGATTTCAACACATCTTGATCCCGCTGGATTTTACCGAGAAGAATCTGGAGGCACTGAATATCGCCTTTGACTTGGCCGTGGTAAATCGCGCTCGTGTGACGCTACTGCACGTCGTCGAGCAAATCAGCGGAGAGGCGGACGAGGAACTGGCGACGTTCTACACACGATTGCGAGTCCGCGCCGAGACCGAGTTGGAATCGCGATCGCAACGATTCGATCAAGTCGGAATCGTCGTCGATTGCAAAATTCGGATTGGTCGTCGCCTACACGAAATCGTCACCGATTCGATCGATCGAGCCGCCGATTTGATCGTGATGAGTTCGCACAAGCCGGACTTGGATCGCCCACTTCAGACTTGGGCGACGCTCAGCTATCAGGTTTCGGTGCTGTGCCAATGTCCCGTACTGCTCGTGAAATGATGGCCGAGCGAATTCTGCGCTGGACTGCCTTTTGGGCGGCATCCCTCACAATCGACTATCGGTCACGATATTGTCTCCGTGTCACGCTGCGGTTCGGTCTCGGTTGCTGCTTCGAAGAAAGACGGACGAATGAGCTCGAGTAAGTCCGAAGAGCAACCGCCTGATGTCTCACCGGCGCGAGTGGTTCTCATCAGCAGTGTGATGTTCGTCTTCATTTCGTATTGGCGAGTCGCGGCGATCATTCTGTGCGATCTGGCCAGCACGGCCTACTATATCGGCGGCATCGTCGAGCATTCCATTGGACCAGCGGCACCGTGGTTCATCCTGGCTGTAATGGTCTTCAGCTACGCAGTTCGCTCGGTCTACATCGAAAGTTGTTCGATGTATGTGCGGGGCGGCGTCTACAAGATCGTCAAAGAATCGCTCGGCCGCACGCTGGCGAAAGTCGCGGTCTCGGCGTTGCTGTTCGATTATGTCCTGACGGGCCCGATCAGCAGTGTCTCGGCCGGTCAGTACATCATGGGACTGGCTCTGGAATCGATATCGCACTTGTCGGGAATGACCGTGTCCCCCGAGTCTCGCGATTGGTGGAAATCGGTTGGATCCGTGGTGATTGCCTGTGCGATCACCATTTACTTTTATCGATTGAATATCGTTGGCATCCATGAGTCGAGCGACAAGGCTCTTAAGATCATGATTGCCACCGCAATCATGGGCGTCACGATCCTGGGTTGGTCCGCTTTGACTCTGGTGCTGGAAGGCCCTCGCAACACCGTTACCTTTCAACCGACTTTTGTCCCCAAGGAAAATCCGGCCACGGGCCAGATGGAAAGCCCATTGGGCTTTCTGGAAGGAACTTCTTTCGGTGACCAACTACTGCAGTTGGACGGCGCGAGTTGGTTGTCGGCGATTGGATTCCTCGGTGTGTTTCTCGCGTTCGGCCACTCGGTGCTGGCCATGAGTGGCGAAGAAACACTGGCCCAGATCTATCGCGAGGTCGAATCACCCAAGCTGGCGAACTTCAAACGCGCTGCTTTCATCGTGTTTATCGTCAGCTTGTTCTTGACTGGCGGCATCAGTGTGCTGGCGGTCCTGCTGATTCCCGATAGCGTTCGAGCATCGCAATACTCGGATAACCTGATCGGAGGGCTGGCCATGAATGTCTATGGGCCTCCTCTGGCGCGGTTGTTACTGAACGCATTCGTCGTCGGCGTCGGCTCGCTGTTGTTAGCCGGTGCGGTGAACACGGCGATCATCGGCTCGAATGGCGTTCTGAACCGCGTGGCAGAAGATGGCGTCATTCCAGAATGGATGCTGAAACCGCACCCGAAGTTCGGAACGACTCACCGGATTCTCACACTGATCTTTGGCCTGCAGATGTGTACAATTCTGATCAGCCGTGGCAACGTGTTGCTGTTGGGCGAAGCCTATGCTTTCGGCGTCGTCTGGAGCTTCGTCTTCAACTGTCTGGCAATGCTGATTCTTCGCTTCAAGGATCCGAATCGTCCGCGCGGATTCAAGGTTCCCCTGAACCTGACCATTGGTGGCATTGAGCTACCGATTGGCCTGGCGCTGATCTTTCTGATCTTGCTGATCTCCGCGGTGATGAATGCGCTGACCAAGGAAATCGCGACGATCACGGGCAGTTGTTTCACCGCGGTGCTGTTCGCGCTATTCACAATCACGGACCGCAATCGATCAGGGAAGCCCGAGACCGCAAGCGGCGAGCATGTCGATCAGTTCAACGAAATCGAGACGGAGACAGTTACCGAGAAAACGTTGGGCTTAACGCATCGCTATCGCAAACTGGTGGCTGTCCGCTCGCCTGAGCAAATGGTTGCTCTCGATAAAGTGCTCGAAGAGACTGACCCAGAAACCACGGACGTCATCGCGATGAAAGCGCACGTTCGCCCGGTCGGGGGCGTCAGCTCCGAACCGGTACGGTTGGGGCAGTATGAACGAGAGCTGATCAATGCCATCGAACACCACGCCGAGGTCGCGGGAAAGACAGTGATCCCGATCCTGGTGTCGACGAACAATCCCATTCACGCCCTGCTACAAACAGCGATGGCGATCGGCGTTCAAGAAATCATCATCGGAACGTCCGAGAAGTTTACCCCCGATCAGCAATTGAATTTAGTGGCATCAGGCTGGAAGAATCTTCATCCTGATACATCGCAGCCGCTAACAGTCCGAATTGTTGGAGGGAATCGGGATATCTCTCTGGATCTGGATGGAGGATGCCGTATTCCAAAATCACTCGCGCGAGAATCGCGATCGGTGGCAGAGCTGCGGGCTGCCGGAGTTGGTGTCGATCGGGTACTACTGCTGCATGACGGGAGTCGGCGATCAAGTGAGGTGTTCCGAATTCTGCTGACGATGCTCGATCGAAGCGTGACATTGGATATCCTTCCGGTTGGGGAAAGCACGGGGGATTACTTGAAAAACGATGTACAGGAAGCCGTGCGTCTGGAAAGACGATCAAGCTCTATTCAACTCGAATCGAACGTCAAGTTTGCAGACAGCCTGATCCGGGCCATCCGCGAGGGGGGCATCGATGCTGTCGTGGCGCGACAATCGCTGGCCACATTCGGTAGCGATGCCAGTGGCGTGAAAACGTCCTGGGTCGATGATGTTGAACATCAAGTTCGCTGCCAGGTGTTCCTGGCGGCCGAAATCACTTAGCTCACTCAACCAGGTAGACATCTTTCGCCGGGGCCAGCAGTGTCGATGGAGAAATCGTCATTCCGAGAACGGTCACAAAGCGGACGGTCCCGGCTGTAAAACTGATGTCATAATTCGATAATGCTCCGATGAACGAGATGTGTCCCCACTTCGCATAGATCTCTCCTTGTAGCGTCGCGGCACCAAGCAGGCCTTGATGTGTGATCACAATCGGGCGCGGATCTTTCCGTCGCTGGTAGATCCACATCCCATCGAAGGGACTACCCGGGCTATCCAATCCAGTGAATTTGCTGCCAAAAGCGGCCAGTCCATCGATGACCACGCTGGGAATCAGGCTGAGAATGGGTGCTCGGGCGGGTGCACTTTCACCATCGTTGCTATCAGGTAACCCGGACGATGCGTCATAACTGGCGTTATCTGTGATGTAAAACATCACCCCTTTGGCCGTGATGTTTCCGGCTATCACGCTGAGCGAGATATTCGTGATCGGGTTCTTCTTTCGAATGATGTACACACCCGGCTTGAATGTGACATTCCCGGAGATCACTTCAATCCAGTCGTAGACACCAGGGTAAAGCGTGGCACTCCCCAGTAGCGGCAGCGTGAGGACAGTGACGCCCCCTTTCAGTGTCGACTTGACGTTGACCGGATCATTGCTGACCGTGGGTGCCGGAAGTGATTTGTAGGGATCTGGAACAGGCATCCGGTTCGCACGCAATGGATTCGGCTTGCCTGAAACGAACGAGCCATAGTTTGACGGAGTATCGACACCACCGGCCACGCGGATATCGCGAGCGCTGAGATGTGTTAACGGAATCAACGCGGTGCAGATGACCCCGCAAGGAAGCAGAGTTGTGGTCCCGGCAGGATCACCATTTTCGTCACGGGTTCCCCAAGTGTTGTTGACTAGCACGGCACCATCGACTTTGACTTGCCCTAATCCTTCTATTTCCAGGCCACCCGTCAGGGCCGGCAAGGGCGAGATCCCGATTGGTAGTCCGAGGATGTTGAGGACGGGAGGCGTTGGATCCAGCACGACAACAGCGGCCCCCGCAGTCGATGCTTCGATCGCAGCCACCGAACGCACCTGCACCCGCGACTGCTGACCGGCACCGACGACACGACTGAACGAATTATTGCGATCGCGAGTCGCGATGACTTCCAGGCAGTTCGCATTCCCCGCATGCCGACCGCTGGTCGGAGGGATATTGACCGTGACGGTCGCATCGCTCAAGCCATTCCAAGATTGGATGCAAGCCTGCGCCATCGCCGTCGCTTCGGCGGCTGACTTGCCCTGCTGCAATGCCAACGTGGCGGCGGTTGAGGCGGCATCGGCTGCCTGTTTCAGGTTCTGATTATCGATCGAATGCAGTCCGATATCGAACACCAATCCGATCAATCCGAAGATGGCCGGGACGGAAATACCCAGTAAAACCAGCACTTTTCCTGATCGGCGACGGCAGAGATTTCGGACAGATCGACTAAGCGTTGAAGGATCGACTACTAGTTGTTGTGAACTGAATGATTTGGCCCGCATGGTGATAACTCCAGAATTAATGCAAAATCTTCATCGTCGCGTTTGCAGTGAGATTGATTGTTCCCATCCATGCCGTCATGGGTGTCATCGGATCGCGTTTGAAGGTCAAGCGAGTTGTCACGCGATCATCGACAAGATTCGTGCCGTCCAGCCATGTGATCTGAACAGTCACTTTCGCAGGTGGCATCGTGACGCAGTAAGGTTTAATCGTTTGGCCCATGGCCGAGGCGTCGCTGGCATTCGTCGAGACGGCTGCTGGTCCCCAGGCCCCTGTCGGATCGACTCCCGAACCACGAACGATTGATTCGCGAGCGAGCCTGCGCGCCGCCAGAGAAAGCATATTTGATTGGAATGCGACCAGGCCCAAGTCGAACATCGTGAAGAGCACACTGAACATCAGTGACAAGACGATGGCGGATTCGACGACAGTCGTTCCTGCGCGACAATTCACAGCGCGGTGAGTCCGGGTCGCGAGAGACAAGACTTTCGCCCCAGAAATCGCGGCCCGGCCGGAAGCTCTTCCGGATTCACCTGCTTGTCGGCGTGTTGAATCAGAGGAATGTCTAGTGCGCATGGACCTGCTCCCGTTGACAGAAACGGTATGGATTGCAGAAGGGAAAATCGTCGATGGAGATCAGTTACTGGTACTGCCGCATCTCGACGCGATAGTGCAGCGACAACTTCTTCGGGAGGCCCGGCCAAGGGACAATGGTGGTATGCATGTAACGCAAATCGACGACAACTTGTGTGGATTGATCTGCGTTCGCGGTGGTCGAGATCGTGGTCTGCAGTTGAGTCGGATCGAACTTTTTAAAGCTGACCATCTCGGACTGAATCGCGTCTTTGATGCGTGATTCCCACAAGGAACGCGAAGCAGGGAGGACGCGATGAGTGGCTGCGTGGTCTGCCCCGGTTCGCCCGGCATTGGATAAGACGAGATATGTGCTGACAATGCTGCCCAAATCGAACGTCATCATCGCCAGTGACAAGAGCAATGGCAGCACGACGGCCATCTCGACTGCGGCGGCACCGCGCCGAGTGACACTCTTCTTCAGGATCGTGGCGTACTTCGACGACTCAGATCGTCGATGGGTGCGCGGAAATCTACAAGTCAACATTTTCCACCTCGAAGGACATGCGGTGAAGCAGGGTCGTTCGTCGAATCGACTATCAAATGGCTTGGCAGGACGAATCGAAAGATTTGATCTGGAGCACCTCGACGACGTGGTCCGCCACGGAAGAAACCGTCGCGGACGATCACCCAATTCGTGATCGCATTGTCGTCGATGCTCAACTAAAGCTCGTGTTGCATATCGCGTCAAATTTCCGTGGCAAACCACGTATTTTGGAACACGGCTAGTAGAGGCCCCAATGACTCATTGTCGGCCACTTAAAGTTAAGTTTTCGCAACAGCCTTAACAAATTAATGCGAAGAGACTTGTGGCTCAGAGATATGTTAGTTCTCAGGGCGAATCGCTCGTGGCCACACCATTGCCGCAGCAATATAGGGCACTACATTTTGTTGGCCACTGGCTCACTCTTTGACGATCCCAGTGGCGTCAGGCAGGGCGTCGCAATGGCTGAGGGCCAAAATCGGAAATGCTGTTCCACTGTAAGTGATGAAGTGCCAGCTATCGGTATTCAACGACTTCGTCCACCAGCGCCCGGAGGCTCGCTGATTCGACTTGATCCAGCCAATCCCCTTTTGCAGTCGAGGATCACTTGCCGGGACACCCGATTCCCTCAAGACAATAATTGCCAGGCCCGTTTGATGGCCGTCACTGGGCGGGTTGGCGAGTTCCACTTCCGATTTCAACCGCTCAGCACGATTGCCCTTTCCCCAGGCTTCGGGAGCGGCAAATGTTCGAATTGACCACCCGCCGTCCTCGCGTTGATGCTTCCACAGCATGTCGATCAAATCGGACTTCCGAGAGGCTTCTAGCAAACCGGGCATTCGAGCGGCCGACCAAAGCAGCAGAACTCGGCCATAGTCATGCGGAGGCGTTTGAGTCTGCAGATAGCTTTTCAACAGGGCGACTTTGCTATTCAACGCTTCGTCGTTGATGTTGACCAGCCAACCGGGGGCCGCAGCGATCGCCATGGCTGCCACTGTCGCTTCATGAAACGCATCCGATTCATAGGGAGGCCAGCAGTCTAATGTCCCCCAAGTTCCCGTTTGGTCCTGAATCGAAAACATCAACTGGAGCGCTCGGTCAGTCTCCGGCGACAACTGCTTGGTGATGTGCTGATCCCATTCGGCCAGGCTCGCGGCCAGGTAAATCACCTGTGCTGGCCTGGTCGATTGCTTCAATTTATCGGGCTCCATCGCTTCCAGCTGTTGCAGGGTCTCGACAAAGAACTCGCGGATCGATTCCGTCGGCTTGCCAAGTTTATCGCTAAGTGCCGGACGAATGGTCATGTAGATGCCATTCGTATGGCACGTCACGCACTTTCGCTGGCTGTTCCACACTTGAGCGCCATGCTCGAGATATTCCAGCGCCAGCGGAATCGAAATCTGCTCCAGTTTCGCTTCGTCTGCGGACGCCCCGGGAACCTTGATACTCCCGAATTCGTACTGTGGCTTCGGTTCCGCCGCCCACATGGGGCGGGAGATGGCTATCAAGCTGAGAGCCGCAGCGCAAATGAAACGATGGGATGCCATGGCGCGAACTCCAGGAAGCCAAGGAAGGATCTCGACGCTGTCATCATCATTCTGGTCCGTCGGCTCGGATTGTTCGAGTCCAACGGCAGCGGGATTCCGCTGAATCGATCGGCATTCTTAAATCGTGAAATCGATGATGAGCGGCAGATGATCTGACGCATCGCGAGTCGCACGGCTGCGGGAAACGTGGATTCGTGTGACCGTGATCCCGCCGCGCGTAAACGCCTTGTCGAGCGACCAGACCGGCAGCCACGCTGGAAACGAGCGGAATCGGGATGGCGGACTTGTCACTTGATGGAAGCCATGCACCTCAAACGGTCCTGATGCCAGGCGGTTTCGCCAATCGTTGAAGTCGCCGACAATCAAGGAGGGCAGGCCCGTGCTTTCCCGATACAGGTGATGTTCCAGAATGTGCCGAGTCTGCCAGTCACGTTCTCGTTCCGACAACCCTAAGTGCCAGTGGGTCAGGTGAAAGGGGCCAGACGGGGATTCAACGATGGCCATCTGCGCCCCGCGAGGTTTGCGTTGATGCCGCGTCAACGAAATCTGATGGTGAGTGCGAAACGGCCAGCGCGACAGCAGCAGATTTCCGTAGCCCCCCTCTTTCACTTTGACATTGAACTGAAAAAGATGGGCGGCCGGTTGAAACCACTCCTGCAGGATCCCCGGCTGATTGTGGAATCGACTGCGGCGGACGTTGCGATCGACTTCCTGTAAGCAGACGATGTCTGGCGACTCGGCCTCAATGACATGCTGAATTCTCTCCAAGCGATACCGACGGTCTCGACCGCCGATTCCCTTGTGAATGTTGTAGCTCAACAAACGCACCGGAAACTCCATTTGAGGGTGGGCTGACTTTCAGGACGGCCACCAACTAAGATACTCGATCATCAACAATCCGCGAGGCAGTCGCCCGAGGATCACGTGTTTCACCCGATTGAGCCAGCGACCGATGCTTACGAATCCGATCAGTTCCGCCGCAGTCCGGCGGTGCCGGTCGTGTGCGCCGTCGCGATTGGAATTCTGCTCGATCATCTTTTGGCCATTTCATTTCTCGATTGGTGGATCGGTTCGGCGATCGCATTGACGTTGGTTCCGCTCGCGTGGTCTCGCCGGTGGAATCACCTGGCTGTTTCCATGTTGTTGCTCGCTTGCCTCGGCTTGGGAGGGGTCTGGCATCATTGGCGTTGGAATTGCCTGCCGGATGATGAAGTTTCGCACTGGGCGACCGAGACCGGATGTCTGGTTCGAGTCTTCGCCAAAGTGGTGAATGCACCGACAGTCTTGGTCGCGATTGACGATCATGCCCCCTGGAAGCCGCCCGAGCGAACGCTGGTGATGCTGGAATGTCGGCGGTTGGTGGGTGACTCGTCGCCAGCCGTTTCTGGCTATGTTCGCCTGTCGGTTGCAGGTCGCTTGGATCAACTGGCGATTGGCGATCTGGTCGAAGTCTCTGGCCTCTTGTTGCTGCCGTCGGAACCGTCGAACCCCGGTGACTTCGATACTCGGCGATGGCTGCGCACGCAGGGGCTGCACGCGACTCTGGCCGCTAATCAACCCGAAGCGGTGGTCGTCGTCAGTCGCGAGCGAACGAGCTGGGATTGGCTGACCATCGGTCGCACGGCGGTACGTCACCGAGCCGAAAACCTGATCGCCACACGCCTGCGGGCCAGCAATGTTGCCGTCGCACAATCGTTGCTATTGGGAAGCCGCGTGGAACTTGATCGCGATCTGAGGCGGGCCTTCGCCGAGAGCGGCACGCTGCACATCCTGGCCATCTCGGGGATGAACGTAGGGCTGCTGTGGATCGCGATCTCCTTCATGTGTCGCCTCTTCAGACTGCCGCCGGAAGCGTCTGCGTTGACCGCCTTGATCCTGCTTCCCGCATACGCCTTGATCACCGACGCGAACCCTCCGGTCGTGCGAGCGACAATCGTGGCGGTAGTGATGGTGCTGGGGCAACTGATCGGCCGAACCGCGAATCATTGGAATTCGCTCGCCGTCGCCGCATTGATCGTGCTGGTCTGGAATCCCAGCGATCTCTTCAACGCTGGTGCCCAATTGTCATTTATCGCAGTGGCTACGATCCTGATCACGATGCGGTTTTTGAAATCGTTCCGTGCAACCGATTTGCTCGACGTGTGGTCCGGTGATCCTCAGACAATCCTACGGCAACTGACTCATCGGCTGATGCGATCATTGTTCGAAGGGTTTGCGATCAGCTTGGCGATCTGGGTCACAACCTCACCGTTGATTGCATCGCAGTTTCATCTGATTTCGCCGATCGGAGTCGTCTTTACCGTCTTGTTGAACGTCCCCATCGGCATCATGTTCTGCCTGGGCTATGCGTTCTTGTTCCTGGGCCTGATCTCACCGACCCTATTTGGGTGGCTGGGAGTCCCCTTTGATTTCCTATTGGGTTGGTTCCTGTCTGCAGTGGAGACCGCGTCACGCATTGACTTGGGTCACATCTATGCTCCGTCACCTCCGTTATGGTGGATGATCGGCTTCTACGTGCTCGTTCCTACGTTGGTCATCTGGGACCATCGCAAGGGCCGCCTGTTCTGGTCAGTTCGCGCCACGTTGGTCTGGACCATACTGGGACTGGCGATCTCACTTCGACCGGCCAACGGCACCGAGTTGACTTGCACAGTTTTATCTGTCGGTCATGGACTAAGCGTGCTGGTCGAATGCCCGAACGGTCAGACGTTGCTTTATGACGCTGGCAGCATGACGGGCGGCGGTCGGGCGGCGCGCACAATCGAGACAACGCTTTGGGCATCGGGGCATGCGCGACTGGATGCGGTGGTCTTATCACATCCAGACGCGGATCACTGCAATGCACTGCCAGAACTTGTCGATGTCGTTCCGATTCGGACTTTGTTGTGTCACCGATCATTTCTCGACTGGTCTCAACCACCCGTCGCGGCCGCGTTGGACGATTCGGCGAAAGTGGGCATCAATATCAAATTGATCTCAGCAGACCAGCAGATCCTGCTTGACCCCAATGTCACCTTCAAAGTGCTGCATCCCGCGCCGGACTTTACTGGGAAGTCCGACAATGCTAACAGCGTCGTGTTGTGCCTGGAGTACGCAGGACGCCGCATCCTCTTCACGGGTGATCTGGAGCACGACGGCTTGCATCGCCTGCTGAAAGAACCGGCAGTCGATACAGACATCTTGTTGTCGCCCCATCATGGAAGCACGGCGGCAAATTCCAGTGATTTAGCTCGCTGGGCAACGCCAGAATGGTTACTCGTCAGTTATCGAGACGACTCCGTTCAAGACCGGCTGGCGAATGTCTATGGTCCCGCGACGCAGGTGATGACGACCGCCAGGTACGGAGCGATTCGCTGTCGCATCAAGGCGAATGGAGAATTACTCATCGAACCATTCAAACGCCGAACCGCCTCGCCAACTGAAATCAGGCGGCGTTGACGCGGGAGCGATGCCGCCTGGTTGCAAATTCGAACCCGATTCTGTTACAGACGATCAAGTTCATGATGCGCTACCCGACGAGTACAATTCTGTGACGATGACTGCTGCTCGCAAAGATGATGGCCATTCCCTGAAGCAATGTCGCACGCCACGCCTGCTGGTGAGCGTCCGCTCCCACACAGAGGCGGTTGAAGCACTCGCGGGTGGTGCGGATATCCTGGATATCAAAGAGCCTGCTCGCGGATCATTGGGGATGGCAGATGCTGTCAGCATCCGCGAGATCGCTGAGACAATTCGCGAGGCAGGTGCCGCGACACCACTCAGTGTGGCATTGGGCGAACTGATTGATTGGATTGATCAAACAGATGCAGTGACGCTCCCTGATGAAGTGACTTTCGCAAAACTTGGAATGAGCGGCCTGACTGATCGGGAAGACTGGCGATCACTTTGGCGAGTCATCCGCAAACGATTCGATCAACGCCGGAGTTTGCCGTTGCGATGGGTCGCGGTGGCGTATGCCGATTTTGAGATCGCACGCTCACCTTCGATCGATGATGTGGCGACGGCGGCGATCGGAGCTGGCTGTACCGGTCTGCTGATCGATACGTTCGCCAAGACCGGACAGTCATTGAGCGACCTCCTCTCGGCCTCGCAACTTCAACAACTCGCCGAGCGATGTCGTGCCTCAGGACAGTTTCTGGCAATCGCCGGCAGCTTGAAAGTGACCGATCTTCCCTCACTTTGTGGGGTACACGCAGACATCGTCGCCATCCGCTCGGCCGCCTGCGAGCACCATGATCGAAAGGGGACGATTAGCGCAGTGAAGATCGCCCAATTCCGCGAATCGCTGACTCAGATGTCGCACCGCGAAGACCGATGCCTGCAAAGTTTGCAGGCCGGGACATAGAATAAAGTCGGTATCTTAAATCGTCTACGAGACCTTCATCATGTTGCTTGTGGAATCAAACGCCGGAGTGGTTCGACTGACACTCAATCGGCCCGAACGAAGAAATGCTCTTTCCGAGGTGATGCTGGCGGAACTGGGAGCCGCGCTGGAAAAGATCGCCGAGGATCGATCCGCTCGAGTTGTGGTGCTGGCGGCGGCTGGTCCAGTCTTTTGTTCCGGACATGACCTGAACGAAATGGTCGGTCGCCCTGAAGCAGACTATCAAACACTGTTCACCCGGTGTTCTCACGTCATGCAGCAGATCCGACATCTTCCGCAGCCCGTCATTGCACGAGTACATGGATTGGCGACCGCTGCCGGATGTCAGTTGGTCGCAACGTGCGACTTGGCAGTTGCTGCCGCCGAAGCCAAATTCGCCACGCCAGGGGTGAAAATCGGTCTGTTCTGTACGACTCCCATGGTTCCGCTGGTCCGCGCTGTCCCTCCCAAAGTGGCCATGGAGATGCTGCTGACTGGCATTCCAATCAATGCCGAACGAGCACTGGCAGTCGGTCTGGTGAATCGAGTCGTTGCTGCCGATCAGCTTGATGTGACGATCCGAGAACTGACAGATGCCATTGTTGGCAGCAGTCCCACGACACTCAGCCTGGGCAAGCAAGCTTTTTATGAGCAACTGGCTCTGGATGAGTCGACCGCCTACGAGCAGGCGACTTGCCTGATGACCGCGAATGCGATCCAGCATGATGCGCAAGAGGGAATTTCCGCGTTCCTGCAAAAGCGTCCTCCCAAGTGGAGTGAATAGGTGCAGCATCTCAATTAACTTTCCAGTGGCCGCTTCAGATTCCAGCAGAGTGATTGATCATGTCGTTAGTTGGTTTCGACGAGTTGTATCAGTTCGCCGACGCAATGCCGTCGCCGGTCTCTGTGGTGGCCGCGGGTGGGGCGGATCCCACCGTGCTGGAAGCACTATCACTCGCGCAGCGTCGCGGCTGGGTCGCCCCCGTGCTGACGGGAATCGCTGCGGAAATTGAACAACTGGCGACTGACTTGCAGATCGATACGACAGGATTTCGCATCACCGATACGGATGATCCGGCGGGTGCGGCGGTGGCTGAAATCAAGGCGGGACGCGCCCAAACGCTGATGAAGGGACAGATTGCCACTCCGGCACTCATGAAAGCGGTCCTGTCGCGAGAGACCGGCCTGCGGACGAATCGCTGCATCTGCCAGGTTGTCCTGATGGAGATCCCGCGAGATCAGCGGCGGTTCCTGTTGTCAGACACCGGGATCACAATTCAGCCGACTCTCGATCAGAAGGGAGATATCCTGCAGAGTCTGATCGAAGTGGCGAGCGTGCTTCGGGAGTCTGAATCCAACGAGCTACCTCGCGTGGCCGTGATGTCAGCGACCGAGAAAGCTTCCGAATCGATGCCAGACACGCTGGACGCAGCCGAGTTAACCAAACGTGGTGCTAGTGGTCAGTTTCCCGGATGTCTCGTGCAGGGTCCACTATCTTTCGACCTGGCTTATGCGGTGGATGCTGGAGAGAAAAAGAAGATCGAAGGGGGCGTGGTCGGCGTCGCTGATGCCATGTTGTTCCCAGACCTCTTGTCAGCAAATCTGACCGTCAAAGCGATCATGTACACAGCCAATTGTCGATTCGGTGGCGTTCTGTGCGGGACGAGTTCGCCGGTGGTGTTCATGTCGCGAGCCGACACGACGACGACGCGGCTGAATTCGCTGGCGCTGACCTTGAGAATGCTGACTCGGTAGTCCCAGGCAATCAATGCCGAAGTGTCGCACATACGGAACTGTGGGCCGTCCGATCACTGCACGAGTTCTGGGATCTCCGCCAGAGTCTCGAGTGCTGCTTGCGTTTCACGATGGTGACGCTCGGCGTGCAACACGTACTGCTGAATCGCAGTCTTCAGTTCCGGAAGGCCGTCGAGGTGATCGGTGTCCAGATAATACTGAACGGTTTCGAGAGATTCACTCAACGCTCTCAGGTGCGTTCGGTGTTGATCAGCCAGTTCGCGAACGGAAGTGATCTTGGGAATACTCGGCGGCATCGTTGGTTCGATAACAGCCGGCTCCACCGTAAATGATGCGGCCGTGACTTCAGCTTGGAACTCACCAAGTCGCAGCTTGTCACCCACGTCCAAAGTCTGCAGCGAATCGATCAGTTGGTCATTGACCTGTAAGCGATCACTGTGCTGCAAGTCGATCAGCCAGCATGTTCGATTCGTGCGAACCAAAGCAGCAAGCACAATCGGAATCTCGGGGTGATCGAGGCGCAACTTGCACTGAGCTCCACGTCCAATCAGCGCGAGACGGCGATCGACGGGCCACAGGTTGTCGCTCTGCTCGACTCCGGCAAATTTCAATTGGATCTGCGAGACTTCCTCAGCGAGTTCCGAACTCCTCGATTGCGGATCCTGCTGACCATCGGCGGGCAATTCCAGATTGGGAACTGAGACGCGGAATGGTCCCAGCGCGACGGGCTTCGGGCCAACCCAGGTGGCTGGCGGTTGAGCATCGCCCAGACCACAGCAGAAGAGTCGACCGTCGATCCATTGCACGTAGGCATGGTACGGCAGAACCGAGGGTTGTTTGATGCGAATATCGCACTGGCCGTCACTGCCGATGAGAAGGTATGGACGGTTGAGCGACACCTTCCTGGCGTGCGCTTCGCCTTTGACTTCGATCAACAGTTGCAGGCCAGGCTGACCCGCGCAATCCTCGAACAGCTGTCGACGCGATTCTTCGACATCAACGGGCGCGGGGGAGCTACTAACACTCGAACCGGTTTCGGCTTTGAACTCGTCGTTTTGCAGCAATCGAAGACGTCGTCGTCGTTGCAGTGTGCTCGCGTCGCGCATAGGAGGGGCCTCGCAGCGGACTCTCTTCGGCAAAGAAACTCCATACCTCTTTGCCACTACTAGATCCTGCAGGATGAATGGGGGTCTGTCAACTTGGAGAAACCGAAGCAAAGGAACTTGCTGATGCGATTGCAGCGATTGTTCCGATCGTTCGAGTCAGAGCGGGTGTGGAGACTGCGGCGCAGAGTCGCCAGCATCACTTCAGAATTTGTGTCATTCCTGCTGTCAGAACATCGTCAACTTCGGGCTCGCAAAATGCCACGCTGATCTCGTAACCTCCGTTGGGATATTCCTCTTTGACGGGGATGTACCAGGGGCCACCATCACCGTACGCGGCGGTACAGACGAAATTGTCAGGTTGCAGACGTTGAGCACGCAGTTGGTATTCGACGAACATTTCCGCCGGCAGATGCAGCAGTTTCGCAGATCCCAAGTGGAGGCAACTGAGGACGATCGGAAGCTGCCGTTCGGCACGCTGCAGCCAGGCAAGAGTGTATGACGATCTATTGCGATTCACGACGCTTTCCGACTTGTTGGCGATGAGTTCAGCCAACGCCTGAGTTTGGAATGATGCTCGTGCCGGTGGCAGAACGTCGGCGGTCTTCCAGATCAGTTTCTCAGACTTCAACTCGGATCGTTCCAGTTGAGATTCCGACGCCACGATCCCGTCATACAGACGCTTGATCAGTGTCACTCGCGCTGCGTGCGAGCCATCGTTGTATTTTCCTGCCGCGACGTTTCCCGAGCACCCCGTGAAGTAAATGTGGCGACAACCAGGCTCGTCCTGTTGTCGCTGTTTGCGGGCCAGTCCGGCGAAGTCGCTGGTGCAGCGGCCATCGGCGTAGTAGCTCATCGGGTGCGTGGCGTAGTAGTGCAGCGATGCCACTTTCTGGTTGCCATCGAAGAACGCGATCGTCTTGCAGTAGGGATCGATCAGCCCTTCGGCCATTTCGATCAGCGACAGATCCTTGCACGAACTGCCGCGCATGGCGAGCACCGTCCCATTGTGATCGCGTTTGACTCGTCGATTCGACGCGACACCCACGACCTTGGCCTGTCCCCTGCCGATGTGCGTGACTGGCCGCGCTTGCACAATCGCCTGCTTGATCGCCGTCCGGCCTGCGTCCAGACATCGATTGAAGAAATCGGTCATCAGGATATGCGGCAGGTCACCTTCGGCTGCGACGATTCGTTCGGCTTCCAAACAGGCCATAGGAGCGTTGTGCTGATGCACGCATTGTACGGCGACGCGGTCGGGAGTTGTTCCAGCGGCCTCAGCCAGGGTAGCCCGCCATTGGAGGTGCGCTTCATTCAGCAATCCCGTCCAATCCACAGCGCAGAGCACAATCGGCTGGCCGGCACCAAGCAGGACAACCCCGACAGCTTCCAACTCGTCATCAATGACTTCAATCGGCTTGATCCAACCGCCACAACACGAATGCCCCAAGGGGGGCGTCACATTGAATTTGAAGGGAGCAATCTGCAATGCCCCCGCAGATTCAGCCGCGGCCAGCGTTGCTGGAATCTGTAGACTCCAGCCAGCGGCCGTCGTAAGAACGGTTTGCTTCAGGAACTGGCGACGCGAGCAATCAGCAAGTGGCGATTCAAATCGCATAGTGCATTCCAGCGATCACGAACTCTGAACTCGCCGCTCACAAAACAGGAAGAGCTGGCAGTGTCTGCTGATTAGAACGGATCGCGTCGAGCACTGCACCTCCCAAGCAGGCCTGATCTTGGCACATGAACGCGGTGGCGAATCGGTTTCATCCGCAAGAAATCGACCCGTCGATTTGATCGTCCGCGATTCGAACATTGCTGGCAACAGTGTTGTCGAGCAAAGCAATGTCCGCTGGCGCGTCAAACAAACCTGTCGAGATTGTCCACGTGTAGATTGAGCCCCGACCGGATGGATGCACCACGGTGATCTCGCCACCGAGAAATTGAGCGACTCTTTGCGAGATTGCCAACCAAATGCCCACAGTACCTTTTTTCTGCGGTACGCCGTGATGGGCCGGAACACTTGTTCCGGCCAAGATTCCGAATTGCTGTCTGACGGGGTTCGTCCCAGTATCGTTCACGTCAATGACCAACACCGATTGGCAATTGGGTGTGCTGTCGACCATTCGGAGTACGACTTTGAGACCGCCGGTTTCGGTCACTCGAATTGCATTTCCGATAAGTGTGAACAAGATCTGCCGCAGGCGCGCGGGATCGGAGTAGATGATTGGCGGCACGAGTCCGCTTGCCTCGGCGGCTAGTGACAGATTCTTCGCTTGAGCCAATTCATGAAGCGCCGCCAGTGTCTCGTCCACCAAGCGAGTCGGATCGACGCGCGCCTTCTCAACGTGGGACTCGCCTGACTCCATTTTTGAAAACTCATGAATATCGTTCATCAGCGTCATCAATTGGCGACCAGTTTGCTTGATGGTCCCCAAATAGGCCTGACGAGTATCGATAGACAAATCGCGATTGAATAGCAGATCGACATATCCCAACATCGATTGCAGCGGAACTCGGACCTCTTCAGACAGAATAGTCAGGAATTCGCCTTGGCCCGAAGGCAAGCTCTCCGCTTCAGTGATCTGATCCGATAAGACGTTGTCACTAGCGAGGCTCATCGCGGACTTTCAAAAGGCGAATGCCGAATTGTGTATTTTGTTTGTCGAGCGGAATCAGACAACAGTCCCGTTCCACTGCAGTTCAGATGCAGCGAGACGGATGCTGATGCGCGTGATTGGACCTTGTTAGAGACTCCGAAAACGGCATCAGAATGGCGATCAGTCGTGGCGCGGGGCGAGCGGCGAAGACGAAGTGGCCACCCGAGCTCCCCAACTGCACGTCACCCCTCCGGTATAAGTATCGGCGGTTAAACGAGTAATCCGAACTGCGTGGTCGCATTTTGTGGTAATCCACTTACCGTTTCATTATTGCCCACTAGTCGTGATCCTTAGAACACTGTCAGAGAGCGAACACTT
The DNA here is from genome assembly GCA_028291515.1 of Schlesneria sp. GTDB lineage: Bacteria > Planctomycetota > Planctomycetia > Planctomycetales > Planctomycetaceae > Schlesneria. The sequence goes on from JAQGHU010000026.1 coordinate 58,466, forward strand.
CAGCCAGGCATTTTTGGCGACTAACGCAGCCAGCTTATCGTGCATTTCGTATGACGGTGTGGTTTACCACGCAGCTCAACCTTGCGTGCATCAAGCATGCGTCGAGAGAATGCCGTCCGTATTCAGGACTATGACCATGGGTGGAAAACTTCACCGCAGTGGTCCACCGTTTGCATTCGGGCGATCCAATACGGGCCTGGATTTTCGTGCAATGTAGCGGTGAACGGGACAAGACTCCCTCCAGGTCCGAGATACTTACTAAGTTAGTGCGTCGCCGTTTCCTGAATCCGCCAAGCATGAACGAGAGCCCGAGCGCAAAGTCCTCCAACCAGTTTGCTGCCGAGAAGAACGAGCGATCTCGTCTTGCGGAGTCAGCGGAGTTGCGGCGCGTCTTAGATGCAGCGACCCACGTCGGCATTATTCGACTGAATACGGACGGTCACGTCTTAGATTTCAATACCGGCGCAGAAATGCTGCTCGGCTATACGGCCGATGAGATCATTGGCCGCCCGATGGAGGCATTCCATCTGGGATCGGAAGTGGCGGCCTTCCGGCACGAATTGTTCGAGAAATTCCATCAGGAGTTTCCAGGCTTCAGCGCGTTCGTCGTCAGCGCTCGACAGGGTGGATGCGATGATCGCGAGTGGACCTTCGTCTGCAAGGATGCAACCCACTTGTTCGTGAAACTGGCTGTCACCGCCATCCGAGATTGCCGCGGGGTGACAGATGGGTTTTTGGCCGTCGCGACAGACATCACGGAGCGAGTCCGCACGGAACAACGCCTCCGCAATATCATTGAGGCGACGCCAAGCGGGATGGTGATGGCAAGTCCGCGCGGGCGAATTACTCTGGTCAATCGAGCTGCCGAAGCGATGTTCGGCTACAGCCGGTTGGAACTCATTGGTGAACCAATCGATCGACTCCTACCAGCCGCGATTGATAGCGAGCAGGCATTCGATCGATTCCCACAATCGAGGCCAGACGATCCGACAGTTGTGGCAGAACTTATTGTCGCGGGTATTCGACGCGACGGCACCCAGTTTCCCGTCGAGGTCACTCTTAGCCCAATCGACACAGCGGACGGAAGCGATGTGATCATCGCTGTGATCGATGCTTCAGAGCGCAACAGCGCGATGGATTCTCTCAAAGAAAGCGAAGAACGATTTCGCGAGCTGGCCGAGACCGTACATGAAGTGTTCTGGCTGATCGATGCCAAGAGCGGCCGCATTCTATATGTCAGCCCCGCCTACGACAGCATCTGGGGGGAATCGGGCGAAACTCTGTACGAAAACCCGCTGGAATGGTCCAAGGCGATTCATCCAGATGATCAGGACCGTGTGAAAAGGCTCTTCGCTGCTTCGCTTCGCACCGGAGAATTCGACACGGATTTTTGCCTGGTCCGTGCCGACGGCGCCAATCGCTGGATTCATTCGCGCGCGTTTCCCGTTCGGGCAGAAGATGGTACCGTCATCCGTCTGGTGGGTGTTTCAGAAGATATCACGCTCCGCAAAAAGATGGAGCAGGCTCTGCTGACATCCAACGAAGAACTCGAAGCCTTCTGCTACTCGGTCTCGCACGACTTGCGGGCCCCTCTGCGACATGTCGTCGGATTCTCGCAAGCCGTCATCGAAGACTATGGCGATAAACTCGACGATGAAGGCAAGGAAATGCTCGACATGATTCGCGAAGCGACTCATAAGATGGGAGCGTTGATCGACGATTTGTTGGCGCTGTCGCGCGTCAGTCGTCGCGAGATGCAAATTGAGGAAATCAATCTGACGCAGATGTTCGCCGACATCGTTGACGAACTGAAGGGGAACTATTCGAATCGCCACCTGAACTTCAGTGTCGCTGATCGAATGGTCACTCTCGGTGACCGTCGAATGCTACGCCTGGCGCTCTTTAACCTGCTCGACAACGCGGTGAAGTATTCGGCGCTCAAGAACCCGGCGGTGATCGAGTTTGGGTCGAGCAGTTCCACAACGGGACCGGTCTTCTTCGTTCGGGACAATGGCACAGGCTTCGACGAAAAATACTGCAACAAGTTATTCGTGCCATTTCAACGACTGCATCGCGATGAAGAATTTGCAGGAACAGGGATTGGCTTGGCGATCGTCAAGCGAGTTGTCAATCGTCACGGGGGAAGAGTGTGGGCCGAAGGCGTCAAAGGGCAGGGCGCGATCTTTTCCTTCACGATCGGCCGAGAACTCCGTCTGAATACGACAGACCACAAGGACTCACTGCCGCGTAAAGCAAAAGTCTAGATCTTCAAATCTCCCTGCGGTTTGGTAAACAATCTGAAGTTGATCTAACTAGTTGGCCTATTTCTTCTGGAGTTATTGTGGCAGTCAAGGACATTGTCATCATCGAAGATGATCCCAAGGATGAAAAGTTGATGTTGCGAGCGTTTCGCAAAATCAACCTGAAGAACCCCTTGATCATCCTGCGCGACGGTGAGGAGGCGCTGGAGTTCTTTCAGGCACGCGGACGGTACAGCGATCGTAACCCTCAAGAGCTGCCTGCCGTCGTCATGCTGGACCTGAAGCTTCCGAAGGTCGATGGGCTGCAGGTTCTGGAAGCGTTGCGTGCCGATCCCAACACGCAAAAGCTTCCAATCGTCATTCTGACATCATCCGATGAGCAGACGGACAAGTTGAAAAGTTATGGCTTGGGTGCCAACAGTTACGTGCGAAAGCCAATCGATTTTGCAGACTTCTGCGAGGCGGTGGCTCAACTGGGAATCTATTGGACGATGCTGAACGAACCGCTGGAGTAGCGGTGCGTTCGCGTTGGAATGGAGCAAAGTGTGACGGGCCCCGTTGCCAGACTGCTGATCGTTGAAGACCTGAAAGAGGACGCGGTCTTACTCAACCGCGCGGTGCAACGTCACGGATTCAGCACCGAGTGGGAGCAGGTTCAGACCTTGGAAGAACTGGCCGCAGCACTGGACCGGCAGCCCGATGTCGTGCTGGCTGACTATTGCCTGCCGAGCTTGACGCTGGAAGATATCTTGACGCAGGTGCGTCGGCACCCGCATCCACTGCCAGTCATCGTGGTTTCGGGGGTGATCGGCGAGGAAATTGCCGCGGAAACGATTCGGATGGGAGCGGTCGATTATGTCATGAAGGATCGCCTGCAGCGACTAGGACCGGCTGTAGAGCGGGCTTTGAATGAGGCACGGCATCGTCGACGCGAGCAGGAACTGGAAGCCGAATTACAACTGCGCAATATGGCATTCGCGTCCATTGCCGACGGCGTGGTGATCATCGATGCTCGCTCTGCCGAGCATCCGATCGACGACTGCAACCCCGCCTTTGAAAAGATGTTCGGCTATCGGCGCGACGAATTGATCGGCAAGAGCTTTTTCTTCATGGCGGACCCTGGCACTGATCACCTGGCGATTGCTCAGATGCGCCAGGCGATCGTCAGTTTTGCAGCGTTCATGGGAGACGTAGACTACCGACGCCGCGATGGTTCCCAGATCTATACGAACGTCAAGATCCAGCCGTTCTGCGATGATTCGGGAAATATGACGCGGTTCGTCGCGGTCTTTCGAGATGTCACCGATCAGCGCGAAGCCGCGGCTCGGGAAGCGCGACACGTCGTGGCCCTGGCTCACTTCGAGCGTCTGAAGTCTGTCGGTGAAATGGCATCGGGCCTGGCCCACGAACTGAATCAACCGCTGACCGCTCTCGTCGTCCAGTCCGAGACCGCAGCGACGTTGGCCAGTCACATGCGCGGCTCCAACAAGGATCTGTTGCAGGTGGCTTTAGAGGCCATCACGAGTCAGGCAACCCGTGCCGGCGCTATCATCGAGGGCCTGCGGCGAATGGTTAAGAAGTCCGATCCGTCCCGCTCGACGATTCACATCGAAGACGTGGTGCGCGACACGCTGAGGATCATGGACCATGAGTTTCGCCAGAATCAGGTGCAGGTGGTTGTTCGCGAACAATGTGGTCTGCCCACCATTCTGGCGGATCGAATCCAGATTCAGCAGGTTATCATTAATCTGATTCGTAATGCCGTCGAGGCAATGGATGAAACCGCACCGGAATTAAGGAAGGTAGAGATCTCGTGCGATCAAGTCGGCCGTGACAATCGCAGCTACGTGGTGGTATCGGTGTCGGATCACGGACGCGGGATCCCTCCGGATCAGATGGCGCGATTGTTCGAGAAGTTCTATACGACCAAGCAAAACGGAATCGGTCTTGGACTGGCGATCTGTCGATCAATTGTCGAATACCACGAGGGATCAATCGAATGTCGTCGCAACGCCGATGTCGGCGTGACATTCATGTTCTCCCTGGTGGCGAGTGGAGAATGAGAATGGGGCATTCGCTGGGGTCAACGGTCTTTATCGTTGACGATGATGTGGCCGTTGTCGATGCCATTGAAGGGGTCTGTCGGCTGATGAAGTGGCCGGTCGAGCGATACAGTTCGGCCGAGGGGTTCCTGACATCCGGCTTTCAGTGCAAGTCCGGGTGCCTGGTTCTAGACCTGCAACTGCCCGGAATATCCGGGCTGGAACTGCAGGCCAAGCTGGCACGCACGGCGCGCGATGTCCCGGTCGTTCTCATTAGCGGACACGCGAATGTCGAATCGGCCGTCGTCGGCATGCGTAACGGGGCAGTTACGTTGCTTCAAAAGCCATTCAATTCCAGTCAGATCATTTCTGCCATCACGGAATCGATGGAGCGAATTGGAGGGAATCGCCCGTCTCTTCAACCGGACACCACCAGCACGCGGTCACTGCTGGCCAGGCTCACTGCGGGCCAGCGACAGACTGCTCGGCTTGTCGTCGCCGGACACACGAACAAGCAGATCGCATCCGAACTCGGCATGAGCGTGCGCGGAGTGGAAGACCGCCGCAAGCGGCTCATGAATCACTTCAATGTTCGGTCGCTGGCAGAGTTTGTCGGACTGCTCAAGCCGCTTTTGGAACGTCCTGACCTCGACTTGCATTAAATCCGGCTTATTCCCTGCGCGATCGCGGCTTTCTCCGACTGATCTTTCCGTCATTTCCCCCGCAAGCGGGAATCCAGCTAGCCGTGGAAAGATGGCGATGCAGCACCGACCAAACTTGTCCCGCCGCGATTACTGGTCAGGTCTGGCGACGGAACTACGAGATTCTTGCCTCCGGGAGTGACCTGCGAATCGACTCCCGCCCTGCGCACACGGCCTCAGTTTGTTACATCGAAAAACGCGGTTCGACCACGTCAGGCGTCCGGATTAGGATGCCATTGGCAACTGTTCGGTCTGCAGGTTGTGAGCGGACTCGCTCAGTTCAGGCTCTTCGCCCCATCGATTTGCACGCACGAAGGTGCCTAGATCGTTGACGCGAGTCCCGTGACGCCGCATCTCGGCCAACGCCGCACGAGCCACCATCTGCCGAAGATAAAACGGCTGGTTGATGACATAGTGGTGGATGATGTGCGTCTCACCGAAATTGAAGCAAAATAGCTGCATCGGAAAAACGAGCCAGCTATTCAAAATCTGATTCTGGAAGAAAACTTCACGTTCTGGAATATCACCGTAGTAATGACTGTACGACGACATGACAACCAGGCAGGCTTGTCGCAATACATTGGGAAGAATCAGGAGGACAGTTAAGTCACGTGCCCACGGCCACCCCCACGCTGGCAACAGTTGGGCGGGGTCATAGGCAAATGTCCAGCCTTGCTGCAGCCGGACGTAACCGAAGAACGCTTCCCAAGTCCAGAAGAATACGCTGTAGGTTGGAATCGACAACAACGTCAAACGGAGCGGTTGAAAGTCGGGCACATCGCGCTTGATACTGGGAAACAGCAGAATACCGCCCATCGGATGAATCGTGACGAACAGTCGCAATAACCCAAACGGAAGCCCCAGACCGATGAGTCGTTCTTCAATGTCGGCCTCTTGTCCGCTGACAAGATGATGTTTCAGATGAATTCGACGTCGATACCAGGGATTCAGGCTCAGCTTGCTGAACCAGATCACGAAGAACATCCCATTCTGAACCCACGGCCGATCTCGAAAATACATGTCGTGGATCAGGTCATGTTCCAGTTCATGCAAAATCGACAGCGGAAGCGCCATCAGGGGAATTGCGAGCCACCAGACAAGCGTTCCCTGCAGATAGAAGATAGTAACCGCGGCCATCGCCGCCAGACTCAGAACAAACAGGCTCAGCCCCAGAATGTCCTGCGAAGCAAGCCATTGGAATTTGGAGCGGAGTCGTTGTTCTTCAGCATGGATTACATCTCGAATGCAGCGGACGCGGTTCGGTGAACTTACTTCCATCTCGCCCTAACGCTTCTTCGAGGGATCATCAAACCGCGGTTCGCTCGGACGACACATCCATGGACGCAGAGAGACCTTGAAACCTTAATCTTCTCAGATTCGGCCCATCAAAACTAGGATGAGCACCACGAGCAATAGCAATCCGGTCCCGCCGCTGGGGCCATACCCCCAATTGCGGGAATATCCATAGTGTGGCAGTCCACCAAGCAGGAGAATAATCAACACGATCAGCAGAATAGTTCCCATGATATTGGCTTTACGTTAGTTAGAGAATGTGTGCGGAGAGCAATTGCAAACCGCAGCGCTACGCCAGGGTTTCCGACGGCATCGAGAGGTTTCAAGGGGCCGCCGGGGGTTCTTTGCCAGTCGTCTTCACATCTTTTTCGGTAGTAATTGTGGTTGTACCGTTGGGTGTCGTGATTTTTGTCTCTTGCTTGATCGTCGATTTCTGGTTGTCGGAACACCCCACTCCGACTAACAAGAGGCCGCCCGCAAGCAAACCAAGACTGATGCGATGCATTTCATTGCCTTTCGTAAAGAATTTTGTCGAATCGACTGGCTGCTTTGGGATACAGCCTTAAACGACGTCCGCCGTCAATTCGTTTTGCATGGGAAATGGAAGAAGACTAGTCACTCGACTAGTCTACGCAATTCATGCGCCGCAGCAGGTGGCTCCTGCTCACTTCGCACTGAATTGCGCGCGATTAATCGATTCGAATCGGCATACGGCATAAAGAGTTGCGTAAACTTCGCAATCCCTGATTATGCGAGCCAGTAGAACCGGTTGCGATGACTAGGTACGTCAGTTGACTAGACCTTCAGATCGAACTCGATCGAGCAATCGACCTAGTTAAATGATCGATTACCTCTCATCCTGCACCCAATCAAACATCCGTGCCTTCGGCTCCGCCAATTCGGTGACTGTCTGCTGCCTTCAATAGTGTTTTTGATCCCAGGTTGCCTTGAAGAAGGGGATCGAACGCGGGTCGGACAATGTCGACATCTCAGCAACCGGTCAGTGAAACGAGACCCTGACGGTCGAATGACTTCGCACCGTTTCGTCTGATTCCACTTTCACAGAACTGGTCGCTCCATTGCGAATGAACAGATGATTTTTCAAGATGCCTTCGATGGCGTGTCGCCAACCGTGGTCTTGCATTCGCCCTTGAATCTAAAGCAACGCTTCCTGAGATCCTCAAGTTGTCGTACTCCGAACTGTGAAAGAACCGGCATGAAGTATCTCGTCGCACTTCTGACGATTGCTGCGGTCCCGTCCTTTGTCTTCGCGCAGGCGGCGGCCGTCAAGATTGTGCCGAGAGATGATGGCTGGCAGTTGATTCGAAACAATCAGCCCTACGTCATCAAGGGCGTTGGTGGCGACAAACAACTGGACAAACTGGCGGCTGCCGGCGGCAATTCGATCCGAACCTGGTCAGCCGAGAAATTAGGGCCGATCCTGGATCAGGCCCAGAAGCTCAATTTGACGGTGACTGTCGGGTTGTGGCTGGGCCATGAGCGTCACGGATTTGACTACAACAATGCCGATCAAGTGGCAACGCAGTTTCAGGCCGTTCAGAAGGCGATCACTGAGTTCAAAGATCACCCGGCCGTGCTGATGTGGGGGATCGGCAACGAGATGGAAGGCTATGCTGCTGGAGATAACGCGGCGATCTGGTCAGCCATCAATAATCTAGCCGTTATGGCGAAGAAGATCGATCCGAATCATCCCACCATGACCGTGGTCGCCGAGATCGGCGGCGATCGTGTCAAGAACATTCATCGACTCTGTCCCGACATCGACGTCGTCGGGATCAATAGCTATGGCGGCGCGGCGACCTTGCCAAAGCGGTATCGCGACATGGGTGGAACGAAGCCCTATGTCATCACGGAATTTGGTCCGGCTGGGATGTGGGAAGTTCAAAAGAACGCCTGGGGAGCGGCACCCGAATTGACCAGCACCCAGAAGGCAGAGGCTTACAAGGCGACTTACACGGCAAATGTGATCGGAAATTCGAATCACTGTCTGGGGAGCTATGCGTTTCTGTGGGGGCAGAAACAGGAGGCCACGGCAACCTGGTTCGGCATGTTGCTGCCGGATGGATCTCGACTAGCCGCCGTGGATACCGTCAGCGAACTGTGGACGGGAAAAGCTCCCGCAAATCGATGCCCGGCGATTCAGTCACTGCAGTTAGTCGGTGATGCCAAGGTAAAGCCGCAGGCAAAAGTCACCGTTCGACTGGAGGTAGCCGATCCGGACAAAGATTCATTGAAGGTCGAGTGGATTCTGCAGGCTGAACCGCTGACATTCGGTATTGGCGGCGATGACGAAGCAGTCCCACCCACCTTTCCCGACGCCATCGTGAAGGCGGATACATCGTCAGCGGAAATCCGTATGCCCGACAATGGTGGCGGCTATCGACTGTTCACTTATATCCGGGACGGCAAAGGTGGCGCCGCGGTGGGAAACGTGCCGCTGTACGTCGATGCGCCGGTTAAAATCCCAAGCGCTCAAAAGACATCGCTGCCGTTCGTCGTTTACAGCGATGGTGGAACCGCCAAGCCGCCCTATGTTCCAACTGGTTGGATGGGAAACGCGAAGGCGATGAAGTTGGACGAGGAAAATAAGACCAATCCCCATTCAGGAACGACTTGCCTGAAGTTCGACTTTGCTGCCAACGATGGCTGGGGCGGAATCGTCTGGCAAAGCCCCCCGAACGATTGGGGCGACAAACCGGGAGGTTGGGACTTAACCGGTGCCAAGTCGCTGACCTTCTGGGCTCGCGGCGATAAAGGAGGCGAGATCGTCTCTTTCCAGATCGGCATTCTGGGTAGCGATAAGAAATTTTCAGATAGCGCGAATGCAAAGCTCGATAGTGTCGCCCTGACAAGCGAGTGGAAACAGTATCGCATCGATCTCTCCGGCAAAAATCTGTCGCGAATCAAGACTGGATTCGTGATCAACGTCGCCAATCCCGGAAAGCCGCTGTCGGTGTATCTCGATGACATCACCTACGAAGCCGAATAAGCGTCGGATTCAATTTTTCAATCGCGACGCAATCCATCAGTAACTGACTCAAAACGAGAATTGTCATGATTAAAGATGCACAACCTGCCCATCCGATTCATGACCTGATCGCCAAGCGATGGAGTCCGTACTGCTACGATCCACGACCTGTTGAGCCCGAAAAACTGGAGTCCTGCCTGGAAGCGGCGCGATGGGCGGCCTCCAGCTATAACGAACAGCCATGGACTTACATCCTGGCAATGCGCGAAGACCCGCCGGAATTCTCAAAGCTGCTGGGCTGCTTGCTCGAAGCGAATCAATTCTGGGCCCAGCATGCGGGTGTGCTGATGCTCGGAGTGATCTCGACAACGTTCTCGAGGAACGGCAAACCAAATCGAGTCGCCTTGCATGATCTCGGTTTGGCGGCAGGCAATATCTGCTTGCAGGCGACTGCTCTGGGACTAAGCGTTCACCAGATGGCGGGTATCGACCCAGAGAAGGCGCGAGGGGTCTATTCGATTCCTGACAGTCACCTGCCATGTACGGCGATTGCAGTCGGATATGCGGCATCGCCAGAGGCCAGCGACCCGCAACTTGCCGAACGCGATCGAGCAGCGCGAGGCCGCAAGCCACTGGCAGAGTTTGTCTATCAGGGGCAGTGGGGCAAGACCGCTTATCCGGAATCGTTGTGATGCGAGGGTGCCGCCCCGATCCGTCTGCGACTCGCTCAAGCCAATAGGAGTTCCACAACGACTGTCGCAGCGAGGAGCAGCAACGAGCCAGTTGCCGCAGGCCACCTCACTGATTCCGCATTGTTGCCTAATCCGAAGCTCGACCCAAGTCCATTCCACAACCAAAGCCCCACCGGCATCGCGATCGCACCGAACAGATAGAGTTGCCAGGGTGGCGAGCCGAGACTGAGCAAATCGCCTGCGTCGCCGACGCCATCGCGAACTCCAACGGCCAGATAAGCTCCATTGGCGATCAAGCAGAAGCCTGCGAAGAACTTCAGCCAGTAGGCGTACGACTGCCGCTGCCATTGTGCCAGCAGCCACGCCATCACGGGTAATATCGCCCCGAAGAAAGGCCCCGACCAGCAAGCGATCAGCGGTGAGGGATTTGCGCCGAAGTCGGTACGCGAGATTTCCATCGGGTGCAACATAACGTGTTTAATGACCGCGCCGGTCAAAAGTCCACCAACGACATGGCCCAACTCGTGAACCGCCTGCATCAATAGCCAGACATTCGCAAGTGTCGTAAGGATCAAGACTAGTTGAGGAAGCCGGCGCATGAAACACCTGAATGGCAGCGAAATTTCCCCACCGAAGGGACATTGTGACCGAATTGCAATATTGCCCGCCGGGTTTGAGCGACGATCCCGTTTTACATTAATCGCGCCTGGAGTAGAATTCAGCAGGTTGAAAGAGCCGCCACTCGCACCGGATTGGACGATGGGCCACCTTGTGCGGCAACCCGGCTGTCGACAGCAGTCGGATGGAGAATGTTTATGTCGAAGTCTTTGCGAGGTCATTGCCTGGTGGCATCAAAGTCACTGCGTGATCCCAACTTCCACCAGACGATCGTTCTGCTGTTGGAACATGGCGAGCAAGGGGCGACTGGTTTGATCGTGAATCGCCCAACATCGATCAAAGTTTCCCATGCCCTGGCCGGACACTTCAGTCTACCTGAAATGGAAGATGTTGTTTTCGTCGGCGGACCGGTTGAACCGACGGCGCTGCTGATGCTTCACAATGCGGAAGCCTATGAAGATTCGGATACATCGCCGATTCCAGGACTGTACATCGGTGGCAGCGCTGCGTCGTTTGAACAGGTTCTGCGGAACTGCGGTCACGGAGCTGATCAGCCGCATTTCCGTATCTTTTCCGGGTACGCGGGGTGGGGGCCCGAGCAATTGGAAGGGGAAATCGATCGCGGGGATTGGCTGCTGCATCCCGGATGCTGTGATTTGCTGTTCCGTGCCGATCCCTATGAGGTCTATGAGACAGTGCTGAAGAAGATCGCGGAAACCAATCGTTTGCTCCCCTATGATGTCAAAAACGCGCAGTGGAATTGATCGCGATCGAATCCAGCCTATAAAAATAGCCACCGCGGAACACCGGGTGGCTATTTGGTTTTGCAATGCTATTTAAGCGTTTGCCAAGCTGCGAATTCGAGGCACTTTCGCGGCACTGCCGCGTGGCTGCGCCTGAGGAAGGACTCCGCGTTCCAACTCATGAACGACGGAATGCTCGGCAGAAAATCGCTCGGCTAGAACTTCGGCCGCTGCCCGAGGCTTCGTCGTTTCCCCGCAGGTGAAGACATCCGCGGCAACGTAACCATGCTCGGGCCAGGTGTGAATCGAAAGGTGAGATTCAGAAAGCACGGCCACTCCGGTGACTCCTTGCGGACTGAACTCATGAACAAAAATGTTCAGTAAGGTTGCATTTGCAGCGCGGACCGCGTCGAGCATCGCTATTTTGACGACCTCGGGATCATTAATGGCGTCGCTGCACCCCCACAATTCGATAATAACATGCCTGCCCAAGTGCTCCATCAAAACCCTCGCCTTCATTGCTTCATTGCTAGCTGGGCGGCGGCGGCGGCCGACGCTCAATCCACGACAACCCCGCCGGGAGTGTCAGACTCGATTTGAGCCATCTTGTTGACAAGTGAATCTGCCTGATGGTTCAAGACGAACCGCGACCGGAATGGATACAATCAGTCCAGTTTTTCGCGGGCTGGAACAGTCTTGGTGCTCCAACATCGTTGGCCAGCCGTGGCCAGAAGCCTCGAATTCGGCGTCCGAGACTCCGTAAGTATCCCAAAACATAGGGCCGGGGTCAATCGCCTGCTCGCGCTGATCAACAAACGGACACGTTTGCGGCGAGGATTCTTCCCGTCGCACGACTTAGGGAGTTCCAACTGATTTAGAGCCCGCCGCGTGTGAAACCGGGATCGTGCGCCCCACGGTCGGCACCAATTTGCGGAGCGTCACCGTCAGCAATCCGTCGCGAGTCTCAGCATGAATCTGGTCCGCATCGACGGCAGTCGGCAACGGGACCGACCGCTCAAACTTGGCCGGGGTGCGTTCGATCGAGTGCCGCCGAATCACTTCCGGAAATACGGCGACGGCCCGAGTTCCCTCAATCGTCAGCATGTTGCCGACCAGCGACAGCTTCACCGCGTCCGCAGCAACGCCGGGCAGGTCCACCAGAATCACGACTTCGGAATCGATTTCGAGGACATCAATGGGCGGGGCCGCACTTTTTCCCGCGGAGCCCAAACCCAGCGACTCCATGGCCCGCTCGCCCGTGGTGCGAGCAACTTCCAGCCAGCGTTCCATTTCGTGGCGGACACGATCCAGTGGTGGAGTCGGAATCTCCGCTTGAGCAGACGCGCCACTTTGATGGGTATCAGTCATTTGATTTCCTTCAATTCGAGGGACGCGACATTAGCAGATGGGTCTCTCCCATCATCATTCGACAGTGATCTGAATTCGGCGCGGTTCTGATTTGCGAAGTTGAGGCAAAACCACTTCCAAGACACCCTGATTCAGCTTGGCCGCGATGCGATCGTGATCGACCTCATCACTCAAGATAAAAGACCGCAGGAAATGTCCGACAGCATACTCTTGATGAATCAGGCGGGCGTCAGCGGGAAGGTCGGGCTTCACTTTGCCAAACAACGTCAGCTTATTGTCTTGAACCTGCAGTTCCAACGATTCCAGAATGACTCCAGGAAGATCGGCAAGCAGCACTAGACCATCGGGCGTTTCGAAGATATCGATCGGGGGCGTGAACACGACCGGATCGGCTGCGGGCGCGATCGATTGTTCCGCGTCTGTCTGCATCACTTTGACGATTTCGTTTGACATGTCTGCCTTCGCCTTGGTTCGCTCCGCAACTTCGCAGGATGACTGCCCTAAGTGTTTCCATCGCTGACGGGAATCTGACGAGCAATGGTGGCGGGTGCCTTAGGCAGACGAACCTTAAGAACGCCGTTCGTGAATTCGGCACTCATTTGGTCCTCTTGGATTCGCTCCGGCAGCGTCAACGACCGTTGCCAGACCCCGCGAAGCCGCTCTTGCCTGCGGTAACGATCGTCTGGAACTCCATCCGGTCCCGTTCGTTTGCCCTTCAGTGTCAGAACACCATCCGTCACGAACACCTCAAGATCTTCGGGGCGCGTGCCAGGCAGTTCCGCAATCAGCAGCAGCCCGTCCGTCACTTCGTAGACGTTGACCGGGGGATACTCGCGGCCGAAACGCAGGCCAGAAAACGAAATCGAAACGCTCGCCAACAGGCGATCGACTTCTCGCTCCAAATCATGAAAAGGATCCCAAGCCTGTCCCCATCGAAAGACTGGCATGGCACGCTCCTTTACTAGTCGCGGCATTTGCGACGGTGTCTGCTTTTGAACCTGATTATATCAGAATGCAAACAGCGTACCATGCAGCAGCCGTGACAGACGCAACACGCGTCGATGGCGACGGAGCGTAGAACCTCATTGTTATGAAAGGACTTGCGTCGTGAAAGTCGTAGAACACGGATTTCGGGCGAACTGCAACAATGACAGGCGGGCCTGCCGGACTTAGAACTGGAAGGTGTCAGCCAAACTGACAGGAATAACTTCCCTCAGATTGAAAGTTCCCACTGAATCTCGGGTGACCACGAGGGTCACGAGTTACTTCCCATTCTAACTTGGAGCGAATGGTTTCTTTCCGACAGTTCCTCGTCACGACGACGCATTTCGTCCAGCACGATTGGGTGCCAGTCGGATTCGCGCGTGTCCGCCGAGACGTAGTTCGTCCGAGCCCAGTGTCGTAACTGCAATTCGTCAATCAGGTCGATTCCAGCCATGTCGGATGACAACATTTCGCCTCCACCAAAGCGCCCGCGTGAGATCCATTCGGGCAGAACTGAATCAGAAAACAATCGAAGTGGCTTCGATTTCGGAAAGAATCGGCAAGTCCGCACGCTGAGGAGCAGACAATGGCGAGTGCCGAGAGCTTTCCACGCCGAGTCTTGTCGGATGTATCAAACGTTCGCTAGCGAAAAGCCTGCAAAAGATGGCCGAATCATCTAATTGGAGCGAACGTAGCGGTCTTTAAGTCCACGCCAGAGCGAGCGACTTTTTCCAGCGGACTGTTCCGGTTGAGCTGCCCGCGCAGACTGAAACCACGTGAAGGAAACGACAACCAGAACCGCCGAGGCAGTCAACAGATTCCTCCGCAGTTGGTCGTTCTCTGCAAATGGGACCAGCATTGGCCGATACCAAGCGTGTGCAATTACCGCTGGACTGCGCGGCGTCGCCAGATCGCGAGGAGAAAGCCGCAGGCCAGAGTCGACGGGAATGATCTCTTCGTCCTGACGCATCGCATCGAACTCAATCCGAGTCATCTCTGCAGCAAAGTCTTTATCTTTGCGGATTGCTTCCAGCACACGATTCAGTTGATCGTTTTGCTGTTCCATCTGAACCAGACGGAACTGGCTGGCGTCGAACTGCTCTTCCAGTCGCATCCGTTCCAGAATTTTTGGCGACAAACCGACCGCCGCGAACATCGTGGTAGCGATCAGCAGACTTAGCCAAAAGGAGAGTGAAACAACCAGACCACCCACCGTTTCTGTGGAACTGCTACCAGCGGGTCGGGTGTTCATGGCAAGTTTTAGAGCGATGGGAGCGGCCGCGGCAATTTCCAGATTGGTGCGATCTCACGGCGGGATTTGACCTCCCCGAAGGCCCACTTCACCATACATCGAAACTCTCCTGCGCGGACTTGAATACGCTTCGAATCGTTGTTTTCAGCCTTATAATCCGCAGATTTTATGCTCCAGGCCGACCGAAATGGTTTCAGGAGGTACCCTTCTTCTCGAGTCATCTTGACCCAGCCTCCCGCAAAACATAGAAGTCCCATTCCTGTCTTTCTCGTTCCATTCGTTCGATGAATATTTTGACGCCGCGCGGGCCGTACGGAGATGTCATATGCTTCGCCCCTATCGTCCACACGGCGATTCACTGCTGATGGCCCGTCCTCCACTACCCGCACGGTTGTTGCGGCGCATCCTGATCGATGGAAATCACACGATTGGCGAGCACGTCCTGGTCGCGGGTGATCATTGCGGCGAAATGGCCCAGTGGCTGGATGAATTGGGATTTGAAGTCGACGCCATCGACGATTCGATGGAACGCCTTTCCACCAGGCAGCGTTCGGGTGCTCGCTTTGAGATTCACTTTGCAAAGTTGGACGGAACGGATGATCTGGGTGATCGTCCGTTCGATCTGATCATCGCGGACGAACTGAATTTGCACCGGGACAATCTGCTCTGTTTCCCAGCCCGCCAAGCAACCGCCGAATTGCTGGCGCAGCTTAGTCCGCAGGGTGAATTGGTCATTGTTCGCGAACCTGGCAATCCCGGACATCATGACGTCGCTTGCTGGACTCGGCATCTGGCCTGTTTTCCGGGTCAACTGGAGACCTTTGAGTACCCGACTCCACTGTTTAGTCGCGAAATGTATGAGTGGGTCATTCGCGGGGTCCGACCCGAGCCGTTCTTGACGGTCTCGCTGAAGACTCCGCCCGAACAACTCTCCATGGTTGAGTGGTGTCAGCATGCCCGTCGAGGGTTGTTGACCAGTTCGGTATCGTGCTGCGGCGCGGTCCAGATTCAACGTCGCGCGGCTTGAAACCCTGACGCCGAAAAAGTGATCTGCGAATGCGATCACTTCCGACTATTTCACTCCAAGACGCTTGGCCGCTTCCTGCAAAAGCGCCACGGCGCTCTTTTCAGACGGTGACTCTACCGCCAAGTTGCCGCTGACCATGCGCGGGATCTCGTCACGCAATGCGAACAGTAATGACTGTTTGGCTGGTTTGGCGTTGCTCGCTTCGTTCTTCAGATCGGCAACGTATTTTGTCTTCAGTTGCTCCGCTCGAGTCTTGAACGAACTGAAATCAGTCGAATTTGCGGCACGCGCGGCGCGAACGTCGTTAACGAGTGCTTGGGCCTGACGATAGATCTCAACGTCCTTCCCCGAGCTAAACGGAAGGTACTGCCAACCGAATGTGAGGGCCACCAGCGCCACGACAGCGCCGACACCGCCGAGAACTTTTGGATCCTTGATGGCTTCGAATGCGCCTGGTCCGGAATCCCTTCGGGCGGCCATCGATGGTCGTGAGGGAGTGGCCGGGCGAGTGTATGAAGCTTGCGGGGCGGCAAAACCACCTGAGCTCGCAGGCCTGGGACTGACGGGTGCCGGTTGAGGCTCGGAGGCTCGAACTTCGACAGGACGAATTGGATCCGCTGGTTCTCGAGGCACAACACGTTCGGCCGAGACCGGAATATCGGCAGACGACTTCTTGACAGGGAGGGGGGTAGGAGCAACCGTCTGCAAGTTAGCGGCTGAGCGCGACGGAGTCGCAGGGACGCTCGCAGCAGGAGCTGTCACCGTAGTCACGACAGGATTGGATTTCGCCACCCTGGCCGCATTCGCGGCAGCCGTTGCCTTCGCGACCTCTAACATCTGCCTGGCTGGAACGACGAGCGAAACCGCATTGTACAAACCGGGAACACTAGCAGCATGGACGTACTGACCAAACATGCCGTTCTTGACATAGTCCGAGGCCTGAAGTTGGCCCGATATAGCCCACTCATAGATTTGAACAAATCCAATCGGCCCGCGCTCGACTCCGCCAATCCAACCCCACCAGGCCGGATCCACATTGGGAGCGAGCGCCCAGGACACCAATGTTCGAGCCGCCTGATCTGTTGCGGTAAAAGTCGCTTGGGCTTGGATGAGGCCTTCATCCGGTATGTTGAGAACCGGTTTAGATGCTGCAGGCACCATTGCTGCCCTCACTAACGCGGGCGGCACCGCTGCAGGGGCTGGCGGTGCTTCCAGCTTCTGCTTGAACGGCATTGGCTCGGGAACGACGGGTTCGTGATAAGGCAACACGGCGACAAGCCGCCCGATAGACCCCACGCGTCGCCATTTCCCCGCTGCACCAAGCCTGACTTCGTCGCTTGCTTCAAGCTGTCCCTGCTCGGCAAACGCGACAATCTCGCCAAAACCAATCGGGCCCATTTCCTGGCCATGAAACATGTAATACCAGTCATTGGCTCCCGAGGGCGCAGCTTGAACTGGTGCTTCGGCGATGGCGGACAGAATCGACTTCGGCCCGCTGCTGGTTGATTGCCCCAGTGCTGTCACTGAACCGGCTGCCGACCAGGCTGCAGCACTCGATTGGCGGACCTCGTCGTCGGATGAAATTGATCCGAGTTCAGCAAGCTGCTTGAGCTCGTCGAACGAAACCGGGCCGAAATCTTGCCCAAACATTCGATAATACCACTGATCTGCCATGCCATTCTCGCTGCGAGGCAATTGCCACTTCCGTCGCGGGGCAAAGAAAATCATGCTGACGGCTAGCGTTGAATTGTTTGATTCATGCAAAGATACAAACAATGTACCGCAAATTCGAGGACTATTTGCCGCCGATCCGGCGGCGAAGGATACGGCTTGCCGAAGAACATCAGGCAGACAGAAGATCCGTTAATCGGCCAAGCCGAAGTCCGTGGTCAGAAAACAAGCCGCTGGTCGATACATCGCACAACCAATCCAATTCAGCGGGTCGAGCAGTCGCCAGCGGATCGTACCAATCGTCCGTGACTAACGGCGATTCGATGGCACTCACCCCAGGATGCAATCCAATTTCGGTGCAACCAGCAGGTGAGGCAAACGTCAGGAATTTGATCAGCGTTGCTTTGTCCACATGACCCGCATGCGAGGTTCCGAAAAACTGTGACGGTGCGATCAGCCCTTCTCTCTCGATCAGCTTTTGAAATCGTCCCGCGAAGTATCTCTTGACCAGTGCGACGGCGAACGAGACCACTCGACCTTGCCAGAGTACCGTTCTGGCTAAGGAGCCTTCTTTCGCCAGCCGGACGATCGGGATGGAGTATTTCGCCGCCAGATCCGGAATGAGCGAAGCGACTTCGGGGACCAGTTCCACATATTGATGACCATTCAGATGTGTCGGCTCCACTCCCAGCGCCCGGACTCGCTCAACCTGAGCTTGCAGTTCACTGAGAACAGCTTGTCGAAACCGCGATCGCTCAGTTCGAAGCTTTCTAAACACCGGGCCAATACCAGGGAATTGGCCCTGTTCACCGAGAAGCTCTGTGGGATAGTTTGATGTGAGCGGTCGGCCTTGAGTCAGGTTCAGGTGGACTCCCAGGTCAAACGGTCGCAATGTGTCACCGCCCTGCCGCCGGATGGTTGCCGACGGGATCGCGCCTTCTCGAAGTTCGGCGATCAACAACGGCCAGGCCGCGCAAGCGTCGCTGACGGCAGGTGCATTCGCCAATATCGACGTACTTGTCAGAAACCCGTCGCGAAAACCCTGTACTATTCCGGCATTCACGGCGGCGTTCATGCCGAAGTCATCGGCGTGAAGCACAACCCATGGCTGGACACCAGCTGCTGTGCTCATGCGGCCGCTCTAGGCTTTTCAGTTGTGCCGACGGAATCATCAGTCGGGATTTCGTATCGACCCTGAAGCGCTCTCCAGCGGACTCGGACGACATCCAGTAGCATCGGGATGGCATTGCGGCTGAGGGAGATCGTCGATGCATATTCGTTGATCAGAGTGACCGGAATTTTTCGCAGACGCAGATTCAAGCGGTGTGCCAGGAAGACGGCTTCAGCGTCAAAAGCGAAGCCTTTGATGGTCGATCGTGAAAAGATCGCACGCGCTGCGGACTGACTGAAGATCTTTAGACCGCATTGGGTGTCTCGAATCTGGCGCGATACCAGGAACGTGACGATCCCACGAAAAACTTGAGACGCCAATGTACGGAGAAATTGACGTTCAACAAGGCTTGCTGAGTCGTCCATGTCGCGGCTACCAAATACCGCGTCCGCCTCGCCATTGCTGACGATCTCGTAAGCAGATTTTAGTGCTGCCAAGTCATAAGGAAGATCAGCGTCCGTGAAGGCGACGACACGACCCGTCGCGGCCAGCAGTCCGTTCTGGACCGCTGATCCCTTGCCACCATTCGGTTGGCGGATCGTCGAGAATCGTTCGCCATAACCAGCAGCCAGTTTTGCGGTGTTATCTTTGCTGCCATCATCCACCACAACGACTCGATAGTCGATTCCCCATTGATCCAGATACCCCGCAGCATCGGTCAATGTTTTTGGGAGTCGAGATTCCTCGTTATATGCTGGAATAACGAGAGTTAAGTCGTGATCCGATGTGGAGACCGGATTCAGGTCTGTGGGACTCTGGTTGGCGAATTCTGCAAACGAAATGATCGACGCATCCTGATTCTGCTGCTCGATGTTGGCCCGCGAGGCACACATTAAACCGTTCCCCAAAATTAAGGTCGGCGAACGGTAACCAAATCGACAGGGTCCAGCAATACCTTTTTTCGACCCAACTATCCGGCGGGATTAGAGTTTGAGAATTCTTAAGCTAGTCTGAAGAGCTGCTTTGTGGGATATTTCGATCTGACCTGTGACTTTTTGTCGCACCTGATGGGCCTAAATGCGTCGGACACCACGAGATCTGAATGACAGCGTCTTCAATCCAATCAACACAATTCCGTCGAGCGGCTTGGGGCGTTTGGATCGCCTTGACTTTAGTAGTCTGCATCGTCGCAGTGACTGGCAAAGAACGATCCGTCACCCCTTCTTATCGAAGTGCCGTCGGGAATTGGTTCGCGGGTTATCCGATTTACAATATGGCCGGATCGGACTTCATCTACTTTCCACAGGCAGCATTGGTCTTCGCACCCTGGGGGCTGTTGCCAGTACCAGTTGGCGAAGTTCTGTGGCGAGAGACGATTCTCGGTATTTTGGCTGCGGGCGTTTATCGATTCACAAGACTTGCCAGCGCGGACGATCGATGGTTCCTGATCAACACGTTTGCCTCAGCCGGAACAGCGGCAGGTTGTGCTCGCAATGGTCAGTCGACGCTGATCGTCACCGGACTGATGCTGCTGGCCGTTGTCGACTTGCATGACCGGCGCTGGTGGCGCGCGACGCTGCTGCTCTCACTCGCATTTGCATTCAAGCCCATCGCGATCGTCTTGATTTTGCTCGTTGCTGCAATCTATCTGCAGATGCTGTGGCGTTTGACGATTGGATTGCTGATCGTTGCAGTGCTCCCTTTCTTGACTCAAAGTCCGGACTATGTCATCTCGCAATTCCAAGCGTGCTACGAGAACTCGCACACCGCGTTCCAAGTCGGGATCTCGGGACACTGGGCCCAGTTATTTGGAATGCTGAAGGTGGTCGGCCTGGAAGTCCCTTCGTCAGCCCAGCAATTCATCCGAATTACGGTTGCCGGTGCGACCTTGATGATCTGCTGGATCGCCGTCCGTCGACTTTCGCCGGCACGCGGCCTGTTCTTCCTCTACGCGTTTGCGACCAGCTACCTGATGCTGTTCAACTCACGGACGGAAGGAAGTACCTACGCGATGATCGGACCCGTCTACGGATTGCTGCTCGCCGAAGCCTGGTTAGGTCAGCACAGCCAGATGAGAACGACAGGCTATCTACTGGCCGTGATCGGCACCGTGTTCAATTTCGATTTAGCCCTGCTGGTTGTGAAGCGACCGGACGAAATCTGGCTCTGCCCATTTATCTGCATTGTCGTGACCATCGACCTGATAAGACGACTAATCCGCGAAATCAGCTATGTCCAAGTGACACCGCGCACAATGGAATTGTCTAGTACGGCGTCAAAGCTCAATTCTGGGTAACCAATCTCGCCACAAGACTGAGCTGCGTGAGATCAGATAATGCCAATCCCTGTTTCCGACCCTGACAACGCGCTAAGGAGCGGACGGTACTTCCATCCGCGATACTGGCAACGCTTTCATTCTTCGCCAGAACGGTGTCAGAAACAAGTACGAGCAGACTCGACATCGTACCTGCACGAACAGCAACGACAGGAGCAACGGAGCGGCGGATTTACTGCGGCGAATCGACTTCGATCCGCAATGAGGACAGCACATTCCAGTCATCCCGTCTGGTTCATCTGCGGGCACAAGGGAGCACAACCATGGCACTTCATCGGCACAGAGTCATCCAATTCTGGGTGAAAATGCAGCGCCCATCGTGACCCGTAGTCAACATCGGCTCACTCACCCCATGTATTCAGCAAGCGCGATAGAATCGGATTGACCTGATGCCGCGTCAAAGCCGAAGGCATGGTCGCCAATCTTGCCAGGAGATTGAGTCTTCACACTCACCACGCCCGTTATCCCTGTCGCCCCGCCGAATCAGGAGTGGACTGCACCCACGTCCGCAGAACTTCCGCGACGCTCCATGCTTGTGCGATACACCCTCGCGGGGTGAACGGCGCTTCGGCATCGAAGACCTCGCTGATAGAACCGATGCATGCCTCTCCCAGATGAGGCACAAATCCCTCCAGCAGTTTCCGCGCGCCGGCCCGGTCGTTCTGATTGACCTTTTGCCAGGCATCCAGGAACGGACCAATTAACCAGCCCCAAACAGTTCCCTGGTGATAGGCCGCATCGCGGGCGCGCAGATCGCCGTAATAGCGAGACTTATAGTCAGGATGCCCTGGTGCCAGGGATCGCAGTCCCACGGGCGTCACCAATTGCTTCTGAACGACATCGATGACCGCTTCCCAGCGCCCGCGATCCAGAACCGGAAAACGAGGCGAAATTGACATGATCTGATTCGGACGACACGCGGGATCATTGCCGCTTTCACCATCAATTACGTCGAATAAGTAACCGAGATTTTCGTTCCAGAATCGCTCATTGAAACTGACTCGGGCTCGCTCAGCGTGATCCAGAAACGGTCGCGATTCAGCGTCACCTCGCTCTTCCCCCAACCACTTCGCCAGCAGGCACAGCGCGTTATACCACAGGCTGTTGATCTCGACGGCTTTCCCACGCCGCGGGGTCACCACCCAATCATCCACCTTGGCGTCCATCCAAGTGAGTTGATAGCCCTGCTGACCTTGCTTGAGCAATCCGTCTGTCGGATCAACGCCGATCCCGAACTTTGTTCCGCGCAGATGATGATCGATAATGTCGAGCAACACAGGCAACAACGAACGAAGCGTGGATCGATCTCCCGTGCATTCGACGTAACGGTCCAAAGCATGGAAGTACCACAGCGATGCGTCAGCAGTGTGATAAACACCTTCCGTCATGCCGTCGGGGAAGTAGTTCGGAATCAATCCGTCGCGGACGTAACGAGCAAAACTCCGCAGGATACAACCCGCTTCCCAGTGCCGGCCGGTGACCAGAGTCAATCCGTCCAGGCTGATCATCGTGTCGCGGCCCCAATCGGTGAACCAGTGATATCCCGCGATAATGCTGCGCAGTTCGTCGCCCGACACCGATCCAAGAGCCGTATCCCGTGAGCGGCTGGCTGGTGTAATGATGAACTGATCTGCCGCCAGCACCAGTTCGGCCGACATTTGCTCGCAAGCCGCAGGACCTGCCATCTCCAGCAATCGTTCGCGGCGACCTGTCTCCGCTTGAGCCGCCAAGTCTGGCGGGATCGCGTTGATCGAATCCCAGGACTCGGTCGACGCGATCAGAGTTGCCGAACTTCCTTGCGACAGATCAACACGGAAGTAGCCGGGACTCCACAGCTCGCCCGCCGATTCATAGCCGCGCGATTCTTCGATGCGATACAGGACTTCGCTCATGCGAGTCCCTTCGATCGTAAAGGCACGGTTCTGCCCGTGCAGTTGCAATCGTAGGATCGGCAACTGCGGACCAGCGGACAATTCGCAGCGGTCGTTCACAGCAGTCAGCGTGTACTCATTCGCCTGCGGAGTACTCACCGGAGCTTCGTGCGGCCGAAAATGGACCGCGGGACGTAGCTTCAGCCGGATTGTCCCCTCACCATGCGCCAGTCGATAAGAAACATAAACCGTATTCAGCCGATGATTCATCAACAGTCGTTTTTCAATGACGATGTCATCAAGTTGATAGAGCCAGACTGGAAGCCCCCCTTCCAACCGAAACTCGATCAACGATCCGGTCTCGAGTTCCAGCCTGCCGCCCACCCATTCCTGGCCACCAAATCTGATCACGCGACCGTCCGGCATCCGAACCTGCTCGGACAAGTGATTGAACATCATCATGCGGCCAAACGGTGCGGGAAGCGCCGCCACAAGCAGTCCGTGATAGCGGCGAGTCGGAATCCCACCCACAGTCCCCGATGCGTAGCCGCCCAAGCCGTTGGCGACGAGCCATTCGCTGGTCAGCAACTCCTCGGTGTGCTTCAGTTTCGTTGCACAAGGCATGCTTCTGACAATGTTTGCCAGGCGAATCGTGTCACTCATTTTCTTCGTCTTCCGTTGTATCTAGCACCGAAGGCTGTGCAATCAACAGCACTGCAGCTTGGCCTGGTAGTTTCCATCCGTCCTTGGTCTCGGGCATCACGGCCCCTAACCCGCCATAGTCGGGATCTTCGCTGGACCAGTGCATCTGCCAGGACATGTGCAGTGGCGGCGCGAGCAACGGTTCCGGGACGACATCCAGGAACAGATCGCAGCCGAGATTAATTACCAGCAATCGATCCGCTTGCGTCCCACTGAAAAATCGAAGGACGAACGCCTCGGGACCCAAGACCGCACCGTCGAAAGTCCCGCGGCGAGGCGACCGCAAGACCGCGTCGTTCAGCCTGAGATGAATCAGATCGCGGTGAAGTGCATAAGCTTCGGCATGCAGTTCTCGCTCTTCGAACTTCAGCTTGCATCGCTCGAACGTCGCCGGATCCCCCGGATCTGCCAACTGGGCAATAATCTTCGGCGTGTCCAGACTGGGGAACTGAGCCAAGAACTCAGATCGCCCCTCACGGACGGCCCGATGCAACTCTTCATTGTGATCGGCAAAGTACAGAAAAGGCGTCGACGCAGCGAACTCTTGCCCTTGGAACAGCATCGGAGTCCCCGGCATCAGCATCATCAGTGCCGTCATCGCCCGGAAACGCCCCGGCGACGAGAGTGCATGACACCGCAATCCTTTGGCCGAGTTCGCGACTTGGTCGTGATTCTGCAGAAAGCTGACAAACGCCTCTGGAGTCAGTCCGGTTGAGGGAGTTCCGCGACGTTTCTTCTGCCACTTATAACGCTGCCCCTGATACAGGTAGCCCCACTTCGCGGCCGAGATAAACTCTTGCGGAGTTCCCCGATAGTCCGTGAAATAGGCTTCGTTATGCCCCGAGAGCACGGTCATCGCGCTATGATGAAAGTCGTCGTTCCACAGCATGTCGATGGCGAAACCCTGGCTGTCGAGTGGCCGAGCAAGGTGAGTTTTCTGGGGCTCATTCTCAGCGACGATCACGGTGTTTCGACCAAACGCCGATTTGCGGACCGCTTGTCCGATCTCGGCGATAATATGCGTGGCCGACTTGTCGATGATCGCTTGCGTCGCATCCAGACGCAGACCATCAAGATGAAATTCGCCAATCCAGTAAGAAGCATTCGCGATAAAGAACTCGCGCACGTGCTCGGCTTCGGGGCCATCAAAATTGAGAGCCTTCCCCCAATCGTTCTTGTAGCGGTCGGTGAAATAAGAGTCCGAAAAGAACGAGAGATAGTTGCCATCGGGACCAAAGTGGTTATAGACCACATCCAGAATGACGCCCAAGCCCAGTGAATGCGCGCGATCGACGAACGCGCGCATCTCATCGGGTGTCCCATACAGTCGGGTCGGTGCGAACAAGTTCACGCCGTCGTAGCCCCAACCGAATCGCCCCGCGAATTCTGCGACTGGCATCACTTCCAACAAAGTGACTCCCAGTTCTGCTAATGCAGGCAATTGTTCTGTGGCAGAATGCCAGGTTCCCTCGGGCGTGAAGGAGCCGATATGCATTTCATAGATGATCTGAGCTTCCGGGCGATTACCGCGCCAATCCTCGTCGGTCCATTGAAACGTCGAAGAATCCATGACTTGCGACGGGCCGTGCGGACCTTCTGGTTGATAGCGCGACATCGGATCGGGAATCGGCTGTTCCGCGTTCCCCAATCGATAGCGATACCGCGTCGTCGCATTAGCCACATCGGAAAAGCCAGAAAAGACCCCTGGCGAATCATCTTCGGCTTGAAGTTCGAATGTTGTTTTCTCGGCCTCCATCATCACAGTGACAGATTTGACCTTAGGTGCCCAAACTCGAAAGTGAACCCCACCCCCGCCCTGCAGTTCGGCACCCATCGGGAGACGCCGACTCCACTGCTGATCCACCACGGCGAATTCCTTTCGAAATGAGAATGATCCGATGTCAGCGCGATGCACCGTCGCACTTTCGAACGAGAGACACTGCCAAGGCAATTCGCATGCCAGCGCGGCAAGCGAGGTTCGGCAATTGAAACCGTAACAGCGAGAGTTCGTCTGAATACGTCGCTGACGCGTCACCCGCGCGCCTCAATCGCCGACAGATGATGCTGTCTCGATACCATTAGCACTGTTTAAGTGTTCCCCGCAGAATCGGAGCCAATGATTCTGGCCTGTTTATCACCGAAACGGTCACTCATTGAGCATCTTGGCGGAAAACAAACAGAGGTGGGAGCGATTATGACTCGATAAGTAGCCTTCTCTCCGCGAGAAGAAAGCCAACTGCGAATCCGCCCTCCTGATGCATCGGCACGGGATGGCTGTCACGGCGTGGCGTTAATCGGCTTTCTTCTCGCGGGAGCGAGAAGGCTACTTAAAGAAGTCCGTGGCCTGTAGCCGCTTCCTCGAGTGCGGGAAACAACCTATTTGGAAGGCCACGGATTAGAAACATGCACAGAGCTTTGTCGATCTGCCTAACTGATCTTCTTCAACTTCGAGACGCGACCGGTGCCGACCCATTCCGCAACAAAAATACTGCCGTCATGTCCGAAGCAGGCATCATGCGGATGCACGAACTTACCCTCGACCCACTTCGAACTGTCACCGCGGATGGCGCCCCCATCCTTGGCAGTGACGCGGGCAACATCGTCACCCAAGCGAGCGACGACTTCGTTCTTTTCATTCAACAGAGTGACGCGAGCGTGCAGTTCTGGAACCACCAGCAAATTCTTCCATGTCTCGACATTGGCGGGTAATCCATACCCCTTCAGTGTTTCCTCGTACTTCCCGTCCATCGTGAAGTATTGCAACGCGTGATTAGCGCGATCGCACACAACGATCGACGGCCGGCGGCCTTCGCGCTTGTCGACCCAGATCCCGTGCGGCGTGTTGAATTTCCCCTCGCCTCCACCGGCACCGCCGAAGTGCGACAGCCATTTCCCGTCTTTGTCATATCGATGTACGACGAAGGCGCCATATCCGTCGACCAGCAGAAAGCCGCCATCATCCAAAAACGCAAAGTTTGTCGGCATGAACCGGTCACGCCCCCAGACCTTCTTGGGCTTCGTATCTTCGTCCGCGGCATAGACTCCAGACTGCATCGGAGCGTATTGCTGCCAAACGGTTTCCCCGGTCAGAGTCATCTTCGCGAACGACTTCACCTGCTGATAGGCGCAGACATACAGGAACTCCTCGCTTCCCTCCTGGCGAATCTCAATCCCGTGCCCGCCCCCTTGGAACTGCTGCCCGAAGGCACGGATGAATTTGCCTTCGGAATCGAAGACGAAGATCGACGGATGATCCTTCAGATCCTCGCGCCCTTCGTGAATGACATACAGATTGCCCGCCTTGTCGACCGCCACATTATGAGTCGTCTGCCACGTGTATTTGTCGGGCAACTGCGGCCATTCGTGGATCAGCTCAAACTTGTGCTCTCCTTCACCGACAATCATGGGCTTCTCCGTTTTAGAGGCGGTCGCCATCATGGGGGCTCCAGCAATCACAGCGGCGCCGACCGCGGCGGTGCTCAAAAATTGGCGGCGCGAGACCGAATCGTCTGACGTGGTGAAAGAGTCGTTCGTCATGGGTGTTCTCTCGTGGGGAAATGATGAGCGAGACTTCGCAGATGCCGACAAGACACACGTTCAAACTATCGTACTGCCTGGAGTCGCGGCAGCAAACCACGAGAGCATTCTGGACTTTTGATTAAATTGAGCCCCAACAACTTCGCTGTCGGTTGACGCCTTCCAGCCTCTGGCTTACGAATGATGTCCCCACGCCGTTGTCGGTGGCGGGCTGAGGTTCAACATCCGAGGAGACATCATGAGTCGAGTCTGGTTCCGGTTGAATGTCGTCATGGCGGGCCTGGCCGTGACTTGCGGCATCGCGAACGCCGAAGTCAAGCTGCCCAAAGTCATTGCCAGCCACATGGTCCTGCAGCAGAAGCTGCCCATCTCGATCTGGGGGACCGCCGATCCCGAAGAGGATGTGAAGGTCTCGATCGGCGACAACAGTGCGTCGACCAAGGCCGGGGCCGATGGCAAGTGGTCGGTCAAACTAAAAGAAATGACAGCGGGCGGGCCT
This sequence comes from Schlesneria sp., assembly GCA_028291515.1. Classification (GTDB taxonomy): domain Bacteria; phylum Planctomycetota; class Planctomycetia; order Planctomycetales; family Planctomycetaceae; genus Schlesneria. Next base: position 86,162 of record JAQGHU010000026.1, read on the forward strand.
CACGAAGTCATCGTTAAAGGTAAAAATGACATCAAGCTGACCGATGTTCTGATCGGTGAAGTCTGGGTCGCCTCGGGTCAGTCCAACATGGAGTGGCCAGTCTCGGCGTCAGACAATCCTCAACAGGAAATCGCCGCTGCCAAGCATCCTAACATTCGCCTGTTCCATGTCCGCAAGGTTCCTTCGATCACTCCCGCTGCCGAAGTGGTCCTGGATCGCGAATGGTCCGAATGTTCACCTGAAACCATCGGCAACTTCTCCGCCGTCGCCTATTTCTTCGGATGTGAAATTCAGAAAGACTTGAATATCCCGGTTGGTCTGATCAACACCTCGTGGGGCGGAACTGCCATCGAACCTTGGACTCCGATTGTCGGATTCGAATCGGTCGATTCGCTGAAGCCGATCGCCGAAGGGGTGAAAAATCAGCAGGCAAAGCCAGAAGGGCACACGGCCAATCCAGGAGCACCGACTCACCTCTATAACGGAATGGTGTACCCGATCGTTCCTTTCGGAATTCGCGGAGCGTTGTGGTACCAGGGCGAATCCAACCGTGGTCAAGGGGTGGGCTACGAACAACGGATGAACGCGTTGATCAACGGCTGGCGTTCCGTCTGGAATCAGGGCGACTTCCCATTCCTCTACGTGCAGATCGCCCCGTACAAGTACGTCAAGCCGCCGATGACCGACGAGAACCACCTGCTACCACAACTCTGGGAAGCGCAGACCAAGGTCCTGGGGATGAAGAACACGGGGATGATCGTCACCACCGACATCACGAACTTGGATGACATCCATCCGCGCAACAAGCAAGATGTCGGTAAGCGACTGGCACTGTGGGCTTTGGCGAAGACGTACGGCAAAACCAAAGTCGTCTATTCGGGTCCGCTCTACAAATCCATGAAAGTAGAAGGCAACAAGGTCCGCATCGAATTCGATCATGTCGGCAGCGGACTGAAGTCTCGCGACAGCAAGCCGCTCTCGTGGTTCACGATTGCGGGCAAAGACGGCGATTTCGTCGAAGCCAACGCCGTGATCGACGGAAAGTCTGTCGTCGTCTCCAGCGACAAGATTACCGAACCTGCCGCGGTCCGGTTCGGCTGGAACGAGTTGGCTGAACCAAATCTGATGAACGCAGAAAGTCTACCGGCTGGCCCATTCCGCACGTCGCGGTAATCTTCGTTTAACCGCGCGGGCACCGCCCCGCGCGTGGCTTGCGAACACGAAGTGAAAATGCCCCATGCAGCTTCTGCATGGGGCATTCTTATCGTCCAGTCATCAACTCAGTCGACTTCAATCATTCTTGCCGGGAAGCTTGCCTTCCTTAATCAGATCTCCATAGACCTTGCCATCGGCATTCTTCTCAATGATCGACTTTTCCCAGGCGTCCTTGAAAATCGTCATAGCTTCGTCGGTCTTCTTGTCCTTGTCGGCCGCAGTGAAATCCTTGTGCTTGAAGCGGTCGTGATAGACCTTGCCGAAGTCATTCAGTCCATGGCCTTTGGCCTTCTTGTCGGCACCAGGCTTGTGACAGATGTCGCACTTGGATTTCAGCCCCTCGACTGTTTCGAGGAACGGCTTGTAGGCCTTGTCGTCTTTGTAGCCGTCCGCCAGATAGGTCGGCAGCTTCGAAAAGGCAAACGCGTCGGCTGTGCCGATGCCACAAATGAAGGTCAAAGCCAACGCAAGTTTCAGACGCATCCGACACTCCCTAAATTCTGATCTGTGATTCGCTCGATTCAAAGTACACGTTGCCAGCTATCCAGACTGACGGCGATAGTTTAATCATTTGCGGTGCCAGTACCACCCGATTCCCCCGGCTGCTCCGGCGGTTTCTCTTCGAGCCACGGCGCGGGACCGGGATCCTCGTCGCGCAGCCGCTTGCGAGCATACGCGACATGGACCGTTGCTTCAGCATTGTCCTCGTACAACGCCTTGATGCTGGTCCAGATGGATTCGGCTTCGCTCAGCTTGCCGGATTGTCGCGCCGTCTCGGCATCTCGCAGCCGCTTGCTCAGAAATGCGGACAGCGAATCCGTGCCGAATTTGGCCTTGATCTTGCCGGCCTCGTCTTCAGCCAGCAGAACGTAGTTTCGATACTCGGCGTGAGATTTAAACAGCTCCACAATCGCGTTGAATTTGCGGAGTGCCGTGACGTGATCGCCAAAATCCCGGAATTTCTCCGCATTCAAGAACTGCTGTTCGGCTTCGTTGGCGGGAGGCTGCTTCAGCCGGTTCCTCGCCCGCATCTTGGTCATCGTCTCTTCTTTGTCGACATCGATCACCATGGCCTGCGCATGAGCCGCGTGTTTGCCCTCGGGATACCGAGTCAGCAGCAGCTTCAGAAAGTCGTCGCGAGCTCGCACGTGATCAACCGTCGAGTTCAACTTCATCAATCGATCCGCTTCCGCCAGCAATCGGTCCTCACCCCACGGCAGACAGGTCCAGATGATAAAACCCAGCAAGACCGCCAGGCATGATCCCAGAAACCAGGCACGTTCGTAGATGGGGCTGTTATCTTTTTTCTTCTTCTTTTTCTTTTTACCCAGAGCCGCCTTCAGCTCTTCGATTCCCTTTCCCCCACCGCCACCCCCTGTCATCCCGGCCATCGTTTCGGCGGCAATACTGCGTTGCTGCGTAATCTTACCTCTGACTTCTTCGATCTCGACTTGCAGCGCCAACGCATCATAGGGGCGTTCTTGCGGATCCTTCTCCAGCAGATGAAAGATCAGATCTTCGACGAAGATCGGACATTGCGGAACGAGGGACGTAATCCGGACGGGCTCTTCCTGCAGATGCATCATCAGCATCTCGCCCTGGTTGTCGCTTTGGAACGGGGTTTCTCCCGAGATCATTTCGAACAGGACGCAGCCCATCGCATACAAGTCGGTCTTCTTGTCGACAGGCGGTTTGCCGCGAATCTGTTCGGGAGCCATATAGGCATAGGTTCCGACAGTCTTTCCAGCGGCAGTCAGCGCGGTCGCGGTGGTGTCGCGGGCGATCCCGAAATCGGTCAACTTGATCTGCATGTCTTTTGTCAGCAGCAGATTCGCCGGCTTCAGATCCCGATGAACGATTCCGGCCTCATGAGCATGCTCGAGCGCCTTGGCGATTTGCATCGTCATATCGAGCGCCTCTTCCCACGGTAACTTCCCCTTCAGCTTCAGATAGTCTTCCAGCGACCCTCCCGCAATCAGCTCCATCGCGTAGAAGCGTTGAGCGCCGAACTTCCCGCCCCCGTAGTAGCGGACGATGCTCGGATGCTGCAGCTTTTTCAGGATCGAGATTTCGCGTTCGAAACGCTTCTGCAATCCTTCGGAATCGGATACGTCGGGCGACAGGATCTTGAGAGCGACCTCGGCACCGTTCTTTGTGTACGTGGCTCGGTAAACGATCCCCATTCCGCCGACGCCGATGCGGTCCCCCACTTCAAAGGGCCCGATCATCCGTTTTGTCATGGCGCACGATCCGAGTACAAAAGGAATACCAAAGAATTGAGGATCAGAATTGGCCCGGCGATCCCCTATTCTGAAAGCGTCAGCCTTGGGATGCAATCCCATGCGGAAGCCGCTGTTCGGGACTTTGGAAAGAAGTGAGCATTTTGCCGGATTAAATCAGACGACGGATCGTCCGCTGACTCGCTGCGTCCAGTTGGTTGATGTCTGGCAGCAGATAGCGGATGCCATTGGCATCGGCGACAACAGCTCCACTCGGTCCCAACTTGCGGATATCGTCTTCGCTTTCAAGCTGGAAGCTGGTCATTCCACGATCGGTTTCGACATCCCACCGGCACGGCGGACTCGGGGCGCTGGTCGTGACGATCCGTTGAATCGTCGGCATAAATTCTCGCTCGGTCAACTCGCGGTGCACCAGATCATGGGCACTAGGATTCAGGACCGCCAACGTGGGCAGATTGACCAACTCATGCCCGTCAGCGTCGACGATCGAAATCGTTCGATCGGGATCACTCAGCGGAAAGCAGCGGATTGGTTCCACACCGGCATGCACCGCCCCGTCGGGCAGCGTCAGGACCAGTTGTCCCCAATCGTTCTTGCTGAATTGCAATTGTGCGAAGTCCACGTCCACAGCACTTCCCGTCATATCAAGTTCTCTTCCTGAGCGGGGGACGTCAGTCCCCTGGCTTTTTCCAGGGCGTGAGCCCTCGTAGCGATCTCCTTCTAAACCACATCACCAGCCGATGTCCTTGGTCAACGCCTGTTGAGCTCGATGCAGTTCGGCATACGCACCGTCAATTTCCATCAGTTCATCATGCGTTCCGATTTCCACCAGCCGGCCGCGTTCGATGACCATGATCCGATTGGCCTGACGCAGAGTGCTCAGTCGGTGCGCAATCGCGATCGTCGTTCGACCGCGAACCAGGTTCTGCAACGCTTCCTGAATCTGCCTCTCCGTCGTCGAATCCAATGCGGATGTCGCTTCATCCAGGATCAAGATCCGCGGATCGATCAGCAGCGCGCGGGCAATGCTGATGCGTTGTCGCTCGCCCCCCGACAGCGATTGACCGCGTTCACCCACCAGAGAATCATAGCCATCGGCCAGTTGCAGGATGAATTCATGAGCGCGAGCCGCCTTGGCCGCGTTAATGACTTCCTCACGTGTCGCATCCGGTCGACCATACGATATGTTTTCGGAGATCGTCCCGTAGAAGAGGAACGGATCCTGCAAGACGATCCCGACGTTGCGGCGATACTGCTCCACCTTGTAACTGCGGATATCGACTCCGTCAGCGAAAATGGCTCCTTCAGCGACGTCGAAAAATCGGCAGACCAGATTGATCAGCGTGCTCTTCCCCGCTCCCGTATGCCCGACGAGCCCAATCATTTCTCCGGCATGAATCTTGAGCGAGAAATCTTTGATGACCTTGCGGTTTCCGTAACGGAACCCAACATGACGAAATTCCAATTCCCCCTGCAGTTTGTCGACCATCACCGGACGAGCAGGTTCCGGAACATTACTGACGCGGTCGAGAATTTCAAAGATCCGCTGAGCACTCGTCGCGGCTCGTTGAGACGCATTGACCATGCGACTCATCATTTCCAGCTTGCCGTAGAACTTCATGCTCAACCAGACAAACGTGGTGAGCGCACCAACGTCAAAATCAGGCTCATGCCTCATGATCAGCCAGACGCCATAAGCCCACACGACGAACACGCCGAGTGAATTCAAGAAGGTGATTAAGGGCCAGAAAAACGTCCAAAGGGAATTCACGCGATTGTTGGCTGCGACAACCGCTTCGTTTGCCGTTTGAAACCGCTCAATTTCACGCTCTTCCTGTGCAAACGCTTTGACGACGCGGATCCCGGGAATCGTGTCCGCCAATACACTGGTCATGTGCGCCCAGGCTCGACTACCTGCTTGAAAACCGACTTGCAGCTTGTCGCGCGAGTAGTACATCATCCAAACAATGAACGGTACTGGCAGCAATGTGACTACGCCCAACTTCAAATTCATCTGGAACAACGACACCGCGACCACAACCAACAGAATCGAGTTCGCCATGAAATCGACAATGCTGTCCGACAAGAACTGACACAGCCGATCCGAATCATTGCTGATTCGCGACATCAGATCGCCGGTCCGCTTCCCTCCAAAGTACTCCAATGACAGCTTTTGCAGATGAGCATACGTCTTGTTGCGCAAATCTCCGGTCACCCGTTCGCTGACCCATGCCAGTATCGCCCCTTGCGCCCAACCTAATACCCAAGCCAAAACCGCCGCGCCAAGCATAATCCCCAGGTAATAAACGGCCGGTGATAGCGAGCTGATCTTTGAAGACTCGTATTGAGTCAGCAGATTGATCAGTGGCCTGGTCATCTTCGCTGTTTCGACATCAGCGATGGTGGCCGACAGCGACAAAACAAACGCGACGAACATCCACCATGCATGTGGCTTCGCAAAGCGCCACAGCCGGAACAATGCCATCGTGTCCGGTGGTGTGACCTGCTCTTCCCCTTCCGGAATCTCTTCTTCGTCGAAGTGCTTCCGGATCGCGTGACCACCTTTAACGTCTTCAAATCGATCGCCAAAGACGAGTGCCGCCGGACCTTGAGCGATCGTATAGTGCCAGTAGCTGAGGCGCCGGCTGTAGCCGAGCATCTCCAGCGTTCCCAACCCGGCGCGATCTTTCGTTCGCAGCTTCTCGACCTCGGACAACGGCCATTCATTGACAGCCGTGCCGCTGCTGATAATTCGCCGATCGGTCAGGGCCAGCAACGTCGTTCGATACTGCCGCAGTTCGTCGATATCCGAAATCATCCACGCAATGACAAACTCGCCAGCGGTGAGCCGCGATTCAATGGGCTGACGCAGCGAGGAACTGACGGATGACCAACCCTCGGCGTGCGACGTGACCAGGGGAGCAATTGGATTCAAAACACGGCCCGATGGAAGTTTGACGAAGATGGAATAGAAGTGAACAGATTACCGAGCCGTAAGAGGGAATGGGAGAGACTCGCGGTCCCCTCGTCATTCAGCCTCAATATTCTGGGTAATCATATCATTGACGGCTTGCGTACTTCCGAACGCAAACAGGCAATCTCCTGCTTCGATGACGGCCGTGCCGGGCGGTGGCATCAGCCTCTCACCGTTCGCGCGCCGAATCCCAATCACCATGACCCCGCGTTCTCGCAGATCGGTATCCATCAGCCGTTTGCCAACGCAGGGGCTCTTCGCAGTGATCTGAACGTCAGCCAATTCCAGTTCACTGCCGTGATCGTCGGTCACGTCGAAAAAATCTTCAACGCTGGGGTTCAGCATCAGGCGAGCCATCTTCGTCGCCCCACTGCTGAACGGACTGACAACGCGATTTGCCCCCGCTCGCTCCAGTTTGTCGACCGCCTTTTCATCACTCGCACGAGCCACTATCTGAAGTTTTTCATTCAGCAGACGGGCCGACAGCACAACATAAACATTGTCGGCATCAGTCGGCAGAACGGTCGTCAGCGCTTTCGCTTCGAGGATGCCCGCGGTCAGCAGCACTTCGTCATGAGTCGAGTCCCCAACGATATAGGGCCAATGCTTTTCCCGGCACAAAGTGGCAATGCGTTCATCAACATCGATGACGATAAATGGTTTGTTGCGTGAGTGCAGATACCGGCAGACCGTGCGTCCCATGCGCCCGAATCCACAGATGATGTAGTGACCTTTCAGTTTTCTGATCACGTGCTCCATTGCTCGCTTCTCCCAATAGCCTCGCACCTGCAAATTGACCAGCGACTGCCCCAACTGAGAGACACAGTACGTAAAGATACCGACCCCAACCATCAGGTAGCAGATGATGAACAGCTTCGTCCACGGGTTCAGTTCTGCCTGAGATGTCGCCGACAAACCGACCGTCGTCATGATGATGACGGCTTCGTAAAAACACTGCAGCCAATCCCAACCCTCGGTCAACCGAAAGCAGACGGCTCCCAGTGTGAGAAATCCGAGTAATAGCGCGGCAATGGCAAACAATTTTCTCATGCAAATCGACCGACCTGATCGGACCTTCCTTAGCGTTTAATTCCCATCAGCAGACGACTCATCGGCGCGACCGGCAAGTCTGGACGAACAACAGGTTCTGGCCGCCCCAGCCTCTTCAAGACATTCGCCGCCGCCAGATAACCACTTCTGACCGCCCCTTCCATCGTCGCCGGCCAACCCGTCTGGGTCCAATCTCCCGCCAGTTGCAGATTCGGCACGGGCGACTGCTGAGTGGGCCGCAGTGTATCCACACCGGGCACCGGAGAGAACACGGCGCGATGCTCGGTCACTTGTCGCGAATGCAACAGCTTCGCGTCAGCCGTGATTGGCCAGACCGAAGTTAGTTCGGAAATCACCTGCGCGAGGATGCTTTCTTTCGATTGACCAGCCAACTCACGACTAGCACTGATCACAATCTGATAGTAGTACCCAGCTTCAGGATTCGCTGCGGCCGATTCAGTCTCCGATCGTTTTGCCAGTGCCGTCCGATTGAAGACCCACTGACACAATCGATCGACAAGAACCGCGTGCGGCAGATCCGTGATCGACCGATCGAACCACAAGTGGAGACTGGAAATCGGCGCGGCCTGCAACTGAGAGACCCCCGCCAGACTCGGATGACTCGCCAGCGACGCAGGCAGCAGTGACAACACCCGATTAAACGGTGCCGCCATAATGAATTCATCACCCTCGACTGATTCACCCGAACTCAACAGGGCTGATTTCACTCCATCGTCTAAGAGATTCAGAGTCTCCGCCGTAGACTGCATACGAATCTCGCTCCCGCGCGAAGTCAGCCAGTCGGTCAGTCGCCCGCCATACAAGTCTTCCAGCGGGACCGACGGAATCTCGACCAGCCAGCCGTCACGATGAGCGAGAAACGTATCGACAAACACTTTGCGAGCGTGTTCGACATCGATTCGATCCAGCGTCTCACTCAGCGCACTCACCAGCACCACATGCCAGAAGCGATTGATCGTATTTGTCGACTGATTATGCCGCTTCAACCATTCCGAAAACGGCAACCCACGCTCTTCCGGTCGAATCCCTTTAGCCAGCGACCGCAGCCCCATTCCCAACGACAGCTTGTCCTGCCAACTCAGGTAGCTCAATCGGGCAAACGCTCCTGCTAAATGAAGTGGAGCGGGCAACGCGCTCGCGGAGAATGGATCAATCTTTCCTGAAGGCCCGACAAAGTACAGCGTCTTCTCAATACAAAAAAATTCCGCCAGCCCCGTCGTTTCGCAGAAATGCCGGAAGTTCGTGCAACAACCGAGCGACACATGCTGGCAGTTGTCGATGTACGAACCCGAAGTCGGATCGAGAAACGAACTCGCCCGCCCCCCCAGGCGCGGTCGCGACTCCAAGACTACGCATTTCACACCGCGTTCCGTCAAGGCCACCGCCGCCGCCAGCCCTGCCAGCCCCCCACCGATAATAATGATCCGCATACTGCCCCGACTTAACCCGCCGACTCCTTCGGCGATCCTTCCGATAACTGAACACTCGCCGAGAGAATAGCGATTGAAAGCCAAATTGTGGACGCCACCGAAGTCGGCCGGAAAGTATCGTCGCCAATTGCGACCGCCTTCGTGAATGCAGTATTGTCGACGACGAAATCGCTTACTCGGATTGAACCATGGCCAACTGATGCTGAAAACTCAGACATCTTCGTTCCCGACTCTGCTCCGCTCTTTGGGCCGAGCCGCAGTCGAGTTCATCTATCCGCCGACTTGCCTGCTCTGCCCAACCGGGATCTCCGAAGAGGCCGATCAGCATCCCGACTTCTGTTCTGGTTGCCTCAACAAGTTGACGACGGTGATCGCGAATGCTTGCCTCCGTTGTGGTGCGCCAGTAGGGCCCTTCACCATTGCCAGCGATCACTGCATCCTCTGCAAACGAGAAGGCTTTGCCTTCGACGAAGTCATTCGCCTGAATCTTTATCGAGACGAAACGCGAGTCGCCTGCCTGAGAGCGAAAAATCCATCGGGCGCTCTCCTCGCCAAAACGTTGGTGAATCTTCTGGTCGACGCACAGCAGATCAGGCTCTCGCAGCAAACTTTTGATGCGATCGTCCCTGTGCCAGAGCATTGGTTGAAAAGACTCGTCCGATCGCAATATGCGGCCGAAACAATGGCCCGGCAAATCGCGACGCGGTTGAAGGTCCGGCTGGCGACCGATATTCTCGCCAAAGCTCGTTGGACTCCAAAGCAGGCCAAAAGTTCACCCGTGCAGCGTCGACAGCAGCAGCAAGATGCGTTTCGCGCGGTGAAGTCCAGTTTGCAAGGGCAATCCATCCTGCTGGTGGACGACATTCTGACAACCGGCGCGACCGCCGATGCGGCTGCGAAGGCGTTGAAACGAGCCGGCGCGAAACGCGTCGTCGTGGCGGTGGTCGCCGTCAGCCCTCCACGAGTTTGATGTCCCCAATAGAATCCACGACCAGACAGTTTGATCAGTGATGTGCTTCAATGCACGAGAGAGATTTCCATTGCCAGCACCTAAGACCATTCGAATTGCCACTCGATCCAGCAACCTGGCGCTGTGGCAAGCGAATCATATCGCCGACTTGATCCGCCGGGCCTCGCCCGAAACCACTGTCGAACTGGTCCACGTCTCCACGACAGGAGATCGCGATCAGACCGAACGGCTACGCGATCTGGGTAGCTTCGGAGTCTTCACGCGCGAAGTTCAGAACGCCGTTCTCGATAGACGAGCCGACATCGCCGTTCACAGCCTGAAGGACTTGCCGACCGATTCCGTGCCCGGCTTGGTCCTGGCAGCAACCCCCGCTCGCGGTGCCACCGCAGACGCCTTGGTCCTGCCGAAAGGAAGTACCGCTGCCGCCACTGTGAATGCCTTGCCTCCGAATGCTCGCGTCGGCACCGGCAGCCCGCGTCGCCAAGCACAACTACGCTATCTTCGCAGTGACCTGATCCTCGAAGAAGTTCGCGGCAACGTCGAAACTCGACTGCGAAAACTCGATGAAGGTCAGTACGACGCCTTGGTCCTGGCCGTCGCCGGACTGACAAGGCTTGGTCTGGCAGATCGAATCTCCTGCGAACTCGCCCCCCCCCACATGTTCCCCGCCGTCAGCCAGGGCGCGGTCGGGGTGGAATGTCGCGCTGATGATCAGGCGGTTCGACAAGTTCTCGCTGCGATCACCGATCCCGCAACGCTATCCGCCGCAACCGCGGAGCGCAGCCTGCTGCGGACACTACGAGCCGGCTGTCATGCCCCCTTGGGCGTCGCAACGACACCTCAAGGTGACGGGGCCATTCAACTCGAAGCGGTGATCCTGCCGCAAGACGGGTCACATCGCTGGATGGCCAGCGCCACAGCTCCGACAGCAGACGCCGAATTGCTCGGTCAACAAGTCGCTCAGATGCTACTTGATCAGGGGGCTGGCCAAGTCCTGGGGAATGCCAGTTGATGTTGTCGACGCGCTCGAATTCGATTCCTCTCGATAAATCTGCAGGCATCCGAAGTGGCCCAGGGTCAACTTGTCGATGAGCTTCTGTCCGTCTCGTTGATATCGACGCGGATCAAGCGACATTGCCTGGCGAGCATGAGTGCGTGCCTGACCAGCCTGTTGCATGTCTTCGTAAAACTGCGCGAGTAAGAAATGGTTTTCCGCCGTCGGCGAAACGGCCAGCACCTCCAGGTAGTGACTCTCGGCGACCTCATAGTTCCCCAGCTTTCGTTCGCAATACGCCAACCGCAGCGCCGATTGAATCAGGCCGGCATCACGTTGCGGCGACTGAGACTGATTTTGCCAACTCACGAGCGCGCGTTGATGAAATGTTCTCGCATCGTCCCACCGAGCGGCGTTCTCATGAATTGTCCCAGCCAGATCGTATGCCTGGGCAGCAACGTCCGACTCACCGAGCTTCGCCAGTTCAGCAAGCGCCGCTTCCGTTTCAGCTAACATCGCGAGCATTCGACATCGCCGCAAACGACTCTCGGTTGTCATCGCTAGAGGCATCGCGGCCACCTGCGATTCCAGAGCATGCACACGCTGATCGAGTTCCCTTGAAAGCTCTTTCAATGAGCGAGACCTCCACACCATCGACGGAGCCAACCGGCAGACCTCTCGGATCTTGCTCCGTGCCTCGCCAAACCGAGATTGGCTGACGAGTTCTTCGACGACGATCGCGTCGTGGCGACATCGGGCCAAGACATAAACGAGAGGAAGAACTCCCACGACCAGGATCCCGAAACCAGCCCAGAGAATCGCACCCCGTTTCGATGATGCAGCCAATGCCCAGTCCGTCACAGCAATGGGCAACAGGAGCCACGCTGATGTCGTCAAGCAGACTGCGACAACAACTCGCACGATCCAGATCGGGATGTATTCCGTCACCACCTCCCAAGGACCGTACATTAGGCCCAATGACGTCATGGCAGCGACAACGAACGCTCCGATGGCAACTGTCCGATGAGATGCCAGTCGCAGTGATACGACGAGCGGCAGCGAGCTCAGCATGTAAACGAACGCAACGTCCCGTCGCACAAATAGCGATGACGCAATTCCGCAATAAATCACCGCGGTCGCGACCACCAGCCGGAGAAAGTCCACCGTCAACGGCACAATGTGACGATCGGCAATGACACGATGATGTCGAAGTGGAAGACTCATCTCAGCTCGCCGATAAACCCGAAGTTCGTGCCGGTCGATGCCGCCAGATCACACCGTCGAAGGCATAATGCAAGAACGCCACGACGACATTCAGAAACAGCCAGTGCTCCGCCCAGCCTTGATCGAGCAGCCAGGCACCGCTGCCCAGCACGACCAAAAATGCTCCCAAAGATAAAGACCATTGCGTAGCAATGATCCCTAACCAATCCCGACTTTCGGAACGATTCGCGTTTCGTTTGCGAACCGACCAACTCACGACGGCCAGATACTCGACCGCGTGAAACAACGCCGAGGCGGTCGTCAGCGCGAGCGCCAGACCGGGCTTTCGAAAATGAACGGCCCACAACAAGCCGAGGTACAGCGAACTGACACTCGCCAAATAGAGCAGCCGCCCTCGAGCGACACGAGTCCAGTTTGCAGCGTCACGAACGAGCAGAGCCAGCGGGACCGCGGGAACAACCCAGTCGAGCGTTGCGAAGATCGAATCACTCGTCGCACTCGACCACGTTGCGATGGCGACTCGCAATGTCACATACAACAGAAAGAACCGCAGCAGCCACCGCTCCACGATGACCTGTCTTGGCGGAGCGACCTCGGTCAAGCGGCCATAGATCCGGTAAATTCCCTGATGCTGAGCCGCAAAATGCCAGGCATTCCAGATGTAGTCAATGGTCAGCAGGCAGGTCAGCGCGCCGGTGGTAATTCGGACAGTCGTGCAGATCGCGATCGCACAGACCAGAATCCCTACAAACAAAAATCGACGTTGGCGAAACCGTTCTCGATCGAGAAAGACCAGCGCGAGGGTGATCCAGCGATGCGGCGTCGTCACAAAATAGACTTGCCAGAACTGCAGGCCCGCCCGCCCCTCGAAACCTTCGCGAAATTGCAGCAGCAAAATCAGCGGCCAGGTGACGTTGGCAACCATCAACGCATCGAACGCTGGCGAGACCAGCCAGTTACGCGACGGGATCACCGTTACTCCGATCCCGTCGGCGGTCGCGGGTAACACCGCCGTCACTGATGCCGGCCCAATAACGCACGTTGGTCGCGCGATCCCTTCGATCGCGCCACAATCAAGATCGGCTGTTCAAATCGCGCAGCGACACCCGGCGGGTTCGCTCCCTGGCCGGGACCGACATCCAACGTCCGTTGCAAATCAAAATTCAAGACGTTGCTGGTTGGTTCGACTGTTGCCCGCAATGGCGATTTGCCGGGGTCCCCATAGGCGGCCGGAATGTGATCACCCTGAGAGACCGCGATCCCTTGCATCCCCCCCTCAGGAATCGGCTGTCCATCGGGAATTGCCTCTCGCGGTTCCATTGAGGTTGACTGCACGATCACGACACGGAAATAGCCCACCATCGAACCGTCGCCACCGGAGTACGTCGTCAGTTCGTAGGTCCCATTCTCACGGATCTCGCCCCCAGCGGTCTTCCCCTTTTGCTTCTCTATGGGGATGAAGGCAATCGAACCGCCCCCTGGCATGGCATTCCCTTCCAGCCGGATCGTTCCCCGAACGGGATAAACGGGTTGGCGGTCCGAGTTGTTGCATCCCGCGACAACAGCCACAAGACTGATCCCGACCAGGGAAAGTCTGAAACTCATGGCAAGCGATCCTTATCGAATGAAGGCAATTGTAATTGGATACAACTAAATCAACGTGGCGGGCCACGGATTTCGAGTCTTCGACATGGCCGTGTCTTTGACTGAGGACCGGCCACCCCGAAAACGGAGAGACCGTGGCACCCAATCCAAATCCAAGACAACCCTTATCACGAACGGCTTATTTAGAAGTCACCGACGGGTTCAGATCCACCGCGACTTCCCAGACCTTGCCATAGCTGCAAATCCATGTTTTCAGACGCGAACCGAACAGCACCATCCGCCATGACAACATGGACGCCACCGGTGTGATAGCTTCGCGCCGCGGCATAGGATGTGATCATGGACGCAATGCCGTTTGGTGTGCTCGTGCAGGGCATGTTCTCGGAAGGCATCGAGCGGCATCCCCACAGCAGATCGGCAACGGACGAATTCGGCCCGGTCTGAGAGCTGAAAATATTAGCTCCCATCGAACCATAAGACCACGTTCCGCGGATATCGGCTGTCGATGGACCATTGCTGCTCGGTGTCCGGTAACGCAGTTCGCTCAGCAGCAGTGTGTTTGAAGAGCCGTCCGTGATGTCAGCCATCGAGATCCGGGAGTTGTTTCCGAACACACCACCAAGGGCGGGCTGTGTCGTGTTGGCGTATCCGTAAGTTGATTTTCCGTAACAAGCGGCATAATTGCCCCGCGCCAGATCTTCCATTCCAGTGCCATTCGATAGACGTTCGTCATTTCGGGGGTGCGTGGGGCAATCCATTATTCCCAGATGCGAATTCCCGATGGGAGTCGCCGCGTACGTTCCATTCCCGAACCAATCGACTGCCTCTGGTCTTTCGGCCACGATCTTGGCGAAGTTGTCATAGAGAGCCGCTTGATCAACATAGGGCAATATAAAGCAGATCCACGGCCCGCCGATTCCTGCGCCCCCGCCACCATTGTGGCCGTTCACATCGTCCGGCCCACTGGCGGAACCATTCACCGTGCCCGGTGGGAACACGCCGGCAGAACTCAAATAGTTGTGCAGCCCCAACCCCAATTGCTTCAGCTTGTTGCGACACTCAGTACGTCGAGCGGCCTCGCGGGCTTGTTGAACAGCGGGAAGCAGCAGTGATACCAGCACACCAATTATGGCGATCACGACAAGCAGCTCGATCAACGTAAATCCCCGACGGCGCCGGTGCATCAGTGGCATCATGGCAGGAAATCTCCTCATAAGACTTCGGTAGGAAGGATCAGCGGAAAAAGAGCAATCGCCCGTTGCCGAGCGTCGCGCAGGATGCCGTTGATATGTGAAAAGTTTATGAGGATGTGGTGAGTTCTAGATCACGACCGACATTCTGAAGTTCTACTGAACCCCTGATTTCATGGAGAAATTAGCACAAACTTCGCATTTCCGAAGAAACGGGTCGGCGCTGCAAAGATCTGAAAAGAAGGGACGGGCGCGATCAGCGGGAACTCAACATCTCGACGATGGGTTCGTTCGCCTCAGGAAACTTTAACGCTTGCAGCTCGCGCGCCGCGATCCAGCGGAAACCCTGGTGATCGTCGCGAAGAGACAACAAATTCACCGGGTGGCAAAGGAAAAAATGCAGGTCAACTGTTGCATGCGGGTATGTGTATTCGCGTCTCAGCATCAGGCGGCCGACTTCAACCGCCAACCCTGTCTCTTCTCGAGTTTCTCGAACCGCACACGCTTCAGCCGTTTCGCCCGGCTCGCACTTGCCGCCCGGAAACTCGGCGTATCCGGGCAGCGGGCTCTCGGGACCGCGAGTCCCCACCAGATAGCGGCCGTCATGCTCGACAATCGCAATGCCGATGCGCTTCGGTGGGGAACTGGTCATAGCTTGATCGTCAGAAGTTGGCAACGGTTCATGCGCCAGCCAGCTTGGCATCCCCTGGAGGAGCTCCCATGACGTGATAGCCGCTGTCGACGTGCAGCGTCTCGCCGGTCACGCCCGTGGACATGTCACTCAGCAGGTAAACGGCACTCTTGCCGACTTCTTCCAAGCTGACGTTGCGTCGCAATGGCGACAGCGCGTCATACATCTCCAGCATCTTGTCGAAGTCCTTCACGGCCGAACCCGACAGAGTCTTGATGGGACCCGCACTCAAACCGTTGACGCGAATCTTGCTCTGACCGAATTCGTGAGCCAGATAGCCAACCGACGACTCCAGCGCGGCCTTGCACAGACCCATCACGTTGTAACCCGGGATGACGCGTTCACCACCCAGATAGGTCAGCGTCAGAATACTGCCGCCGTTGGGCATCACGTCCTTCGCTCGCTTACAAACCGCCATCAGGCTGTAGACGCTGATGTCCATCGAAGTCTTGAAGCCTTCGCGGCTGCAGCAGTGAACTGGCCCCTTCAGGTCTTCCAGCGGAGCGTAGGCGATCGAGTGGACCACGAAATCCAACTCACCGAAAGTTTCCTTCGCCGCGGCAAATGCCGCGTCAATATCCGCATCGACTTGAACGTCGCACGGCATGAACAGTTTCGGATTGAACTGCTCCACGCACTTGCGAACGCGACGAGCCATCTTGGGATTGGCAGGATCTTTGTCTGGCAGATGAGTGAACCCGAGTTGAGCTCCCTCTTTGAAGAGTTGCTCGCTGATTCCCCAGGCGATTGAGTAATCGTTGACCACACCCAGAACCAGGCCACGCTTGCCGTCCATCAAACCCATGTTGCCAATCCTTCCGCAGTCGACATCAATGGATGTCACGCCAATGCCACCAACCAAAATAAAGAGCGGTTTCCCGGCTCGTTCCAAGGTCACTTCATCGGGAGCCGTGCCAGCAGGTTCTAACCCATGATCAGCCAACCCTTAACCACGAATCCCAAAGCGTCAGAATAACGACCACCGCCAAATCGGGCAACCGCCGACAGATTCAACTCATTTCTCGGTAGTGGGTCAGTTTGAAATAAGATTCAAATTCGTAGGTGGCGCGGATGTTTCCCGCTTGCGTGGCTTCCAAAGAATCAGGTGGGCGGAAAGAAGGGTTAGGGGAATCGCAAAAGGCCAATAAGGGATAAGAACTACGTCCGTATTGTTGAATACGCCCTTCCCGACACCAAAGCCGAGAACGTGAATCTGCCACGTAATCAGGTGCGTCGCGGGATCGGGGTGCGTATCGCCGACGTGTAAGTATCCCCAAGACCAAGACGGAGGCGGCGGCTTGAAGCTGGAAGCACTCAGATCAGTATGATCAATCCAACCGAATGAGCCGGGTGTCGTCACTAGCACTCGAAAGACATCTTTGCGATACAGGCGGACTTGGTCGAGAATCATGAAGCTTCTCGCCCACATTCCTGTAACCGCCAGCGCCATCACCAGCGTGACTACCCCCACCTTTCGTTGCCAGCCGTGGAAGAATGACCACATGATTCACTCCCTGTAAAACGAACAAACCCCAGCTTATCGCCGGGGCTGTTCGACTACGATGGCAAGCGAGCCGTCAGGCCAGATTATATGTCCGAAGCAACCCGACCATTTCTTCAATTGTCCAGACATGATCGCTGACGCCAGCCTTCATTGCTGGAGTTGACCGCAGCGTCTGATGAATGCGGCAGAAGTTGTAGTGCATGAAGTGCAACGCAATCGCGTGCGCGTGGTTTTCGATCTTCTTCGAGAACGCATTGGTCAATCTGGTGAAGCGGCAAATCTTCATTCGCATCGTTAGGTTCTGTCGCTCGACGTAGCTGGTCGAAACGTGAGGTAGTGGGTCAGTTTGAATTAATATTCGGATTCGTGGGTTGATCGGACGGTTTCGCCCTTCGTCGCATCCAGAGGATCAGGTAGGCAGACAACAGGGTCACGGGGACAATGAGCAACATCAAGGGAACGCGCCACAGAGACACCCTGACTGAATCTGCCACAGGATATACCAAGCGTTGGTCTGAGACCGAAACTTCGATGCCCGACAATTCATATTTTGACAGATACTTGTGATCGGTGACCGCATCTGCAGGTATGTACTTTGCGGTCTTCCACCAGACCGTCTGCCAAAATGTTTCCGGATCAGGATCAGGAAATGGAAATGAATGGATAGTTCGCGACCAGCTAAGCTGACCGCCTCCTATGGTCAACCGGTAATCATTCTGAAAGAAGTAGCCCAGATCGTCAGAGATCGCATAGCTTCGAAACCAGATGACCATCAAGGCACATGCAAAGAGTACCAGCATGCTGCCAGTCTTCCGTCGCCAACCGCGAAAGAATTCACGCATGGCATGCCCCATGAAACGAACAAACCTCGGCGGGGTGGCCGGGGCTGGAGCGCTTGGACTTACCCACATTTGAGCTGCATGGCGACGAAGCCTCTGACGGCGAGGATCAGTTTGTCGAGGCCGCGCCAGAGGGTGATCCATCCCGGTTCGCCGTCGCCTGTGCGCAGGAGAAAACCGCCGAGTCCTGCCAGATGCCGAAAGAAGTCACGCACGGTGATTCGCTTCCTTTTCCGGAGGGCACTGAGCATCTTCAGCCACATCTTCGGGACGACGCGGGCCGCAGGAAGCTCCGGATGTGTGGTCGCGATGGTCTTCAGTTGCAGCAACCGCAGAGCCAGGACGCACGTGATACCAGCCACGGCTTCCAGCCGATGGGCTTCCAGGTATTGCCGGGCTTCTAACCGACAACCTGTTTGGATCGCCTTGTGGAATTCCTCAATGAGCCACCTTTTTTCGTAGTACTCAATCACCTGCCACGCCTCATCGAAGCTGGCCATCGGCAGCGAGGTCCACAGCACCCAATGCAGTGGTTTAACGCCTTGAGGGGGACGGATCTCACGGACTTCGACGACCCCTTGTGTCAGTTCGGTGAAGTCGATGCGGCGTTGATACTTCGTGCGCCGCTTCGGACAGCGCAGAGTGACTCGCGTGAAGCGAACATGCAGCCTTGCGGTTCGCGCCGGATGTTTCTTCGTCGCGCGGACCGACAAGGTATAGGCCCCGGACAAGGGTTGCTGCTCCAGCGTCTTGCGTAAAGAACGCTTTGTGCCGTGATCGTCTTCCACCTTGCGATGCAACTGAGCGGCACGAATGACCCAGTCCGCACGTTGTTCGCGACAGTGGCAGAACACATCCAGATTGTCCGCGCCACGATCGAAGACATGAATGGAGCGCGATCCTTCGACCGGTGGGCCGACATCATCAATGACTCGTCCCCAAACTTCTGATTCTCGGGGACGCTGCAGGGCTTGATACGAATTCTCGCCTTTGGGAGCGGGCTGGCGATAAAACAGCTCCTGTCCGGCCAGGCCGATAATCTCGCCGCTATCCGCATCGATCATCATCGAGCTGTGAATGAAAAAGCCAAGCCCGTATCCGTCACCCGTAGGACCAAGACCAGTCACCGAGCGGTGATACCCAAAGTCCGTCTCTGTCGTGTCGCCAATCAGGAGAACAGTCCCGCGAGCCAGGGATCGTGTGCGTTGCCAGTGCGGCGTTGCCAAAGCTGTGAATGTCACGTCTTCAGCATCGAACAATCGATACATGGCTTTCAAATCCGACCAGTCCTCCGTCTGAGCGGGACCGCTGCCGTCAGGGTGTTCCGCCATCTGCTGCGCGACTTTGACTGCACGCCGCGTCCGACGCGAATCATTCAGATCGCAACCGCCGAAGTTCTGTTCAGCCCACTGAGCAACATCCAAGGCAAGATAAGCCACGATACGCATCCGTACTTCTGCTTCTGATGCGACAGCTTTCCGTGCGTCGACTTCAAGGCCGTCAGCGTTCCGTGGCGGCAATCTGCCACATCGCAATCGACGTGCCTGCGATCCGCTCTCGGACTGAAGTGGAGCGCAACTCACTGCCAGCTCAAACTTAAAGAAGCGAAATCAACACTCGGACCCAGAGCGATCAATTGTAAAAACTGCGTACAAGTTCAAGGGCTGGAGCGGGCTGGACCGCGCTCCAACCCCGGCCATCTATGAAGAACGAGTTGTCAAGAGTTGGATGCAGAAAAGCATTTCACCAAGGTGGAGATTCCCGTCGCCGTCAGCATCGCTCGGTACGTCCCCTCGCCCGAACTTGGCGTCTTGCGACATTGGTGGCAGATTCTCTGAGCCTGAGGCGGAGCGAGGTCTTCGCTTTTGCCTGTGTTGTATCTCGAGTTGGGCCGACAAGACGGAAGACGCTCAACCATCTATTCAGGATCGTTCGGCGACGTGGACCAGGCCACGAGGGAAGCATGTCCTACGAAACAAAATTCAAAGGGGACGCCGCCATTCACCCTGACGAGACTCGATAGAGTAAGGGCCATCGGCTCCTGGCTGGGGTCGGGGTCATCCCAAGTCGTCTTGACTGACTCGTTGTGATCGCGGGATTGCAAAGGTTACTGCAGGCGGTGTTCTCCAAGGAGGACTTCGATCAAAGATGTTCAGGTGCGTGCTTGAGCAGGCTTCACGGGAGGACTCGATCCGGCAGTCGACGCCGGGCTGACAGTGATCTCCCGATAGACCTGCTGATTCTTCAACAGGGTGACACAGAGCGTCAATAGCCTCCGACTGACGGCCACGATCGCTTTTTTGGTACCGATCCGCCTTTTGAGGTTCTCGTAGATCGCGCGCCACTTCGGCGAACGCTTCACCAGTTGCCAGGCGGCCTGCACAAGCACCCAGCGCAACAACGGCGACCCGGTCTTCTCGATGTGCAAGCTCTTGCGTTTCCCAGCGGACTCTCGCTGACCCGGTGCCAGACCGGCATACGCCACGACTTTCTTCAACGAGGAAAAGCGACGTGGATCGGCCAGTTCTGCCAGCACGACTTCACTGGTCACAGGGCCCACCCCCGGAATAGTCCGCAACAGTGCCCGGTCAAACTGTTCCTGGTCCGATCCCGATTTGGCGAACTCGCGCACCTGCTTGTCCACGGCTTGCAGGCGCTCGATCAGGCCAGTCCATTCGTCAACCAGTTGATCCAGGCAGAACCGGTCCACGTCCGAGACCGCAGCGGTCTTCAACCACGCCTGACCGACTTCCGTGAACAGGTCGCTTCGGTCCAGGTTATAGTCGCTGAGGATCCGGCGGATCTTGTTGCGGACACCAGTGATCTTGCGCTGCCAGAACTGACGTTGCCGTACCAATTGACGATGAGCGCGCTGACGCGGTGTCGGGCGATACGACGCCGGAATCTGGTCTAGCGCCAGCATCTCGGCCAGAACCTTGGCATCCAGTTTGTCGCTCTTGCGAGTGCTCTCCGCGATCACTCGCAACTTACCGGGGTGAGCCAGGACGACCCGCTGGGTCAGAGGCTCCACCAGTTGCACGAACCATTCGTAACTGGCGGTCGCTTCGACCGTCAATTGAAACTCCCCCTGACTCTTGAGGAAGGCCACGATCTGTTCGGACATCAGATTGGTAAATCGTCTCCGAGACAGCATTTTTCGAGATGCGTCCACGACAACCAGTGTGATAGTGTGCTTGTGGAGGTCGACGCCGACAAAGTTCATGAGAGTGTTCCTTCTGTGACAGGTGACTGGACGTTTAGGCACTTCCAGCATCACTTGATCAACCACCGAAGTCACTCACCTTTTCGGCGCGACCTCCGTTCTTCATAGGTTCACCCTGCCGAGCATGCAAGGTAACTTGCCCGCGATCATCGACGGGCATCCAGCCAACACTTTGAACCGCCAGCGACGGTGGGTCAAGTTGACCGGCTGGTTCAGCATTTCTTCACCACGAAGGACACGAAGAGCACGAAGGGGGAGAGTACGAGACACTCCATCTTTGAGCCTCCTCGTATTGAAGTTGATGAAGATTTCGATCTGGATGTCGGCCAACTTCATGTATGTCATCAGTTGAGCTTCGTCAAATCCCCTGATCATCTCGACAGGATTTGGTCGACCTCGATGGTACAACCGATTACTCGACTGGGAAACTCGTCAAATGGACTTGCCCAAGAAAAGTGGGCGCGAGGAAAAGCGTAGTATGCTAATCCTTGAGGAGTCCGCAGATGTCGAAAGAGCGTCGTGTGTTTAGTGCTGAGTATAAGCGAGAAGCGTTAAGCTTGATTCTGAAGCAGCAGCTTTCGATCGCGGAAACGGCTCGCCGCCTGGGAATTAATCCGAACCTGCTGTACCGATGGAAGGCGCAGTTGGCCAGCGAAGGAGAACAAGCGTTTCCAGGGCCGGGGCAGCAGACAGCCCAGGAGGCGGAACTGGCGAAGTTGCGTCGTGAGAACGAACAGCTGCGGATGAAACGAGATATTTTAAAAAAAGCGACGGTCTTCTTCGCGAAGGAGTCGCGATGAGGTGCCAGTTTATCGAGTCTCATCGAGCGGTCTGGCCCCTCCAGATTCTCTGCAGCACGTTGGCGGTTTCTCGCAGCGGTTATTACGCCTGGCGGAAGCGGCCCACGAGTGAGTCGGCGCAGCGGCGCGAAGAGTTGACCACCCGGATCCGCGCACTGCATCAGCAGAAGCACCACGATTCGTATGGAGCGCCACGGATCCACCAAGAGTTGATTGCCCAGGGTTGTCCGTGCAATCGCAAGACGGTGGCCAAGCTGATGAAACAAGCCGGGATTCGTGCCTGTACGGTGAAGAAGTTTCGCGTGACGACCACAGACTCGCGACACAAACTGCCTGTCGCGGACAACATCGTCAGTCGAGATTTCGCACCGCGTGGAAAGAATGTCACTTGGGTGGCGAACATCACCTACATCTCGACTGCGGAAGGGTGGCTGTACGTCGCGGCGGTCGAGGATCTCTATTCCCGCAAGATCGTTGGCTGGTCGATGTCGGAACGAATTGATAGTCGACTCGTGACGGACGCGTTGCAGGCGGCCGTGAACCGAGAAGTTCCTGGAGAGGGGCTGGTCGCTCATTCTGATCGAGGTGTGCAGTACGCCAGCGACCACTATCAGCGAATCCTCCAGCAGCAGGGGATCACTTGCTCCATGAGCCGCAAAGGGAACTGTTGGGACAACGCACCGATGGAAAGCTTCTTCGCCACGCTGAAAAAAGAGCTCGTCCATCAATGTCACTATCAAACCAAAGCCGAGGCTCGACAGAGTGTGTTTGAATATATCGAAACCTTCTATAACCCCGTCCGAAGGCACTCGACTTTGGGATACCTGTCTCCCATAATGTTCGAGCAAGCCATCTAACCATCTCGCCTCGCGCCCACTTTTCTTGGGCAAGTCCAAAATTTCATCTTCGTGCTCTTCGTGTCCTTCGTGGTAACTCTCTACCTCTCTTCAACCATTGAGGGCACGCAGCCTGGATGTCGGTGCTCGCAAATTTGGTGCGACGCCTCGATACCGCATCCAAAGAAATCTCGCGGGTACCACGGTTTTGGAGTCTTCGACAAGGCCGTGCTTTTGCTGGCTTCGCGGAGCCCTGGAAAAACTTCGAAGCAAATCCTCAAAAAACGTGAAATTGGGCTTGGTCGAGTCACCTGTTTTATGGCACAAGAGAGCGACAACCAGTGTGCCAGTCGGCCCTCATTGATTGACGCTTGGCCGACGCAGAATCGCCTGCATTTTAGGCCCCGCACAGCGGGATTGTTCTTTCACAATTGAACGCCGATCGTCAGCGAACCTTGGAGTGCGGTGGCTCGACACCGCTTTGGCTCCAGTCGCCAGACACCTCACACGACTTGCCGAGTCCGTTTGTACTTTGACAACGGGCCGCAAATCTGCGAACACACTCTCAGTAGAATGGGAGGTTGTGTCATGCAGCCGGCTGCGTTGCCCTGTGTGCCAATAATGAGTGAGACAGTTCTACAGAACTCATTGTGTGCAGAGCGGGCAGGAAACAGACCATGGCTGATCAAGAGCAGAGGGACGTGGAACAGCCCGCTGGGCCGAAAATTCACTCCGCCAGTGGCCGGGTGATCGAACAAGGCCCCGCCGGTCTGCCCAATCCGCAGGTGCTGGAGAGACCCGTTCGTCGTCAGTTTACCAAGGCCTATAAGCTGGAGGTGCTGGCACGGATTGAGGCCAGTGGGGGGACCGGCCAGATCGGAAGTATCCTCCGTCGGGAAGGACTGTATTCGTCGCATCTGACCAGTTGGCGTCACCAGCGCGATCAAGGTCGACTCCAGGCGTCAGCGTCCGACAAACGTGCGGTCCCGAAGTCGCCGGTTCAGGATCAGAGTGTCGCCCAACTCCAGCGTGAAAATGCTCGCCTGCAGACGCGACTGCAACAGGCGGAACTGATGTTGGAGATTCAAAAAAAAGCCTCCGAGATCTTGGGGATCACCCTGAAGGCCTTCGACAACGAAGGGAGCGTCTGATGAACGTGGTCACCGAATTCGCTCCCGGCGTCGGAACGGCGCTGGCCTGTCACGCCCTGGGTGTCTCACGAGCCGCGTATTACCGTCGTCAGCAACCGCTCACGCCAGTCCTGCCGAAGGATCACAACCCTTCTCCGCGGGCTCTGAGTCCGACGGAACGCCGAGATGTCCTCGAGGTGTTGAACTCACCGCGGTTCATGGACCAGGCACCCCCGCAAATCCACGCCACACTGCTGGATGAGGGCGTTTATCACCTGTTCCACGCGAACCATGTATCGCATTCTCCGAGACCAGCAGGAAGTCCGGGAACGACGCGATCAGTTGCAGCATCCGCAGTACCACCGGCCCGAACTGATCGCCACGGCACCCTGCCAAGTCTGGTCCTGGGATATCACCTTGTTGCCGGGACCGGGCAAGGGATCCCACTTTCACCTGTACGTGATTCTGGACATCTTCAGCCGGTACTCCGTGGGCTGGCTGCTCGCCCAACGCGAATGCTCGGAACTGGCCGCCAGGCTGATCCGGGAAACTTGTGCCAAACAGCATGTGCCACCTGATCAGCTCACGATTCATTCCGATCGCGGACCGGCCATGAAGTCCCAGACCGTCGC
>JAQGHU010000030.1 GCA_028291515.1 Schlesneria sp.
ACACCAATGACGCAACGGCCATCTTCAACACCGCCGCCCACAACAATACGCTACACCAAAGTTCCTCTTTCACAACACGGTGCCAACAGCACCTAAGAAGACTCGGCAGGAGCCTCGCCCTCCCAAACATGAAGCAATCGCGCCAGGTCATTTAAGGAACCAGCGATGGCTCTGGCAGTTCCTTGGGTTGGGGACCAGCCTTGAGACCGACGACCAAACCAAGACAGAGTGATGCCTTTTCTGTCGCTTGTGGCAATGCCAGCACCTGTTTCCAGACGACATCCGACCGCTGACGTTGCGTCAACAGTGCTGCCGACAGCCGATATGCTTCTTCACGCAGCACGATATCGTCCAGTTTGCTGATGAAACCCAATGTGTCGTCCGGTTTGTCGGCGGCAGCCAGATTCGTCGCAAACATCAGCGCCACTTCATCTCGCAGCCCGGAATTGGAATCGAGTCTCGACACATATAGTGCGGCACCGGCGTAATCCTGCTGATGCAAGAATTGGCGAACATAGGCCCCTTCCGGCCAGACGGGCGTCGCACTTCCCAAGGCGCCCTGAATGCTCTTCTCGGTCTCGCTTCCCTGAAACACTTCGAGCAGGATTCCGATCAGCGGCGAACCCAGGAAGTCATCGCGGCGACTGGCATTGCTCTCGGCACTGCGATTACTAACCACCGACCAGACCTTATTCTTCAATCCCACTTCAGCCAGGCGAGACATGATGTTCAGTTGCAGTTGATGCCGACGCTGCGAGGCCTCACCCATATCAGCCAGCACCTTGCGATACTTGCTGACGTTCTGGCTGGCCAGATCGTCGCTCTTGAGGGCGAGTTCCTGCTTCATTTTTTCTCGCAAACCAGCCAAACCTGCTTGCTCGGCCTGATCGAGTTTCGTTTTCACTGCTGGTAGCGCTGGCGCTAGCCCTCGTGCGAAAGTGAGCGACAACTCCAGTGCCTCTTCGGCCTGAGTCAAATGACTTGGCATCAGCGAATGTGCATAGGCAATCTCGGCCGCGGCCGTCGCCGCTTGAACGAGTGGAGTTGCCGCAGGTTGTTTGTAGGAAATCGCCGCTTTTGTGTTCGGCATTTCTGGCTCTTTCGGAACAGGGACCGACGCGATCAGATCTTGAGCCGTCTTCAAGGTCGTCATCACACCGTCTTGATCTCCGGCCGCAAACCGGCCACAAGCGGCTCGAGCCCACACGCGAGCAGCCAAGGGAGGAGAGAGCGTTCTCACCGCCTCATCGATCTCAGGCATGGCTCCCTTACCTGCGTGTTGACGAGCGAACCCTTCGGCCCAAATCGCCAGACACTCGACGCGAGTTTCTTCTTCAGACTGTTTTTGAGCCCATGTGCGGCCCGCGGCAAGTTGTCCGCGATTGACGAGTGACCCCGTCGTCGCCGCCGCCTGCGGCTTAGTCCACGGAAGTACCGCGGCACTCTTTGATAGACGAGCGATCCGTCCGTCCGATGCCATCTGCACGCGAGCCGCAAGCTGCCCCTCCAGTGCATCGGATTGGTGCCGTTCCAGAATCTCCAGCCCTTCTCCGACTCGATCTGCGGTGGCGAGTGCTGCGGCCAGTCGACCAGCGACTTCCATCTGATTGCGGCCCACCGTTTGTAGCTTGGGAGCATCGGCCATCGCCGCATCCAACGCCGTCTTTGCGGAGGCTTTGTCGCCCGCGGACCAGGCCCTCCAAAACTTTTCCAGGTTGGGTTCAATTCGATAGTACGGGACAGTGCGTCCCACCACCACAAGCTGCGAGAGATGCTCGTTCGCGGCTTTAATGTCGCCGACCAGGACCGATGCGTCTGCAGCCAGTTGCCGACAGTAAGGCTTGCTGCGCTGGCGTCGGTCACTGATCAAACAGGCGTCACCCAGTTTCTTGATCGCAGCGGCGATGAAGTCTTCGGGAGTCTTGGGAGTGGCGTCCGTCGTCTTGGTCTTGTCATCGGGAAGCGCTGCGTCTAGCACATGCTTGTCACCATTTTTGACTTCGTTCTCAACGGGCGCTTTGTTGTTGGCCATCTCTTGCATCAGCGCACGATCGTCATCGGACAAGACCTTGGGGCCCTTATTCCCGACAGGTTGGCTAGAGAGGAAAATCATGGCTCCTCCGGCAATCACCATGACCGCGACCGTGATGCCACCGACAAGCATCAGGTTGCTCTTCTTCGGAGGTGGTGGGGGCGGAGCTTCTACTGTCGGGGCGGGTGCCTTAAAGACGGGGACCATACATTTCGTGTTTGCGCATTTCACGTCCTTCCCGACGGCCGTCGGTGGAACGTACCCAGTCGTTTCGCACATGGGGCAAACGACCTCCAGCGTGCGGCCCTTCGAGGGACTGGGCATGGCCTGGATGGCAGTTTTGGCACCCGGCAATTCCGCTTCGAACGGAAAGTCATCCGCTGGCGAAGAGGTGCCTCCTCTTGTTGCTGCCGGCTTGGTGGCAGTTCCTGGCTTATTAGTTGTAGACATGGAAGCCGAAGAGCCGGCTTTGCCTGTAGCCGCAGGTGTCGGTTTCGCTGCCGTGGGTTTGGCCGCGGCCGGCTTCGCCGCGGGTCTCGACCCGGACTTCGCCTTCATCGGCGCACCACAGAATGGGCAATCTTCGGCGTCATCATCGATGACGGACTCGCCGCATGCAGGACAAACCGGAAAATCCATGATCGCTAATTCCTCGCTGAGATACCTCAGTGGTGGTCTGCTGTATTTGGAATAGGCGTCTTCAATCAGACGCCCCGTCAGGAACGAAGGTTCCAGCCATCGTATCGGCGATGACGAAATGATTATGGATTCTAAGACAGATTGGCGGCGGGGACAAATCCCCCGTGCCGGATCAGCGGGATATCGCCAGAAATCGAGGCTGAAAACTGGTCGCGCAGCGGATGCGGAAGGTCATTTCAACCCGCGCGAGGCTGCCGATTCCCCGCTGCCAGCTTCCGTCCGCCGTCCGACAGGCTTCGGATTGAGGGCCAATCGCAACGCTTCCCCTTCAATTTCCACGTTCCAGGGGATGTAAGCCGCGATGGTGTCGAATCCCTCGCGTAGCATCTTCGTCCGACGCAGTGCCTTACTCAAATCTTGCAGCGTTCGCTCCAGAACGCGTTGCTCTTCCAGTCGCGCGACCCGCTGTTGACGTGCGGCATCTCTGTCCGATCGATGCTGCCGATCTTCTGCATTCCGCCGGGCGACCAAATCTTGTTGTTGGTCGCGAAGGTTGGACAGATCCTCATGAATCTTCTTTAATTCGTCGCGAGACTTGCTCAATTTCGAAATTCGAGATGCTCGTTCGGACGCAGTTTCGGCAAGGAGCAAGGTCATTGTCGAGTTGCTCTGAACCAAAGCGGTCTGCCCCCCCTGCCCTGTCACCAGATCAAAGTGACTGGGCATTGTTTTCTTTTCGACGTGCGGCTGCGGCGTTGCCAGCTTGGTGATCGATTCCCGCAGTTTCTCGATCTTCGGCCGCAGTTTTTCCACCTGCCCGCGAACATTCGTCACTTCTTTCAGAACATCGGCGATGGTCTCGACGTGAGTGCGATGCGTCCGTGAAACGGTGTTGCGAGCGTCGCGCATCTCAGTACGCAATAAGTCGATTTTCAACTGCAAATCGTCTCGATGCGCCGAGTGTTCGGCTTGCAACCGATCATGCGGCAGTTCGAGAAATCGAAGCAACTCGGATTCGCGCTGATTGACATCGCTAAACCCGCTGTCAAAAGCTCCTTGCAGCCCGTCGGGCAGACGCTTACGAAGTGTGATCGCCGTCAACTGGACCGTGTCGGCGAGTTCAGGGACGCGGTCGGGTTTTGACAGATAGCCCAGTGCCCTTCCCATCGCGATCGCCGCCTGCTCCTTCTGTGCGTCGGGTGGATAGGTCTCTGATGATGCCGCGAGGACTCGGGCGACATGTTGCAACTGATCCAGCCCACGACGTTCGTCATGATTCAAAAATCGCCCCCATGCCACCGCCAGCGCCGCCGGCAAGAACGGCTTTTCGTCCAGCCGCGCTGCCGTCTGAAACATGTCGATGGCTTCGGCAAATTGTCCATGCTTCCAAAGCGCCAGTCCAAAGGCATAGTCCAGCCGAGGATCGTCAGCAAATTCTGTCAGCGCGGCGGCGTAGTCCTTGCGAGCAAATTCGAGCGACAAGGTTGACGGTTGGGGGTGAGCAACGGCATTGAGCAGCCGGTTCCGATGGTTTGAATAAACCATCCGCTTCTTCGAGGTCTTACCTGCATACCACGGGGCCGGGTAATCGAAATCCTGCCAGGACCGACTGACCAGTTGAGCAGCAGCATCCAGCAGAGTTGTGGCCGGATCCGCGATCTCAGCCGATGCTGGTTCGGATGAGTTTTGAGCATTCGGAACTTGAAACGGATCGGCAACGGCAGCGTTAGCCATGACAACGAGCGCGTCGGCCGGTTCGGAGAGTGAGCCCGCAGGAGTCGCCAATGTTGAAATTCGACGCTGCGGCGGAACAATCTGAGCGTCCGCGGCCAAAGTCAACCTTTGATCCGACGATCGCGCGACGGGAGCGCGATCGTCTAGCGTTGATGGAGTCACGTCAACGACAGGCTGGGTACCGGGAACTCTCTTCGCGCGACGCCATAGCTCCCTGACATCTGGCCCCACAACCGACATAAACGCCGCGGCAACAAAGCCAATCACCAGTATTGCGACAACAACAATCGCAATTCGTTCAGAGAAATTGCGAGGTGCCGAAACCTCGGCAATAGATTGATCATCTTCGGGAAGATCATTTGTTTGTGAAGCCGACATGATGGGAAACCCATTGAGAATGCGGCAGTCCACGAGATCAACATGGGTGTCAGATCTGGATTTCTGGTGGAGACCCAAGGAGGTATTTTGGGTATCGCAACGATATCCAGATCTGGCACCCGTTGCTCTGTTGTTCAACGAGGCACCGATATTTTGGTGGCTCGATCAAATCACATCCTGCAGAAAGTTGAACGTTCAATCGCGCCAAATCAATTCACGTATTACACACGGAGGTTTCAACAACTACCCCGAGGATATCGCACTGGATTCATGAAATGGCTTGCCGAACTGTAAGGCAACGAATTATTCAGCTTGGTTGATGGCATCGATCATCTGTCGCAGGCGCCCTGCCTCGCGACGATTGAAATGAAGTTTCAGTCGCGGAAATTTGGCGAGATGTTCTTCATCCTCTTCATAGGGATGAGCTTCCGCGCGCTCGATCGCCCCCTTGGTGACGATGTCGGCGAAGTCCGTGTTCAGCTTGGCCAAGAACAGGTCGCTGATCGGGCGACTGAGCCTGAGGATCAAGTCGTCGCGGATGTACCGCATGCTGTCATAGACCGAATAAAACGTGTTGATCTCATGGCGGGCCGCTTCGACTGTATCCACGATCTTGAGCAGCGACATATCGGCCGGACTGATCAGGTGCCGCGACAACAGCTCTTTTTCTACGAATGTTCGCCAGGCCGACCAATAAGTTCCGCCCGGCGCGTCCATGCAGATGATCGGGATCAGGTCACGCTTCCCCGTCTGCACCAGCGTCAACACTTCAAAAAGTTCGTCCTGTGTCCCGAATCCTCCAGGGAACAGGACCACGGCGTGGACTTCCTTCACAAACATCAATTTGCGTGTGAAGAAGTACCGGAACGTCACCAGCTTTTCATCTTTGTCGATGACGGGATTCGCCCCTTGTTCAAAGGGGAGCATGATGTTCACGCCGATCGACATCGCCTTGCCGGCTCCGACGTGAGCCCCCTCCATGATGCCGCCGCCAGCGCCGGTTACGACCATCCACCCGTCTGCGGCCATTGCGCGGCCGAAATCGACCGACAGCTGAAAGTCAGGATGATCAACCGGGGTTCGAGCGGAACCGAAGACCGAGACCTTCCGAATTCGCCGGAAAGGGGTGAAGACCTTAAACGCGTATCGCAGTTCTCGTAGCGACCGGCTAAGGATCTTCAGGTCGCCCATCGTCGCGTGATCGCGTTCCAGCTTGTCCGCTGTTTCTTTGATCTCCGCGATCAGCATCGCCCGGCGCGTGCCATCGAAGTCGCCACTCCAGGACGAAGTCGAAGTCAGCATACGATAGATTCCAGAGGTGTTGATGTGGCATCAAGCACGGCAATGCTTGATCTTCGATGAGATCGGATTCGCTCAGCCATCCACCGCTTCCAGTGCTTCGGGCTTGGTGGCATAGATGGCCCACAAGGTATCCAAGGCGGTCAATCGCAGTAGCTCCCGAGCCATCTTGCTGGGGCCGCACAGAACTAACTCGCCCCCGCGACTCTTGACGGCCGTGTGACATCGCAGCAACAGCGCCAGAAAGGCCGAGCCGAAGTACTGGACTTCGCTGAGATCAAACACCGCCATCGGCGATGTCTGGATCTTGAGCGGAGCCATGACAATATCCGCGGCTTGCTCGATCACTTCCCAAGGCATTTGCTCGACATTGGCCGCGGGAGTGATCACCACGGTATTGCCGTGCCATTCAAGGCGAAAATCATCGTTGCCAGAAGTCATAACGAGTTCCATCTCCAATGATAAACGTCGTCCAATCCGTGGTCCCAATTATCAATGCTGTGGACGCTTCTTATCGCTAATCCTCTCGGCCGGGGCAAGTCCGGCGAATGTGATGAGGTGACGAAGGTAACACTCAGATTGAACACAATATCCATTGCAGAAAGACGTTGTGTCCCTGATCGGATCATCTGCGTGATGGCCTACTTGGGCTGCTGTTCCTTCAAACGCTTCTCGAAAATCAATTCTTTTTGCGAAACGTAGTCGCGATAACCTTCAGGGTCGATAAACGGATTC
This sequence comes from Schlesneria sp., assembly GCA_028291515.1. Lineage (GTDB taxonomy): Bacteria > Planctomycetota > Planctomycetia > Planctomycetales > Planctomycetaceae > Schlesneria. The sequence goes on from JAQGHU010000030.1 coordinate 6,818, forward strand.
GCAGGCGCTGTTTTCTGACGCTCAAATTTGGCCAGCATGCCGTAGTACTCGCCGTGAGCTCCCAGGAGAATGTCACAAGGAAGCTTCTTCAACACTTGGAACGTCTTCGCAAAGTCCCGTGCGATCTCGGGATAGTCCTTGTTATCAACGAGTCGATAGCCGGGGTTCACGTTGGGACTGCCGATCACGACGATATCAAACTTCTTGGCGGCATCGGAAACTTGCCAGGTCCAGGTCGTGCAGCCGCGGGTATGGCCCGGAGTGGAATGAGCCACGAGCGTCACGCCGCCTAGTGTGACTTCATCGCCATCTTTCAAAACGCGATCAATCTTGCAGGCCGGCCAACGACTGTCGGCGTACAGGTACTGACCGAGACCGCCCGATGACATCACTGTGTCGTCCCCGCGCATGGCGAAGACCTTGGCACCCGTCAATTCTTGAAACGCGGCATGTCCCGCCACATGATCCGAATGGGCATGGCTCGCAAGCAAGATCTTCACGTCACTCAGCTTGAATCCCAGGGACTCAATCGACGCCCGGATCAGCGGCACCGTCTCTTCAAATCCGGTGTTGATGACGATGTGGCCTTCAGGCGTTTCAATCAGATAGCAGGCCAGCGCCTTGGATCCGACGTAGTAGGTGTTGCCGATCACACGATGCGCGGGAAAAGCCTCTTCCGCACGAGAGACCGCCGGGAAGGCGATCGCAATCAGGGCGACCGCCGGGCAGAGGAGGAAGAAGTTCCGCATCGTTATTCTCTCGAAAATGATCGGCTCACGCGAACAGAAAGCACTGGCATCCTGCTCATCGCAAACTTCAGCCCGCACTCGTCTCCGCAGTCATCACGGCCTGTACAGCGGACACGATCTGATCGTGCAGCAATCCATTCGTGACGATCACACCACGGTTCTGATTCAGTTCCCTACCGCGGGAGAAATCGAGGGGTTTTCCGGCAACATCGGTGACTCGGCCACCCGCTTCCTCGACCACCGCGATCCCACCGGCGTGGTCCCAGATCTTTTCGAAGTACCCCGTCTTGGTTGGCAGACGCAAATAGGCATCCGCAAAACCTCGCGCGACTGTCGCGTACTTGGCCTGGCTATCCATGCGAACCGGAGAGGCGGTCAGCCCCAATCGCTGGGCGACCATCGCAGATTCATTGTGAGCGCTATGACCAGATTCGACCGATTCGCAAAATCGAGCCAAGGCGGGCTCGGTCGTCTTCGTGACGTGAATCGGCTGGGGCGGCGCATCCGAATCTAAAGGACGGACGAAAGCCCCCTGCCCTCGAACGGCGTAGAACAACGTACCGATCGGGGATCCCTCTTCCGCCGAGATGGGAAGATTAGGACAGCCGAGCACACCGAGTTCGATCGTCCCGTCGACAATCAAAGCCAGCGAGACCGCGTATTGCCCCTTACGCAGAAATCCCTTAGTCCCATCAATAGGGTCCAGCGTCCAGAAACGCGACGTGTACTTCATGGCTCCGCCGCGATCGATCCAGTGACAGATCTCTTCGTCGGCCGCAGCAATCCCAAGGCGATGCACGTGTTCGCAAACAGCCTTCAAAAATGCAGCATTCTCGGGCCACCGTAGTGCCGCAGCATCTTCTTCCGCGATAATTGGATCGTTTGGAAAAACGGCATCGATACTGCGACAGACAACCGCCTGGCTGCCGAAATCGGCAATGGTCACCGGGCTTTGATCGCGTTTATCGAGAACTTCAGACGTGATCGTCGATTGCACCGTGCGACATAACTGAGACGCTTGGGCGACAGCATTCAAAGCGGTCTGAAGTTCCGTGGCAAAGACTGGCATCGATAATCAATCTCGCGTCGTCAAGAGAAGGCAAAGGTAGGCGATGGCACAAATCCAGGATCTCTTTAAGAGAACGCCGGTTGCCGCTCAGCATGCAGATAGATGAAACTTTTCCCCAGGCGACCGCCGTAGTTGCCTGCTGAAATTCGTGATAGTCCTGGAGTTTCGACGGAGGCCTTGATTACGGCCTGAGTCGCATCGAACACGGTCTTCAAGTCACGCCCGTTGATGATGATTTCCATGATCGACTGCACACCGTCCGGGACTTGGGATTGGTCGCCAAGTTTCGCTCGCAGGGTGGGACAGAACGGATGGTTCGTACTGGCGAACAGAAATTTATACGCACTGCCCGCCTTCGATCCGCTGGAAGCAATACCACCAGGAAACGGAGCGATCGTGCCAGGTATGTTTGCCAAGGCGCGAACGCCACGCTCGGCGGCGTCCAGCGACGAATCAACCGAATCCGCAAAGAACCACAGGTTGCCACCCATGATCCCATCTTTATATCCGAAGCGGCGGTCGATGATGAACTCGCCCCCCATGATTGGAAGGATCCAGATCTTTCGGCCGTATCGCTCGCCGCGTTCCTGGTGACCGTCGCCGAAGAATGCCAGCTTGCGACCCAGTTTGAAATAGGGCTCGGTATCCTGCAGATTGAAGCAGGCTGCTGTGGGGCTGGTCAGCACGTTCTGGCTCAGGCGATGCAGCAGCACTTTTTCGAGCAGCTTCTCCCGGTCCTTCTTAAACCGGGGGACATGAAACTGAACGATGGCACCGGGGCGTCCGTCTGGCGTGGCAAACGACTCATCGCCGCCTGGCCCGACGAACCGATCGACCGCCGCTTCACAGTCGCAGAAGATGCTGCTGGAAGCGTGGCCGGTGGCCGCATTGCAGGCATGCTCCAGCCAGGTTCGATCACGGGCCGTAATCAGCACCTCGGCATAAATGCTGCGAAATGCTTCGGCATAAGTATCGTCAACTAGCGCTGTCATCGTGACGCATGAATCCTATTTGCGAAGGTCGTGCCTTGGCCTTGTCCTTCTCTCCGATCTGAAAGCCCGACTTCAACCTACTGTTCATGGCAGGCTTGAATACAGGCATCAGAATCCGAGGGGACAGATATTACTTCCGTCCGCGACCGTTGTAAGCCGCTTTTTCCGTGATCACTTTATCCATAAAGACATCGTGATCCTGCATCGGGATCTTGTCGAACAACTGGCACTCGAAGGCGAGCGCGACCAATGGCGTGTCGGGGCGAGCGTGTTCCAGCAGCTTGTCGTAATAGCCTTTGCCGTGCCCCGTTCGTCCCCCTTCGCGATCAAAGGCCACGCCGGGAACGATGATCAGATCAATTTCCTTCACATCGACCTTATGAGCGTCCACAGTCCGCAGTTCGGTTTTCGGCTCGAGAATGCGATACATTCCGATCGCTAGTTCTTCGGGATTGGTCAGATGGAACAGTTCCAACTCGCCGTCAACGCAGTACGGAACGACAATTTTTTTTCCGCTGGCCAGCGCATTGTCGAGGTCGTTTCGTGTCCGAACTTCGCTGCGAACATCGAGATAGAACAAAACTGTTTTTGCCTGATGGTATTCCGGCAGGGCCATGCACCGGGCGACGATCTCGCGGCTCAGTTCGTCCTTATTTTCCTGAGCGTTGCGATTGGCGTGGGCTTGTTCGCGAATCTGTTGCTTAAGATTGGAAGAATCGAGAAGTTCCGTGCTCATGGGCTCCATTCCTGATTATCGTGGCTCCATCCGAAGCGGGTAGGATTGACCGAATCCTAACATTGCCGGGTGTCCGTACCAACTGAACGGAGATGAAGTTCATGAATTCACCCAGTGAAGCGGCAATCCAGTTGCCTGCCGACCTGCACCGCTGCTGCGAGCAGGCGGTCCAGATAGAAGCCTCAGACATTCATCTGGCACCCGGCCGACCACCAGTTTTTCGCGTTCATGGCGAGCTTAAAGAATCGACCGGAGCAACCCTTCCCGAAGACGCCGTGGCAACACTGATGGCAACAGTCTCGACTGAAAATCTATTGTCAAAACTTCGCGAACAGAAGAACGTCGATTTCTCCTTTGAAACCGTAATTGATGGTTCATGGAAGCGATTTCGCGCGAATGTGTTTTACGCCGGAGAGCAAATCGCGGCCTGCCTGCGACTTGTACCCGGTTCCATTCCGGATTTTGACTGGTCCGGTTTTCCTAAAGGTCTGGCAATCCAACTGGCTGCGTTACGCGATGGCCTGGTGATTCTGACCGGGATCACTGGGTCGGGCAAAACGACGACGCTGGCAATGATCGTCAACTTGATTAATCAACGAGGCGGACAACGGATTATCACGGTTGAGGAACCCGTCGAGTACCGATTTCCCCGAGCAGCGAATTCGATGGTGACGCAGCGCGAAGTCGGAATCGATGTCTGGAGCTTTTCGGAGGGACTTCGCTCGGGCTTACGTCAGGATCCCGACATCATCCTCGTCGGCGAAATCCGAGATCGCGAAACCGCCCAGATGGCACTGAGTGCGGCCGAAACCGGGCATCTGGTCTTCACAACATTGCACACTCGCGACTCCAAAGGAGCCATCAGCCGTTACTCGGACTTGTTTCCTCAGGATGTGCAGACGGATATTCGCATGCAGTTGGCAATGAGCTTGCGCGCAGTCATCAGCCAGCGTTTACTGCCCGATGTCTCTCCCGGGAACAAACGTCACCTGGCCTTGGAAATCCTGTGGAATACCCCGCCAATCTCGAGCGCGATCCGCCAAGGGAAACTGGACAGCATCGACAACTATCTACTGACGCGTCGCGACGAAGGAATGCTGGGATTCGATGAATCCGTGCGACAGTTGTTTGAGCAAGGTTTCATCAGCCACGACGTCGCGGAACGAAATCTGCGCGACCCGAGCCGACTCAGTTGGTAGCGATCCTGAACGTTCTGTTCGCCGAACGCACAGTTTATATGGGGTGCCACGGACTCGGAGTCCTCGACGTGGCCGTGTCTATGATCGAAGACACGGCCACCCCGAAGACGGTGAGACCGTGGCACCCAAATCAGCCATTTAAGCAACGTTGCTCGTCACTTCATCCGGCAGCACTTCGCTCTCAAAGGCGACCGCATGTTCCAGCGGTTGCTTCAGGAATCGCTCGCCGCGGGCGTTGTAGAAGTAGATCTGATTTTGATCGGCTGTCCAGACAGCTCCCAGGCGTACGCTGCGGGGTCCTCTCAGCAGGAACTGTAATCCGCAGCGCACGCCAAGCCGTGTCAGCGCAATTGTCTGCAACTCGAACTGCTGAGCCACCAGGTTCTCTTGCCGACACAATGTGTCGTGAACATGGTGACGCAACTGGTCGACAGTCCAGACGCAACTCGAACCATCCATCAGCATGGGGCCTCGAAACGGGTCTGTGTTGTAAATCTTGGTGTAATGTTAGGTGGCGACAAGAGTGATCGGCTATCCCCGGCCAGACCTTTCCGCAGACGGGCGCGGTCCCACTGATTGACAGAGTTCGCGCGTCTGGTGAATCTCACGTAAACGGTACAATTGCGACTTGAGTCAAGTTTTGACGCTGCGCCGAATTCAGTTTGGCTCTGGAATACATCCACTCTTCACATCTTATTTGCAGGTCATTGGTTCAGGCCGACGCTCTGATTTCCGGCTAGAGGCCCACCCGACCAGTTTTCCATTGCGATTCCCTAAATCTGCCGAAGCGGATGCTCTCCCTGGCCACCTCGACAACGCTGCCATCAACAAGGTGGCTCTGATATGCTACTCCTCTCCGATGGGTGTCCTAAAAGAGCTCATTCGACCTTTGGCGTCGCGTCAAAGGAAAACCAGATTTGATGGGACATTCCCACCCATCCGAATATTGAGGAGTTCCGACGTTGCCGACTCTGCCAGAATCCCAATTGACTCACTTTTGCACGGAGTTATTTCGAGCCGCAGGTGTCGGCGACACAGAATCGAAAGTCGTCGCGGAAAGCCTGGTGCAAGCCAACCTGCGCGGCCACGACTCCCACGGCGTGATGCGTGCTCCCTTTTATATAGGCAAGGTACAGGACGGCTCGCTCAATCCGAACGCTCGGCTGACGATCGAAAAAGAATCGCCCGCGTCGATCTGTGCCGATGGTGGCTGGGGCTTGGGTCAGGTGCTCGCTCAGGACATGATGCAACGATTGATCACCAAGTGTGAGGTCTCCGCCATTGCCTGCGGTACTTTACGACGGACCGCTCACATCGGCCGATTGGGCGAATACGCCGAGATGGCCGCCGCACGCGGCTTCACTTCCATGATCATTGCCAATACGCACGGCTCCGGTCAGCGAGTGGCACCCGTCGGCGGCAAGCGTCCTCGACTCGGAACAAACCCCATCTGCCTCGGAATGCCGGGCGGTGCCAATGGCCCCTTTGTCTTCGACATCGGGACCAGTGCGACTGCCGAGGGCAAAGTCCGCGTCAAGAAAATCGCCGGACAGCCGATTCCGGCTGGATGGTGTCTCGATCCCGAAGGGATACCAACCACCGACCCGAATCAATTGTACGGCGATCCCCCGGGGACGATCCTGCCGCTCGGTGGTGATCAAGCTTACAAGGGATTCGGATTGGCCTTCATGATCGACATGCTATCGGGTGGCCTCTCCGGCGGTCAGTGTCCATTCCCCAGTCCTCCGCCGCCGATGGGCAACTGCTGCGTCTTCTGGGTCATCAACCCGGACTTCTTCGGAGGATCCAGTCACATGCTGAGCGAAGTCAGCAAGCTGGAAACGTACGTTCGCGGCGTCCCACTGATCGACGGAGTGAAGGAAGTCTATCTTCCCGGCGATCCAGAACGAAAGACCATGGCAGACCGTCAGGCCAAAGGAATCCCGCTCGATGATGGTAACTGGAAGGCTCTGGTCGATATGGCAGGAAAGCTGGGAGTCGCCGTCCCCGCGTTGTGATGAAGATCGGGTGCAGCAGCTAAATCATGTTGGACGAACCCGTCTCTAAATTGGGAGGGCGAGGCGCGATGGTGCTCACCTTCTTCCGCGGCTGGCGACGAAAGGCTGGGGTAATCACTCTGGTGATGGCGTGCGGGCTGATGGGGATATGGCTTCGGAGTTTAGTGTGTTGCGACTCGCTGCGATTCGATTGTGGAGTTGGAAGAACGGCAAGTTTGACATCCGCAAACCAGTCCTTGGGGCTGGTGATGCAATTCTCTGAGGACTTGAACTGGATCGAAGGGTCGCTCCCGACAACTCGTAGTTTACCTGCTTGGGAATCTACTCCAGTCACCGAACGCGGGGCATTCAAGGACGAAGCCATTGACTGGGACTATCGATGGCGTGGATTCGGCAGAGGGAGGAAATTGAGTTTTTCGGGGTTGGTCTTTTGGACTGACATTCAACACCACTATTGGGTGCTTCCCTGCTGGTCCGTCGCTCCTCCCCTCACGCTGCTTTCCGCCTATCTGATTCTCTGGAAGCCACGGAAGCGGGTCGATAAGCCTGATTAGCGTGGTGAGTCAACTGTCGAGTGAGATCACGATTTTGCCGAAGTGGCGGCCACTTTGCAGATATTCATAAGCAGCCTTCACCTGTGAAAACGAAAAGACTTTGTCGATGATCGGCTTCAGTCGGTGCTGAGCGATCGCGCGGTTCATGTCGTCGAACATATCGCGACTGCCGACGAAGATGCCACTGACGCGCAGGCTTTTCATCACGATGTCGGTGACACGCAATTCCGTTGACAGGCCGGCCAGCACGCCGATCATCGCGACATGGCCTCCGGGCCGCGTCGCCTTCAACGACTTGGCAAACGTTCCTGCTCCGCCAACTTCGACAACATGATCGGCTCCACGACCACCATTGAGTTCAATGACTTTCTCTTCCCAGTTCGGTGTGACGGAGTAGTTAATCGTCTGGTCGGCCCCCAGCATGCGGGCTCGAACGAGTTTCTCGTCGCTACTCGACGTGACGATCGTCTTCGCACCATGCAGCTTGGCGAACTGCAGTCCAAACAGCGAGACGCCACCGGTTCCAAGCAAGACTACGGTCTCACCCGATTTGACGCGCCCTTGCTCCACCAGGGCATGCCACGCAGTGAGAGCCGCACAGGGTAAGCTGGCCGCTTCTTCAAAACTCAGATGTTCGGGGATTCGAACGGCCGTCTCTTCGCCGATGCCCACAAACTCGGCCAGCATGCCGCTGGTTTTGCCAGCACCGCGTGCCGCTCGCGTCCGTTCGGGACTCACTTCACCGCCAATCCAGTCGGGAAAGAAGCTGCCCGCGACCCGATCGCCAACCTTGAAGCGCGTCACACCCTCACCGACCGCGGTGACTTCGCCCGCTCCGTCAGAGGCCGGGACCAATGGGAACGAGATCTTCCCGTAGCTGCCATTGGCAACCAACAGATCGCGATAATTCAGCGAGACCGCATGAACTCGAACCAATATTTGTCCAGGACCAGGCTCTGGCTGAGGCCGCTCCGCTGAGACCAGGCCATCCAGATTGCCAGTCGCTTGAAGTTCGTAAGCTTTCATCGTGGGAACCTCTTCTAGAGCCATCTCACAACACACACACACTCTCTCTCTCTCTGACTATCACTATTGTTGCGACCGACGCTGGCTGGGAACAGGCCTGCAATACGGTTCCTCGGTCACATGACCACGTCACTTGAGGGATGAACTGCAGTGGCTGGTCTCATTCCCGCGGAGGATCGCGCACCTTACAATCACCTGGAGATCAGGTGAAAGTTGGTTGATCTAAAAGCGGAGCAAAAACTATGGAACCACGGATCACAGTCCTGACGCTCGCTGTGGATGATCTTGAACGAGCGGTCGCGTTCTATCGCGAGCTCGGCTTTCAGACGCCAGGCATTATCGGCACCGAGTTTGAATATGGTGCGGTGGCGTTCTTTGAACTGGGCAGCTTGAAATTGGCGCTGTGGCCTCGCCGGAGTTTATCGCACGACACCGGTCTGCCACTCGATCCGCCCAGTGCGACGGAATTCTCGCTGGGACACAACGTCAGGTCGAAAGCAGAAGTCGACGGCTCGATGGAACAGGCCAAGCAAGCAGGCGCTGTCATTCTGAAGCCGGCCGCTAACACCTTCTGGGGCGGCTATGCCGGCTATTTTCAGGATCCAGACGGACATGTGTGGGAAGTTGCCTGGAATCCCGCCTGGTCCTAGTAGCCTTCTCGCTCCGCCGAGAAGAAAGCTGATCAACACGGCAGTTGGATTGCCACAATTCGCCGATTAGTTTGGGGCGGCTGGTGCTTCGTTGGCTTCCCTCTCGCGGAGAGGTTGTCAGTTTTTCGAATTGCGGCCGAAAGTTGATGTCACTTCCAAAAAACGACCTCGTAGGATCGCTCAGAATCGACGCAAACGGGGTGGTCCGATATAAACTTCATCCCCGTTTTGGCGGTTTTCGAAAAACTGACAGCCTCGGAGCGAGGTTTTTCTCTTCGGTGCCAATCTCGCCAAGAGATGGGGTCTTCACGATTGACGACACAGCCCGTCGTTCCCGCGTCTAATATCGCGGAACGCTGGGATCGATCGCTTGCGACCACTCATCAATTCCACCGGCCATGTTAGTCGCTTTGGCGAATCCTTGTTGTCGTAGCCAGTTCGTCACGCGCAGGCTTCGACCACCGTGATGGCAATGCACGACGATTTCCTGATCCTTGTGCGCATCCAATTCACTCACTCGGTCGACCAGTTCGCTCATCGGGATCAGCACCGTCCCCTTGATGTTCGCAGTCGCATATTCATCCTTCTCCCGGCAGTCCAGAAACAAGAATGACTCACCAGCATCGAGCTTGCGCTTCACAGCCTGACAATCAACTTCCAACGGCGATGTCACCGGAATCTCCTTAATAGCCTGAATATCGAATTCTCAAGTTGTTATTAATCAACAACCCTCATCCTCTGCCCCAACTCCCGCAGAACATCCACATCGCTATCAGGACGACGCTGTCCTTGTTCGTGAGTCCGGTCGCAGCCGATCCATCCGCGCAGCTTCAAAAACTGAGCACACGAATGCTTGTACGCAGGTGAGGGTGTCCGAAAGGCGAAATAACCAAGGTACTGCAACAGATCGTTCAGCTCATAAAAGCGAGGATCGCCCGACTCCCAATAGGTGTCGCGAACCGCGAACAAGTCTGGAGCGAAACTACTAAGCCCCAGCAGATAGTCGCTCCCATACATAATCATATCGATTGCAAAGTCGTTGCCTGTATAGACCGCGAAGTCGGGCCGACTCGCATCTCGCAGCTTCAACCGTTCCCACTCGGGTTCACGATGAAAGGACGAGTGCTTAGCGCCGATGCATTGCCGGATCGACATGATTCCGGCATAGGTCTCCAGATCATAAATGGCGCCAAATGCAGCCAGATCGGTCGTCAGCTCAAATCCGATGAACTTGTCGCAGGCCGTCGCCAATCGCTCGTAACTTCGCACAATCTTTGCACCGGATTGTCGTGTGAGCCCATACGACTGAAAAATGACCGGCGTCCCCCCTGCAGCTTGAATCGCCTGCATCCGCCGGGCATAGCCATCAAAATCAAACGCATCGCCGGGACGATCACCGACAAAAGCCCCCGCAACGAACGAGCCATTCCCGATGAGACCTCGGGTCCGGCGCAGCACTTCATCCTGAGTCCTGTGATCGATCAGATTCACATAGCCGGTGTCCATATTCACGGCCGGCGTCAGCCCCGCCCCCGCCGTCCGGGCTACATGAGCATCAAACGCAACCCAATCAACATCACCACTGTCGGTGAACGGCAGCAGGACAGCAGAAATACCCGTCACACGGCGACGAGGCCGCAACATCGGCAAAGGTTCGATCGGCATTCGGATGCTCTTGGAAGGTGATTCGCAAGTTCACAACCGATTCTACCGAACACGGATCGACCTGGCATCCAAGTCGTGACTTCGACCGCCGATGTTCATCGGGAAGACCATCCGGGCGTAGCCGTCGCCAAGAGATCGGGTGTTCATGAGGTTGCGACAACGCGCTAATCCCCTCCGGACGGTCCCCCTTGAGCAAACCGAATACTGTTTGGCAATTGGAAAGAAAGTCGCCCCTGTTCCAACTTCAATCGCAACCGATCATCGGAGATCACGCGAACACCCGCCCAAGATCGAAGTTCGGTGGCCGGCGATGGCGAGCCATAACCAATCTGGACCTCGCGAAGTTGATTCTGACCAACTGTGGAAAGCACGAACACAGGTGAACCATCCTCTTCAAGCTGGTTCAGCAACGAACCATTGTAGTGGAAGTTTTCTCCACACCAGGGGTCGACTGCTATTATCGACGGCAAACCGTCAAGTGATTGAATCAACGTTTCGGGCCACTGCTGGTGATCCTGCTTCCAGGCGAGCAATGACAGAGCCAACAACGATTCACGAATCGCCACCTCTCTATCGATCAGCATCGAAGCGATCTCAGACCCCTTGCCTAGTTCTGTCGATGCTAAAGGTGTTGTCCATCGCCAACTCGATTCAGATGATCGATCGCGAATCTCCTCAATCAGCTGTCGTATCATAATATGATCCAGACGGCGACTGACATCCACACCAGGTTGTCGCAGCGCTGCTGTGACATCTTTCGCCACTTGGTCGTAAGCCAGCAACTGCTCTTCGAGCCAGCGTTTCGCTCGCACCTTCTCCCATGGCAGAAGTCGAAAGTAATCGATCGTAAACAGTTGCCACGCCGACTCCCGACCTCTGCTCCATCGCGCACCTTGCTGAATCGTTTCCTCTAGCTCCACCAGTTCACCGCGATGTTCTGCCACCAAGGTCTGATTTATTGAGGGAAACAAATCAAATTCGGCTTGAAGTCGTCGTCGAGCCGAACGCAGTTTCTCACTGTCTTGATCGGGATGACTCGCCCACTGGACAATGCCGTCCAGCGTCAACAGTTGCTGTTGCTGCGCCTCCAAACGGGTTGACACGCCGCTATCTGTGGCCCAATAGCTGGCGAGGCGGAGGCTCGCAAGGTAGTACTGAAATGCCTCTTCCAGTCGACCCTCACGCGTTCGCAATCGTCCCGCCTCCACTAGCAACAATTCCTGCGGCATCATCGCGGCAGACGGCTTAGCGAACTCCAGCCAACGGCTCGCCGAGGGGCCACGAGCCATGCTGGTAATCTCCAGCAGTTCCTTCAATCGCGGTTCGTTGTTGTGCCAGAACGCCTCGACCGGATCTGCTGGTTGGTTGGGATCCGCAGCGGCGGCTCCGCCTCGATGAAGTCCTTGAACAAAGTCTTGCTCCCTATTGAACCCGCCCATCAAGAGCGCAAGCCGATCGAGTAGCTGCTGATCACTTGGGCTAGTCGGTACCGCGGCGAGTCCTAGTTGTTCCTTGCGGACATTCGCGGTGTTAATTCGTTCGAAGCTCTGTTTGCTACTGAGAAGATTCGGATGGAATCCGGGGATCTCATACGCGCGCCATGCCCCCCAAGCCGCAATCAAAAGGACTGGGGGCACCATGTATGCCGCCAATCGCTGGAGCCGACCAGGGAGTGGACGTTCGATCAACCATGAGGGGATCACCAAGAAGGTCACGGCATAAATCCAGAGGATCAGCCCACCCACAGACCACCACAACGGAACGTTCAGAGTCACCGCCAACAGTAGCCAAAACGTCGCCAGTAAGCTGGCTGTCAGACCCACAACGATGGCCATGATCGTTCGGCGAAACAGGATCGCACCTAAGTGCCCACACCCATAGCTCAATAAAACAAACGCGAGCATTCCGACGGGATATGTCCGAAGTAGAGAGACGTTTTCCAGGAGATGATTGCCCGGTGCCGTAAAGACCTGACGAGGCAGCAAAGATTGCATCAACCCAGCAACCAGCCAGATGAGAAACGGGATCCACACTGCACGAGGCAGCCAGACCGCATGTTTGGCCAGCCACAGGAATCGAGCCTCGACACCCCGGTTTGACAGAAATCGCGTCGGCTGTCCTTCCCCGTCGTATCTAAATCCCAGCACTCCCATGACCATGGGCAGCACGACGATCAGCGGCACGATGACTGGCATAATGTCACCCCCATGCATCCCTCCCAGGACTGCCAGCACCAAGCTGACGGCCCATCCCAAGTATAAGAGGCCGCGGTGATAGCGATCGCGATAACGCTCTTGCCAGACCAACCGCTGCCACTCGCGACCCCACGGGTTATCGAATTCGAGCCGCTTCGGCAGCCGCACTTTCGTCGCTGTTCGCCCCCATAGGCGGTTCCACCTCGCGGCAATCTTCAATCCGACTGCATCGAGCACCGTCGCGTCGAGATACCTGCCCTGACACCAAAGCCAGCCTAGAACCAAGTTGGCTATTCCCACGGCAACGAACGCCAATGTCGCCACACGATCCTGGACAACGGTTTTGAAACCCAACAGCACCGGAAACCAGATGACGGGAACAATGAACGTCATCAGCCACAAGAAGCCACTGGCGGGGACAGCGGTTATCACACGACGACTGACCAAAGACCCGAGCACGCCCCACAAAAACACGCCGGCGAAGACCACAACCCATCGGAACACGATCGTTCCATTGTCAAGTCTCTCGCCCTGCCATCGGTCCGAGTCTGCCATACCCGGGCCAGTCCAGACCAGGAGCAGCGCTGAGACTGATAAGGTCGCGGCAAGAGCCAAAGTGGCGAGCAATAGAAACGCCCACTTCGCCAACAGAGTCCATTGAGGCGGGGCCGCCAAGTTCAACAACCAGTCGACAGTACGTTCTTCGCGTTCTCCTGCAAACAGGATGGCCGTCGAACCAATCACGAACAGAAACGGCAGAACCCCCACAGTGATCCAGACCAAACCTACGCGAGGCGCAGCTTCGCCGATCGTCAATCTCAATAGAATTTGCGGCACGACGCCCAGCACCAACATCGCCAGCCACAGCGACCGCTGAGCTCGATACTCTTTCCACAACAATCGGCTCAGAGGAGCGACCGCGTCTGATACATTCATCGAATCACCTCATACCAACGCAACAGCGATCAATCGTAAGTGGGAAATGCCGATGGGAGGTCGAAGCTCCTGCTGAGCCGCAAAGTCGATGTGCATCGACCTGCAAACGCGGCTCAGACAGCTGCCTTTGTCGGTGCCATCTCGAACACATCTGCCTTGGCCGTCATGCAGGCGACGAAGATCTCTTCCAACGTTGGTTGCCGAATATCCACGACCGCGTGATTGGCATCGCCCGCCAGCGCGACCTTGCCTGATTCGTCGAGGTCGCGAACATACAGACGCCAGATGCGATCGTGACGCTGAGCCGTCAACAGCCTTGCGGCTGCAGGCAACTCCGGTGGAGCCGTCTCGATATCATTCAGCGTGACGACGACTTCACAGACTCGCGTCTTCAGCACATCCAAAGGTTCGCAGAGGATCATTCGTCCGCCGCGAAGAATCGCCACGATGTCGGCGACTCGTTCAACCTCTGCGATCTGATGGCTCGACAGCAGCACCGTCCTCCCTTCGGCCGCCACATCGACCATGCTTTCCAGGAACTCGCGTCGAACCAGCGGATCCAGCCCCGATGTCGGTTCATCAAGCACCAGCAATTGTGGATCGTGAGCCATCGCCAACGCCAGCGACACCTTCCCCTGCATCCCTTTCGACAACGATTTGATCGGCAGATCAGGCAGCCGAAAGCGCTGAGCGATCTCTTCGAACCGATGCTGAAATCCCAGCGGATAGAATCCCGCGGCAAACCAGCCGATTTCCCGCACCGTCATCCATTCGTAGACGGCCGGACGATCGGGCATATAGCCGACACGACGACGTATCTCGGCACCATGGATCTGGCTGTCCAGTCCCAGCACCTGCGAAGATCCCTGATCGGAAGGGAGCAAGCCCAGCAAGATCTTCAGAGCCGTGGTCTTCCCGGCTCCGTTCTCGCCCAGCAACGCGATCACCTGCCCAGGTTCTCCGGACATCGACACGCGGTCCAAGGCCACGTGTGAACCAAAGCGTTTGCTCACACTCTGAAACTCAAATACCTTTGACATCGCACCACCCCGCTTCTGACAATCTCTGTCCTTGGAATACTGGCACCACTCGGCCACTCTTTATGTTGGCTGGGACACCAACTGCTTTTGTATCGCTCCCGTTTGCTGCATCTTCTCCCACACTTCGTGGACCAGAGCGAAGAAGTCACGCTCGGCAAACCCGCTCTGCTGAGCCTCCGTCACGACCGCCGTCATCCGTTCGAGCAGCAGGCGATGCCGTTCCTTGCGACACTTTTCGGTCGCCTGCTTGGAAACGCGCAGCCCCTCGCCACGCATCGCTTCCAGCACCGCATCGTTCTGCAGATCGCGATACGCTTTGGCCACCGTGTTTGGATTCACGGCCAACATCAACGCCAACTCACGAACCGAAGGAACCAGTTCCCCCGTCCGCAGTGCGCCATTGGCCACGGCATACTTCACCTGGCGAGTGATCTGGTCATAGATCGCCACACCGTTGTTCGCATCAATCTTGAAGAACATGCCTGCGCCTCCTGTACTAGTCTGATAGTACAGTATCCATGAGAATGAGACGCGTCAAGAGGGCGTTATCTCAAAATAATCGGGATTATGAGGATGGGGTGCCACGGACTGGAGTCCTCGTCATGGCCGTGTCTTTGACCGAAGATGCGGCCATACTGAAGACGGTGAGATCATGGCACCCACCCCCGCAATTCCAATAAGCAGCATCACGCACGGTCATTTAACTGCCGACCCGCAGCCACCACTTGATGTACAAGACGCCCGCGCCGAAGCAGACGCTATAAGACGCCATCGCCACGAACGGATCGAGCAACCTTCGATAGCGCGACGGCCGCGAAAACTCATACGCGGCGAGGGCCGCGGCAGGAAAGCCCGGCAAAAGTCCCGTGAGGAAACTCCACTCAATGCTTAATCCGAGCTTCCGGCACAAGTGAAAATACAACGCGGTGACGCCGAGAAATGCCAATCCCGCAAATCGCGAAGCCCAACGCGCCCGACGACGATTCGCCTGACGTTCGGCCCACACAATTGTCAGGACAGTCAACTGCAACGCCGCCCACAGCACCAGCGGCCACAAGAAGATGTACTCCGATTGCCATCTGTTCAAGATCGGGCTTCCCACCAGTCCGCTGACAATGATCACGATCCAGAACACCGATGGAGACACCAACCGCTGCGAGCTTCCGCTACGAACAGGATCGGGGACTGTCACCTGCCCGGTTTCACCAATCACGGCAGTAGGCAATGAACGCGAGAGAACCACAAACGAGACCAGGACGGCCAACACACCCGCACCAACAATCGCGAGTAGACTCCACCCATACCACAGACCGAGTTCATTCCATTCCGGCGGCGTCGCGGGATATTCACGCTCGCCACCCAAGAGAGATGTCGGATCGAACGACGCCATCTGCGGAATGGTAGCTACTGTTTGAACTGGCTGCTCGGTCTTCAATAGCTGCTGCCCCAAGTACAGGCAGACCGCACGCGTTTGGGTGCGCAGATAAAGACGCCCTTGGTCCAACGCCGCGGGTGACCAGCAGATCTCTTCCTGAAACACCTGGACGCGAGCCAACTCCTCATATCGTTCGGGAGTCGCCCGCGCCAGAATCACCTCGCCGCGATCATTGAACAGAATTAGCTTGCCATCGGCGACGATCGTATTGGCATGCCCCGGCTGATCGCTCGACCATACGATCTTGCCCGTTTCAAACTCCAGGCAGCGATACTCACCGCGCGACGGACGATTGACTCGAGACTGTGCGTCCCGCAGATCAAAGCCATAGATGTGACCTTCGTACAGCACACTCGAAGCAGTGTCGTTGGAAAACTTCGGAGCATCCCATACGCGAGTCGGCTTCGCATCTTCCTGCAACCTGAGACACTTCGCACCACTGCGAAACGGACCTGCAATCATCAGCAACGGTTCCCGATAGAGCGGTGCCGCGGAATGCTCATCGTAGCCCTGCGAAAGCTCGTCCTCCCACAACAGTCGCCCAGTCTTCAAATCAAAAGCCGCCATCGAGTTTTCCAGCAACGCAATAATCTGCCGCTGACCATTCAAGGTGATGGGCAGCGGCGAGGCGTAGCTGGCGGATGAGTCGCCCCCCTTCCACACAACCGCGCCGTCTTTCGCATCCAGCGCGACAACGCTGGCACCTTCACCTCCCACCGGAATAATCACCTTGCCATCCACGACGACCGGTGAGCAAGAGTAACCAAAGTCGGTCCCCTGCCCTCGATACTGCTTCGTCGGATTCACCGACCAGATCGAACTGCCATCGGCCGCATTGAGACAGCCGATCGTTCCATCAGGTGCCGCAAAATAGATCCGCCCGTCGTACCAGGCCGGCGTCGAACGAGGCCCCGGGTACAGCCCAATCGTGTTCGGCACGCTTTTTGCGCCAGGCATATGATGAACCAAAATGTCCCTTTCCAGGAGGGACAGAGATGGACGAGTCGGAACTGGTGGTGGAGACGCTGGAAGGTGGTCGATTTCTG
>JAQGHU010000119.1 GCA_028291515.1 Schlesneria sp.
GTTTTGCGTTTTGGATTGGGTGCCACCGTCTTAGGTGTGGCCGTGTCTTCGATCAAAGACACGGCCTTGTCGAAGACTCCAAAACCGTGGCACCCAAGCCAAAAGCCTTCATCTTGCAGTCTCGAAATTAACTAGCTCCTTCAGCGGTTCCGAAAGTCATGTCCATCTGGTCAACACTTCGAGGTCACAGCGATCAACGCGAAATGTTTCGTCGCGCGGTCCAGCGAGGACGATTGTCGCAGTCGTATTTGTTTGTCGGGCCGGACGGCATCGGCAAGCAATTGTTTGCTCGCCTGCTGGCGCACGGCCTGCTGTGTCGGGCGGAAGACGGGGATCGACTCGAAGCCTGTTGCGAATGTTCCAGTTGCCGACCATTCATGGCGGGCAATCACCCCGACTTTCTCTACGTGGAGCGAAATGAAGGGAAGCGCGAACTGCAGATCGAACTAATCGCCGGTCCGAAAGAACGCCGGGGGCAAGAGGGACTCTGTCATGATCTGTCACTGCGTCCCCTGGAGGGATCTCGCAAGATCGCCATCATCAACGATGCCGACACGATGAACGATGAAAGTGCCAACGCCTTCTTGAAGACGCTGGAAGAACCGCCCGAGCGAGCGATGCTGATCCTGATCGCGTCCAACCTGGATGCGGTCATGCCGACCATTCGCTCACGCTGCCAACTGGTTCGATTTGCGCCGCTCTCGCGTAGTGATGTGGAAACGCTGTTGGTCGAACAAGGAATGGTCGCGTCCGACTTAGAAGCTCAGTTTGCCGGAGCCCTCTGCGAAGGGAGCCTCACCGTCGCGCGGCAGTTGCTGCGCCCCGAACTGCGCGACTTGCGATCTTCGCTCTATTCCAACCTGTCGCGCGACTTCAGCGGCGCGACTGTCGCCAAGGCTCTGCTCGAAGCGATCGACGCCATCAGTGCTGACACGCCCGAGCAACGCGTTCACGCTCATTGGGTGCTGCGCTTCACGGTCGAGTTTTACCGGGCCGCTCTGCGTCATCAAGCGTTCGAAACGGACGCGGCTGTTATCCCCGAAGCCAAGTCCTGGTTGGCCGCTTTCGAAAAACGGATGGAGCCAAGCGAACTGCTCGGAAGCTTGATTGATCGCACGATCGAAGCATCCACTCACATCGAACAAAACGTGCCGGTCCCCTTAACGCTCGAGTCGCTGTTCTCAGATTTGGCGCGTATGTCGCGACCGGCCGATACCCGTCGGACGTGAGCAGCATCGGGTTCCAAACAATCAGCGAGTTACCTTCATTGTACTTCGATTCTTGATTCATCAAGCGATCGCCGCCGGTTGCGATTCCCCCAGGCATCCGGCATTCTGCTGACCATGACAACATCAGTAACAATCAGAACTGGTGCCAGACTCCACTTCGGACCCTTGGCCGCGTCGGGTTCGTCGGGCGGGCAATTTGGTGGCCTCGGCATGATGGTCGAGTCGCCCGGCTACGTCGTCACCGCCGAGCAGTCCAATGGCGATGAATGCCACGGCCAAGATGAAGCCGCTTGCGCGCGTGTTATCGAATTCCTCCACCGCATTCGTGAATCCTGCCGGTCGACTCCCGCAGTCCGCATCACGATCACCGAATCGATCCCGTCGCACGCGGGCTTGGGGTCGGGGACGCAACTGGCACTCGCCGTGGCTCGCGCTGTCAGCGAACTGACCGGAGAGCGAAATGTTGACAGCGCCACGTTGGCGCGGCGAGTTGGACGCGGGCAGCGATCTGCCATTGGGTTGCATGGGTTTGATCGCGGCGGCTTTCTGGTCGACGGAGGTCGCCACGGGTCAGAACGCCTGGGAACACTCGTTTCACGAATCGAATTTCCAGGCCACTGGCGCTTGATTCAGGTCACGGCGTCGCAATCAAAAGGTCTCTCTGGAACCGCAGAACAACAGGCGTTTGCGTCGCACCCTGCGATGCCACAGTCGCTAACGGGCGACCTCTGTCGCATCGCCCTGATGGAGTGGATGCCCGCCTTGATCGAAGCCGACTTCGTCCGAACATCGCATGCAATGTACGAATTCGGACTGCGCGTCGGCCAGTTTTTTGCCCCGATTCAGGGAGGCGTATTTGCCAACTGCCGCATCGGAGAACTCGCCGAAGAAGTCCGCCGCCGCGGGTTTGCAGGTGTCGCCCAAACCTCGTGGGGTCCGACAACGTGCATCCTATGTGAGAACGAAACGTCGGCTCGCGAACTGATGAATGATCTCGCGAACACCGCATCCTGGTCCGAGTGCCAGTTCGCTGTCACGAAACCGCTGAATCAAGGTGCCAAAGTTCATTATTTGGATTAATCGCAATAGGACCGAGTCCTCATGACCATCGCGTCTCGAACGCCGGAAGGTTCTCCGCAGGACTGCCCTATCTGTGGTCAGGCAGTTTGTGTTGAACCGTCTTTGCCATTTGGTGATGCTCCTTGTCCGGCCTGCGGGACACTGCTGTGGTTTGTGGTTACCGATCAGGAGACGCGGTGGCTCAACCCAACGAGCGACACTCTCTCGCAATTGCTGCTCGATCGCTTCGGCATCACGTTGGACATGCTTCGGACCAGATCTATCAAGAACCTGCCGATCGACTCATTGGATCTCGTCGAACTCGTGATGGAATTGGAAGACGCGGCGGGATAATCCCAATCGTGTTCGGCACGATGTCTGCGATTCAGATTGTTAGGGTGATTTCGGGTGCAATTGCTTGGTCTTGGTCTGTATTTGGCCGGCGTCGGTATGATCGCGTTGAGTATTGAAGTGTGCTGCCG
>JAQGHU010000010.1 GCA_028291515.1 Schlesneria sp.
ACGGGGATGAAGTTTATATCGGACCACCCCGTTTGCGTCGATTCTGAGCGATCCTACGAGGTCGTTTTTTGGAAGTGACATCAACTTTCGGCCGCAATTCGAAAAACTGACAACCTCTCCGCGAGAAGTACGCCAACTGCGAATCCGCACGTACTGATGCATCGGAACGGGATGGCGATCATGGCGTCGCGTTGATCGGCTTACTTCTCGCGGAGAGAAGGCTACTTAAGACGCGGCACACGGAGTGTGCCTTCTACTCTCAATGCCGCTGATACGGCGGATGGTTCAAATATTCTTGTCCGCGGTCGCGATCGCGCTCATTTCAACACGTTCGCGAATCATTGCCGCCCTGGCACTGACGACTTGCACTGCGATGCGCGTCTCTTGAAGGAGCCGTACAGAGCCGTAAACCAAGGCACTCACCGCGATCAAACCGGCCCCCACACCAAGCACCTCCAGGAAGTAGACCAGGTGTGGTTGCGGCAACACGACGACCAGCACCGCTCCTAACAGCGATACGAAGGCAGCGAGCGCAAACGCCCCCAAGGCGACGTACACGCTTCGTAACGCTCGCAGCAGCAGCAAGGCACGCTCTTCCGAGGTCGCCAATTCACGTAGTCGACGACGCGCTTCTGGATTGTCGTAGTTGACTGTTTGTTCGAGCTGCTTAGAGAGCTCACGGGCTCGATCCACCGAGCGAGCAAGACGATTGCTGGTGCTCATGATCAGCACTGACGATGCGTTCGTCAGAATCGCCGGGGCCACCATCAGGGACAAGACTGCAAACGGGTTCGATTCCATACCTTCGCCTGTTTTCAAAGTCATCGGGTCGTCACGTGGATTGTAGGCAGCGGGTCAATCGATCTCCGCCTACAACCAATCATTGATAATGTCGCGAACTTCTTCCGATTCGAGTGTTTCATGAGCCAGCAGGTTGTCCGCCAGCGCGGCCACGGCGGACCAGTGCGGTTCTGAATCGAGCAGGCGATACAGCACGCCGGTTAGATCCTCCAGATATGACAGTCGCTTGCGCTGGTCGACAAACAGCAGATCGGCCAGTTCCCAGGCGGCCTGCCAGTCGTGAGCCCATTCGGCGACCAAGCCGGGATGAAATGGATCGCCGGTGTAGAGCATCTCTGCCACCGGTCCCGCCAAGGACACCTGAATAGCCCGTTCCCGAAACTGCTTCTCGGACAGCCGCGAACGTCGCCAGATGATCTGCGTGTCGCCGAACCGCGCCGGGCCGTCGTCATTGTCGGGATCGATCGTTACCGAGCGAACTTTCGCTCCCAGATACACGGCCACATAGGCATGTCCTGCTTCGTGATAGGCAGTCGGTTCCATCCGCTATCCGTTCCGTGGTCGCTACTAATCTCGATAGACAGGCGCAGGCAACTGGCCCCGCTGCCATTGCAATGCAGTATCGCTATCGGCCACTGCGGCGCGAACTTTAACGACAAATGTCTGAGATGGCCCACCAGGCGCATTCTGCATCTGCTTTTGTGCAAACTGCTTGGCGAGTGGCATCTCTTTCTGAGGAGCCACATTCGGCAGATACCAGTCAGCATACGTTCCCGCGTCTGTTTCCACGGTGACATAGAAAGACATGGGACGCAACAGCGACAGGTTGCGCATCCGTCCTTCCGCCTGCATCGTGCCATTGTTGACTCGGGCGGCGGACATTTCGACTTCCGCCAAGTTGATTTGACGCAGCATGTAGCCGGGCGGCTTCGGTGTCTCGAGCGACACCTTCTGCTTCTTGGCAGCGCTCTCAATCGCCTGCGGGAATTCGCTCTGCAACTTGCCGACTCGCTTGCCGAAGATCCGTTCGAAATCGTCGACTCGCGTCTGGCTGTCGTCCCGCTGCAAAGGCTGTTTTTGCGATAAGAGCTGCAGGTATTCGATGTATTGCTTGCGGTACTTCGTCGCCAGGAACCAATGGATGCTCCACGCATGCGCATACGCTTCGCCAGCCAGGACATCACCGCGAAACGCACGGTCATTCGCGACGACTTCATCCCAATTGACTGTTCGCGCGCGCATGGCACCACGAGCGTACCGGGTATTTAATTTCAGTGGCCCCGAGTTGATTTTCTCACCTGTTCCTTCGAATCCGGTGGCGATTCCCTCGTTAAACCAGGCGGGGGAAGGGGACAGTCGTTGCAGGATGCCGCGATTGTAGACCTGCTGATGGATCGCCTCGTGCAGCGGCGTTTCGAACGTGTGACATTCGCTCATCCGGATCACCAGATGATTCGTCAGGACGCTGTAGTAGCCGAGAATATTTTGGGCCGACAACCCGCGCCCGCCTGTTTGTTCTGCAGTAAACTTGATGAAATCGTCATCGGTTTCGAAGATCAGCAGTACAAGAGGATAGCGCGGCTTGACGATTTCGATCTTTAGATCGTCCACAAAGTCGAGAAAGACCTTCTCGACCAGCGTCATAAACCTCGCCGCCTTCTTCAGCATCGCTGTCGCTTTGGCGTCGTACTGTTTCGGCAACGGCTCGGCCAGAACCAGCCCAATCACATAAGTGGAATCAGAGTGACCTCGAAAACGATCCTTGCCAAATCGCTCGGTCAGGCGTTCCAGAACCTCGGCACAGGAGAGTGGAGTCGGATCGGGTCCGGGAACCCGCTGCAGAATCTGGTCCTGAGGAATCGCCTCGATCCGGCCATCGGTCCGTTCGATCGCCATGACTCCCTGGCCTTCTCCGATGAGCCGCGCTTCCACGGTCACCTTGTTGCCGTCGTCCTCCTTCACTGTGAAGACATCGGCAGATGCGGGCGCACTGACCGCCAAGATCAGCAGACCGGCAAATAGCATCAGGAAGGTTCGGCGGGAAAACAGGAGGGACGTGACCATGAACGACTCCGAACGGCAATCTCGTTGGTCTCAGGGATTGTCATCGAAGCGGGGACGATCGGCTAGTCTGAATTCACAGGATCAGCGCGGAATCTCTTCGCCGCACCTTGTCGAGCTACGCAATTCCTTCATCTCGCGCCAGAAAAACCGGAAGCCGAAGACGCCAGCGGATCGCCGCCAGTCGCAACACGAGCGTGACGGTGGTTCCAAAAACCAAGTTGAACCAGTGTCCTGGCCAGATGGCGGCGGCCCCGATGTAGGCCAGGCTGCCGATGAACGCGGCCGTCGCGTAGAGGTAGATCTGAGGCCGGAAAACAAGCGGCACTTCACCCAGCAGAACATCGCGGAAGATCCCGCCCGCCACGCCGGTCATAACCCCAAACAACACGCAGATCGTTCCTGGCTGATGCAGAGTGAAAGTTTTGTGCGTTCCGACCAATGCCACAAATGACAGGAAGAAGGCATCGGTGATCAAGAATGATCGCGAGGAAGGATCGAGGAATCTTCCCAGATAGATCGTCAGCGTCACCGAAACGATCGCCGAAACCAGGAACGAATGATCCGCCACCCAGAAGACCGGAACATCCAGCAGCACGTCGCGTAACGATCCACCGCCGACCGCGGTGACCAGTCCCAGGACCACCACACCGAACCAGTCGATCCCCTTGCCACGCGCGGCCAAGGCTCCGGTGGCAGCACCAAACACGACGGCCAGATGTTCCAGAACGTATCGCACAAGAGCCCCAGCTTTCGAGATTCGCACCGACCAGAACAGGACAGGACAGGCTACCGGGTTGTATCCGGAAGCAGGACGAAGTCAATCGCGGGAAGTGCAGAGACAAGATCAGACGGCGACCACGAATCTTACGAATACACACGAATAAGAGAGAAAAGCTGTTCACGAAGGAGAAGTGAGGAACATTCCAAATTCTCGCATTCAAAAACGGAAGACCAGAAGAGTTGAACCACGGAAGACACGGAAGTTCACAGAATGAAGAAAAATAAGTCGGCGATGCGTGAGGGCTTTGGCCGGTCACGTCATCACGATTGCATCGGCGGCCATTGTCTGCGACAACTTCGTCAAATCCCCAGCCAACGCGGAGGCCACGTATGCATACACTCCTTCTCTCCTGCCTGCTTCTGGCGACACCCGATGCGATCCCCGAGGGCAAGTCGACCATCGACCTTCCCTTTGAAAAGTTGACGCTCAGGCTCTACGCCTACAAGCCGGCGAATTTTCAGAATGGCCCGATGCTGATGGTCTTCCATGGGATCTTGCGGAACGCGGAAGAGTACCGCGATCACGCGGTCGACATGGGCGATCGATTCGGCGCGCTGATCATCTGCCCCTTGTTTGAAGAGAAGATCTTCCCGATTCCCAAGTACCAGTTTGGCGGCATTGTTGACGATGAAGGTCACGCTGTTCCCGCCAAGGATCGGACTGCTGAATACGTCAACCGGATCGCGAAAGAGATTCGACGGCGAGAAGGACGCGCTGACATGCCGTATGCGCTGATCGGGCATTCCGGCGGCGGTCAGTTTCTGGGTCGACTGGCAGCTTTCGTGCAAACGGACGCTCAACGAATCGTCGTCTCGAATCCGAGCAGCTACACGCTGCCGACCGACAAACAACCGTTTCCGTTCGGTTTCGGGGGACTGCCTGCCGAACTCCAGAATGACGAAGTCTACAAAGCCTATCTCGGTCAACCCGTGACACTGTATGTGGGATCAAAAGATATCGTTCGCGACGAGTTCTTTGACGCGTCCAAACTGGCGGAGGTTCAAGGTGACACTCGGTTCGCTCGCGCGAAGTATGCGTACGAATTCGCGAAGAATGTCGCTCAAGAGAAGGGGTGGCCCTTCAATTGGAAGCTGCTGATCGCAGAGGGGATCGAACACGATCACGAAAAGATGTTTAACAGTCCCGACTGCGCCATCGCGCTCGGTTGGAAGCCGAAAGAGAAATAGTGCTTCCACTTCGTGGGTTAAGCTTTAGCATATCGCGATCAAGGCGAAGATATGCTAAAGCATAACCTACGAAGCCATGGCATCCGGTGACGATGCTGCCGACAGCGGTAGCCTGTGCAGGGCACCTCTGATCCATAGACCCGCCCCGAGAGTTCCGGCACCACTGATCGTCACCAGCAGGAGTGCCAGCCAGTTCCCGTGACTCCACGACTGGTTTCCAATCGTGATGGAATACGCGAGCAGCGCCAGCAGTGGAACCATCTGCGGCCAGACCGCCTCTTCCATGATTCGCCGCAGGCCGATCTGCAGGCGACTTAAGGCATACGGCACCAGGACGCACATTTCGAACAGTACAACCGGGATCGTGGTTCCCCAAGCGACCCCTTCGATGCCGTACCATCGGCACAGCAGAATGCTTAAGCCCAAGTTGGACATGGCCTCTCCCAGATAGATGAAGGCGGGGACTCGAACGTTACCGCTGCCGAAGAGGAACGCTCGCAAGATCCCGCAGGGAAGGGCGACCAGTTGAGCTCCCAGCAACACCATCAAGATGCGGTGAGACTGCGATAGATCCGCGTCAGTCAATTTCGAACCGACCCACAGTCGCAAGACATCTCCCGCGAAGAACCACGCCCCGATGAACGCCGCACTGGTGAGCAACAGCACAATCCCCAGCGTTTTGATGAGAAAGCGATTTCGCTTGGCGCGGTCAGTTTCGCTTTGCAACGCACCCGCCGTCGGCATGCAAATGTGAGCAATCTTGTCGATCGGCTGTTTTGCGAACTGAGTCAGCCGCAAGCCGAAGTAATAAGGAACAATCGCCTCTTTGCCCAGTAGCAAACCGATCGTGATCGTGTCAGTCGCGTTGATCAGTTGGCTCGCCACTACGCCGACAAACGCCATCGAACTAAATTGACCGCATTCACGCATCACATCGCGACTCAGTAGCGATGGGCCCACCGCCAGCGTTGGCAGGATTCGCCGAGCCAGCACGATGTACGACAGGTTCTCGCCCAGAGCCACAATGAAGTAGATCGAGGCGATCGTCACCAGCCCGTAGCGGTCGCTGAGGAATAGGACAAACAAGACGAGACGTACGAGATCGAACGAGAATCCGATGCCGCGTTCCAAATCGAACCGCCGCAATCCATGCAGCACCCCTCCAAAGACGCTGCCAGCCATTCCGACGGCGACGTTGACCCCCAGGATCAGGATCGTGATGCGGGCTTCCAGCAGATCTTCTCCATCCCAACCGCCCCACCAGCCTGCGGTCAGACACAAGCCGCAGGCGAACAGGAATGCGATGGCGCCCATCCCCAGATAAATCGTCAGAACCAGCGTCACAACCTGATTGACGCGGTGCGTGTTCCCTTCCGAATGATACTTCGCGATGTAGCGCGAGATCGTTTCGCCTAGTCCGCAATAGAGCAGGGCGGAGTAGCTGGCGATGGAATTGATCAGCAGCCAGCTTCCATAAGTCGACACGCCCAGCACATCCAGCGTGTATCGAGTCAGAAAGAACCCGATCACCAGATTCGAGGCGTGAGTTCCCCAACTGGCAAGGACATTACGTCGAACGGAGCCGGCAAACGACATAGCGAGGCAACTCGATTTTTCAGACTAGTAATTCAACGACGCGAACGTGGCCCCGAGATCGATTGATCATGGTTTGGTGGCCACAATCCACGTCTGTCGCAGGGTTGTCCCCGTAATCTGTTCGACCGTGAACCCAACCTGAGTCAGAGTCTTGGTGAGCCAGGCTCGAGAGTGATGGTATCGGCGATAGCCCGCTCCGGTTGGCCAGCCACGCCAATGTTTGATGCCGCAAGCGTACAAGCATTTCCGGAAGAAGAAGCTTAGACGAGTCTTCAACTTCACTGGTTCCATATTCAGTTGAAAGACGAACTGTCCTCCCGACCGCAATAGCTGGAAGGCATCTCCGAAGTACGTCGTGAGTGCTTCCGCATTGATGTAATAGAAGACCTCGTACGAAAAGACCGTATCGCACTCAGTGATTGATGCGGGGCGGAGATGGACTCCGTCGGCCACTTCAAAGCTGACTTCGCTTCGTTCATTTCGACGCTGAGCTTCTTCGATCAATCGAGGTGCGATATCGACGCCGACGACTCGACCAAAGTGATCAGCAAGTGCAACCGACATCCGTCCGAGCCCGCAACCGACTTCCAGAACACTGCGATCCTTGCCGCATTTCATTCCGGTCATCGCAATCGCTCGAGCCAGATCGTCGCGGCCGGATTGCAGTACGGTCGTCCAGTTCGCGTCGGCGGACACCAGCTTGTCCATGCTATGGATGCCGACTTCGTCCAGCGACTTATTCCACCACTCGATGGAAGCAGTTTGGCTCATGGAGAATGACCTTATTTGCTGACGTTGAAAACTTCAGTGACCGGAAAATGAGGCTTCGGGCCCGAGCGAACATCATGGGCATCGGCGATTTTAGGCAACGGAATCCCCCCCGCCGCCACTCCAATCTGCTCCAAACAAAGCAACGACGCCCCCAAGGCACTGGCGCAGTCGCTCATCCTGAATCTATGTCATAAACGGACCGACTTTGGGCCCGACGTGGTATTTCGGCGACGCCACGAAGCCGCTCGATCGATAAGGTCGTTACAATCCATCCCTTCATCGATCAAGTGGCCGCAGCCGGTGTGCTAGATGTCCCCCATGACCCGACAGCTCGTCTTTCAGGGAGCCCAGTCCCCACTGGCGCTCTGCCTGCATTTGACCGCGGTCGGAGCGACTCTTGCCATGATCGTGATGCTGCTCCGTTACGAACGGCAGTTGGTCTCACGAAAGGTCGGGCTGACGCTGCTGCTGCTGCGAATCGCGGTGCTGGCAACCGTGCTGATGACGCTGCTGCAACCGGTCCTCAGTTGGACGTTGGACGAGCGTCGGACTGGCCGCATCCTGGTCGGGATCGATCTGTCGGACAGCATGGGGACAACGGACATTCACGCAATGCGAGCGGAGAAACTTCGCTGGGTTCGAGGACTCGGGATGATCGGCAATCCCACGATCAATGCGCGGTTGGATCGTTGGCAGCAGGCTTTTGAAGAGCAGCGCGAACCCGAATGGGTCGATGCCGCGGAGACCGACGATCCGAATCGCAAGGCGGCCTTGGAAGAATCACGTCGCAAGCAACTGCAGGCACTCTTCCGCGAACTGGATGCCTTGCCTCGCAAGGAAATTGCTCGTCGATTGATGGCCACCGTCTCTCAATCGCTGCTTGACGAATTGAAGCCGTTGGGACGAATCGAGCTGTTCGCCTTCGCTGGTAAGACCGAAACGATGGAGCGCGATCAACTCGACAAGATGGTGGCGACACCGTCCGCGAGTCTGGTGACATCGACCACGGATCTGGCCGTCGCATTGCAGTCTGGCGGGTCATTGTCGGGCGACATAATGGGCCTGATCCTGTTCACAGAGGGTCGCGATCAGTCGGGCAAGGCCCTCGCGCCGCTGGCGGCATCACTCAAGGCTTCAGGCACCCCCATCTATCCAGTGATGATCGGTTCTACCTATCGGCCCAAGGATCTGTCGTTCGCTTCGCTCGAGTATCCGCAATCGGTCTACAAAGGGGATCACCCTCAACTGAAGGCCACAATCAGTACCGTCGGTTTCGAAGGCAAAACAATCGAGATCGAGCTGCTCCCTGAGCATGATCCTGGTGCGGCACCGATCAAGAAATCGGTGGCGGTGACAGGCCCTTCAGTCGATGTTGAATTTGACCTGGAAGCGAAGGAAATCGGACGCAAGTCGTATATTGTCCGCACGCCAGTGTTGGAAGGAGAGTCTCGCGACGACAACAACAGTCGCACGTTTGCGTTGAGCGTCGTCGATGACCGCGCCAAAGTCTTCCTGATCGATGGGGACGCTCGCTGGGAGTTCCGATATTTGGACGCTGCTTTATCGCGAGATGAGCGAGTTGACTTGAAGCATGTTCTGGTCCAGCAGCCCTATCTCGGCATCCTGCCCGAACCATTCTTCCCCCAGAGGCTCGATCTGCCTGCCGATGCCACCGACGTTGCCAATTCGCCCTTCGCCAATATCGATCTGGTGATTGTGGGCGATGTCTCACCAATCTCGTTGGACGACAAGGCTCTGCAGCTATTGCACGATTTTGTCGTGGATGGCGGAACGCTGGTAATCTCGGCGGGAAAGCGCTGGATGCCGATCGGGTATCAGTCGCCGATCCTTGAACAATTGCTGCCCGTCACCAATGTCCGATCGATCAACATGAACGATCGATCGGCCGAGGGATCGCCATCGCAACGCGGGCTGCCCGTCCAGTTGACTGTCGATGGCGAGCAACAGGCGATGTTTCAGTTCGCGGCCGGATTGCCCGAGAATCAGGCCATTTGGAAAAGTCTGCCGGGGCAAATGTGGGCGATTCTTGGTGACCCAAAACCGGCCGCGACGGTTTGGGCAACGACAGTGCTGCCAGCAGGTGCCAATCCCCTGGAAGCGGATCGCAAGCATGCGTTGATCGTTCACCAGCACCTGGGATCGGGCCAGGTATTGTGGATGGGGTTTGATGGAACCTGGCGCTGGCGTCAGCGGGTGGGCGACACCTACCACCATCGTTACTGGGGCCAATTGGCTCGCTGGGCCGCCGCGAACAAAGTCACTGCCGGAAATGAATTCGTCCGCTTCGGCCCAGATCGACCTGATATCGAACTCGGTCAGGACTCGATTCTGCGAGCGAAATGGATGGCACCGTTCCTGCAGAAGTTCCCGCGATTGAAAGCTCATGCGGACATTTTTCGTGCCGGCGATCCACCGGGAAAGGTGTTCAGTCGCATTGACCTGGGTCCATCGGCAGTCAGCCCGCTACAGCACGAAGGGAAAGCCGTCGGTCTGCCCGCGGGGGAATATCGAGTCACCTTGACAGCCGAGAACGCGGAACTCGGCGATAAGTCTGTGGAAGCGACGCTGTATGTCCACGATCGCCCCAGCCAGGAACTGAGCGAACTGTCCGCGAACCGCGACTTGCTGACGCAGATTGCCGATGTCAGCGGCGGCCGACTGTTCCTGCCCGATCAGTTGCATGAACTGCCCAAGATGTTCAAAACGTACGACGGGAACGTCTCTCGCTATGAAGAAACACCACTCTGGGATCGCTGGCCCTGGCTGGTGGTGCTCTGCGGCTTGATGACGACCGAATGGGTTGTCCGAAAACTGAATGGGCTGCCGTAAGCGAGAGCCACGATCAGGAGATCAATCGTGTCCGCGACCAGGTGCGAATGGACATTGGATGAGATCATGCGGATTGCGAACCGCACGGCCGCGTATTCGCATTTAACGCTGACGGCATTGATGCTGTTGTTGTTAACGACAATTCAGATCAATCGAGACGTGCTGGCGATCGTCGCCTTGGATCTGCTGCTCACCGTTCCAATTCCGGTAGCCGCGGCGGATGCTATCGGAAATCTCGCGTTTCACTATTTTCGCGGAAGTCCTGTCTCGATCCCCACGTTCGTCAGAGTCAGTATCATCTTGATTGAGGTCACCTTGTTCGGTTGGGGAGTACTCATGATCCAGATGCTGCCGACGATGAGCCAATCACAATGAGTGACGATAACAAGGACTTCGATTCATTCACGGTCTCACCTTGCAGCCGAGGTGAAACTGTGGAAATGGCCATTCAGACGGGGGTGATTGCTCACCTGGTGATCTGCTTGCTAGCACCATTTGGGCTAGCCGCATACGTCGGTGCAGCGGGACTCTGGGCCGGTTTGGGAATCACTGGCATGCTGGCCGCCGCTATTCCCTTTGTCGTCGTACCAGCAACCGCCGCGATCGGGTTCTTCACACATTTGGTCTTTCATCGGACCCAAGTACCGATCCCGACGCTTGTTAGAGTGCTGGTCATTCTCTTCGAAGCCTCACTGCTCGGGTGGATCGTCTTGATCCCAATATTGGTGCTGTAGGCGAGTGACGGACGAATTTTTTCTGCGATCTCGGCTTCAAGTCGCCCGCGACCGAGTCCCCTGTCCGAATTTTGAGAAATTGTTTATCATTCCGCCCGATGCCCGCGGCGGTTTGATCGGAATCCGACACCGCGGCATCGGGGACGAGTGGCGGAGATGGGGCGAGTCATGCCACGGATGGCAGGTCTGCTGGGATTGCTGCTGATTGCATGCGCGGGAGGGTGCCTGTCGAACCTCTCTGCGCCCACAGTGCTACCCCCCGAGCGAATCGCGCCGCCAATTTTCGTGAGCCCCTCGCAACCGGTGATGCCACTGGTCCCGCCCACGCCCCAAGCCCCGGTGATCTTTCCCACCGATACCAACATTATTCCTACTTCTGTGACCACGCCAAATCCTGACGGCGGTCGCCTGACGACCGAAGCGGTCTTGCCCAACTTGGGGGACATCTATGGCAGGACGGCCCAATCTGCAGATGCGGAACGAAATCCCCTGATCGTGATTCCAGGCGTCCTTGGATCGCGGCTGGTCGATGATACGTCGCGCCGCGTGGTGTGGGGTGAATTCGGCGGGGACGGCATTGACCCGAGTTCACCAAACGGAGCCCGCCTGTTGGGGCTGCCGATGGCCGAAGGAAAGGCGCTGCGAGAACTTGTCGACAACGTCCATGTGCAGGGTGTGCTTGATGCTCTCGAAATCCGTGTCTTCGGCGTCGCGTTTGAAATGGGTGCCTATCGCGACATCCTGATAGCGCTGGGTGTTGGTGGATATCGCGAAACCATGGGTCGAGCGGATCTGAACTACGGCAACGGCAATCATAATTCGTTCCAGTTCGCCTACGACTGGCGGCGCGATAATGTGGAGAATGCACAGCGGCTGCATCAGTTCATCCTCGGCAAGAAGTCCGAGATCGAAGCGGTGCGCCATCAGAAGTATGGAGACGCCGCTCCCCCGGTGAAGTTTGATATCGTCGCGCATTCGATGGGTGGTCTGATCGCTCGCTACTATCTCCAATATGGCGATGCCGACCTGCCGGCGGACGGTTCGACACCCAAATTGACGTGGGCCGGCGCTGCGAACGTCGATCGTGTGGTCCTGGTCGGAACGCCCAGTGCAGGCTCCATCGACGCCGTCGAAAACATGGTGAAAGGTGTGGTGTTCTCACAAGCGCTACCTCGTTATCAGGCAGCCATCCTGGGAACGATGCCAGGCCTGTATCAATTGCTCCCACGTTCACGACATCGACCCGTCATCAGTGAAACAGAGCGAACAGCGGTCGATATCATGGATCCCCAGATGTGGGCTCGATATCGCTGGGGATTGTTGAATCCGTCGCAGCAGTACGTCGTCCATCAACTGCTTCCCAACGTTCCCGACCCAGGTCAGCAACAGCGCATCGCGTACGACCATGTAAAAAAATGCCTGGATCGAGCGAAGGCGCTCCACGCAGCGCTCGATGTTCAAGCCAGACCACCAGTCGGGATCTCGGTGCATCTGATTGCCGGCGACGCCTATCCAACCTCAGCACAATCGTGGGTCCACGCGGATGGACACGTCTCCGTGGCTTCGAAGCTTCCTGGCGATGGCAAAGTCACGCGAGCCAGCGCGCTGATGGATGAACGGTACGCGGAAGGAGCCAAGTGGTCGCCACGACTGGTCACTCCCATCACATGGTCCAGCGTCAACTTTCTCTTCACCGACCACCTGGGTCTGACCAAGGATCCCGCCTTCACAGATAATGTGCTCTACCTGCTATTGGAAGCACCGCGATAGCGATCAGAGTTGATGTTGCCTTTTCGCAACATCGTTCGGTTCGCGAGGCACACCGTACGGGCGACATTTTAACCGGCATCCTATTCGTTGGAAGCGGGATTTCTGACACCGATGGTGTAAATGTGAGCAATTTCGAGTCGGGAAAAAACAACTTCTTGCTCGCGCCCAGTCGCACGACCTATCATCAAAAGTGGTGCCGTCATTTCTGATGCGCGGTGTATCTGCCACTGGCGGGCCTCCCTTTCGATTTCGAGTCACACTATGCGTTGTTTTGGCTTTGCCTTAATCAGTCTCGCGGGTTATGGATCGACTGTTTGGAGTGCTCCTGCCGATCCTCAGCAGACCAGCGAGCAACAAGAAATCATCCAGGCTCAACAGGCGGACGATCAGATCCGGCGGCCAACCGCCGAGATGATTCACAAATATCAGCCACTCCATAATCGGTACGGAAGCATTTCAGGACTGCGGATCGCCATGGACCGCATGGCGCAGCTCGATGAAGCACGAGATGTTCGCGCTGTTCGATACTGGAGGTTGATGGATCTCCAATTGCCACTCCGAGAGCCATTGTCAGAGGCACAACGCGCCGATCTCGAGACGTTCATCGGTGCCTTCGGCACATCTGCGCAAACAGCAGTCGCTCGTCGAGTGGTGACGGAGAACGAAAAGGTTGTTGAAGCCTTCGCGGCCCAGCAGATGCTGGACAAGCTCCAGTTGCAGACGCCCAGCGATGTCCTTTCAGCAGAGCAACTCAAGGGTTTGGAAGAGATCGATGCGAAGTATCAGAACACTCCAGCGGCGGCAATTGGTAAGCAATTCCTACGAGCCCATTACAATCGCCAGTCGCAGGAAGAAGCGAAAATGGACGGATTGGTCCCCGCCGACAAATCAGAACAGCTGGCAAGTCGTCGACTGGGAGAAGCCCGAGGACGGTTAGGAACTAGACATGACAAGGTCCCTTTTCGACAGGCCTTGGCCGACATAGTCGAAGACTATCCAGATACCTTGGCTGCCAGAGACGCCGCCGCGCAGTTGGTCAACGTCCAGCGAGAGATCGATGCCAGCGTCGCCAACGCGAAATTCATTAAGGAATATTGGGACATCGCTTATCCCATCCGCACGATGAAACCAGCGACCGATAATTTCTATCACAACTGATTGGCGAACAGTGGTTGCCCCGGTCAGCGTGGGCCACGAAATGACGACGGCTACCTCTGTTCGAGGTAGCCGTTTTTTTAATTGATTCGAATGAGAGCCACTCTTTCCGTCATTCCCGCGCAGGCGGGAATCCAGCAAGGCGGAACAGAGTCTTCAATATGACGACGGCTGAGAGCGATTCGCTCCAGAACGGATGGATTCCCGCCTGCGCGGGAATGACAGCAGTGCTATTGCTGAGCTTTCACCTGGCTAATCGCGGTTCGCTTTTCGAGCGAGGCCTGCAGGATCTTGATATAGCCTTTGTAGTCCGCATACCCCTCGGACTTTTGCAGCAGGTCGGCATCGGGGCTGAGGATGACGGTGCAGGGGAGTCGTTCGACTTCCAGTATTTTGGCGATCTTGGCGTCGCGGTCGAAGTCCAGGTGAACGGGAATGAAATCGCGCTCGATCGCCGCGACCATCCGCTTGTCAGCCAGGGTTTCGCGTTCCAGCTTGTGACAGAAATGGCACCAACTGGCCCCGAAGACGATCAGCATCGGCTTATCGGTTTCGATCGCGAGCTTATGGGCCGCCTTCAGACTTTTATGCCACTTCAGTTTGCCATCGGCAGTTTGTGCCGATCCGATTGCAACGAGACCGCCCAATGCCAATCCGGAACCGAGCAGCTTCTGGCAAAATCCACGGCGATCCATCGCGATGTCCTCAGATTGGAGACGGTCGACTGCGAGCTAGTCCTAGTATCGGCAGAGTTTCCCCTACAACTGTTCAGCTTTTACTGATTGGTAAGAAGTGAATCGCCAGCAGATCTCAAAGAGAAGTTGAGATCGTCGCTCACAACAGAAATGGAGCGCGAAGATTAGACGCCGCCTGCGATAGCGCACAGGCCAGTTCCAAGCCAAGCGATGAACCGATTGGGTGAGCTTGGCTCCGAAAAGACTCTACAGCCTTGAGGGCTAGCAGTTCACCGGGCACAGGTGTTACTTGAGGCCGGGGAAATTGATGCCGGGAGGAAGCCCTGGCGGCGCTTCGTCGCCGGCTGGGTTGGCCGATGCAGCACCCTTTTCCTTGACCAGCGTCTTCCGACCCTGACGCAGGTTCTCGAAGCTATTGCCCGAGACGACGTAGTACCAGTCGACGAATCGATTGTTCAATTCTTTGACCAGTTTCTCGCCTGCTTTCACCTTCTCGTTGTACGACTTCAGATCGGATTGGTAGGTTTTCTGATCCTGCTCATACTTGGCGAGATTCGCTTCGTAGATCTTCTTCGGGTCACCAGCAGTATTCACGGGAGCCAACGCGTCGGCCGAGGCACTTTCGTCAGCAGCGTCTGGAGTTTCTGACGGCTCTTCCGGCTTAGTCGGTTCCGTAGGCTTGGTCCCCAGTCCCTTAGCATCAAAGGTGACGGTCACGTACAGGTAGCGGCTCTTCTGCTTCGACTTGGACTCGTCCTTCAGATCCTTACCTTCGTCATCCTTCGCTTCGCCGTCCTTGCCTTCTTCCTTGGCAAAGCCAACTTCTGCTTCTTCCTCGGTTCCCGTGAAGATCTCACCGAACTTCAGATTGTACGAGACCCCTTGATCGGTCACGGCAATAACTTCGCCGTCCTTCGGAATCATCCGGACGGAGTTCCCTTTGTTCGACTTCGCCAGCAGGAAACCCTTCATGCTAAGATCGACAGCCATCTCCATATCGAGCGTCTGCTCGAGTGGCTTCCCGCTACGCAGCCCTTGCGCCATGCGAGCAGGCTTGCGACGGACGCCGACAATCTTCAATTCATCTAGTGCCGAGACCAGCTTGCGAACTTCTTCCTGGTTCAGCTCATCTTTCGATTCATCGATCCCATCCATCTTCCAGGGATCCGAGGAGTTCTTTCGAACCAGGTGATTCTG
Organism: Schlesneria sp.; assembly: GCA_028291515.1. Classification (GTDB taxonomy): domain Bacteria; phylum Planctomycetota; class Planctomycetia; order Planctomycetales; family Planctomycetaceae; genus Schlesneria. The sequence goes on from JAQGHU010000010.1 coordinate 15,602, forward strand.
CTCACCATCGACCAAAGTTCCCTGGCCGACATCGACGCTGGTCGTATCAATGTCGATCGAATTTAGTCGAGTGCCATCGATCTTCAGCAAGTCCGCTTCGATCCAGTCGGCGAACTTCGTCGAAACCTGGATATCCAACTTCGCCATGTAGGTCGCTTTTTCATCGGGACGACGGATGTAATACATCCCCGTCCGACCTTTGACTTCCTTGCCAATGATGTAGTCGGCCAGAACTTTGCCGGTCTCGTCTTTCAACGTAATCCTGTTACCGATCCCCTTGAGATCTGTCGCCACTTCGGCTTTGGGATCGAGCACGCCGAAGTCGGCATGTTCGCTATCGCGTCTACCAGCGAAGCCCTCGCGGCGAATCCCAATCATCGAGGCCGCGGTCTTCGCCAGACGGTCTTTACCATCTGCTGGATAACTGTGAGCGTAGGGGATTCGCCACATTCCCGTCTTGTCCTGCACGATGGCAAATGGACGAACGGTCGCGGTGTCGGGATTGTAGCTGGCCACTTCCAGTGACTTTGCCGCCTCGGCATCAGTGAAGCCGGGATAAAAGACTTCCCCGATATTTGTGACCTCGGCAGTCGCCTTGGGAGCCGATGGCCCGGCAAATCTCGCGGCAACGACAGAGACAACGGCAACAACAACGAAAGCTATTGTTCGCTGGGATTCGTTCATAACGAAGGACCTGCGTAATAAAACGGATTCAAGGACGACGACAACACAACCTGAGCAATGCTCTTCACCGCGATCACCTCACCGGCGCTTACGGCGAGCCGGATCAATGACCTTATTCTCTCGCGAGACCCGGGCGAGCAGCATGACGATTCCAAACAGGACGGCCGGAATCGGTGACACGATCAGTGCACCAGCATAGAACAGATGTTCGATCGCGCGGACGTTACGATCGGATTCGACCTTGCTCGCTTCGATGCTATGTTCTTTTCGCTGATTGATAATCGTTTCTTCGACTTCGATGCGGCGACGCTCTTCCTGCTCCGCGATCTGCAATTGGATAATCTTGGCCTGATCATCCATGGTCGTATCCTTCTTGATCTTGTCGACCTTCTCCGCGAATCGCTTCTTCGCATCATCGAGGGCCGACTTCGCATCGTCGGCAGCTTCTTGCCGTTCCATCGTCGATCGTTGAATGTACTTCGCAGTCTGCTCTTCAACCCGTGTCAGCGATCGATGCTTCGCGCGGCGTTTGCGAAGATCGATGAACGAGGAATCACCGGCCAGGTGATCGACCGCGTTCAGTACGAAGGTCACGTTGTCCAGATTCAGGCGGAACTGCTTCCGCTCGCGAACCATGAAGAACCAATCGGAAATCAGGTCCGAGTCGGCGACGTAGATGGCGTTGATCTTCGTATCACCGGCCGCATCTTTCGGTGAAGTGATCTCCGCGGCGACGACGTAGAAATCATTGTCATCGCTGTAGTGGATCCCAGCTTTGCGAATCTTCGTGCTGTTGACGGTGACCACTTCGCCAGTTGAAGCGTTGGTCACCTGCTGCTTCTCGGTAAAGTCGATTGGCACACTGGTGGCACCTCCGTCCGACGAAAGCGAGCCCGTCGCGGTGATCTCGACAGTGCCATTGAACTTGGGCGAGATCGCTGTGGTATCAATGTAGACCGATTCTCCAGCGGGACCAATCACCTTCAAATTCGTGTCGGTATTCGTGAATTTGACTGGTGCTCCTCCGTTGAGAGAGACAGTCCCCGCGGAACCGTTGCCGCTGGTGTCTTGGATTGTGAGTTTATGAGCTCCGGCTGGACCAATCACAGTATCCCGACGAGCCGACGACACGCCGACCGCAACTCCAGAGCTTCCGGCGTAGGTCGTGGCATCATGCTTTACGTTCACCGAACCACCGATCACACGCGGCGGATCCTCTTCGATCTGCATGCCACCCATGAAGTTGGCCTTGATCAAATCGTCCCACTCCAGCAGACCCGACCGCCGACCGGTCAGCAGCAACGGAGTGAATTCCAGCTTGCTTCCTTTGCGCGGGCGAATCGAACCTGTAAAGAACAGGAACATCTCCTGCAGACCGCTGGTGATTTCGCTGCGATGATTGAACGCGGCATCCATCCCGCTTTGACGGCTGATCGACACGATTTCCGGTCGCAGCATTTCGGACCATTCGGGATGCAATGTCATCACGGTTTGATCGAACACGACCTGATCGTATTTCCACTGGATTCCGAGCGCATTCACCAATGACGTGGCTTTGCCTCCCTCAGCCTTTTGCTCGTTAGGCATCCCCATCTGCATCATCGGATTGCCGCCTTGTTTCGGCTTTGGTTGGCGCGGAGCGAGAGCAGGATTGATCGCAGGCAGCGGATCGTCGAAGATCAGAACGGGTTTCCCCTTCTTGACGTAGTCGACGAAGTTCTTCGATTCGTTCTGGCCGAGTGACGATGGCAACACCGCGATCACGACATCGTACTTGCCTTCATCAATTGGTGCCGCAGGCGACACGTTCTCGACGTTGTACTGCTTCTTCAGTTCGGTCACGATTCGCCATTCGGGCGAGCTACGGAACGAACTCATGTCGAAACCGCCATTCAGCTTGGCGTCCGTCTCCAGAATGCCGATCGTCTTGCGTTTTTCAGCAGCGACGGTCCAGACCGAGCGGGTCAGTTCATACTCGACAGGCAGACCCAGGTCGAAGAACGGGACCACAACTTCGCTGGCACCACTGTTGACAACCACGCCCAGATAAACTTCGTCGACCTGGACGCGACCAGCTCGATCCGATTGGACCTTGCGGCCTTCGATTCCATACTTCTTGGCTTCGTCCGCCTGAGGGCTGGCGGGATCGACGGTGACGACGCGAACGCTGACATTGCGATTGCTGACTTGTTCGTATTGCCCCAACAGCCCAAGCAGAGTCGTCTTGACCGGCACGTACTCGCGAGGAACTTCGCGGCTGACAAAGGCCTGAATGGTCACAGGACGTTTGTCGTTGATTTTCGATAGGAGATCTCGTGTAGTCTTCGACATGCTGTAGACATGTTCGGCAGTCATGTCGACTCGACGATTCACACCCGCCGCCAGCACGTTGACGCTGATCAGGATCAGTCCGAGCGCGACGGCTCGGACAAAGTACTGCAGCCCCATCGCACTTCCACGCACACCGCCGCGCCAGTGTCGCTGTCCGATCAGCACCAGATTCAGATACAGCATGAAGATCGTAATCGAAGCGAAATACAGAATGCTCTTGGGAGGAATCAAACCGATTCCCAGCGGCTCAAGCTGTCGCGAAACGCTCATTTGATCGAAGAACTGGTCGCTGCCAAGGATCCTCTCCAGCATCGCTGGGACAGGGATCTGACCAACAAAGACCGGAATCGCCGCGACCAACGCACCAATAATGAACGCGACGGTCGCGCTGCTGGTCAGGTACGAAGCCATCATCCCCGCGCTCAGCATCGCACAGCCGGCTAACCAGTAGCCCAGATACGTCGTCATCAGCACGCCAGCATCGGGATCGCCAATCACCCGCAGCACCATGGCATGCGTCAGCGAGAAGACGAGTGCCACGCTATAGACGGAAATCACCGCCAGATACTTGCCGATCAGAACTTCCAGATCAGAGACGGGCAGCGTGAACAGCAGTTCTTCCGTTCCCAGTTTGCGTTCCTCGGACCAGACACTCATCGTGATGGCCGGGACGATGAACAGCAACAGCGACGGAAACCATTCGTTCAACTGATCCAGCGTGGCCACATCGTTGTTGAAGAACCGCTCCTGAAACGCTGCGAAAGCGCCCAGAAACACGAACACGACGATGAAGAGATAGCCGATCACTCCGGAGAAGTAGCTCCAGAAGTTACGCTTGAACACCGACAGGATAACGTGACTTCGCATCTGACTGGAAACCTTGCAGAATCTCGGATGTAAAACCACTGAATCAATTGCAATCGGGAATCACCAACAACGAGCTTTCTCATCGAAAGCCAGGTCGGTCAATTTCAGGAAGAATTACCGACGGCTACTTCGCCGCACCGGTCAATTCGCGGAAGCGGGCTTCCATGCCTTGCTCACCCTGCTCCAGATCGTCGACAGTGCCGTCCAGCACCAGTCGCCCTTCATTGATCAAGATCACTCGGCTGCAGACAGCGCGAACTTCTTGAAGAATATGGGTCGAAAGCAGAATCGTTTTCGTTTTCGCCAAACTCAAAATCAATTCGCGAACGTCATGCGTCTGATTCGGATCCAGACCGCTGGTCGGTTCGTCCAAAATCAAAACCTGAGGATCATGCAGCAACGCCTGGGCCATCCCCACACGCTGACGATAACCCTTGGACAGCTTGGAAATCGGCTTGCCCCACACGCCTTTCAGCGAGCATTTATTGGCTACGAATTCCAGTCGCTCATTCAATCGAGATCGAGTCATCCCTCGCGCCGAACCCAGAAAGTCCAGGATCTCGGAAGGGGTCATTTCGAGGTAGAGGGGCCCATTTTCCGGCAGATACCCGAGGATCTCCGCCGCCTTCAGGCGGTCGGTGGAGACATCGAAGCCACCAATTTTGGCCGTACCCGCAGTTGGTGCGAGGAAGCCCGTCAGCAACTTCATCGTCGTCGACTTGCCCGCACCGTTTGGGCCCAGGAACGCAGCCACCTGGCCGCGGGGAACTGAAAAACTAATATTTTGCGTCGCCGCAAAGAGACCATACTCTTTGCTGAGACCAATCGCTTCGATCATCGCACCCGACGTGTCACTCATGGAGTCGCATCTCACGAAAGCAAATCAGGGAATCAAAACTCACCAACACAGCGGAATACGAAATTCTGGTCGCCACTGTTGGATCTTGCAAGCAACGTGGGCAAATCCAGCAACGCCGCCCAACGACAATTGTCGTCGGGCGGTGACTGCGGCTATGAGCTGATGGACTTATTCGTCCTCACCCGAAGTCACATTGTTGAACGTGATTCCGAAGTGTTTGTTGAAGTTCTGAACCCAGCGCATGTCGAGCAGTTGCTGCTCCTGGCTGGCCAGAAAGTCGTACGGCGTGGGGAACTCGCTGGTGAAACGTTCTTTCAGAAACTTCTGCTGCAGTTCCTGCATGACGACACCACCGTCAGGTCCACTGCCGTCACGATCGTGAACTTTCACAACATAGAAGACAGTCTTCTGTGGATTCAGGGAAACGCCGACTTCGCCATCACTCAATTTCTCAAAGACCAGCTTGAAGAAATCGGGGCCTGGATTGCCGATTTCGCCACCCAAATTCGATTCGGTCGGGAACGGCAATCCCATCGTCGGCACGCTTTGCGATGTTCGCAACCAACTGAACATGGGGACTTCACGAACAGAGACTGGCGGTGAATCCTTGGTCCCATTAATCGTCTGGCCAGACAAGGCCGCAGAAACATCGGCAGGAGCCTTGCGAATCAACTCGGCCAAATCGTTGGCTCGCGCCTGAGCCAGCGTCCGAGCCTTTTCAAACTTCCAGGAATCCAAAACCAACTGCCGAGTTTCCTTGTTGGCCAGATCGGGAATCTTGGCAGGGATCTCGGAGATTTTCCAATAGGCATAGCGTGCGGTCAGCGAGTCAGCCCGTTGCGGAGCATAGAGCGAGACGCGAGGGCCGCGACCGGAGCTGTTCGTCTCGAAACACAACTGATAAACCTTGCGAGCATTCCGCTGAGAACTGACCGCTTCATCTGCGTCGCCGATTTTTTCGTCGAGCGACGACGACAGTTCCATCTGCGTCATTTCCTTGGTTTCGTGATACTCCAAGCCGTTCTTTTCGGCATAAGCTTTACATTGATCTGCGAACGAGGAGGAAATCTTGTCGCGCTCTTTTGCATCCGCGGACAGATACTTCATCCCCATTTCCATCATGAATTCAAACGCCTTATCGGCGGCGTCGCTCATCTTTGAGAACGCCTTGTCGCGCAGCAGCGTTTCACGAATATCCAGCTTCAGGTCGTCATCCAATTCGCGATAGCGAGCCGGAGCACCCGGCGCGGGGAATCGTGGTGGCATCGCAGGCGGGGTCAGCTTCGGAGGAAGTTCCGCATCGCCACTTGGGAGTGCCGGAGCGGGAGGAGCTTCGTTCTCTTTGGCCGATTCCGCAGGTTGCGGATCTTTCTTTTCTTCTGCGACAGGCTTCACCGCTTCTTCAGCGGGATCTGACTTGGCAGGTTCGTCTTTCTTAGCGGCCTCTTCATCACCGCACTTAGGCTCTTCTTTGGCCGATTCTTGTGGCTTGTCGCCTTCCTTCGCAGGCTCTTTTTTCAGCTCGTCCGTCGCGGCCTTTTCCTTCTCAGGAACATCGGTCGCAGGTGGATTCGACGGTCCAGGTCCGACAGGGGCCTCAGGAACGACATTCACAGGAGTCGCGGCGTCGGCGGCACCCTCGACGTTTTCGGCACCGCTCTTCAAATCTGGCATCGACGAATCTGGGGAATCGGGAATATCGAAAATCCGATAGCGATCTCGATTCGCCAGATAGTAGGTAACAACTTCTTGATCGGTTGGCTCGGCCAATCCTTTTTCGTAGATCTCAAGATCGGCCGCCTTCAAATAGGCCAGCTTCACTTTTGGCATCTCCAGAAAGCCAGGGTTCCCGTATTCGTCCCCGCGGAAACTCTTTCGCTTGTCGAAATACTCTCGCAGTTCCGACTCGGACGGTTCGGCGACCAGGTCCGGCTTGACGAATTCGGTGACCGGCAGAGCGACCGCGGTCAGCCCTTCGCGAACATTCATCTTGCGGAAATTTTCCCAGCGTTGATCCGGCGTCATGAACGCGGTTCGTCCCGCGCCGCGGATGTATTGCAGGTACATCTGCACACCAGCGGCCGGTGGAGACAACAAACGCTGCACGAGCTGAACTTCCAACTCGTTGCGAATCAAACCGAACACTTCCGATTCAGCCAGACCGGATTCCTTCAGCGCTCCGATGTAGGCTTTTTCGGTCAACTTCTTATTGGTGGCGTCGCGAAGAAATTCCGTGACCGCTTCGTCAGAGACATTGACACCCATGCGCTTCGCTTCGTGATTCAACACTGAAAAGCTGGTCATGGCCTCGACACTGTTATTGCCTTGACCAAACAAAGGAGCCCGCGCCCCCTTCTCGGTCTTATCAACCAGCGAGACCAGAAATTGATTGATGCGCATGCGATTGCGCTGCAGTTCCGTGAGCTTCTCTTTACTCAAACTGCCAAAGCTCGTTTGAACCGGTGCCTTGGGGGCCGAATAAGTCGTCCCGACGAAGGCAGCGGCACCACCGACGAAAAATCCGACCAGGCCGTACATCACCGTATGTCCACGTGGATAGCCGATGATCGACATCCCCGCGCCACATAGGACGGCAAAGAACAAGGCGGTCGATGACCCCGAGAGCCGGTTGGCACCGCGGACATCGTCAACCAGGAATGCGAAGATCGACATGATGGTAATGACCACCATCCACTGCCGCTGGTTGCGACGAACCGAAGCCAGAAACTGCATTGTCATTGATTAGGCATCCTTTACCCGGACGTCGGTGGCGGCGAGCGTTTCCACGAGGGGACGAATATCCCTTCCCAGACGGCAACGCTTGACAGACCGGCGCACAATCCCTTATTGGAATTCATCGCCCAGTCGGCCGCATTGTAGCTTTGCTGACTGACCGCACAAGAGAAGCAACGGGGGCTGGGCGACAATGTACTGCCAAAAACAGGTCATTTTGTCTCGCATCGCGCTGCGTCATCAGGCTGTTTCAGGGCAGGGGGGTTCATCCCCCGAGCGCGCAGAAACGATCCGGCGCGGCACCTTGCCGATGCATTTCCGGGCCGCGCCTCACTGTTTCAACTCGGATTTACGTTTTTACTTGGAAATAAATGGTGGCAGGTAAACCAACGAAGAAACTGGTCATCGTCGAATCCCCGGCCAAGGCAAAAAAAATTGGCGGGTATCTCGGCGCGAATTACACGGTCATGGCCAGTATGGGCCACGTCCGCGACCTGCCAGAGAGTGCGGCTGATATTCCGCCCGAAATCAAGAAGCTGAAGGGGAATCTGGCCAAGTACGGAGTCGACATCGAAAACAATTTCGAGCCGCTGTACATCGTTCCGAAGGAAAAGAAGAAACTTGTCAGTGAAATGAAGGCGGCCTTGAAAGACGCCGACGAACTCATTCTGGCGACGGACGAAGACCGCGAAGGGGAAAGTATCGGCTGGCACCTCAAGGAAATCTTGAATCCCAAGGTCCCCGTCACGCGGATGGTGTTCTCCGAAATCACCAAAGAAGCCATTAAAGAGGCCATTCAGAAGACGAGAACGCTGGATGTGAACTTGGTTTCTGCCCAGGAAACGCGGCGCGTCATCGACCGCCTGTACGGATATCGCCTCAGCCCGCTGTTGTGGAAAAAGGTCGCCCCCGGCCTATCCGCCGGTCGCGTGCAATCGGTCGCCGTCCGCATCTTGGTCAATCGAGAACTGGAACGACTGGCATTTCGATCGGGTACTTATTGGGACTTGAAGTCGGCTCTGGGCACCAAGGCCGGGGCTGGATTCGAGGCCTGGCTTGCCGCTGTCGGCGGAAAACGAGTCGCCAGCGGCAAAGATTTCGACGAGCAAACCGGCAAATTGAAGACGGATGCCGATGTCGTCCTGCTCGATGAAGCGACCGCTCGTGAATTGGAAACGCGGCTCAAGACGCAGCCGTGGAAGGTTTCGTCCATCGAAACGCGGATGCAGACCCGTAAGCCGTACGCACCTTTCACCACCAGTACGATGCAGCAGGAATCGAACCGCAAGCTGAACATGTCAGCTCGAGAAACGATGCAGACCGCTCAGCGGCTGTATGAAGACGGCTTGATCACTTATATGCGTACTGACAGCGTCAACCTGTCACAAGAAGCGCTGAATGCAGCTCGAAACTGCGTGAAAGACCGGTACGGCACGGAATACCTGAGCCCGGAACCGCGCCAGTTCACCAACAAGACGAAAAATGCTCAGGAAGCACACGAAGCCATTCGTCCGGCAGGTACCGAGATGAAGACAGCCGAAGAACATGGCCTGTCGGGTCGAGAAGCCGCGCTCTACGCCATGATCTGGAAGCGAACCGTCGCCACCCAAATGGCCGAAGCTCAACTCCGTTTCGAGACGGCGATCATCAATGTCGACGACACCGAGTTTCGAGCCACAGGTCGACACGTGGTATTCGCGGGCTTCTTCCGAGCCTACGTCGAAGGGGTCGACGATCCCGATGCTGCCCTCGATGATACGGAATCGGCACTGCCACCTCTGACTGAAGGCGACTCTCTCAACTGCGCCAAATTGGATGCGGTCGGCCACGAAACCAAGCCACCCGCGCGGTACACGGAAGCGACGCTCGTTCGGGCACTGGAAGCCGACGGGATCGGACGCCCCAGTACGTACGCCTCGATTATCGGCACAATCCAGGATCGTAAGTACGTCGTGAAGACGGGCAACCAACTCGTCCCGACCTTCACCGCATTTGCTGTGACTAAACTCCTCGAGGATTACTTTCCGAACCTCGTCGACCTCAGCTTCACCGCGAAGATGGAGCAGGATCTGGATGATATCGCCAACGGTGAAGGCCATCGGCAGCAGTATCTGAGCCAGTTCTATCTGGGCGACGCGGGACTCGATGAACAGGTCAAAACAAAAGAAGAATCGATCGACGCCCGTTCAGCCTGCACACTGCAATTTGCCGGCCTGACGCCACGAATCCGCGTTGGGAAATTCGGCCCGTATCTGGAAACGGAACGGGACGGTCAACCCGTCACGGCCTCGATTCCGGCAGATATGGCACCGGCTGATATCACGAATGAAATCGCTGAAAAACTGATCGAGTTGAAGCAGCGTGGGCCTCAATCTTTAGGGACTCACCCGGAAACCGGCCTGCCAATCTTCCTGATGGTCGGACCATTCGGCCCGTACCTGCAACTCGGTGAAGTCGTCGAAGACGGCCCGAAACCAAAACGCGTCTCCATCCCCAAGGGCCGCGATCCTCAAACGTTGACGTTCGAAGAAGCGATGGCCTATATCGGTCTGCCACGCCAACTGGGCGTCCATCCCGAGACGGGCCATGTGGTCAACGCGGGCATCGGCATGTACGGCCCGTACGTGAAGCACGAAAAAATCTTCGCTTCGCTCGGCAAGACCGACGACGTTCTGACAGTGGAATTGCCACGAGCACTCGAACTGATCGCCGCGAAAAAGACCAAGGCTCCGGTCCTGCCATTGAAGGAACTCGGCAAGCACCCCGACGACGATGAGCCTGTCGCGATCTACGAAGGCCGCTACGGCAGCTACATCAAGCACGGCAAAGTAAACGCCACAATTCCAAAGGAACGCGATCCATTGCAGGTGACGCTTGAAGAAGCGTTGCCACTCCTCGCAGAACGAGCCGCCCGCGGTCCAGCCACAAAACGAGGTCGCGGAGGACGAGGAGCCAAGGCCGCAGCAACCCCGGCCGTGAAGAAAGTCGTCAAAAAGAAGGCTGCGAAGAAAGCGTCGAAGAAGAAGGTAGCCGAAGAATAACGTCACTGGCCCGACGAAATAATTGGCGAACCGAAGAAGGACGGCAGATCAGCCGTCCTTCTTCTTTTTTGTCGCGTCTGAGATTGGCTGCGAGGAGTTTGCAGCACCCCGATTCGGAGACACGAAGGGCGGTCGTTTCCGTTCACCTCACGAATGAGTTACGGTACCAGTCAGTTGCTGCTCGAATTTGTGTGAACCACTCAGGGTAAAGCCTATGCGGATGGACCGGCGGATCTACTGGCTGTCAATCTTGATCCTGGGATTCGCTGTCACAGGTTCGATCTCGTGCGGAAAAGAACCCGTTCAGAAATCGTTGTCTCACGAATGTCGGTTTGTGGACAATCCGCCCCTCATTGATGGCATCGCTGACGATCTCGCCTGGAAGTCAGCACCACTGATCGACCGATTCACTCTGCCATGGCTCAAAGACAAAGAGCGCCCGGCGCGCACGGCGACGAAGGCCCGACTGGCTTGGGATCGTGAGTTCTTGTACTTCGTGGCCGAGATGGACGACAGTGATCTGTTTGCGGATATCACCGAACACGATGGCAAGACATGGAACAACGACGTTTTTGAGCTGTTCTTGAAACCGGCCATCGACAAGGCAGGCTATTACGAGTTCCAGGTGAATGCCGCTGGCACTGTCCTGGATATGTTTCTGCCGAAGCGAGCGTTCGACAATTTCGAGCAACAGGTGAAGGAGGGGGACTTTCACGTTGACGCGAAGGTAACGCGAAACGGAACTCTGAATCAGCGGACCGACAAAGACCACGGCTGGACGGTCGAAGGACGCATCCCATGGACAGATTTCTTGAGAACCGGCGGTCGTCCTGCTCCCGGAGAAGTCTGGAAATTCGCCCTCTGTCGCTACGACTACTCCGTCGCATTTGACGAGCCCGAACTCTCGTCATCGGCTCCACTGCAGATTCGCAGCTTTCATCAGTATGAAGACTATGTGGATCTCAAGTTCGTCGGCCCGGCGCCCCGCGCCGTTGAGCAAGGCCAAATATTCGATCCTCACGCCAAGTTGCCAAAGCTGACCACCTCGCGAGTGGTTGGTTCACCAGAGCCGCCTGATCCCTACCGGACTGAACGGCGGTATCCGAAGTTGAAAGTCGACTTCCCAATTATCGTCGCTCATCAGCCAGGCAGCGATCGGCTCTGGACGATCACGCAGGATCGCTCGTTCTCGTTGACATCGATTCGCCGGTTTGTGGACTCGCCGGACGTTGCGGAGATAGAAATCCTGCTACCGCCTGACAACCGCGTCGCTTACGACATCTGCTTCCATCCCGACTTTGTGAACAACGGGTTTGTTTACATTGGACATAATCGTCCGAAGGTCGAAGGGGGCGAAAAATATTCGACCATCTCTCGCTTTCACGTGAACCCGAAGCCTCCCTACGAATTCGATCCCAAGAGCGAATCGACAATCATCGAATGGCAATCGGACGGTCACAACGGAGCGGCCATCACGTTCGGCCTGGATGGAATGCTGTATGTCACCTCGGGAGATGGCACATCGGACAGCGATACGAATCTGCGTGGGCAGGAGATGTCAAAGCTCACGGCCAAGGTCTTGCGACTTGATGTCGATCATCCCGCCGCTGGCAAGACGTATGCAATTCCAGCTGACAATCCATTTGTCGGCCAAGCCGACGTCGCACCCGAGACCTGGACCTATGGCTTACGCAATCCATGGCGGATGACGACCGATCGCAAGACCGGACACATCTGGGTCGGCAACAATGGACAAGATCTGTGGGAGCAGGTCTATTTCATCCGCAAAGGCGACAACTACGGCTGGAGCGTCTACGAAGGAAGCCATCCGTTTTACCTGCAAAGGCAACTGGGGCCGACACCACATGTGAAGCCGGCGCTCGAGCATCATCACAATGAATCGCGGTCATTGACGGGCGGGATCGTCTACTATGGCGCAAACCTCCCAGACCTGACCGGTGCCTACGTCTATGGAGACCATTCCACGGGCAAAGTCTGGGGAGCCCGCCATGACGGACAGCAGGTCACCTGGCATCAAGAACTAGTCGATACACCATTTCATATCACAGGATTCGGAACGGATTCGCACGGTGAACTGCTGATCTGCGATCATGCGGGTAATGGGGAGGGGGGATACTACGCCTTGGCTCCTGCACGAATCTCAGCAGCGACAGCGGCTTTTCCGAGAAAGCTCAGTGAAAGTGGCCTGTTTCAATCGATGAAAGGCCACGTCACCGAGCCAACATTGATCCCGTACTCGGTCAACTCTCCGCTGTGGTCCGACGGTTCCCTGAAGTCGCGATTCATCGCCATTCCGGGCAACAATCCCAAGATCGAATTCAATCCGACGAAGGCCTGGGGATTTCCCAATGAGACGGTCTTGGTGAAATCATTCGCCATCGAAACGACGGACGGTGATCCAACGTCAAAGCGCTGGATTGAGACTCGTTTCTTCACGAAGCAGCAGAACGAATGGGTCGGGTATTCTTATGCTTGGAACGATGATCAGACAGATGCGTCGCTCGTGGCGAAAGAGGGGCTCGATCGCAACTTCACGATCACAACGCAGGAGGGATCTCGCACATTGCCCTGGCGCTATCCGAGCCGAACCGAATGCATGGTCTGCCACAGCCGCGCGGCCGCATTTGTGCTCGGTTTAAGCACTCCGCAGATGAATCGCGATCATGACTATGGCAGTTCGGTCGAGAACCAACTGAGCGTTCTGGAACGCTTGAGATTGTTCCAGGATCAGGAGTGGGTGAACGACGCTCGCAATCGGTTGCGCGACGAGCTGAAGAAGTCTGGACTTGATGACCAAGCCGTCAACGCGAAGATTGCTGGTATGAGCAACTCACAAGAGCAACGTGGCCCCGCCCGAGCGAACCTGCTGGCATTGCCGAATGACAAGTATCAACGATTGGCGGATCCCTACGATCGAACGGCAACACTGGAAGGTCGAGCCAGATCGTACCTGCACAGTAACTGTGCGATCTGCCATATCGAAGCGGGTGGCGGCAATTCACAAATGCAACTCGAGTTCACGACAGCACTCGACAAAATGAAAATCATCGATATCGTTCCGCATCACGATAAATTCGGAATACCCGACGCGCGAATCGTTGCGCCGGGTCACCCTGAGCGATCTGTGCTATTGAAGCGAATGTCGGCTCGTGGTCGCGGCCAGATGCCGCAACTCGCCACGACTCAGATTGACAAGGCGGCTGTCGAGCTGTTCACCGAGTGGATCAACCAACTGCAGGAGGCAAAGTAACATGGCTGACGACGAACTGTCCTGGAAGAAGAGCGGGAAGAAACAGACGGCTGCGGAGATCGCCACGGTCGCCGAGAAACTGAGGTTTGTCTTTCCAAAGGACTATGCTCGCTTCCTGGAACAAGTCAACGGGGGCATCCCCAGCCACCGGCTGTTCGAGAGCCCGACAGGACAGCAGACCATCAGCTATTTCTATGAACTAGGCGATATTCGTCGGGAATCGCTGCATTTTCGCAGTGAACTGCAGCTTCCCTCCGAGTTCCTCCCCATCGCTCTGGCCGAGAAAAACGTAGTCGTTCTGAATGCAGGCAAGGTTCAGCTCTGGTCCCTTAGCGAAAGCGGTTTCGATCGAAAGCAGATCAGCGACCTCGCCAAGTCGTTCGATGAATTTCTTGGCAAACTGAAAAAGATTTGAATGCCCCACCGCGATGATGTCCCGGGAGGTCTGAGGGGAGCCAAGGGTGCCACGGTTTTGGAGTCTTCGACAAGGCCGTGCCTTTGATCGAAGACACGGCCACACCGAAGACGGTGAGTCCGTGACACTCAAGCCAATCCCCCAATAACTATTTTGCGATCAGTCGTTCCAAGCCAGAGCAATGGGTCACCTCATGTTTCGCGCATCATGCCTGCTTCTCTGTGTTGCTATTTATCATGTGCTGCACGCAGCTGACCTGCCGCGACTTGCTCCTGCAGACTTGGGGCTGAAGGCAGACAAACTCGCCGAGATTGATGGCTTGATTGCCACAGCCATCGCGGAAAAGAAAATGCCTGGTTGCGTCGTGCTGATCGGACGGCCGAAAGGGATTGCCTGGCTGAAGGCCTACGGCGACAAGCGGGTCGAACCCGAACGCGAAGCAATGACGGACGACACGGTATTCGATCTCGCTTCGCTGACGAAGCCGCTGGCCACGGCAACATCGATCATGAAGCTGGCGGAACAAGGCAAGTTATCGATCGACGATCCCGTCTCCAAGCACCTGCCTGACTTTGCAGTCGAGGGAAAAGAAGCGATCACAATCCGCGACCTGCTCGTGCATCGCAGCGGCCTGATTCCCGACAACGCGATTGGCGATTACCTGGAAGGTCCGCTTAAGGCGAAAGAACGACTGCTGGCTCTCAAGCCGACCGCGCCGGTCGGAACCAAGTTCATGTACTCCGATGTCAACTTCATGGTCTTGGGAGAAGTTGTCGCGAAGGTCTCAGGAAAACCTCTGAGCGAGTTCGCTCGCGATCAATTCTTCGTGCCACTCGACATGACTGAGACCATGTATTTGCCCTCAGACAGTCTCGCCCTGCGCGCGGCTCCCACAGAACGGCGTGACGGAAAATGGATGCAGGGACAGGTGCATGATCCAAGGTCGTATCGACTCGGCGGTGTTGCGGGGCACGCGGGACTATTTGGCACGGCTCGGGATCTGGCCAACTACGCCACCGATGCCCTCGCCGGATTGGAGAGCGACAACAGCCGCATCCTGAAACAAGAAACCTGGCGGGCAATGGCCACACCGCATTCGATCGTGGGCACCGATCAGAAGGGACAGCGAACGGAAGACATCCGCGGCCTCGGTTGGGACATGCGCTCGCGCTACTCTTCAAACCGCGGAACGAAGTTCTCGGCGCAGGCTTTCGGGCACGGAGGATTTACCGGAACGGCCATCTGGATCGATCCGGGGACTGATCTGTACGTGATCTTCCTCAGCAACCGCGTTCACCCCAACGGCAAAGGACTGGTGAATCCGCTGGCGGGAAAGATTGCCGAGATCGCCGTTGATACCGTCGAGTGATCTCGCAGCTTCGTCAGCCAATTACGCCGACGGCTTGTCGCCCCATCGCTGGATCAACTCATTTTTCACACCGAGTTGATCGCAGATCCGCGCCACCACAAAATCCAGCAGATCGTGGATCGAACGGGGCGAGTGATAAAATCCCGGCATCGCGGGAAGCACAGTGGCTCCCGCTTCCGCCAAACGCTTCATATTGTCCAGCGCGATCACGCTCAAAGGAGTTTCGCGCGGCATCACGATCAGTTTCCGACGCTCCTTCAGATGGACATCGGCAGCGCGATGGATCAGGTTTTGCGATTGCCCCATCGCAATGCTCGACAGCGTTCCCATGGAGCAGGGGCAGATCACCATTCCGTCTGTCAGGAACGATCCGCTGGCGATGCCCGAGTTATAGTTCCGGTAGTGGTGATAGACGATCTTGCCCGAGAAGATTTCGCTGTCGCTGAAGATGGAACTCGCGGCATAGCCCGCCGCGACCTCTTCGGGCTTCAGCAATTTCAGCTTACTGTCGAGTGAGGCCTCGTCATTCGAGGGCAACAGTTGCTGCGTATCGAACTTGTCCAAATCAACATGCAGGTCCAGTTCGTGTCGCAGCACTTCAGTCGCGGCCGGACTGATCGTCAGATGCACCGTTCGACCGGCAGCGACCAGAACTTCGAGCAATCGCAATGAATAAGCGACGCCACTGGCACCGGTCATAGCTACGACGAGATCACGCATGGTGGGGTAGGGAATAGGGCTTAGGGGGTAGGGCTCAGGGCAGACGAATTCGCGGTGTTACGGTTTTTGACCGACATACAAAGTAGCAACGCCAAACGTCAACGGAGTCCACGTGACATTCGACAAGCCACAGGCTTCCATCTTATCAGCCAGGGCTTTGCCATAGGGAAACTGCGAGACAGATTCCGGCAGATAGTTGTACGCTTCCTGGCGATTGCGAGCGAACATCTGACCGATTCGCGGCAGCACGTTTTTGAAGTACGACCGATAGCCCCAATTGAGCACGGGATTGGTCGGCATCGAAAACTCGAGCACCGCGACTCGCCCGCCGTGCTGGCAGACGCGCACCATTTCTTTCAACCCCATGTCGGTGTTCGTGACGTTCCGCAGGCCGAAAGCCACCGAAACGATTTGGAACAGGTTGTCATCGAACGGCAGATGCTGAGTATCGGCCTCGCGAAATGTCAGCCGTGCCGCTCCTGCTGCCAGTTCCTGCGAGTGTCGCTTGTCGCGCTTCGCTTCCGCGATACGCAGCATCTCTGGCGTGAAATCCGTGGCCTCAACCGGAACCTGACCCTTCCCCTTATTCCAATACGCGAGTGCCAAGTCACCTGTTCCCGTGCAGACATCCAGAATCGGTGCCGTCCCGACGGGGGCCACCGCGCGAACCGTGCGCCATCGCCAATAGACATCCACGCCCCCGGAGAGAACATGGTTCATTAAGTCGTAGCGGCCCGAAATCTCGCCAAACATCTGGCGAACGCGCGCTTCGGACTTGTCAACGGCGGGTGATGTGCTGGTCATACAGGAGTGTCGAATTTTTTGATACGGGATTGACGATGATTGTGAAATGGAAGGATGACTATATCATCCAGCAGACGCCAGAGCATTCAATATTCTGGCAGCCCGAATTCGCTCCAACGCTCTTTCAGTCGAGCGGCGATTTCGACGGGAATTGTGAGTCGGTTGGGCATCTGCCGATGACCAGTTTCTTCAGGAGTTTTGCGTGTCGCATCGATCCCAATTTTGGAGCCCACGCCTGGAAACGCAGTTGTGTGATCATCCAGGTGAGTCGGCCCGTCATTCATGACCACATCGCGACTTGGATCGACGTTGGTCCCGACAGCGAACCAGACGTGATCTTCCTCCTGAACATTCACGTCCGAATCAACAATCACGATGATCTTGTGCAATCCAAGCAACCGCGAACCCCACAGCGCATTTAACACCTGCCTCGCTTCATGCGGGTGATCTTTGCGAATGCTGACGAACAGCAGGTTGCGAGCAGCCCCCGAAAACGGCTGATGGATCTCGACAATCTGCGGAATTGCCGACTTCGCCACCACCAGGCTCAGGCGTTCGATGGCCAGCCCGATCCACGATTCCTCGCTCGGCGGAGGTCCGGGAATAATTGCCGGCAGCACCGGGTTCGCGCGATGAGTAATCGCCGTGACTTGAATGACCGGCAATTGCTCGGAAGGCCGATAGTGGCCCATCCCACCTGCGATCGCCAGGGCGTCAACTGGACCAGCCGCGTAATCGATGTAACCTTCGAGGACAATCTCCGATGCGGCGGGGACTTCCAGTTCGATGGACCGAGCTTTCACCAGATCCAGACCCGATCCGCGCAAAAAGCCGCCGAACAACAGCGCATCGGCGGGCGAGGCGATGTGAGCGGCACTGATCATCGCATTCACTGGATCACCACCCAGTGCCACTGCCACCGAAAACTGCCGCTGCTCGCGAACCGCTGCCTGCCACTGCTGGAATGCCAGGTGGTGTCGGTTCCAGTGCGGAACCAATTGCTGTTGATTGATGACCTGAACCGGGAATCGCGCCAGGCTGCGAATGCCAGTCGTCGTGTCTTGAGTCAGGATCTGTGCGGCCGTGATCACGGGGTTCGCTTCGTCAGGCCAACAGCGTGGAATCGGCAGATCCCACAAATTGACGTCGCGTCCCAGCTTCACAACTTGTTGACAGACAGCGGTCCGGATGACTCGCGGAGCAAACTTCGACAGGCCGGACAGCGACGGAGCTAACTTCAGCGCCTCCAGCCAACCGCCGGATTCTGGCTGCAGCAGGCGATTCATTCGGTCCGAAAGGTGATCGAGAGAATCGACACCCAGCGCCAGACAAAGTCGGCGTCGACTTCCCAGCAGATTGGTCACAATCGGAATCGCGCTGTTTTTTGGCTTTTCGAACAGCAGAGCAGGGCCGCCATCGGCCGATTTGCAGACCCGGTCGGTAATCGCGGCGACTTCCAAGCCGGAATCGACCGGCGCACTGATGCGCACCAGTTCTCCGGCGTCTTGTAATTTGGAAAGAAAGTCGCTGAGAAACTCGTGCGGCATGAGAATCTTGCTACCGGTAAATGGCCCTGTCAGTCCGATGCCGAGCGCGTCCCTGGCAGACGGGATCGCCGCTCGGCAGGCGGATTATATCAACGCCGGCGCACTTGGCACTTCTGTTGTAGATTATGCTTCAGCATAACTTTTTTCGGTGGTGGTTTGGTCGGTATTGGGTTGCACGGCAAAGAGTTATGCTCAAGCATAACCTACAAAGAATGCGGCCCCGGCAATCAATAGTCGCTCGACAGCCGGATCATCCCGGTATCGCCCGGATTGTAGTTGCCAATTCCCGAAGCATATTCCACAGCACGGCCGAAAACCCAACCTGCTTCCAAACGGCAGCTATGACGTTTCTCGCCTCGACGTTCCCATCCCACGAGCAACCGGTAGTCCCGAAGCGTCACGATGTCATGCACCGCACCAAGTCGCTGGATCGAAAACGAGTTGCCGCCCAGCTCACCGGCGATATAGCCCCAATGTCGGCCCTCTTCGGCACGGCTTAATCGCCACGCCGCTTTGGGTCGAGGGAACACCAGATCGAATTCCTTGCTCCCGTCCGTTGGCTTGTAGATGAATCCGGCCACAGGCAGCAGCTTGATATCTTCGCGGTCCAGATCGGTGATTCCCGCGACCAGTTTCAATTCTTCATTCATCTTGAACGTGTTCACCGCCTGCCAGGGCAAGCGAAACAACTGATAGCCTTTGTTGGCGAAGTCGGTGTTCCAACTAGGGCTGACCACGACGTCGAACGACCAGTCGTCACTCGCTTTGATTCCCGCGCCGACATCGACAAACAGGCTGAACAGATAGGGAGGAAGATCGGTCGTATCCGGTCCATTGAGCCAGCGGAACGCATGGCCACCACTGATTCGAAAAGACGCTCGATCAGCAGCCGCATAGTCCACGACCGCCAGATCGCGGCCGACCCATTCGAGAATCCCCAGCTGATTGCCCGTCCCGGCGATCCAACCAAATGAATGCTGCTGCGTTGCCGGAGATTCCTGTTTCTCACCGGTCCCCTTTTCCGCTTCGATCGCCGCACCATCGATCGCAACGGCATCGCCTTGCAGCGTACCAATCGACAGAGCAGAGTCGTCAGGCCCGGGTGGCTCGATGGATAGCAAATCTTCGGGCTGAAGCTCGGGTTCCTGATGAGTGTTCACGCCAAAGTATGCCTGTCCCGCGTCATCATCATCACTGACCAGCCGAACGACCTCACGCAGCGACTCGACAGAAGTTCGCAACGTAAAGTAGGACGGCTTTGGCGGTGATGTGCGACGGATCGGTCGAAGCAGCAACGGAGAATCTGACCGTACCACAGACTGCAGGTGTGGCCAGGACATCGAATTCGGCGGAGCAAATGGCTGAGCCCCCTGAACCGCAGGCGCGGTCCAGACGACGATCGTCACGACAAGCAGGAAGCACTTCTGCAATGTGGTGGCCCGAGGAATCGAAGGGAATGGGGGGAGGGGGGTGATATCAGTTCCTAGAGAATCGATCAAGACACGCTGTCTCGTGTATTTCTCTCCTGTAGCCAAGGTCGCCAAGACCTTGGGCCGACCTCGTCATGATTGCAAGATTGACCACCCAGAACTGGCAATCTTTACGATTTCCGGGAGTCAAATCGAACCCCTTGTCAATTGTGCAAAAAAATCAAGAAGACAGCCGATTTTGCAATTTCTGCCAATCAACCGACGACTTGGCACGGTTCGTATGAAATCTGCTGAGCAGGCTCAACCCGAGCAGTTTACCTGACCGATACTCTTTGGTGTCGGGCAGTTGCCCCGACGGATGATCCAGAGACGGATCTCAGCCATCATCAGCAGCCATTGTCTGGGAAGACGACGTTCCCACCATTGAGCCAGTCACGCGGCAGCCTGTTTGGAGACAGAAGCCGCAAATTGGGAACGAATCATGCTCGAACAATCACAAGCCCGGTTGAATCGCCAAGCGTTTGTCGGCTATTATCTCGATTCAAGGGAAGATGTCGGGCCGCACAAGCGGATGAATATCTCCGACGCTCTGAAAAGGAAGGGTGACATGGACGTCTCTGGCTTGGGATCGGTACACGGCAGTGGCTCCGTGCGATCTACGAATCCCGCCGGCTCAACGGCCCCCGCCAATCAAACGGCCGGCAAAGCCCCATCCGCCATGTCCGCTCCACAGGACGAACTGCAGATTTCGACCACCGGTCAAATGCTGGACCGCATGAGCGAAACGCCCGCCGCCCGCGCCGAACGGATTGCCCAGATTAAGGATGCGATCGAAAACGGCGATTACGACACCGACGAAAAGTTGGACGCGGCCCTATCGCGGATGTTTGAAGTGCATGGCTTCGATTTGGGTGACGAATAGGGGTTACGGCAGGAGTGATCGGAGGAGACATGTCCGAAGCTGGCGCAGCGTCGAACAAGCAGTCGGGATCCTCTGATCTACACCGGGTATTGTTGCGAAGCAGATGGGGAGCGCGGCTGGCAGCCTTGCTCCTGGGGATAATGGTGATCGCTGCGGCCGCGCAGGCCTATCATCTAACACTGCACCGAAGCCCATACGACCCGTTCGGACGCATGCTTCTTCGCGATGCGCCTGGTGCGTGGCTGGATATCTCTCACGCCATTCTCAGGTTGGTTTTTGCTGCTTGGTTTTTGAAAATCAATCTGCGTTATCTTCGCTTGCTTAGACATCAGAGACTAGAGAATGATCGGTTCATCGGTCATTCTACAAGTTCCGAAACGCCCCTCCAAACGGATGTCGTCGAAACCTTCGACACCCATCAATTCGTCGAACTCTCCTCTCATTTCTGGACTGTCGCGGGTTGGGGGGTGATGTGCAGTATCATTTGGTCTTGTTTTTTCATCGCGGGGCTTCTCGGACTGCTGCCGCAATTCTCCACGGCGTGGGAACCGAAAAGAATAGTTTTCTCGAACGCTGCCCGCCCGCCAACGAGTGTTGAATTCCGCGAAGAGCGCCACCCAGATCATCTAGGGGTCAGCAAATATGAATACTTCGTTAAGGAACCAGTCGGTAAGCTGATCTATCTGGGAAGCGAATCCATCATTGATATCAATGACATCGCTCGCGCAAAGCCAGATGTGGACGACGAAGGTCGAGCCATCCTAAATGTTTCACTGACAGACACGGGAGCTGCAAAATTTAACACAGCAACCAAGTCCCTCATCGGCAAACGGATCGCAATCCTGTTCAACGGCCTGAGAGTCTGAAAGAAATTGCCGATTCCATTAATGGCGAATCTAAAGAATAAACCAATTCAGACTGCTGAACCGCCCGAACCCATCAACTCATATTGATCTGTGTAGGTCGTCATCTCAGCTTCGTTGGAAAAACAACGCCAACAGCGCAATATAGAGGTGGCCAGATCTAAACGATTCAGGAGTTGGTTGAGTGTCCGAATTGACTGCGATGCCAGTTGCCGTACCACCCGTCGACAAGTTCCGCGAGTTCTTGCTGACCAAAGGGATGCGACTGACCCCAGAACGTGAAGCCATTGTCGACGCCGTTTACGCGTCCCACGAGCATTTCGATGCCGATGTTTGGGTTGAAAAGCTTGAGCGTCGCAAGGGTGGGCCGCGAGCCAGCCGCAGCACTGTTTACCGCACGCTGAGTCTCCTCGAGGAAGCAGGCCTGATCCGCAAGGTCGCTCGATCCAACGATCGCGAAGTCTACGAACACGACTATGGCTACCCGCAACACGATCACCTGATCTGCAAGAAATGCGGCGACATGATCGAGTTCCCCAACGAACTCATCGCCGAAGCGCTGGAACGCGTCGCCGCAGAACACGGCTTCCGCATGTCAGGTCATCGCCTGGAAGTTGAAGGCATCTGCTCCAACTGTTCACGTCCGCCACAGCGACTACATCGCAAGTTGGACATGATCTGACAGTGTCCGAAAAGGCCTGAAAGGCCGAAACATATCAGTCAGGGGTTCTTAGAGCACATTTGAAAATGATCTTCACTCCGAGGTGTGGTTTGGAGTAACTTTCCTGAGTTCATGTGACTCAGGGAGGAGACGATGATGGCAGCGCCATTGGCGATGGATTTGCGGACGCGCGT
>JAQGHU010000017.1 GCA_028291515.1 Schlesneria sp.
ATTGAGGCATCGATCCGCAATCGCTTTCTGGTGCTACTGGCGGCCGGAATGCTAACGATCGCGGGCATCTACGCCATGTTTCACACGCCGGTCGACGCTGTTCCTGATCTCAGCGAAAACCAAGTCATCGTCTTCACAGATTGGATGGGTCGCAGCCCGCGTGAAGTCGAGGATCAGGTGACGTATCCGCTTGCCCGCAAGCTGCAAGGGCTGGCGGGAGTCAAAGCGGTACGGTCTTCGTCGGAATTCAATTTCTCGATGATCACGATCATTTTCGAGGATGGCGTCGACTTTTATTTTGCCCGTCAACGCGTGACGGAAAAACTTGGGCAGGCAGCCAACTATTTGCCGACCGGTGTCGTCCCGTATCTCGCCCCCGACGCCACGGCACTGGGGCAGATTTTCTGGTACACGGTCGAAGCCGGACCGAATCATCCAGTCGATCCACAACGGTTGTGGGCCGTCAACAAGTTCTACATCGCTCCGCAGCTCAACGCGGCTCCCGGCGTTTCCGACGTGGCCACTGTCGGCGGATTGCCGATGGAGTATCAGATCGACGTCCGGCCGGAGTCGCTGCGCGCGTTTGGCATCACGCTGGGCGAACTCTATTCGGCTGTGGCTCGTAGCAATATGCCCGCGGGCGGCGGCGTCATCCAGAAAAACAATGCTGAGTATATCGTGCGCGGCATCGGCTGGATTCGCGACAAGCACGACATCGAACGAACTGTGATCCGCGAGGTCAACGGCACACCGATCTATGTCGAGACCATCGCGTCCGTGCAGCTAGGCACGCAATTCCGTCGCAGCGTTTACGAAAAGAACGGCAGTGAAGTCGTCGGTGGGGTCGTACTGATGCGACACGGTCAAAATCCATTGAACGTGACGGAGAGGGTCAAGGAGAAGATTCAGGAACTCCAGCCGGGGCTGCCCGAAGGAGTTCACATTGTTCCCGCCTATGACCGCACGCGGCTGATCCACGGAGCAATTCACACGCTGACTGAGGTGATGTGGCACGAAATGCTGATTGCCTCGATTGCGATCATGCTGATCTTGTCACACCTTCGCAGTGTGTTTGTCATTTGCATCACGCTACCCCTGGCGGTGCTGTTCTCATTTCTGATGATGTGGCTCCTGCGCAACCTGGGGGTCATCGACATTCAAGCCAACATCATGTCACTGGCCGGGATTACGATTTCGATTGGGATTCTCGTCGATCAGGCCATCGTGATGGTCGAAAATGCGACGCACGTGCTGAAGGAAAAGTTCGGCGACCAGAAGGTCACGGGCGACATCACCGAACTGGTGATTCCCGCCTGTCGCACGGTGGGAAAGCCGATCTTTTTTTCTGTGCTGATCATGCTGCTCTCGTTTGTCCCCGTGTTCATGCTCAGTGGCCGCGAAGGCAAACTGTTTCATCCCCTGGCGTTCACCAAAAGCTTTGCATTGATCGGAGTGGCGTTTATCTCAGTGACGATCGTACCGGCACTGATCCCTCTCTTGATCCGCGGCCGTTTGCGTAGCGAAGAAGACAACTGGATCGTGCGGAGCTTCATCCACATCTACAAGCCGATGCTGACGTGGGCACTGCCACGGCGCAACCTGGTCATGTGGATGTTCGCGGTCCTGCTGATCCTCGCAGCCGGAATGTTTCCCTTGCAGGCGATCATCGGACAGGGTGCTTCTGAAGGTGCCTGGAGAACAACGTTTCTGATCGTCTTCGCGTTTGTTGCCTTCCTGACAGTGTTTTTCACCAGGGGAGGGATATCGCAAGTCTTCTCCTTCACCTCATTGACGGTGATCGGATTGTGGGCCTGGCATTTCCCGAAAATCGGGGTCGCCTTCATGCCGGCCCTGGATGAGGGGACGACGCTTGACATGCCGATCACTGTTCCGCGTGCCAGCGTGACGCAGGCATCCGACGATTTGAAGGCGCGCGACGCCCTCTTGCGTGGTTTTCCCGAGGTCGAGTCGGTCATCGGCAAAGCCGGACGCGCCGATACCCCCACCGATCCAGCACCGCTGGATATGGTCGAAACATTTGTGAACTTCCGTCCGCGTGAATTCTGGCCCAAGCGTGTGCTACGATTTGACGATGCCCTGCGTCAAACGCGCGATACACTCACGGTTCTCGAACAAAACGGCTACGTCTCCGTTGTGAAGCCAGAAGATCGAGAGTCACTCATTAACGAAGCCGCGCAAAAAGGTCTCGAACGATGTGACGAAGCGCTTCGCGAACTGGCACTGGAACAGTATCGCACCTTTGAGTCACGACTCGGCGGGGAGCTAACCGGGTTTGCGGTACGTGAATCAATCCAGCAGATGGCCACTTCCGGTGATTGGGTCTGGCCGACGGAGTCCAATCGTGAAACTTGGACGAAGGAAGTTGTCGCGGCGCTGACCGTTGAATTGGGACCGTGGCTGGCCACTACTCCGGCGCTGGAAGATGTCACGCTACTTGTGCGTCGAGTCCTGCAGCGTGGTGAGGAATTGGGAGCTGTGACCAATTCCGTCCGCGCACTGGAACTCAGGCCGGGACTGATTGGACGGGCGACGGACTCGGTCGTCGAAGCTTTCGGTGGGACCCGAGAAACACTCCCTGGCAAGATGTTGCGACTGGTGACCTCTCACCACGGCGATTTATGGCACGCTCACGTTCGCGAAGTGAACTGGAAACTGTTCGACCATGGAGTCGAAGCCTATACCTCATTCTCGCTTGAAGAACTCGCACGCTCGGCGCGCCAACAGGAACTCACGGCGTCGGCACCGAAGGGGAATGAAACTGAAAACTTCGCGGCGGCATCACTGCAATCGCAATTAGGGCAGCCACCGGACGCTGACGCCATGCAACCGTTCATGGTGTTGAAGGAACAATTACAAAAGCCGTTCGCCGACCGCGTCTTTTTCTGGCCGCGTCGAAATGGACCGAAAGGGGATTTGGTCGACGACGAAATGGGCCGGGTGCTCCAAGTGCCCGGTTGGAGCAACATTTTCACGCAGCCAATCATCAACCGCATCGAGATGCTGTCGACGGGTGTCCGCACGGACATCGGAGTTAAAGTCTTTGGACCAGATCTCGACACGATTGACGGTGTGTGCAAGCAGATCGAAGCGGCTCTCAAACCACTCAGTGGTGCCCGCGACACGATCGCGTCTCCGATCATGGGCAAGGGCTATCTCGATATCAACATTGATCGCGAGGCGGCAGCCCGCTACGGCATCAGTGTGGAAGACATTCAGAACGAGATCGAAGTTGCTCTCGCCGGTCGCGCCGTAACTTACACCGTCGAGAAGCGAGAACGGTTTCCGGTTCGCATTCGCTACGCCCGTTCGTCGCGCGACAGTGAAGACGCAATCCGCCGGTTACTCATCAGCCCCAATGGCATGTCGGCTCCGGCCGCGATGACCGTTTCCACCGACTCGATGTCACGCTCCCCAGGTGGCGATGCAGGGACCGTGGCGTCAAATCCAGGGTCTTCCGAGGGCCACTCGGCATCGCCGGGGCACTCGATTTCCGGGCGGCCACTGATTCCGCTGTCCGCCGTCGCCGACGTCAAGATCGTCGAAGGTCCGGCCATGATCAAGAGTGAAAATGGTCGCCTGTTGAATTATGTGACTCTCAATGTGCGCGGGCGCGATATCGTTGGATTTGTCGAAGAAGCGCGCCGAGTCGTCTCCGAAAAGGTCTCGTTGCCCGAGGGCGTCCACATCGAATGGAGCGGCGAATTCGAGCATCAAGTGCGGGCCGCGCGGACGTTGCGATTCGTATTCCCCGCCGTAATCGCGTTGATATTTCTGATCCTGTATCTGACCTACCGTGACCTGGCCGACGCAGCCTTGATGATGCTGACTGTTCCTGAAGCCCTGGCGGGCGGGGCTTTCTTCATGTTTCTGTTTCCGAAGATCATGCAGGGTTGGGACGCGCCGCCGATGGATTTCAGCGTGGCGGTCTGGGTGGGGTTCATCGCCTGCTTCGGCATGGCCACCGAGACTGGCATCATCATGCTGGTCTATTTGCGAGAAGCGATCGAGCGACGCGGCGGGCTGGAGAAAATCGCTTCACTCGAAGAACTGCGGCAGGCTGTCATTGAAGGCGCTGTTCATCGCCTGCGGCCCAAACTGTTGACGGAAGGCGTCGCGATTATTTCGATCTTCCCAATGGTTTTCGCGACTGGCGTTGGGGGAGAAATCCTGGCTCCAATGGCGCTGCCAGTCCTTGGCGGCCTTTTGATTTCCGATGAAGTCGTCGACCTGTTCCTGCCCGTTCGCTTCTATTGGGTTCG
>JAQGHU010000039.1 GCA_028291515.1 Schlesneria sp.
GAAACGTCCGGCCCTTCAGGCCTTTGGAGGTCTAATAATGGGCTTAATTCCAGGGCCGAAGGGCCCTGGCTGGACAAAGTACCGGCCCCTTGGGCCTGAGGACAATGAACCGACCGACGATCATTCAGGTTGCTCTGGGGAAGATGTGTAGATACCTATGCTCCAAGTCCGTGGCACCCGATCGCGGCTCACCTGGCTTACTTTGGAGCGGCATCAACTCGCGCGACGATTGCCTGCCAGATGTCGAGGACATCGAGCTTGGTGGCCCATGCTGCGATGTCTGCGCGATCGATCTCGTCACCGCTTGTCTGGAGCATGGCGGCGATGTCTCGTAGGTGCTTGTCCGACTGGCCTTCGCGGTAGTACAGAAGTTTGCCGAGGATCACATCCTCTGGGGCGGCGATGTCGCATTGTTGGCCTGGATACAGTTCCACCTTGCGTCGCCGTTCGAGTTGCCTGCGGCCCCATTCATCCTGCCGAGCAATCATGAAATCGATCTTCATCCCCGATTTGGGATGCAGAACATTGAACTGCTTCCGATGCCGCACCGCTTCAATCGCGGCGGGCAAACTGACATAGTAGTCGGGACCATCGAAGGCCTGACAAAGCATTTCGGCGGACGCAAAAGTGAGATCCACGACGATATCAAAATCGAGCGTTAGTCGCGGTTCGCCGTAACGCATGCTGGCGAGAGAACCGACGAGCATATAGGGAATGCCAAGCGTCTCGGTAGCACGAATCGCCGTCGCCAGCAGTTCACCGCTCTCCACGGTTCATCCTCTGTGCAACAGCATCGTCGATTTCCGGCTGCGTCCATTCCGGATGCTGACTACGAATGCGACTGAAGAGCACCCGGCGCGCCAAATTCTGCATCTCAAATGCCATCCCCAACTTCTCGGCCGGCGACTTGGCCTTCAGCATCGCCACGACTTCGGGGTCGAGCAACTCGATTCGGCGCGGGTCGAGGGGTGGATGCATGGAACTTAGTCGAGTGCAAAATGGGGGTACTGACCAGCTAATTTGGACATGGCGATCCGAGGCCAGAGGAGCGGAGCGATTCGCCACCTAATCGAACAATGTACCAATCGCTACGCAAAATGCGGAGTACGTATCGAACAGCGTACGAAACCTCGTGCCGATCACCCGCTTCCAGGCCAGTTCATTGGGCGGCGTCGGCCACAACATCACGACTGGCGCTGCTAATGCAAGGCAAACAGTGATTGCACACAGAGCGATAAGCACCAATGAAAACTTGAGAATCTGTAGCGTCAGTTGAGCCATTCAACTATACCCGCCTTTCGAGTACTGCTACTCAAACGAAACAAGCCCAAGCATATCGCCGGGGCTTGTCGGGTGCGATAGGGTTCACCATCAACGAAAAAACCTCCAGCCACAATGAATGTGACTGGAGGAGCGGCCGTCCCTTGCCGTCGACCCAGATTTGATAGGTCCTAACTGCCATGTCTCGCCCTCGCATTGTTGCAATAACAGATCGCTGGGCTGTCTAATTCGGCAAGCGGCTGGAGTAGTGGTGATTTCTGTTCAGTTGTGCATCACAACCGGTTGTTCGAGGATGCGTTTCGACGATTACTGCCGGTGAGGCCTAACCCCATGCACACTTTCTTCCACGGCTGGCGACGAAAGGCGGGGGTAGTCACGCTATTGATGGCGTGCGTGCTGGTGGCGATGTGGGTACGAAGCTTCCATCAAAGGGATGCTGTCATCGCTAGGCTGTCTGCGCCGCTCTACGAATTGGAGTCGTTCTGTGGAGGAATTCTCGTTGGCCGGACAGCACCCAGTCCCGTTCCAATTCACTTGCATTGGTGGTCATTCCCAATCTATGAGGGTGACAAGTGGGATCAAGATTGGTTTCTCCAGGACTTTACGGTTGATCGGCAGTCGAGTGGATTTCGTTATCGTCGTGGTACTTTGAACGTCGCTGGCGAAACTCACTTTTGGCTGCTGATCGTTCCGTACTGGTCACTGATACTTCCTCTGACCCTTCTCTCCGCCTACCTGATTCTCTGGAAGCCACGGAAGCGGTCGTGATATGCTGGGGTTTCGTTCGTTCTGTGAAGGAGACGCAGTGTGACTGAGGAAGAAGCCATACAAGTTGCAAGGGCTTTCGCAAAAACCAACAGCGTAGCGTGGCGTCCGCCTATCACTGCCCGTAGATCAACGTTCAGGAAAAAGGGCTGGATCAGTATGTTCTGCCGCGACCGAAATGTCTGGGTTGTGCATACGCTTTCATATCCGGGCATGCTTGGTGGCGGCAGCGCGAGCATCCATGTGGACGAGAAGACTGGCCGCGTGCTGATGTGTAACGTCTACGATGAGTGATCAGTCATTAACACTGAATGCTGGTCAGTACCGACCGCCATGTCCAAATTAGCTGGTTTGTACCGAAACGGGAGCGGGAAACTATTCACTGTCGCGAAGTCATCACGCCACGACCTCGATTTGAAGGAGTTGGGCAGCAGATAGGTGGCGGACTTGCACTTGTGGGCCGAAACGCCAAGATGAGACTTGTGTTCGTTTATATGAACCCTCACTCGCTCGGAGGCGTTCGACCTCATCATGCGCTCTTTCTCTTTCTGTATGTTTGTTGGCGTCACATTGTTTGTCGTCAGCGAAATGCGAGCCGAGGACTGGCCGCAGTTTCGCGGGCCGACGGGGCTTGGGTCTACCTCGCAAACAACGTTGCCGGTGACATGGGGTGCGCCCGATGACACCAACGTCGTGTGGAAGTCGCCGCTGATCGGTGAGGGGCACGCCAGTCCGATCGTGATCGGAGATCGAGTCTTCGTCTGTACGGCTTACTGGCCGGACGCCGCCGCCGATCGCAAGCAGGTGATCCCGGAACATCATGTTTTGTGTTATTCGGTTGCCGACGGAAAGCCGATGTGGGACGCCAAGGTGGAACCGGGTCCGTGGCGGCGCGACGACTTTCGCAGCGGGCCCGGGGGTGGCTACGCCGCTCCGACGCCAGCGACTGACGGCACGCGGGTCTACGCCGTGTTTGGCTCGTCCGTCATCGCCGCAGTCGATTTCAACGGCAACGTCGTCTGGCGCAAAGAAATCAAGCCGCATAACTTTGATGTCACAGTCGGCAGCAGCCCCATCCTGTTCGAAGGCTGCGTGCTGATGTTGTGTGCGATGACCAATAAAAAGGATTCCAAACTTATCGCCTATGACTGTGTGGATGGTTCAATTCGTCGCGAGATTCCGTTGCCACTGGCGGGATTCGCTCATAGCACTCCGGTGAAGATCGAGGTCGCGGGCAAGCCGCAATTGATCATCGCGGCCTCCAGTTCTGGTGAGGCTGACGGGGGAATTCAGAGCGTCGATCCGCGAAGCGGAGATATCTTGTGGTGGTGTCGCGGTGGCGGCGAAGCGGCATCTCCGGCGTTTGGTGCCGGTATTGTCTATTGCGATTCGGGACGCGGCGGCCCCGGCGTGGCGATTGATCCCACGGGGACGGGCGACGTCACGAAGACGCATATCAAGTGGCGAATCAACACCATCCCCGAAGCGATCGGATCACCGACCATCATCGGCAATCGAGTCTATCGCCTGCACACTCCCAATATCCTGAAGTGCTGGAATGCCGAGACCGGCGAGCAGGTTTACGCTCAGCGGCTGGACAAATTGACCAGCAGTTGGGCCAGCCCGATCGCTGATGCGGCAGGGCATTTGTACTTTGCCAGCGCGGGCGTGAGCTACGTCATACAGACCGGCGACGAATTCAAGGTTCTGGCGATCAACGATCTTGGCGACCCCAATCATGCCTCCGCTGCCGTCGCCAACGGCAAGATGTTCCTGGTGGGAACTCATCACGTCTTCTGTGTCGGCGCGAAGTGACCTTGCGCATCGCGCCTGGAGGTATCATGCTCTTTCGGCCGTTCCTGTTCGTGGCCTGCGTGCTGACCATGGGTGAGCTCTATGCCCAGGACGCTGCGCAGCCTGCAGAACTTCGACTCTTCGATTTCGAAGACGCTGCCGACGAATCAGCGTGGAAGAAGCTTGAACTGCCGGACAGCAAGATCAAAGAACCACCCGCCCGTATTGAGCGTGTTGCCGAGAACGCGACTACTGGACAGCACAGTCTAAAGATCACATTTGCAGGGGGGGTCTGGCCGACAGTGATCACGACTCGCGTCCCCGAAGACTGGACGTCGTGGCATACTTTTCATGCGGAGGTGACGGCCACGCGACCTTGCGTCGTTGGATTCTGCGTCATGCAGGAAGCGAGTTCGCGAGCCCCCGGTTGGGATGGCGGTGTCAGTCGCTGGGCGAAGACGCAATTCCTGCAGCCGGGCCGAAACGCGATCTCTGCCAGTCTGCACCCTAATGAATGGAGCGCCCTGCGAACCAAACTTGAAAATGGCCGCGTTCTGGGCAAAGTCGTCAGTCTGGAGATCTTCCTGTATCGGCCACACGACGGTGAATCGATTTTCGTCGACAACATTCGTGTCTCTGCCATGAAGGAGGCGACGCCACCCGCAATCAAGATTCCATTCAAAGTCCTGGGAACGGATCTGACCGTGACCGGCGTTCAAGAGTTGGGAAAGAAGCTGGCCGATCAGTGGACGATGCCAGAATCCCGGACTTCCGAACAGCTCGAGACTCGATTCCGCTCACAATATGACGAGCTGAAGCGCAAGCATCCGCGCGCTGTATTGGCGGTGCTTCGCGATGGAGAAAAAGGGTATGACCGCAATGATCCGGAAAAGGTTTACTCCGGTTGGCAGGATGCGTACTGGTCGAGTCACGGTCCCGATAGTGTGACGGTTGACCGTAGCGAGAACTTCGGAAACTCGGCAACGCAGGAAATCTTTATGCGTCACCGCAGCCCGTTGATGCGAGTTGATTTATCGAGCATCCCGACAGGCTCAACCATCCTGGCGGCACAGTTGCTGGTGGTCCGTGCTGGAGATCCGGCCAAGGAGCATTCACCACTCAAGCCGAACATGTGGGCCATCGAAGCCTGTAACCGCCCCTGGTCCGAGACCGAAGTCGATGCGTACCGCTATGCCGGCGACAAATACTGGAAGGCAATCGGTGGCATGTCTTGGGAAGGCGACGATCCCGATTTCTGGCCGGTCTATGTGGCACATGGTCCCAGCCAGCCCGATTGCTGCCATTGGGATTTTGTCCAATCCGTTCGCTTCTGGACGAACGGGCAGCACTCCAATCACGGCTTTATGCTTCATGGCGACTCGAAGGACTGGTTCCGGGCCTGGTTTCGCGAAGCGCCTGTCATCAAAAACCGTCCGGCGGTGCTTGTGATTTACGAACCGAAATAGTTCGCGCTCGGCTTGGACGCTTGCCGGAAATATCTCAACTGTGATGCCAACCAAGGAGTTCTGAATGCTGCCCAGATTCGCCAGTGCAATCGTCTTCACGTTGACTCTGTCTATGACCGGACTGGCACAGGATTGGAATCCAGTCACGGTGGACCTGCTGAAGTCTGAAAAGTCCGGCTATGGCGGATTGTGTGGCGTAGTCGTTCATCCACCGACCGGCGATCTGATCATCAATTTGAGTGATCGGGGCCTGTTCCGGTCGAAGGACCAGGGCGCGACATGGCAACGTCTGGGAACGGTGGAACTGAAGGGACGCACCGAGACACCTCTGTGCATGATGATCGACCCGCTGGAACATAAGCGTCTTGTTTCGGCATTTGTTTACGGATCACCAATCATCTTCAGTTCAGATTTGGGAGAGACTTGGAAACCGATTTCGTCACAATCGACCCACGTGGACTGGTGCGCTATCGACTGGAACGACCCCGAATCCAATTTCATCCTGACGCTGAAGCACGAATCGGGGGATGCATTGCTCGCGTCACGCGATGGCGGAAAAAGCTTCGATGAAATTGGTAAAGGGTACGGTCCCGCGTGGATTTTCGATGGCCAGACCGCGGTCGTTGCGGAAGCCAAGTCGAAAACGATTACTCAACCCGGATTGCTTCGCACCACAGATTCAGGCAAGTCATTTCAGCGCTGTGGCGATGACTATGCCCGAGCATTGCCACGTTTCAAATCTGGAACGTTGTTCTGGCTGACAACCACCGGGCTGATCAGTTCGGCTGACCAAGGCCAGTCATGGAAGAAGCTTTCGGAACTGAAGGACGGAATCTGCGGCCCCGTTTTCGGGAAGGATGCCCAACACATGTTTGTTCTCACGTCCGGCGGCATCCGCGAGTCTAAAGATGGCGGCACCACGTGGCTGTCGGCGATCGCGCTACCGGCAGGGATGAAGGGTGCCAATCTCCTGAGTTGGGTCGAGTATGATTCCGTCCACGACATCGTCTACGTGATGAAGATGAGCTCGGAACTGTATCAATGGCGTCGAGTCGGAAAATAGCAGAACGCCGGATCGTCGGATACCGATTGGTAATATAGGCCGTCGACGCCATTGGGCGGCTAACCGACGTGGGATCAGTCGCGGGCCGAGACTGAGTAGCAAATTTTCAGGCCATCCTCGGGACCTCGTAAAGTACGCCATTTCATCGTCACGAGATTTGCAGCATTGAATTCCCGTTGTATTCGTCAGAGGAGACAAGCTCAATCCGCTGGTCGAATGCGATCTTGTCATGACCTTTCTGGTCAGGCATTAACCAAATCAGGTCGTCTATGAAATTACCATTTGAAGGGAGATCAAAATGCTCAACACAATCCCCAATCCACGCGATTATGTGATTCAACGTGCCAGTGAAACGCTCTGCGAGTGGTGGACCGGAAGTGGCTGGTCTGAACATCCTGAGGATGCGCGGCACTATGAAGTCGAACCGAACGCGAGCATCGAAACTGGTGACGAATCGGCCAAAGCGGAACCGTTAGGCACCCCGACCACGGGGGCGCAGATGGAACCATAGTACCAAGATCCGAGGCAGCCACGGATGCACACGGATTACGGCTTCAAGAGAAGACACGGCCATGTCGAGGACTCCAAGTCCTCCAAGTCCGTGGCACCCAAGCTTCAGACATTTCACGAGCGGAATCGCTCACCCTCATTTGGCATCGTCTTCGTTTCACAGGCGCTCGCTCATCGGTCCGCGTATTGATGCAGCGCGGCTCAGCTGGAGCGGCGATGCCACAGCGACTGGACGCTGTTGATGATTGCTTCGGAAGCGAGGAAGGGAAAGACTCCAGTTGGGGAGTGGCCCTGGATTTGACAGCAGCAACAGCGCGGATGCGATCGTCAAGGGAATGGCGATGGTCCAGTAATCGAGGGAGACACTGGCTGGGCGATACTTTTTCGGGGTCAACGTCGTCCCGGAGAAACCTCCTCCTACGGGAATCAGCATTGATCCCCAGCCGTTTATCCGGCGTGTCGCCCGATCACCGGTCAAATCCCAGGACCACCAGGAGATCGCGCCATTTAACGAGTAGATAATGTGCTGTCGATCGCCGATGGCGAAATCAACGTGGTCATAGCAACAGAGGCTACGCACCCACGTCCCCGTGACAGCGAGTGCCATCACCAATGTGACGCAGCCTGCCTGGCGATTCCAACTGTGTAAGAATTCACGCATCGGAGCGGTTCCCCATGACGCTCAGAATCGGTCGTTTAAACTTCTCGAGGAAGTTCCCGTGCTACTTCGTGATGTGTTCGTGAACTGGCAGCCAAAACGTTTTGCGGCGTTCCCGACTGCGAATTGGATTTATTGAGAGATGCTGACGATGTGATGGGGCTTATTCTGTCGAGACTCAGCGACACTTTCCAGCGTTTTTATCGCTCGATACGCTGGAAAGCGTACTCATCCAACGGTGAAAAGTAGCTCAGATTTGATCGCCTGGGCCGCTTCTGTTCGTCATTCCCGCGCAGGCGGGAATCCGGTTCATTGGATCGGTTCACCACTGAAGCTGGGAATCGAACGAGATTTCAGGGTTCTGACATCGACATCGTCTCGACGACTCACTGAATTCCCTCCTGCGCGGGAATGACGCAAGTCGCGGCAACTTCGACGAATCCTTGTGGTGGGACAATCCCACCTAGAGTACAATGTCAGCGTGTGGTACAACACCACCCACTATGTCGAAAAGGGCAGAAGCATGCATACGGAAACTCGCACAACTGATGCGAAAGCTCGTCTCGTTTTACCGAAGTCATTCGCCAATGCGACCGTGATTGTCGAACAAATCAGCGACACGGAAGTTCGAGTTCGTCGCGCCAAAGTCGTTGCCGAGGACGAATTATCTTTTCCAGAAGAAGCGAGTTCACCTCTCTCTGACAACGATCGCGATCGGTTTTTGGAGCTCTTGGCGAAGCCGCCATCAGCGAACCGAGCACTCAAGAAGGCGGCAGGGCGTCATAAGGCCCGGCATGCTTGATTGGATGATCGAGCAATTTTCCGCAGAGCATGACCGATCTGCGTTCAGTTGCGGGAAGCAAGCTCTTGATGATTTTATTCGTACACGCGTCAGTCAATATGAAAAGCGGCGGCTCGGAAAAACTTTCGTCGCAGTCGCGGCCGGCGAAAAACGCGTAATCGGATATTACACACTGGCTGCTAGCGCAGTTTCCTTCGCAAACCTTCCGACCGGTGCGTCGCGAAAGCTGCCAAAGCATCCCATCCCGGTGGTCCTGTTGGCACGGCTGGCGGTCGACCAATCGGCCCAAGGGAAGCGTTTGGGTGAAGGATTGCTGCTTGATGCTCTGCAGCGCACCTTGGACCTGTCTTCCGACCTTGGGATTCACGCGGTCGAAGTTGATGCCTTGGATGACGCAGCCGCAGCGTTCTATCGCAAGTATGGGTTCTCGTCGCTGATCGATGACCCGCTGCATTTGTATCTACCGATTGCAACGATCGGTGAGGTTCTGGCCTAACGCGCTCACAGAGATCTTCATTCTTCCAATTGGTTATCACTCACTTTGACGTGTTCGGGAACCTGTATCCCGCAGTTGGCTCGGCAGTGGGCGATGGAGTTGGATTTGCCGGGGCCGGTCCATTTGATGCTGGCTTCCGTAAGCTTCTTTTCGCGGGTGTCGAGGAACGAGCAACCAGTGAGCATCGTTTCGGAGCAGTCTTCGGCGTACAGGCCGAACGGGGTTCCTTCCAGGACTTGCAGGCCGGTCAATGTCATCTGGCGGCAGCGGATTAGTTCGATCAGGCCCTGGCGTTTGATGGGAATAACTCCTGCGACGGTGTGTTCGCCGGCTTGAGCATCTTGGATCTGCAGGCCGGTCATTGTGCAGTTCTGGCAATCGACCAGGCGGATGCCGGTGCAAAGTTCTTTGTCTTTGTAGTCGGGGTTGTGGCCGAAGCAGTTCGCACCAATCACCAGGTTCTGGCATTCTTCGGCCAGCAGATTGCGATTGTGACCGCTGTAGATGTAGTTCCCTTCGAACGTGATGCCCCGAGCGAGTGTCAGATGGACATTAGTTTCCTGGCTGCCGATCAAGTTGCTGCTGATGCACCACATCCCGGTGAGATGCGCATGTTCAGACGGGCCGCCGATGAAACGGATGTTGGCTCCATTGGGACTGTAGGTCGCCTGGATCGTATTGCTGGAGATCGTCCCTTCGCGAACGGTGCCACCTTGTGAGCAATCGATGTAGATCTCGGCGGTGGGCACGTCGGCGACTTCGGGCCGATTGAAGCCACGGTAGTTGTTGTATTCGATATCGTTGCCGGTGATCTGCAGATTGCGGATCTCGCTGCCTTCGATACGGATGCCACCCAGGCGGTTGTAGCTGATGTGGCTGCCGATGATGTTCGCCTGATGCAGATTGACCTTATCGAGCCAGACGCCGATTCCGGTGTTGTGATAGATGTGACAGTGACTGATCAGAACATTCCGGCAACGTCGCGTGACATGCACCGCGTGGCGGACCTTGCGGATCAGCACGCTGGTCAAAGTCGGCTGCATGATGCCGTTAAAGCGGACTCCATCGGCTTCGGGGTGTTTTCCTTCAATCTCGATCTGGCTGATCGTGGGCATTCGTTCGGACTGCCAGACTTCGGGCTTGAAGCTGTTGGGGTCCGCCGAGCCTTCGTGATGGCCGAGGAACTCGAACACCGGCCCGGCCCCGTGCATGATCAGCTTCGCCGTGCCGCCGGAACCGTGAATGGCGAGGCGTCCGGTCTTGGAGAGATCGAAGGTGATCGTGCGGGTGATGCGGTACTCGCCGCGAGGGAACTCCAGCAGACCGTCGCCGCCGTCGTGCCGGGCGTGCTCGATAGCGGCGGTGTCGTCGGCCAAGCCGTCGCCCATGGCTCCAAAATCGCGGACGTTGGTCATCGGGTGGATCCTGTCGGAAGAGATTGGTTTTTGTAGGCGATGCTTCAGCAATACTCTTGGCAGAGGCGGAAGGCCAAGAGAGATATGCTGAAGCATAACCTACGTGGGAGGATACAGTTGTGGTGCGGGAGCTGAAATTAACGAAGACTTCGGAATGGCGATTTTGTAAATGGTGGACTCTGTGATACGATCCCGCTTCGACGCACGCGGGGTGATACGGAAGGCAAGACGATCGTGGCGAGTGTGGGGGCGACAGAGGCCGCAGCAGATAGCGCACAGGGCGAACTTGCCCCGCCGCCTCTAGTGAAGTCCCCTACCCTGAAGCGTGATTTGCGGTTCAACGTCGCCGATGGTGCCAGTTATGGCGTGATGGTCGGGGGCGGCGAAACCTATCTGCAGGCGTTCGTCCTGGCGATTGGATTGGGCGAAGTCTTTGTCGGACTGGTCGCCAGCCTGCCGGTGCTGATTGGTAGTCTGCTGCAATTGATCTCGCCGATGGCGGTGAGACATCTGAAATCGCATAAGCAGTGGGTGATTTTCTGTGCGGGCCTGCAGGCGTTGTGCTTCGTCCCGCTGATCGCCGCGGCCGTGTACGGGCAAATTTCGGAAATAGCCGTGCTGGCGGTCGCTTCGGTCTATTGGGCGGCGGGGTTGGGAACCAGTCCGGCGTGGAATACGTGGCAAGGGACTTTGGTTCCGCGTGAAATTCGAGCGAAGTTCTTCGCGAAGCGATCTCGCATCAGCCAGGCCGCCACACTGGCGGGGTTCCTGGTGGGTGGGTTCGCACTGCAATACGGCAAGAATACAGGCGATCCCGCTCAGGTGCTGATGATCTTCTGCTGGTTGTTTGGAATCTCATGCGTGTGCCGGATCTTGTCGACGGTCTGCTTGTGGGCTCAAAGTGAGCCGACGCCGATCCCGTCGAACATGCGTTTCCTGACTCTTCGCGAACAGTGGCGCAAGTTCTCGCGCGGATCGTCGGGACGCCTGCTGGTGTCGGCCGTTGGCATGCAGGTGGGTGTGCATGTCGCGGGGCCGTTCTTCTCGCCCTATATGCTGAAGGAACTGAAGTGGGATTACACTCAGTTCGCCATCGTGCTGGGCGTGTCGTATGTCGCGAAGATTGCGTGCCTGCCGGCGTGGGGGCGGCTAGCTCATCGAATGGGGGCTCATCGGCTGCTGTGGATTGGTGCGATCGGCATCGTGCCCCTGGCGGGTGGTTGGGTCGTTAGTGCCAACTACTATTGGCTGCTGGTGCTGCAGGTCATGGCGGGAGCCGCGTGGGGCGCTTACGAACTGGCACTGGTGCTGTTGTTCTTCGAGACCATTCCGGAATCGGAACGAACCAGCCTGCTGACGGTCTATAACGTCGCGAACTCGGCCGCGCTGGCAGCGGGATCGTTGATCGGCGCGGCGATCCTGAAAGGGGTCGGCGTTTCGATTGTGGGATATCTGTGGGTCTTCGCGGCGTCGACCCTGATTCGTGGGCTGGCCTTGCTGTTGCTGAGGCGAGTTCCGATGACGGTCGTGCTCTCTGACAATGTGCCGGTGCGAACGCTGACGATTCGCGCCGCCAGCGAAACGCTGGATTCGCCCATTCTGTCGGGGCTGCCTGATCAGGTGAATGAAGCACATGAAGGGAAGTAAGAGCCAATTGTGCAGCACTGGAAATGCTGTGGCTTAGGAAATAAAAAACTCCCGAGGAAGATCTAAGCTTCCGCGGGAGCTCCGTGCGAAGGGACAATATAATAGCAGTCGAACAACGGTCCACGCAGGACGCACGGGATGGAATACGAGTGAATGCGAACAAGAAACCGACAAGAACGTAGAAATGAACTGGGGCGATTTATACCGGTCGGCGACCAGTTTGAAAATCCAAGTTCCCGCGGAATTAACAATTGGCTGTGTCGAGCGCATCATTTTGCAGCAGACGCAACGTCTGATAGGGGTTGAATGGGAAGATGGTCCTCTCAATTCGATTTGAGCAAGCGGTGGCATATACGTTGATCGTGCATTCCGGCCAATTGCGGAAGTCGACATCGATTCCGTATGTGTCACATCTATTGGCGGTTGCCGGGCTGGTTTTGGAACACGGCGGCGATGAAGACGAAGCAATTGCCGCTTTGCTGCACGACGCCGTGGAGGATGCGGGCGGGCAACCTCGGCTGGTGGATATTCGCCATCGATTCGGCGAACGGGTCGCGGATATCGTCCTAGGATGCACCGATACTGACGTGATGCCAAAGCCACCGTGGCGAGCCCGCAAGGAAGCCTACATCACGCATCTCGAAAACGTGTCGCCGTCGGCGCGATTGGTGTCGTGCTGTGACAAGTTGCACAATTGCCGGACGATCGTGTCGGATCTTTATGTCCACGGCGATAGTGTGTGGAAAAAGTTCACCGGCGGGCGCGACGGCACCTTGTGGTACTACGTCGCGCTGCTGGCTGAATACCGCCGACTGGAAGTCCCCCGACCTCTGCTCAATGAGTTGGAACGGACAGTTCACGCCATGCAGACGCTGGCCGCGAAATAGCAGGTCCGGTGCAAGTTCCCGGTCGCGCGCTTTTCATCAGTGCGGTGGTAACGAAGTTGGTTTGGATTCGGGAGTCGGTGGCAGTGTCGCACCTGCGGAAGCGACCTCATCGAGTTGATTCAGCAGATCAACGATCTCTTCATGGAGGCGTTGTGTTTGGCGGATGACGAGTGATGTATTCGTCGAGCGAAGATTTCCCTCACGCGACAGGTGGCGTCCACCACCACCGACGCCGCCGACCACACCGGAACCAGGCGCCCCACCGGGTGCCCGCGCGCCGAAGCCCCCGCCCCGAGGTTGCTCGGGCGGTGCGATTGGTGTCCAGGTCTCCGGGGCGATCGTGCTGCGAATGATCTGGTCCAGTTCAGTCGGCGTCACGCCCTTCAATCGAGAGACATCATAGACGCGGGTCTCAAAATGTTCGTTGGCTTTCGCCGCTAAGGTGATAACGAGAACCTCATTCTTGATAATGTAGTCCAAGGCAAGCGGTTCCAGAATCATGGCGAGCGCACTTTTTAGTGTGGTGCCCGTCATCACCAACGTGACCTGCTGATCAGTCGCGACACCTTCATTCTGCAGAGCCTGCTTATCCAGCCAGATTTCGATATGGTGCAGGTCTTCCAGATAGTTGAGCGCTTCCTCCAATGGGTTGTCGGTGAAACTCACTTCTGTCGGGTGTTCCAAAGCGGCTTCGATTTTCTTCACCAACGGGCTGCGCAGTTTGCGATCCCAATTCTTGGATGGTGCTCTCGGTGGAATTGAGGGAGCGACTGCGACCACCCCGTCTGATCCAGCAGGCTTCTGCTCTTGCTCTGGAAGCAGACCGAAAACAATCGCTCCTCCTCGTTTCGCTGATGGTCGCTGCGGCGCTTCATCTTGGTCGGCAGGAAACGGTCGCGCGAAGCTTGTTTCCAGTTTGACTCCGGTCTGATCATTCACTTGTTGTGGATCGCCGACTGCATCGGAAGCGCTCACACCTGCGACAACCAGCCCCACAGTTGCAACCATTGCCAGACAAATTTTCGTCAGCATCGTCATGGTAGCCAGATCCTTCCGCGAGAGTTCCAGAGCGCGATACACATCTTCAATATCGTTTCAATGACGAAGCGCCCAAACACAGACGCCCAACACCAGAGCACGATTCGATCAGGAATCGGGTGCGAGATGAGCAACAGTGTCAGGAAGTGTGACAGACGTGATGTGCCAGTATAGTACCTATCGACAATTATTCCGGCGAGAATTTTTTGGGGAAAATCGAAGTCTTCGCAATCGAGAACCAGGGTCGCGGAATCCGTTGGAGATTGGGACGAATGCGTTCTTCGGAGATGGTCTTGGCAAGAACCAGAGATCGGGATGACTCCGCGCGATCGCAATCCTCACGCGTCACTGGTCTGGCTGGGGGACTCTGATCGAGCCATCATCTTGAATGCTGAAGGCGAATTGATCGTGGCTCGCCTTGGTCCCGACGGCTATCACGAGCAGGGTGGGACCAAGGTTACGGAGTTCACGTGGGCTCACCCGGCCTTCGCGGGGAACCGCGTGTTTGCGCGGACAGACAAGGAACTGGTCTGCGTCTCGCTGGAAGAGGGAGCGCCATAGCCATGTGGCCGACAGACCTGATCAGGAATCGCAACGATTCAATCTGATCGCCAAAGCCGTTGTTGCTATTGGAAGAAGTCTGCCAGCATGCCAAAGAATCCGCAGGCGTTCAGGCAGATATCGTAAAGGATGCCGCGCAGCAGGTTTCTGGGGCCTTCGATGGACCAGGCGACAACGATGACAAATGCAAATGGGCTCGCTTTTTCGACAACGAGGTCGCGCATCTTCCACTCCTCTTGGAAAATGAAGGCAAGTTGGCGGCCCGACAATTTTTGTTACGTGAAAGCAGCAATTCAAGATGTGATTGCGAATCGCTGTGCTTCCGATGTGACGCCGCAAACCTAGATCGAATGTCGAATCTGTGTGTCGGAATCTTTGGTTGGCGTAGGGCAAACTCTGAAATCGTCGGCTCGACTGCTGACTGTGACGACTATGACGGCGATTAGGGCGGCCTGTCGGGCGAGAAGAGAGAGAATTGGCCACGGATGGACACTGATAAACACAGATTAAGAGAATTCAGATGTTCCCGCGCGGATGGAATGATGCGCTGAACGGACAATTGAGGGAGCAAACGGCTGAACTTCGACCAGGTTGTGGCATCTTGTTTGCGGTGATCTGTCAGTACGAATTTACCCCGATTTACCCTGAAGATCGCCGTTCGAAGGACCAATTTAG
The DNA here is from genome assembly GCA_028291515.1 of Schlesneria sp. Taxonomy (GTDB): domain Bacteria; phylum Planctomycetota; class Planctomycetia; order Planctomycetales; family Planctomycetaceae; genus Schlesneria. The sequence goes on from JAQGHU010000039.1 coordinate 15,059, forward strand.
ATTGGGCAACTTTGTGAGCGCCAGAAGGAGTTACCATGCTTCAGTTCGTGAAATCCAGCCTGTTCGCCGCGAGTACTGTCGCGGCCCTGTTCGGAACCCAAGTTCTTTCGCGGCAGGCTAACGCGGAAGATCCACCACCGCCGAAAGCAGCGGAACTGGTGAACCCAACGGGCGAGCATCACGTTTTGAATTCATCACCTGTCTTGGATCGGCGGCATTCTGATTCGGCCGACACCGAGGCGCGAATCAGGAAATCGAGGCGATATTATTACGCGCCGTACGTTTACCAGCCGTCCTACTACTATTACTACTACCCCAATACGAATCCCGGCATGACGACCGGTCCCGCGATGTACTTCCCCGATCCGCTCAATAGCGTCTCGGGATACACGGCAGACGGGTTCGGTTACGGATTCTGAACCATGCAGGTTCGAACAACTTAGAAATCAGTCAATCATCGAGCGGCGGTCTTTACGACCGCCGTTTTTGTTTAGCCAACCGGGCTAAATACTTTCCAGCCGCGCCATAGCGATGAGCATGACCTCGGGAAACTGAGTGACCCCAACTTGCCGCAGCATGTTCATAATCTGCGCGGTCGTGTACTGCGAATGCGTACAGACATGTAACAGAATATCGCCGCGTCGAGTCGTGAAGCGTACTCCGGTTGCAGACACGACCTTGGGGATCAGATCTTCCAGCCTGTCGGGAGCGAGCGACGTCAGATAATCGTTCCAACGTCCGTCGAGTAACAACCACTTTTGCTTCAGTTCGTCGATGCTCGCAATCGGTCCCTCCCCTTGCTGATTACCGGGAATCATTCTGGGCAGATCACCCGGCACGAGCGGTTGTTCATCTCCCAGCAAAGTTTCCAGCCAGACATATTCGGCAGCATACAAGTGAACGAGCGACTTCCAGACGGATCCTTGGCCAATCGGATAGGCGGCTCTCAATTGGACATCCGTCAATTGGGAAGCGGCATTCAGCAGATTGATATTCACCCAGACTCGATGTTGGTGAAGCCGTCTGATCAAATCTGTCGCATTCATTTACTGGTTTCCTGAGAGCATCTTGAAATTGGGTTGGATTCATGATCCGTGATGAAAAGCTTGAGTTCAAGCTGAGACGCGCGTCATGGTTACTGTCACGGACACCTGTTTCATGACACCACGAATGAGAGTTGCGTTCGGTAAAAAGCGGCGTCACTCCACTCCGCAGGTGCGTGGAATACTGTTGACGCCGATGCCTAGTCTATCTATGCTTAAAACCTAACTTGTCTATGCATCGATTCAAAAGTCGCTCCTGGGATCGAACGGAGTTTGTCGGAGGTGATGATTGTGGACTCGCGGTTGCTGTCTGGGGCGGTCGAGATGTTGATGCTGGAAGTGATCTCGCACGGACCCACTTACGGGTACGAGATCACTCAGACGGTCGAGAGCCGTTCGCAAGGATATTTCGAGTTGAAAGAGGGAAGCCTGTACCCCGCGTTGCATCGGCTGGAAGAACAGAAGTTGGTGAAGTCATCGTGGCAGGAAGTGGATGGTCGGCGGCGAAAATATTACGAATTGACGACGGCGGGCCGCAAAGCATTGGCCGTGAAGAAAACGGAATGGAACGCATTCGCTAGTGGGATTCAAGGGGTTTTGGGCGGAGGCGATTCGGCGAGCTTGATGCCCGTGATTTAACAATGGTGCAGGAGGGCAGTTTGCAGTTGTGGAACCTTGCCAAAACGATCGCAAATTGCGAATTGCGAATTGCAAAATGCAAATTGAAAATTGGAAGACGGGGAGAAGACACGGCCATGTCGAGGACTCCAAGTCCGTGGCACCCAGATCCACAATTCACGCGCAGGAACAGTCGATGCTGGAGACTGACGAGATCACGAAGAGCCTGCCGCCACCTCGCGACGATGAACCGGCGTCTCTAAGGCAGGACATCGTGGATGAAATTCGAGATCACATGCAGTGCAGTCTTCGTCGCGAGTTGCTGGTGGGTCGTGGAGATGAGACACAGGCACGGCAACGAGTACTGGACAGATTTGGGAATCCTCATGTCGTCGCGCGAAGACTTTGGTTTCAGGCCATGTGGAGCAAGATCATGACTCAGCGACTGGTGATTGGCAGCCTGGTGTGCTCGATCGTCGTCTCAATCACACTGGTCGTGATAGTGGGCCTGTTGATGGGGCGAATGGACCAGCAGCAGCGCGATCAGCAAGCGTTTAACATCGCATTGATCGAAAAGATGGGATCGTTGATGGTGCCTCCCGTTGCAGCGGCACCGCGCGATCCGAACTGGAATCATCTGCAGATTCGGATGACAGGAGGGACCGAGAGTGGGCCTCCCGCCTCGGGCGTCCAAGTTCTCGTTAGCCGACAGCCGAGGATCGGGGAGGATCTGCCAACACCATCGGAACCGCCAAGGTCAGTTATTGTTGATCCGTCGGGCTTGGCCGATTGCGGCGATGTCCCCCCTGGAAATTACAGGGTCATGGTGGTCACGGCATGGGGTGAGCGAACTAATTTGAATGTCACCGTAAAACCCGGCGCTGACCATCTTGAGCGGATTATCGTTCCCGTGAAGACACCGGCACCCACTAAAGTTTCCCTCCAAGTCGAAGGAATCAAGCCCGGCCCGAAGTCAAAACATCTCTTAGTGGCTCGTTTCGGTTCGTGTGATCGAGATTTCGCCGGCCGGAGTTGGACGACTGGGGGAGAGATATTTGGCAGATCCATCGTGCTCCTGGCGATCGACACCAATCGTCGTGCTTGGCTTGCCGAAATCCCGATGGAAATGTTAACAGATTCGTTGTACGCATTGCCGCTCCCGGCCCTTGTCGCGAGAGCGAACTGGAGTCCACTCGATTCGACAGAGCAAATTAGTCTTCCAGCGAATCGCTATTACCTTAGCTTTGTCCGTGTCGCTTTGAACGAAGATGTAAGCTTTGACAGTCCACAATGGCGAAGTTCTATCGGGTCGGACACCTACGACATGCCAGAGAAGTACAACGTCGGTGACTGGCGATGGCAAAGCTTCACGGCCAACGCCGCAGAACCGAATCTCTGGAAAATCATCATTCCGAATGAGATTTTTGAAATCGACGCACAACCGTCAATCCCCGGGACTAACTAACTCGGTGGTCGCGCAAGCGGACTGAAGTATCGAGTCATCGATTGCCAAATGGTCGATGGTTGGGGAATAATTGAAATTGCCCGCTTGCTACTTCCCCCGCCTCGATGAGAGTTGCCGCCAGGCAGCGTTACCACATGACTCACCGCTTGCGCTCTCTTTCCTTTGTTGCAATCCTGGTCTCCTTGACGGCGTGGTTGCTTTGGGATGACCTGTCGACGGCAGACGACAAGCCCGTTGTGGGGGTGACCGAGACTGAAGTCTCTGCCGACGAGAAGCAGTTTCAAGAGTTCGTCAAACCGTTGATTCGGCAACACTGCGTCCGTTGTCACAACGTCGACAATATGAAATCGGGCATTCGAGTCGACCAGCTTTCGGCGACCCCTGAAGATCGGCAACTGTTTTTGTGGAAGGATATTCTGAAGCAGGTCGACGAGGGGGCGATGCCGCCGGATGAGGAGCCTCAGCCGAGTGATGACGAGCGAAAGAAGTTGACCGAGTGGATTCAGCGGACGATGACCACCGCGATGACTCGCAACACGCAACGAAATGGGTCTGTTCGAAGATTGACCGTGTCGCAGTATCGAAACACCTTGCGAGACCTGCTGGGGCTGGACGAAGATCTGACCGAGGCGCTGCCGCCCGATGGAATCAGTAAAGATGGCTTCGCCAACAATGCTCAGACGATGGTGTTGTCGCCATTGCAGGTCGAGGCCTATTTCGACATCGCCGAGAAGTCGCTCGACCTGTGCATTGTCGATGAGAAGTCGAAGCCTGCCATTCAAAACTTTCGGATGGACCTGGGTCGCAAGATCAACGCGACCCCCTGCCCTGACAATCTGGTGTTGGGTGCGAACAGCTTTCTGCTGAACAACGCGGACTTCACGGTGACGCAACTGACTCCGCAGAAGCCGTTCGCGTATGAGCCGTTTTTCATGCAGACGAAGTTCGACTTCATCGAAGGCTACGTCGGTAACGACACGATCCGCGAATGGCGCAAGTTCGACAGTATCTATCATGCGGTATTTGCCTGCCTGCGCGGCTCGCCCGGATACCCGAAAGGGGAGGCGTTTCAAACGGTCCCTGAAGGGTTGCTGTTGCGACCGGCGATCCCGAATTCGGAGATCTTTGGCGTCTCGAACACCTATGGCCCGATGGCGAACTTCAAGATCTCATTGCGAGAGTTGCCGGATCGCGGCAACTTTCGTGTGACGGTGAAGGCCGCTCGATATGACGATGCGCTGTTGCTGAATCCGTCGAGCGATGCTGCCGCGGGTCCCACGGCCGCGACGATGGTGACCGTGGACATTTTGGAGAAGTCTGCCGAATCCACGGTCACGATCACCGATCCGGGGATTTATCAAATCGATGTTTCACGCATTGCGGGAGAAAGCAAAGGGGTCATCTCGCTGCAGTTGGGTGAGCGGCTGTTTGCGGGGACATTGCCGGACTACAAGAAGCCGGGTTCGAATGATGCCGTCACGCAATCAGCAAGTTCGTTCGCAGCCGTGCGTCTACCGCAAGGGAGTACGAAGCTGGTTGCTCGTTACGGCGATAATTCGACACTCCGGAGCCTGGTATTCAGTCGAGTTGACGATGACAGCATTCTGGCCCAACGATTCAAAGCATTTGAAAGTCGCATGCCTTCGGTCGGTGTCTACATGGGCTTGCGTCGCGACTGCGGCAGTACCCTGGCGCGAGTGAGTACACCTCAAGCCGTGGGGAGCGCACTGCACGAGTACACCTTCGCTGGCCCGATCAATGACTTCCCCAGTCCTGAGGTCGAGAAGGACAACGTCAACTACCTGGCGGGGATTCGCGAGATCGGTATTCGCAGCGAATACACCGACGGCCGCGATATGCCGCGACTGTTGATTCGCTCGATCGAATTCGAAGGGCCCTACTACGCGGAGTGGCCGCCGGAGCCGCACCGCAACATCTTCATCGAGTCACCGCATAAGAACGATCCTGAGACGTACGCTCGCGAGATCATTCAGTCATTCACGACGCGGGCCTTTCGGAGACCTGCGACCGACGACGAGCAGGCTGCGATTTTCAATATCTGGAAACAGACGTACGCCGAGAAGCAGGATTTCTCACAGAGCATCAAGGACGCCCTGCTGGCGGTCCTGACGGCACCTCAGTTTTTGTTCCTGATCGAAAACAGTTCGGGCCCTGAACCCGAAGACCTGACTGACCATGAACTGGCGGCGAAGCTGTCGTACTTCTTGTGGAATACGGCTCCAGATCAACAGCTGCTGGAACTGGCGGCGAAGAACTCATTGCGTGAGTCGGTCGACGCGCAGATAGATCGGATGATCCAAGATCATCGCTTCGTGCAGGGGATGCAGCAGTTCGTCTCGCAATGGCTGAGCCTCGACAAGTTCGACGTGGTGTCGATCGACGAGAAACGCTTTCCGAAGTTGAGTCGCGTTACCAAGAGCCACCTCAGGCAGGAGCCGATTCAGTTCGTGCGGCATCTGATTCAACAGAACCTGTCGCTGAAGAATCTGATTCAGGCCGATTTCATCATGGCCGATGAAGTGGTCGCCAGTTACTACAACCTGGGCGATCGCACCGAGAGTGGATTCAATTTTGTGCCGCTCAAGCATGACAACGAAAACCTGGGGGGCGTGCTGACCGCGGCCGGGATTCTGGCCGGGCTGTCTGATGGACGAGAACCCAACCCGGTCAAACGCGGAGCGTGGTTCGCTCGCAAGATCGTTGCTGAACCACCAGACGATCCGCCGCCAAACGTTCCCAAGCTACCGGAAGATGACACCGCCAAGTTGACTCTGCGGCAGAGGCTGGAGCAGCATCGCAATCAGGAAGGCTGCGCGAAGTGCCATACGGGAATCGATCCGTGGGGCTTGCCGTTCGAGAAATACGACGCGGCTGGCCGCTTCCGAAACGAAGCTGTCGAGTCGAGTTCGAAGCTACCAGACGGAGCTGAAGTGAGTGACGTCAACAGCCTGAAAGCCCATCTAATCAATGATCGTTTGGAACAGGTCGCATTCAGTTATCTGAAGCATCTGGCGTGTTATGCCACTGGTCGCAGTCTGACTTACAACGAGTTGGTGTTTCTGCAGAAAGAGAGCCAGGAGTTGCGATCGCAGGGTTATGGAACTCGCGATTTGCTGAAGTTTGTCGTGAAGAGCGACATCTTCATGAAGAAGTGACGGAGAATGATCGAGTCAGAAGAAATCCGTTTTTCACGCGAAGCCGCGGAGGCGCGAAGAGAAAAATAGGAGAAGATTTTTAGCCACGGATGAAACACGGAATGAACACGGATGAGGAGGGGATTTTGAGTGAACTATTTCTCTGAGCGACGTGCGAACGAAAGAACCTTGTGTTCGTTTGAACGGAATGCATAAGATTATGCTGAAGTGAACTCTTGAACCGTGTCGCCATACCTGACGCGCGGGGCGATGCCCACGCGGTTAAACGATTCCCCGCCAACCTGCCCTGCCTCGATTGGATTCGACTTCATGACTAGCGTTCGACTTGATCGCCGATCCGTGTTGAAAGGTCTGGCCGGGGTGACTTTGGCGCTGCCGATCCTGGAGGCGATGGGGAAGGAAGTCGTGAATCAAGCGCCGCGACGATTCTGCGCGCTCTACACGGCCAACGGGATGTCGTTGCCGAACCCGAAGCACGCGATGTCCGAGTGGAGTTGGTTTCCGACGAAGGAAGGACGTGACTTTGAGTTCGGGAAGTCGACTGAGTCGCTGAACCCCTTTCGCGACCAAGTGAGCTTTCTGGGTGGATTGCAGCACGCGAACGGCGGCAAGGCCGATCCGCATCTTTGCTCTGACATGTGGCTGACAGGTGCGCCGTTGCATGATCCGAAGCCAGGGACATTCAACTCAGTCGCGCTGGATCAGGTGATCGCGCTGCATACGAAGAAGTATTGCCGACAGCCGTCGCTGGTCTTGTCGATCGATGCGGGAGTTGGGTTTCTGTCGCGGACCGGAACGATTTCCTACAACTTGGAAGGGAAGCCAATCCCTGCCGAAAACAATCCGCGGCGCGTGTTTGATCGACTATTTCGAGGTGACAAGTCGTCACTGGAAGCACAGCGCGAACAATTGCGGAAGCGGATCAAGCTGGTCGATGCCGTATTGGAGAGTGCGAAGTCGCTGCATAAGCAACTGGGCAAGTCGGACAGTGAGCGAATGGATCAGTATCTGACATCGCTCGATGAGATCGAAAGCCGATTGACGGCGTCGGAGAAGTGGATCGATATTCCGATCAAGACTCAGGATTACAGCCATTTGAATCTGGAGGCAAATTCGGAAGGGGAGCCGGGGGAATACTATCGCAACATGTTCGACCTGATTGCCCTCGCGTTCGATGCGGATATCACTCGTTCGGTCACGTTCATGCTGAATCGCGAAGATGGGATGGGGGTCAGCGATACGTTCCCGATCAAGCTAGGCCTGAAACGAACTCATCACAATTTGTCGCATGCGGAAGACAAAGAAGGCCAGTTGGCATTCGCGAAGTACGACCAGTTCCTGACTGAACAGGTCGCTCATTTCCTGGGGCGACTGAAGCAGTACCAGGACATGGAATCGAGCGTGCTGGAGAACACGATTGTGCTGTTTGGTAGCGGAGCGAGTACGACTCATAACCCGACCAACATCCCGACGATGTTGGCGGGCGGAACGAAGATGGGGCTGAAACACGGCACGTACTGGCGGAAGCCCAAAACACCGATGTCGAACGTCCACCTGAGCATCCTGCACTCGATGGGGATCGAAGAGTCTGCGTTCTCTGATAGTACGGGGACCATCAGCGAATCGATCTTCACAAAGGTGTAGATCGCGGATGAGAATGCAGTCGGTTCGAGATGTGGGCCGCCGTCTCTTGCGTTCAAGCAGGAACTGTCATCGAACTCTTCTGTCGTCCCTGCTGGGACTCATGAACATCAATCGCCGTACCCACCACTGGAAGTGGTGGGCTATTGTCGGTCGTCCCTACCGGGACTAAGACAATTCAACATTCGATTCCTTGTTCATGACTGCAAGGTGCAGTTACCTATGCTCCAAAGCACTGGCTTCCTTAGCGCCCAAAACTCGTGAGTTCGGTGAGCAGGCACGCGAACAGCCGTTAAGTCGGATAACTATTTGAGGCCAGCATGTCGCCAGCGAAGAATGACGCAGCTCGCGTTGTTTGTTATGTTCGTGAAGTCGCGACACGCGTTTGGCGATGGCATTGTCGATGCCGATGGAACTTGCTGCTTACAACGTCGAGATTTCAATATGCGATTTTGCTCCTTGTGGCTCAGTCTGGTCGCACTTGTCATTGGTGATCAGAACATTGCGTTCGCGCAGAAGCCGGCCCTGAACGACAGCATCAGTCGACGTGGCGAAGAGACCTGGGCTGTTGCCAAGCAGATCTGGCAGTTTGCTGAGCCTGGTTATCAGGAGACGCAGTCGTCGAAGCTGCTGGCGGATACGCTGGAAAAGGCGGGGTTTGTCGTCAAGCGCGGGGTGGCGGACATTCCGACGGCGTTCACAGCCACATATGGTGAGGGGAAGCCGGTCATCGGGATCATGGGGGAATACGATGCCTTGCCGGGTTTGTCGCAGCAGGCGGTTCCCGAGCAGTTGCCTCGCGAAGGAGCATCCTACGGGCATGGGTGCGGGCATCACATGTTTGGGGCAGCGTCGATGTCGGCCGCGATCGCGATTGCCGAGCAGATCAAGGCGGGGCAGATTCGTGGGACAGTCCGTTTCTATGGGTGTCCTGCCGAAGAGGGTGGCAGCGGCAAGACGTTTATGGTGCGTGCCGGGTTGTTCAACGATTGCGATGCGGCCCTGCACTGGCATCCGTCCTCGCGAAATTCGGCAGGTGACGGATCGTGCCTGGCGCGGGCTGCGGTGAAGTTTCGCTTTAAGGGGACGAGTGCTCACGCCGCGGGTTCGCCCGATTTGGGGCGGTCGGCGGTGGATGCGGTCGAGTTGGCCGCTCACGCTTCCGAGTTGATGCGCGAACATACGCCGGACTTTACCCGGATCCACCATGTCATCACGGCCGGTGGCGGGGCTCCCAATGTCGTGCCTGATTTCGGGGAGGTCTTCTTCTACCTGCGGCATCCCAAGGCGGAGATCGTGAAGGAGCTTTACCCGCGCCTGTTAAAGTGTGCTCAGGGAGCGGCGTTGGCCACCGATACCAAACTCGAAGAAGTTTATCTCGGCGGGACGATGGAAATCATGCCGAACGAAACGCTGGCGCAGGTGGCCATGAACAACCTGAAACACCTGAACGATCTGAAGTACACGCCTGAAGAGCTTGAGTTTGCCGCGCGGATCCAGTCGACTCTGATCAAGCCACTACCACTCGATACGTTGACCCAGGTATTTAATACCAGCACCGATGTCGGCAAAGGTTCGACAGATGTCGGCGACGTTTCCTGGGTGGTGCCGACGACCGGGTTCACTACGTCGTGTTATGTGCCGGGAACGGGAGCCCACTCATGGCAGGCCGTCGCTGCCGGCGGGATGTCGATCGGAAGGAATGGGATGCAATTGGCAGCCCGAACGATGGCCGCCACGGCGTGGGATCTGTTCCAACAGCCCGAAACTCTCGCCGCCGCCAAAGCGGAGTTCGCCAAGCGGTTGGAAGGTCGCAAGTACGACCCGTTGCTGCTACCTGGGCAGAAGGCGCCATTGGATTACCGAAACTCTCCGGTCGCCCAATAGAACGACAGACGGTGCGGCGTGGCGACAAAATTCTCACGAACTCATGTCGCATGATCGATTTACAGACAAATCGCTCTTGCCTTGCGCCATTCTGCGCAACAAAATAGCGCCAGCACTTCGGTATTTGTCGTTTCTTCATCGAAGATTCATTTCCAAGGGATTCGCCATGGACCACAAAGTTCGTGCTCGTGGGTTCACGTTGATTGAGTTGCTGGTGGTCATCGCGATCATCGCGGTACTGATCGCACTTCTGTTGCCAGCCGTGCAACAAGCGCGCGAGGCGGCTCGACGTTCGCAGTGTGCCAACAACCTGCATCAGCTTGTGACAGCGATGCATAACTACGAATCAACTTACACGTGCTTCCCGCCGGGAAGCATTGGGCCGATGGTCGGCGATAACAATTTCGCCGCGCCGTGGGCCGACCCCAGCGTGGGAGGCTGCTGTCCGTGGGGCCACTTCGGCTGGCCGGCTATGATTCTTCCGCAGATAGACGGCACCAACGTCTACAATATCATTGACTTCACGGTCCCCGCCTACGTGTATTCGATCATCGAGAATGGGGCGCAGCGCGGTCCGGCGGGTGATCCGAAAAACAAGTTAGCTGCGACATCGATGCCACCTGTCTTTGTCTGTCCTTCGTCTCCACGCGCTCAGCCAGCGAATCAAAACAAAGATTATGGAATCAACGGCGGAACCGGAACCTGCTGTCCGGAACGAGCACAAACTGGCATGAATGGGATTGGGTTCGTCAACAGCTCTGTTCGAATGGGGCATATCATCGATGGCACGAGCAATACGCTGATGTTTGCTGAGTTGACTCATACGACGAAGCATAGCTGGCTCGATGCGAACAAAGGATCCAATCCCTTCTTCTGGGTGCATCATCCGTCCGAAGGGTACGTCGATGCAACGGCGCAGGATATTCCCGATACCGTCTCGGACAATAACCGTGCGGCCGAGTCACATCACGTCGGCGGCGTTCAAGCAATTTTCTCTGATGGTCACTTGAGATTCATCAGCGATAACATTGACGTGAACACCTATATCCGCCTGTTCAGCAGGAACGGCAATGAGGTCGTTGGCGACTTCTAGAGTCGGCATCGATCAATGTACCTGCTCTCCCAACCACATTGCCGCATCATTCGGCAGCGGACGATGTCAGAACGTAAACTTGTCGCGCACCAGAGAGGATAGTCCGGATGATGCCATCACTTAATCGCGTTTCTTGTTGGTCGATTTCATCGATGGTGATCGTTTGCTTCGCTCTCTGCTCTTGTTTCGGCGGTGGTCCGAAGCCGGTGAAGGTCCATCGCGTTTCCGGAATCGTCACGGTGAAAGATTCGCCCGCACCAAACATCATTGTTCACTTTGTCCCAAACCCCGGCCGCCCCAGCATCGGAGTGACGAACGCCCAAGGGCAATTTGACATGCAGTATCAAAGTGATCGGGCAGGAGTGTTGCCCGGCGAACATAAAGTCTGGGTGGAATATAAGCCAAGCAGTCCCGCAGAGGAAATGAAGATCCGAGCGGGGAATAGTCCGTTGTCTGCCGAGATGCAGGAGGCGCTGAAGAAATACGGCACTCTTGAAACGACTCCCTATCGAGTCACCGTCGACAAGGATCAAAAGGACCTGGCGATCAAGCTGGACTAGTGCATTGTCACACCAAAGAATGGGGGGTTGGGTTTCTCCGTCCAACAATCCAAACTCCTAAGGCTCTGGGGGGTTCGGGCAAGGCCCTCAACCCCACCCACCCTAAAATTAAGCGGTGACAAAGCACTAGCCCGAGTTATTCACGGCGGGAGGCAGACAGCGAGTCGACAGCCGTGGCTCCTGCAATCTTGTCGATCATCTTTTGCTCGATCTGACCATCCGGGGTTAAACCCGCCAGGTATTGCAACCGCAGGTTATAGTCGTGGTTGATCTGCGCGTCCTTCAACCACGACTTCAAGTCGCAGCCATAGGCGGCAAACATGTGCTGCAGTGTTTCGGCACTTTCGATTTCGACTTCGATGAACGACTGGCCGACCTGAGAATTCGACAGGACATTCCGCACCACGACGGCAGGATCGCAGGTCGATTCCATCGAGCCAATCGCGACGGCATCGTAACCCTTCTGACGGGTCTGGCCGCTCCAAATGGTGGCGAAGGGAAACGCTTCGATGAACGTCGCCAGTTCGCACTTCACCGCGGCTTCATTCGATTCGTAGAGCGGAATCCATTGGGCAACAACGCCCCCGCGGTTCAGATGCTTGCGGCACAAGTCGAAGAATTCGGTCGTGTAGAGCGAAGCCGCTCCCTTCACCCACGGGTGAATCGGGTCGGTCGTGATGACATCGAATGTCTCTTTGGTTGTGGCCAGGAAATGCCGCGCATCGTCGACAACGATTTGCGTGCGAGGATCGTTAAGCACGCCATAGTTCTGGATCGCAAAGTTCTCGCGAGCCGCATTGATCACGGATGACTCCATTTCGCAGATCACGACCCGCTCGATCGACGGATGCAGTAGCAGCGAACCCGCGGTCATCCCGCTGCCGCATCCCACCACGAGTGCCGTTCGAGGAGCTTTATGAGACAACGCGGGGAGATGACCGAGCATCCGTTGAGTTCGCATATCGATCATGCTGGTTGTCGCTTCGACCTTGCCGCTAATGTGAAAGCAGCGATTGCCGATCGTCGAAGTCGCCACCACCACCGTCGAATCGACCCCTTCACTGACGTAATGAAACTCGCGAATCTTATCCCAACTCTCAATGTTATGACCAAAAGCCAGCAGCCCGCGAGGCACCGTAGGGACGACGAGCATTGCGATCGGACACAAGCAGGCCAGTCCCGCGATCAGGGCCAGTCGCGGCTTGAATGCCAATGTCGTCCGATCGGCGAAGGCCAGGTAACCCAGCATGACGAGGCCAGCGACCCCCGCGATGATCACCAGGCACTGCTCGGCCCGTTGGCTTCCCCAGGTTGGGATCGCGATCAGGCTGATGCCGATGGCTCCGATAATCGCACCGAGCGTATTGCAGAAATAGAGCTTTCCGACCATCAGTCCGTTATCGGTTTGTTCGTCGGCCGCAGCAGCGACAGCCAGCGGAAAGCTGGCTCCCCACAGACAGGTCGCGGGAAGTAACGCCACCAACGTTCGCGCAACATCCAAGCTGATTCGCAGCCAGGCCGATTGATCGGCAGGATGCCAGGCCAACCACCGCGGCAGGACCGATCCGATGACGAAAGCCGAATAGGGAATCGCCAGCAGCAACAACAACTGACAAGCCGCGAGTGCTCGGCCGGGTGAAGAGATTCGTCGTCCCAACATGGCCCCCACGCTGCTGCCGATCCCCAATCCCAGCAGAAAGACAGCCAGCACGATCGAGAATGTATAGGCCGTGGGGCCGAGCAAGAGTCCCAACAGCCGCGTCCAGATCACTTCCGCTCCCAGCGCGGTCAATCCGGAGAGGCCGATGACGAATCCAATGACGTTCGTTTTTCGGCCCGATGCGATCAGAGTCGGTTCGCTGCTCGCAACGGCCGCAGTATAGGGACTCGACTGCGCGGCCAGCACGGCAATCAAAGCCACGGCGGCGTTGATCCCTGCGGCCACGCAGGTGGCCGTGGCGACATCGTATTGTGGCAGCAGATACAAACCCGCGAGCAGACTGCCAAGAACCGCACCGAAGGTATTGGCACCATAGAACAGACCCAGCCGTGACAATCCTTCGCGCGATGTTTCCACCCAGCGAGCCATCGCGGGCAACGTCGCCCCCATCAAGACCGTCGGCGGCAGCAACACCACCAGAGCGACAGCAGATCGCATCCAGAGATCATTCGTTCCCAATCCCAGCGACCAGTACAACTGGCCGACGGCGGGAAGCGACCAGAGCGCGATCAGACCGAAGACCCCGATTAACAATTCTAAGGCCGCGTACACTCGCAGCGGATGAAAACGAGCGGAGATCACTCGCGGCAGAGCCAGGCTGCCCAGGCACATACCACCCATGAAGCTGGTCAAGAGAATCGCCAGCGAGATCGCCGAGGCCCCCATCACCAGTCCGAGTTGCTGAAACCAGACGACTTCATAGATGAGTGCCGAGCATCCGCTACCAACAAATAATCCCAGCAATGTGCCGCTCGTCGCCTGGTTCCGGTCCATGGAATTCGCCCCTTATCCAGTGAAGTGAAGCCAGGCGAAACGTATCAAATTTCGCAAAATCGACCAATATCTCTCAAGAAAACGCGTGATCGTGCCGAGAGCGGCCGAAGCTGATCTTGTTGGGCCTGCCGATTTTCACTACGTTTCCTCCCTCCAACTCCTGTCCACAATTCATAGTTTGTCATTTGCCGGTCGGCACGCGCTTCACTCGAAGTCGTTTGCTGATCGAATGATATGATGCTCCACAACATCTCAGGTTCAGCAATGTTTCGATCGGTCGGGCCGCTGTTGCTCGGACTTGGCTTATGCGCCGCCTGCGGGTGTGCATCAGTCGGGGCGGGCCGTAGCACGAAGCTGACCGAGCGTGCGTCTTGGGGACGGAGCCGCATCGAGAAGGAATCGGTGACCAAAAACGATGACTCAGCCGTCGTCTCGTTCCGAGCCCCTCGGCGAGATCCGGAAACGCCTGCGGACTCGAAAGATTCATCGTTCCCCGGCCATTCGGCAGAGCTTCCGCTCGTCGCTTCCAATAGCCCTGATCGAGTGCCTCTGGTCACACATGCTGGATACGAAGACGAGTCGCCTCGCACGCTGAATTCAAAAACAGACTCGGTCGAGTTCGAATCGGGCGTCATCGACGCCCATTACCGCTCGGACCGCGATGCCTCGGACAATCCGATCCAACTGCAGGGACTGCAAGCCATCTCGGAACCGATGGACGCCGAAGAGCCTGGTGGAATCGACGAATGGGCGCAGCGGCCAAAGCAGGCTGAAGTTCGGCAGGCAGACTTGGATTCTGATTCAACCAGCATCAGCTTGACCTCACATCAGGCCAACCAACGACCAAGTCCATGGCAGGCGGAGCTCGACCAGTTGATCGTACGAGCCGAACGCGAATTGGCCTCGTTGTCGCCGCGAAATGCCGACACGGCAGCGGAATATCGCCGGTTGCAAGTACATTTACGCTTCCTATATTTGTTGGCCCGGCATCCCGAACAAGCTCTGACAGTGATCCCATCGCTCGACCCGGCCGATCAGGAGTATTGGCAGGAGATGGTGTGGGCGATCACCAATTCGCTCGATCCCGACGAGCAGTTGTCGCCTCGTGATCGGGCCGCTCATACGATCCCACGAATCAACAATGCGTTGCGACGCCTGCGCGAGCAAGCCGACTTATCGATCCGAAACAGTGCGTTCTGCGAGGAGATCTCGTACTACGGCAACTACAAGCGGTTCCCCCGTGAAGAGTTCGTGCCCGGGCAACCCGTCTTGCTGTATGCCGAAATCGAGAACTTCCGCAGTGAACCCTCCCCAACGGGCGAGTATCGAACGCTGCTGCGGTCGCTGGTCGAAATTGTCGGTCCGAATGGTCAGATCCGCTGGAAAAAGAGCTTCGCGGCGACTGAAGATCTGTGCCGCAATCCGCGACGCGACTACTTCCACAACTATCAGTTCACCATCCCCGATCGTCTGCCGCTGGGGCCTCATACTCTGAAGCTGACCGTTGTCGACGAACTGAGCGGTAAACAAGCGACCAGCATGATCAAATTCACGGTCAAGTAGTCGTAGTCGCCCATCGCGATTCAAGGCCAGGACATCTCCGCCAAATCCTCCGGTCACCAAAGTGACCTTCGCGCGGGACGACATTTCAGAATAATCCCCAGAGCGTGGTTCCGATCGAACGGAATCCGCGCCGCATTTTGGATTTGGGGGACGCTGGTCATGGATTCAGACCTGAAACCGCACGATGGTGGGCATGCCTGGTGGCGCGAACGCGAACTGTGGCTGCTGGTGCTGCTGATGGGCGGCATTTATCTGACGAACCTGGATGGCACTACCATTCGTGGTGAGGAATCTCGTCGAGGTCGCATCGCGTGGGAAATGCTGCAGAGCGGCAACTGGCTGGTTCCGACCATGCAGGAACGTCCCGTCTTCTATCGGCCCCCGCTGCAGAATGCTTTGATTGCCAGCGTGGCCGCCGTGCATGGGGAAGTTGATGCCTGGTCGCTGCGGCTGCCGAGCGTTATCGCGATCTTGCTGCTGGTCGTTTTGATCTACGGCTACGGTCGCAGTTTCCTGTCCAAGTTGGGAGCCTTTGCTACCGCCTTGGGGTTCGCTTCGATGGGCCAGGTGCTGGAACTAGGCCGATTGGGCGAGACCGAAGCGGTCTTCACGCTGTTCGTGGCTGGTAGCCTGCTGACCTGGCGTTGGTGTCTGAATACGGATCGGTCTCCCTGGTTCATGTGGACGGCCAGCTATGCGTTGGCTGCGGCAGCGACCCTGACCAAGGGACCGCAGGCACCGATGTACTTTGTCGGTGGGGTCTGGTTGTTTCTGATCGTGACTCGCCGCTGGCGGATGTTGCTTACGCTGCCGCACATCGCAGGGATCGCGGTCGCACTCAGCGTGCTGGCGTTGTGGCAGGTTCCTTATGCGATGCAGATGGGTGTGGCCACATCGTTTCGAGTCTACGTCGGCGATGTGGCCTCTCGTTTCGGAGATATGAAAGCTGCGACTGTCATCAAGCATTTGATTTCGTTCCCGTTGGAGATTGTGTTTGGATCGTTGCTGCCCTGGTCGCTGTTGCTGCTGTGCTATGCCAGCCGACAGTTTCGACAGGATTTGGGACGACTGCGAGAAAACGCCTTGTTCCTGGCAGTCTGCATCGCGATCAGCTTTCCTTCCGTCTGGATTCCGGCGACGGCCAGCTTGCGCTACTACATGCCGATCTTCCCGATCTTCGCCTGCCTGGCGGGGATCGCGATTGAGCGGATTGCGGCTTACGCGCCCAACTCCCTTTGGGTGAATCTGTTCACACGTTATCAACGCACCTTAGCTCTGGTCGCATTGGGGACCGGGGTTGTCGTGCTGGTCGCGTCGATTGGAATTCCAAGATTGGATCTGGCACAGTCGATCCCGTTCGCGATCGCCTATTTTGCAGCGTGCGCAATGCTGGCCGGTATTGGCTGGTGGGCGGCTCGCAGTCTGACTCCGCGCGGAATCATGATCGGCATGACGACAACGGCCTGCTTTTTGGGGCTGACTTACAGCACGCTGCTGGTTTTTGTGCGCCAGAAGATTAGCGAGGACGCTCCGGGGGCGATCGCTCAACTTCGCGAGAAGCTTCCCAAGGGAGAACACCTGGTCAGCGTGGGGCCTGCGCATCACCTGTTTCTGCTCTTGTACGGCGAACCGGTCAGGCATATCCCGCTGGATCATGTCAGCGATCTGGATCAGACGGACAGCGATTACTTCTGCTTCTGGGTCTGGTCGGGTGGAGTCAAACCTGCCGACATCCCGTTTGCATGGGAACAAGTGGCCGCGATTTCATGCGATCGGAACCGACGCACCAATCCGATTGATACGGTGATTGTCGGTCGTCGGATTCGATCGCCACAGATGGCCGCACGACCTGATTCGCTGGAGTGAGTCGCTGATACTGCGACTGCGCATGAGTCCCATCTGTCATAGGTCCTATTTCGATGGGACGGATACGACCCATCGGACCGATGTTTACTAGTCGCGCGGGGCGATGCCCGCGCGGCTAAACGATCGATTTAGAGAACTAAGCGTCCGTAGTGTTGTTTCAATCGCTGAATGGATTGTTCAACCGCCTGCGCTGTGTCCGTGGAACTGAGTCGGCCTGTCGTCACCAGACACTGCGCCAGATCCTGCAGCATCGCGTGTGTTACCACAGGAGTGAAGATCAGCATTAATCGTCGCTCGATCAGGTCGTCCAGCGTGGTCACCCATTCGTGCTGAATCACCCATTGAACTGTTCGACGCGACCAGGGCGAATCGGCGATGGGGATTCGTTCGATTGTGGCAACTTGCCTCAAGATCGCCTTGCTCTGCATCCCATACAATGGCCACATCGCAGCGACTTCGTCGACTGTTGTGTCGAAGTCAGAAGCCCACTGCTGCCACAACTCAGTCCATGATTGAGGATCGCGAGGAAAGTCGACGCTGCCGAGTATGGGGCGTCGATCTGTCGTTGCCTCACGTTGTTGTCCCAAGTGCTTCAAGACACGGTTACTGATCTGGCATGCGACCGATCGAAATGTTGTCAGCTTGCCGCCGACAAGAGTCACGACGGGAACGCCATGCAAGTGATGTTCGGCCAGCGAGTGGTCTCGTGAAACGGCGGCGTTGCTCGTGTCTGTCGATCGGGGCAGCGGGCGAACACCGCTGTAGTGCGACTCGATGTCGGATTGGCTCAGTGTCATCCCGAAGACACTTTCCACGACGTTTACCAGATACTGCAGTTCTTCTGCTGACGCGACAGCCTCGTCAGGTGGCCCGGACCATTCTTCATCGGTTGTACCCACCAATACGGCATCACCGAACGGCAGGATGAACGCCAGCCGACGGTCGACGGTCTCGGCATAGATTCCTTGATCGCCGAGTCTCTGGATGAGTGTCGCGTTGCGCGTGACGAGGTGGCTTCCCTTCGTTCCGGCGAACATGGGAATCGTCGCAGCATCAATTCCTTTCAGCGTGAGATCGCCCCAGGCTCCGCTACAGTTAATCACCATTTGAGGTCGCAATGTGACTGCAACCGCACCTTCATGGTCGGCAACCTGGATCGTTGAATCCTGCCAGCGGATCTGTGCATGAGGGACGATCTGAAACGCCAGGCCGCGTTCTTTGGCGATCGATTCCGCTTCGGCAAGCAGCGCGATCACGCACCGTTCCGGGAATCGCATTTGCGCGTCGGAGTACTCACACATCCACTGATAGCGATTCGTGTCGATGCGCGGTTGCGCGGACATGACAGAGTTATTCATTTCAGACGAGTGATTGGCGACTGCTCCGCGACTCTTGGGCAATCCGTCGCCCCACGAGAACAGGTCGTACATCCACAGCCCCATCCGTATCGGCCAGTAGCCACGCGGAGCCCGCCGCTCGCTTCGTCCCATCAAGCGGCGACCAAGTCGAGTGCGCGCCAGCTTGAAGAAACCGAGCCCCGATCGCAGCAATCCCGACCAGCGTTTATTCGTGGGGACAAACAATCGCAATGGCCGCACAAATTGTGGAGCCAGCTTCAACAGCCTTTCACGCTCTGCCAGCGATTCGCGAACGAGATGGACATCGCCATATTCCAGGTAGCGCAGTCCCCCATGAATCAGCCGCGACGACTTGGAAGTGGCTCCGCCCGCGAGGTCGCCCGTGTCAGCCAGGACAACTGAAACGCCATTCAAAACCAGTTCGCGAGCGACGGCGGCACCATGAATTCCGCCCCCTAAAATCAGGATCGAGTTACTTGAAGGCAAAGGGAGATCAGCAGTCATTCGATCAGATTCGCGGTAATAGAGGGACAAGCAATTCGAGACTCGCAATCTGATCCACAACCTGGATATGCTGCGAAGAATCCACTTAGAGGCATAATGTCTATAGTCATCTCTGGTCGGTCGAGAGCACATCTTAAGATATTTGCGACACGAAAGCTGGCCTGAATGTATCGGCGATTTCGAGATTGGATTCGACCGTGGAATTGGTCGACGCGACGTTGGGTATTCGTCTTAGTCAGCTTGATGTTAGCGTCTCCGTTCTTGACGCGCTGGTACTGCCTGTGGCAGGTCCCCGATGTGGCCCTGCCGTTTGACGAAGCGGAGTTTTTACGCGGTGAGGAAGTCGCGGAAGAAGACGATGCTTACGTTAACTATCATGCAGCGATTCGATCTGTCGTTGCCAATGGTTCGAAATGGGTCGCCACCGGAAAGTCCACTGCGGACGTCTGGTCAGCCATCGAGGAAGCCCTCAACAATCAAGATCAGCCTCGGGACCCACAGGTGGATCAATGGGTTCGCGACAATGGCGAAACCTTGCACCAGTATCGGCTGGGGGGCGAAAAGCCGCTGGCCAAAGGGCCCGCTTTCCGCACGATGGACGCCAACACGCTGCTGACCGCTCACAATGATTTGCGGAAGTTGGCGCAGTTGGCTCGCATCCAAGGCCTGATTTGCGAAGCGGGTGGTGACATCGATACGGCATGGCAGTGGCATCGTGCGAACCTGCAATGTGCTCGTCATGCAGAGACACCAAAGATCGCTATTTGCCGCTTTGTCGGAATGGCGGTTCGGTCTCAGGCTAGCTATGGAATTGTTCGCTGGTCAGAGTCATCCGCCGTGACTGCCGGTCACCTGCGATCGGCGCGGAAAGACGTTCAGATCGAGGCGGCGCGGCGGACGGTTCAATCTGATTGTTCCTTCGGCGAATATCTCGTAGGTCGCAATACGCTGAATCGAAAAGATGCGCCAAATCATCTCCTTCCTGCTTGGAATCGAGGCCTCACCGCCGACCCCGCCTGGCTGCCGCTAAAGCGGATCGGACTGTGGTTCGTGGGCCAGCCGGAAGTGACCTTGCGCCTGCAGCGACAATTGCTGCTCAACAACTGTAACTCAATAAACCTGCCGCTGTATCGACGGGCGGCGGCGATCCCTTGCGATGCCGCTGTGGTCATCGAAACTCGAGAGTCGCTTGCTCGGGGGCAACTCGAACCACGAGCACTAGCTTCAGTACAGACGAATTCACCTTGGCGTCTGGGCGAATACGCTCCCTCCGTTTCAATGCCGATGCTTGATGAGTCGATTCGTCGAGAAGACGCGCGGCTGTTCGCGCTCACCATTTTGCTGGCGTGCCAGGAATACTACCGCGATCACGCCGAATTCCCCGCCGCGATCAAAGATTTGGTTCCAGACTATTTGGATGCAATTCCTTTTGATCCGATGCTCGCCACCGCCGTTCCAATGCAGTATCGACGGGATACGGACGGAAACGCGGTCGTGTGGAGCGTTGGCCAGAACCAAATTGACGATGGCGGAGACGTGAATGCGTTGGGTCGTTTGGACAAGGACACCGGGTATCGAATTGTTTCTCCATTGGTCCGCATGCCGTCAGCTTTGGAACCAGTGAACATTTTGCGACGGTAACCTGAATCTATGAGCCTAAACCAGCCAGTCACGATAGAACAGCGGGACAACAACTCATCGGTCGCGTGGTGGAACCCACTCCATTGGCCCGCGGCGATCTGGGTGTTCTTGATCGTGTTGGGATTGATGACGAGTCCGTTTGTCATCCGGGCCTTCATGCTGGCGGGCATTCCCGATATGCCGGAGCCGTTTGATGAGGTCGCCTATTCGACGTGGGATGTCCCTGCTGATGATGATGCCTTTACGTATTATCGAGAAGCAGTGGCCATGCATCAGAAGCTCGTGGCCGATCTGAAAGCGCAGGGGCTCACCGATATCCGCGAACCGGAAGATTATCTGGATGTGCTGAAGAAAGGCTGGCCGGAAGCGACGGATTCGACAACGAAATGGTTAGAAATGCATGAGGAGTCGCTGGCCATCTGGCGGCGCGGTACGCAGAAAGATCGGGGGCTCAATCTGGTGCCGTCCAAGTTAACGGTCAGCACAGACCCGAACGTCGTACAGATGCAACGGACGTTCATGAAATTGGCGATATTGGAAGAATCGAGATTGATCGCCAGCGGGAATCTCGAAGAAGCTCGACTGTGGGCTCGTGCCGCATTTCGTAGCGGTGGGCATACCAGCCATCGTGGTTGCCTGATCCAAGGACTCATCTGCGTTCCGATACATGCGATCTCTTCAGAGGGGCTTGTTCATTGGGCCGAGCAGCCCGGTGTGACCTCCGAGCAGCTTCAGCAAGCTCTGGTTGACGCCAGTTCCGACGACAAGCTTTATGAATCACTGTCGAATATTCTGAAGTCGGAGTATCTGCTCATGCGAACATTGCTTCGATCCTCCGATTGGAATCAACTGATTATGCCGCTCAATCCGAGCGTACCCACCGCCCAAGTGCCCGCCAAGATGATGAAGATGCTCTACTGGACGATCGGCGAGCCGGAAATTTGCTCGCGAAATTTGCGGCAGATCCTCGCCAATCAAATCCCCGAAATCGATAAGTCTGTCGCCTTGCGCCGCAAGATGGTCGGTATGGGCGTGGTCATGTTGTTCGACCCTGCCCCGTCAGCTTTGCTGCCGGAGAGGCAACTCGATCCTGCCGCGATCGATCGAGCGGTCAATCGCTCCTCAGTCACTCGCATGGTGCTGCCCGCGATGGCGCAAGTCGATAATCTCTTCCTGAAGCGAAAAGCACGTCAGGTAGCACTTGAAGCATTATTGGCGGCGCAGGCCTATCGACGAGACCACGGCGAGTTTCCCGAGAGCCTTGCTCAACTCGTCCCGAAATATCTGGCGGCAGTGCCGTTAGATCCCTGTGATCCAGCGGGAGGCACCCTGCTCTATCGTCGCGATGAACCGGCCAAGGCTGTTGTCTGGAGCGTGAGTCAGGACCAGGCCGATGATGGCGGTGACATCGACACCACAAACGGTCTTGCGCCAGACTTGGGGTTTGAACTCAAGTGATCGTGGAGAGGCAAAGCCGTCCGCGTGTTGACGCAGCGCGGCTCGCTTCGTGATGACGACATTGAAAAAGTTATGCTGAGGCATAACCTACGTTTTCGCGACGGCTCGCTTTGGAATCATGGTGCTGAGTACGATGAAGACTGCGGCCGAGCAGCAGAGCATGGCGAACCAATCACCGAATCGGACGTACAGGCTGCTGCGGCTATCGAGGGGGATGGTGTGTACGAGAGCCGCATTCAGTTGCTTGTGCCAGGTTCCCGTCTTGGGGTCGCGGGCCGTAGTTCGGGGCGGGGCTGGGGCGTTTTTGAGGGAGTCGCCGTCGATGAAGACTTCGGGGTCCAGGATTGCCCCGTCGCCATCGATGATCGCGCTGATTCCGGTGTTGACCGCTCGCACCAATGGTGTGCGACATTCGACAGCTCGGAAGGCGGAGGTGATCAGATGCTGATCGAGTTCGCTCGATCCGTGGAACCAGCCGTCGTTTGTCAAATTCACGAGCAGGTCGACGGGCTTCCCATTTTCGTATTCTGAGCCCGCAGCGACAACGCCGCGGACCAGATGCGGCACAGTGTCTTCGAAGCAGATCAGTGGAGCCATGCGCCACTTCCCGTATTCAAACAAGGCCGCTCCCTGCCCTTTGTCCAGACCCCATTCGCCGCGGTACGGACTAAAACCACCAAGCCAGGGCAAATAGTCTTTCAATGGAATGTATTCGCCGAAAGGGACGCGGTGCATCTTGTCGTAGCGTCCTGCCAGACCAACGTCGGGACGGATGAATGCCGCCGAGTTGTACTGGTGAACACGCTTCTCATCGGCTTCGGCCGCGTTGATGCCGATGACCAGGGCAGCCCCTGTCCGCTGACTTTCAGTTGCCAGTGTCTTGCGAACTTCTTCGCTCTTCCAGACAGCGGGGTTTGCGTACGGAGCGACTGCTCGCAGTTGTTCGTCGGTCATGTCCTTCGCGGCGCTCAGGATTGGCCAGGGGAACATGGATTCCGGCCAGACAATCACGTCAGGCTGTTCTCGTACGGTCCAGGCCATCAGCCGCAGATGAGTGGTAAATACTTCCTGAACTGCTGGCGGGGCGACTCGCAACGACGCCAGGAAGTTGCCCTGAATCAAAGCGACACGTGGTCCCGGCTTGAAATCGGCCTGGGCTCGTCGCACATAACCGTAGGTGATGGTCGAACCAAACAGTGCCACTGCAGCGGCGACTTGCACCAACTGGCCGAGCGTCAACCCGGCGGCGGTCACTGGTCCGGTTGAAGGATGAACCAGGCGGCAGCGAATTGACCACGAATGCGGTACTAGCAACGCCAGCGCGGCTGAGCAGGTGGCGATCACAAAACTGACGCCATAGGCTCCGACCAGATCGCTGACCTGAATGAACTCTAACCAGCGATATTGCGAATGCCCCAAGTAATACCATGAGAAACCGGTCAACAGATGGGCCCGGGCAAATTCCAATCCGGTCCAGACGACGGGTGCAGCGACGACCAACGGCACCGACCAGCGATGCACCGCAATTCGCGAGATCGCGACGAACGCAACCGCGTACATGGCGACGTACAACGAGAGCGCCACCCAGGCGATATACATTGTGGGATCACCCAGACGCATCCATTGCAGTGTGGCCAATTGTCCGGCCAGGGCACTGAGATAAATGGCGCGATACATCCAGCGAGTGCGATGCTCGATGCGAACCAAGAGCAGCAGCGGAACCAATGCGATCCAGGCGAGCGGGCTAGCGTTGACGGGTGTGAAGCAACACCACAATAGCCCTGCGGAAAGCAGTGACATCCCCCAGGCGCCCAGACTGCTCGTGCGGAAGCGATGCACGTTCTGAACCGAGCGAGCGGTCTGAATAATGTCATGCACCGATCGATCGGATCGTACCGCTTGCCGCTTTTCATCCAACGTCATCATCGCTCCGGACATGAATCGGTCCTTCCGTGGAGATTCATCGCCACGTACGCATCGCGCGTACGACACTGCTTAAGCAACACCGACAATCGCCGGGCTTACCCAGTCATCTTAGTACAAGCGGAAATTCATGGGAACGGCGGTTTTTGCCGTTCTGTTTGAAGAACGAATTGCCGGGGCTGAATGATCGTTCGCAACCATGGTCGTTTCGGTTTGATGCCACACGCTCACCGTCTTTGATCGACCGTAAGCTTCGATCAAAGACACGGCCTTGTCGAGGACTCCAAAACCATGGCACCCCTAAGTCGCTGCCCGGTAATAAGAAGTGGCCTGTCGCTGGCAGGGCTCGGATGTATTCACCAAGCGAATGTATCCAATCGGTCACCCACTTCATATTGCCGCGCGATACCCGGCAACAACGCCATCGCGTTGGCGGCGACTGTTCCGCACAAGTCGGAGGAACCGTGCCACGGAACGAGCGTGACCACCGGGCCAGTCGATGTCCAAGTCAATCGCGCGGGATGATACGTGGGACGGTCGGCCCTCGCAGAGTGCGGATGCTCCAACGCGGCGGGTACTGCTTGCGGCCGCAGCGCGGGCTCACCCATTAAAAGTTTGAGGGCCGTCCGGACAAACAGTTCGCAACAGACAAGGCTGCTCACGGGATTGCCGGGCAGTCCGAAGACGTAGTTCACAGTCGACTCATCGCTTCGCCGACCGAACCAGACGGGCTTGCCGGGCTTCATTTCGACTTTGTGAAAGAGTTCGGTGACGCCGGCAGCAGCCAGTTCGCTTGGCACAAGATCAAGTGTTCCCGCCGAGACACCTCCGGAGAGGACCAACATGTCGCATTGAAGCCCCTGCTCGATCTTGGCGCGTAAGTCGATTCGATTGTCGCGAGCAATGCCGAGCGGAACGGCGATCGCTCCGGCGGCTTGAATCTGTGCCACCAGCATCGATTCATTGGAATTACGAATCTGGCCCGGTCCCGGTTCGTGGTCAACGGGAACCAACTCATCACCGGTGGCCAGGATCGCCACCGTGGGGCGACGATGGACGCGGACTTGAGCTCGCCCCAGTTCGGCCAGGGCTCCGATTCGCGAACCGTTGAGCTTCGTTCCAGCTCGCAGGACGACATCACCGCTTCGCACGGAGGTGCCGCAAAGCACGATATTCGTCTGCGTTCCTTGAGGCGTTACGCGAACGAGGTCACCTTCCCGGACGGTGTCTTCGATCTTGACGACAATATCTGCGCCGATCGGAAGCGGAGCTCCTGTCATGATCTGGCTGGTCTGCCCGGATCCAATCGGTCGTGTCGGAACCATCCCGGCGGTGATGACTTCCACTACCTCCAGTGTCACCGTCCCCTGGTTGAGATCAGCGGATCGAATGGCATACCCATCCATCAAGGATTTGTCGAAAGGAGGGGAGTCGGCTGTGGACGAGATATCCTCTGCGAGCGTCAATCCCAGAGACTGCCCGAGTTCCACCGAGACTGGTTCGAGGGGTAGGACGGTGGCGAAGAGTCGATCGAAGGCGTCAGCGATGGTCAGCATGGATGCCGCTTTGAATTGAATGAGGATCACGACGCTGAAGTTTAGGACACCAGCCAGTGAGTTGAAAGCAGCGACAATTGCCGATGATGGACCTAACAACCCATTCTTGGCCGTGCAATCAATAGCCATCTGCCCCAAAACGCACTCCCTTTTGAATGCGTTATCACTCCACAACAAATTACGCACACACACTTTACAGCGTCAGTTTGACTTACCGAAGCGAGAGGCAACCCCTCTGGACTCGATCCTTACTTTCTGACAAACTTCGATCTCTCTTCTCCAAAACACAAGCTGATTTCGGCACGGAAGCCACCATGAGCGTGTCTGTCATCGTTCCCATTTATAACGAAATAGAGAACATCCCGCTGTTGCACACCGCGGTCTCGCGAGTCCTGCAGAAGCTGGGGCGGCCCTACGAACTGATCCTTGTCAACGATGGGTCCAAGGATGGATCAGGCGAGGCACTTGAAGCGCTGGCTCGGCAGGATTCATCGGTAAAAGTCATCGAGTTTCGCAAGAACTATGGCCAGACCGCTGCGATGCAGGCAGGGATGCAGGCGGCGAGCATGGACACCCTCGTGCTGCTCGACGGCGATCTGCAGAATGATCCCGAAGACATCCCGATGCTGCTCGCCAAACTTGACGAAGGTTACGACCTGATTCATGGCTGGCGAAAGAATCGTCAGGACACGTTCATCAATCGCAAATTGCCATCGAAGATCGCCAACTGGCTGATCTCTAAAGTGACTGGCTTTCCTGTTCACGACCTGGGATGCACTCTGAAGGCGATTCGAACCGACATCGCCCAGGAACTGCAGCTTTACGGTGAGATGCACCGGTTCATTCCAATTCTGGCTCATTGGCGTGGTGCGCGGTGTGCGGAAGTGGTAACGAACCATCATCCACGTCGATTCGGTCAGTCGAAATATGGCATCTCGCGGACGACTCGTGTCATCCTGGATCTGATGACGGTGAAGTACTTCATCCAGTACGTCGTCAGCCCCATGAAACTGTTTGGCTCGATTGGACTGCTGTGCCTGCTGACCGGGTTTGTTTCCGGTGCCGTCACGTGCTGGATGAAGATGGGCCAGAGTGTCGACATGACAGGCAACCCGTTGCTGTTGTTGACCGTGATGTCGACGATGATGGGCGTGCAGTTCCTGTTCTTCGGAATGCTGGGCGAGTTGTGCTCGCGGATTTACTTCGCGTCGACAAATCAGACGAATTACACGATTCGCCGGACGATGAACTTTGAGAACGCGGCCATTGAGATGAAATCACATCGCCGAGCAGCGTGATCTTTTGGACTTCCCAAAGACAATGGGACTGACAGGACCGAACTCACGCGCGGGGCGATGCCCACGCGGTTAAACGACTGCACCGAGACACGGTACTATTCCGGCTTGACTTCTTCGCCCTGTTGTGGGCGGATTGATTCGAAGTACTTGCGGATTGTCTGGCGATGGCCGAGCGGGATTTGCTCGTTCTCCAGTACGGCTTCGCTCATCTTCTTGTACTTCTGATAGACTTCTTTGTAGCCGCGCTGCGCTTCCTGGCGACCTTCCGAGGATGAGCTGGTTTCGAACTCCGAATCCCCTTCGCCCGCCGTTCCGTTAATCTGCTCACGATTCACGCTGGCACCGAGATTGGTTGATTCGCCGTCGATGTTTCCACTTTCGGTCATTCCGTAGGCAGTACTCGGATTGTTCGATTTTTGCTTCTTTTTACCCGTCGCGTTGCTGTTCTTCTGACAGTTGCCTTTGCACTCGGTGAGTTGAGTCAGCTCAGCATTGAGAAGATCGTTGATTTTCTTTTTGCGAGCTTGCTTGGCCGCTTTGTCACCCAGCTTCTTGGCTCCGCTCTTGGTAGCGTCTGAGTCGTCACTCTCGATCCCTTCGGCGATTTCGTTGGCCGCTTCGCTGATCGATCCATCGCCAGCATCTCCCGATTTCTTGGCGGCCTTCTTCAGCTTCTCGGCGGTGTTGCGAGCTTCCTTGCGGTCGAATTCCAGATCGCTGAGCTCGGCCAGTTCCTTTGCCGCCTTATCATATTTCCCTTCGGCCAACGCCTGACCGGCCCCTTCCAATGCTTTTGCCGAAGCCATCGCTTCGCCGATTTCCTGAAGTTGCTGATCAACCTGTTCGAGACTAGCCTGACTTTGAGCCGATTGGATCGCGGCCTGCATTTCCGAGATCTTGGCCAGTGCTTCTTTCACGTCGACGCCGGGCTCTTTCAGTTCTTCAGTCTTCTGCTTCAATTCCTTCAGCAGTTGTTCCAGTTCAGGATCTGCATCCTTTTGGAATTCATCTTCCAGTTCTTTCAGGCTGTCGCTGATCTCTTCAGCCTGCGCGACGATCTGATCGTCCGGTGCCGTCGGAGCGGCTGACAGTTCCTGGTTCTGGAGAGGGATGAATGCGAACACAATAGCGGCAGCAGCGGCGATCAAAGCACTCGGCAACAGGCGCGGAGCTGTGAACGGGGCCACGGCATCGGGGGCGATGCGATCCAGATGCTGCATGGCATCTGCCAATTGCAGGTCCGCAAAGGATTGCTTATCGGAGGAAATCGTGCGATGAGAAAAATCCAACGCCGATTCCGTACGATCTTTCAACTGATAATGAAGGTCCACCGCTCGGGCGGCGGCGATCCAGTTCGGGCGCGGCATGAACCACACCAAGGCGGCGACCGCACCCAACAATGGACCGGTGGCCAACGATATCAACGCGAACCAGCCACCATCGACCCATCCGACCCACAGCCGAGCGGCTCCGCAACCGATCCCAAAGGCCGCTCCCAGCAGCAAGCCACAAACGATCCATCCAGAAATTGATTGGAACAACTGACGCCGCTGGACGGGGTGCAACTTGGATCGAAGGGCTTCAGTCATGAATCTCTCCTCTGGCTCGATAGGCCACGCGTCCAATTCACAAATTTGAAGGAACCCAGAAATGGGTCTCTGGCAAATGGTCGGCGCTGCTTAAGACAAAGCGTCTAAGAGGGTATCGCCCGAGATTTATTTGAGCAAGCACATTCTTTCTGGAATCGCAACCGGAAAAACTCAAGATTGGCCGTGGCGAGCTAACCCCTTGTACCGCGTCTGGGCCGCTGCCGTTGCGAGTGCTATAGTCGATGTCGCTGCGCTCCATCATCCGTAGTTCTCGAGGTTGTGATCCGTAGGGGCTGGTTTTTCGTACTAAGTTGCTAAAATCTGACCAGATACTATGTTCGGTGATTAGTGCGTCCGCAAAACGATGCAACGACACTTGCTGACAACGATTTGTCCGGCCGGTGCGAGTGACCCCTGCGGGCCAAAAAAGCAGGCTGCTCATGGAACCACGATGGCTTTGGCCATTCGAACTTATCGAGAAAATCGGTGAGGGCGGAATGGGCGTTGTTTATCGCGCCCGTTATTCAGGCAACGACCGCATGGTCGCCGTGAAGCTATTGCCCCAGGAAGTGGCGGCCGATGCGGTGCTGCTGGCGCGGTTCGAACGAGAACTGGATGTCCTTAAGCAACTGCATCATCCCAACATCGTCCGTTGCTTCGGCGGAACCTGCGAAAGCTCGCAACGATTTTACGCGATGGAACTCGTCGACGGCGGAACACTCGGCGATCTGCTCGAAAAGAAAGGGCACCTCACCTGGGAGTTTGTGGTCGACTATGCCCTGCAGATGTGCGAAGCACTGCAGTACGCTCACCAGAACGGCGTGATTCATCGCGACGTGAAGCCAGGCAATTTTCTGTTGACGAAAAGCGGCCAGATCAAGCTGAGCGATTTTGGATTGGCATCGATTGCCACGACGAACCGCTTGACCGCCGCGGGACGCACAGTAGGAACGATTCAATATATGGCTCCGGAGCAGATCCGGGGCAAGACATTAACGGGACGCGCCGACCTGTATGCGCTGGGCTGCGTTCTGTACGAGATGCTGTCTGGCTTCCCGCCCTACTCGGGGGAGAACGCAGCCACTGTGATGCAGCAGCATTTGACGGGGCCCATCCCGCATGCCGCCGCTGCGGTTCTGGACTGTCCGCTGAAGTTGGATCAGTTGATCTGCGAATTGCTCAGCAAAGACGCGGACCAGCGGCCTGCTACGGCAGCCGAAGTCGGCTGGAGGCTGGAAGAGATTCTGCAGCCGGGTCGGCGCGTCACCGCAGTGGAGCCCGATTTTTTCGCGCCGGCAGTCACGTCGACGAAGGTGTCGCCCCTGCAGAACATCACGGCCACTCCTTCCGATGCGTCGCTCCCCGCGGTTGGTGCGTTCGGTGGGTCTTCGATGCTGCCCTGGGGACTGGTCGCCGTGATGCTGCTGATCTGCGGAATGGTTCTATTAAAATGGCGAGCGACCGAAGCACGTCTGACGCATGCCGAACAACAATTCGTCCAATTGTTCCAGACTTCGGAACCGCCAACGCGTGTGGCGGCGGCGAAATCGCTAGGAGAATTCGGCCCTCTTCGGTCTTCGACAGTCCAGGCCTTGCGCGATGCGACCAAGGACACGAAACCCGAGATCCGTGTGGCGGCCTTGTCCACGTTGGCGAAACATGCTGCCGAGTGCCGATGGCTGCAAAATGAGATGCTGCACATCGAAAAGGTGGATGAGAACCCTGAGGTCCGCCATCAAGCGGGCATCACCGTTCAAGCCATGAAAAACGCACCGAGCGGATGGACAATCTGGTCGTTTCTGTTCTGGGGATTCATCCTGGCAGTCGTTGGAGGACTGGCCGTAGTCGGTTCAACGATCTGGCAGCGATTGAAGCCGATCGCAGCGTGAACACGCACAGAATCGCCTGATGGTTCATCAACGCATTGGCACCGTGCCTACAGATGTGGCAGCGACGTTCGGAACTTCGCATCTTCCGCATCATTGAGCAATCTCACCCGGCTGCTCAGAATGTGCAGCGTCGAAAAACTAACGCCTTGATCCGGAGAACGGCTGATGCAGCGCCTGCTTGCGATGAGTAGTTTCGGGCTTCTGGTCTTGGTGGCGACCGCAGTCAATGCGGCGGAACCCACAACTTCGCACCGAAACGTCGTCTACATCACGTGGGATGGTTTCCGCTGGCAGGAGTTTTTCGGCGGAGCACAGGAGCTATACATCAGCAAAGATGCCGGTGTCGCCGATGTGGACGGGTTGAAAAAGCGATTCTGGCGAGAGACGGAGCAGGAGCGACGCGAGACCCTGTTGCCATTTGTCTGGACGGTGATGGCCAAGCAAGGACAGGTCTTCGGCGATCAATCGAAGAACTCGATCGCCAAAATCCAGAACAAGCATAAATTCTCGTATCCCGGCTACAGCGAGATGTTTTGCGGCTTTGCGGACGATGAACGCATCGCTTCCAATGGCAAGTTCCCGAATCCAAACGTGACGGTGCTAGAGTTCTTGAACGGTCGAACGGGATTCGAAGGCAAGGTGGCCGGGATCGCGACCTGGAATATCTTCCCGTTCATCTTGAATGAAGAGCGGGCCAAGATCTATGTCCATGCTGGCATCACGCCGATTCCTGGAACCGAGTTGTCGGATCGACAGCACTTACTGAATGAGATGATCAAGGACACGGTTGTCCTGTGGCCGGACAACCAGATCGATTCCATTACCATCCAGGCGGCTCGTGAGTACCTGATTCAGAAGAAGCCGCGCGTCTTGTACATCGGCCTGGGTGAGACCGACGAATGGGGACACGGTCGCCGCTACGATCGCTATCTGAGCGCCGTCCACAGTTCGGATGATTTCTTGCGACGCCTCTGGGATTTGCTGCAAACTCTGCCCCAGTACAAAGACAATACGACGTTGATCATTTCGCCGGACCACGGCCGTGGCGGAACGATTCGCGATTGGACCGATCACGGTGCCAAAGTCGAAGGAGCCGAGTTTGTGTGGATGACGGCGATGGGGCCACAAGTCCCGGCACTCGGTGTCCGCAGCGATGTCGAAGTGACACTCAGTCAGGTCGCAGCCTCAATCGCTCGCGCGGTCGGCGAAGACTTCAACGCGGCCAGCCCCAAGTCATCACAGCCTCATCCGGGGTTGTTCAAGTAGAGCGGCAACGCCACATTGTGCTCTTCTCCGCTACGACGAAAACCAAATCCCTGAAAACAAGCTAATCCTTGATGATTCACTTTTCATTTCTTCGAGCACGACGTCGGAGTCATCGGCTGTCAGTCTTCACAAGTCTTTGATCTGGTGCTTCATTTCTGCTTCGACAAGATGACGTACGGTTTCGATTTCAGAATGCTCGTGAGCAATGTCAACATTCAAGTCATCTATGAGCAATCCGTGTTCATCCAGAAGGAGCTCAATCAGACCGATATTCCTACCAGACAGATGATGTGTGTACGCTTTGTCTTTGCGTTGGATTGCATTGAGTAAGTCAACTATTGAGTTTTCAATTGTATTTGCGACTGCAGACGGTGCATCTCCAACGTCAGCTGAAATCAGTTGGCGGCAAGAGGCCACAAATTCATCTACAATTGCAATACGTTGAAGCAAATGCGTCCATCCCACATCAATTGCCTGTCGAAATACTTCCCCAACTTCTGCCACGTTCCGGGTCTGTTTCAAGGATTGCTGGAACGCGGGCCACTGCCGTTCTGTGCAGGACAACGCAAAGGCAAATGCCGCACGAGACGACATCTGATCAATTGCGATTTTTACATCTTTCATGTGGTCAACCACGGCGTTGAACATGACTGTGGTTTTCCAATACTGGGGCGGCTGATGCAAAAGGGACGGGTCCATTGAATGCCCACTTTCCCCGTCAACTGTCTCGCCACTCTACTAGAATCGTCGTACCGGCCACCACAAACTGAAGTCAATTCTCCTCAGAGCAACGTCGAGAATGAACAGGATCAAAGCGGCGGTCGCCAAGTAAGGCCACAGAGGAGTCGTGCGCTGGACCGTGCGTGCTGCCAAAGCGGCCTCGCCGGCCGTCGCGCTTTTCGATGCTGTCGAGGACGCGGGCGCGAACAGATCTTCGGGAAGCGGGTTAAAGCGGCCATCTGTCGAATCAGCAAGAGACTTCAGCAAGTCGTTGTTCGTGGGATGCAGCCGCAGTTCATCGGGATAACCAACGATCAAGCCCCGTGTTTGCTGATGTAGTAGCGTCCCACCTGCGGTCTTCTGAGTCAGATTGAGGTGATAAGCGCCAGACGCGGGAGTGTCGAATTCGGCGACGTAACGACCTGGGGCTGTTTGTTTCAGTTCGAGTTTCCGCTGACCGAGTTGTGGGTCGATAATCGTGGCCTCGGTGGTGGCTTGATTCAAGAATTTTCCGGCCGGGTCGATCGCATCCATTGTGACGGTCGCTTTGCGACGATCCTGTTTCACGTCGACGATGACTCCCTTTACATCGTTCTTACGCATCGATTGCCGGATCACTTGTGCCCAGAACTTGCTGTAGCCAGGCCACGTCAGCCATTCGGCTCCCCAGCGGCTTTTGGCGTCTGAAGTGAAGGCGACTGTCGTTCCCAAGCCGTACCGCCACCAGGCCAACAGCGGATCGCCCGCTTCCGTTGCCAGGATCAGCTCGCACGTTGCCTTGGGGCGAGTGACCACATAGCCGAGCAGAAACGGGGCTGTTTCGAAATCGATATCGGCGAGTACCGGAGTGGGTCGCACGACTTGAGGGACGAATGGCTGTTCATTGATCGCGGATTTGCTGGCTGTCATTGTCTCTTTGGCGAAGATCTGCGGCAGCGAGCTGGGATCGAGTGCTTCAAAATACCTCCCCTGCCCGATCTTCGCAATTTCTTCCAGCACCTTGGAATCGCAACCCTCACCGACAGCGACCGTCGAACAGGTGATTCGAGCCGACGCCATGCTTTGCGCAATCCCCTCGAAGTCGCCTGGCGAGGAAATTCCGTCCGTCAGCATGATGACATGCTTCAACTTGGCAGTGGTCCCCACCAGTGTGTTGTAGGCTTCTTCCATCGCCGGGGCCATCGTGGTCCCGCCCCCTGCTTCGATGCGGCTGATATCGTCGATAATTCGAGCCTTATTGGCCGCCGACTGCATGTCGCTGACCCAGTAGAAATTGCCGTCGAAGGCGATGACGCCCAATTGATCACGCGGACCTAGCAATTCGGCCGCACTCTTCGCGGCCTCTTTGGCCATCTCAATCTTCTCGCCCCCCATCGACCCGGATTTGTCGATGACCAGCACCATCCCCAACGATGGTTTTTCCTTCTCTTTTTCGAAGTCGGAGCGAACGGGCAGAATTTCTTCGAGGACTGTTTTGTAGTAGCCACCCAACCCGAACGATTGATCGCCCCCCAGCATCATGAAACCGCCGCCCAGATCCTGAACATAAGTGCGGGCCAGTTCCATCTGACGCTGCGACAGGCTGGTTGCGGGAACGTTGGACAGGGCGAGCAGTTCATAGTTCTGCAGATCAGCGAGCGTGTCAGGCATGCCTTCGATCGGACGCACGTCAACTTCGATCTCTTCCTGCTGCAACGCCCAGACCAGTTGTTGAGCCAGCTTGGGATCGCTTTCGATCAGCAGCACGCGGGGTTTGCCCGTCGTGAAGACCAGCCCCGATTCCGTGTTGTTGTCGAGCAGCGTGTCGGTCTTCAGCCCGCCGATTTTGACCGTGTATTGAGCGAGTCGTTCGCCTGTGATGGATTGCTGAAACCGAAAGCGGTTCTCGCCCGATTTCAACTTACGATTCTCGCTGAGTACCTTGTGGGCTCCACGAAATACCTCCACTAAACCTTCGTCTTCGTGATTTGAATTGATCACGACTTCGACATAGAACGGTTCTCCTTCGCGGACCTGCGCGGGGACTTCGACGGCCGCGACTTGCACTTCGGCATCGTCGCGAACTTTGAGCGGAATCGTGTCGATGGGGATTAGCGTTGACGATTTCGCAGCCTTCTCTCCCGCGCGGGCCGACACTGACTTCGCAACGGAGGCTGTTCCCAGCGCGGCTTGAAGTGCATCACCGATTGTCTGGTTTCCATCCGTCATGATGACAATGCGCGGGACGTAATCAGGCGGCATGGCCCCGGCTGCAGAGCGAATGGCAGCAGAGAGATCTGTCGCATTGCGATCCAAATCAACTCCTAATGAGTTGGGTGCTGTTGACCCCGCCGCGTTGATTGGTGTTGGTAATGCAAGCTTGGGACGTTCTTGTGAGAGTGATCCCGTCTGAGCAGCAAAGGGGAGGAACATCACCTTGTGAGCGGCACCACGCCCGTCGGCGAATGCTTTGTCGAGGTATTCATTGACTTGAGACTTCCGATCGGCGTCGGCTTTCTCTTTCGCAGCGGGATCCGCTTCGTCTTCGGCGACACTCAAACTTTGATCAATCGCGACGATGACAAATTGCTGAGTCGTCGGCCGCAGCAGCGTCATCCCGCTGAGCGCGAGTGCCAGCAGGGAGACGATCACGCAGCGTGTCAGCAGCGACACCAGCAACTGACGTGGCGGGAAGTCAGACAGCGACCGACGGAAGTACCACACCAATAGTGGCACGACCACCAGTAGCGTGGCCATCCACCACGGATGGATCAATTCCAGTGATAACGATTCGAGCATAAAAACGTCTCGTGTCAGGGACAATTCCCGTGAGCGTTAACTGATAACTCGTCGCTGGTACATCACCCATTCGAGCGTCGTCAAAACCAAGCCTGTCAACAGCAACCAGAACCAGACAGGTCGCGAACCAAGGCCCGCCAGGACAGGCGAAGCGGTGGTGCTATTCGCGAGTAGCTCTTCAGGCGGGCGAACATCCGACTCGGTGGCGCTCGCGAGATTGCAGGCAATTTCCAAGAGAGGTTCGTCTGTCGGTGTCTTGTCACTTGTCTTCGGTGCGATGGCCTTACCAAGATCTGCAGATCCCGGATCTTCGATGATGCTCCAGACGCCGCAATGGTCGAGCGGACCGATTGTCATCCGCTCGATGGCTGGCAGGGTCTTCAGTTCTCCGGCGGGACTCTTCAACAATAGCGATGCGCTTTTGGCGGGGTGAGCAAAGTCGCTGCTGGAAATCGTCGCCAATGATCCCGCAGCCAGCGATTCTCGCAAGTCTTGCTTGTTTCCGGCGAACCAATGCAGCGCGTTGGCCACGGTGATCGGGAACGCCGTCCGAAGCGGCAGATCACCTTTATCGAGGTTCACCGTCAGCACCAGCACGCGTCCTTCGGGCCGGTTAACTGCGAAGAACAGAGGCTCCTTCGTCACCGCTTCAGCCAAGATCAGCGTCTGCTCAGGAAGGGTCGGGGTCAAGGAGCGGGCTTCGGGCATCAAGACATTGTCCATGCGGACGTGCGACATCAACGGACTGTCCTTGTCCTGCTTCGTCACGATCGGGTTGGCAATCTGCTCGCCAATGGCGAACAGATCGGTGGCGTTGGCGGGATCGATCACGAACACCTGGCCCGCAGGAAGCTTATCTGGAGCCACGCGGTGATAGACCACAACGGTCCCGGCGGGGACGGTGGCGGGAGCTTCAGCAACTACGGTTAGTTTCACGAGCGGATTGACTTCGAAGACTTTTTGCAGAAACAGATTGCCAGACGTGACGAGCAACACAGGTTGAATTTCACGTCGAGGTAACACAGCGGACGCGGTGTTATCGGCAGCCAGGGCATCGTCGTGCTTCAGCGTTGCCAGCAAGTGGCCTCCCAAAGCGGATGTCTTTTCGAAGACCTGACTCCATTTGCCGCCTGCGTCCAACTTCAAGGGAACGACATCGATCGGTTCATCGTTCAAGTCAACTTCGAACCGACATTCGACCGGTTGATCGGATGCGTTCGTGACTTCCGCGAGGATCTCGTAGCCGAGGGGATCGACCAGACTGCGGCGAACCTGGAATTGAGTGATGCCGACATTGGCGGCACGAGTTCCAATGATCTGCAGCTTGACCGGAGCTTGGGAGGTGGCATTGGAGATTGGTGATGTGGCCGCCGCGTCCGTTGTGCCAGGGGGCTCACGCCCCCCGCTCAGCGGAGCAAGAGCGGAACTCAACTCTTCCACGCCACTGAATCGGCCATCAGAAAAGACAACGACTTCCTGCTGCTTGCCGTCTTGTCGCTCACCCAACAATCGGCGAGCCAGCGCGACGGCATCGGCAACCTGCGATGGCCCATCGGTCGTCGCCAGAGATTGAACGGCGCTGCTGACTGTCTTCTGGCGAGACGTGAATCCGACGATGACTTGCGGCTGCGTCCCCGCGGCAACAAGCGCGAACTCGTCGCGGTGCCGCATCCCCGCGATCCACTGTTCTGCCTGACGTTTGGCCTCCGCGAGACGAGTCGGTTTGACATCCGTCGCATTCATACTCGCCGAGTTGTCGATGACAATCACAATCCGTCGAGCTGATCGCGCTTCCCAGAAGAAGTAAGGATCGGCGACAGCAAACGCCAACAGAGCCAACATGGCCAGTTGCAACAACAGCGAAACCAAGTGCCGCAGTCGCTGCCAGATGGAACGCGGGTTCTGCTCTTCCAGCACCTGAGTCCAGAACATCACAGTCGAAACCGGCAACCGCCGCAATCGGATCTTCAAGATATAGAAGATGATGATCGGCACACCGAGCGCCAGCCACAACAACGAACCAGGGGATTCAAAAAACATTGGAAATTGCTCTTGGACGAAACTCACTGCGAACTTGCGTAAGTCGAGATTCAACGCTGATCAACTGACCGCCCCTGCCGTTCGCATCATTCGCAGTATTAGATCTTCAAAGTCAACTTCGTTGGTGGTCTGGGTACATCCCAAGCCGTATTTCTTGCCGTATCCCGCGACGCCCGCTTGGAAGTTATCGAAGACTTTGCGGTACTCTCGCAGGGCTCGTTCGGTGATGGTGACCTTACGGACCGAGTCGGTTTCCGCATCGACCAATTCGATCTCGCCGAGCATTTGCGGGCGTGCTTCGGCGGGGTCATGGATCTGAACCAGATGTGGTTCATAGGTACGATGCCTGAGGAGATCCAGGCCGCGTTCGTAGCCGTTCGGATCAAACAGATCACTGATGACGACGGCCAGACCGCGACGTTGTGGCCGGAGGGCGAAGCTGTTGACGATGCGACCCAGATTCGTATCGGTCCCCTGCGGTTCGAGTTTCTCCAGAAAGCGTAGCAGAGACAGGATGCGGTCTTTGCCGCGAGTCAGTGGGAAGTCGGCAATGATTTCCTGCGAGTAGGCGATGATGCCGATGCGATCGAGATTTGACAGGGCGATATAGGCCAAGGCCGCTGTGACCTGGCGAGCCAGATCAAACTTAGGCGGATTGCCGAACCCCATGCTGCGCGAACAATCGATCAGGAAGTAGACATGCAAGTCTTCCTCTTCTTGGAATCGCTTCAGCAGCAGGTCGCCATGTCGCGCGTAGACGTTCCAGTCAAGGTGCCGGAAATCGTCGCCGGGAGTGTATTCGCGATGGTCGGCGAATTCGATGCCACCACCCATCTGCTTCGTCCGCCGTTGAGCCAGAATGGACCCGCGGAAAACTCGGCGCGAAATCAGCGAGAGATATTCGAGCTTCTTCAGGAAATCGCCGTCGAACAGCATGCGGTCTCTCCGGTTTATCTTCAGCGGTCAACTCAACGCGCCGTCGATGTCTCAAGCGATTCTTGCAAGGTGATGGTGATGTGAGTCGACATGCCACTGGCTAACACGGGGGAGGCAAGTTGTTCAACACTCTTCGCGGCGACGGACCAGCCAGCGGAAGTCACGTGGAACCAGGCGACGTGCAACGGAAGATCGCGAAGTGTCGCTTCGCCTGACGAATTCGATATTGCTTCGAATCGCCCCGTTTTCTCACGGAAGTGCTCGATGTCGGCCTGCGGATTAGCCAAAGAAGCTCGTGTTGTCCGCTGATAGTTGCAATAAGCAGGCTCCGAATTGCCGATTCCCCCAATTCGAAGGCTGGCTCGAACTCTGACGCCACTGACTGGATGTCCTACTTGATCAACAAAGGTCAGGATACATGAGGATGCGGGTTCCATTAGAAGGACCGGCTTCATTGTGTCGCGGCCCAGGCGGAACAGTTGCGGATAGCTATTTCCTTCTCGGATTTCAGGTTCCGGACCGTAACGAGTTGCGGCCGCAAGGAACTTTTCGATCTCAACGGGACGGGACACATATCCATCACAGTAGGCCAAGAGTTCTAGATCGGCCATCGGCGGCAACGATGCGAACTCGAAAGAGCCATCGGCGCGAATATCGGCCCAGTCTTCCCACGCCAGTTGGCTGAACTCTGGGCGTTCGCTCATCGCGTCGCCTGGCAGGCAAACGCGGGCAAAGACGCGGCCGTTCCGGACAGGACGCGGAACTGCCGCATCGAGTTGTCCTTCCACTCGCGCGCCCGCCGACACCTTTGCGATCATCTCGGTAGGATCGTCACCCTCAGCATGAACCGGCATGATCATTGGCCAACTAAATTGAGGCGGACCATCCCCCGGAAGATGGACAATCCAACATCGACTGCACGCAGAATAGAAGCCTGCCGACTGAAACAGGCCTTCATCAGTCTTGGTCCAACGGACATTACTCAGAGGAAAATTGAAAACCGCAGACAGGTCGTCCAGCGGAATGCCAGGGTCCGTCGAATACGCACCGACACGAATCTTGCGAGTTCGATACATCCCCGCTTGTCCATCCGCTTCGCCGACTATCTTGGGCTGCGCGGGATTTCGCTCTCCGCAAAAATAGTTGTCCGTGGAGAACTCAGGGTGATCACAACGAAATATGAACCCCACGATCTCGTGAGACGTCAGTCCCGCACCACCGACCGCGTACTTGGGCATTTCAAATGAAGCGAATCCCTCATTGTCGCTAACTGGCCGCGGGATCGGTCCCCAGGCGTCATACGACCATTCGGACACGCGGGCCGGACTGGCAATCCGCATTCCCATCGGGGCGTACAGGCGAATGACTGCACCTTCGATCGGCTTTCGATCCTTCCAATCCAC
Source organism: Schlesneria sp. (assembly GCA_028291515.1). Lineage (GTDB taxonomy): Bacteria > Planctomycetota > Planctomycetia > Planctomycetales > Planctomycetaceae > Schlesneria. The sequence goes on from JAQGHU010000039.1 coordinate 54,824, forward strand.
CACTTTGATACGCCAGATTCGCCACTCGATATTCGCTGGGCGCAAGGCGTTTGCTGGCTCATCGCTGCCATAGGTCGCAGCCCCTGCCAAGAACACCACCATGGTGAAAACAATTCTCATACTCGTTACCCACTCAGAGACTCGAGTGGCAATTTGAGCGAACGCAATCCGATCGATTGCTACTGACAACTTGAGGACTCCATGTCCCTGACACCACGATTCGCCTGTCATTCTGAAGCCATGATCCATCATGTTGAAACACGACACGTGTGACAGGTGTCCCAGTCTTTGAGCGAAATGACTATTAAACTGCATGGTTCTGGGACCTCACGGGGCGGTCACGATTCACGAGCACTACGCTTGCGCTGCCTTCAAGATCCCCTCGACAACCGTATCGGTTTGGATTCCTTCTGCCTGACCTTCGAAGTTTAGGATGATGCGATGTCGCAACACTCCTAGCGCGACCGCCTTCAGATCGTCTCGAGCGACATGATAGCGTCCATCCAGAATCGCCAGAATTTTTGCAGCGAGGATCATGGCTTGAGCACCGCGAGGGCTGCTGCCGTATCTCACATATTTCCGCGTGATCTCCGGAGCCGTCGCGTGATCGGGGTGAGTCGCCAGGACCAGCGAAATTCCGTAGCGACGAACGTCGTCCGCGATGGGAATCTGTCGAGCCAACTGCGACATTGCCAAGACACGCTCACCGACCAAGACGGGTTGAGCTCGTGGCGTCGTCGCTTCAGTGGTTCGATCGAGAATCACTTCCAACTGTTCGAGCGTCGGGAATTTGACGATGAGCTTATTGAAGAACCGGTCTAGCTGGGCTTCTGGCAGCGGATAGGTTCCTTCCATTTCCAGCGGGTTCTGGGTCGCCAGCACGAAGAATGGTTCGGGCAGCTTGAACGTCTGGCCGGCGATGGTGACCGTGTGTTCCTGCATTGCCTCCAACAGTGCCGACTGCGTTTTTGGTGTCGCGCGATTGATTTCGTCAGCGAGCAGAATGTTGGTGAAGATCGGGCCCTGCTGAAATTCGAATTTCTTCTGCTTGTCGGGCGTCTCCAGCACGACGTTCGTGCCCAGCAAGTCGGCGGGCATCAGGTCGGGGGTGAACTGGACGCGATTGAACTTCAGATGCAGGGCGTCGGCCAATGTTCGGACTAGCATCGTCTTACCCAGGCCCGGAACGCCCTCCAGCAGCACATGTCCGCCGCCGATCAAGCAGGTCAGCGTCGCCTGCACGATCTCGTCGTTGCCGACAATCACCTTGCCGATTTCGTCGCGAAGAGTTTTGAAATCGGCCCGGAACTGATCGCACAGTTGCTGCGTCTCTGCTGTCGTCGACATGCGTTGAAACTCCGGTGACTTAGTGAGCCGCTCCGGACGATGCCCGAGCGGTGAATCGACACTGATGGGGACTGAAGATGTTTGTACAACGAGGTTCGCGAGATTCTGTCGCTGCACGCTTCCCAACGCAAGCGGATCAAGACAGAATGCCTGACGCATCTCGCCGCACGATCGCGGCCAACAAGAGGGGAACGATGCCCGGCTTCGTTCCCTGATGACGCGGAGCGTCGTCCATATTCCAATCCTTTCGATCGTTGATATCACTACCGACTTCAGGCCGAACCCAGACGGGCTGCTGGCCTTTTTCTAAAAGCATCCGGAGTTCCTCCCATGGTGTTCCTTCCCACTCGACCGCGAACGTGGATGGTTCTGGCTTGGACGCTCAGTCTGGCGTATTCGTTCCCGGTGATCGGTCAAGAGGCCGATCCCGAGGAAGTGCAGGCGGTGACGACGAACTCCAAGTTCGTGACGGTCCTGGAAAAGAATCCTCGCCGCGGCACAGCCCTCGACAAGGTTTATGGCTTCTATGTCGAACGCGGGACACTGGACGGTTTCATCAAGACTTATCGCGAAAGGGCAGCGGCAACGAAGGGAGCCGCCGCATCTTCGTCATGGATGATCGTCGGCTTGATGGAATCGCTGCGCGGTCAAGATGCCGCATCGGTCGAAGCGTTCAGCCAGGCTGAGGAACTGGACGACAAGAACTATCTTTCGCCATACTACCTGGGACAAGCGCTGGTTTTAGTCGGGCAACCCGACAAAGCCGCTGAGGCACTCGAACGAGCCATCCAGCGCAAACCGGCACCGGCCGATCAACTGGAAGTGTTCCAAACGCTGGGCCGGGTCTATCAGCGAGCCCAAAAGAATGATAAGGCTCTTGAAGTCTGGAACCGACTGGAAAAGCAGTTCCCCAATGACGCGCGTGTGCAGGAACAGATCGCCACGACGCTGTTGGAAGAGAACGAATTTGCGGCCGCGTTGCCGCGGTTTGAGAATTTGGCCAAGACATCGAAGGATAAATATCGTCAGTCGCAATTCCAAATGGAGGCGGCCGAGATCAAAGTTCGACTAGGCAAGTCGGACGAAGCGATCAAGGAATTCGAGAAGCTGCTCGGGCAACTGAACCCCGACAACTGGCTGTTCCGCGAAGTTCGACGGCGAATCGAAAACGTCTACCTGCGTACCGACGATCAGGCGGGTTTGATTGGGTACTACGAAGCGTGGACGAAAAAGAATCCTGAAGATCTGGAAGCGATCTCGCGACTGGCTCGCTTGCTGGCAGGTCTGGGTCGCGGTGCTGAAGCCCAGTCCTGGCTCGAAAAGGGATTGAAATCGGCTCCATCGCGAAAGGAACTCCGAAACGCCCTGATCGCGCAATTGGTGTATGAACAGAAATTTCCCGAAGCAATCGCGCAGTATGAGCAACTCGATAAGTACGAGCCCAATAATCCTGACACGTTGCGCGACTGGGGTCGGCTGATCCTGAAAGATACGAAACGCGACGAGGCAACTCGAAAGAAGGATGCCGGGACCGTCTGGCGTCGACTGACGGCCGCCAAGCCCAAAGATCCCCTGATCGCTTCGCAAGTCGCCGAGCTATTCCGTCATGCCGAAATGATCGACGATGCATTGGCCCTGTATCGCAAGTCCATTGAACTCGCTCCAGAATCGGCCCAATACAAGGAATATCTGGGCGAGTACTTCCATTCACTACAACGTAAAGACGAAGCGATGGCCACTTGGCGGCAGATGGCCGAGGGGAAGGCCAAAACAGCCGCGAATCTGGCGCGACTCGCCGAAGTTCTCGCGGGATTCGGCTACCTGAGTGAAGCCGTCGATTCGAATGCCGAAGCCTGCCAGCTGGATCCCAAAGACATCAATCTGCAGATCAAGCAGGCCGATCTGCTGTCTCAAGCGGAAAAGCATGACGAAGCACTCAAGCAATTGGCTGTTGTCCAGAAGCTGGCCGCCAATGATGAAGAGCGAGAAGCCTGGCTGCAGCGTGAGTTGAAAGAACTGCAGACGTTGGAGCAACTGAAGGATCGCATCACCGCGGCCCGCATGGAACTCGATGCCCTCACTGCCCCGACAACGGACAAGGAGAAAGCGGCACGATCAGAGAAGTGGTTCTGGCTGGCACGGGCCTATGAATCGGAGCGACAACTGAAGGAAGCCGCGGAAGCGGTTTCGAAAGCGGCTGACTTGGCACCGCAATCAGTTCCAATCCTGATGTCAACGGCGCGTATTCTGGAAGCCCAGCAGAATCTGTTGGCCGCTGTTGAAACTAACACGAAGCTGGCTGCAATCGATCGTCGCTACCGGACAGAATACCTGAAGAAAGTGGCGCAGTTGGAAGTCCAGTTGGGTCGTCGCGAAAAAGCGATCCAAGCAGGTCGCGATGTCCTGGCCGCTGCGCCCGGCAACCCAGAACTCTACGAGTTCTTCTCGCAGCTTTGTTTCCAACTGGGCGAAAACGAAGAAGGGCTGCAAGCCTTGCGGCGGTCTGTTCGCGTGAACCCGACCGAGCCCAAGGGGCTGCTACTGCTGGCATCGGCATTGGGTGAGCAGTTTCGCACGGGCGAATCGATCGAACTGTATTGGCGAGCGTTCGACAAAGCCAACAATCTTGAAGACCGACTGTCGGTCGTGCCGCGGCTGACGGAGTTGTACCTGCAAACAAATCAATTCGACCGATTGCTGGAACGATTGGAGAATCGTCGTCGCGAGCCAAACCAACAGCGGGAAATGACCATTTGTATCGCGCAGGCTTACCAATCAGCGGGTGACGACGGCAACGCGCGACAAGAGTTGGAAAAGCTGCTGACGGAAGACACGCGTGACACTCAGTTGCTGCAGCAACTGGTCAAGCTCTGCGAACAGGACGGCGATCTGGAAGCCGCAATCCGCTTCCAGCAACAGATGAACAAAATCGCTCCCGGCAAGGAAGGGACGATGCGTCTGGCACAATTGCTGATGAAATCTGGTGATTCCGAAGAGGCGACTGCTTTGCTGACGCGAGCAACCGCCGACGAAAAAGATCCCGAGCAGCTGATCAAGTCGGTCGACTCGCTGTTGACTCAGAAGAACTACGATCAGGTGCTGGGCATTCTGGAACGGTTAGTCCGCGACCAACCCAAGAACTGGGAGTTACTCTATCGCCAAGGAGTCGCCCTCGCGTCGACGAAACCCGAAGAAGCGACCCGTCGGTTCGACACCATACTGGCGATGAACATCAATGATGATGAACAGACATTGATGGCGAAAAACCAGGCGAAAAAGAACACGGGGCGGCAGCGAAGTCCTGCCGTCCAATTTCGCGAGATGAACCCGTTCATGCAACGCCTGCAATATACGCATACCATCCGTCAGACCGTTGGACTGGACCAGAATAACTACTACAACTCTGGTTATGCGCAACAGCAACCGTTCTGGGCTCCGCACGATTTCGGAACGACCAGACTGGCCAGCTTGGCCTGGTTGCAACTGTTCGCCAAAAATGCCGGCAAAGAAGAGGATTTCTTGAAGCAACACCGCGCGGCCGCGGAGAAATCGACGGATCGTCGCACCACTATCGATACCTATTACCTGGCAGCATTGAGGAACGATAGCAAAGAGCAGTATGAGATTCTGAAGAAGCTGTCGCAGCAACCTGGAGCTGACATCGGCATTAAGTCGACGTATCTGACTCTGCTTGGTTCGCGTGGCGGTCCTCAGGTCGCCGCCGTCGTAAACGAGGAGACCGGTGAGCGAGAAATCAAGCTCGACCCACTGGATAAGGAGGAACTCGAACACGTCCTGGCGATCTACAAAGAGCTTGACGATGCCACATCGATGATGAACTACGGCCAGACTTTTCTGGAGGTGGTCGCCGCAGAACTCAAACGGGCCGGCCGCACCGAAGATGCCGACCAGATGTTTCAGCAGACTTTGCAGGCCGCGAAGTCCCCCGTGCAGATTGCGTCAGTCATGGCGGGAACGATTCAACGTGGTGACTACGCAACCACGATGAAACTGCTCGATCGACTGGTCGAACTAAAATCGGAAGCTTCTGCAAATACGACATCTGGCGGCTACAACTATGCGCAGTACGTTTCCACACCACAGTATCAAGCGCAGATCCTGGCGCAATTGATGGCCAAACGCGCCCAGAAGAAGGAACTCGGCGATGTCCTGGGACTGTGGGATCGGTATCTGGCAATCGCGGTCAGCAGACACGAGGCGGATAAGAAGCTGACGGCCGCCACAAGAAAACGAAACGCCAGCAATAACCCGTACGGCTCCCAAGGCTACTTTTATATCTGGCGAGGCAACAACCAGCAGTACGAGCAAGTCGACTTCCCCACTCCGAATGCCATCTATGATCATTCGTCCCTGCAGATGTTGCGGCAGACATTCGCGGTCTACAAAGATGTTGATTCGACAAAAAGTCTGATTGATCATTTCCAGCAGAAGTTAAAAGACGACAAGACCCCGGCGCAGCAACAAATCTTCTGGAAGCTGGGGCTCGGCTATCTCTTCTGGTGGAACGACGACAAGGACGATTCCCTGACCGTACTGACGGAAGCCGCCAATTCGCTGGCCGGCGATGAAGAGATGGCGTTTGAGCTGGCTCGACTGCACGAGAAACGAGGAGATCCCCAGGAGGCATTGGCGATCATCGAGGCGCTTCCGGCCGCTGATCAGCAAACGATGCAAAAGCGTGAGATCGCCGCGTTGCGGCTGTCCGTGAATAGCGGAAACATCGATCGCGCGCGGACCGCTGCCGAACGGTTGTTCGGTCTGCGACTCGATTCCAATCTGCAGATCCAACTCGCCAGACAAATGCATCAGTTGGGAATGCACGAACAGGCGGAAGCGGTGCTGTCTCGTGCGGGACGCCAGGCCGGCAACAAAACCGATGTCCTGATGAATCTGATGCAGCAGTATCAATCACAAGGTAAGAACGACGTGGCGACCCAAATCGCTCATCAATTGCTGCGACGATCTGCTGGTACAGCGGCTCAGTACGCATTGAATAGCGGACGGCGTTCAGGTCGCGATGACAGTGGAGCACGCCAGCAAGCGCTGCAGGTCTTGAAACGATCGGGCAAGCTGCCGGAAATGACCAAGAAGGTCGAAGATCAACTGGCGCATTCACCGAAGTCTCAGAAGCTGATCGAGACGCTGATTGAGTATTACACGGCCGCAGACAATTCCAAGAAAGTGGCCGAATTGTCGGCGAAATACGCTGAAACGAAGGGAGACGATCCGCAATTCCGCTATCAGTTGGCGATGCAACTGGTTCGCGACGGCAAACACAAAGAGGCACTGGAACACTTTAAGGTCTCTCTCAAAAAAGATCCTCGCCTGCTGCGCAATGGGTACTGGGAGATTCAGAATGCGTTTGAGAATGCCGACAAACTGGATGATCTGGCGACTCTCTACGAAGAAATCGACCTGAAGTCGTTCCGACAAAGCCCCTACGAACTGACAAACCTCATCAGCAATATGTCACGGCGCGATAAGACGAAGGATCGATCGATTTCGCTGTTCAAGAAAGCCTGGGCGGATCTGCCGGACCAACGGGCGCAATTGCTCTCTAACCTGAACAGCGATGTCCTCTGGAACATGCCTGAAATCTACGACTACGCACGTCAGGGCATTATTCCGACGGAGACATCGCTCGCTCAAACAGGCGCGTGGACAGGATTTGGCAGCGTTCAGAGCTGGGGCAGCGAAGGGAAGATGACAACCCTGCTAAGCCGTCTCCTGACCATGGCGGCGCAGTCGAAAAAACTGGACGCACTGGCCACTGAGATTACAGAAGCTCGTACCAAATTAAAGAATTGGCAAGCGGGTGAACCGCTGCTCGCCATGATCGATTTGCGTCGAGGTCGAGTCGACGAGGGCAAAGCGGTTTTTGAAAAGCTGTTGCCTACCATGAAAGGGGTCCAGCAGGTCGGCTACTACACGCATTGGGAGATCGCTCAGGAACTGATGGCTCATGAATCCTGTGTCGACCTGGCCATTCTCTATCTTGAAGCCGCGACCAAAGAACAAAGTTTGATGACGGGGAACGAATTCACTTATACGCCCGGAAAAGCGCTCGTGAACTTGTACCGCCAACGAGGACGAAAAGACGATGCGCGACGCGTCATCCTGAAGGCCATCAATGACAAGACAACTGGCAACTATGGAAACAGAGAATACGAGGTCTATCGAAAGCTTCGAAATACGATCGCGCTCGGTAAAGAAGTACGCACGCTGGGCTACCCTGTCGATGCGATCCGCCTGTATCAGGAGGCACTCTCGAGAGGCGAAGACATGGTCACGGCGCAGCGCTATGGCGGCGACAACATTAAGAACGAGTTGCAAAACGGATTCGAAGCCGCAATGAAGGATTTGCAACCGGAGACGCTGCCAGAATTACTGACCGGATCATTGGGAGCCGATGGCAAAGAAGCAGCGCCGGTCGATCTCGTACTGTTAGTGGAATCTCGCGATCTCGACAAAGCCCGCATGACGAGTGCGCTCGGTCGGCTGCTGGCAGAGCTTATCAAGAAGCCGGGCATGCTGCCTAAGACACGGGACGCGATTGCCGATGTCGTTTCGAAGCGTCCCGAAGATCTGTCGGTGCTCATCCTGGATGTCCAACTGGCGATTTCCACCGGTGATACGAAGACTACCGACAAAGTTCTCAAGCAATTGACAGAGGTTCTCGCCCATACACCTCTAGAGCCACAACCCGCCAAAGGTGGATTCACCGCGAATCAGAAAGCAGTGGCATTGCGGGAAACGGCACTGTGGCTGCTGGCTCGTGATTGCCTCAAGCAGGACAAGTTGCGAGACAGTGGAGAAATTTTGGCGGCACGGGCCTTGGAGGCATCGCGCCGGAACTCCGATAACGGTTACACGATGGCGATCCTCCGGGAATGGGGTCAAATCGCACTGGACGCAGGCGACAAGGAGACTGCTGAAAAGCGCTGGACCGAAATGCTTGATCTTGTCATTCCGAAGACGCCAACCAAAGCCAAGGATAAAGAAGAAAAGAAGACAAGCTGGCGCGAGCGGAGCGTTCTTCAAGAGGGAAACGAGCCGCTGCATTTGACCCGGTGGGAGCAGATGCTGGCCCCGGTGATTGCTTCGCAATTGGCCGTTCCAACACTTTCGATCCGGTCAGCCAACGCAACTCCATCAACGGGTGGGACAAAAGGCAACGTTGTCACGTTGGTCCAATTCGAACAGGCCGCTCAGATCGCGAAGCTCGCTGCGGAGCACGGTTTGACTGAACTCTCCGTCAAAGCGATCGCACAAGCCTTACACGCGGGACCACCTGTTGAGATGATGCAGGGAGATCAGGCGAGCTCTTCTGGCTTTCCGACGATCGCGCAGCCGCAAGCCAGTGAACAATCGCCGGTGCTGCAGAAAGTCGAGCAACGTCTGACGGCCGTCGCAGCCCTCTGGCAGAAGAAAGCGGTCGATGATGTCGTTATCTATGAAGTGCTGAAGCACGCGGTGCTACCGGAAACTCGTCCTTTGGAGCTGTTTCTGTATCCACGTCCGTTGGCCACGAACCCCAACCAGACGCCGCAAAGCGTCGGGTTATTGCTGGTGCAGGCGGCAGTCCGGGCGAAAAAAGTCGACGACCTGAACGAAGCGATCGCGACGCGGTTAAAGCAACCGCTGGGAGAATTGGCCGGGCGAGTCCTGGCGACGCAACTGGCACTGGCAACCAACGACACTGCGGCTGTTCATCAGCAATTGGAGTTGCTCAGCACCCGACTGAAGCAAGATTCATTGCAGTATTCCAGTGAACTGGCCTGTCACGTCGCTGTTCCTGCATTGAGCATGCCCGACCTTCCGGTGGTCGCCATTCCGCTGTTGGAACGTGCCATCGATCACTTCACGCAGAATATGCAACAAGGGCGAGCATCCTCTCAAGAGGAGCCGATGCGGACATACCGCTTCGCACTCGCGCGATTGCATTTCCGAGTCGGGAATAACGCCGCAGGCAAGAAGCATCTCGAAGACTACCTCGCGTTCCTGGTTCCGATGTATCGCAACTACAGCGGTGACTATGGGCAGCAACGCCGCCGTCAGGAACTGATGAAGATCGCGGCAGAATATGCCCGTGCCGGACTGCAGACCGATTCCCTCGATTGCCTCGGTCAATATGCCGACCTGCCCGTGTCGAGGAACTACGGTCAGGACAGTCCCGGGCGAGCCGGGGCGTTGATCTTGAGTGGACTCGCCCAGATCCCCGCTGCCGAGCAGTACGAACTTCTCAAGCAGTGGACGCTGCCGACGGCTGACCGGAAATCGCTACGCGTGATCACCTGCCTGCTCCCCACAGATCATGCTCCATCCGAATTCGATTCGCTACGCGGCGCAGCCCCTCGAGGGACTCGACAAACCCAGTTGTTCAGCACTGCCGATCTGCTGACATTAGCCGCGAATGAAGTCGGCAAGCTGGATGAACTTCGACAACTCGTTCTGCCGCACGTCGAACAGAATCTGGAGAATGCCAGGTTCGTCCTGCTACTGATTGAGATCGGCAAAGGGGACGAATCTGCGTCGGTTGCCTTCAATACCTACCTTGATGAGCGACGCAAGGCGCTTCCCGGTCAGGGGGACTACCAGAAGCGTCCTCAAGTCATGGATGCCATCCTGGCCCAGGCGGCGATGCGCGATCCGAAGTTGGCCGAAGCCGGTCGCCAACTGGAACTGAACTTTTTCCTGCATGGCTCGCGCGTGCAGGAGCATTTGCTCATGGCACTGGCGCGTCATGATTACAACGCCAGCTTGATCGGAGAGGAGTTGGCCAGTCGATTGGATCACCAACCGGCAAACACGGGACTGAAGCACTGGACCGCATCATCCACCGTCCCCGCACGCACTGAGGCAGCGGGAGCCGTGCCGATGTGGTGGGTCGCACAGGAAGGTTTGCTGACCCATATCTGCGGCCCCGATCAAAGCCACTTGTATTTCAAATACCCGCTGACGGGGACATTTGAATTGACGTGTGAGGGTTGGTTTGGGGGCTGGGCCGAGGCAAATAGTGGCTTCGGCGGCGTGGTCTTTCAGGGACTGAACGGCGGATCGGATACTTCCATTTTCGCGATCGGTAATCGCGGAGATGCGGTTCGCAAACCAGATCCCCCAGAGAAGAGCGAACACTATAATCGTATCAAGCTGACGGTGACCCCCGACAAAATTCAGTACACCGTAAACGGACATCTGATCCACACTGAGCCGTACTCAACGACCACGTCGCCATGGTTCTTCCTGCAGTGCGATCGAGTCTGGCAAACTTGTTTCCGCAACATTCAGATCACAGGCCATCCTGAAGTCCCCGCAGAAGTGCGGCTGTCTCAAGGAGAATCATTGCTGGGATGGTGCTCAGACTTCTACGGTGAATCACAACCACCGCGGACCCCGCCGACCAACGCTGCCAGCGACGAGCGGGAGTACGACTGGTGGTCTAAAGCAGGAGTCATTCATGGCCGTTTGATGCCGTCCAATGGCTATGGCAAAGCTCCCGTACAGCAAAGTCGCTTGTACTACGGACGGCCTCTGCTCGACGGCGACCGACTGCGATATGAGTTCTGGTACGAACCCGGCACAGGCGGCACTCACGTTCATCCCGCCTTCGATCGCTTGGCCATGCTTCTGGAGCCTGATGGCCTGAAATTACATTGGATGACCGATGGCTCGAATCCAGAGGATGCCTATGGTGGATTGGCAGCCGATCACACATTGGAGGATGCGTCGATCCGACGTGACCCCGTCAAACTCAAGGACAATGCCTGGAATCAAACCGAGATCTCGTTGAAAGGTAATGTCATTACCATTCAGGTGAACGGCTCGATCGTGTGCGAACGTCCGTTGGAGGACGAAAACAGCCGACAGTTTGGTTTTTATCACGACAAGCATGCCACCGCTGTCAAAGTGCGAAATGTCACGCTGACGGGCGATTGGCCGAAGACACTTACCAAGGCCACATTAGCAGATCTACTGGCTCCGACGCATGATCGAAGCGATGCCGATCGCCGGACGTTAAGTCAGGTCATTGAAGAGAAATTCCGAGCCACCGATCTGGACGGAATCCTGCTTCAAACGCGATCAATGCCACTCGCGGATCGTTATGAGGCGCTCAAGAATTGGGTGTTGCCAAATGTCGATCACCAAGCGTTCCGGCTTTACGCAGACAACGCTCCGGCCGATCCGTTGCCGGTTACACCAATCGTCTTGGCACCTGCCAGGCGATCCAGTGGCAAGGCAGTAGAAAATGGCCCGGGCCGAACGACGCGAGTTCGCAGTGGTGGTGAACTGATTGGGCCAGCGCTGGATCTTGTCGCAGTGGCAAAGGAGTTGGGCAAACTCGACGATCTCAGGGAACTTGTTCAAAAAGTTGCCCCCTCGTCAGAACAGATCGGGCGGTCGCGTCTGGCGATGCTGGTTCTGGTCGCAATCGCCGCAGATGACCTGGACCAGGCTGCAGCGGCACTGAAAGAATTGACGCCTGCTCGCGATAAAGGCCTATCTGACAGCTTGTCTATGACGGAACGTTGGCCCGAACTTGTGGCCGCCTGGGAAGCTTCGTACGTTCCCGAACTGTGTACCGCGGCGAATGCATTGCTGGATCTGGTACTCGATTCCACCAATCGCAAAGGAGTTGGAACGTCCTGGGACATCATGGTCCGATCCGCCAAACAGTATGCACGCGCGATGCAGGACAAAAATGGAGTTCTGCCAATGGCATCGGGACGTTCACCCAAAGGCCAATGGGCTCAGCATACGTTGACCAGAGCCCCAAACCGCGCGGCAGGGATGGTGCCTCGATGGCAGTTCAAGGGAAGCGAATCGCTGCACTTTGGTGGTGAAGGAAATGATTTGATTTATTTCCAATCGCCGTTGCGAGGATCCTTCTCGGTCGAAGGCGAGTTGTCGACATATGGCTGGCGCGAAGCCCGGATCATGTATGCCGCGCAGTGGGCTGGAATCCAGTACACGAGCGAAGCAGCCGACTTGGGTAATCTGTACAACCATTGGGTCGGTCCCAAGTTCGCCAAGAAGCTCGATCCGATCGGCGAGTGGTGTTATGCGAAACTGGTTATCACGCCCGAAAAGGCCAGCTATTTCGTCAACGAACAATTGATTCACGAGAATCTACTGGGCGACAACTCCGACCCTTGGTTCGCCATCTACAGTTTTCAGCAATTCGCGGCCTCGACCCGATTTTTGCGGATCACCGGACAGCCCGACATTCCTGCGGAACTGCTGCTCTCCAAGCGTGACGATCTGCAAGGTTGGTGGGCCGATATGTATGGCGACGTGATGTCCGGCGATACTCCTGCGTGGAAAAAAGACGGCGAAGAAATCGTCGGCAACAAGACCGTCAATCAAGAAGGCCGCAACCGCGAAAGCCTGCTGCAGTATCATCGCCCGATGCTTGAAGACGGGGAGATTTCTTACGACTTTTTCTATGTTCCCAAGCAAACCCACATCCATCCGACTCTCGGTCGCATGGTCATGATGCTGGCCGAAGATGGCGTGAAAATCCATTGGCTGACCGACGCACAATTCGAACGCGGCGGACTGGCCCCCGACAACCAGTTCGTCGAACAAGAAAATCGTCGAGGAACGACGATCCCTTTGAAAGCGGGCGATTGGAACAAGATCAACCTGAAGCTGAAGGGCGACGTCGTGACCCTGGCTTTGAACGGAGACACGATTTACGAACGTCCGGTCGACTCAAACAACTTGCGCAACTTTGGCTTCTTCCGTTATGCATGCGATACCGATGCCCGGATCAAGAACGTCGTCTATCGAGGCAACTGGCCCAAATCGCTCCCTTCGCTGAAGGACCAGGAGTTGGCAGGTGACGATCCCCAGTTGGTCAGTTTTAATGACGGTGAATTGCCGGCAACATTCTCGTGGAATTTCCAAGGGAAGCGACCAGCCCATTTGGAGCTAATGGGGAACGTCCCGACATCAAAGTTCTCGCCCGTCGAAGGAGGCCTGAAGATCGAACGCGGTCGTAGCACAGTAGCCGCGGCGAACTCGGCGGGCATTCAATGGAACAACGTTTCTGTCGGTGGCGATTTTGAAGTGACTGTCGGCTATCGCAACTTCCAATCGTCGACGAAGGAGACTGACTATAAGGTTCCGCGAATCGAGTTACTGTTGGGGCTGGGAGGCCGATTCGGTCACGAATCGCAGGCCCTTTCCGTTGCTCATCGACGAAATGCTGAGAGCAAAATGGAGTTCGCTGCGGTGCAAGGCATCCGCAAGGATCCAGCAAACCTTGACTGGTCCTCGAAGACCGCCCCCACGACAACCGATGGCGGCCGACTTCGCATCTCGCGGCGCAGCGGAATCGCGTACTTCCTGCACGCACCAGTGGGCACTGATGACTGGACGCTGATCGAGCGCCGTCCGGTTTCCACCGAAGACATCAAAGAACTATTCGCTGGATTCCCTTCCGAAGGTCTGGATTCGACGGGCTCGGTTGTTTTGACCAGTTTTTCGGTGCGGGCCAGGAACCTGACCTATGTCCCCCGATTCTCGGAAGAAGATTTGCCATCGAAGATCAAGTGGAATTTCCAGGGATCACCACCGAAGGGGATTCAGGCCGTCAACGTGAATGCCCCCAACCAATTCGAACCGACTGCTGATGGAATGAAGTTGACTCGCCCCGATGCCCCGCGCCAGAATCGCGAACTGCTGGGATATAAATGGCGCGGCAAATTGAAGGGGGACTTTGAAACCACGGTTAGCTTCCGCAATTTCGAGTCGAAGACCGACAAGACCGATTGGCAGGTTCCTCGTGTCGAAATTCATATTCCCATCGGAGCCGATGGCTCCCCTTGGAATATTGCCAAGGCAGCGTTGATCGGACATCGACATCATATTGACGGCAAGCGCATCGCGGAGGGGATCAGCGAACGGCAACCGGACGGCGTTTTCTCCTGGAAGAACTCTGAAAAGACAATCCAGGAAACCAGTGGCCGGCTGCGAATCATCCGCATCGGATCAACGGTCTATACACTGGCGGCCCCCGGAACGAAGGAAGACTGGGTCTCGATGGCCACTCGAATCGGATGTGACGAAGACATCAACACGATTTGGTTCAGTCTTCGCTCGGAAAGTGCCAAATCTTCGGCCTCAATCAAACTGACGGAATTTTCCATTCGTGCCAGGGACCTCGAATCGGATGTCGTCCCCCCTACGGATGCCATGCCCCTGCCCGCCCCGTTTAAGGCAACAGATCTCCCGGCAAAGGTTGAATGGAACTTCCAAGGTGCTCAACCGAGCGCGATCACCAATTGGGGTCTTCGCAAACAGAACTCGGTCGCGAGTTTGCCCGACGGGATCAAGATCCTGCGGAGCGATAAGATCGACAATACTGAAATAGCCGTTGGATATGCTTTACAGGGAAGTCTGATCGGTGATTTCGAAATCACGATGGACTTTCGAGATTTCGCTTCGACTGCGGTCCAGACCGATTGGCGAGTTCCTCGAGTCGACCTCAGCGCCTCAATCCATGCCAGTGCGGCCCCTGACAAGTCCGCAAATGCCATCGGCGCCTCGCTGCGTCGCAATCAGAACGGTGACATCAAGCTGCTGGCCAGCCAGGGTGATGTGGGAGCGGACGGCAAGATCAAATGGAAAGCCGCTGAATTGGCCACAGATCTCACCGGTTGCCGCTTGCGATTGGTTCGGCAGGGGGTCTCGATGTTCTATCAGTTTGCACTACCGGGCAGCGATTCCTTTCAGACTTTCGCCTTGCTTCCCGTCGAGACGGGGCCCGTCCGAAACGTCACCATGGGACTGCGTGCCGAAGATTTGGAAGCCAGCGGTGAAGCGGTCCTCACCAACGTGATCATCCGCGCGAAAGAGATTCAGTCAAAATGATCAGGTAATCTGACCGCTTGGCGACAGGTCGTCGTCCGCCGATTGCATTCGTGGCGTTGTCTCTGCAAGATCGTGATCCTCGCAGTGCAGGTTCATGAACCCAACGAGACTTCAACATGTCGCAATATCGAATCGCCGTTATCGGCGGTGATGGAATCGGCCCCGAAGTAACGCACCAGGCGATGCGTGCCGCCGACGCAGCCGTCGCACGCACCGGTTCCAGCATCAGTTGGACCGAATTCCCCTGGGGGACCGACTACTACTTCGCACACGGCCGGATGGCACCGCCGGATTTCCTCGACGAGTTGGCGAAATTTGACGCAATGCTGTTGGGTGCCGTCGGGCATCCGCAGGTGCAGGACCACATCACGCTGAACGGCCTGCTATTGCCGATTCGCCGTCGATTCGATCAATGCGTTTGCCTGCGACCTGCCTATCTGTACGCCGGCGTGGAAAGTCCGCTGCGAAACAAGGCCGCGGGCTCGATCGACATGCTGGTCTTTCGCGAGAACACCGAGGGCGAATACGCCAACGTCGGTGGACGCGTGTATCAGGGATCGGACCATGATGTCGCCATTCAGACATCGGTGTTCACTCGTCGTGGTTGCGAACGAATCATTCGAGCGGCGTTTGAAAAGGCGGTGACTCGCCCACGGAAGCGAGTTGCTTCCATCACGAAGAGCAATGCTCAAGGCTACGGCATGGTCCTGTGGGACGATGTCTTCGCGGGCGTCGCGAAGGAGTATCCGCAGATCGAAACTGAATCATTATTGGTCGATCGAGCCGTCATGGAATTCGTTCGGCGACCAGAAAGCTTCGACGTCGTCGTCGCCAGCAACCTGTTCGGCGACATCCTCACGGACCTCTCCGCAATCATCGTCGGCAGCATGGGACTGGCAGCCAGCGCCAATATCGATCCGACGCGACAGCACCCCAGTTTGTTCGAGCCCGTCCACGGTTCCGCCCCGGACATCACTGGCAAAGGGATCGCCAACCCCTTGGCCGCAATCTTGTCGGCAGCGATGATGCTGGATCATCTCGGTGACGCGAAGGCGGCACGGGCAATCCATCAGGCTGTGAGCCGCCTTCTGAGTGATTCCAAGACGCGGACGCCGGATCTTGGAGGCAGTGCCAAGACGAACGAAGTCGGAGAAGCAGTTGCCGCATTGATCGCGTGTACTGCCTAGTTCAAAGAAGAACTGACCACAAATAAGACGAATCTTCACGAATTAAAGCAAGATCCTCGCTTTGCATGGGTTCCGTCTTGATTCGTGTCAATTCGTGAGATTCGTGGTCGTCTCTTCGGCGTGTTCCGTGCTTCAACTCTGCTTCGCTCTCAGTCGCTCACTCAACCAGTGTTCACTTGGCTAACGAGACGCTCACGATCTCTTTGTCGTTGCGAGCATAGACGTTTTTGTGAGCGAACGCGGGATGAGACCAGACGACGTCGCGGCGTTGGGCGGGGCCGGTTGGCTCCAGCAGGTGGGCTCGACTGATTTCCGTATAACCCTTGGGTGTCATCGTTGCGAGGATCAGATCACCCTGTTCACTGAAGAACACGTAGCGATCTTCGTGCTTGACAATGAAGGCGTTTCCCCAGCGAGCGGAGATGCCGCTGGTCGGTTCAAATGTTGACCACAGACGATCGCCATTCTTGATGTCCAAGCCGCGGGTCTCTCCGTAGCTGTCCACGCCATAGATATAGTCACCCTCGATCACGGGGGTGCTGATGATGCAGTGCAAGGCATCGGTGATCTTTTCGTTCTGCCCGTGGCGTTGCCAGATCACAGATGCGGTTGGCTCGTCGTGATCCAGCTTCATCAACAGCGAGCCGTTGTAGAACGAACTGATCAGCAGCCGATCGCCGTCAATTCTCGGCGTCGCGACGCTTAGGCCCTGATTCGATTCAAATTTCTGAATCCAATAGGCCTTGCCAGTGACTGGATCAAGGGAACAGAGGGCACTCGGATGCCAGACGATCAGTTGTCGTTTTCCTCCAGCCTCGACGATGACGGGTGAACTGTAGCCCGGCCCGTGTGGGCCTTCCGAATCCAACGCGCGCCAGATCTCTTTGCCGGTGTCCTTGTGGAACGCGACGACAGCGGTCCCCTTCCCTCCCACCTGACAGATCAAGCGATCGCCGTCGAGCAGGAGGTTTGACGAATAGCCCCACACGGGCGATTGAGCATGCTCGTACTCGATCTTTAGCTGCTTCGACCAGATCACATCGCCCTTGGCGGCATCCAGGCAGAACAGATGCCCTTCGGAACCAAGAGTGTACAGTCGACCATCCATCACGACCGGCGTGGTCCGCGGTCCTGCCGGGTAGCTGACCGTATAAGGGCACTCGTATTCGTATTTCCAGACGATCGAACCGTCTTTGTCATCGAGGCACAAGATGCGTTCTGAGGCAGGTGTGCGACCGCGTTTGAAGGGATCGGCAGCCTCTTCAGTTCCCTGCGGAAGCTGTTTGTCGGTCACATAAACCCGATCGCCGGCAACCGCCGGTCCGGCATAGCCGCCACCAATCTTGACTCGCCAACGGACTGGCGGCCCGTCCGACGGAAATTTATCGACGATCCCCGTTTCACGCCAGACTCCATCTCGTTGCGGTCCCATCCACTGCGGCCAATCGTCCGCCTGAACGAGAGTTGCGCCGGATCCCAGGCAGAGGAACATCGCACCAACGAGTCGAGAAAACTTCATCACTTCGCCTCGGAAAAAATCGCAGAACATTCACAAATCGCATTATGCCAAGTTCGCCGACGGAGGGCGCGGCTTGCCATATTGATGCATACACCTGCCAGAGTCTCACCTTACAACCTTTCTTCGTCTACCCGCAATCCGGCCCGGATCTGTGTTCAATCCGTGGCTACACGATCGTCGATTTTCCGCTATAATCCCGCCGCGACGACTATTCTTTGATGGGGATTTCGGCTGATGGCAGTGTTATTGCAGATTCGGGACGCTCATAAGAGCTATGGTGAGCAGGTCTTGTTGGATGGGGCAGACGCAACGCTGCCGGACGATGTGAAAATCGGATTCATTGGCCGCAATGGAGCTGGAAAAAGTACGCTGCTACGCGTGCTGCTGGGTGACGAAGAACTGGACAGTGGCGAAGTCATCCGCCACCCAAACCTGCAGATCGGTTATCTTCGCCAGCATGACCCCTTCCTACCCGGCGAATCCGCGCACGACTTCCTGATCCGCGACAGCGGCCAGCCCGAATGGAAATGCGGCGAAGTTGCTGGCCAATTCGAGCTGAAAGGTCAGTATCTCGACGGCCCCATCGACAAGCTGTCTGGCGGTTGGCAGACGCGCGTGAAGCTCGCGGCGTTGCTGCTGCACGAGCCCAATCTGCTGATGCTCGACGAACCGACCAACTTCCTGGACTTGCGAACGCAGATTCTGCTCGAGCATTTCCTGCGAAACTTCCAGAAGGCCTGTCTGATCGTGTCGCACGACCGGGCATTTCTGGCGGCCACGTGCAGCCATACGCTCGATCTGACGCGCGGCAAGCTGACGATGTATCCCGGCAAGATCGATGGCTATCTGAACTATCAGAAAGAGCAGCACGAACACATCGTTCGGTCAAATGCGGCCATCATGGCCAAACGCCGTGATCTGGAAGTTTTCATCGCCAAGAATAAAGCGCGGGCCAGTACGGCGACGCAGGCGCGTTCCAAAAGCAAACAATTGGAGAGGCTGGAACTGGCCGATGTCGCTGCCGACGAACCAACCGCCTGCATTCGCGCGCCACAGGTCGATCCGCGCAATGGCGCCGCGTTTCGATGCCGCGAGTTGGCGGTCGGCTACGGCGAACGACGTGTCGCTGATGGCATCACACTGGAAATCGATCACGGTTCACGAGCAGCGATCGTCGGTGACAACGGCCAGGGAAAGACGACATTCCTGCGAACCGTCGTCGATTCACTGAAGCCGCTGGCAGGCGAGACGAAGTGGGGATTCGGCTGCGATATCGGGACGTACGCGCAACACGTTTACACCAGTCTGTCTGACAAGCAGACGGTGCTGCAATACCTGGAAGCTAAAGCGGCTCGGATGACCAAGGCTCAGACGATCCTTGATATTGCGGGGGCAATGCTGTTCCGTGGCGAAGCGGTCAACAAGCCGATCTCAGTGTTGTCCGGGGGTGAGCGAGCTCGATTGTGCCTCGCCGGACTGCTGCTCAGCCAACACAACATTCTGGTTCTCGACGAACCCGGCAACCACCTCGACGTTGATACCGTCGAAGCACTGGCTCAGGCCCTGTGTGATTACAAGGGAACTGTGATCTTCACGACACACGATCGTCACTTTATGAAACGAGTCGCCACGTGCGTGATTGAAGTCCGAGACGGCAAGGTGACCAACTACGGCGGCGGTTACGATGCGTATCTCTATGCCGTCAACAAAGAGATTGAAGAGGGCGAGCGAGAACTGGCCAGCCGCATGAGCAAGCCACCTGCCGAAGCGTTGAAGGCCGCAGCAGCCGCCGTGCGAGCCCCGAAACGCGACGAGCGGACGGTTCGCAAAGAAATCTCGACTGTCGAAAAGACGATTGCAAAACTGGATGATCAGAAGAAGAATTCCAGCGCATTGCTAATGGTCACGTCGGACGCGAAAGAAGCACTTCGACTGCACAATGAAGTCGAAGCACTCACGACTCAACTCGCCGAGGCTGAAGACAAGTGGTGTCAGTTACAGGCGGAGATTGAGGCCGAGTGGTGATCGGGTGATGCATCGCCACAACTTGAAACGGGTAGACCTGAACTGCGACTTGAAGACCCAATCTCTTGGCGAGATTGGCTACGCCTGAATCACAAGCTCTCGACTAGCCACGTCGAGCCGGTCGCTTACTAAAGGTCGCGCAGACATCGGCAATTTTGCCTGAATCTTCCAAGGCGACGTGGAATCGTTGATCGCCTTCCAGCCGATGCACCGTCATATGATACGAGGCACTGACCGATGCCAGGTACGGACGCAATTCCGGTTTCTGCGGGATGCGGAGTTTCCCCCATGAGCCGTCGCCCAGATAGACGACGCCAAATTTGTCCTTCAGTCCGTTCACTAGCGGATGCGTTCGCTTAAACGTGTGATCATGATGTTCGAGAACCGCGTCGACGTTGTAACGTTCGAACAGTGGGCACCAGTTTATTCGCTGTTCTTCGCCCGTCCCAAACTTGCCGCTCGCCCCGACGGGTGCTCGATACGAGGGATAGGCCGGGACATGATTGGCGACGATCAAATGCGGTCGCTGCTGGCGTTCGGCGAGTGCCTTCGATAGCCAGTCAGTTTGCTCACCGGCAATGGGAGCGATGTGATCAGTGTCCAATAAGACCAGGCTCAGGTAGTCGCCGATATCGAGCACGCCGTAGGTGGTTTCCGAAAAGAAGCCGTCGAAAACGCTTAAAAACTGCGGTGCGTCGGGTCGCAACTTCTTATAGCCGCCGTTGACCTCATGATTGCCGAAGCAGGCCAGCAAAGGGATCATTCGCCCTTCGGGATCGATCATGTACTGGTGATAATTGCGCAGAAACTGGGTGAAGGTCGTCGGAGATTTGCCATTGTCATAGGCGAGATCCCCTGCCATTAAGGTAAAGTACGGTTCCTGTTTTGCGGCCATGATGTTGGTGGCAATCGCCTGCGAATTCGCGCCACTGTCGCCACCCGACACGAACTGGATCGTGTTCGTCGCCTTGGCGGGCATCGTCCGAAAACGAAATTCCTCGTCGGATTTGCCCAGATGGAATTGATACTCGGTCCCGGGAACAAGTCCCGTTAGTTCACAGCGATAGACCTTCAAGTCGGTATTGGGATACGGCTTGACGATCGTCTTTGCGAGCTGCCAGAGGGGATCCTCCAAAGTGGAATAGTACACCATCGGCAGCTCGATCTTTTCGGGACCGATCCACTGAATGGTCATCGTCGTGGTGGGATCCCGCTGCCACGTGAGAAACAACGTATCGGGACCGCCAATTTTGCGAAGAACATTCGCTGGCCGCGTCGCATCGGCACCTTGAGCCGACAGCGCCGAACCGAATGAAAGGGCAGTCGCAATCCCTCCAAGTGACGAACCGAGAAAAGCACGACGGCTGGCGAGCGGCATATTGATCCCTTGTTGCAATGAATTTCGGATGACGATTAGACAAGACGCTGCGATGCCAAACAATGGTGACTTCAAACTCCGGCGAGCTTGTCCAAGTCGATAACGACTTCTTTGGTTTTCTGATCGATCTCAAACACATAGGGAGATCGCACGGCGTCACATTTGCCGTGGTACTGATCCTTCCTGTCTTTCATCAGTTCCAGCGAAACTCGATATCGACCTGGTGGCAAACCTTTTCCCGACTTGCCGGCGACCACAAATGTACTGTCTGTATCATTAAAATTTGCATAGTACTGGTCACGAATCGGTTCACCATTCGTTAAAACGGGAACGAAAATGACCTGCATGATTTCCAGCGGTGCCGGCTCGAACTTTGATCCCCCTTTGACAATGCGCCCTTTTAGCGGCAGCAACTTATCATCCGCACCGCAGCCAAAGGTCAACAAGAACAGCGAAAGCAAACAAGTCGCCTTCAGAAACTGCCGCATATCAAAACTCCAAGTCGAAATCGTTTCACGATTGGAACAGATTGATCCAAAATGCATTCCGGGGCTCTCTTGCCACCGGAATGCATCCAAGCGTCAACAAGAAGATCTTTAGAACTCGCCGACGATCTGCCCGTCTGCCCTTGCTTGCAGCCGGCACCAAGTCAATTGATCGACGTTGTCTGAAAGGAATCGTCCACTCCCATCGGCCATGCAGATATTGACGCCGCCCGTGTGCAGGCTGCGAGACATCGCCGATGTCATTAGCGAGCCGGCTGTCGTGCAACCCATGCCGAGCGCTGCAGTTGGCACGGAGCAATACACACCGCCATCCTGCAATTCGTCCCCACCGTCGGCATTCGTGCCACCCAGCTTGTTGTTAGGAGATGGGTTGTAGGCACCGCGCCCCGCATTGACGACGCTGGCGCCAGGAAAACCCATCGCCCAGATGCCGCGAGGATCGTTCGGAGTCAGCCCCGCACGCAACTCACTGAACAATGTGGTATTCGAGGTTCCATCGGTAATCGCCGCAATCGGAGCACCATAGTTAGAACTCATCACCGCTGAGGAAGTCATACCCGCAGCCCCTGCAACAGTGGACCCACTTGACTTGTAGACGTTACCTCCCGAGACGTGATCGTAATCCTCATATCCAGCAGCAGCTCCGTAGTTACCGCGAGCCCAGCCAGTAGCACCACCTGGGACCGCCGCATTGAAAAACGGAGCCAAGTTAAAGGCATCAGTCGGGCACGAGTAAGCGGAAATCCGACGGTCTACGAGCCCAACGCGCCACGCGGTACCATTCGCGCCTCCTGGCGGGCTACCCGTCGGCGTTCCAATCTGGACGCCTGCAAACGATTGCAGATTTGCGGACTGGTAAAGATTCCCTTGATCGACAAAGGGAAGAACGGCGACCCCCCAATTCGGTCCAAAGGGACCGGTGTAGTCCATATGAGCATCGTCTTTACCTGTCCGTCCCCAGGGAACATTCGATGCAGCGGGGAATCGTCCGTATGAACTTTCGTAGTTATGAATTGCCAAGCCGAGTTGCTTCAGGTTGTTCTTGCATTGGGTTCTGCGGGCGGCCTCGCGGGCCTGTTGCACCGCCGGCAACAACAACGCAATCAAGACTGCGATGATTGCGATCACAACTAGCAACTCAATCAGCGTGAAGCCTGTCCTACGAACGGATGATTTCAACATTTGGCGGCTGCTCCATGATAAATACATTCCGGACGCCGAGACACGACAAGCATCTCTAACTAGCGTCAATAACCTCAGACGAATGACAGTGAGGCGGGCGAGCCGGAGCGGTTATCGAGTAACGATCAATGGCGACGTTTTCGAGCAGCGAGAACCGCATCCAGAACAACGTCACATGGTACATAGCAGTATTAAGTAAATATTATAATACGGTGATTAACGTACTCTAAACAATACTTCACTAAGTTTTGGTGAACATATTCACAAGAGTGTCCGTCACGGATGTGGCAGGTGTAGTCATCGAGCTTAGATGGACACTTCGGATGCGCGCTGCGACTTCCTGCACGATTTGGCGACAAGGCATCCCATGGTGACTAAGATGCTGTCGCATCAATGCGAGAGCCTCGCTCTCAAAGGTCGAGAACGAGGCCCAGAGAATCGGCAGATCGATTTACGTCCTACTCTTTCGGAGCGGACTCGTAGACCCACACTTCGGGCCCTTCTTTTCCCTCTTGTCGTGGCACACCCAAATACAGACGTCCCGACGACCACGCGCAGGTCCGTGAGTCTTTTGGAACTTCCATCCGGGCCACGACTTTGTAACCGTCGTCACTTTTCTCAATCGCGACCAATACACCTGCGCCACAAGAGGCGTAGAGTCGATGTCGCCGCTTGTCATAGTGAATGTCATCGACCCCTGCTGGAATGTCGACCTGGGCGACTTCCTTACCGCTCTTCAGATCGAACACGACAATCATCGGCCTCTTTTTAGGGCAACCGACGAACAGCAGACCATTTTCCGAATCCTGAGCAACTGGACTTCCCGCGTCTGAAAGCGTTAGTTCAAATTTGTCAGTTACTTCACGTTTGGCGATGTCGACCACGGCCACCAGGTTAGGCTTCGTCAGAACGGTGTAGATCTTGCCTGATTTTTTGTCGATTTTGAAACCATGCACAGCTCCAGGCAATTGGATCGACGCTTTTATCTCACCTGTTTTGGCGTCTAGTTCCGAGAGGATTTCGTCTTGACCGACATAGACAGTCTGGTTACCGGAATGATAGTGAATATTGTCAGCGTTTGGAGTTGGTGTCGAAAAGACTTGCTTGAAGTCCTGTCGATCAAATGCGTTGCAAGTGCCTGCTCCGTTGCCAACGTAAATCAGATTCAGATCCGCTGAATAGGCAACTCCTGAAACCTTCCCTTGATCTGGAACCTGTCGAATCAGTTTGCCAGTGGCGAGGTCGACGACATCGAGTGTGTTGTTAGTCTTGTTGGCGACGTAGAGCCGCTCACCCTTCGAATCGACAGCCAGGTGATCTAGTTTGCCGGCCACGCCCTTCAACGGAATTGTTTTCACCAGAGTGAGCAGTTCGGGAGACGCGCCGTCGGCCTGTGAGATGGCCAACAGGATCGCCAGAGATGGATAGCGCAAGTTCCAAGTTCTCATGGAAGTCCTTCGCAAGAGTTTCGGGGGATCGACTTCGTCGCGACGAATACAACGCCCAGTTCGAACACGTTTCCACGAGTCGTAGCGTTTCCCGTCGCCCCAGAGTTGAACACTCGCCCATTAAGGATTGGCGAGAATCGAGCGAATTTAATCGCATCACCAACCGAGCGATCTCTTGTGGTAAGAAGTGGCCACAGCACTGAACTGTGAGCTTCAGCTGCGGGTGGCTGTACGTCGCTGAAGGAGAGCGACGTTGCGGTCTGGCGTCTTTATCGAAATCGGACAAGATGATCACGGCGCCCTTCCGCCAAGTTTCGGGAGGGCACCGAATCTAAAATAATGCGGATGCTATTGAGGCGAATCCGGAACCGGGGCACCGGGAATGTCCAGGGGCTGGCCGATCATTGATGCGGGGCCGAGGTCTACGTCCAGTGGATTCGACACTGCGCCATCTCCACGAACTACAAGGATGTCGGCATCGACCAAGCCGGTCAGCGTGTAGTTGGGCACCGTGAAGCGCACACCAAGGTCGTACCAGCCTTGAATCAACGCTTCCGTCTGTTGACCGTTCACCGAGACGAGGACTCGTCCGGGCTCGGGACCAAACCCTTCGCCCGCGATAGTCAGCGTTGCCCCTGGAGCGGCGGCCGTTAGATCGCAGGAGAAGGCCGCGGGATCGACCGGCAGGATCTCGGTCCGAGCGATCACAGCACCGTTGTTGGCTTCGTTGACTTCTCCCACTTGCTGATGGCTGTCGACGAGGACCTGCAGATAGTTGAACGGAACCTTGTGTCCTTCCGGCGTGACTCCCATCCGATTGGCTTGCAGAGGCAGTCGAATATCGACTGGACGTACTTCGCCGATGTCCATTGAGGGAATCACGACACCGGCCTGAGGCAGACTCGCATCGGCATTCGCGTCATTGCTGGCCAGGGCCAACACGCTGAACGGTGACGTAATCTGTATCTGACTGTTGTTGCGGACCCAGACGCGAAAACGTGGACCCAGATTTTGCTCGGGATGACCGTTGTCGACAAATCGGACGGCCAGCATTTGCAAGTCCATGCTGGCGGCTTGAATCACAACGGGCTCAACGTCGACCCAGGTCCCGCATGTCGCGACAGGCAATGGTTGCCAGATGGGATACTGATAGTAGAGCCAGGGCTGACACGATTGATAGACGATCGGGCGGCAATAGTTTGGTCGAGGATCGTAGAACGGACGACAGGTATCCCACCAGCTCCAACTGACCCAGGGCGACCAGCGCGGATACCAGCAATGAGTCGGGTAACATCCGCCGCCTGCATACCAGACGCTGAATGAGCCTGCTGTGAACGCCGCTGCGACAGCTCCGTGATGGCGATGCTGCCAGCCACCCGAGTTGATCACGTTCGCCGAGAAGTTCATCTGCCGCGTCAGGTCGCCGTGGCGTTGCAATTGGAACTGTCGTTCCAGGTTCAACTGATGTCCCACATTCGTGTTCTGCCAATGCTTCAATCCATCACCGTGGACCAGGCGTTCCTGATGAAGGCCACTGATCTTGTTGGCATTCAGATGGGCGAGTTGCATCTGTTTCGTGAAGTCGGGTGAGTGCTTGAACTGATCGAAATTCCGTTCAAAGTCGTGATGATCTTTGGCGTGCATCAATGACTGCAACTGCTCGGAATGTCGGTCTGGACCGTCGTTCTTCCGATCAAAATGCAGGTTTCCATTTTTGGGGATCTGCAATGGAGTCGCCTGCCTCTGGGCACCAGCAATAGGAGTATCCACCTTCATCGGCAGATGTTCGCGATTGAAGTGGCGTCCCGGTTCTCCGCGGTTGGCATCCAGTTTCAGACCACCATTGCCGGGAACCTGGGGATTGAGATTGAGACCACCCGGTGGCTTGTTATCGCGACGATTCTCCAAGACATGCTTAGAGTCCAGCTTCGGCAAGTTCGGATTGTTATTGCCAGCATTCGGATTGAACTGCGGAAGCTTGTTGTTTCCAAGATTAGGCTGCCCCACACCATTGGCGGGATTGTCGCCACTCCGATGTCCGTGCGGCGGCAAATTGAGTTTGGGTTGGACATTGGGAATGGACGGATTGCCTGACCCTGCTCCGGGTAAGGTGTTGTTTGGCGGATTGAGCTTAGGTTGCTGCGGCGGAAGCCTGTTCCGATCCTCCTGATGCCGAGGACCAGTTGGGTTGTTGTTCTGTGGCAGTTGGATCTTGGAGTCGACCTTCGGCAAATCATGTTTGCGCGGTGGATTCGAATCCTTCTGCGTCAACAAGACCTTGGGCGCTTCATGTGGCAATTGCAGTTTATGGTGTTCCGCCTGTGGTCGATTGTTTTGACCATTCTCCATCAACTGGATGTTGTGTACCGCCTTGGGAGCGTGATTCGGCAGGTCTACTCGAGGTTGATGAACCCGAACCGGTTGCGCGTTCGGCGGCGGATTCACATGGACCGGGGCGTGGTGGGCTGGCTGAGAATGCTTATTGTTTCCCTGCGCCGGTGTTGAGGGCGGCGCACGATGCTCAATCTTGGGCGGGGCTTTATGTTCCGCGCGGCGGTGCTCATCTTTCGCCTCGACCAGAACTCCAGTCGAGACCGTCGCTGAGATCAAGTACGCAATTGTCGACCAGCGAATACTAGACATGCCACACCCTGCCCTGCTTGAGCGTTTGGTCAGACTGGCTACCGTCGATGGCAGCCTGCAGATAGTTTACGATTCTGTAATGTCGAGACAACGGGCCACTCGACCAAATGCGCAACACCTTGGAATCTCGCCCAACTTGTCATCAACCAGAGTGATCCATGGCATGTTGCATTCCAAATCGTAAGGAAACAAATATCCAGCTAGAAAACATCGGTTTTTGCGGCTCCGAAAGGCCAGCCGTGCCTCAAACGCGTGACGTAATCCGGTTTTAATGGATCAAAATCACGTCACCGCATAATCACTGTGACTCCGATTGCGTCGAAATGAGGGCGCTTTCCTTAATTTTCGCGAGCCAATTGTCATCCATTCTGCTCCTCGAACTGCTCGATGCTTCTGCTACAATTCAGCTTTGATCTGATCACAACCCTTGTTTCCGAAGCTCTCGCCCGAGAGCGTGGACTGTCGTTCAATGACTCGTCGTATTGTCTTGGCCATGAGCGGTGGCGTTGATAGTTCCGCTGCCGCGGTGCTGTTGAAGCGCCAGGGATTCGAAGTGATCGGCCTGTTCATGCGGTCGGGTGCAACCGAAGAACCGCGCGAAGTCTGTCGACTGCCGGCCGATACTGAAGTGGCGCCTGCCGCCATTCAGCTGCCGATTCTGGGAACCAAATCCAACAAGCAAGGCTGCTGCTCAGCCTCGGATGCCGCCGACGCGCGACGCGTGGCAGATGTGCTCGACATTCCGTTTCACGCTCTCAATTTCGCCGACGCCTTCGGGCGGATCAAGGATTACTTCGCTGACGAGTACCTTGCCGGGCGAACTCCGAATCCGTGCGTGATGTGCAACAACTGGCTGAAGTTCGGCAAGCTGTGGGATTTTGCCGTCAGTGTGGGGGCCGATGGAATTGCGACCGGCCACTATGCGCAGATCAACGAGATCGACGGTCGGCCCGCACTCGTGCGAGGGTTCGATCGGACCAAAGATCAGTCCTATGTGCTGGCGGGAATCAATCGCGACATCCTGGGTCGGATCCTGTTTCCCGTGGGTACGTATACGAAGCCAGCAATTCGTGAGTTGGCCGCCGAAGCGGGATTGCGCGTGGCCACCAAGCCCGACAGCCAGGAAATCTGCTTCATCCCCGACAATAACTATGTCGGATTCCTCGAACGCCATCGTGGCAAACCGGACACAGGCGGAGATTTCGTCGATACGGCAGGAAAAGTATTGGGCCAACACTCAGGCTATGAACAATTCACGATCGGTCAGCGGCGCGGCTTGGGGATTACTTTTGGTGAGCCGAGGTTCGTGATCCGCATCGAACCCAATACACGACGCGTCGTATTAGGAACTTATCAGGACTTGGCTCGTAAGGAACTGACTGCGGACGGCCTGAGCTGGCTTGTGGATGATCTGCCATCCAGCTTCCGCTGCCATGCGCAGATCCGTTATCAGCACACTGCAGCATCAGCCACAGTTGAACTGATCGAACGCGATCACGTTCGCGTTTTGTTCGACGAGCCTCAATTCGGCGTTGCTCCGGGTCAGGCATTGGTCCTGTACGACGGCGATCGCGTGCTGGCCGGCGGTTGGATTCAGCAGGAAGAACTCGCGGCAGCACGCTAGTGCGTACGTCCGTCCATTGAGAATAGATTCTCGACATGGCAATCTTCGCACTCCAGAATCCGTCGCCGACTGATCCCCCTCTTGACTACTTCGGAGTTGCGGTCTGTTGCCAGTAGCTGTTCGTGAGACTCTTGAGACTGGATCGACATCAACTCCTCATCGAGTCAATTGGGGTGTGATGGCGTTCTCTGTCGCGCTGGTGACGGCCGCCGCTGTCGTGCGGTTAGTCGCCAGTTGGGACAACTTCTGGCTGGATGAGATCTGGTCCTGGAGGTTCGCGATTTCGGCGAAGTCTTACTGGCAGATCGCCACGGGAATTCCGCACGACAACAACCAGATCTTGAATACCTGGGCCATCTATTCTTTTCCACCCGATTCCCATTGGACGCTGTATCGCATCCCGGCGGTGTTGGCCGGCATTGGTGCTGTTGTTCTGGCGGGGATGAGCGGTTGGAAGCGATCTGCCTGCGAGGGCATCACGGCACTGGTGCTGACGGGAACTTCCTTTGTCTTCATCCAGTATTCGTCCGAAGCGCGCGGCTACGCGTATTTGTTGCTGTTCGTGTTTCTGTCGGTTTGGCTGATGCAACGCATCGATCCAACCGCGAGTCGCCGAGACGAACTCCTATTCGGTATCAGTGCCAGCTTTGGATTTCTCGCCCACTTTCTGTTTGTCGCCGCTTATGGCGGTTTGATTGCCTGGTCGCTGATCAGCGTCATTCGGCGGCATCGACGTTGGACCTCGCGAATGAGTTCCCTGATCTGGATGCATGGTCTCCCGTTTCTCACGTTGGCTGGACTCGCGATCTGTTACAGTGGGATGCCCATGGCTGGCGGCGGCGACCATCAGCGAGTGCTTGAGATCATCACTCAAGTCGGGGCCTTAATCGTGGGAGGACCGAACCATGGTTTCGTTGCCGTTCTGTGCTGCTGTATTACAGTCCTTGCCAGCGTCATCGCGCTGGTGCAATTGAACAAGCAAGCCGATGGAGTCGTCTACTTTGTCGTGGGCTCGACGATCACGCTCGCATTGATGATCATCGTCGCAGCAACAGACCTCGTCTATCCCCGTCATTTTCTAGTCCCGATGGCCTGCGTGTTGATCTTACTGAGCCATCTGCTGGCAACGCTGTGGAATGCAGGCCGCATGGGAAAAGTTGTCTATCTCGTTGCGGTGGGTTTATTCCTAATGGGCAACGCCGTTCACACATCGTCGCTATTAAAATATGGACGTGGGTCATACGAAGAGGCCGTCGCGTTTCTACAGGCAGAATCGGGCGACACCATCACGTTAGGAAGCGATCACGACTTCCGAAATGGCATGGTGTTGGATTACTACTACCGCCGATTACCCAATCCCAAGCCGCTGGCCTACTACCCCCGCAATCAATGGCCGCCAGAGGGTCCAGAGTGGTTAATCCTGCATTCCTTCGAACAACCTGCAGTCCCACAGTCGATCATTCAGCCCTCTGCCGAACACCGATATCAATTGGTGAAAGTCTTTCCATACTACGGCCTGTCGGGTTGGAATTGGATTCTGTACAGACGTGCCACAGCGACGGCATCTTGATTGGCTGACCTGCCGAATGCGCGAGCGAAATAAAGACGCATCCCATTGATCGGCCGTCATCGATGTGTTATTAACTTGATGCGTGCTCACACATCTCTCTGTTCGTTCATCGATAGGAGACCGGCATGTCATTTCGGATCAAGACCAGTCGCGGATTCACTCTGATTGAGCTGCTGGTTGTCATCGCGATCATCGCGGTTCTGATTGCCCTCTTATTGCCGGCAGTCCAACAGGCTCGCGAAGCAGCGCGACGGACTCAATGTAAGAACAACCTGAAACAACTCGGCCTGGCGCTGCACAATTACCACGATACCCACAACGTCTTCCCGTATGCTCAGACGCCGTGCTGTCAAGGCGGGCACACGTGGGTCGAAATGATCTTGCCCTTTGTCGATAACGGTCCGATGTATAACCAGATCAACTTCAATATCGACATTACCAACGGAACTTCGACAAGCGGCAATCGGGGTTTGATTGACTCCAAGCCGTTCGGATTTCTGGCCTGCCCGAGTAATCCTTACAGCGCCAAACTGCAGACGAAACTTGCGGAAAACTTCTGGCTGGTCGATTTTCCCACGCAGGGTTTGGGTTACGTTCCTTCCGCCGGTTCGATCCTTCCCGATAGTCGAACGCCCGATTGCCCGAGCGGCCTGACGTACTGCATCTCTGAGGCGGCGATCACGTGGGACAGTCCTTGGACTAAAGGAGGCGGACCTGGGATGTTTAATCGTGGGCCATCAGTTTCTCGCATTCGGGATGTTGTTGATGGAACGTCCAATGTCTATTTGCTGGGTGAGCGCAAGGCCGAGGAATGCCGTTTCGGTGGAGCCTTCAATGCGAACTTCTCGATCGCTTACATCGGCCAGAAGCCGAACAGCCCTACTCGCAGCGCCGACACCTTCGATTGGCCCCGCAACTGCGGTTATGCCAGCCATCACGTCGGCGGGTTGCACATGCTGATGGCTGACGGCAGCACGCAATTTGTCAGCACCAACATCGACTTCCGCCTGTGGAGTTTCATGGGTGACAAGTCGGACGGCAATGTCGCGTCTCTGCAGTAGACCTGTGATGGTGAATCAGCGTCATTACTTCTTCGCTCGGACGGCAAGCTTCTGTCACGAAGGGATCTCTATCGCATGCTGCTCGTTAGCCGAATCACTCTGAATGCATTGCTTCCTCTACTGACCATCGTGGCAGGTTGTGGCCGGTCCACGGGGCCTGAACTGACGCGTATCACCGGCTTGGTTACGTTCGACGGAAAACCAGTTGGACCCGGGACCGTCGGTTTCGTACCGACAGATCCCCTGGGCAGTCCCGCTTCGGGGACGATTGAGAAAAATGGCAGATTCAAGATGAGTGTCTTCACTCCCGGGGACGGTGCCCTGCCCGGTTCGTACAAAGTTGCGGTCACTGTCGTCAAAGAACCGGCGCATGGCGACGACAAAGGGAATTTATTCCCACCCACGTTTCTGAGCCCTGAACGATACATGAATCCCGATACATCCGGATTCACGATCACGGTTGAGAAACGCAAACCGCAGGATGTGAAATTCGAATTGAAGCCCTAAGGCTACCAGCTCAACTTTGCGGGAAAGTACTCCGCAATCAGGTCTTCGTAGAACGGACGAAGTTCCTCGACGTTGGGCGGCGAATGACTCTTTGTGTAGAGGTCGTACGGATTAAACGCCCTCACCCAGTCCAGCATCTCTCGATCGCGGTCACTCGTCAGGTGCCCATATTCGTCTTCGTGATGCCACGCGTAGAACGAATGGTAGCGCAGCATATACAGCGCCGGGTCGGGCAGGTAATCCTTTACGACGTGATAGATGTATTCGTCGTGGCCCCATGATAATTGCACCTGATCCAGCCCGCAGCCTGCTTCGTAAATACCAAGACGCGACTGGTATCGCGGGTCATCATGGTCAGGATTGTCCGTAAAGAATTGCGGGAAGACGTTCTTCCTGGAATACTGGCAACCCGTCGGAAAGGTGTCTCCGACCACAGCCCATTGTGGCTCACCCCACAGGCACAGGATCTTACCGAGGTCGTGGATGAATCCTGCCAGGATGAACCATCGCGGCTGGCCGTCCGCGCGAATATGCTCAGAAGTCTGCAGTAGATGCTGAAGCTGCGACAAATCGGTATCAGGATCACTCTCATCAACCAGCGTATTCAAATACTCGGCCGCTTCCCAGATTCCCATCTGACTGCGGTCCAGCGTCAAATACTGCTGACGCTTGGCTCGAGCAAACTCATACGTCTGATGGCGATGATTCAAGCGATAGAACTCGCGCACACCGGGTCGCGCGTCCGCTTCGTAGTTCCGAAACTGATCCTGCTTCTTGGCCGGATCGACCGCCTGAAACGAAGCCAAGCCTGGTGAGGTGACCTCCGGATAGCGATCCCTGAGGAAGTCGTCCCATTCCTCCAAGCTTTGAAGCGGATTCGGGTTTTCGCGATCGTCTATTGGATTCATAAACGGCATCCGTCGAAGAAGCGACTTTTCGACAGCACAGAACTGCTGCCGATGCATCCCATCAAGTTTGACGCCATGATAGTATCGTGTTGCGCGAATTGAGTCATCGAGTCGATGCCGTCTACTGGATTTGGATACATGACCGTCATTCGAATAACAATCATCCTGGCCCTGATGGCGAGTACCACCGCAAGTCATGCCGATGATTTCCACACGCTCATGATGCGTGCCACGGTGAAGTTACAACACGAGAGATCAACCGCCACGGGCTTCATTCTTCGTCAACCAAGGCCGGCACCGGCCGAGGAGTCGCGGTGGGTTCTGGTGACAGCCGCTCATGTCCTGGAACGCAGCAGCGATAACGAGACCATCGTGGTGTACCGCGTCTGTGAAGCCGAGGGCGCTTATCGGAAAGAACCAACGGCGCTAACGATCCGCAAAGACGGTCAGCCACTCTGGACGAAGCATCCCACCGAGGACATCGCGGCCATGGTTGTCACTCCCCCTGACAAAGTCGACCTGCCCAAGATTTCGACTGAACGACTCGCGAACGACGAACTGCTCCGCAAACATAGCATCCACCCCGGTCAGACCGTGACCTGCCTGGGATATCCACATCGCACGGAAGCAAATCAAGCCGGGTTCCCAATTTTGCGATCGGGCTCGATTGCCAGTTATCCGTTGATTCCCGCCACGCTGAATAAAACGTTTATGGTCAGCGCAAACACGTTCGAAGGAGACAGCGGCGGACCGATCTATGTGGTTGAGCCGGCCCTGCATCAATCAGGTGAGCAGCCCGAAGAAGTTCGACTTATTCTGGGATTGATGCACGGCCAGCATTTTCTGGATGAAGAAATGGCGATGATCTACGGCAATAGCAAAGTGAGACATCGGCTGGGATTGGGAATTGTCATGCAGGCAGCATTCATCCGCGAAACGCTGGAGAAACTGCCGTAGCGGCCGTTCTATCTTATTGAGCCGTGGTAGAACATCAAATCGGGAAGATCCCTGATCTGGTTTCGGAAACAAGAGCTGGTTGATCAGAACGATCAGCGACAATCTACACGTGTGAGGTCGTCATGGTACTGCACCGATTCTTTTTGTCGTCGATGCTGTTGTTGCTGTGTGGAATAGCGAATGCCGACGAAGCCAGTCATGTAGTCGACGCGAAAACAATGCATCACAAGGTGATGTGCGGCTATCAGGGATGGTTTCGATGCGCGGGCGACTCGTCCGGTCAGGGATGGCGGCACTGGAGCCGCGATGGTCGAAATCTCAACAGCAAGACCGTCACCGTTGAAATGTGGCCCGATTTGGCGGGATTCGATGACGACGAGAAATACCCCGCGACTGGCTTCACCGATGCCGATGGCAATCCTGCACAGCTATTTAGTTCGGTTCACCCGAAGACGGTCGATCGCCATTTTCAATGGATGCAGCAGTACGGCATTGACGGCGTCTTTCTCCAGCGATTTCTGGCCGAGTTGAACGGCCCATCATTGAATCAGGTTCTGGCCAATGTCCGGCAATCCGCGAATAAATCTGGCCGTGCATTTGGAATCTGTTACGACCTCAGCGGAATGTCGAAGGACAAGCTGTTTGACACCCTCGTTGCAGACTGGAAGAAGCTGGTCGATGAACAACAAGTCACGCGCGATCCTCGCTACCTTCACCACAACAACAAGCCCATCCTCTTCATCTGGGGCTTCTATAGCGATCGATTCGGACCGGAGTTGGCAGAGCGGATCGTCGATTTCTTCAAGAACGATCCCAAGTACGGGGTCACTTTAATCGGCGGCTGTGAATGGTGGTGGCGGACGGAGAAAAATCCAGAATGGAGCAAAGTCTTTCGCAAGTTCGACATCATCAGCCCGTGGAACCCTGGCAACTCGACAACGATCAATGGCGAACGACATGCAGCAACCGGCTCTTGGAAGGAAGATCTCGCTGAAGCGAAACGAGCTGGAATGGAGTATCTGCCGGTAGTCTATCCGGGGTTCGGCTGGACAAATCTAGTCGGGGAAAAGGGAACCAAGAACGACCTGCCGCGCCTGAAGGGCGAATTCTATTGGCGACAGTTTTCGACGGCAGCCGACTTGGGTATCGACATGGCTTACGTGGCGATGTTCGATGAGGTCGACGAGGCGACCGCCATCTTCAAGGTGACAAATTCGCCGCCGCGACCGGGGCACTTCGTAACCTATGAAGGCCTCCCTTCAGACTGGTATCTGCGTCTGACCGGCGAAGGGACGAAATTGATTCGGGGTGAACGGCAAAACCAGATCACCATCCCGATCAAGCCTTGAGTTTATCAGGTATCGCCGATCTCAGCAGGCATAAAAACGTATCGCCGTCGCCGGTCTGAGGGGGAAGACCGACGACGGCGATCACTGGTTTGGTACCCAAGGTACCGAGCCGACAAGAACGACTGGATCAGAAGTCAGAGACCTCTTCTCTCAGTTGTTCCGGCGGTTGAGTAAAAGCACAATTAAATCGCGATGTACTTCTTTGATGCTGTTCGTGCTGGACTCTTCCGTCGGAAGTCAATGTAGAATCAGTGTTGAAGATCAGACTCGATGACGGGTTCAAACCGGCGATCAGAAAAGTCACCGAGATGACTTTCGCTGACTCTTGTGTTATCGGGTTTGAAGCGTGGACAGTTCATGGCTTTCGACGGATTTCACGAGAGAACAGTTCTACCCGGCAAGCCTGCTACACGCGGCATAGCGGTTGGGTCGAGTCTACCGTCGACATGACGAAATGATCACGGTGATCGATTGATCGCCATTTGAGGAATTGATTCCAACGTGCAAACGTCGCGCAGCCAATTCCTCCTGATGGCGACTCTTTTTCAGGGCGGAATCACACTTTTTGCTTTTGGCCTGGCATGGATCCTTCAGATCAATCCGTTTGACGAGTGCGAATTGTCCGGCCAAGCCTTCGCTGTCGGGATCGCGGGCACAATCCCCATGCTGATTGTGTTCTCGATCACATACCGCATCACCACGGGGCCGTTCGCTGAAGTCAAAAGATTCTTGATTGAAAGCTTGGGACCGTTCTTGGACGATTGCCGCTGGTACGATCTGGCTTGGGTCGCGTTCCTCGCGGGAGTCTCCGAGGAACTGCTGTTCCGAGCGGTCCTGCAACAGTGGCTGAACCAGTGGGGGCAGATCCCCAGCTTATTGATCAGCAATATTTTATTCGGAGCTGTTCACTCCGTCACTGCGATTTATCCCTTATTGGCTGGATTGCTCGGCCTCTATCTGGGGTTTCTTTACCAATTCGCCGGCGCGGGAAACATGCTGATACCCACGATTACACATGGGCTGTACGACTTTATCGCGTTCCTCGTTGTCCGAAGTACCTATCGAATGCAACAGGTAGAGATCGCCGAATCCGACTCCATCGACGAACAATAGAATTGCCACAACCAAAAATCAGTTAAGCGCATGTCGTGAACTCCAAATCTCTTGGCGAGTTGCCGACCTGATGAGAACTCGGGGGATCCCTGCAAATTATCGCCCCCCGACGAGCTAAACTTGTCCTCACACTCCGTTTTCCGCTATTATCACATTACGAAATCGTCAGCACACCATGTTTCGGTAATCACTTATGAAGCACTAACTTGGAGTTGCTGCTTGAACAGGGTGGTGGCGTTCACTTACAAAATGGAATGGCCTGACAGGCAATCACGAATCGTCGAGTGCGACACGCCAATTGATGAGGTCGGCAAAGTCGACACGGGCAGCAGATTGCTGCCAACCGGATTCTTCGATTCCGGCGTCAACATTGAGGCACTCGACCTACCACGGCATGGACCCGCCAGGACTTGGAATGGAATCCAACGAACCAGAATCTCGATCGACACTCGCTGAGTGTTTGTGCTGGCTCACAGAAATCTGTTCGCGCCATGCAAAGCTGACGATCTTTCTCGTGGTACTATCATCCATCGGATGCGTCGTTTACACGGCTCAAGGCATCAAGTTCAAAACGGACCGCGCGGATCTGATCGATCCTTCCGCCACATTTCAGAAACGTTGGCGGAAGTACACCGAAAGTTTCGGCGACGCCACCGACATGGTGGTCGTGGTTGAATCCAAGAAGCCGGAAGCGATCAAGCAGGTTCTGGACCACTTGGGTGATCAACTGAAAAGTGATCCCAAGCTGTTCACCAACGTGCTGTACAAGGTCGAACCCGGCAAGCTTCGAGAAAAAGGCCTGCAGTATCTGGCCCCGGATCAACTGGTCGGGGGCCTGGAACGGCTCGACGAATATCGCCCCGTCTTGAATGGTCACTGGGATCTGGTTCGTGTCGACGGGTTGGTGCCTCGCATGGACAGCCAACTGAAACGATTGGAGCGGCAGGGGCAGCTCGAAAACAGCGTCCTGCTGGCGCACACCGATCGCCTGGCAGCCAGTCTCACCGCCACAATCAAAGATCGCAATGATTTCACCAATCCCTGGCCGGATATCCTTCCTGTGGACCCGCGGATGCGCGATCAGGAAAATCAGACCGTCTATCTGTTGAATGACGATGGCACGATGGGCTTCGTCATGGCCTCGCCCGTTAATACCGCTCGCTCGTTTGAAGGAGCTACGGCCTCGATCGATAGACTGCGGACGCTGATCAAGCAGGCGGAACGTCAATTCCCTTCCGCTCGGATTTCGCTGACTGGCATTCCCGTTCTGGAAAACGACGAGATGCGCCGATCGCAGACCGACTCGATGATGGCTTCGATCATCTCCTACCTGGGTGTGGCCCTGATCCTGTTCGTGGGGTTCCGTGGCTTCTTGCATCCCGTCCTGGGACTGCTGATGCTGATTGTGGGAATGGCGTGGTCATTTGGATATACAACCGCCGTTGTCGGTCATTTGAATATTCTCTCCGTCTCGTTCGTCGCCATTCTCATTGGCTTGGGGATCGACTTTTCGATTCATATCCTGGCGCGATACCTGGAACTACGACATCAAGGCCTGGGGCTACAAGCTGCTCTGGTGGAAACGTCGAGTAGCGTCGGTGGCGGAATTGTCACTGGGGCCGTCACCACATCACTCGCATTTTTCTGTGCGACGTTCACTGAGTTCCTGGGAGTCGCGGAGTTGGGAATCATCGCCGGCGGCGGGATCATGCTGTGCGCCCTGGCCGCGTTCACATTTCTTCCTGCGATTATCGCTTTGGCTGATCGAAACAAAGAACCACACAAACTTCCGACGCCGTTCCAGGCACGAGGGCTACGCTATGCGACGCTGAACCATCCCGCCCTCGTGCTGACGCTCTCACTCGGATTGATTGGATACATCGGCTACCGCACCTTCGATTGGAGTGGTCCGGTTCCCAAGCCGCTGGTTGTCTATGACCACAATCTTCTGCACTTGCAGGCGGAAGGGTTGGAATCGGTCGAAGCACAAAAGCATATCTTCGAATCCTCTGATCACTCGTTGCTGTATGCCATCTCAGTCGCGGATTCTGCCGAGCAGGCTCGCGAGATGAAGCGCCGACTGGAATCCTTGCCAACTGTTCATCACGTTCAGGAACTGGCCTCTCGGTTGCCTGAGTATCCCGCCACCCAAACCAAACTGTTGGTCCAGGGCTTCAACGCACAGCTTTCGAAACTTCCGGCGGAGCCTCCTGCTCCATCTCCATTGAACCCCGCCGACGTTGGACGAGTTCTTAACGAGCTCTGCGAGTCAATGAAAGGCCGAACTGATCCCGCATCGCGACGGATCGAGCGTAATTTGGATGAGTTCCTGAACACGCTGGACACGATGCCGTTGCAGGAACAGATGATGTTCCTGGGCGAGTTCCAATCTCGAATGGCGTACGCACTACTCGCCCAATTTCAAGCGATCGCTGCGGCGTCAGACCCCGAACCCGTTGATCCAAGCGACTTGCCGGCCGAACTGAAAAATCGCTTTGTCAGTCCTCAGGGGCAGTGGCTGCTTCAGATTTATCCCAAGGATCAAGTCTGGGATATGGAGCCACTGGAGAAATTTGTGACCGATATCCGCTCGGTCGATCCCGAGGTCACGGGAGTTCCGCTGCAGAACTTCGAAGCGGCTCAACAAATCAAAAGTAGCTACGAAATCTGCGCTGTCTACGCACTGGCAGTGATCATGATCACACTGTTGCTCGATTTCTCACGCAAAGACCGTTTGCTCTGGAATTTCGTTCCCCCAATTCTGCTGACCGTGGCGGCAGGCTTCGCGCTGCACTCACGGCACATTCCCTGGTCGCCGGGGCTGTTGCTGCTGACCTACGCGGGATTGGCCTTTGCAACGGCATTGCTGATCGACCGCCACGCTGTTCGCGATTCGTTGCTGGCGATCCTTCCGCCTGCGATCGGGATGGGAATTACCTTTGGACTCCTGGTCATACTCGACATCCCACTCAACGCCGCCAACCTGATCATCCTGCCGTTAATTTTGGGGATCGGCGTCGATAATGGCGTCCATATCATCCATGACAGCCGGTCTCAGGCCGATCGTGTCTACTGCACAACCCCGAGCACAATCAACGCCATCATGCTGACCTCGACCACAACAATGGTCGGCTTTGGCAGCATGATGGTCGCCGCGCACCGTGGACTTCATAGCCTGGGGGCAGTGTTGACGATTGGTGTCGGAGCTTGCTTGTTCGTATCGCTCGTCACACTGCCAGCGATGTTGACCCTCGCCACGCGCCACCGTCTGCGAATGCCTCAGTTGGCCCCGCGCCCAACGATGGATATTGCGATTGGCACGATGGGCGAAGCCGAGAATACGACCGACTTGGGGATCGCAGATGAACTTCCGGCGACCATCCAGATGAAGCCAGGGCGCGTTGCCTGAGAGGCGGCCGTCGCTGATCAAGGTAAGCCGTCAATCATTTGACTGCGCGAATCGACGGTCAACCTACGACCTGGTGAACGTGTCGCGTAGACCATCGCCGTATTGCTTCAACTTCATGGTGGTCGTCGCTCCGAACTTGCGACTGGCAGAAGATGGTGCTGGAGTCGGAGGAACGTAGGGTTCCGGAGCAGGGGCTGATTCTACGGGGGGCGTCACATTCGGCCAAGATTCTTCGGGGGCAATTCCCTGAGGAATCGTTTGCTCGTAGCTCGGCTGAACGGCTGGCGTCTGGCAAGCTCGCTTGGATGAAACCGCCGTCACACAGCATCCCGACAAGGCCACGGCCGTAATCAGGGACGCGATAGCCAGAGAAGTTCTACGGAAAGTCGTCATTGAATCGCTCACGGTGTAAGTGGCCAAAGCAACGTCGAACAGTCAATCTGCTGCCAGACGCAATACTGCATACAACGAAAAGAGGGAGCCCCCCAAATCATCGGCCCTGGACCAGTCCGTCGAACAAGCAAGTTCTGCCGAATTCAGTTGCTGGCCAGATTCAGTTCCGAAAATTCCGAGGAGGTGTCTTGGAATCGGCAACAGGAATGAGCCTGCTGTGATTGATACGAAGCCTGCGAAGACCCGGCAGTTCTTGCCGATACAGTCAACAAGGTTCACTTTGTCGAAGATGCGACCAATGCGGGCGACGCCATCTGTGGCTTTCGGGCCAGCGGTGCGACGGCGAATAAGCTGATCACTGGAACAATCGGAGCTCGCATGCGAGCGTTCGTCCAATAGACCAAGTGAACAATCTGCACGGTCAGCACTAGTGCGAACAGTGGCCACCACTCCCGTCGTCCAGTCTCTTTCAGGCAAGACGCAGCGACAACCAGCATGCCGACGACGAACAAGATCTCCACGGCGGTGTAATACCATCCCACCAACTGAATCAGCTTCGGACTCGCCGATGCTGCTGCCTCACTCTGCGGAACGGTACTCCAGAGGCTGCGGAAGCGATAACCAACCGCTCGCAGAAATCGCTTTGGATTCGCCACGATAAACTGACGAGCCTGCTCGCTTTGCCATCGATCGCGAGCGATCTCCGATGCATCGGGACCGACGGCTTCGTCGAGGCTCCTGTGCAAATCGTATTGCCACTTCTCGAAACTGCGCTGCCCCCAATCCGCTCCCCAGCCTCGATCAACGACTTCAGAGTAGAACACCGGATTATTCGCCAGCAGCAGCGTATAACCACCATGAGTCGTCATCAGGATCGGTGATCCCATCTCCAACTGATTCCGGATCACCCAGGGCGCAACAACGATTAATGTTCCTGCCACCAGACGCCAGGGAAACAGCGAACCCCAAGAGGTCGATCGATCTCGGGAACGACGACAAGACTTCACAGTCGCGCAAATTCCCCATCCAACGGACGCCAGTCCTGCCAAGGGCCAGAATGTCGGTCGACACAGCACCAGGCATCCGAACACGATGCCGATCACCATTTGCTGAACGAACTCAGAGCGATCTCGGCGGACTATCCACAAGATCAGAAGTGCGACCAACCCCGCACATGTCACCTCCGTCATCGGTTGAGCGGAATACTGCAGCAACATCGGATCGACAGCGACAAGCAAGGCGACCAACATCGACCAGCGATCCAATCCCAGCCAGACCCCTGCGCTCCAGGCAGCCCAAACAGCAACAACACCCCAAATCAGGTTAACGATCGCAACTGCAGCAGCGGTCGGCACGATCAGCATCAATCCCGCTAACTGAAGGGTAAACAAGGGAGGGCGAAACGCAGTCGGTGTCAGGCGATCGACATCGGAGTATCCCCTGCCCTCCGCAACTCCACGGGCAATTCCCAGATACGCGTCGCGATCATTCGTCAGATCGTACGAGTGTAGCCATAACACAGCACCACGAAGCACGACGGCCACGATCAGACAGACGGCCAGTTCCCAGCGTCTAGGCTGCAATGTTACTTTTGAAGTCGGTTTAGAATCGATCATCGCGAATTATTCCACGACGCGATTCGTCACGCCGTCCGT
Organism: Schlesneria sp.; assembly: GCA_028291515.1. GTDB lineage: Bacteria > Planctomycetota > Planctomycetia > Planctomycetales > Planctomycetaceae > Schlesneria. Next base: position 96,501 of record JAQGHU010000039.1, read on the forward strand.
CGAGTCACGAGTGCCAGAATCGCAGGGATCACGACGAGGTTTCCCAAGCTTCCCCCCGCGGTTGCCACTGCGACCAGCCAACCAAAACTGGACATGGGCACGAACTCACTATACAGCATCGCGAGGAATCCCAAGCTGACCGCGGAACTCGACAGAACAACTCCGGGACCGCTTCCCGCATAGGCCACCTTTAGCGCTTCGTCCGAAGGACGACCGGCTCGCAATTCTTGCTTCCAGCGCAACAGACAATGCACGGCATCATCGACGGAGAGACCAATAACGACCCCTGCGACCAGGGCCGTCGACATATCTATCTTCAGTCCCAACCAACCCATGATCCCCAGGACCAACCCCACTGCCAACAACGTCGGCAAGAAGGCCAGAAATGCCAGTCGCAGATGTCGTAGAGCCGCCCAGAGCATCGCCAGGCTCATCAATCCAGCACACAAGGTCGCTCGAAATGATGTTGAAACCACGGCGTGAGTGATCTGTGTCATTAAGTGCGACAGACCGGTAATGAAAGTTTGATCGGACAACTCCTGCCGACTGGTCTGCAGCAGGTTCGTGAAGCAGGCTTCTTTCAGTTCCGGCTGAGCACTCTCTTGAACACGAATCAGGATTCGAACCTGATCTTGGGAACTGTCCTCTTTGTTTCGGCTCCAGAGGTTGTTCAGGAAATGCTCGTACCTGGCATTCCCTAAGATCCGGACCTTGGTCGCCACGACATCATCGCGATTTTCTTTGTCGACATAGGGAGGCACGCTCAACAAGTCGGCAAGTGACACGATCCCCGCGACCATCTCGGGATTATCTCGCTTCATTCTTGCCGCCACCTGCCCGACTTTGTCGAGCCACTCGGCAGTCATCTTCTCGGGCGCGGGCGAGATCAATTCAACAAGGCCGATGCCCCCCATTCGCTTTTCGATGAAACGATAGTCCGTGGCCACTCGCGAGCGGGGCTTGTGAATATTGATGTAGTTGGATTCAAACTGAAGCCACATCATTCCAACGGATGCGAGCAACACGGGAACAACAAATAACAACAGCGTCGTGCGAGGATGCGTCAGCACCCAATCCGTCATCTTGCCAACTCCTTCAGCCACCGCCGCCGTTCCCTGTTCAACGTTGGCGGCTTCCGCCGGATTGCGGCGAAGTCGAATCGTCATCGCACCGGCCGCCAGCATCCATACCAGCGCACCTGCGATGATGTTGCAGGCAAACATGGTAATTCCCAGTTGCGCCACCGGCTGAACAGTCGTCGCGGCCCAAGTGGCGAGATAGCCCGAAGCCGAGGCAATCGCACACCAGGCCACCGGAGGAAACATCACGGTGAGTGTTTGGTGTGCGGTTTCAGAACGCGATAGTCCGGTATGCAGGATCGAAAAGAACCGCACAGCCAAGTGGCTGGCGGCGGGCATGCACAGCACGACGGTCTGGGCCACAATCGGTCCCGCCGACAACGACAACTTCAGATTGAAGATCGTGATACAGATTCGTGTGAGTTCCCATGTGGCCCACCCTGCGATCAGGGAAAGTAACGCCCATGCAGGATTACGAACGGCGATCAACATCGTCACCGTCATCAAGATCATCGCGACAACGCCCAGTGTTTGGTTGTCGCGATCCAGACTGACGAAGCCATCCACGACCAGTACCGGTGGTCCAGCCACAGCGACGTGATCCAGGTTGTTCTCTCGAGCGAACTGATCTGACACTTTACGCAACGCGAGAACCGCCGGGCGACGATCCGCTTCGGCTAAAGCATCTAGTCGCACGAGAATGGCCGTCGTTCGGCCCTTCCCATCGACAAGCAATCCATTGAACAAGGGATGATTGCTGATCCGCTCACGAAATTCATCGAGTGCTTCCGGGTCGTCCATATTGGATCGAACGACTGTCGACACAGTCGCGCGACCGGCGACCATGCGATACAGGCCCAGGAACGAGAACGATCCTGATGCCGCGGCGACGGCATCATCGACCAGCCACGGAACAGGCATCTGATCGACGGCGTCCACTCGTTCAATTCCGGGCACTTGCTCGGTGATTCGATCGGCGAGCGTTCGGACTCGATCCATCCCCTCCGGCGTCCAAAGCTCATTGTCGTCATACGCCACGAAAACGATCTGATCGCCGCCGAAGGCGCGTTTCGACTTTTCGTAGCTCAGCAAAGCAGGGTGATCGTGCGGAAAAAAGCCTTCAATCGTCTGATCGAACTGCACAGGCGGCACAAAAATCCACGACAGTGCGATCAACGGCAGCACCACCCCCCAGACGGCGTACCGGAATCGAAACACAATACGAGCCAGTCGGTCGATCATGGCGGCTTACGTGCTGAAGCAGACTTCGCTGAGAAATTGGCCCTGCTGATCTAAGACTAATGGATCTTAGCTCACATCTGTCATATTCGTGGCCATTGAAATAACGGTTCTGAACTCATAGCACAACCGCCAGACCAGTTCTGCTGATGCCGGAAAGGCGAAGAATAAGTGGCCACGGATTGACACTGATCAGCACGGATTTTAAGAGACGAGTCTTTGATGTTCTCGCCGCGCGTCATACGGTCCGATTGGCGCGTGGCTCCGTGCCCCGTGAAGTTGCTGCCTGGGACAAACGACAACCAAACCGTTCGATTCGAGAACTGTACGGCTGAACCGCGTGTCACCGAACTCCTGGCGAGATCAATCCGATTTCCGGACTGCTGGCAGTGGCATACAGTTTACGTGGAATTCGGCCCGCTCCGGCAGCGATGTGCCCCGCTCGGCAGGCTAGCTTCATCGCTTCGGCCATTGCCTTTGGATCTTGAGCAGATGCAATGGCCGTATTGAGCAACACACCATCGCAGCCCAACTCCATCGCAAACGCGACATCACTCGCCGTCCCCACCCCCGCATCGACAATCACGGGATAATTGGGATCATTCTCTTTGAGGTATTCCAGACAAATCCGAATGTTGTTCGGATTGAGGATCCCCTGCCCGCTGCCGATCGGACTGCCCGCCGGCATCACAGATGTCGCCCCGACATCTTTCAGCCGCTTGGCAGTGATTGGATCATCGGTCGTGTAACACAACACTTCAAATCCATCTGCCACCAGTTGCCGCGTTGCTTCGAGCGTTGCCACTGGATCCGGCAACAGCGTCTTCTTGTCCCCCAGCACCTCCAGCTTGACCCAACTTGCGCCTGGATTACCGACGCTCGATAAGATCTCACGCCCCAGGCGAGCCGTGCGGACAGCCTCTTCAGCCGTGAAACAGCCTGCCGTGTTGGGGAGAATCGTGTATCGGTCCAGATCGATGAAATCGAGGATATTGCGGCCTGCAGCATCAACCAACCGCTCGCGACGAACGGCCACAGTGATCACGCTGGCGCCGCTAACTTCCAGGCATTCGCGCATCAATTCAAACGTCGCGTACTTGCCAGTTCCAACGATCAGCCGCGACGAAAGCCGATGCGACCCCAATACGAGTGGTGAATCAACAGCAGACATGGATCGCAATCAACCTCCACCAACCAACGTCACAATCTCGATGCGGTCGCCCTCTGAAAGCAGAGTCTGGCAATGATCGCTTCGCGGAACAACTTGCCGGTTCAATTCCACCGCCAGAAATCGCGGCTTCAGCCCCAACAGGTCGAGCAGACCTTGCACGTTGGTGCCGTGCGGAACAGCCCGGGGGACATCATTGACGATAATCGAAAGTTGCGATTGAGACATGGTCTACGAGAAAAAGACCCGACACCTTTAAGATGCCGGGTCTTGGATTTGTAAAAATCACATAGACAGCCAAACCGAAGTTTAGAAGCCGTCCGTCACATTTTCCATCATCACACCCATCGACTTCAAGGCTCCATTGCGAGTCGCAACTGCCTTGAAGACATTTGCATCGATCTTCTTCGAGATACTCTTGGTGGAACCATCGCACAAAGCAAATACGGAAACGTCACCGTGGGAACCGCCAAAGCTGAAGAACTGCAGGTTCGTGTTGCTGGCCCCCTGAACTACCCAGTAGGCATCAAACAGGTCCGGGTGCCCCTTGTCGTCCCAAACGCGGACACAGCAACTGTAAGCATCTCCCCAGAAACCGTAGGGCGAATCTCCCGCCAAGATCGTATTCGATGTTCCATCAGTGATATCAGACATCCGCACGGCACTGTTCTGATACAACATCCCATTCGGCACCGTCGGAGGATTTCCCGCAGTCGACTGGTTTGTATCGTATGCACCCATCGATCCGCGATAGGTCGTATAGCCCCATCCGCTTGGTCGGTTCTGCGGTAGCGGAGCACTTGGACAGATATACGAATCGATCTTCGTCTGAATAAACTGCTGGTTGTTGCCACCAAACTTGGCCTGACGATAATCAAGTTCGATTGTTCCCTGATCCATCGAGGACAGAATGAACGCGTGCCATCCCCATTCGGCTGGCATCACCCAATCAGTAATCGTCGCGATGGAACGCTGACCAGTTTGCATGATGCTGATCTGTGCCGGCTCCGGCAACGGCGCGGATTGTGCCGATCCCGCTGCGGGTGTAATGAACCCCGGTGGAAAACAGCGACTGCTTCCTTCATAGGTGTGCATTGCCAATGCTAACTGGCGCACGTTGTTGATGCACTGTGTGCGTCGTCCCGCCTCGCGAGCACGCTGAACGGCCGGCAATAGCAGGGCCGCCAGCATCGCAATGATTGCGATGACGACCAGTAGCTCGATCAATGTAAAACCGCGGCGTGCAGTTGTCGGCGAACATGGCCTTGGAAACCGAGTCATCATGCAACTCCCTGAATTCGAACCACCCTGAGCCCTGGGGTGACAGCCTGACACTCCGCTACGTCGCAGCGTTCCCGCGCGAAAAGGCCATTAGCAACGTAGCAAAATGCAAATTCCTTTTCAAACCCCGATTTGACCAAATGGAGTCGGCAGAAAATTCGCCAAGAATTTATTTGTGCAACTGAGCATGGAATGACTGGCAATCGGCGCGGATGAACTGAGATCAACTCCGGCAAGTTACAGACCTCGTCGGCACTTTCAATCCGACAAAAATGCCTGCCACGATTCATACTTCCGGCTGCCTAAATGATGAAAAAGCAGCGGATTGTGAGCTGGCTTCAAGGGAACCTTCATCAACTTCATCCCGGCCTCGTGCGGAGTTCGCCCCCCTTTTCGCACGTTACAGTCCAGGCAGCAGCAGACAATATTCTCCCAAGTGGTCGGTCCGCCCCGACTTTTGGGCATCACGTGATCAAGGCTGAGTTTGTGAATTCCCAGGCGGTGGCCACAGTACTGGCAACAGTTTTCGTCTCGCAGGAAGATATTACGGCGATTGAATTTGACGGCGTTACGCGGCAGCCGGTCGTAGCGCAACAGGCGAACAATGCGGGGCACCTGAATCTCGAAATTCACAGTGCGAATCCAATCCCCTTCGAGCGGAACTTCGCCCAGTTCCAGCCGCAGCAGGCTGGCTTCGAGCCAGCCGTCAAAGTCGTAAACCTGAAAGACACCACTTTCGACCGAGACGACTTCGGCAGCCCCCTTGTACAGCAAACAGAATGCGCGGGGCACCGGCAGTATGTGGACCGCCATGTAATGACGATTCAACGCCAGCACGCTGGACTGAATCGCCGGATGATGGGCTGCAATCATTTCGTCCGCACTCCCCCTCCGAAGAAAGGAATCTGGAATGAACTGACGTTTACCGCAAAATTTTCAGATCAACTGCCCTTCCGATACCACAAAACCATCCGCCGCCCATCCCGACAACGGAGACCACCAGCGCGAGAAATTCTCTGAAGCACCGAAATTCTAATCCCGCGTTCCGCCGTAATGCAACTTGGGCGGTCAGTTCCAGGCCAGTCGCATCACGCAAAATGGATTATTGGTCCGCGGATTTCGGAGTGGAATGCTGATTCAAAAGCGAGATGGCGACCGTGTAGCTCACCGAAAGTTTGACCAGCGAGAGGCCGTAGCCAGAGAAAATTGAGAAACACAGAGGGAACAGAGTTGGGAGATGACTTATTCCGGTTGGCATCAATCACCTGTCCATCGTTACTTTTCGCCTTACTCTGTTTCCTCTGTGCCTCTGTGTTTCTCTACTCTTGATTTGCCTTCACCGGCCGTTCAAACACAACGATATGCTGGCGCGGCAGGTCAGTAATTGTCTCTTTCCACTTCAAACCAAACTCGGGTTGAGTGATCTCTTTTTTTACTTGAGCTTCGCTCATCTTGTGGACCAACTTGATGGGGACATCGGGGTCTTCGCGTCGGTACTCGACGAACGCAACTCGCCCGCCTGGTTTCAGTGTTTTCGAGAGTTCTTCCATCATTTCGAAGGGGAACCGAAATTCGTGATAAACATCGACCATGATGGCCAAGTCGATGCTGGCGCGTTCCAGCTTCGGTGACTTCTCGGTTCCGAGCACCAGTTCCACATTCTTGACACCGATCCGACTAAGCTTCTCACCGAGCAATTGCAGCATCTCTTTCTGGATATCGATGGCCATCACCTTGCCGTCATCGCCGATTTCGCGAGCCATCAGGATCGTGATGACTCCCGAACCAGCGCCGACATCGGCCACGACCATCCCCGGCTTCAACTTCAACAGCTTGACTAGAGCACTCAGGCGTTCTTCTTCTTCGCGCTCCGGCCGCTCCAACCAGGGTGCCCCGTGGAAACTCATCACCTGGGCAATCTCGCGACCCATATAGAACTTGCCAGTCCCATTGATGTCGTGATCCCGGCGATACTGATAGCGCTTGGTGTCCTTCGGCGGGTCGCTCTCCTCCGCCTCTTCTTTAGGCTTTTCGACCTTGGCGGGTTTCTCAACTACGGCGGGCTTGTCCTGCGCCGAAGCGGGAACATTTACCCACCCCTGAGCCAACAGCAACCACAAGACCCCGCTGAGGAGCGCGCAGAACACGCAACACAAGTGAAAGGACGATCTCTGTGGCGCCATTTCCGGGCCTCTTCTTCTTGATAGTTGTTGCACGACGGATTCGAGCGTTAAATTCTAGAACCCGCGAGCGGCTCGAATGTCATCGAAGTCTCGTAGTTTATACCCGATCTGCAGGTAGTCCAGCATCCGACACAGTGATCGAACGGCGACACCCATCCCGTCGGGACCACTGAATCCACCGAACTGCCCGCCCCCCTTAAGGTGCGGCTCCAGTTCAAGAAACACTCCGGGCGCGCCGAGTTTCTTCATCTTGGCGTCAATCGCGGGCAGGTGTTCTCGCAGATCGCGCAGGATCAATTCGTGGCCCGAATCACCTGCGTCACAAGGGACAAAGTTCTTTAGTCGCTCTTCGTCAACAACACCAGTCCATGCCAGATTCGGATCGACCCGATAGTCCTTGATGTGCATCCAGCCGAAAGAGTCTCGCATCGCCTGGTATTCCGCCAGACAATCGAGTGGAGACAGGTTCTGCGACGAAATATTTCCGCCATCGAAGATGCAGACCAGATTGGAGCGACCCACAGCTTTGGCCAGGGCCGCCAGCATGCGGCCATTCTGTCCGACCAGGTTAGCCTCGACTTCCAGGCCATAGATCAAACCCGCGTTCGCACACAGATCGACAATCGGTCCGAGTCGATCGGCCGCCTGCTGCACATACTTGGCAGGGTCTTCGCCGCGCGGGTGGTAGTACGAAAACCCGCGGATCAGCTTTGCTTCCAGAGCGGTTGCAGAATGAATCGTGGCGGCCACATCACCGGCATGATACGTGGCATCAGGGACATATTTGTTGTGCGTCCCATCATCTTTATCGAGCAACTTCACCTTGCCCAGCCGCGAACCGATGCTGGTCACCTTCATACCGTAGTCGGCGTGCAATTTGTTGAGCTGAGCTAACTCTTGCGAATCCAGTTCCGTGACGTGTTTCACCTTGCCTGAACCGGTCACGTCGACAAAACGCGGGCTGTAGTATTGCAGTCCGAGTGCTGCCAGCGCAGAAAACTGCTCGATCGCGGTTTTAGAATTGGCAGCTTCATCGGCAAACGCGCTGAGAATGATGCAGGGCTTGGCGGTCATACGAGTCCCGTTTCGGAGAATATCGAGATACGCTTGCGTTGCGAAAACCAGTTGGCGATTCTGACACCCCCTGCGCGAGATGCAAGCCCGGACAACTTCGCCCCATCGTTCCGACCCGCCTGAAACAGTGAGATCAATCTGATGAATAGTCCGACATCCAGAAACCAACTGCGTGCCGGCATGGTTGGTATGGGAATGATTTTCGATGAAACGTACCGCCCCTTCTTTGAGCGGACTCACCGTGAAGGCCTGTATGACCGTCGGTTCGGCGATGTCAGCGTCGCACTGACATCCGTGGCGACTCGCACAGGTTCTCGTGCCACCGCTTATCAAAAGGTGGCCGGGACTGCGATTCATCCTTTCGTCAGCCATTCCGGTGTCGACTCTGTTGGCAAAATGCTTGCCGCGGGCGTTGATTTTGCGTGCGTCGCCACGCCCGACGATCGACACTTCGAAGCCGCGAAAGAAATTCTTGAGGCCGGCGCGCACGTCTTGATCGAAAAGCCGTCTGTCCTGAAGCTGCAGCAACTTGACGAACTCGTCGCGCTGGCCAAGCAAAAGAATCTGCTCGCGAAGGTCGTCTATCACAAGTTGCTGGACCCTGACCACAAGAAATTGCGAACTCTGGTCGCTGACAACGTGCTGCAGCACATCAACAACGGCTACTGCTCTCTGCTTGAGCCCAAGTCGATTTCCGGCGGTCAATTTGCCGAATGGATCGTCGGCCGCAATCCAGGCACTTATGTCGCTTGCCACTACATCAAGCTGATCGATTTCACTTTCGGCGGCCGATTGAAAACCGTAACGGCGACCGGACAGCGAGGACTGGTCGGCCCCAAAGATGGACCGACATGGGACAGCACGCAGATGAGGATGATCTACGAATACGCCGACGGTCGAAATGCAGCGTTTGACATTCATACCTCATGGGTGACGCCCAATAACTTCCCCGGCTACGTCGAACAAGAAGTTCAGTTTCGCTTTGACAATGGCGTCTGGAACGGCCATAGCCGCAAACGAGGCGTTGAATGCACGATCGAAGGCGAAACCCCCTTGAAGCGGAAAACCACGGTGAATAACCACTACAATGGCACTTTCTTAGAACCGTGGGGGGAGCGATCACAGCGAGGCTACGGCGTCGAAGTACTTGATCGGTTTGCCCGAGAACTGGCCTATGTGAAATTTGGTGGCCCTCAGACAGAGCAACCGCAACGTCTAGCCGAAATGCAATCGCTCACCTACAACGATCTCGCCGCCGACCGACAATCCGTGGCTGCCGTCCAGGCACTCGAGGCGATCCTCGATCATCACGCCAAAGGCGAACCTGACTGCGTGGTTCGTGTCAACGATTCGAAAGGGGGATTGGTCCTCTATCGACCAGGTGCCGCAGCACCAACCGTGTTGTATGGGGGCCGAGTCTAGGCCATGCAGCCACGACAAGGTCTTCGATCGCCTTACCATTGGTCGTCCGAAAACCGGATCTCAACTGCGTTTTGACTCTTCTACTTGCCACTGTAGACTATTTCGACCTGCCAACCGTTCTCCCGCCGACTTCAATTCGAGACTCTCATGACTCAACCGATCCAGTTCGCCGGTGAAACCAAATCGAATGCCGCTCGGCAGATCATCGCCGATCAAGAGCCCGTCGCACTGCGGACGTTTACCCCTTCACAAGCCGTGTTCGCCAAATCCGCCGGTTCCTGTCATTGGACACCCGAGGGACGCAAGCTTTATGATTATTCGTCGGGCGTTCTCGTCGCGAACCTCGGTCACAATCCCCGGCGCTGGATGCAGCGGTTTGCCAAATACTTGAACTGGTCCCCTGAAGGTCTCTTCGGTACCGAGGCCAAGTCGGACGAATACGTGCCCGCCGTCACCATGACGGCCTACAACGGCATTACCGAGATCGAAACGCAGGCCGTCCAGCGACTCCTCGCCAACCTTCGCAAATCCAAAGGCAGCGACCGACTGAATACGATCGTCTGGGCAGCGTCGGGGTCCGAAGCGATCCAGAAGGCGCTCTGGGCCTGCCTGGCTCGCGATCGGACTCGAGACATGATCCTGGCAACGCGCTATGGCTTTCACGGGAAGAAGGGCTTGGCGAATGCCGTGACCGGATCCGAAAAAGATTCCGAACGAGATCCTCGCGTGAAGTTCATTAGCTTCCCGATGGAGGAGATCATGGACGCTGGTGTTGTCCCATCGGCCATCGATATCGCCAAATATCGAGCGGAGCTGGATGACATCTGGCGTCAGTTCGGACGTAAGCTGACCTGCCTGATCACCGAACCCTACCTCGGCGGGGGGGGCAGCTTTCACCCCAATGCGGCCTATCATCAGATGTTGCAGCAGTTCTGCCGCGAACACGATCTGGTCTTCATCTTCGACGAAGTCCAAGCCAATTTTGGCCGCACCGGCTCGATGTACGCCTTCGAAGAATATGGTGTCGAACCCGACATGGTTGTCCTCGGCAAAGGCCTGGGGAACGGCGTCCCCGTCGCTGCTGTCGCCGCCAACCGCGAAATCTTCAGCGTCATGAAATACGGTGAAGCGTCCGACACCTGGAGCGCCAATCCTCTCTCGTGCGCCGCGGTGCTCGCGACGCTCGACGAGTTTGAATCGACGGATGTCCTGAAACATGTCCGTGAACTGACACCACTGTTTCTGGAGGGCCTGAACCGACTCAAGCAGACCGGGCTTGTGAATCATGTCCGCGGCGAAGGCCTCGTCTTCGGTTTCGAGTGCGCCCCCGCCGGATCACTGTCCGCAAGCGAGGTCGCCGCCAAGATCGTCGAAGCTTGCTACCTGGGAAAAGAGGGCGTTGGCATCCATTTGCTGGGTGCCTTGGCCGGAAAAGTCTTGAGAGTCAGCCCACCACTGACAATTTCCATCGATGACGCCAAAGCATCGCTGGCGCTGCTGAACGACATCGTGGTGTGTGTCGCCAGCAAACTGCGACAATAGGCCATTCGCCAATGCCTGATCCAGATTGCGTCGGTAAATGTCCGTTTCAAGATGAGGATCAAGTGACGACCAATCTCGTCTGTCCCGCTTGTCAGGCCACTTTTATTTCGCCGCCTCGATCGGAAAAGCGGATTCGCTGTCCAGCCTGTGGAGAAGTACATCCCAGCACACCCAAAAAACGGGAGGTTGCCAAAGCGAACTCCGGCGGTTTGAAATGTCCGGGCTGCAAACGCATCATGGTACGCGGGGTCAACTATTGCGTGGCCTGTAACCTCAGTTTGTTCGATGCCTGGGGTGATGCGGAAAAAGACGCCGTAGGCGCAGGACGGCGAAACGAGGTCCGGGGTTACGCGGAACTAGCTGCGAAAACAGTCCGCATCTTTGTCTACTTCATTACACTTCGTTGGGACAAGATTCTCGGCGAGTTTTGACGTCGTGCGTCGGCAGATCTTGCCGATCACTTTCGGGAACCTACAACTCTTCTTTTCGTAATAATTGATTATCTCACTACAGTCTCACAAATCCTCAATCTCGATGAAAACAACCTCCGATTAAAAAGGTTGACCATCGCGGCACGCTGCTCACCGCGACGGATTTGATGCGAACCTGAACGCATTCGCGAGGAAATCATGATACGAAAACACGTCGTTATTTCGGGAACAGGGCGAGCGGGCACCTCGTTCCTGGTCGAGTTGCTGACACACCTGGGCTTAGACACCGGCTACAGCATCGAAGACATTGCCAAGCACAAATCGAAAGCGGCGCGGGCGGGACTGGAACACGATATCCGCCGCGATAATTCTCCGTACATTGTGAAGAGCCCCTACTTCTGCGAGCACGCGGATGAGGTTCTGGACCGTGGCGATATCGTCGTGGAGCACATTTTTGTTCCCATGCGTGATCTGCACGCTGCCGCTGAAAGTCGGCGATTCGTGACGCGGGAGACTGTTTCTTCCATGCCTCTACTGAAGCGCATCTGCTACACGTTCTTTCCGAAAACGCTGGCTGGTGGGATCTGGCACACCGAACAAGGCAAAGATCAGGAAAGCGTGCTTCTGGAGCAGGTCTACAAGCTGGCGTTATCGGTATCAAAGAAAACGGTACCCATCACGCTGCTGCAGTTCCCTCAACTTGTCAAGGATGCATCGTATCTCTACGAAAAACTGCAGCCACTGGTTGGCGACACCAGCTTCTATGAGTTCGAAGCGGCGTTCGACAAAGTAGCGAATCGCGATCTCGTCCACAGCTTCAGCGCGAACGATCGCTGAAACGCTCGTCTTACGGATAGCGAGTTCCAGAACTCGGACAGGCCTGTGAACCCAAGAAAAAACGGCGAAGCCATTTTGGCTTCGCCGTTTTTCCAGATTTTGTCAGCTGCGACCAACCGGCAATTAGACCGGCTGTTCAACAGCACGCTCGACGACTTGCAAACCAGGAACAGCGATTCCGGTGATTCGCACGCGAGTATATTTCTGTCGATGACCCGTGTGACGTCGCGATGCATTACGGCGATGGAACGTCTGGATTTCGAGCTTGATGCCCTTGTATTCCGCGACGACCACTTCGGCAGTCACAGCGGCACCGTCGATCAACGGTCGCCCAACCACGCTGGCACCGCCGGCGTTCGCGATCAGCACATTGCTGAACGTCAGAACTTCACCGTCCTTGGCTTCACTACGAAAATCGACAGCCAAAACGTCGCCCTGACGAACTTTGTACTGACGGCTACCATCTTCAATTACCGCGAACATGCCAGCACTACCTCGAAACAGTCTGAAAACTAATTGACTAAGTTCGCACCGTTTTATGGTGCACTAGCTCATTCCACACCGCCACGACGTGCGGCGGAGTGGAGTTTGGCAAGGATAATCGATCACGCCTTCGATTTCGAGCCTGAAGGCGGCAGAATCTTGACCTCGTTACCCAGATCGCTGGTGCAGTGGAATTGCAGATGCTCCGGCCCGACTCCCGTCACCGCATTGACGTTAATCGCGACATCGTAAACTTCTTCCAAGTGCGTAATATCACGACGTTTACGATTATTCAAGAATGCGGCCACGCGTTCATGAACGTCGACGGTCACTCGCGAAACATCTTCGCGATTCGCGTTTGTCATCAGCAGCCGCATGACATCGATCGCCATACTTTCTGCCGTCTTGACCTGTCCTGTCCCTGCACAGCACGGGCAATCTTCGTAGACACTGCGTCGCAACGACGGACGAATTCGCTGTCGAGTCATCTCGATCAATCCGAACGGACTGATCCGAAGGATCTTCGTCCGAGCACGATCGCGCCGGACGGCATCATGCAAAGCACGTTCGACGCCGCGTCGATGCCGCTCGTCTCGCATATCGATGAAGTCGTTGACGATGACGCCGCCAAGATCCCTCAGGCGAATCTGGCGGCTGATTTCGGCAGCCGCACGCAGATTGACCTGATAAGCATTTTCTTCCGCGTCGTCATCCATGCGGAAGTTACCGCTGTTCACGTCGATCGCCACCAGCGCTTCGGTCTGATCGATCACGATCGACCCCCCGCCCTTCAGTGGAACGTGGCGACTTTGGATCCGCGTGATCTCCTGCTCGATGTCGTGCTGATGAAAGATCGGCTCACGACCGTCATACAACTTCACCGAATCGACGTGTTTCGGCAGCACGATACTCATGAACTCGCGTGCTCGCTCGAACGCGCGTTGTTCATCAATCCAGATCGCATCGATTTCGGCACTATAAATGTCCCGAATCGTCCGGATGATCATGTCGCTTTCTTCGTAGATGTCGACGGGGGCCGGAAACTTTTTGATCCGCCCGACGATCACCGTCCACAAGCGCAGCAGATAATTCAGGTCGCGTTGCAAATCCGCCTGCGATCGATCGACACCTGCCGTCCGGATAATGAAACCCAGGCCTTCCGGAGGATTCAAATCGCGCAGAATTCGCTTCAATCGCCGACGTGCGTCTTCATCAGCAATCTTCCGGCTGACACCGACTCGTTGCAGACCAGGCATCAGCACCAGGTAACGACCGGGGATGCTGATGTAAGTCGACAACGTCGGCCCCTTCGAACCGATGCCACCCTTAATCACCTGTACTAGCACTTCACTGCCGCGAGTGAAGATCTCTTGAATTGGGGGTTTACCGCGCGCACTTCGATCATTGAAGCGGCCGCGGGCTTTCTCGCGACGACGTGGATCGCCGGCGTCGTCTCCTTCGCCGCTATCCTCTTCGTCTTCCTCGTCCAGATCCTCTTCACCGTTGACCAGGTGCTTGTAGTACTGGAACTCGACATCGCTGACGTGCAGGAACCCATTGCGCCCCACGCCGAAATCGACGAACGCTGCCTGGATACTCGGTTCGATGTTGACGACTCGACCCTTGTAGATGTTCCCTACATAGTTTTCGAGGCTGTTACGTTCGACATACAGTTCCTCCAGCACGCCATCTTCCACGATGGCAATCCGACTTTCCTCGGGCTGGAGGACGTTGATCAGCATTTCCTTCTTCATCGCTCACCCTTGTCTGCGGGCGAGTGCGAGAATTGCCGGACGATCGCAACGAATCTGTCACCCAAATAGACGGCCGCAACGGCTGACCATTCGATCGCAGGGAACATAATTTCACGGCAATTTCCGTGAAGTCCCTGATCTGGACAAATGCGATGCAAACAGACAACGACTGGTCGATGTGACAGGCGGGTCGAGAAGATAGGACATCCCCTCGAAGCACACGTGAACAGAAATCTGCACTAACAAGCGGGGCATTCCTTGTGTCATTCTCCAAAGCCAACGGCACCGACGACGAATTCGTCTGCAGATGCTGTTTCAAGCTTGGGCGACAAGGAGACTGAGATGGCCCTGACTGGGGGTCCGCACCGGAGAGCAATGAAGCATCCACTCCGGAATTATGCAAGCGACGCTGCGCGTCAACGGACCCAAGAGGCTTGTTCGGCGGATCTGATTGCGGCGCACGATGCTCCCTGGAGATGGCCGGAATCCGAGCCACTCGGGACAAACATCGGGATCGGACAAAGTTCACAGGGAACTCAACTTGTCCGACATCGCCTGGCACACAGAATCGCACTCTACCTAAACCCATTGATTTGTTTCATCATGATCGCGATGGGATACAACCACATCGCCCCGGATGAGGCTCCGGAATCGTCTGATCTCTTCACTGCCGCAGCATTAAAAATGATCAGGCTGCCATCCATCAAAACATCTCTGCCATCCGCTCCGGGCAATTGCTTTCAATCCAACTGCATCGACTCAGGACAGAGTTTTTTCAACTCTCCCCACAGATAATTCTCAACGTCACGCGCGACTTCCAGACTGCTGGCCCGCTCCGCAATACTGACCGCGCGCTCGATCGTCAGATTACGAATGACTTCTTTCAATTCGGGGATCGCATGCGGCGTCACGCTGATCTGCCGAATGCCCAACCCCACCAGCAGCGGGATGAACATTGGATCAGAACTCATTTGCCCGCAAACCGATACCGGAATGTTATTGTTCTTTCCGGCTTCAACAACCATGCGGATCAGCCGGATAATGGAGGGATCGCCCGAGCGATACAACCCTGCAACCGCCTGATCAGCCCTGTCGACCGCCAAAGTGTACTGAATCAGATCGTTCGTCCCAAGCGAGAAAAAGTCGACTTCACGCGCAAACTCTTCCGCCATCACGGCTGCCGCCGGGACTTCAACCATCATTCCGACAGGAATATCCCCTCGGTAAGGTACCCCCTGCTCTTCCAAATCTTCCGCGACATCACAGAGAACCATCCGAGCCTGACGAAACTCCAGTAGCGTCGAAATCATCGGAAACATGATCCGTAAATCGCCCAGAACGGCGGCTCGAAGCACAGCCCGCACCTGAGTCTTAAAAAGCTCTAAGTGCTTTAAACTAAGTCGGATACTACGAATGCTCAGAGCCGGATTCACGCTGTCCGGATACGCCGCACGCAAGGGCCCCGGCATCTTGTCAGACCCTAAGTCCAGCGTACGAATCACGACCGGTTCGCCCGGAAAGGCTTTCAGGACCTGGCAATAAGCTCGATAGTGATCGTCTTCCGTTGGTTCGCGATTCGATTCGAGGTATAGGAATTCGGTCCGATACAGACCAATTCCACTGGCTCCTTTGTCGCGCGACGGCTCGGCTTCGGTGGGAAACTCAATGTTTCCCATCAACTTGATGGGGACGCCATCTTTTGTTTCGCAGGCGAGCGTACGCAGGGACTGCAGTCGGCGTTCGTGACTGCGAAACCGTGCTTCGGAATCGCGATATTTGACCAACGTATCGGGATCCGGGTCGATGATCACCACCCCGTGGCTACCATCGATAATGATCATTTCGGACCCAGAAACGTCGTCTAAGAACTTACCGATCCCAACGACCGCCGGCAGTTCGAGTGCCCCCGCCAGAATCGCGGTGTGACTGGTATGCCCACCCACTTCGGTGGCAAAACCCAGGACGAACTTTCGGTCGAGATTGGCTGTTTCGCTAGGCGTCAGATTGTTCGCCAGCACCAGAACCGGTGCCGTCAGATTCGACAGCTCTTCGCGTCGCTCACCCAGTAGATTTCGGACGAGACGCTTTTCAAGGTCAACGATGTCAATCGATCGTTCGGCCAGATACTGCCCACCCAGATCCCGCATCCGCTTCGCGTACAGACGCAAGACTTGGCTGGCAGCGAATTCAGGAGAATTCTGCTGCCGAATTCGACTCTCGATCTGCTCAATCAATTGCGGATCGCGGGCCAGCAGCAAATGTGCGGAAAAAATAGCAGCATACTGGTCGCCAAGTCGCTCACGAGCCAATTGCTCGTTCAGCAGGATTTCCTGGCAAGTCGCTTCCAACGCCGCTCGGAACCTCGTCAGTTCCACTTCCACAACATTGACCGAAATCAACTGCTGCGGAATGCGGTAACTTTCAGCACCGAAAACCATCGCCGGCCCGATGGCCACACCTGGAGAGACGGCGATTCCGCGTTTGATCAGCATGCGGCAAAGTTCGCAATCGTGACAGTATGGTAAGATCTAGGGAAACCGATGGAACACGAAAAAGCAGATGAATGCTTGCCCAAAAGCCATTCGCAGTCACTGCTTCAGGAACGATCAAACCCTTCGAATTCCGAGCCGATCAATGTGACCAGTTGTTCGACCGCTTCATTGGCATCGTCGCCGGTCGCATCGATTTCGAGTTCCATTCCTGGTTCGGCACCCAAGGTCAGCAAGTGCAGCAGGCTTTTCGCATCGACGCGATTGGAGCCGCGTGTCACGAACACCTGGCTACGGAACGATTGCGCTTTTCGCGCAATCAACTCCAAGGGTCGCATATGCAAGCCCTTGGAGTTGCGAACCGTTACCATCGCTCGTTGAATACTCGCCGCCACCATGTCACACCAATCGCGGAAAATTGCCTACCCGCTAACCAAATTAGATTTCGTTGTTGTCCGCTTCTTTCAACAGATCCCATACCGCCACACTCGTCTTCGACTGACGTAGGAACTTGCAGAAATTGTCATTTCGCAGATGGCGCGAGATGTTTTCCAGCCCGCGCAGGTGATCGCCGGGGCGATCTGGAGGCGAAACCAGCAGGAACATGATGTAGACCGGTTCGCCATCCAAGCTGTCGAAATCGACTCCCTCTGAGGAAAGAGCGATGGCTGCAATCAGCTTGTCGACGGAGGGGTGCTTGGTATGAGGAACAGCGACACCACGACCGATCCCGGTGGAGCCCAATTCTTCCCGCTTCAGAATGGCGGCGACGATCCCAGGTTCATCGGCGGCATTAATGCTGCCAGCTTCCCGTAGACCAGCCACCATCGCTCGAATGGCATCTTCCTTGGATCCGACCTTAAGGTCAGGAATAATGGATGCCGATACAACGAAGTCGCACAACTTCATAAAGAACCTCTCTTTGCTCGCGCCAGTTCATGGGAGGGACGCGGCCCCTGATTTCTAGATTAAACCCAGTTCTCAGATCTTTGCACTAACCTGAGCGAACTATTCGTCGCTTTCCTTTAATGGCAAATCGCTAATTCTCGGGGCGCCCTTGTGATCCTGTATCTTTTCCTTGTACTTGCGCAACTGCTGTTCCATCTTGTGCAGTGCCAAGTCAAATGCTGTCGTCGCTTCGTTATCTGTTTCCGTCGCCACCAGATCGTGGCGGTGTTCGGCATCAACTAGGATTTCGACGGTCGTCTTTCCATTCGTGAAATCAATCGTCACGGTAATCGAGGTCAGTCGATCAAAATAGGTCAGCAGCTTCTCTGCCTTCTTGGACATGTATTCCTGAGTGCTGGAACTAACGCTTCCATGTCGGCATGTGATCGCAACTTGCACCGAAACCTTCTCCTCTCGACTCGTTGACCCCGACCGATCATCGGTCGGCCTGGGCACTTTGACAATTCGCCCCGATTGTAGATCCCGTTAAGGCTCCGTCAATCGGCCACCACGATAGTCTAAACCTGTATCATCGCAAAAAGATACGTTCCCTCTGCAGATTTCGAGACTGTAAGTCCCGATACTGCAAGTCTATCATGACTTCCCGCCAATGGAAACTTGGCGAAGTCGCTAGAACCCGAAAACCCGTGAACGCCACGGCTCCCCTCAGAGGCAGCAGCCTGTGTTGCTGGAATAATCGGAACCGCTCAGGTGGCCAAATAGATCAACAGTGGTCGATTTATCAGCGCCCACGGCGATCAATAGCCAGCCATCGGGGTCGTTCAGCGAAAATCGAAGTCGGATGAGTTATCCGCAACTTTCGTTTCCGTGGCGAGATTCGGATCAGTCAGAGGCAACGCGGCATCCATCTTCTTCGGAGCCTGATTGCCAGTATTCGCTTTGGCATCGCTCAAGCCCAATGCCTCAAGACGCGTCTTCGCGCTCTTATCCAGATTAACAGCACGATAGGCCGGGCCATCGGATTTCGGTTTGCGTCCCTTCAATTCCAGGCCGAACCAAGGCATCCTCGATGTACTGTCAATAGACATGCTTTTGCTCCCGACAGCACAACCGCTGGCGGCAACAGATACGCACAAACCTAAGCAGGCAGCGAGGCGAAGTCTCAAAAGCGATGTCATCACCAGCCCTCTCCCAAATAACACGGCAGGCAGGAACACCTTCCGCGTGCTCAAGCTCTGCCTGTCTTGGGGCTCATATCAGGAATTCAGCATCTGGTGAAGACCATATTTTAGACGTTGTGACGCCGCCACTCTGCGAAATCGCATCTCAATTCCTTAGAGGTAGATAGGCGCGACGAACGGCGAAATCGACATTTCTCGGGAATATGCCGTCGTCGGCGCGCGTCATGATAGTGGCGAGCGTTCGCTTGCCATTGTCATTTCGCATTCCAAAGGCTCCAAATCTAAGGAAGGTTGCGATGCGCGCTCTCTTCGCCTTGAAGACGGAATCCATAGTTCTATTGGTCATCGCATCACTCATTTGCGGCTGTGCGGAATTGAAATCGCCAAGCAGCGAAGCACCGATAGAGGCGATGCCTCGAACTATCGCCAACCCGACTGGCGAACTTTCACCGCCCGAGGGTTCGGAAACTTACGCCCACGTGATCGAGAACGGAATCCTGCCCGTCGTTGATCATCCGCTTTCGACATTCTCTATCGATACGGACACCGCGTCCTACTCCAACATTCGGCGATTCCTTGTGCAGGGCCAACTTCCTCCGTCGGATGCGGTGCGGATCGAGGAATGTCTGAACTATTTCTCCTATGACTACCCTCCTCCAGACGGTGACGCACCGTTTTCGATCCATGCCGAAGTTGCCGGGTGCCCCTGGAATCCCGCTCATCGTCTGGCAAAGCTCGGCATTCAGGGACGTGCGGTTTCGAACGAACAGCGCCCTGCCGCGAATCTGGTATTCCTGCTGGATGTCTCAGGTTCGATGAATCACCCCAAGAAGCTGCCGCTCCTTAAAGAGTCGATGCGACTACTGGTCGAACAGCTCGGCGAAAGCGATCACATCGCGATTGTTGTTTATGCCGGTGCCGCAGGAATGGTCCTGCCATCAACCTCGGCCTCGCAAGCGAAAAAGATCGGCGACGCCATCGATCAGTTACAAGCGGGTGGCTCAACCAATGGAGCGATCGGCATCACGCTGGCATACCAGATCGCCGTCGAAAACATGGTCCCCAATGGCATTAACCGCGTCATCCTCTGTACGGACGGCGACTTCAATGTCGGGATCACCGATCGCAGTCAGTTGACCAGGCTTATCGAAGACAAAGCTCAATCGGGGGTCTTCCTCAGCGTCCTCGGCTTTGGGATGGGGAACATCAAAGATGACACGATGGAAGGATTGGCTGATCGAGGCAACGGAAATTACGCCTACATCGACAGCTTCAATGAAGCCAAGAAAGTCCTTGTCGATCAAGTATCCGGCACTCTGATCACGATTGCCAAAGACGTAAAAATCCAGGTGCATTTCAATCCCGCCCAAGTCGCAGGGTATCGCCTGATCGGCTACGACAACCGCCGTCTCGCCAACAGAGATTTCGCCGATGACACCAAGGACGCCGGTGAAATTGGCGCGGGACATAGCGTGACAGCGTTCTACGAAATCGTCCCACCAATCCCTGACGCAGAAGCCGTCACGAACCAGCCTTCAATCCCACGCAATGCTGGTAGCGAACTCTTCACCGTGAAACTGCGATACAAGCAACCGAACGATCACTCGAGCCAGGAGTCGCAGTTCGCCGTCACCGATCGAGGAACGTCATTCAACGAAGCAAGTAGCGACTTCCGGTTCGCCGCCGCCGTAACGCAGTTTGCGATGCTGCTCAAAAACTCCGCCCATCGCGGCCAAGCCACATTTGAGTCGACACTCGAACTGAAGGATTCCGCTCGCAACGACCCCAAAGGTTATCGAACAGAATTCTTCGAATTGGTGCGTCAGGCACGAGGCCTTCGCAACAACTCAGCACCGCGGATCAATGTCCCGGCGGATTAGACCCAGGGAGTCATCAACCAAAGCCAGCGGACGAAAACGTCACTTCGACTACGACCGCTGTGTCACTGCTTCTGCCGCAGGCTGGTTGACACCATTCTCAAACAGGTGCTGATACCCCGCGGCGTCCATGGCGGCTCGTTCGTGCTTCGACAGCCAGATCAGGAAACCGATCATCGCACTGAAGATCGAGCCGATGGCGAATAGCATGAAGAAGATGCTGTACATGTAAGCGCGTGGCTGCGGGTCGTCGGCCTCCAAGGCGAACTTGCACATCGGACAGGCCCAGACCTCAGACCCACAGATCGTGGCCCAGACCAAAGCAGCAGCCAAAAAACGAAGACAGCGAGCAACCATGACAACCCTCATCCAGCCGATGTCGGCCAATGGTACAGCAGGCCGTAGATGATAACGCCTGTTACAGAAACATAAACCCAAATCGGGAACGTGATCCGAGCCAGCCGCCGATGCGCCACCCAATTCTGTCGCCACGCCCGCAGCAGCGTCACCAGAGCCATAAACGCAACTGGAACAGCCAGCAGGACATGGCTGATCAAGATCGTAAAGTAAATCGGCCGGATCAGGCCCGTGCCGACAAACTTTTTGCCACTTAAACCTGTGTAATGATGCAACGCCCCATGATAGACGAGGTAACAGATCAGAAAGACGACCGATGTCGTGAACGCTGAAATCATGGCATAGGCGTGTTGCTTGGGACGACGACGCTTGATCAGCACGTATCCCGTCAGCAACAGCACCGTTGCCAGAGCGTTCAACGACGCATTCACGGTGGGAAGGACAGCGACCCAATCAGGCATGATTCCGTTTCAATCTAGTGCGGGTCGCACTTACGTGTCGCGTTGAAACATGGGTTAGACACAGTGGGTCTTGGCTCGCGGGACGCCACAGTTAGATGGGATGCGTTCTAGATTGACAGGCATCACTACTCGTCAGTTTTCTTCGAATCGTCGCCACCGTCCGACAGGCGCGTCGCCATCTTCTGGATCTCACGTCGCAACGCGGCGACGGCAGGCCCTTTTGTGGCATCGTACTTTCCCTTCACGACACCTTTGTCATCGACCAGCATCATGTTGTTGGAATGGATGAATTCGAAGCCATACTGCTTCTTATCGTCATCCAGTTCCTGAACCGGCATCTTGAAACTGCCGTGGATCAGGCGATAGATATCGCGCTGATCGCCTCCCAGGAACATCCACTTGCTGAAGTCGGCTTTGAAGTTTTTGCCATACTGCTTCAGCACCTCCGGGGTATCACGCAGAGGATCGACCGTGACTGTGACCAATCGGAAGTCATAGTCTTTCAATTGATCCTGCAGTTCCCGCATCGAACTCGTGACCCGCGGACAGGTCGCAGCACAGTGCGTGAACACAAAGCAGACAACCCAGGGCTTCCCAAGCAGATCCGCCTTGGTCACCTTGTTGCCCTCGGTATCAGTGAACGAGAAATCGGCGATTCCATCCTTGTCCCACGGCGACTCAGGATTCTCGCCGGGGAGAACGACTTTCGAATTCCCGTCCTTATCTGTCGTGATCGTGATCTGCGGTTGTGACGGCTGGTTCTCTTCCGACGCTGTTTCGGCATCAGGTGGCGAGTTCGCAGCCGGTGCAACTGGCTTCTGTCGTGATATACCTAAAGCGGCCAACAGCAGGATCAGCCAAAACACATTGCCGATCCAGAACGCTGGCGTTTGAAAGAACGACTGCCGCTTTGGAACCTCTGCATGGAGTTGATTCATCTCTCACCTCAATACTCAGACCGCAATCTTGCCCGAGATCGCGGTATCATTCAAACAGCCAACCTCGTGAAATTGGCCAGGACTCAAAACACTATCTCGCATTCAAGACCGAACGCCGCCCCGTCATCCAGATGGCAATTCCGATGTAAACCGCGGCCGCAGCCACCGTCACCGTTAAGCATAACCACCACGGTGGCAAAGACTGAACCGCCGCCGGATTTGCTGTCATGATTCTACGCAGTCCGGCAACTCCGTACGTCAGTGGGTTGAGCCGAATGACCCAGGACAACCAGCCGGACTCACCCGGTGGAAAAAACGACCCCGACAGCAACCACATCGGCATCAGAAATACGCTCATGATCGCATGAAAACCATGCGTCGAATCCATCGGCCAGGCAATCAGATAACCGAGCGCCGTCAGCGAGAAACCAACCAGCGCCAGAAATCCGATCACCGCCAAGGCATTCTGCCAAGTCAGTCCCGTGTGTAACTCTGGGGCCAGTCCGACGAAGGCCAATGCGGGTCCAACCAACAAGAACAACATCGACTGCAACACAGCCAGAATCGTTCCTCCCAGCACTTTCCCCAGCACTAAGCTCGCACGGGGAATCGGTGCCACCAGCACCCCCTGCAGGAATCCCTCGCGACGATCTTCAATGATCGAGATCGTCGAATAGATCGCCGTAAACATCAGAATCATCGCCGCCACACCGGGAAAAAAGTATTCCTGGTACGACATGTCGGCAGGCCCGCGGAACGATCCATTCAGCCCCGCACCAAACAAGATCCAGAACAGAATCGGCTGGCCTAGTGCCCCAACAACTCGAGTCCGCTGTCGAAAAAACCGAGTCAACTCGCGCTGCGCCAGAGTACAAACCGGCAACCACAATCCCGGCGCTGCCGAAACGCCAACCAGTCCCCTGGCCTCACTCGCATTGGCACTCATTGCGCTTCCTCCGAATCTTCTTCGAAGCGATGGCCGGTCCGAGCGATAAACACGTCTTCGAGTGTCGGCTTCGAGAGCACGACCGATGAGATCTCGGGAAATGCGACGACCAGATCTCGCAACACTTCGTGCCCCGCCTCATGTTCAATTCGCAACTCGTGGTCAACCAGCTTCGATGTCAGCCCAAACTTGCCAAAGATACGAGTCGCCAATTCCTCGGGTTGCGGAGCACGAATCCGCAGACAGTCGCCACCAACCGATTGTCGCAGCGCCTCCGGCGCCCCTATCGTGACGAGTCGACCCCGATCCAGAATTGCCAAGCGGTCACAATGTTCGGCTTCGTCCATCAGGTGCGTCGTCACTAGGATCGTGACTTGCTGTACGTCCCGCAGTTGCTGCAAATGATCCCACAGCAATCGTCGCGCCCCGGGATCCAGTCCCGTGCTGGGTTCGTCCAGCAACAGCAGACTCGGTGCGTGCAGCAAACTCTTGGCAATCTCGACCCTCCGCTTCAGCCCACCCGATAAGGTGTCCACGCGTTGTTGAAAGTGACCGCTCAAACCGAAATGCTCAGTTAATTCGACGATCCGCTGGCGAGCCCCACTTCCATAGAGGCCATAGAGATGAGCCTGATGGCGTAGGTTTTCGGCGACTGTCAACTTGCCATCGAGACTGGGTGATTGGAACGTGACACCAATCCGGGATCGGACGGCTGCCTGATGCAACCCCACGTCACAGTCCAGGATCTGCACAGTGCCTGACTGAACCGGCAACAGCGTCGCCATCAGTCGAAATAAAGTCGACTTGCCACCGCCATTTGGCCCCAGCAGTCCGAAGATTTCGCCAACTTGAACCGAGAACGAAACACCTGCCAACGCCTGACGAGTGCCGTAATGATGCTCCACATCGCGGATCACGACTGCAGCATCGTCGTCGCTCGTAGCAGAAAGTGGCATCGGCAACTCGTGAGTCATAGAAAACCGAAGCCCGGCATAAGCCGGGCTTCCTGAGTCACTTCGGCAATGTGTGAATTGGCGCCGGTCTTTAGTGGTGCTTTTCTGCTTCAGCCTTGTGACCCGCATCGTGACTATCGCCGTGCCCGTGACTGTCACCGCCGGCGGCCTTCGCCGCCTCTTGCGCTTCGTACTCTCGAATCTGCGGAGCGGTCGGCACGTAGTAGTGAGTCCCAATATCAGGGGTGAGTGCGAAAGGAATCGTCGCAGCAAGAATGAAGGTCGGTGCCAGCAACAGATATTTCCAAGTTCGTTCAAACTTCAGATGCATGAAAATCAACAACACGCAGAGCGCCTTGCAGACAGCGACAGACAGCACGACTCCAACCAGCAACGCCCGATTCGGAATGTGAATCAAATCGGCCATGATCGAAATCAGCGTGAAAGCACACAACGCCAGGAAGATCGAAAAATAGAGCTTCCCGTGCGAATGATATTCATGGTCATGCGTCGCGTCGTGCGCGTGATCGGACATCTCTCAAACTCCTTTGGGCAACGCTTGCTTCGGTCGCCCAATCCACTGCCAAACAGGTCTGACCCTAATCGCGATCGTCGAGACTAGATGATGTAAATCAACGGGAACAGGAAGATCCAGACAAGATCCACAAAGTGCCAGTACAGGCCAATGTTCTCGACAAACGTGGCGTCGTCCAGGCACAGCTTGCTCCCCTTCTTCAGGACGAGAGCAAACATGATCAATCCGACAATGACGTGGATCGCGTGGAAACCAGTCATCAGAAAATAGATGGACGCAAACAAGTTTCCGTACAGAATCGGGTGAGCTGGCTGCAATGACAACAGCATTGGCTTCAGTGCTGCATCATTCTTCAACGCCTCGACCTTGTCATTCACTTCGTGCAGTGTCACAGGAGCGACCGCGCCATCCGCATTCAGATAGTCCTTCAACTCCTTCAATGTCCCTGCGTCGATTTCCGCTTTGTGATCAGTCTTCCAGGCGTCATACTTCTTCTTCCATTCTTCGTTCGATTCGTCCCTCGTCCGGTACTGATCGAACAACGATTGCGGGAATCCCAACGACCAACTGTTTCGAACATGTTCTTTCATGTCGACGTATTCGGTGTAAAGCCGATCCAGCGCCGTCTTGTCGGCAAGTTCCTGCTTCTCGGCTGCGGTGGCGTCAGCCTTACCCTTCAACTTCGCGATGTCAGCGTCCAACTCAGTCTTTTGATCTTCGCGCTTTGTAATCTTGGGGTAAGTCGCATTCAGCTTCGCATCGACGATGTTGCCATATTGGTGGACGACTTTGTCCATCGCCTGCTTGTCGTTTTCAGGGATATGCCCAGGCAGAATGTCGTGCTCGAACTTGCCCGTGTACTCGTAAGATTTAATCCCGAGGAACAGCACGCCCAGCAGTAAAGTCCACAGCATGAACTGCCACGCCTTGGCAAATTTCTGCGCCAGAATGGAATCGTGAGCCACCACGACGAAGTAGCTGGAAAGAATCAGCACGAACGTGTTGATACCACCTGCTGCAATCGAAATGTGCGTGACATGCACATCCGTCGGCCAGCCGGGCGAACCCATTCTCAGCACGATGTACGTGCCGATAAAGGCCGTGAAAAACATGATCTCGGTGCCCAGAAACAACCACATCCCGAGTTTCGAGTTCGGGATCGCGATGCCCATCTTCAGGGGCGTCTTGGCTTGATGCGTCATCATGTCGATCGTTTCCGCCGTCTCTAAACTTTTCAGAATCTTATGTTCAAGCAAACTCAGCCAAAGGCTCCGAAACCGTCACACGGCTCGCAGCCATTCCAGCAATCGCAAATGATCCCACGTCAGCACCGCCAGCAGCAGCGGCAGATAGACGAGCGATGTCAATAAAACTCGACGAGCACTCGCTCGAGTTTCATCCCACGCGAATCCGATGGAAGCCACCAGATACGCAATCCCCAAAATGACGGCCACGGTGGCGTAAACCAGGCCCGCCCCTCCGAAGTAAGTCGGCAGCAAACTGACAGGAATCAGTCCGAGCGCATAGCACATCGCCAACAACCCGGTCACATGTGGCATCGACTTACCCGCCGGCAACATCCGCAGGCCTGCCGCGCAATAGTCGTCTTTGTACATCCAAGCGATCGCCAGGAAATGCGGGAACTGCCACAGAAACAGCACCCCGAACAAGGCGAACGCCATCCAATCGAGTTGACCACCTGCCGCCAGCCAGCCCAACACGGGGGGCATCGCACCGGGAATGGCACCGACTGCCGTGCAAAGTGACGTCACTCGCTTGAGCGGCGTATAGACAAACGCATACAGCACAAATGTCAGGAAGGTCATCGCTGCGGTCATGACGTTTACCGTCATCAGCAAATAACCGCTTCCGACGATCGCACAGACCAACCCCAGAGTCAAAACCTCTGCAGGAGCCAGTCGCTGTGCGGGCAATGGGCGATTCATCGTTCGCCGCATCCGACCGTCAGTCTTCCGCTCGATCCATTGATTCACAGCCGATGCACCAATGGCACTCAGCGAAACACCAAGGCAAGCATGCAGCAAAGGCACATACGACGCAGCCTCCTGCAGCGCTAAGACGTAGCCCACAGACACCGTCATCAGCACCATCAATGAGATCCGCAGCTTGGCGATCTCGATGTAGTCAGCCAATCGCGAGACGGCCGCACTGGGTGCAACAACCGCGACTACGGGACGATTCGGAGTGGAAATCGCACTCATGTTGCGGCCCCCATCATCGAACCTTCAAACTTGGTCGAACCGACAGCACGATCCGCATACCGAGGCTGCACGGCAACCGCACACACAGTGTTCAAAACGGTCGTCATCAGCGTCAGCATCCCGACAACTTTATGCAGCGAGCAGACAATAATCTGGGCCGGCGAATTCAACTCGGCCACGACGCCCCACGAGGGAACACCGAATCGAACGTACCAACTCGCCAACCCTAGCAGGGCCTGTGACACAATTAACGCCAGCAGGAACTTCGCACCTCGGTTCAAGATCGCCGAACCTGTTTGACGGGCCTTGGCTGCAAACAGAACGCTCAACACAACGGGAACAATGGCGAACCAGGGATGCAGCATCCACGCCCAACTTTCACCCAGATGACGGAGCACGCCCCCGAGAAAATATTGGATCGCCACTGTCACAAGCACGGCCACAGCCAGATTGCGAACGCTCTTCGCACGGGCTACGTCGCGAATAATCTCTCGCGATTCCCATCCAGCACCAGTCATCAGAACAAAAACACCCATCAGGCTGAAGACACCCGCCGCGAAGTCGCCATGAATCAGCGCCATCGTTTGCTTATCCATCAACACTCGCGCCCCGCCCAGCATCCCCTGCACGAAGACCGACAGGAAAATTGCCGATGCCAGCCATCGTGCGGGACCGCGTGTTTCAATGCACCAGGCCGCAATCGCCAAGGCAATACTCAGCACACCAATGGTAAGTCCCGACAATCGATGTCCGTGTTCAATGAACTGATCGCGTGCCGAACTCAGCCAGGGGTAGGCGAGCATGTTGTAACCGTCGGATGACGGCCAGTCGGCGAATGCCATCCCAGCCTTCAACGTCGTGACGAGAGCCCCTGTCGTCACCGGCAGCAGCAACGTTAACGTTGCGGTCAGCCAGGCAAACCGATGCAGCCAGCGACTAGAAGACGAAACATTCACAACACAAACCTGAAACCGCTAACGCGACAACCAACTCAAAGGACTAACTCGAGATCAATGACCGGATTCAACACCACGCTGAGCCAGCGGAATGTATTCGGTCTGCATCAGAAAATCTTTGTCACCACTGATTGGCGAGCTGTATTCGTAAGGGCCGTGATAGACAACTGGCAGCACATCGAAATTACCGTGCCCAGGAGGCGACGGAGCAGTCCATTCCAGACCATTTGCATTCCAAGGATTTCGACCGCACTTTTCACCCATGAAGATGCTGAACACGAAGTTACCCAGCAGCAGGAACTGAGCGAATCCCATCAGGAATGCCGCAGCAGTCATCACCTGGTTCAGTGGCAGCAGGTGGCTGAGATATTCGAAGTGATACGGATCGGCATATCGGCGAGGCATCCCTGCGACGCCCAGCAGGTGCATCGGGAAGAAGGTCACGTTGAACCCGATGAACGACAGCACGAAGTGAACTTTTGCCACCGAGTCGTTCATCAACCGGCCCCACATCTTCGGGAACCAGAACTGGATTCCGGCAAACACGCCGAACAGCGTCGAACCGAAGAGCACATAGTGAAAGTGAGCCACGATGAAATACGTATCGTGAATGTAGATATCGACGGGGACCGCGGCCATGAAGATCCCGCTCAGACCGCCGATAATGAACATCGATACGAACGCCACGCAGTTCAACATGACGGCATTGAACTGCAGTCGGCCACCCCAGATCGTTCCGATCCAGTTGAACGTCTTAATGGCGGATGGCAGCGCGATCATCATCGTGCTGACCATGAACGTCATTCCCAGGGCCGGGTTCATCCCACTGATGAACATGTGGTGACCCCACACGATGAATCCCAAGCCAGCGATGGCGGCCATCGAGTACACCATTGGCTTGTAGCCGAAGATCGGCTTGCGGCTCATGCAGGACAGCATATCCGAAACCATCCCCATGGCGGGGAGCAGCATGATGTATACGGCGGGATGCGAATAGAACCAGAACAGGTGTTGCCACAGCAGCGTCTGACCGCCACCGATTGTTGGAGCAGCATTGTTCACGACGATACCAGCCGGGATAAAGAAGCACGTCCCCAAAACTCGGTCCGCCACCAGCATGAAGCCAGCCGCAGTCAACACCGGCAGGGCGAACGCCTGCAGGATCGCAGTGATAAACATGGCCCAAATCGTCAAAGGCATGCGGAACAGGGTCATCCCTGGAGCCCGCATATTGATGATCGTCGTCATGTAGTTGACCGAACCCATCATCGACGACACACCGACGAACGTCACGGCCATCAGCCACCACGTCTGCGACATCTCCGAACCAGGTGCGGCTTGCTTGAGCGCGGACAGCAGCGGATACGAAGTCCATCCCTGAGCCGACCCCGCATCCATTCCGCCTCGAACATGCGTTAACCATTCCGGACCGAGCCCGAGAGCAAAGGCGAAAAAGAGAATTGCCGGCCACATGAACCAGTAGCTCAACATGTTTAGCGTCGGAAACGCCATGTCATCCGCACCGATCATCAGCGGAATCAGGAAGTTACCGAACGCACCTGCCAGTACGGGAATGATCACCAGGAAGATCATCACGGTGGCATGCATCGTGAACAGCATCGTGTAGTATTCGGGCGAAATCTGACCACCGTCGCGGCCGAATGTCAGATCGCCAGCGATCGGCATGTATTCCCACGGACGAGCCAACTGCCATCGGACGCCAAGTGCCAGCGCACCGCCGACCATCAGCATCAGCAGCGTCGTGACCAGGAACTGGATCCCGATGATCTTATGATCTGTCGAGAAGACGTACTTCTGGATAAATGTCAACTCGTGATGGCCGTGCCCATGTCCATGGGAATCGTCGTGGCCAGCATGATCGAGTGTGGGATGAAGTGTGCTCATATTTCTCAACCGCCTCTCGGCTTCTTTCTGCGACGATCAACCGCCGCCACCAACTGGGGATTGTCCTGAGGGAAGCTCCCGACAATCTGACTATTCCGCCGGCTTTTTGAAGCCGTCATCAAACTGCTCAAGCGCAGCTTTATCCTTCCAGGCCCCGAAATCTTCGTCGGAGACAGCGATCAGTCGAGCCTTCATTTTATAGTGACCCCACCCGCACAATTCGGCACAGACCATCTCGTACTGCCGTGGCTCGTCAACATCGAACCAGACAGGGATCGTCAGACCTGGCACGGCATCTTGCTTGATCCGCAATTCGGGGACGAAGAATGCGTGCTGCACGTCTTCTGTTTTCAGACTGATCGAGACGGGCCGACCAGTGGGTACATGGAGTTCGTTAACGGTGTAAACGTCATCTGGCTGAGGCGTCGGCATCAGAGTCTTGCCTCGAGCAGGATAGCGAATCCGCCATTCGAATTGACGGGCCGTCACCTCGGCGACGGCTTCTGCCTTCTTCGGCGAAAACTCCTTGAAGCGATAGGCGGCCCAAACGTCCATTTGGTACAGGGCGATGTAGAGCAGAATCCCGGAAGGAACGATTGTCCAAATCACTTCTAGACTGTGGCTACCGTGCGAGAACAAGACTTTTTCTTCGGCCTTGATCGTAGCACCGCGCCAGAGAACGTATCCCAGAACGGCATGCG
Organism: Schlesneria sp.; assembly: GCA_028291515.1. Classification (GTDB taxonomy): domain Bacteria; phylum Planctomycetota; class Planctomycetia; order Planctomycetales; family Planctomycetaceae; genus Schlesneria. The sequence continues at coordinate 127,424 of JAQGHU010000039.1, forward strand.
TTCCGATGTACGTCACGGCCACGATCACCAGAACAAGATAGAACAAATCGTCGATTCTTTTACCGATCGACGAATGAGCGACTCCAGCTCCAAATCCACCTTTGAGCGTTCCTGGAAACCACAAGCCATGGCTAGGCGCAACCCAGCAAAGACCGACCGCGATCACGGCGGATGCAACGAAGAATACTGCCCAGAATCTGCCCACGGCACTTGCCTTCACTGAAACTGGAAGATCACCCTGCGATGATCATCGATAGACACTGATAATCAAAATCTATTTGCTGGCGGTCGCATGATCAGTCACGATCGACTTGGTCGGCGTTGACTGGAACTGCAGACTCATCACGTAATTCACAATGTCCCAGATCTCTTCGTCTTTTAAAGCCGTCCGTCCAAATCCAGGCATCGGCGTTCCCTTGATCCCCGCATAGATGCGGCGGAACACGTCGACCGGCCGACGTCCCCCGCGGTACTGGCCCAATGTCAGATTACGCGGCTGAAGAGGTCGTCCCCACGTGTCGTGCAATCCGCGGTGCGAATAGTATTCGTCTGAGCCCGGCTTCTTCCAGAAATCTTCTGTCGCCACACCATCGCCACGACCTTGCACACCATGGCAGGTATAGCACTTGCCTTTGTCGGACAAGTAAAGTCGCTTACCACGCTCGCGCGAAGCCTCGTTATCAGTAACTCGAGCCACTGTCGGAACAATCAGGCTATCTGCTTCTTCGCCCTTCTTCCAAGATTCCGCCAACAAGGTGGCGGTGTCATTGATGACGCCAGGAAGATCGTCTTTTTCATACTTCGAGAATTCATCCAACGCAGCCTTGGTCAACTGGTTAGCTGTCTTCGGTTTCTCGGGCCGGTCCTCTTTCTTCGCAGTCTTCATTGCTGACTGGTAAGCTTCGTTGGCCTTCTTGGCAGAAGCCTCCATCGCAACAGCCGAGTAGTCGTTACTCAGGTCGTCATCGATGCGCTTCTCGAATTCGCCGCGCATCGACAGCCATCGAATGTACTCGACTACAGCAGTGGTTTCTTTGTCCCCTAACCACCTGAACGAAGGCATATACGTACCGGGAATTCCATGCTGAACCACGCGAGTGAGATCATCGCGAGTGGGCTTTTCCGGAGTCAGCGTGGAAGTGAACTTAAACAGCCCCAGACGATAGTCGCGAGGCAACGGATTCAGATATTGTGCCGTCGGCCCGGCTCCATCGCCGGCAACCCCATGGCAATGCATGCAGTTCTTCATATAGACCACACGACCGGTCTGAAGGTTGCCGCCATAACCAATCACGAACTTATCGCCGGCGGCCGGGGCAGGCTCTGCACTTCCCGCCCACTTCAATTGCTTCGTCGTTGTGTCGAACGTCGCAACGCTGTCGACACTGGTCTTCGCACCAGCGCGCGGACCGCTTAGCCACAGCAGTGGTGCATCTTTGTGAATCGCTGGAAGATCGCTTTCGAAATTGGCTGTCACACCGTCCTTCGAAACGTCAGCGACACTCCCCTGCACTCCACCGTAGTTCACCGGGAACCGCTGCCAGGCGACAAGATTTTGCGGCGTTCCGAATTTCTCATCCAGCGTTTTTTTGACGACCTTCTGCGCCGCCGGGATCAACTCGCCAGTCGCGTCGCGCAGACTGAATTCTGCCTTCGGTCCCGGTCCGCAACCGGACAGCAGGACGGCAATTCCGACCGCCAAACAGCAGAAATTCCGCTGTGACGCGGAGGCTGCCAATCGATAAGGTGATCTCAAACAAGACATCTTGGTTACCGTCTGTGCGAAGCTATTTATTGAAATCAGCCGCGAAGCCACTTCACGCCGCTCACTTACTCAACTTGGAAGCGGCCACTTTGATCGTCACTTCATTATCACCGGGCTTAACCGTGACAACAAAAGACTTCTCGAGCATTTTTCCAACTTCGTGCCACACCTTGAACTCGTGTTTTCCGGCGGGCAAGTCTTTAATTTCGAACGTGCCGTCATCTTTCGAGACCGCGGCGAAAGTGTGATCCAACGGCAGATGATAAGCCTGCATCCACGGATGAATATCACAACCGACCGAAACCGGTTCTTTCTCCACTTGATCGTACTTCAGCGGAACACCGACACGATCGTTTGGTTGAACGACGCTGTTGAACGGTGAGCTCTTCTTCGGATAGGTATGCGTATTGTGAGCAGCAGCATCGTCGTTGAAGACAGTCACAATCTGCTTCGTTCTCATCACCATGGCATGCGGCAGGAAGATGCAAGTCTTCTGGTCGAACTCAATCGGTCCTGGGATCTCAGGAGCCTTCGAGCCCTTCGGAGCTTTCTCCAGATAGATGAAAACATTCGCTAATCCGCCATCATTCACCACGATCCGCTGATCGGGAATCGCTTCAGCACCGCAGATGCTTGGATCCTTCGTCGCGGCCCCCTTGGCGAACAAAGGAGGCAATGCAGTGAAGGCCCCATCGAACACCACGCGACCCTTGATCGAACCAACACCACCTTCTGCGGCAGGTTCGGAAATTCCGGCATCTGCAGCAGGAGTCGTTGTTTCTGTTTCCGCGACCGCACTCGCATCAGCGAGATACTTCACTGATGGGACGGCATTCGCCCCGCTGGCCAGCGGTCCACAACCGCTCACGCTGCCAACCAGCACAGCGATCGACAATCCAATGGTAACCTGCTGCCAAGTCTTATGTAGTTGCATAATTAGTCGTTACCTCCTGCACCCGTCGCCGGTGGCTTCGCGGGCTCATTGGCAACTTTGCCTTCTTTTTCCATCAACTTGTAATAGTTCACCAAGGCATCTCGCAGGGATACCGTTTGACGCGATCCCTCGCCGCCAAAGATCTCTGGATATCGCGGCTGACCTCCCGCTTGCTGCGGAGGCAACGGAGCCGGCATCGACGTGTAAGGCGTAATCCATTGTGGACGGTAGAGCCACAACAGAGTCCAATCGGGCTTCAAACGTTCGGCCACCAGCTCCAGGTTCGGACCACGAATATCAGTTTTCGGATCGCTGATCGCCACCTGACGACCCGCCACCGAGTGACACTTGATACACAACGGAGCATTCAACATCTGCCAGGATTCTTGCAGATAGTCAGCCTTCTTGTCGGGGAATGCCTTATGGAAGTCGCTGTTCTTCGCACTCAAGTAAGCCGGCTCACGTTCTGAGATCAACTGATACGGATATTCCGTCCCATCGACCGCAGCGAAGTAGTTCGCCAACGCCTGGGCATCGGCATCGCTCATATTGAACTTTGGCATACGCAGCACGGTCGTATGACGAATCCGACCGGGATTTCTCAGGAAGTTAAACAACCATGGCGTCTGAACCTTGGTCCCTTCCTTATAGAGCGGCGGCGGAGACATCTGCCAAGCCAACGCGGGTTCCTTGGCAGTCTTGTTGTTCACCAAACGTTTTACCAACCACTCGGCATAGGCACCGCCCTGAGCAGGAATAATGCGATCCAGATTGGCGGCCGGGAAGATGAACTTATAGGTTGGGAGCAAATCCTTACCTGCGACTGACAGGTTATCCCACGACTCAACAACGTACTCCTGATCAGCCGGGTCGTCGGCCGGATCCGGAGTTGCTGCCACCATCCCATGGAACTGGACGATCGGAAGCTTCTTTAGACCTTCTGCCGTTTTCACAGTCTTCGTTTCGCCCGTCAGCGCGTTCTGCTTAGGACGTAGTTTGTTCAACAAAGCAATCGCGTCTGGATATTCGACGGATTGATCGGATGCAGTGATCTGATCAACATCCGCGCCATATCGGATCTTCGGCAGTTCGAGCATATGACAGCCCGAGCAATTGAATTGCTCAATTAGCTTCTCGCCACGAATCCTGGCTCCGGCTGGTCCAGCTGGATTGTACATGTACTCCGCTGATGGCGGCTCGGCGACCAATCCCACGACGAACGTCGCAATCGCATCGATGTCGTCTTCCGAGAACGGGAACTTCGGCATTCGCAAGCGATCATCGTACGGCTTGGTCTCGGTCATTTTGTAGTCGTAGCTACGTGGTTGACGAAGCTTCTGCCACAGGAAACCAGGACGACCATGATGCGTCAGACTTTCGTAGTAGAACGCCGCCGACAGTTCACGTTCCTTCTGCTCCGGCGTATCAAATTCTTTTCGTTCGGCGCGGCCGATCGCGGATTCAACACGATCTTGCATCGATGAATCTGCTGTCACTTGAACTGGTTCAGCCAATTCCTTGCCGTCTCGCCAGACCGTTGCAGTCACTTTCGAACCAACCACAGTCCGAGCCAATTGCGCTTCGTAGTCAGCAGCATCATTGACTGGAACGCCATCCAGGGCGAGGACGACATCGTCATACTTGAATGCGGTCTTGCCAGCTTTCGACACACGGACACCTGCCGCCGATTCCAGCTTCAATCGCGTGGCGACGGCCTGATCAACCTCTTCGACGCTAATACCGAGCGCCGCCTGACCGTGATGATGCAGATACTCGTGAATGTGTTCGAACGCCAGACGCGAACGATCCTTCTTACCCCAGTCCTGCAGAGCTGTCCCGATCGGACGTGCCTTTTCGAAGTTGGGGATATCGTGGCAACCATAGCAACCGTACCGCGTAATCGACTTGCGACCAAGATAGTTCAACTTGCGATTGCGGAATTCAGCCGGATTTGAACCGACTGGCTCACCAGCTAACTCGATTTCGTCGCCCTTGATCTTATCCGCAGCAATCGGGTACTGACCGGATTCCATCAGTGCCTTGACCTGTGTCTCCGTCAGAACCTTCATCAGGAAGTAACTGACCAGATTATCCAACACGTCATCTGGAGCGTCGAGCGTCGTGAACTGAGCCGTCGGTTTGAAGTCCGAGGGTGTCCCTTCCAACTTCAACAAGAACGCGGCGATGTCCGCGGCCGGGTCGACCAAGTTGTCACCACTGCCTTCAGTATCCAGGAACAGATGCGGCATCTTCGTTCGTGGGTGATGGCGTTCTGGTTCGCGAATCCAAGTGTACAACCAGTCAAAGCCGCTCTGGCCAGCCTTGACCTTGGCATGCACTTTGGAGAGTTCCGGCCCAAAATCGGCATTGATCGCCACGACATCCTGGTGTGTGTGGCAGACGACGCAACCCTTGGTGGCGAAGAACTCGCGTCCGCGCTCGGCATTTGGCTTGTAGTCCTTGGCTGGCGACATTGTGTCCAGCATCTCGGACTTCTTCAGCAGGTAATGCGTCATCGCCGCGATTTCGACAGGATTGTATTGCCCCGCGAGATGATCAGACTGGTTATCGAGCTTAAAGAACTGAGGCATCCGAGTCGTGGGTCGGAAACGCTTCGGTTCTTCCGTCCAGTGCGATACGAACCCTGCGTCGGCCTTCGATGCCAAGTGACGCAGCGACGGACCGACCTTTCGCATCTTGCCAGCGACCTGGTTCGGATCTTTCGCGATTTCAGCAGCTTCTTCAGCCGTCGATGGCTCCAAACGCAGGTCTGGCCCGATGATCTTAGGACCATCGTAGCCGGAAATCTCATGGCAGCCGAAGCAACCATACTTCTGGATCAGATTGTGACCGCGAACAACCTTCGGAGCGGTTGCACCGAACTTCTCGTTCACGCCCAATTCGACGACGTTGATATGGCACTTGATGCAGTTCGATTGCTCAAACCGCTTGGGACTCATCGGTCGTTCCCAGTAGTGGTTATCGAACCACTTGTGATCATGCCCCCACTCTTCCATCTCGGCGGGATCATTCGGCGTGTGCGACGCATTCTGGAATGATGTGCCTGACCCCTGCCCTTCATGGCAAACGGTACAACCAAACTTCGGCAGCGGATGCGGACTGGTCGCACTTAAGTACAAACCAAGATTCGGGTGCGACGCGAATGGATGCTTGAACTTCCCGTCTTTCGTTTCGGCCCCATGCGGGAATGCTCCCGCCACCGAAGTCTTCACCGTATCGTCGACAATATCAATCGATGAGTGGCAGGTCCGGCAACGATCGAAGCGGGCAACATTCGTCATCCCACCCAATGTGAACTGCAGACCTGGCATCCAGTCCTGGGTAATTCGCTCTGGTGAGTTAAAACCTTCGACGATCGGCACCAGCATCAGCTTGCGCTTGTAGTATTGCAGCGTCCCTTCATCGGGATCGATCTTCTCACGAGCAGCGTGTATGAGCACGATATTCGCGTTTTCCGCCTTCAAATCCTTCTCGGCCTGATCACGCTGACCGGTCATCTCAGACAGATACGCCTTCGCATTCACCGTCGCCAGTTTCAATTCGGCAAATTTAATCTCCATCGCATCGACACGATCAGAGATCTCTTTGTATTTGGCTTCAAGGTCCTTGGTAGGCAGACTATCGCGAACACCAAGGTTGTAGTTGGCTCGTGCGACGTCTCGTTTCGCCCGCTCCAGTTTCAGCGCACGCAGATGATTCGCCTCGTTGTCACGAGCGACTCGAACCGCCTCTTCGCGGACATGCTCTTCTTTTGCCACCGCCTTAAGGTGCTCGTCAGCAGCCTGTAGCCGTGCATTCGCATCGGCGACATTGGCCTCGCGAGCAGGATTCTCTCTCATGCTCGCTTCGCGAGCCTTCAGCCGAGTGCCCTGGAGCTTGAATGAATCGCGTTGATAACCGCGCCACTCGTCACCAAAGTCAGCCTGCATCATCCACACGGTGACAATCAGCAGCAGCAACGCGCTACCACAAAACACCTGATGCATCAGCTTGGGACTGCGAAGATATTCTTCATTAGCCGGCATAGTACCGAACCATCCTTCGGAACACTTCAAAACTGTCACAGCGATTGCTTCGGACGATGCCGACCGCAACCAACAACGACATCAGGCCCGGCCCTTTCGGCCGCACTCCAGCCTGCTTAAATATTAAAAAACCACTCGGGAATCGCGACGATATATTTCAGGTTTGCGGCCCACCGCAGCACCATCTTGATCGGCAGCGACATCATGAACAGCATCAGATTCGCCAGTACCATGTACCGGAGGAATCCCATCTTCGTGAAGAACTTGCGGAACACCGTGGCAGCCATCAGCGGCGGCAAGGCAAACAGGTAAGCCGCCACGAGAACCAGACCCAGCCACTCACGCAGCAGAATGTAACCGATCTTCACCGGCAACGCTGCATCGGACGGAGCAACGGGTAACTGCCGCCCCATCACCGACAGCCAGAACCATTCCGAGACGTTGATGTTGTTCAACAACTCAAGCTTGTGGACATCCCAGTACTCGTAAGGACTGAAGAAGTTCCAGTTCGGACCTCGCAGAAACGTTCCCAACACGATCATCGCCACCCACAGCGGCAGGAAGCCGAACATGAACGTGACAATCGCGAACTTACGCTCATTGAACGTGTAGTAACCGTTGCCCAGCTTATTGAAGTCGATGTACGGAATCGCCATCAAGCCGACCAGAATCACACTCGGCAACACCACCCCGGCCATCCAAGGATCGAAATACACCAGCATTTCCTGAAGTCCCAGGAAGTACCACGGGGCTTTCGAAGGATTCGGTGTCTTCGCGGCCGATGCAGGTTCTTCCAATGGAGCTTGCAGGACGATTCCCCACGCGATCAGGATCGCGGTGATCACGACCATGCAGATCAACTCAGTGTAAACGAGATCAGGCCACGTCAACACTTTCTCATTGTTTTCTTGCTCGATCAGCGGCCTGCCAGCGGCCCGCCGATTGTCATTCTCCACAGACTTCTTGAAAGCCAGCCAGGTGAAGAAGCCAACGATGTAGAGCATGCCCACGATCGGCACGTTATCAGGCTTGCCGACAATCTGACGGAAGTCATAATCGGTGATACTGAGCGTCATGAACAGCAGCGAGAAATTCAGCAGAATCCAGCCGGCGGTCGGAGTCGTCCAGACCGATCGGAAGACGATCATGGCGATAAAGATCGTGGTCGAACCGACGAAGAAAGCCACTGGATTCGAAGCCGCGTTAATCGGCGCCTTCAAGAACTCGGGCATCCTCAACAGAAACGACTGGGCATTATTCGATCCAGTAAGATGCGAGACACTCACCATCAGCAGCATGGCGCAGTAGATGGCCCAAATGGATGCCACCGGAATCTCTTGCCCCTTGCCGAGCAGTCCGCCCAGACTGAGCCGGACATTGCCATCAAGAGCGAAACTCCGGCGAACCCACGCTGCGTTCAATACGAACAACAGCAGATACACCCAACCCAATCCGAACACCACGGATGAGGTGAGATCTGGGTTATGCTGCAGATGGGATTCCATAACTCTTCCGCTACCCACTGATCGAACAAAGCCGTATCAAGCCGCCACAAACAACGACCACGAATCACAGAGGCTGACTGATGCCGCCGTCCTTGCGGACGCGCCAGAAGTGAATCGCAATCAACAGCGACACTACGAGCGGAATCGCGACGCAGTGCAGAATGTAAAACCGGTTCAACGTCGCTTCACTCACGAAGCGACCGCCCAGCAACAGGAAGCGAGCATCGCTACCACTGGTAATCAAGTCGTATCCGCCAATATTCAACAGTTGAGCCCCCGGGCCTTCATAACCCAGAAACGGTGTCGCACGAGCCATGTTCGAACCGACTGTGATCGCCCAGATCGCCAACTGATCCCACGGCAGCAGATAGCCGGTGAACGACAGCAGCAGCGTCAACACCAGCAGCAACACTCCGATTACCCAGTTGAATTCCCGCGGCGGCTTGTAACTTCCAGTCAGGAACACGCGGTACATATGCAGCCACACAGTGATCACCATCGCGTGAGCACCCCATCGATGCACCTCCCGCATGATCCCCAGCGTGGTCACATCGCGTAGCGCCAGAATATCATTGAAGGCAAACTGCAGCGTCGGCCGGTAATAGAACATCAACAGCACGCCGGTGATGGTCTCAACCAGAAACAGGAAGAACGTAATCCCGCCCATACACCAAGTGTATGACAGCGCAATCCCCTGCTGCTTGATCGACACGGGGTGCAGATGCAGGAAGAAGTTCGTCAGCATCACGACGATGCGGTTCCGGCGATCAACCGGAGCCGGATGCCGAAAAATACTCTTCCAAATCTGCGAGCCGCGAATGTAATCGCCGACAGACATCGAAACGCCCTTATCCCATCACCACAACAACAAGCACAACAATCAACTAACAGCAATGAAGGAAGCAGGATCAGTCCACTGCCCCATTTCCTCCTGGAACTTCATGCTCTTATCGACTTCCAGCATTCCTTCAGCGATCTTGACACCCATTCGCTCCAGTGGCCGAGGTGCCGGACCTTCAAAGTTCACGCCAGTGATATAGAAGCCAGATCCGTGACAGGGGCACTTGAACTTCTGCTCGCCATCCAGCCAGCTAGGCGTGCAACCCAAGTGAGTACAGACCGAGGCCAGCGCGAAAATCAGATTCTGACCTTCATACTGGTCAGTGTGAATAATCCACACCCCATACTGGTCTTTCCATTTATTCGACACACTATTCAGCGGGTAATCCGAGAGAGGACCAACCTTGAACTTTGAAGGAGGCTCAACCAAAACGTTGGGCATCATAAAGCGAGCCGTTTCCAACGTCCCCAGCGCAGTAACCTCGGCCAAAGCAGCCCAGGCAGCCATAAATGGCGACATCAGCAGCGACCAGATCAGCATCCCCAGCAGGAACAAGAACCAACTTCCTGTCACCGCCGCACCGACAAAGCAGCCGAGACTGACCAAGGCAACCGACACAATCGCCGCCAAACTTCGTCGCTGTGGAGCAGGAACCGCTTTCTTTGACGCAGCCGAAACCGGCTTAGCAGGAATCGGGGGGGCAACAACAACCGGCTTGGCGATACCCGAAGCAACCGGAGTCGCGACCGCAGCACCAGCCTTGCCTTCACGAACCGCCTTCAACATATCCTGTACGGACGGACGCGGCGCGGCCGAAGCAGCGGCGACCGTGGGCTTCACAGCGGTAGGAACTGGAGCCGACGCAGCAGCCTCGGCCGCTGGCGCAACTGCAGCGGGCGTTGCCGCCGCACCAGTACCCTTAGCCCGAATTGCTGCCAGAATATCCTTCGTTGAACCCGGCTTCGCTGCAGGAGCAACTGGCTTGGCGGCCGGCGGAGGCGACTCGGGAGTCGCCGCAGCAGCAACGGGTTCAACGGCCGCTGGTGCAGGTGTTTCTGCAGGAGCCGCCGAAGACGCTTCAGCAGCCGCAGCGGCTTTCTGAGCGCGAATCTTCGCTAAAATATCTGCTGTGGAAGGCTTTTTCTCGTCCATCTCGACTCACTTCCCGCGCGGAAATGGCAGCGCATCGACTCGCTCGATGTTCTTTGCCCGCCTAGTAACGGACGGATTCTGGCAACATCACCGCAGGCTGACAACCAATGAACCTGAATCGCCCTACAATTTCTCAGAACCAAGAAATGGAAATCCTGTTATATCAGCAAGATTCAGCAGCCGACATCAGCTACGGTGACCACTTCAAACGACCCGAAAAAACACTGTTTACGAATCATATTTTGGACTCCATCCGTGACAAAATCGTTGACATTGGATGAGCTGGAACGACTAATTCGACGCGATCCTGCTCGACGCGGATTGATCGCGCACGAGGAACAGCGCGGCCCCCTCTGCCCTGGTCACCTCTCCCAAGCCGCCAGCGATTTGGCGCAAAACGGCCAGCGAGTGGCCATCGTCACCGGCTTTTTTATTCCGGCAGCAGATCCACCCGCCGCCGAGACCGACGGCCCACCAGGAGCGGCACTGCTGGCCGCCGCACTACACACCGTTGGAATATCGGTCATGCTGATAACCGATGAGCACTGCCGACGCGCGGTTGAAGTCGCCGCCAAGTCCATGGATCTGCCACCGTCGGTCGTGGTTGTGCCTGGCAAGTCAGCCCATGAAATTGACACATGGTTTGAAGCAACCATCAATGACTTCACTCAACCCCCATGGACACACTTAATCGCGATCGAGCGAGTCGGCCCATCGCATACGAGACTTTCCGCCGAACTGCAAACCCCAACACCACAAGCCCATGACCTCGAACTGTTTGAACAGCTTGTAGCCCCTGCAGACCGAGATCGCTGCTTCAATATGCGTGGGATTTGTCTGGACGCCCAGACCGCGCCACTTCATCGGTTGTTTGAACTGGCGAGCCGCGCGAAAACACTAAAAACAGTCGGGATCGGCGATGGAGGAAATGAAATTGGCATGGGATCGATCCCATGGCGAGAACTTCAGCAGCGCCTCGCGAATCCGGCGATCGCCAAGATCCCCTGCCGCATCGCAACGAACTGGACGATTGTCGCCGGGGTCAGCAACTGGGGTGCAATGGCGTTAGCCGCCGCCACCTTACTGCTGCGAGATCAACAGTCGAACCTGCAACCTTGGACAGCGAACCAACAACTCGAATCACTGAAACAGCTGGTGACAGAAGGCCCAGCCGTCGATGGAATCACCCGACTTCCCGAGGCGACAGTCGATGGACTACCCTTCTTGACCTACATCCAGCCTTGGGAAGGAATTCGCCGAGCCGTCGGTTTGGTGACCGAGCCGTAATTGACCTGATCCAGCCGCACGCGAACCAACTAGAAGATTGTTGAGAACTCAGCGAAGACCGCCACGCACGAAAGATTGCCTCAGACAACTTGCGAGCAGGGTCCCGCTTGGCAGACCAGAGAAAAAACGGCTTCCATGCCGAAGAATCATCCCTGATCTTTCGATGGAGGTCTCGCGAAACCGCAGAGAGCCCATATCATCTTGAAGACCAATCGCACTCACTTAGGCCGTTAAGTGACCAACGAACCGACCATGATCAAGTTGCCTCAACCATGTCGCTCCGAAGGCGTTGTGTTGGTGCGACAACTTACAGACGAACGTGCCGAACCGCAAACGACTTGAAGACTTTTTTTGAACCAGAAAGACGAAATCGTCCGCAGCCCAAGGGCAGCTTCAAACGCGACCATCGTTTCCTCCGCGCTCGCCTCATCACGAACACGCATCATCGGAGGGATTATTCGCTGACGCTTGCCAGTGAACTCTTCCGCAGCTTCTCGCGTGCGCGGCTGAGAATTGGGCCGATTGAGTTTTCAGGAAGATTCAACGCGACAGAAACCTCGTGGTAAGACTTCCCTTCGAGGTGATACATCCGCACGATGGCGGCCTCTCCTTCGGGCAATCCATCCAGCATTCGCTGAACGAGCTCGCGGTTTTCAATCCGCATGGAAGCATCAGCTTCACTCAGGTGGGCTCGATCAAGCGCGCTCCCGTGCGACTTCACGTGGCCCATCTCTTCGGCCATTCGGCGGCGAATCATTTCATGAACCACGATTCGCCGGCAAATGACCGTCAGGTAAGTCGCCAACGACGAATCGCCCCGAAAACGACGCAGCACTTCGGAATTATTCGCCAGCAAAGCCAGAAACGCATCCGCCAGTAGATCGTCGACATCCGGCAGCGACAGAGTGATACTGCGAGCGTGTGCTGTGTGCTGAATGACATGCACAAACAGCCCGGAAAATCGATCGACGAATTCCTTCCAGGCACCGGGTTCCCGCTCCAGACATCGACTCAACAGATTGCGATCAATTTCCGTAAGCGCCACGGCAACACCTGACTGATGCGGAACAGTAGTCGTCCATGAGCGAAACAACCGAGTTGCTCACGAGCCTGTTTTCCAACATTCTCGCAACTCTATTCCTGAAAGGCAGATTCAGCAAGCTGACAACACCAGCAGACAATTATCCACCATTAGTATATCTTCGCAGCCAACTAGGATTCCCGTCAACGAGAATCCCAGACCCGGATTCTTGACGCACCCTCAAGCTAGGCCTAAGATTTCGCCGATTTGTGGAATGAACGTGAAGATCGTCTGGATTCTGGACATTTAGCTTCATGTGTCAGTTGGTGGCTGCCACTTCGAATCCGCGTAACACCTGATTCTTACATTTTTTGAGGAAAGTGAGCTTCAAATGACGCACGTAGTCGCCGAGCCCTGCTTTAACTGTAAATACACCGACTGCGTGACGGTCTGTCCAGTCGAATGCTTCTACGAGGGTGAAGCAATGCTCTTCATTCACCCTGACGAATGTATCGATTGTGAAGCCTGCGTCCCAGAATGCCCTCCAGCGGCAATCTTCCACGAAGACAATCTGCCTGCCGAATGGGCCGATTACACGGTTTTGAACGCCGAAATGTCGCCGAACTGCCCGGTGATCACGGAACGAAAAGACCCAATGGGTCCGCCAATCGAAAAATAACGGTTTCCGCTCCGACCGACTAAATTTGACGCGGCCATCACGCGCTATTGCTAAACCTCGCTCCGCGGAGAGGTTGTCAGTTTTTCGAATTGCGGCCGAAAGTTGATGTCACTTCCAAAAAACGACCTCGTAGGATCGCTCAGAATCGACGCAAACGGGGTGGTCCGATATAAACTTCATCC
>JAQGHU010000041.1 GCA_028291515.1 Schlesneria sp.
GCGTCAGGCAGACCGTCTGGATTTTGGTCTTCGGGATCCGCACCGTGTTGCCACTGGAGGTAATCGCAGCGCTCACGCAGTCAGATCCGTCCGGCGATTCCCAGTACAGCGACTCGGCCCAGACCGAAGCCGGAATCCCATACTGGTCCTGCACTGTCGCCTGCAGGATCGCACTCCCCACACGATAAGGGGAAATGAAATAGGAATAACGCAGGCCAGGCTGATTGATGTCCCGCGGACGCGTGGCCTTGTCGCTCGGATCCACATCCACACCCAGCAGCACAGGGCACAGGATCGCAACCGTCGCCGATCCCAGCACGGCACCGCTGCACGCACAGACCACGGAGACAGTCACCGTCCCCCCTCCCTCCGAGGGGAACGAGATGCCGCAACCCGTGCCGTTATAGTCTCCGGCCGACCAGGCCACGTCAGCGCAGCTCCCCGACAGCAGGATCACATTCAGATCAACCGACCCACCACCCAAATCCGACTTGCGGCAGGTCGAGACGAACGTCCCGTCTTCCTGCTTGACCGTGTACTCGCTGGTGGACGTAATATCCGAAAACACCGGGCAGACGCACGAACTCGACGAACTCCGGCGGGATGAGGAGGACGACGATCGACTCGACGACGACGAGGAACGGGACGAACTCGATGACGAACGGGAGGAACTCGACGAGGACCGCGATGAACTCGACGAACTCCGACTGGAGGAACTCGATGATCGTGACGAGCTGCTCGACGAGGAACTCTTGCTTGAAGACGAACTCCGGCTGGACGACGAACTCCGCGAAGAAACCGACGAAACACTGCTCGAAGAACGACCGCTCGACGACGACGGAATACTGCTCGACAATACTGAACTCGAAGACGTCCCGCTCGATGAACTCATCCCTGTCGTCCTCCTCAGGTCGTGCATACCGCGACGGTCGCCGTCGTTCACTGACTAGAATGAACAGTCCGGCCTCAAACCAAGCCTTGAGCTAAGATATTGCGAAGTCAGACCAACAAATACGTTCCGAGCTGACCTGAATGCGCCAAGCAGGCATCACGATCCCGAATCGCCAGATGCTTCGATTCAAAAACAGATGAACTGTCCAGCAACAACTGCGTCGAACAATCGCAACCATCCATGGACTCATCTGGCGTTCTATTTCACGTGATCGATGCCTTCACCACCACAAACTGCAGCACCAAGGCCTCCGTCAGTGTGCCCAGTGATCCGTTGCGGATGGTCACCGTTGCACTGCCAGTACCTGCGGCTGCGTTGAAAGTATAAACGCCAACTGTGCCGCCACTGACGTGATTGATTACCAAAACATCCGTGGCAGCAATCGCCGAATTTGTGAGCACGAACGAAGCGTATTGCGTCGACAAGAGCGACGAGTTACTTGTTGTGATCCGTCCGCAAATCTTATTGAGAGTTACGCCCGTGGTCTTGCTGGTTGCCTGGGTGACGGAACCACCGGCACCCGTGGTGTAGCCAATCCCGGCCGCAGGGTTGTTCACCAGGACAGGATTCGCAAAGGTGAAGCCAGGAGTTGAGCCAACCGCGGTCAGCGTCACCATGCCCGTCGAAGAGATAGCGGAATTCCAGTAATTCGAGCCGTCATAGCCAAATCGACAAGCTTCCGTTGTGTCGACTACATGCAGCTTGGCCAGAGGGCTGGAGACCCCCAAGCCGACGCTCCCCGCGACGTAATTCTTGGCTGACCCCGCAATAAACAGATTCCACTTATTCGTGCCAGCGGAAACTTGCGATTGCAGGCCATAATTGTTTGTGCCTTGCGTCTGGTCGGCAATCTGGACGCCGTACAAGTTTGTAATCGTACTACCGGCGCCTTTCACTGCGTCTCCGACCGCGATGGACCACAGATTCGCCAGGGTGTAAGACGCCGCGGTGGTTGCTCCGGATAATAACATCACGAAGCCGTCCGAGGTGCAGTCGCTCCCAAACGTAGGCGCACCTAATATGCCCATCTGCACACTGCCGCCGGACGTCGTTGGAGCGAGACGTATTGCTTCAGTTGTGGTGACAGTAGTGCCGATAGCCAGATGGCCTGTAATCTGCGCCGTCCCCGAAACGTGCAGTGTATCTGAGGGGGTGACGCCGATGCCCAGCTTGCCTGAAGTCACCCATAGTGTATCTGACCCGCCGATCGAAGCGATACCCGTTGCCGCCGCGAAATTCAGTCGATCATTTCCGAGGCTGATTGAAGAACCTGCCTCCGACTGAACATACAAGCGACGGTCGCCCGCCGCTTTGTCGATTCCACACAGGCTGACGATATCGGCCGCAGCGGCAGCCAGAGTGGGGCTGGTGGCACCCGCATTGAACTGAAGGTTCAGGCCTGTCGACCAGCGCCCCACTTCGGCGCTATTAATTCCGAACAACAGAGGAGCTGAAACTGTGGAACAGATCATGACCGTACTGGCTAAGGAACCCGAATAGCCACTGCTGTAAGCTGCCAGTTGACCTTGTGCCACGTCGGCGACGACCTTTTGAATTGCGACCGCACCTGCCCCACCGTTGGCATTCTGAACCTGGCTCGTCAATGCTGCATTGGTCGATTGGGTGACACTCAAGGGGTCCGCGATCGCCACCGACGGCGCTGTGCCTACTGCATTGATCGTCACGACGCCGGACGAACTGACTGAGATGGTCCCATAGTTGCTTCCATCGTAACTGGCCACGACCTGAGGCCCAGAAGTCGAACGGGACTCGAGTGCTCCGAGTGCGGCGGGCGTCACATTCACACCGACCGGACCAACAATCTTATGGCCGTTGACATCGAGGTCACCGCCTAGTTTTGGCGCGGTGTCCTGCACGAGATTCAACAGCACCGGCAACCAAACGGCCGCTCCGACCGCGGATGACCGACAAACGAACAACTGCGGTGGCGTGGTATCAGTGCGCAGCCACAAAGAACCTGGATAGAATTCGCTACCACTGTCGTCGCTCGAACCGGGGCTGGCAGATTGACTCCAAACGCTTTTGGGTCCCCATTCCACAAGACTTTTCAAGTCGTTTTGGATTGCGAGCCCGCCAGCCCCAGTGGGGTTTGGCGAGACAACCTGCAGACCGCGGTAGTCAACCAACGTTGCCATAATTTATCCTCGGTGAGTGAGGGAAGGCGACAGAACGGTGTATAGGACGCAAAGTCGAATTGATCGCCGAGTCATCCACGGTGGGAAGTGGCTACGTAGCCGTGAAGGCAGTCATGCACCCTATCGAATACCAACCGCGATGACGGTGAGGAGTGTTGCGATTTCATGCTCACATCGCAAGCGAATAATTGCCGCTGTAACAAAATCTTCGTGGACTGCATAATACATACCGGAAATAAAGGCACTAAGATTGAGCCAACGCAAGTGAGTATTGCCGAAATACCTCATTCTGGGTGCGATAGCGACAAATCGCCACCTGGCATTGTTAATGCTTAGTGAAGACTCTTGGTTCCAGACTAACATGGCCTCGAAGCCAAACCTAAAGTTGGAGTGCCCTTGTGCATCCGTCACCGCACTGAGGAGCGGATCGCTCATTCATCCTGACAATTGTTGGGTATTTGTTTGCCACATTTGGAGACCGCAGCAGTTAACGCAGGCGGAACAGCCTCCGGAGTCACGACCATAGTGCCTGAGAATGGCTGCTTCTTTGACATGGGCGACGGAACTGTTCACAAATTGCGCGGTTTTCCTGCTGGGCGCGATCTAAATAGCCACCTTGGCGGGCACACTCGTAAATGAGCATTACAGGCAGTGTAACACAATACACGGCATAGAGTTTCTTCGTGATGCAGACCATGGAGTGCCGTTGGCGAACTGATCTAAGGTCATGGATCGGGTTGCACTGGGCTCGCTCCTATTGGCAATCACACTGCACTGCCGGACTGTCCGAACTCGCAATTCCATCACTTGTAAATCATGCACGGCACCAGACTTTTCGTGCAACCAACCATGTAACGACGTTTTTGCGATATGGCGGAATGCATGGGAGTTGAAGTGCATTGCGCCATGTAACGACCCACTCTGCGTTGACGCCCGATTGTTCGTACTCATTTAAAAATAGTGAACAAAATGTATTTTGGGCGGAATCCTCGGATATCCAAGCGGGCGACATCGACGAAACCGCATGCTGTGGAGTTAGCAAAGTTGCAATATGGGCCTACGGATTGTAATTAAGTGATATCGAATTCCAGGCCAGTCCTAACAGATGCAATCATTGTATGGATGATGAATCGAAAGAAATCCAAGAGCAGGCCGGCTGGGGTTCAGGAAAACACCACGCAGATTATCAGGACTGCTGCCAACTCGCTGTGAGCGGTCGATGGGATAAGGCCAAGGAGGGATTCCTCAGACTTCTCGATATTGTTGAAGAGCCGAGGATGCTCGCAAGAATTCACAATGATCTTGGAGTATTGGCAAGCCTGGAGGGGGCAGCGGCTACAGCGCGTCGTGCATTTGACAAAGCGGTTGCGCTGGTACCGAATTGGCAGGTTCCTCGGGAGAACAGGCGGCGTATCGATTCTGCTATCGCTCCCGCGCCACGGGCTGCGTTAAACAGTCGACCGCAGCGGGTGGCAATCGTGAGTCTGCTCTTCAACTGGCCTTCAACTGGGGGCGGTACTGTTCACACCGCTGAAACGGGAAAGTTTCTGACGCAGGCGGGCTACGTGGTCCGGCATTTCTATGCGGAGTATCCCGAGTGGGGTCTGGGGAACGTGACCGATCCACCATTGGCCGCCAGTGAGGCTGTGCGTTTTACTTCTGCTGAGTGGAGTGTTCCCGATATTCAAGCACGATTCCGGGCCGCCATCCAGAATTTCGGACCGGATTGGGTGATCGTGACGGACAGTTGGAATTCGAAGCCGATACTGGCAGAGGCGGTCAATCAATACCGTTACTTCCTACGCATTGCTGCTCAGGAGTGTCTCTGCCCACTTAACAATGTTCGTCTCTTGTTTGAGGAGGGAAATTTCAAGAGCTGTCGCAAGCACCAGTTCGCCACTCCTGCTGACTGTTGTCTATGTGTCCAGACAAACGGGAGATATTCCGGCGGGTTGCATCGCGGTGAACGTGAGCTGGTGCAGTACGGAACCACCGGATACGACCGCTCCCTCAGATCCGCTTTCGGCAACGCCGAGGGGATATTGGTCGTCAATCCACTGATCGGCGCCATGGTTGGTCCGTATGCCAAAAGAGTGCATGTCATTCCCAGCGGCTTCGATTCCACGCGATTTCCCGATGCGCTGGTTAGCGTTGAACGCCACAATCACGGACGGTTCAGGTTTCTCTTTGCGGGCCTCGTCAATGAGCCGATGAAAGGCTTTGATGTCTTGCATGCCGCTTGTCAGAACCTGTGGAAAAAACGTCAGGATTTTGAGCTGATCGCCACTGCTGACCCAGTTGGTCAGGTCGATCCGTTTACCCGCCATATCGGCTGGCAATCGCAGGCGACGCTTCCCGCCGTGATGCACGATGCCGACATTGTCGTGGTGCCGACAGTGGCGGAAGAGGCACTGGGCCGCACCGCGGTTGAAGCGATGGGAGTAGGGCGACCGGTCATTGCCAGCCGAATCGGAGGGCTCCAGTTTACCGTTGCGGACGGGGCCACGGGACTGTTATTTCGTCCGGGTGACATCGGAGATCTGGAACGACAAATGGAGGCGTTGATGGACGATGAAGAATTACGTCGACGGCTCGGCCAGGCTGGCCGGCGGAGATTTGAAGAGGAGTTTACCTGGGAATCCATTATGGAGAGACATTATTTGCCCCTCTTGGGGTCCCCTTTAATCAGTGTCGCTCCAAAGAAAAGATGAATTAATCTGATTTGGAAACCGGGCCAACAGAGTTTCACGAACCTATGATTCACCTCATTTCGGGTAAGCTCGCATGACGCGCCAGCGAATTGCTCTCATATTTGATGACATTCTTCGTCCGGAAACGACGGGTGGCTATTGTTTGCGCGCGTTGCGGCAGTTGCACGACGTACAACATTATCGTCCTCAGCAACTGCCAGAGATTCCGAAACACGGCTTCGATCTCTACCTGAATATCGATGACGGCTTGCGCTATCACTTACCTCCAGAGCTGCGACCCTGTGCGTGGTGGGTGATTGATACGCATATGGATCCAGAATGGGCGGAAGAAAAGGGGAGACGATTCGATTGGCTGTTCGCAGCGCAACGAAATGGAGCCGAACGCTTGCGTGGGGCAGGAATTCCGACGAATTGGCTGCCACTGGCGTGCGATCCGAGGATCCATCAACGTCTTTCACGTGAGAAGTTGTGGGATATCTGTTTTGTCGGACGTATTGCGCCGGGGCCCAGAAACGATCTGCTAGCCCGACTTGTAAAGCAATTTGGCAAGACATTTGTGGGCGAACGCTACTTTGAGCAATTTGCAGAAACGTATTCCCAAGCGAAAATCGGCTTCAATCGGAGTGTCAAGGATGACGTGAATATGCGTGTGTTTGAGACACTCGCTTGCGGGCCCCTGCTCGTGACTAATGACCTTGTTGAGAACGGTCAGGAAGAACTGCTCGTCGCCGACCAACACTTTGTCAAATACAGTGGGGCAGAAGAATTGCTCGACAAGCTGCACTATTATCTAGGACACGACGAGGCTCGAGAAAAGATTGCGTTCGCAGGACATCAGGAAGTCATCGCCCGTCATACTTATCTGCACCGAATGCAGTCATTGCTGGAAATCATCGACCGTAGCGCAACGATTCCACAATCGCCATTGCACGGCGCCGCGAGTTCCTCTGCCGCTGGCGAGCGGCTACTACCAAGTCCGACACCATCGACGGCACCAAAAGCGGATATCGCCTCATTTTTGATCGACGACATTGACTTCATCATTAAGACTTTTCTGCGGCCGAAGGCTCTGTTGCGATTGTTGCGATCGATTTGTGAGATCTATCCTGCCGCCCATGTCAGCGTTGCAGATGATGGTAACCTGCTTCAGTCAGCAGACGAAGACAGTCGCGAATGCTGCGCGTTGATCAATCGAAACCCCAATTGGACGCTCTACTCCCTCCCCTGGGCGAGCGGCGTGACTAGTGGGCGCAATCTTCTCGTCGATTCGACGACAAGACCATTCGTCCTGTTGCTGGACGACGACTTCTGTTTCACGGAAGCTACTCGGATCGACCATCTACATCAGCGACTGCACCTCGATCCCCCCGTTGGGATCGTCGCCGGGAGTTGCGTCGACATCGTAGGCGAGGTCAAGCGGCCGCGCAGCTCAGGCGGGACGCTGGACCTCTTTGACGAAACGCTCGTTATCAAACAAGGTGCATGGCGCGATCAAGTGTCAGGAATTCGGGAATACGTGCCTCAGTTCGGATTGATTCGACGCGAAGTGTTTGCTGACGTTCGTTGGGACGGCGGAATCGGTGCTGAACACTACGACTTCCTCCTGCAATTGCGAAACTCCCGGTGGAAGGTCGTTCACGACTTGTCCGTGACGATCGATCATTACCCCACTACGGAAACTTTGTGCGGCTACGCAGATCATCGATTCAACTATGCGGACAATCAGCAATGGCTATTAAGAAAGTGGGGGCTCCAGCGGATTGTGCAAGATGGTCAAACGATCGTTGAGCGATCAGGTGAGGACGATCATGTGTCTTCGGAGCGGCGGACTTCGCCACCAGATCGCCCGCAAAAAGATGCCCCCTATTTTGAGTTTGCAAGACCGGAGGTCGTGGCACTCATCCCGCTGTCCGCGCAGCGCGTGCTCGATATCGGTTGTGGAACCGGCCGCCTCGGAATGCTACTCAAGCAGCGGCAATCCTCGGTCGTCACAGGCATCGAACTGAATCCGGCAGCGGCAGCGGCGGCAAGGACAAGGTTGGACCGTGTCCTCGAATGGAATCTTGAAGATTCCAGCATTAAATTCCCGGATGCCGCATTTGACTGTGTCGTTTGCGCAGATGTCCTCGAACATTTGCGGGATCCGGCAAGTCTTCTGGTACGTCTCCGCCAATGGCTTGTCCCGGGTGGTCACCTTGTCATCAGCCTTCCTAATGTTCGACACCACAGCATCGTGGCAGCGCTGCTGGAAGGCAACTGGACCTATGAGGCCGCTGGCTTATTGGACAATGATCACGTGCGGTTCTTTACACGGCGCGAGATCGAAAAACTCCTGTTTCGGTGCGGCTTCGCGCTGACTTCCTTGATTCCCAAGCCCGGGTCGGGACACGCGGAGTGGGAACAGGCTGGTCGTCCAGGTTCGGTTAAAGTGGGAGCCCTGCAGGTGGCGGGACTCAGTTCCGAAGAGGCCGAAGAATTCTTTACCTACCAATATTTGGCGGTTGCACGATCGCCTCACCCCCAGCATGACAAGAATGATCCTAACGCTGCGTCCGACCCTGATGATGTCGGCGCGACTACTCGGCCAATTTCACGCGGCCTGACTTCCATCATCATCGTGACGTTCAATGAACTCCCTTACACTCGCGAATGTGTGGAGAGTATTCGATTACGGACGGACGAACCCGTCGAACTGATATTCGTCGACAATGGATCCACAGACGGCACGTCGGACTATCTGAAGACCCTCAGCGCGGCGCAGGTAATTTGCAATCTGGATAACCGCGGTTTTCCCGCAGCAGTCAATCAAGGTTTGCAGCTTGCACGGGGCGAGCAGATATTGTTGCTCAACAACGACACCGTTGTCAGCACAGGATGGTTATGCAGGATGTTGTCTGTATTCGAACGCCATTCCGACATCGGCCTGGTAGGTCCCTGCTCAAACAATGTTAGCGGTTCACAACTGATACCGGCTAAATACGGTGACATGGCCTCCATGGACGGTTTTGCCTGGGATTGGGGCAAACTCCATGCGAGGGAAACGGAGCCGACCGATCGCCTGATTGGCTTCTGTCTGTTGATCCGCAGAGCCGTTGTCGAGCAGATCGGCGGGCTCGATGAGCGTTTTGGTATCGGCTGTTTCGAAGATGACGACCTCTGTCTGCGCGCGCTTCAACAGGGGTGGAAAGCGGCGATTGCCCGAGATGCCTTCGTGCATCACTATGGAAGTCGAACGTTCTTCGGGAGTGGGGTCGATTTTGCGGGGCTTCTGGAACAGAATCGTCAGAAATTTGAAGAGAAATGGATTCCAACAGTCCCGAGAACCGCGGCAGTCGACACGCTTTTTGACATTGCCGAAGCCGACGAGGGCGGGCTATTGCTAGTGCCTAGACAACGGCCGCGACTGTCCCTCTGCATGATCGTTCGTAATAACGAGACGACAATTGGTTCTTGTCTGGAGAGCATTCGCCCGTGGGTTGATGAGATGATTGTGGTCGATACGGGCTCGTCGGATGCAACCGCTGACATCTGCCAGCGGCTGGGTGCCATTGTACACCATTGGGCTTGGTGCGATGACTTTTCTGCGGCTCGCAATGAGTCGGTGCGGCACGCGACCGGGGAATGGATCTTCTGGATGGATTCGGACGATACAATTCCAGTGGAATGTGGTCAACGACTGCGAATGCTGGCCGATTCCAATCATGTCGCAAATATCTTGGGGTATGTCATCCAGGTCCACTGTCCCGGGCCAAACAATGATACTCAGGATGTGACGGCCGTCGACCATGTGAAGCTCTTCCGAAACCGTCCTGAATTGCGATTCGAGCATCGCATCCACGAACAGATCCTGCCTGCCATCCGCCGCTGCGGTGGCGAAGTGGCCTTCACCGACATTTATGTGGTTCATTCCGGGGCCGATCACACTACGCAAGGGCGCCAGCGCAAGCTTGAGCGGGATTTCAGATTGCTGCGACTGGATTTGGAAGAACGTCCAGACCATCCGTTCGTCCTGTTTAACTTGGGCATGACGCATGCCGATGTCCACCAGCACGTCGAAGCGGTGCGCTGGTTGGAACGTTGTCTGCAGGTTTCGCGCATGGACGAGTCCCATGTGCGTAAGGCATATGCACTGCTCATCAGCAGTCTGATGCAATTGCGAGAACTCGAGCGCGCGACGCAAGTCTGTAGGCAGGCCGCTGATTTGTATCCAAACGATAAAGAGATCCTGTTTCGCCAAGCCATGCTGGCACATGAACTCGGACGCCTGCAGGAGGCGGTAGAATTGTATCAACAAGTTCTCAAACCTAGCGGGAGCCGACATTTTGCGAGTGTCGATATCGGTCTATCTGGTTTCAAGGCACGGCACAATCTCGCTCTGGTCCATGAGGATCTGGGGCAATATGACTCTGCAGAAACTGAGTGGCGGAGCATTCTGACGGAGCAGGCCGAGTACGCTCCCGCGCAGATTGGACTGATTGAGTGCCTGATCCGTCGCCAGGAGCACACCGAAGCGGAAGCGAGAATCTTGTTGTTACGTAAACACAGCACGGCCGCCGCGGATGGATATCGAATGGCATCTCGTTTGGCAGAAGCGAAGCAGGATTGGACGGCGGCTGTGAGTGAACTTCAGTCCGGTACACTTGCCTGTGGAGATGATCCTGGGCTCCTCCGAGAATTGGCGCGGCTACACCACGCCAGTCATGACCATCCTGCCGCCCTCGCGATCTTGGAGCGGCTTACTTCACTGGTGCCCATCGATGCGTCAGTCTGGCATAACCGCGGAGTCGTCCTCGGACTATTACATCGGCATGAGGAATCGGAATCCGCATTCTCTCAAGCTGCCGCTCTTCGCTGAACGTAATAACTACTCCGTCGTTGCTAGTCGCGATTCGAAAGGCCTGTTGTGTCTGCTCAATCCCCGGAAATGTCGACCAGCTATCCCGACACTGCTGCACCCCTCTCGGCAATCCTACCGATGGAAGATCTTACGGCGTCAGCCAGAATGGGGCGATTGCCGCCTCTGGTCGCGCTGTCGCCACCAACTCTATTGGAGGAAACCATTCGGGCGCTGTACCGGAAGACGCGACGACATGTCCTCGTCACCGGCCCCAAAGGTGTTGGCAAGACGACTTTTGTTCGTGAATTGGCTTGCGCTGCCGCTACAGGTCAAATCCCTTTCCTCCAGGAGAAACGCTTCGTCTGGATCGACTGCCAATATGTATCGCGGGAGGACAGCCGTGCTTGCCTCGAAAGCATTCTTCAGTTCACTCTTGGCCAACGCAACCTCGTGCTTTGCCTCGACGGACTCTCCTCACTTCTGCGGCGGTCCGGTGGGGAGGATAATAAGGCATTGCTGAAGGCGGCCTTTGCACGACCTGGCCTGCAGATCGTCGCAGTGCTGTCGAAATGGGAATACAATGACCTGATCGGCAGCGATGCCGAACTGCTGGAGTACTTCACTCGCATAGAACTGGAGGAACCGCATGGTGATCTGCTAAGCCAAATCGTTCAGCAGATTGCCCACACTCTGGAGGCAGAATTTCAACTCCAGATCACTGAGGCGACGGTCGAGCGTACGTTGGCGCTCTGCACTGGCTACATTCTCAACGAACACTTTCCGGCGAAGGCTGCGCGCGTGCTCCGTCACGTTTGCGAAGACCTCGATTTCGATCGAACACAACATGGAATCGCGGTCAGCGAGGTGACACTCCAAAAGGTGATCGAGGTGGTCGCGATCACGACGGGCATACCGGAAACGACGCTCCTAGGTGAAGCCGATCAGCCCGATTTTGAAGCGGCATTGTCGTCAGAGGTCTTCGGGCAGGAGGAGGCGGTTGCGGCGGTGGCCTCGGAACTGAGATTGATTCGGGCTGGCTTGGTCGATCCCAATAAACCTGCCACCGTACTGCTATTTGCCGGGATGACGGGAGTCGGGAAGACGGAACTCGCCAAACGTCTCGCCGAACTTTATTCGACATCCCGACGGCTGCAAACCTATCCAATGGGTAACTTCACTGAGCCCCACAGCGTGTCGGGAATCATCGGAGTGCCTCCCGGCTATGTCGGTCATGACCAGGGAGGACGATTGGTCAATGATCTCAACTCCGATCCCTACTCGGTTTTCTTGCTCGACGAGGGAGAGAAGGCCCATCCCAATATCTGGGTGCCATTTCTCAATCTCTTCGATGAGGGCTGGTTGATCGATCAACGCGGTCGCAAAGCATACGCCGACAGGGCTATTTTTGTCTTAACAACCAACGCCGGGGCTGATCCGATTTCGCAAATGTCGAACGCGGGTCACAGCCAGCAGGAAATCGAAACTCGCGTCAAAAGCATGCTGGCCAAGATTCGGCATGAACGATCGAGTCAGCCGGTATTCACGGCGCAGTTTCTCGCTCGAATCAGGAAGGTCATTGTATTTCGCCCGTTGGATGAAAATGCAATGCTGGCCATCTGCCGCCGGCTTGTTGCGGTACTACAAGACTCCTGGAAAAAACGTCGTGATAAAGAGATCGAGATCTCAGAAGAGGTCACGCGGGCCATTGCCCTTTGCGGCCATGACCTCAACCAGAAATCAAATGGTCGTGAAGGAGGTCGCATTATTCGGAAGCTGCTCTCGGAGCATGTTGAAAGTCGGATCCAAGCGGCCGCCGTTCAAAATTCCGAGGCCTATAAATCGAGCCTGCGAATCAAAGTAGCGATCAAGCAGATTCCCGGCGAGCCTGTCGCGGGGATCGTGCGCCCCTTTGATATCGCCTTTGAGCATTAAAACTCTGCCTGACTCGTCCGAGTTCAACGAGCGACATTCAATGAGGGCTGATACGGATTCACGATCGGAATCTGGCACATCATGTATTTGACACCTTTGGCCTGCGGTGCCTGCTACCTTGTGTCCTCGATTAGAGGAGCACAGATCCGAATACAATTAATGCATCGACTGGATTCGCGAGATGCTCTAGGCAGTGGCTGGAAAACACGAAATCGAAGGATGCATCTGGCAGATTGTAGCATGACTGAGCATCGCCGTGGGCTTTGTCATACGCAGTGATGCTTTCAACTTGAGGCCAGTCATCCGTCCGAAGGGGATCGCTGCCGCACCCAATGTTGATTCCACGGCCTTTGAAAAAGGTAGAATACCCATTGGCGGCGCGAATCAGCGGGGCCGACTTCCAGTGAGGGGGAACCAGTTGCAGACATACACTCTGGACATCGAGCTTTCCGCACGACTCTAGAAATTCCCAGTGAGCCCCTTCAATTGTCTCCGACTGATTTACGGCCAAGGTGGTGGCTTCTTGAAGCTAACTCTGAGAGACAGGAACGGAATTACCACCTTGAGTTCGCTCGGCGTTGTTCACCTGCTGTTCCGCTTGTTGTCTGACTTTTTGAATCAGGCCGAACGAGACCTTGAACGGTAGCTCAGAAAGCGCACCCAACAGCAGATTCACTTCGCTGACTGTCAATCGAAGTTCAACATTCAGATCTTCCAACTTCTCCACGGTCAATATCTCCCAATGTCTTGTCTACCGCTCGCCAACATCACAGACATCTTGTTTGAGTAGCAACGAAAGCTACCGCCGGTACAATAGCAATTCATCACTACAATACAATGGATATACGTGAGGGACGAGTAGTAAGAATCGCCAACAATTGGTGAAGGTCTGCGCAAGTGTCCTTCGATTGCGGCAACGATAGCGATCGCGTTCGACCAGATGTCACAAGGCATCTCACAAATTGTGACGTATTGGATGGGGTCGGTGGTGCTGCCTGCGGAGACGGCGAGATCGCACAAGGCGTCATGGATGTAGTCGTCAGTGATACCCCTCATACTATCGCTGAGCTGGATGGTGGAACCTAGCGCATTGCATCTGGCTTTGGTATCGCCGGTAGGGCACTGACTGATGAGGTTACCGGAGTCGTTGGGTTAATTCATGTACTGCATCTCGTCACGCTGGGACAGCCACCTCCTAGTTGAGGTAAAGGTGACCAATAGGCCGTGCGGCTTTTCCATTGCCTGTTGAGGGACTTGGAGTCGCATCGGTTCAATCGAAAAGCCGAACCCAAAACTGAAGTGCAACTCAGCGAAGCCCTTCGGCAATAGACAAGGATTTGACAGACAATAACTTCTGAACAAGGGTATGTACGCCATCGGTTTTAGGCGAAAGACGCGGTACCGGTGACAATTGGCTGGGGCGATGCTGACGAGTTCTCACGATTCGCCAGCTCGTGGAGGCAGGTTCAAGCATGATTGGCGGCGACTTCCGCGACGAGTCTTTCGTCAACTTGGGTTGTATAATCACTGGGTGGGCTGAGATGAAAAGTGATACGCGAGGCTCAGTATGTACCTCTCCGGTAACCCGAAGACCAAATCCGAGGCAGCGCGCTGGCTCCGAATCGGAATCGAGTTGACCGTCCTCAATTCGAAGACGAATCGGCCCATCGATCAAAAAGATGGAGCAATTGAAGTGACCGGGCTCGGCTGGAATGGCGTCGCTGCCCTCCGCGATGGTCTCGTCATAAAACTGACGTAGATGGGGTACTCATGTCGATTCGAACAACTGGCCCTCATCGTTTCGAAGGTCGAATGGCATGCGGCTCTACCCCCAGCAATGTCACAAGTTCATCATTTGTGAGCGGGAAGCGTCCAAGCCCCCAGCCCTGCCGGTTCTGGATTTTTTTCGTCGGACAAATAGGAGTGACCTACGTTCGGTGCAGTAGTTGCCTTGGCACGGCCAGCCGCTTTGATCGGGTGATTGATGTCTACCGAATCGCGAGCGGAATCGTCTTCAGAAGCACGAGATCGCCTATCTCGAAGCAAGACAGGACGTCGTGGTACAACTCCTTCGTCTTCTGCATATCCGGCTTCCACAACTTTTGCCTCGAGCCTTCGCTGATTTCCTGAATCAGAGCCTGATTGCTTCGGATAGGAAAGCCGTCGCACCGTCGGTGAGGGCGGTACCCCGGGGTCATCGGTCGCCGTTTGTTGCACCGATCCCAACGCGCGCTTCAATTCAGCCAACTCCTGTCGATAAGCCTCGAGGGCTCGTCGTGTTTCGAGCAACTCATTGACAGTTTGTTGATCAGCGGCCGTTACGGGAACTCCAGGGGCTTGAGGTACACAGTTCGGTGCCGTTGGCGGCGCGGCTGGTGGCTGGGGCGGGGCTATCGGTGGTGCCGTTGGAGGAGTGATTGGGGCCACTGGGATACTGTGGCCACCCGGAACGAGTTGCGAGGGCATCGCAGCCATGCCTGCAATTTGCGGTGAACGGGCTGATTCAAAATTCGCTTCGGAGCCGCGGCGATATCGAACGATGGATGGCAACTGAATTGTCGGCAATTGCAGATTGCACTCCGGGACGCGAATACCGAAACCTCTGATCCCGATCGACTCGGATGGTCCGGAGATGTCACTGGTTGCTTGGGGAGTTTGAAAAACGGCAGGTGCCTGTGGCGCAATCGGCGGTATTGTTGGCGGCGCTTGCGGCGGTGCCATTGGCGGCGTCACGCACGATTCGGCCTCGCTGCAAGCCTCCTTGCACCGGCTTCCCTTCCAAAACCACCCGGCATTTGCGGTCGAGTCGTATGAAGTGCCCCCAAACGAAGTCACAGCGACACTGCCAAAGAGAATGAAACCGGTGATTCGGTTCATTGGCTTTCCCCTTCCTTGAGGATCCGATTCGTATTCTGGAACGCAGTCGCGCGATTACTCGCCAACCTTCACGCGGATGGCCTTGACTTCCTGAGACAGCAGGACCATCTGGTTACGAATCTCAGCGACGCTTGCTCGCAATTCATCCAGATCACGCTGTGCAGCGGGCGACGTGGGTGCCTGTGGAGCGACCGGTGCTGCCGGCGCAACGGGAGGCGTTGCAATCATCGTCGGAGCGGCAACATAAGGGACCGCAATCATGGGTGGAGCTTGCTGCACGAACACTGGAAGCGTCGGAGCTGGTGAGGCACCGAGCCAGGTCTTGTGTATTTTCATCACAATTCGACCTTGGTAACTCACTCCGCCCTCTTGGCAATGCCCGCCGGCGTGTACGGAGGTCTGCGACGAGGCGATGCCCATGCAAGCAGTGATCACGCTCAAGAATGACAATCTCGTCATGGGATTCTGTCCTCAGGAAACGACACCATCGCATCGCTCACCAGGAGGCAGGGAGCGCGTGGGAGTATGTGGACCCACGATTAAAATCGACCGGAGCAGAATGCCGCATTACACGGACGATGCAATTCGAGACAATAGACTCAACAGCAGTCCGGTTATAATGAGATTGCGGGGCCGCACCATGGACCGGCGAAACAGGCCGGTCTCCAAGGACTATTGGCAAAGAGAAATGTGATTGTTCGCGAGCAAATAGCGGCCATCGGCCACGTGATCGCAATGGACTACATGCAGATGTTCTGTACTTAGCAGGAGCTTCCGCCTGCGCCACCATAGAAGAAATAGCGATTCCAGGGAGGCGCTGCCGACCCAGGGCTGATGGTATAGCACAAGGGTGATGGTTGCTGGCCGATTAAGTTCGGCAGCGCCGGATTGCCGGATGGTGCCGGATAGTAGTAGATATCTCGCTGACTGGCTGCGTGCGTGTTTCCGGCATCCGATCGCTCGCCGCTGCCCATTGGCGGCCAAACACCACTACCGACTGTCTCACCGCCATAGTCAATCGTAGTTGCGAATGTTGCCAGCGGGCCTCCGCCATATTGAGTTCCCCGATAATAGCCGAGGGCAGCTCCGTTCACGTAGATCCACCAGTTGCCACCGCTGAGATGACAGGCAAGCTCAATTTCATTGATTGGTCCTCCCACGGTGCTCCAGGGGGAAAGCGTCCCACCGAGAGTCCACGCTGAATTCGTCTGGACGAAGTCACCGTCATCGAGGTTATAGCTGCCCGTATTCTGGTACCCGTCCGCCGTCCAATACACAAAGAGCGCCGGCTTGGAGTGATGATACTTCTGCGGATAGACCTGCCATCCCAACTCGACCGTCTGAACGCCTGCGGCACCGCTCGCGGCATACCAATGTTGCGATAAGGAGAACTGATCGTCCGAAACGTGCGGAGCCCACACACTGAGGAAGCTATGGCCGCCTAGATTGTTGACATTCTGAAAAGCGTGGGCGTACTTATGAGTCGGCTGAACCCCAAACTGAAGTGGGGATAACGTTGGCTGGATGCCCCGTCCTACGGGGCTTTTCCGAAAAAATCTTTCAAGCGTCTGGAACCGCGCGATTTCCTCAGGTGTGATCCGGCGCATGGGGACCGTCCCTGCCGGGCAGATCCGTGCATTTCCGAACGCATCTGTACCCGCTGCGCTGGCCGTGGTAGGCGGCTGTATCGCGGACTCTGGCGAACTCCCAGGCAATTCTGGCGGAGTCGCGATCACTGGCGCCTCCGCCGCACGAGCCGCCGGTTGTTGTTCGATCGGGATACAATCGAAGACCTGTCCCGACTCGTCCTGAAAGCTGTGGGGCACGTCAACGCCTTGATACAGCTTCAGGACATGCTCGCGCATCTTCTCAAACTCATCTGGTCCAGAGACTTGGGCAGCGGGCAGGGCAGCGACCTCAGCGTGCTGAGCGGCCTGCACGGCATTCACGAAGTCCGTAAACGGAAGAAACGGTTTCGAAGGGTCTGTCATGAGGCGAGATCCCAAGGAACTAGTTTGGAAAAGACGATGGAGCTACTTCGCAATCTTCAGTTTGTTCAGCTTCGCAATGATGTCATCCAAGCGCTGAACGCTCGTTCCTGAAGGAACTTGAGGGGCGACTGCCGTTCCGGGGACAGGGCCACCACTTGGAGCAGGCGTGGTGCCCGTGGCAGGCGACGGTCCAGTATTCGGTGCTGGAGTCGTGCCGTTGCCAGTAACAGTTCCGGCAGGTGTTATTTCCAATTTGGTTTTGATCTGCCCGATATCAGTTTGATACTGCGTCACAAAGTTATTGAAGTCAGTTTTCGTGACACCTACATCTTGCGAAGTTGTGCCACCGCTCGCGCCATTAGACTGAACGAACTGCCACACTCCGCCGATGAGTTGCCACCAGCCAAGGAACGTTCCCAGCGTCGGATGGTACGCACCATAGGAAGGAGTTCCATCGACAGATCTGGCCGGAACAAGGACATGGCCAGACATTGCCGTTGTTGGTGCGACTTGCGGGGAGAAAGTTGTGTATCCTGCAACTGTGGGGGCTGCGGCATAATAGGGCATGGCGACAGGATAATAGGGTGCGTTTCCATAAGCGTATACGTACCTTAACCCAGCCTCTGCAGTTGAGGCAGCCAAAATCCCCATCAGGGCGAAAGTCAGTTGCGTCACTCGTTTCGTCATGTCGTCGTCCTTTCATACTTCGATTGCGAAGTCAGCCCGCTCATCTGCTGTGGGCCTCGCTCCAGTGATTTTCCCAATTTTGTCGGAATGTACCAATGCACGGCGAGATTAACTCGCACGACCATGGTTGGCAACAAAACTATACAGCTGGCACATCGCGATGCCGCGAATATAGCCATCCGACGAACTACTTCGCGACATCGGGATTCACGGTCGCGCCATGTAGGGCGATTAGGCAAAACCTTCGGCGAATAGATGGAGCTGAGTGGACACAAGAGTCCATTGATGACTCTCAAATCGACTCGGTGGACTTGGCTGTCTTCGCAGATTGCACTGACGCGTCACCTGATGCTCTTCTGCATCCTCCGATTCAACGAGTACTGGGACAGGCATATTGGTGTCTTGAAGTCATGAAACCAGAATCTATGACAATGTGCCTGAGTTCGCTGGAATGAGGTCGTTTGATTGGTCTGGCGTCAAGTAAAATGGATCGACTTGGAACGACGCCCAGTCACGTTGAAGTCGCAACCAGAGTTCCTGGACCTCAGGGGCGGCGAATGCTTCGGAGTTTTCATCGATACATCGTGTTTGCGAAATAAATCGCATCAGGCTCAGGCAAGTCGTTGCTTGCCCTGTGGCGACGAGATTCGGAAGCTCCTCGTCGTTCTGAAACCACAATAGTGTCGGAACCGCCGCTGCTGCCTCCGTAACAGCACACAATCGCTCTGACGCCGGTGGGATCGTCATCCATGCCCGAGGCGCCTGCGTCTCGACGGCACCAGCAGATATTTCGTCCGCTTGGCGAACTCGACGCGATTTGGAACTCGTTGTACGAATTGAATAAATGAAGTTGGAAACGAGTTTTCCTTGATGTTCTGGGTCCTGGAAGATGCTCCGATATCCGTTGCTCCTGATCCTCTTCATGAACACGTTCGACGTGAGCGCCATCAGCGAAGAGATGCGGAACCAACACATGTCAATCGTGTTGACAAGTCGTACCTTACTCAAATATTTCCAACTCGCGAGTTGCAATTGAGGGACTTGTGACAGCAACTTATTTTTGAAAGTACTGCGGAACAGCGCAAGCAACCCAGCGGCAGAGACGGTCAGCAGCAACGGTACAATGTTTGTCAAGAGAGCCCAAACCACTGAACTTGGCTGCGGGCTGTTGAACTGATTCCAGAGGTTGAGACCTAACGCACCCACTGAAAGCCAGCATAGGGCTAGCAGCAGCCACGACAACCAAGCGAGTATCCCCAGTGTCGGATTCCAACCAAGGAACAACTTCCACATGACATTGATTTGCGATGTCGATTGACTTGCGGCACCCGCTACTGAGTCAGGCATCTGAAATAAGGCCTCTTCCTGCCTGTCTGTGTCCGACATGATGATCATGTCGAGGAGGCCCGCACGCTCTTCACTCAAAAGGATACTCTCGATACCTTGATTGTCATAAATTCCGCCGTCCATCAACGGGGCAGTGAATTTAATCAGCCGCGCGAAAACCTCCGCCGGAAAGGCAAAGGCCAACGCTTGCAGGCAAGGACTGTTGTTGAGACATTTCCATGATCTCCTGTACGGAGTGTCGCAGCGTGGAGGGCAACAATCGCTTCACTTCCATCTGAAACCTAGGGCCGGCATTGTCAACGCAACGGATGAAGTCACCAGAAGTGGGAGTATCTCATCTTTCACTGAATCAATTCACGACCTCGCTGAGGATGATTCGCGGCATTGTCCGCAGTCCAGGACATGCTCTTAGCTATTATAACCCGGACATAAGACGCATGTTCGTATCAAGGTGGATAGTCGTACCATTGCAGCCGCTTCTTTGTGAAGCGGCGCTCGCGAGTGGAAAATCTCTAGAGCACATTTGAAAATGATCTTCACTCCGAGGTGTGGTTTGGAGTAACTTTCCTGAGTTCATGTGACTCAGGGAGGAGACGATGATGGCAGCGCCATTGGCGATGGATTTGCGGACGCGCGT
>JAQGHU010000054.1 GCA_028291515.1 Schlesneria sp.
CTGAACACATAGCGGTAGTCGTAGCCCTTCGCTTTCAACGCCGCGGCCGTTCGTTCATTGGCCATCACCCAGTTGTGATAAGTTTCCTCGCGATCCTTGGCCCCATTGTCGTGTTCAGAAACGTGCGTGAAGATCCGCAATGGCTTCTTCTCACTGTTCTCGATCAACTTCTTGCTGGAATGATATTCCCAAGCCCCCAGTGGATAAGCCGCCTCTTCCGGCGCGTCATCGTCCTGTTGATCGACGAACGTCCCCGAGTACGTGATCAACCGGCGAAACAGGTCTGGACGAAACCAGCCCATCGTCAAGGCCGCGGCTCCGCCCGAGCTACATCCCATCGCCGCCTTGCCCCAAGGATCATCCGTGAAGGCGATCCCGGGATACGCCGCCTTGATGTGTTTGTCGTGCAGCACCGCGTGCAAGACTTCGTCATTGATGAAGCGCGCAAACCGGTCCGACATCGTGTCATATTCCAGTCCGCGTTCACTCCCCTTGCTATCGTTGCCGCCATTCTCCACGGCGATCACGATAAACGACGGCAACTTCCGTTCGACGTCCTTGGAAATCGTCAGATTGTCGAGGGCATTACGGACCAGATTGAGATGACTCGGCCCGTCCAGCGTCACAAGGATCGGAGCTTTGGTCCCGTCCTGATAACTGGCCGGCACATACACAAAGATCTTCCGCTCTTTACGAACCGGCTTCTTCGAGTCGAGCGTGGCATCGTCTCCGCTGAAGATCTTGCTGTCGGCCAGTCGCATCGAGAATTCAAAGAACCTCCCCTTGGGATTCCCCTTGTCCGTTAGATCGGGATCGATCTTATAGTTCGGCCCAATGACAACATTACCATCCGCGATTGCGCTCGGCTTCGAATTATCCTTGTCGTCAGCGGCCGACAGTCCAACGCAGGACAGGACCAACAGGCCGCACGCACAACTCGATCGCAACCGTGAATTCCACAACATGGTGAATGACCCAACAGAAGGAGCTTGGCTGTTTCCTGCCCATCAAGACAGGACCTCGGTAGCAGCCGCATCATACGAGCCCGCTTCGACCGAACCAACCATACTAGGATGCGGAGGTAATTCGGCTTTCGACTAAGGCGCCTCTTTCAAGAACTCTTCGAGTGGCTTGCCGTTGACCCTGGACAACGGCGGCTTCAGCTCACGCAGACGCTCGGGATCCGCCGTGGTTGGGACGCCCCAGAGATCGAGAAACCGAACGCCCCATCGTTGCAATTCGGCCTTGTCGGAAATCTGCGTCAGATGGCAATGGATGACTTCACTGCTGGCGATGGGGACCTCGCTCAGACTCTTGACTTTCGTTCCACCGAAGTGGAGAGACTTGAGAACCTTGCCCGTCAGCGGAGACAGATCGGCCACCGGTACGCGGTCGAGGCTCAAATCCGCCAACGGCATCTCCTTCAGTACTTCGATATTTGTTACCGCCGTGCAGCCCAAGTCCAGATGAGTTAATGGCAGCCCTCTGAGAGGCGAAATGTCGGACAGCTTACTCCTCTTTCCGGGCTGAGCTGTCGCGCTCAGTTTCAGTGAAACCAACTTCTGCAAAGCTCGCACTGGCGAGATGTCGACGATCTCATCGGTGATCAGCTTGAGTTCGGTAACGACGCCGTCTTCGATCTTGTGCTCCACCTTGCCGTCGAAGGCGGAGCTGCGCTTCATCAACTCCTTCCGTACTTCCTCTACCTGCTCGGCGGCCGGCAACGCCGCGATGCGTTGGACATCGGCTTCGGTGAACGGAGCGAGCGCGAACTCCTTCTTGTCGTAGCGCTCCCAGAACTCCGCCGCCGGCCAGGTTTTGTTGTCGTCGATGCCGATGGTTTTGAGGCTTTTAATCTCGCGTAGAACCTCGATGCCCTGAGTGATGTTCTTGGGATTCAGGCGGATGACGTGGAGCGGCATGCCCGCCAAGGGCCTCAAGTCGCTGGCACCGGTGTTGTAGATCACGAGCCTCGTCAGCGGCAGCCCTTTCAGCGGCGAGAGATCGGTGATCTGTTGATCTTGCAACAGCAGGTCGGTCACCTTCAGCCCCGCCAGCGGGGACAGATCCGAAACCTGACTCTGCTGCAAGTGGAGAGTTCGCAAGGTCATCATACCCTTGAGCGGCGAGAGGTCCGACACGGGGACGTCTTGGAGATTCAGAACCTCCAGTGGCATCCCCTTGAGCGGCTCCAAGCTGGTGACGCCGACAGTGTGATAGAGGTCCAGCCCCGTCAATGGCATTCCTTCCAGTGGCGAGAGGTCCGTCACGAGAAGCAACTGAGCCCCCAGCACTTGAATCTTCATTCCCTTGAGCGGTGACAGGTCGGTCACCTTCGTTTCCGCAAAGCTCAATGTCTGCAAAGGCATCCCCTGAATCGGCGTCAGATCATCCACCGGATTGTGGTTGAACTGCAGGTTGGTCAGCGGCATGCCGGCCAGCGGAGTAAGGTCGGCGATCTGTGTCGATGAGCAATCCAAATGGCGCAAAGCCATGCCCTTTAGAGGTGATAGGTTCGCCAGCTTGCCTTTATTCGGGTAGGTGCCGCGGCAATCGAGATAGACCAGCTTCGTGAGCGCCCGCACCGGCGCGATGTCGTCCACCTGGTCGGAATTGAATGACAGTTCCGTGACGACGCCGTTGTCGATCGTCGGCGTGATCTTTCCGTCGAACTTGGGATTGAGCCGCATGAGCTCCTTGCGGACTTCTTCAACTTGCTCGACGGCGGGTAAGGCGGCGATGCGCTTTGCGTCGGCGTCCGTGAACGAAGCAGCGGCAGAGAATTCCCCCTTGTCGTAGCGCTCCCAGAACTCTCCCGCCGGCCAGGCTTGGTCGTGATTGATGCCGATGGTTTTGAGGCTCTTCATGTCGCGGAGAATATCCAAGCCCATCGTGATGTTCTTCGGAGTCAGGCAGATTTCTTCCAGTGCCATGCCTTGTAGAGGCTTCAGGTTGCTTACGTGCGTGTTATGAATCCATAACCTCGACAGAGGCATGTCCTTGAAGTGGGCCAGGCCCGCATCACCCAGTGGCGTGTGGCTGAGGTCGAAGGAGGTCAGGTTCTTAAGCTCCTTGAAGTGAGCCGTTCCGGCATCGCCCACCTGCGTGCGGTCCAGATGGAGGTACGTCAGTCGCGTACAGTCCTTGAGGTAAATCAGCCCCGGTCCGGTCACCTTCGTTCCGGCCAGATTGATCCATGTCAGATCCTTGCAGTCCTGGAAATGGGCGAGGCCCGCGTCGCTGAGCTGCGTCTCAATCAAGGAGAGGAGGCTCAGTTTCTTACAGTCCTTGAAGTTGGCCAAGCCCGAATCACCCACATCCATGTGTCCCAGGTTGAGTTGCATCAGATTCTTGCAATCACGGAAGCAGGCCAGATCCGCATCGCCCACCTTTATCCAATCCAGATGCAGGTAAGTGAGCCCTGTCACGTTCATTCCCATCAGCGGCGAAAGATCGGCAAGTTGGCCGTTCCCCCGATAGTTGGTCTGCGTGCCTTCGAAATTGAGCATCCGCAGGGAATTGAACACTCGGATCGGGCCAATGTCCGTCACCTGGTCGGTCACGATCCGGAGTTCCGTGACGACGCCGTCCTCGACCTTGGTCTCCACCTTTCCGTCGAAACCGGGGTTACGTCGCACGAGCTCCTTGCGGACTTCTTCGATCTGCTCTACAGCGGGCAGTGCGGCGATCCGCTGGACGTCGGCGTCGGTGAATGGCATGGTGTTCTTGAGTGTGGCAGACAGTGGCTCCGGTTTCGCCGACGACCCTGATGGCTTCAGGTTCCCCACGACGGCCACGCGGAAGCTCTGTTGAAAATACGAACGCAGGCGGTCGATCGGAGTCCCGCGACTCGCCGATCGCGCCAGGAGGGGATCGAGGCCGCTGGAGCCGCCACGATTGATATAGGCCTCGTGCTGGAAGTGGCACATTTCCTCAAAGTTGCCGTGGACGTCAAACAGACCGAACGGATTGGCCGGACTCTGCGCCACCGCCCGCCCGGTGAACAATAGGTTCCATCCGGTGAGCCCGTGCAACTTCGCAAGATCGTCGCCGGCGCCGAAACTCCACGGCGTTACCGTTCCCGCGCGACAGGCATATTCCCACTGTTCTTCATCGGGAAGTTGATAAGTCCGCCCGTCCAACTTCTGGAGCCAGCTACAGAATGCGTTGGCATCCTCGGGGCAGAGTTGGCCGACGGGGTGAGCGTCCGACTGTGTCAAGTCAGGATGTCGCCAGGTGAATTCCGGCCCGGTTATGAAGCCTTTGTCCGAATACGCGTCGCCGCCTCGCCCGTTCGTCTCGGCCTGGGTCTTGTATCCCGTCATCGCGACGAACTGCTTGAACTGTCCGACCGTCACCTCTGTGGTTCCCAGATAGAACGGTTCCGTGATCTGCACTTTGCGCGCGGGTGTTTCTGACAACACCCAATCCTTGGCCCAATCCGTAACGTTCTTGATGAGTTCTGCGGCATCCTCGGGCGAAGTTCCCATGGTGAACTCACCGGGTGGAATCAGGCGGAATTTCATGCCGATCTCGTTCATAAACTCGACCGGTACACTGAGGTATTTCGCCCAAGCTTTCTGATGTGCCCGAGCCTGAGCGGCATCGAACGGAGCGATCGCCGATGGTGGAACTGAGATGACTTGCTCAATCCCTTGTTCTGCTGTTGCCGTGGCCATGGGGCTGAATGGCTCAGGCTTGATTGATTCGGGAATCGATGTCGCGACAGCCTTTGTCCCTGTCACCTTGCCTTCGTCTTCAACCGACCAGTGACGCAGCCAATCGAGGCCAAACAGCAGCATCGGTGCGACGAGCGCCAACGCCGCCGCCACCTTCCACCACTCAGTTGGCCGCGTCTTCGGACGTGGGATCAACGACAGATCTCTAAGTCGCGAATGCTCCTTGAGTTGCGATTCGCAGTCCGCAAGCACGTCAACCACTTCCTGGGCCGTCTGGTAACGCTCGTCGGGGTTCTTCGCATGGAGCTTCGTGATGATGTCGCACAGCCACTGCGGCGTTTCGGGAATGACCTCGGTGATCGGCCGTGGCGTGTCTTCTGTGACTCGTTTCAGAACGGCCAGTGTCGAGGACGCGCGGAACGGCGGCCGGCCGCTAACCATCTGGTATAACACGCTTCCCAAACTGAACAGATCGGCTCGTTGATCGAGCTTCCTCCCGAGCGCCTGCTCGGGAGCCATGTACATCGGAGTCCCCGCAATCACGCTGCTTTGAGTCATGCTGGCGTCATCGACAGCGCGAGCCAATCCGAAGTCGGTGATCTTGACCCGCTCGTGAACTCCCGACTCCAGCAGGATGTTCCCCGGCTTGATGTCGCGATGGATCAGGTTGTGCGAGTGAGCGGCGGACAATCCCGCGGCGATCTGTTGTCCCAGTCGCAGGACGTCGGTCACACCCAAGGGCCCGACGTCATCCAGTCGCTGCTGCAGTGTCTTGCCCGGAATGTATTCCATCACGAGATAGGGAAGCGGTTGCTCTTCGACTGCGTAGATCGCCACGACGTTCTCGTGACGGATCTGTGCGGAAGCGCGGGCTTCACGCAAGAATCGCTTTCGAGCCGGTGACGTCACTGCCATCTCCGGTGCCAGAACCTTAATCGCCACGACGCGTTCCAGCTTGGAGTCGAACGCTTTCAGCACGGTGCCGAACGCACCGCGCCCCAGCACTTCAAGGATCTCATAGTGGGCCAGTCGCCCCTTCGAGTCGGGCCGGGAAGCTGGCTGCAAAAATCCCAGCAAATAATCCAATGGATTGTCATCGTCATTTTCGTTCTTCTTCATGGCATCAGTACTGTGGGAAAAGAATTCCATGTCGGGGTACTCGTCATCCGCTGTTGAACCTTTTTCCAGCAGCATCGTCTCGGCAGACTCGGCATTCGACATCTGCTGCACAGCCGGAGTGTTCAAGAATTGGCTCTGGCCGTGCGAAGCCAACAGCGATTCGACGGAGGCCAGCAGATTCGTATCCCCGGCGCAGGCGGAGTGCAGAAACGCTTGGCGGGCGGAGGGATCTTCGATTTCCAAGGCCGACAGAAAAATGTCGCGTTCGTTCACGAATCAGGCCCTCGATAGTGACGTGTGGCGAATGCCTACGCAGATATCAATGCGCCGTATTCCTCCAGCGACGCCAACAATTTTCTATTTTTCCTCGAAGTCACTCCCCATCCGAGCCATTTCCCGGTGCAGCCAAGCCCGTGCGAAGACCCAGACCCGGTCGGCCGTCCGAGGAGAAATTCCCAGAAACTTCGCCGACTCGTCGATGGATAGACCCACGAAATAGCGCAAGTGAACGAGCTCAACCGCCTGAGCATCGACGGCTTTCAGTCGATCCAGCGCCACGTCGAGTGCCAGCAGATCTTCGTGGATCCCTGACGCGACGATGGGAACGTCCAAGAGTTCCTGTCGCCCCATGTCCCCGCCATGCTTGATCCGCTTCCGCCGACGAGCACTTTCCACCAGGATCCGCCGCATCGATTCGGCAGCAGCCGCAAAGAAGTGCCCGCGACCATCCCACTGCTGCGGTTGGTCCACGTCAACCAACCGCAAATACGCTTCATGCACCAAGGCCGTCGCTTGCAAAGTCTGCCCCGGAGACTCCTGAGCCATCTTCAGCACAGCCAGCTTCCGCAGTTCGTCATAAACCAACGGCAGCAGTTGCCCGGCAGCAGCCGCGTCTCCCTGTTCAATTCGGCGGAGGATTTGGGTCACGTCAGTCATGGAACATAAGTTACCACTTACGTTCTCTGATTTCGATTGCCCGGAACTTCGCAACGGACGGCTATCATTTCTCGGACGACTATTCGGAAGTCTTAAGTTGCGACTTTCGCCAGCGGGTTTCTCGAGCATACGCCTGACAAAACTGATCCACGAAAAAGTCCTCTCCAACCAGTTGAAAGGGCTTCTGAGGGCGCTGTTCCAGGAACGCTTTCAGCATTTGCTTCGGAGACTTCCCCGTGAGAAACAGGGTCGTCTGCCAGGGCGGGCGATCGGACATGTTCTGCGTGGCATCGCAAACCGTGAAGCCCGTTTTGTCTTCGCACGATGATGTCAGATCCAGATACAGCAGATGCTGGAACTGCAGGATCATGGCATAGAACTCTCGGTCCTGGTCGGCGTGAGCCTCAATATAACAGCGTTCCATTTCCGCGATCTTG
This sequence comes from Schlesneria sp., assembly GCA_028291515.1. Classification (GTDB taxonomy): domain Bacteria; phylum Planctomycetota; class Planctomycetia; order Planctomycetales; family Planctomycetaceae; genus Schlesneria. The sequence continues at coordinate 7,172 of JAQGHU010000054.1, forward strand.
TATCGACCGACCAAGGTCAGGTTCTCGGACTTGATGAGCTTCTGGTACGTCTCCACCCGTGCGCTATCACTCCACGCAATCTCGCTGGTCGGCTTCAGTCTAAGTGTCGCCGGCATGTTCAAGATCGCCTGCTGAGCGGCAGTGCTTTCCTTTGCGGAGTACGTGGTGATGGCCTTGCCAAACCACCCGCGAAAGAAGTTGCAAATGGCATCCCAAAGGTCGGCGAGCATGACTGATTCCGAGTGGATAGATTGAAGATGCTGGTTCCAGTTTCAAGATATCAAAGCACTCAATGTCTTTGCTGGTCTTTTCCCTCAAAAACGCTGGCAATTGAGATGATTGTCCAGGATTGTTACTGGGGCGACCAACGGGACTCCCAGTGAAGTCGCCCCGCTCCCACAATTCGCTTGACGAGGATCCGCGTCCTGTTTATTTTACCTTTCGGTTAATTAACTCCACAGAAAAACTCAAACCTCAAACAGAAACCCCGGCATGACCAGTCACCAAGTCCTCATCACCCGCGATTTTGATGCTCCGCGCGAGTTGGTTTTTGCCGCCTGGTCAGACCTCGAGCACCTGTTGAGCTGGTACTCCCCCCGTGGTTGCGACATCGCCTTCCGCTCGTTCGAGTTTCGCGAGGGGAGCCAGTTTCACTCCTGCATCCGTACTCTCCACGGTAAAGAGTGCTGGTGCATGGGCCATTACCGACAGATCATCCAGCCAGAGTTGATCGAGTTCACGATGATCGTCTGCAACGAACACAAGCAGGCCATTGAACCAGTCGAAGCTGGCATGGACCCTGACTGGCCTCAGGAAACGGTCGTGACCGTCGCGTTCGCCGATCTCGGCGGCCGGACCCGCTTGACGCTCCGTCAAACAGTCGACGACGCCCTCGCGAAACGAACCGGCGCTCATCCCGGTTGGATCCAGATGCTAGACCGCCTCGCAGAACACCTCACAAAGTAGAAGGCATTCTCCGAATGCCGTTGAGGCTCACAGAGTGAGCCGTCCGCCTTAAATCTTATCTTCCCTTCCCAACAGCCCGTCCAGGACCCGATCTCGTATTCCCCTGCTCCTCGCCATCGCACTGACTTGGGCCACCATCCCCTCCCTCGCCCAAGACACCACCCCACCCTCAAACCCGCCCTCAAAACAAGCCCAAGGCAAATACGCCGACATCAACGGCCTGAAACTCTACTACGAGGTTCACGGCACCGGTGGCACACCGCTAATCCTGCTCCACGGAGGCGGCTCGACGATCGAAACCACGTTCGGAAAGGTCCTGCCACTGCTCGCCGAATCGCGACAGGTCATCGCCTATGAACAGCAAGGACACGGACGCACCACCGACATCGCCGATCGCCCCTTCACGTTCGAGCAATCCGCTGACGACGCGGCGGCCTTACTAAGACACCTCAACATCAAACAGGCCGATTTCTTCGGCTTCAGCAACGGCGGCAGCATCGCCATGCAAGTCGCCATCCGTCATCCCAGCCTCGTTCGCAAGCTGGTCATCGCCTCTGCGATGACCAAGCGCAGCGGACTCCATCCCGAGGTCTGGAAGTTCATCGAGCAAAGCAAGCTCGAAAACATGCCCAGAGAATATCAGGACGCCTACCAGAAGCTGTCACCGCACCCCGATCGGCTGCGCCAGTTCCACGACAAATGCGCCAAACGTATGATCGATTTCCAAGACTGGCCCGACAGCCAAGTGCGTTCGATCAAAGCCCCGACGCTGATCGTCATCGGCGACCAGGACAGCATCCGCCCCGAACACGCCGTCGAAATGTACCGCCTGCTCCCCAGTGCCAGCTTAGCCATCCTCCCCGGCGGCCACGGCACCTACATCGGCGAAGTCACCGCCTCAAGAATGAAAAACTCCCAAGTCACCTTCGACTCACCCACAGCCTCAGCAAAAAAGCCCGACGCCATCCCCAACCTGGTCGTGGCGATGATCAACGAGTTCCTCGACACCCCGACGCCATGACCTATCCACTTCTCCATTCCAACAAACCCCACCGAGTTCATCTCGGTGGAATCGGGCCTATGCACTACTCGGCCGACCATCAAGCCCTAGTGCACAAGTCCATATCCATCGAGACAAGCTCGAAGGGGCGGAATTAGAGTTTCATCTCCTTCAACAAACCCCACCGAGTTCACCTCGGTGGAATCGGGCCTACGCACTACCAATCAACCCTCTGGTATCACAGCGCCAAACCTCATATTCTCAACACACATTCGGCACAAGCAAAGGTTAGCAAGCCGCGGGGATTCCGGAATGAGTTCTGAAAGTTCGATCCCCCAACCTATCTATAGCTCAGAAAATATCAAAGTAGCCTATCAGCTCGATTGGTCACTCACCGTTTTCTGGCGAAACCCCTCATGGACCGATGACTGGTTCAAACCGCTCCAGCAAGCCGTCGAACAAGATGGAATTCGATTACTGAAACACCGGTTCTCAACCCCGGAAATCAGCCTGTTTCTGGTGAGTACGAAACCGGACGTTCCGCCCATCAGTGTTCCTCAACGGGTGAAAGGCCGGTTGCAATATCTACTTCGCGATGATGTCCAGCAGCCATTTCAACGGAACTACGACTTGCAAAGCATCGGCTCAACGACGCGTGAAAAGCTAGAGAACTATCTCGGCAGCCAACTTGAACACCACCCAGAGCCGGATCGAAGGATTCACTGGACTCTTGCGGATCTTCAAGTCGTTCGACCGGATCTCGATCTCTCCAGACCAAGATTCACAACGCACGGCCGCTTCTCATCGAATGTGCACCTCGTCATGGTCAACGAAGGACGCTGGCGTGAAACGTGTCGCAGCAACGTCGAGTCCGTAAGAGAAATGCTGATCCGGTCGGCGACCAAGAGGCAGCATCTACTAAAGCAAATCGCGATTCTGCCAGACCACATTCATCTGATCTTCGGAACTAACGTTGACGAGACACCACTTTCGATCGCGTTGAGCTACATGAACAATGTCGCCTTCGTCTATCAAATGCAGCCGGTGTTGAAGCATAGCTGCTTTATTGGAACATTCGGCGACTACGATCTCGGCGCAATCCACTAAGACGCCCCCGCACCCTCACCCGCCCCACCGAGTTCACCTCGGTGGAATCGGGCCTTTGCACTGCCCAGTCGATCGCCAGTCGTCGTAGTGCATAAGCCCGTATCCATCGAGACAAGCTCGAAGGGGTCAAGACTCGGCGTCGCCAATCCCAACAATCCCCACGCACCCCACCGAGTTCACCTCGGTGGATTTCGGGCCTCTGCACTACACTGGCATTCGTCTGGTGTCGCAGCGCAGAATCCCTAATGCAATACCCCAGCCAACTGTCCGAGCAACCAAAATGCCGGAACTATCCCAGCCCGATT
>JAQGHU010000056.1 GCA_028291515.1 Schlesneria sp.
TGACACAACCTCCGCTCCGGGTCGCGTGACACAACCTCCGCTCCGGGTCGCGTGACACAACCTCCGCTCCGGGTCGCGTGACACAACCTCCGCTCCGGGTCGCGTGACACAACCTCCGCTCCGGGTCGCGTGCAGAGTACTGAGTGTACTGTTTTCTTGGGGCTCCAACACAACTCAAGCTGCCGGGAACGAACTTCGATTCGACTGACAACTGCGGTCGCAGGCTGGGGCTCCATTGTCAAAGCAAAGGCGGACTCGCCAGGTCGGGCCGTGAGGTTTCCGGCGATTGGAGCCAAAGCGGTGTCGAGCCACCGCACTCCAAGGTCGCTGATGATCGGCGTTCAATTGTGAAAGAGCGATCCCGCCACGATTCGTGTGGGCGGGCGAGGCTTCTGCCGAGTCTTCTTAGGTGCTGTTGGCACCGTGTTGTGAAAGAGGAACTTTGGTGTAGCGTATTGTTGTGGGCGGCGGTGTTGAAGATGGCCGTTGCGTCATTGGTGTTGGTACCCGTTGCCGAGTCTGGTCTCGGAGCATGAGCGAGGGTCTGATTGGTGACGTCCTGCGTGACGATCCCGTTTGGAAGATTGAAAAGAAGAGCATGTTCCGCAACACATTCCGCCCCGATGGTCGTTCCTCGTGGTCTGTTGTGTGAGGAGTTTTATCATGGGTGCTTCTCGTTCCCCAGAGTTGTCGTTCCGGATCATGCACCCGCATGCGGCGGGGGTGGACATCGGCAACGCAGCGCACTATGCCGCGGTCCCTCCCGAGTCGTGTCGGGAAGGGGAGTCGTGTGTACGACGGTTCGAAACCTTTACAGTCGATCTGTCTCTCCTGGCGGACTGGCTCAAAAGTCATCAGGTCGACACGGTCGCTCTGGAATCGACCGGGGTTTACTGGATTCCGCTGTTCGAAGTGCTGGAGTCGCGTGGTTTTCAGGTCTGTCTGGTGGATGCCAGACGTTCGAAGTCCCTGCCGGGACGCAAAACGGATGTGAAAGATTGCCAGTGGTTGCAGCAATTGCACACCTGCGGCCTGCTGCACAGTGCGTTTCGTCCCGAGGACGAGATCTGCGTCATGCGAAGCTACCTGCGCCAACGCGACATGTTGATTACCAGTGCGGCAGATCACATCCAACATGTGCAAAAAGCGTTGCAGCAGATGAATGTGAAACTGTCCAACGTCATCAGTGATGTCACGGGACAGACCGGGATGGCGATCATTCAGGCAATTCTGGATGGCGAACGCGACCCTCTGAAACTGGCCCAGCATCGCGATCCCCGCTGCAAAAACTCGGCAGAAGTGATCGCCAAGTCGCTGGTGGGAAACTGGCGCGACGATCACCTGTTTGAATTGCGACAGGCCGTGGAATTGGTGCGGTTTTATCAGCAGAAGATTCGGGAATGCGACATTCAGATTGAAAGCTGGCTGAATCGATTTCCGGACCGGCGACAGGATCCACTGTCGTCGCTGCCCAAACGCAAAGCCAAGCGAAATCCCCACACCCCGGAATTTGATGCCCGCAGTTCGCTGCACCGGGTCACGGGAATCGACCTGACATCCATCGACGGGATCGAAGCCAATACCGCGTTGAAAATCGTATCGGAGATCGGCTGCGACATCAGTCGCTGGCCCAGCGTCAAGCATTTTTGTTCGTGGCTGTGCCTGTGTCCCGGCAACAAGAAAAGCGGCGGCAAGGTGTTGAGCTCGCGCACCCGTCGCTCCCGCAACCGAGTGGCCGCAGCCTTGCGAATGGCGGCTCAAAGTCTGGAGCGTTCCCAAACGGCGCTGGGGGCCTCTTATCGACGGATGAAATCCCGACTGGGAGCTCCCGAGGCGATCACCGCCACGGCCCACAAACTGGCTCGAATTGTTTACTCCCTATTCAAACACGGACAAGCCTACGTCGATCTTGGTCAGGAGGCCTACGAACAGATGTACCAGACACGAATACGCCGATCACTCGAAAAACGAGCTCTTCAACTCGGATTCCAACTCACACCGCTGCCCTGTTCCACATGAGTTCCTTGGAAGGCGCGGCTCGGCAGGAGCCTCGCCCGCCCAAAATCCGATGCTGGGAGCACTTCAGTGCCCGCCGTGCGGGCTTTAGGCTCAAATTGTCTAAGGTTGACCAAGCCTCATTGATGAGGGCTCACTGTCATACAAATGGTGATTATCTTGTGCCATAAAACTGGTGACTCGACCAAGCCCAATATCACAAATCTGGGAAACTTCCTTCGAGATTTTTCGTCGTGATGAGAGCGGCGAATTTGAAACGCGGAGATGAGAAGGTCCCAGAGAAGAACGTTTTCACATCGCACTTACCCAATCTCTTAGTTGGATTGGTGATGCAGGACTCAGACGAGTTGGAATGGAGGGGCGTACTTCAATTCTCCGCTGACTCCCTGGAGCGCCCCTGGAACTAACTCGAGAGCCATCAGAGCTGGGCCAGAGTAGAACGAGCAGATCAGAGGTTCGGCCAATTTCGAAGAGAAGCCGAAGCGGGGGTAGTATTCGGGATGACCGAGGACGACAACGATCCCGTGCCCCCGCTCCTTACACAACCTCAACCCTTCTTTCACCAGTGACGAGCCGATCCCCTGCCGCTGGTGGCCGGGGCTGACGGCGACCGGAGCCAAGGCCAGCGAGTTCACGGTGCCGTTCGACGTTTGAATGGTTAGATCGCTGAACAGAATGTGTCCGACGATCTGGCCGTTGTCGTCTGCAACCAAGGAGAGTGGAGCGTATTCCGCATCTCGTAGTTCATCGACGAGCCGAGCTTCGGCCCCGTTGGCGAACGCCAAGAGGTTTACCTGGCGCACCGCATCGTGGTCGGCAGGGGATTCCAGGCGGACTAACATCAGCATGATCCTTGATAGGTGGCAGATGACATTCTCGTCCGACACGCGGCAATAGAACGAGGTTCGCTAAGCGACCATGAATTGGCTACCTGATAGCCACTAGCTGACATCGCGCGGCTATTTGACACCCATCAGCATGCCCTCCCATACCCCGGCCATAAATCGACCAGCCTGCGTCTCGACGATTCATCGACGACGTCAGCACCAAACCAATTGGGGTCCATAATCGTCCGAAATTCAGGATTTCTTAAGGTTTAGGAACTAATCCACGGGCACGGAGGACGGCATATGACTTGCTCGCTACGTGTCAGCCCCGTTTCCATTTATTTGCGTTGAGTCGTGTCCACTTTCGGGATTTAATTCTCGGATTCGGTACTTCATTTCGCAGCATCCCGTCGGAATCTGTCCTTTCAACCCTGCAAAAAAGAACTCGTTCCAAAGAAGAGATCTCATGTCGACCGTTCCCGCTTCGCCAGCCCACGAACTAAAATCGGACACCCGTCTCGTCAGGACCGGCATCGGCGGGTTGGATGATGTCATGAGCGGGGGACTACGAGGCAACCGGCTGTACTTGGTGGAAGGAATTCCTGGCTCCGGAAAGACCACTCTGGCGCTGCAGTTTCTGTTAGAAGGTGTCGCCGCGAAAGAATCGGTGCTGTATATCAGCCTCTCAGAAACTCGGGAGGAGATCGAGGAAGTTGCTGAGTCTCACGGATGGTCATTAGAGGGAGTCACGATTCGCGAATTGATTCCTTCCGAAAATACACTGAACCCCGAAGAACAGTACACGATGTTCCACCCGGCCGATGTGGAACTGAGTGAAACAACGAAGACGATTCTGCAGGATGTCGAACGACTCAAACCGGTTCGAGTCGTCTTCGATTCACTGTCTGAATTACGACTCCTCGCGGGAAATGCTCTGCGATATCGCCGCCAGATCCTGGCATTAAAGCAGTTCTTCGTCGGTCGACAATGCACCGTCATCTTGCTTGATGATTTGACATCAGAAGGCCGCGATCTGCAGGTGCAAAGCATCGCTCACGGGGTGCTGCTGCTGGAGCAACTCAACCCCGAATACGGTGCGGAACGTCGGCGTTTGCGCATGATCAAGTTTCGCGGGGTGAAGTTCCGTGGCGGCTATCATGACTACACGATCGATCGCGGCGGATTGAATGTCTTTCCTCGCCTTGTTGCCGCCGAACATCGGCAGGAGAAGACGTTGGCCCAGCTCTCCAGCGGCCTGGCCCCACTGGATGCACTGCTTGGCGGTGGTATCGAACGAGGGACCAGCACGATGATCGTCGGTCCTCCGGGGACCGGCAAATCGACCATCGCGGCCCAGTTCGCCTATGCCGCCGCACTTCGCGGTGAGAAGTCCGCGCTCTTTGTCTTCGATGAAAGCCGCAATACGCTCGTGAGTCGTGTCAAAGGGTTGGGTATTGATCTGGCTGGTCCGATTGAAGCCGGCATGATCCTGATTCAGCAAGTTGACCCGGCCGAGTTGTCACCGGGGGAACTCACGCATGCCATTCGCCGCGTGGTTGACGAAGAACAGGTCTCGATCGTTGTGATCGACAGCCTGAACGGCTATCTGGCGGCGATGCCGAGTGAACGGTACCTGGTCGTCCAACTGCATGAGATGCTGAACTATCTCGGGCAAAAGAATGTGGCCACGCTTCTGATTGGCGCTCACCAAGGGTTGATCGGCATGCAGATGAACACTCCGGTGGATGCCAGCTACCTGGCCGACGCCGTGCTGCTACTGCGCTACTTCGAATATCGCGGCGAGATCCAGCAGGCCATTTCGGTCGTCAAGAAACGCGGCGGGCATCACGAGCGGACCATTCGCGAATTCAGCATGAGTGCTGGTCGAATCCGGATCGGTGAGCCGCTACGGGAATTCCGCGGGGTGCTGTCCGGAATCCCCTCTTACGAAGGCAGTTCTGAAACGCTTCAGAAAGCCGATCCGAAATGACCGACACCTCGGCCAATTATTACAGCCAGCGCGTCGCGATCCTGACGCCCACCGGTCGTGACGGTCCCCTGACCGCCGCCTTGCTGGATGAAGGAAATATCGACTCGGTCATCTGCCCAGACATCGCTTCCGCAAGTCGTCTGATTGAAGAGGGGGTTGGTTGTTTGCTCGTCGCGGAGGAAGCGGTCTTCAACAGTGAAATGACGGCCTTAGCCATGGCACTGGCACATCAGCCACCCTGGTCCGATCTGCCGGTCTTGCTGCTGACGCGATACGGTGCGGATTCGGTCACAGTGGGGTTGGCGCTGCAATCCTTCAGCAACGTGACGCTACTTGAGCGTCCGGTTCGACCACCCACACTGCTCAGCGCGATCAGAGCAGCATTGAAGGCGCGGGAGCGACAGTACCAGGTCCGAGCCTATCTGGCAGAACATGCGCGCACAGAAGATGTGCTGCGTGAGAACGATCGACGCAAAGACGAATTCATCGCGACGCTGGCGCACGAACTGCGAAATCCGTTGGCACCGATCCGGAACTCGCTGCACATCCTGCGACTGACTAATGGGGGAGACCCTGCATCCGAGCAGGTCTGCGATATGATCGAGCGACAGGTCGGCCACCTGGTCAGACTGGTCGACGATCTGCTGGAGGTTTCGCGAATCACGCGCGGCAAGGTCGAATTGCGGATGGAACCGGTCGAGATCGCGGGGGTCATTCGCAGCGCCGTCGAAGCCAGTCGGCCACTGATCGACGCTTGCGACCACCAACTGGCGATTTCATTGCCGAGCGAATCACTGACTGTTCAAGGCGATCCAGTCCGCCTGTCGCAGATCTTCGCGAACCTGTTGAACAACGCGTCGAAGTACATGCACCACGGCGGACAGATCTGGTTGTCCGTCCGCCATGTGGATGACGACGTGCTGATTTCGGTGCGAGACACCGGGGTCGGTATTGAACCGGAAATGCTGGATCATGTCTTCAAGATGTTTGCCCAGGTCGATCGATCCAAGCGGCAGGCTCAAGGAGGGTTGGGGATCGGCTTGACGCTGGTGCAGTCGCTTGTCGAAATGCATGGTGGCGAGGTCGAAGCACGAAGTGACGGACTTGACCAGGGGAGCGAATTTATCGTTCGGCTTCCGTTGATCAAGGAAACTCAACGTGCGAAGCCGCCGCCACCGCCAGCAATCCGCGATGTGCGAATGCCAAAACTTAAAGTGCTGGTCGTCGATGACAATCGGGATGCCGCTACGACGCTCAGCATGCTGCTGCAACTGTTGGGATGCGATGTCTTGACGGCCAACGATGGCCCCTCGGCATTGCAGACCCTGAAGGCCTACCGGCCTGCGGTCGCATTCCTGGATATCGGCATGCCTGGCATGGACGGCTACGAGGTCGCTCGTCGAATCAGGCTGATCCCAGAGCTGCAGTCCATCATGTTGGTGGCGCTCACGGGATGGGGTCAGCAGGAAGACCGCCGCCTCTCCAGCGAATCGGGCTTCGATCATCACATGTTGAAGCCGGCAGACATTACGACACTGAAGACCCTGTTCACGTCGATTGGGGCCTCAACCCCGAGTTCGTGAACGGAATCTAAAACTCCAGAGTCGCTTCTGTACGTCATTTCCGCGGAGGCGGGAATCCAGTTCCACGGGACCGAGTCACCACTAACGCTGAGAATCGAACGAAAATACAGCGTTCTCGGATCGATACCGTCTTGGCAACTCGCTGGATTCCCGCCTGCGCGGGAATGACGGAAGTAGCGGCGGGGAAAAAAACGGCTCGTCAATAATCCAGGCTGTTGCGTTCCGTTGAGTTGGCGAAAACATCCCAAACACGCCAATTTTGGTGGAAAAGCTCTCCGGTGTCGGTGACATCTGGATGAAACGACGCAACAGGGACTGGCCGGATGGGGACGTGGATCACTGCTGAGTGGCTTTCGGGCGTGCTGGATCGGCACGCCGCGGCACTGGAGCTATTCGCGTCCCAATGGTCAGACACGCCGGAAGATTGCGTACAAGAAGCGATCATTGAACTGACTCGTTTACCGAACTGCCCCGATAACGTGGCGGCTTGGTTATTTCACGTGGTGCGGACTCGTGCCCTCAATTCGTGTCGATCGCAGACTCGAAGACGGCGACATGAAGCGATGGCGGCGAGATTGATCAAGCTGGAAACCAATCCCGCGAACGAGCCCGCGTTCGATGCAAGTGAGCTCGCGGCGGGTCTGGAACAACTTGACGACGAACTGCGTGAAGTCGTGGTCGCTCGCATCTGGGGTGGCTTGGGCTTCGAGGAAATAGGCGAGATGCTCGGCCAGTCGACCAGCACCGCGTTTCGAAGATTTCAATCGGGCCTGACGGCCCTGCGCCGGATCTTGGAGGAACCATGCCAGACATCCCACCAGACGGACCAATCGATGCCAACGAACAGTCCCGGGAAGAAGAAATGAAGCCATCGGTCGACGATCTGGAGGGGTTTGCCCGACGCCTGGGGACGTTCGGGGCTCGCGCGGTGTCGTTGGATCGCGAAGCATTGGTGTTCGCGGCCGGTCAGGCCTCGGCGGAACCAGTGAGAGCGAACGTCCGCCCCATTCGCGGTATTCGACTTTGGCAGGCGTCTACCGTGGCGATGACGCTGCTGTCCGTCGTCCTCGGATCATTGCTGATGTGGAAACCGACGCCCTCACCACAAATCGTGTTCGTGGAACGTGAGGTTCCCGAGGTCAAGCAGACCGCGACATCGCCGCCGGCATCACAGATCGACTCGTCACCGCAACTGGCTGCGGACCAACCCATTGAGATCACTCCACGACACAATGCCGAAGACGCTCGACTCGCCGAGGCCTGGAAGACACGTCGAGAATTGATCGCGGCCAGCGGGCAGTCGGAACGTCAATTGGCGACGACTTCGCTACGCGGCGCAGGCGGCTCGTTAGAACAGCCGCTGACTCGATCCAGCCTGCTCGGGGAGCAATCTCAAGAGACTATTCAACGTTGGTTGAAGGGGCAGCTATGAAACCTTTGAGGTTTCGGATCGCCCAAGGGGCAGTGCGCGAAGTCGATTATCGTTTAACCGCGTGGGCACCGCCCCGCGCGTGATGGCGGGCAAACCAAGAATTGTTCATCAATGGCCGAGCAATCGGGTGGCCGGGGTTGGAACGCTTCGCGAAACCCCGGTGTGCGAGCAGTGGTCTTGGACTCGTGACAACGGTGTCGTACATCTTCGGTCGAATGTCCTTCGCAAATATGGCATTAAGAACCCGCTCAACAACAATGAGTTCATCGAAGTGGAAGAACTTTTCGAATCAATCACCGGGGTTTCGCGAAGCGTTCCAACCCCGGCCACCCGACGCCCCGCGCGTGATTGAAGGGCAGGCGAAGTTCTCTGATCGGCTGGTGAGGAACAATTCCTGGTTTGCCCGCCGTCACGCGCGGGGCGGTGCCCACGCGGTTAAACGAATCCCTAATTCATCGGTCTTTTACAAGGACCTTATCTCAATGAGAAATCAAACGACCGGCCCTTCAGGCCTCAAGACGAGATTATCGAACCTAATCCAGGGCCTTCGACCCTGGCTGGGAAAAGTGCTGGCCCCTTGGGCCGGAGGAAAACACCATGGTCTGCCGAGGTTGGCTCTGAAGTCATCCCTGATCGGACCCTGCTGCCTGCTCTTGGGAAGCCTCGCCTTCGGCGACGATCTGTTTCCGGATCCGATACCAGAGGTCAAAACCTACGAGTGGAAGGTCAGTCCCGCTGGCGAGTCTTCACCGGCGTTGAAATACCGCCTGTATCCAGCACTGGTTGACACCGTCCGGGGGAACGCGGCCACGCGCTATCTGCGCGCTCAGTTGATGATCCCACGAGCATCTCCCGAGCAGATGGACCGAGAGAACGACTGGTACGACTGCCGCACCAGTGACCTTCCTCTGGATGATGTGAAAAAATGGCTCGCGGCCCGTCAGATCGTCATTGATGAGATCGTAGCGGCAACGCGATGCGACTCGTGCGATTGGGGGACTCGATTTGAGGATCTGCGTGGACTTGAAGTCATCTACATTCGGCTGCCCGAGTTCCAGGAGATGCGGCAACTGGCTCGTGTGTTGAAACTGAAAGCCCAAGTGGAAATTGCCGAGCACCGAATCGACGACGCTGTCAACACGCTGAGAATGCTCTATCGCATGGCGACCGATGTCGCGAAGTCGCACAGTATCATCGTTAACCTGATCAGTACGTCTATCGCCAGCATCGCCAACGAAATGGCTGGCGAACTGATTACGATGGATCACTCGCCCAATCTGTATTGGGGACTGCGGACCCTGCCCGACCCGCTTTTGGATCGGCTGGCGGTCGCTCAAGTGGATGTGGGTCTGGCACTGCAGTTGTTTCCGTTCCTGAAAGACGCCGACACCGCGCAGCGGACTCCCGAGCAGTGGCAACGACTGCTGGCCGACGCGATCCACGAACTGCGCAGCATGACTCATAACAGCCCCAGCGGCGAGGCCGCGGATGCAGTGAACCAACTCTCCGCGACCGTGCTGATTATGCGTAGCTATCCACTCGCCAAGCGGGAACTGATTGCTCAAGGAATGAGCGCCGCGACGGTCGAGCGGATGCCGGTGGGACAGGTCGTGTCGATCTATGTTCGCAACTGTTATCAGCACGTCGCCCAGGAATTCGAGAAATGGTCAAGCCTGCCCTATGCAGAAGGCGAACCTCACTTGCGACGACTGATGCCACAGTTGCAGGAGGCTGGTTACCTCCGTCCATCACCCACAGCAATCGCGTCGCGTGATCCGTTGCTGATCAATCAGGCCTTGCTACCGAGTTTCATGACGGGTGAAGCCTTCAATCGACCGCGACGAATAATTGCGCTGCTGGCGACGGTCGAAGCCATCCGCATGCATGCCGCGGCGAATCAAAACGCCCTGCCAGCGAAGCTGTCGGACATCACTGCCGTCCCCGTGCCTCTCGACCCCGCCACGGCGAAGCCGTTCCTGTACCGAGTGGTTGACGGGCAAGCCGATCTGCTGGCCCCGCCGACGCTGCCCGGAGTTGAATACTCAGGTCGTCGATTTCTGCTGCGAATTCGATAAATCACGTCACTTCCGTCAATGACCATTTCACACATTCAAGGACATCAGATGCGCGCTGCATTTCTTGGCATGACACTGTTGTTGCTCGCGAACACGTGGGCTTGCGGTCAGAGCAATCTCCCTGACGCGATGACTCGACTCGTCAATGACGACACGCTGGTTGTTATTCACCTCGACCTCAAGACGCTGAATGTGGCACCGGGCGGAACGTCTTTCGCGGCACTCCTCGATCCGATTCAACCGTTGTCGCAAATTGCGGGGGGACTCGATCAGGCCTTCGCCAAACTGAAGATGGTTCCCGTCAGCGACGTGTATTGCATCCTCGGCACGACGGACCTGCCTCTTGACGGAGTCCTTGTCGTGCCGACCACAGAGCCACGTCCGGTCTTGGAAGCGTTGCGGTCAGTCTGGCCCAATGACGTTGAAGAACTTGCCGGAACGGTGCTGGCCGGGAGTGCTCAGGCACGGGCTCGCTTGCGTGCTGTCAAATCAGCCCCCCGAGTCGAGTTTGCCACCGCAATGGAAGCCGTGCGTGGCACGTCCATTCGCGTCGCGATCGCCCCCAGCCAGGACGCTCGTCGAGTGATTCGTGAATTTCTTCCCGTGCTCCCCCAGCAATTGGGTGGTGGGGAACTGGCCAATTCGATCGACGGCACGACGTGGCTGGCGCTGGGACTGAATGTCCCACCCAAAGTCGAAGTCCGACTGATCGTGCAAGGGTCCAATCCCACCTCGACCGAAGCCCTGCGCGGAATCATCGAGAAACTTGCGACGCTGGCGTTTCAAAGTGAGGTGGCGAAGAAAGTCCTTCCGAAGTCGAACGAGTTGCTGCCATTGTTCATTCCGAAGCGCGACAACGATCGACTAACGCTGCTCTTGAATGACGCCAACGGCGGCGCGAAGCGATTGACCGAAGAAGTCTTGCCGCCGCTCGTGGAGCTGGCCCGCTCAAATTCACGTCAGTCGGCCGCCATTGGCAACATGAAGCACTTGGGTCTGGCGATGCATAACTATCATGATGCGAATAAGGCATTTCCGCCAGCAGCGTCGCTCGCGAAAGACGGCAAGCAGAAACTGCTCAGTTGGCGAGTGCTGATTCTGCCGTTCCTGGATCAGCAGGGACTTTATAATCAGTTCCATCTCGATGAAGCCTGGGATAGTCCTCACAACAAAACTCTGATCGCGAAGATGCCCGACGTCTATGAGACAGGGAACATCACGACCGAGCAGCGCAAGCAAGCGATGACCACGTTTCTCGTTCCCGTTGGTCCCAAGACGGTCTTCGCTCAGTCAGAGGGTGTGCGCATTCGCGACATCACGGATGGAACATCGAATACGATCATGATTGTCGATGCGTCAAAGGAGAAAGCGACCATCTGGACCAAGCCCGATGATCTGCTGTTCGACCCCGAACATCCATGGCTCAATCTGGATCAGGGAGGCCTGAAGCAATTTCGGGCGACATTCTGCGACGGCAGCGTCCGCCGTCTGGGCGAATCAACAAAGCTCGCCAATCTTCGACGCTATTTCCAGATGAACGATGGCGAGATCATTGAGGAGTGACGACGTAGGTTATGCTTCAGCATAACTTTCTCCTGCGATACCCAATCGACCGCCTTGACCATGACTGCGAAGAGTTATGCTGAAGCATAACCTACAAGACTTGATGTCTTGAACAGTCAGAAAACGCTGTAGATCACGATTTGAAACATCAGCGCCAGCCAGGCCCAAATACGCAGATCTTCATACCACTGCGATCGGCGACCTGGCGGCGTGACAGCGGCGACCGGAAGTTGCACAACCCAGCCCATCAGCACGAGCAGTAAGCCAATGAACAGCCAGCGCGCGACCCACATGGGGATGTGCAATAACTGTTCGCGGATCGTTTCGCCGATCCAGTGGAGGAACGTCACGGCGCGGCCTCCTCAAACGGCTTCCACTCCGAAATCGAATAGCGCCGCTTTTCAGGAGCGTCCGGTTTACCGAAATAGCTAAACAGCCATGCCAGCAGAATCGTCGCGATAAAGGCCCAGATCGAATAGTAGAGGTAGGCCTGTCCGATGCGAAACAACGGCTCGATGTTCAGCCAATCGGCGACGAAATCCTGGTTCAACAGGAACAGGCCGATCGAGGTGAACACCCCACCGATAAACCCGATTAATGCCCCTTCCGCGTTATTGCGTGACGAGAGCATCCCCAAGAGGATCACTCCCAACGTCGGGCCCACGATGAACGACATCATCGTCTGGAAGATCGTGTACAGTCCCGCGGGCACGACCATCAACTGGAATGCAAAGTACACTGCCCACAGGACGAAGCCGATCGTCGTCCACCGACCGATCGCGAGCAACAGTCCCTCGTCCGCATGGGGGCGGTAGAACTTACGGTAGAAGTCGTTCACGTAGATTGTTGTCGCCGAGTTCAAATACGAATCGACGCTCGACATCAATGCGGCCAGGAACGCGGCGACGAAGAGACCTCGCCAACCCTCGCCGAGCAGGTAACCCACCAGCATCGGTAAGGCTCGGTCCGCTTCGCCATGCCCCAATTCCGGGAACTTGACCAGGGCGATCAAGCCCGGAATGGCAACCATGAACGGAATCAACGTCTTGAGTAACGCTCCATATACGTATGACGCTTTCGCTTCGTATTCGGACTTCGCTCCCAGGGATCGCTGGACGATGCTTTGATTGCCGATCCAGTAACCTGGACTGACCACCAGAGCCAACCCGAACAGGATTGCAGGCCAGGGACCTGGCGACGGCGAGTCTACTGGTTGAACGAGCGAAAAATGATTCGACTTGCGATCAGAGCGACTTTCGCGAGTTCGCTCAATCCCGCCATTCTCTGCAAACTCTTCGAGTGGTCGAGATTCTTTTTCACGCTGCCGTCGAGCATGTACGGCATCATGCACCTTGTCGACGAACGGTTCGAACCCGCCCATCTCATAGATGCCCAACACCAGTACCATCAGGCAGCCAGCAATCATCACCACACCCTGCAGCACGTCGGTAAACACGACCGCTCGCAAGCCACCCGACCAGGTGTAGATCCCGACCAACAGAGCCGTCACCACGATCGAGACCGACATGTCCCATTGAGCGAGCGTGTGCATGAACTTCGCCGAAGCGAGCAGCATCACTCCCAAGTTGCAGGCCATCAGCAATAACCAGCACGCGGCGACGACTGTTCGCAACGAAGAGCTGAATCGCCGCTCGAGGTACTCTGGAATCGTGGTCACATTGCAGCGCCACAGATGCGGGATGAACACGAATCCTGCGACCAGCATCGCCGGAACGCAGCCGATCCATTCGAAGTTCCCCATCACCAGGCCGTAGCGATAAGTATCTCCCCCGACGCCCACCAGGTCGGTGCCGCCGATGTCGGTCGCGACCAGAGACATTCCGATCGCCCACCAAGGAAGCGAACGCCCGGCCAGAAAGAAGTCGGAGCCGCTGCGAACATAGCTCCCCACCCATAGACCGATCACCATCGTCGCGCACAGGTACGAGACAATGACGAGGTAATCGACGGGACCAAGGTGGATCGACATGGCAAACAGATTTGAGAGGACGAAGCAATGTGATGAACGCATTGTCGGCGAGGGCAGGCCGCAAAATCACCCCAGCCCACCGACACTGCCTTACTTACGGCGTTGGGAGCTTACCAATGCTGGGGGTTTGCGGAAAGAGAGAGAATTGGCGCTGCGGGAGAAATTCGCGATTAACGACACCCCTATATCTGACTGGTACTGGCGCAAAAATCGCCAAAGAGGAAGGCCCGCGCTACTTTGCCGCCTTCGCTTCCGCTCCGCGCATTGCTCGCAGAATGTTTCCGCTCATGATGCCGTGGATTTCGTCGGTAGTGTAACCGCGATTAAGGAGCTCTTGTGTGATCACGGGGTAGGTCGAGACATCTTCTAGTTGTTTCGGAACGATTGGGATGCCATCGAAGTCGGAACCCAGGCCGATGTATTCGACTCCCGCGATCTTTTTGACGTGGTCGATGTGATCGCAGACGTCGTGGATACTGCCCTGTTGGATGGGATTCTCACGTTCCCAATCTTTAACCGCCTGTTTGAATTCGGCGTCGATCTTGTGCTTGGCTCGAAGTTCACGGCTGACGTGGAACATGCGTGAGCGGCGTTTGGCGGATTCCGGGTGGATGAAGCCCGGATAGAAGTTGATCATCACCACACCGCCGTTGGCTTTCACCAGTTGCAGCACGTCATCGGGGACGTTTCGCGGATGGTCGGCGATGGTTCGAGCCGACGAGTGCGAAAAGATCACCGGAGCCGTCGTGATCCGCAGGGCGTCCTTCATGGTTTCGTCTGAGACATGCGACAGGTCGACCAGCATCCCCAGCCGGTTCATTTCTCGCACGACTTCCTCGCCGAATGGCGTCAGGCCGCTGTGCTTTGGATCGTCGGTGGCGGCGTCGGCCCAGGCGAGCGTGTCAGAATGAGTGAGCGTCATGTACCCCGCGCCCATCGCATGCAACCGTCGCAGGTTCTCGATCGAATCCTCGATACAGTGGCCACCTTCGACACCGATCAACGACGCGACTTTGCCCGCCTTTTGAATGCGAACGACATCGTTGGCCGTGCGAGCCGCCTCGAACACGTCGGGGTAGCGTTTGATCATCGCGCGGACCAGTTCGATCTGCTCGATCGTCTGCAGCAGTGCTTTCCCCTCTTTGCCGGTTGAGGCCGGAACATACACTGACCAGAACTGAGCACCCACGTTGCCCGAGCGCAATCGAGCAATATCTGTGTGAAACTTTGGTCCCAACGGCTTGACCAGGTCGGCCTGATCAAATGATGACCCCGCTTCGGTCCGAACCATCCAAGGCAAGTCATTGTGGCCGTCGAAGACAAAACCGGATGCATGAATCTTCCGAGCAGCATCAGTCACGACGACTGCTGGGCGGTCGCCTGCGTTCACGTTGTTGACCCACGCCAAAGGACTGATAATCCCAACCCAACAGCAAACTAGTGCGACGATCTGTTTCATGAGTAGCCTGCAAGTGACGGAGGAAGCTGAGCAGCGCGACGATTTTAGCATGTGGGTCAATCAACAACGACTCAGTATTTCGGCAAGACGATGGCTGATATGCTCCACCGCGGCATCAAAGTTGGAATCGCTGCCAGCCTATAACCAATTCGCGACCAATGAACACCTTGCACGAGATTTCGATGCCAGACATCGATCAGATCGACGCTCCAAATCCGATCTCGCAGCAAAGGCCGCAGCGACTGCGATGGAGGATTATTCCAGGGACATTCTTGGCAATCTTCTCGATTATTGGATCGATTGGGATGCTGGTTGAGACACTGGCCATCGTGTACTACAACATGAAGTATGGCTGGATTCAGGTGGACCCAGGTGCTCCGTCGCTCAGCCGACTGGCCATCACTCCGGTGAATGTCTTGGTGTGGCAGTGTGGATGTTGGGGCTTCTTGTTAGCAGGTTTTTCGGCGTACGGCTGGTTCTATGGGCGTTGGCGACTCGCGTGGATTGGCTTGATCCTGTTCTTTGCATTCATGTTGACAGCAAAGTGGCTGGAGTCGCTTTGAATTGAAAACGAATCTCGATCTGGTGCGGCCTGTTTGCCTGTGTTTAAGCCACGTCTTTGATCGAAGACACGGCCATGTCGAGGACTCCAAGTCCGTGGCACCCAAGACTAATTCAGCATTATCGCACACGGTTATTCAGGCATTCGTCGACGTACATTGAAATGGTTTGGCGCTTTCCGCTATTCTTGCGGTCTTGGCCGTTTATGGATGTTCCGACCAACCATTCCCATTGAAATCACTATGGCTGCCCCAAAAACCGCGATCACGCCGACTCGTCAAGACAACTACGCCGAATGGTATCAGCAGATCGTGAAGGCGGCCGACATGGCCGAGGTTTCGCCGGTTCGCGGCTGCATGGTGATCAAGCCGTGGGGCTATGCCTTGTGGGAGAACATGCACAAAGAGCTGGATGTGATGTTCAAGGATACCGGGCACGAAAATGCCTATTTCCCGCTGTTCATCCCGATCAGTTTCCTGCAATCGGAAGCCGAACACGTCGATGGGTTCGCTAAAGAATGTGCGGTCGTTACGCATCACCGTCTGACGATGAATGCTGAAGGGAAGCTCGTTCCGGACGGGCTGCTCGAAGAACCATTGATCGTGCGACCCACGAGCGAAACCATCATTGGGGCCACTTACGCCAAGTGGGTGCAGTCGTATCGGGATCTGCCGATCAAGATTAACCAGTGGGCGAACGTCGTCCGCTGGGAAATGCGACCACGCGTCTTCCTGCGCACTGCCGAGTTCCTGTGGCAGGAAGGGCATACCGCTCACGCGACCGAAGAAGAAGCCCGCGAAGAAACGCACACCATGCTGAAGGTGTACGAAAAGTTCGCTCGGGAATACATGGCGATGCCCGTCATCTGCGGTGAAAAGCCCAGCGGCGAGCGTTTCCCGGGTGCTGTGGCCACGTACTCGATCGAAGCGATGATGCAGGACCGCAAGGCACTGCAGGCGGGAACCTCGCACTTCCTGGGACAGAACTTTGCGCGAGCCCAGGGGATCAAATTCCAGGATCGCGACACGCAAGAAAAGTTTGCGTGGACCACATCATGGGGCGTGTCGACTCGTCTGATCGGTGCGCTGATCATGACTCATAGCGATGACAATGGCCTGGTGTTGCCTCCGCGATTGGCGCCGAAGCACGTGGCGATTGTGCCGATCTTCAAAAATGACGACGAACGAGTGACTGTGGTCGCGCATGCCAAAGAGATCAAGAAGCGACTGGAAGCCCAGCGATACGAAGGGGACGCCATTCGCGTCACGATCGACGATCGCGACATGCGGTTCGGCGATCGCGCCTGGTATCAGGTCAAGCACGGAGTGCCACTGCGAGTCGAAGTCGGCCCCAAGGAAATCGAGGCGGGGACCGCAACGGTCATCCGTCGCAATACGCTGGCCAAGGAAAATCAGACGATCGATCAACTGGTCGCCACCGTCGCTACGCAGTTGCAGACGATCCAGAACGAACTGTACGAAGCCGCCGACAAGCGATTGAAATCGAGCTCTGTCCGAGTGAACACTCGCGACGAACTTCTGGCCTTCCTGGGTGACTCTGAAGAAGGATCCATGGACAAGGGCGGCTTCGCCTACGCCCACTTCTGCGATCGCCCCGAGATGTTCGAATGGCTCAAGCAGCACCGGCTGACAGCCCGCTGTACGCCGCTGGATGAGCCACGGACGCCCGGCAAATGCGTCTTCTCTGGCGATGCCACGGATACGGTGGGGGTCTTTGCTAAGTCGTACTAAAGAAGAATTTAGCCACGGATTGAACACGGATGAAACACGGATCAGAACGAAACAAGGATAGTGAAGAGAGTAAGAAGAGATTGAAGTGAGCTGTCCGAGGTCGACTTGTCACATCTCCAACTCAGATTGAATTGGTTCTTATCCGTACTACAAACGATTGAAATGTTTGTTTGGCGCGAAGATTTTAGGCGACGAGTTGCGCAAGTTGTTGGACGTTTGTTCGTTGCGCAGCGATGACGGAGTGGATTGTGAGTCGTCCCGATT
>JAQGHU010000061.1 GCA_028291515.1 Schlesneria sp.
CCCACCTTCATGGTCAATTGGCAGGGGCACTGGTTGTCCGAAGCGGCCGATCAGTGGCACGTCACTCGTATCTTCAAGGACAGAAATCATTAGGGGCACCACCCACACTGTGTCAAAAAACAGGGACCCCCCCAAACCATGACATGGACTGACAAACTCTGCCAAATCGTAATGTTGCGGATGGTCTCTGTCTGGGAGGGCGAAGCTCCTGCTGAGCCGCTATGTCATTGTGCGTCCATCGACATACGCGGCTCGGCGGGAGCCTCGCCCTCCCAAACCAGGACTCCGTGTCCGTGGCACTGCTAACTGGAATGGTTAACATGTCGAGGTCCACCGTCGCTCATTCCCCTCGCGCTTCCTCTGGAATCGTCAACATGCGGTCGTCTGCGCGTTTGCTCTGCCTGTTTGGTCTACTGGCCCTGACAAGTCCCCTTCTGGCTCAGCAGCCGAAGCCCGTCATCCCTCATGCTCAAGACAAACCGCCGAACGATCCGCGCGACCCTGAGACCGCGGCGAAGTTAATGACCGTCCCCGAAGGGTTCACCGTCGAAGTCGTGGCGGCTGAGCCGGACATTGTGAATCCGGTCGCCATGGCGATTGACGAACGCGGGCGGTTCTGGGTCACCGAGTCGCTCGAGTACCCTCGCCGCGAACCGGGGCCGGGGAAGGATCGCGTCAAGATTCTGGAGGATACCGACGGCGACGGCCGGATGGACAAGTTCACCGTCTTCCTGGACGGCCTGAACATCCCGAGCGGCATCGCCGTGGGACATGGCGGCGTCTGGGTGGTGAACTCGCCCGACATCCTGTTCGTGCAGGATACCGATGGCGACGGCAAGGCGGACAAGCAGGAAGTGGTCGTCACTGGCTTCGGCCGCGCAGATACTCATGAACTGCCCAATTCATTGACCTGGGGCCCGGACGGCTGGCTATACGGTCTCAATGGCGTCTTCAATCATTCGCACGTGAAGTATTCGAAGACCAACCCGAACTACAAAGAGGATCACAAGGGCTGGCCGCTGACTTGCGCAATGTTTCGCATCCACCCGAGGACTCGCGAGTTTCAGGTCTTCTGCGAAGGAACGAGTAACCCGTGGGGGATCGCATTTAACGACGAGGGGGAAGCGTTCGTCAGTGCCTGCGTGATTGATCACCTGTGGCATCTGGTCGAGACCGGCTATTACCACCGGCAGGGCGGACCGTATCCGCCGTTCACGTGGAAGATCGAATCGATCGTCAAGCACAAGCATCAGAAAGCGGCCTACTGCGGCATCCACTATTTCGACAGCGACGCCTATCCCGAGCAATACCGTGGCAAGCTCTACATGGGCAACATCCACGGCGGCTGTATCAACGTCGACCGAGTCGAACGCGACGGCTCGACGTACAAGGGGATCGGAGAACCCGACTTCCTCACCGCGAACGACGCCTGGTTCATGCCCGTCGTCCAAAAGACCGGCCCTGACGGCAGCCTGTACGTCCTCGACTGGTACGACCGCTACCACTGCTATCAAGACGCCAACCGAGACCCCGCTGGCATCGACCGCCTGAAAGGGCGGCTGTATCGAGTGCGATACAAGGACACCCCACGCGTGCCAAAAGAGTTTGATCTGGCGAAAGAAAGCGATGCCCAGTTAATCGAACGCCTAGGTGCGAAGAACGATTTCATTCGCTGGACGGCGACGCGGTTACTGCAGGAGAGGCTTGGCGAGCAAAACGAGCAGAGGTTAGCAGACTTTGCAAATGGCATTACACCGTTCGGTTTCCGCGAAGCAGATCAGATTCTCCGAAGATTTCACGCCTCCTGTGTAGTGGCATCACTTCCATACGGCGGTCGCACTTTCGGAGATTCGTCCGCAATTCGTGCGCTGAACCTGCGAGTGGCTGGTAGCTCGTCAACTGGCAGACAATTGCTTCAGAAAGAGATTGACGAAGTCGATGACTGGTCATTGTTAAGGGATGAAGATCCGCAGGTTCAACTTCAGCGAATCATCGCGTTGGGTAAGTTGAAACCGACTCGAAATGTCATTCGAGGTATGTTTGACATTCTCGCAAAATGTGAAAAGGACCCGCTAATACCACGGATTTTCTGGCTGAACATTCATCCTCATATCGAGAACCACCCGGGCCTCATCGTGGAGACTCTCGAACTCAAGAAGTTTCTGCAGCACGACGTCGTCATTCAGTTGATTCCTCGAATTACTGATCGCCTTCTTGGTCGACAGAAGTTCGATGCGAAACCAGTCGCCGAATTGTTCACGTTGCTGCGAGACGATCACCCGGAGGTCGGTCGTGATGTTCTCGCCGTCCTCGCGACGAAGGTCCAAACGGGCGAGTTGAAGGGTGAGAAACTGGATCAACTCAAGACAGCAATGTTTGAACCGCTGACGCCGTTGCTGACCAAAGACGCGACTCATCCGCTGGGTAATGATGCCGCGTTGCTGGCGGTTTCGTGGGGCGATCAACGTGGGCTGCCGTATGTCCGACGAACGTTCGGTCTGACCGCATTGCGCCCTGAGCATCGGTTGAAAGCATTGAGTGCCCTGGTCGCGGTTAAGGATGAAGAGCTTTACGAGACCGTCAATGTGGTTCTCAAGTCGGATCCCTCCAGCGATTTCCAAGGCAAGGTTCTCGCAGTGCTCGGGCAACTCGACGATCCACGCGTCGCGATGATCGTCCTGGCAAACTACCCGCAACTGGCGGCCGACCTGCAACCGCGTGCCATCGAACTGCTGACTCAACGCGCGGCCTGGGCCAAGCAGTTACTGACCGCTGTGGGCGAGAAGAAGATCCCCGCGACGGCGATCAATCTGAATCAAGCTCGGCGGCTGAAGGATCTGAAAGATCAGGAACTGACGAAGTTGCTGGCCACCAACTGGGGGCAGGTGCGAGAGGGGCGCGATCCCAATCGTGAGCAGTACATCGCCGAGATGAAATCGTTGATTCGCAAGAGTCCCGGTGATGAGGCGGCGGGTGAGAAGGCGTTTAAGAAGGTGTGTGCTCAGTGTCACAAGATCTATGGCGAAGGAGCCGAAGTCGGGCCGGATATTTCTCGCAATGGCCGCAATGACTTCACGCAGCTCTTGTCCAACGTGTTCGATCCCAGCCTGGTCATTGGGGCGGGGTATCGGTCATACACGGTGATCACGAATGGCGGACGAGTCCTCAACGGGCTGCTCGCCGAAGACAGCCCACAACGCATTGTCTTGAAAGTGCAGGGGGGCAAGCAGGAAGTGATCGCTCGCTCTGACATCGATGAATTCAACGTCAGCGAGATCTCGTTGATGCCCGAACAACTGGAGAAGCAGTTGTCTCAACAGGAGATCGTTGACCTGTTCGCATTCATCACGCTCGACAAACATCCAAGTGATCCGACGGCCCGTCAGTTGCCGGGGGTGACTCAAGTCGCCCTGCGCGAATCGACGAATGCCGCCGAGTATCCGTCGATCATCGCCGAAGTGCTGCCGGGGTTCACGACCAGCGAATCGGGCGAACTGGGAGTCGGTCTGCTGCCGGAATACCGAGGCCGCGACAACGTGCTGAGAACTCATCCCGTCAGCCGCGATAAGCCGTGCGTGCTATCAATGAAGCTGACGCCCCCCGCCGATAAGAAGACCAAGCTGATCCTGGATGTCTCGCACGACCCGCGCGGCGATTGGCGTCTGGTCGTCCGCGGCAACGGCCAGCGGATGGCCGACGAGATGATCTCCAAAGAAACCTGCCCGAACGGCTGGCGAACCCTCACGATCGATCTGTCCAAATTCGCCGGACAGGAATTGAAACTGGATCTGGTGAACCAGGCAAACGACTGGGCGTGGGAGTTTGCCTACTGGGGTGGTGCGAAAATTGTCAGCGATTAAGATCGTTGAATGTTGAAGAGATAGTTTGCCGGTCGGAGGGGTGAGAATGGGATCCAGAATCATAGTCGAAGGCTTTAAGTCGATCGGTCGACGCGCAGAAGTAGAAGTTCGTCCACTGACATTGCTCGCAGGTGCGAACAGCTCCGGTAAATCGAGTTTGATGCAGGCGATACTGCTGCTTAAGCAAACGCTGGATGCCCCCTTTGATCCAGGCGCTCTGCTGTTGAATGGGCCGAACGTCAAATTCACGTCATACGATCAGCTCTTGCATATGGGGCGGGCCCGCGCGGATCAATTTACAATTGGACTATATTACGACGACGGTAACGGTTTTGAATCGCATTTCCGGCGAGCTTCAACGTCCAAGAAATTTGAACCGGAATCGTGCCAGTTTTCTGAGAACGGAGACGCCTGGAGTCTTCATCGAGATATGGACCCCAGTACTCTACTTGGACTGAAGACTTCGGATCTATTTCTAAGATCGAATGTAAGATATATTCCTGAAATTGTTCGACACCGGTTCACGCTGGAAGTCTTAATGAAGGCGGAATCCGAGGGACATGCTTTCCCGTTTGCAGGAGTAGATCTATCACCAATCGATGCAATCATCCACCTTCCAGGACTGCGTGGTAATCCCGAGCGAACATATCCACTCGCTGCGACGGGACCTGGCTTTCCGGGAACTTTTGAACGCTATACAGCGAGTCTCATTGCCAGTTGGGCAGCCAATGACACTGAGAAGCTGAGCACTTTAGGGCGCAATCTGGAGAAACTTGGACTGACGTGGAGAGTAGAAGCGAACAATGTGGACGATGCTTCTGTGGAACTGCGAGTAGGTCGCCTTCCTCGTCCGACGCCTGGCGACAAAAATGATATGGTTAGTATCGCCGATGTCGGGTTCGGCGTATCGCAAGCATTGCCTGTTCTTGTTGCTCTCCTTGAGGCTCGTCCAGGTCAATTCGTGTTCATCGAGCAGCCGGAAATTCATTTGCATCCCCGAGCTCAGACTGCGCTGGCCGAGATCCTGGCAGATGCAGCGAAACGCGGGGTCAAACTTGTCGTGGAAACACACAGTTCGTTGCTATTGCTCGCGATTCAAACCTTAGTCGCCGAAGGCGATTTAGACCCTGATATCGTCAAATTGCATTGGTTCACTCGTGATCAGGAATCTGGCTCCACCCAAATTACGAGCGCGGACTTGGACGATGCAGGGCGATTCGGCGACTGGCCCGAGGACTTTGACAATGTAGCGTTGGAGGCGCAGAGCAAATATCTGGATGCCGTCGAAGCAGCCGTAGCGAAGGAATAGGCGTGGCAAAGGCTGGTTCGGTGGTCATCGTAATCGATTGCAGTATCGCTCACGCCGCTGGGCCGGAAACCGCTAGACATCCGACCTCAAAACACTGTCGTGATTTCCTCCTTGCGATCCTGCGCATTTGTCATCGGATTGGTTTGTCAGATGCTGTTGCCGACGAGTGGAAACGCCATCGTTCGGGCTTCGCGAGACAATGGCTGGTCAGCATGTATGCTCGAAAAAAGGTGGTACGAATTGATGCTCCTGCAGACTCAGCCTTGCGAGATACGATTTCGGAGTTTGCGGCTTCCGAAATAACTCGCGACGCCATGCTGAAGGACGCGCATCTTGTCGAAACTGCTACGAATTCAGATCGACGGGTCGCGTCGTTGGATGACACCGTTCGAAGATTGTTTGGCGAGATTGCGACTCATAGTAGCGAGATTCGGTCCATCTACTGGGTGAACCCGGATACCGAATTCGAGGAAGTCATCGAATGGCTGGAAGCTCAGGCACCCCTAACGGCGAATCGACTCCTAGGAAATGTTCTTCCGTAACTTCCACCCGCACTTGCATTTGTAGGGGTTAATGTGGTTTAGGCGAGATTTGGCAGGCGCGGCCTCTAAAATCACTTTTCGCTACAAAAGAATCCGCTTGCTGTGAAAATTGCCGAAGGGTAAGCTGTTTTCGGTCGATCCAAAGACAAAACGTCTACGAGGCTGTCATGTCTGAATCATCCAAAGCCTACAAACTGCTGGTCGGTGTCATCCAACGCATGCGATTGGCGGCAGTGGGTCGCAGTTTCTATATCGCCTTTCTGATTCTGTGTTCGGCGTTCGCGATCACGCTGCTGGTCGCTCGCCTGACCGGCCTGACGCCCGGATTCCTCGCCCCGACCAATGCGACCTGGCTCGCGATGTCTGCGCTGCCGATCCTGGCGGTGTTATTCGCGCTGGTCCTGCATCGCAAGCCGACGCTGCCCGATGCCGCGCGGTTGGTCGATCAGTCGACCGGTGCCAAAGATCTGTACCTGACACTGTCGCTGCTCGACACCTCCGCCGGTGAATACCAGCCGCTGGTCTTGCGATCTGCCGAAATGAAGGCCGCTGGCGTGTCGCCCGACCGAGTCGTCCCGTTCACCTGGCATCAACGATTCTGGCATGCGATCTGGTTGCCCTGCCTGATCGCCGCGGGCGTCCTGTTTGTGCCTCAGCTTGATCCGTTCGGCAAGGTGGCGAAAGCTAACCTCGTCAACAAACGTCACGAACGTCTGGCCGAAGCCAAGCACGCGACCGAAGTGCGACTGGCCGAAGTCCAGCGCAAGATCGAAGAACACGACGAAAACAATCCGACTGACGACAAGATCGAAGAGTTGAAGCTCGCCTTCAACAAGATGCAGCCCACGAAGAGGGACGAGAATCTCAAGGCCTTGATGTCCGAACAAAAGGACATCGGCAAGTTGTGGCGGCAACTCAGTGCCGAGCGACTGAAAGACCTGATGAGCGAATCGACCACCGGCGATCAGCAGTTCGGTTCAAACAATGAGGAAAAGCTGGAGAAGTGGCAGCAGGAACTGCAACAAGGGAGCGCTGGCGGCATCCAGAAAGAGATGCAGGATCTGAAGCAAGCGTTGCAGAAGTTGGCTCAGACGAAAGACCCCGTCAAGCGGGCCGAGTTGATGCAGCAACTGAAGGAAGGCCTGGGCGATCTCGAGAAGCTGGCTCATGACAAACTGCACAACGAAGAGTTGGCCTCGGCCCTCGATCGAGCCATGCAGCAACTGGAGCTGTCCGAGCAGAACGACCTCAGCCAGGAAGCCCTCGAATCGGCCATGCAGTCGCTGGAGTTGTCGCAGGCCGAGTTGAAAGAACTCGAACAAGCAGTGAAGGACCTGAAAGAGTTGGAACAGGCTCTGAAGACGATTCAGCAGGCGAAGAAAGTGAACGAAGGCGAAAAGCTGGACGGCGAAAAAGCAGGTGACTGCAAGACGCTGGCCGACTACGAATCGCTGTATGCGAAGATCCTCGCCGAATCGGGCGAAGGGGGCGAAGAAGAAAAAGAAGGCGAAGGAATGGGTCCACGCGGATTCGGTAAAGGGGGAGAAGCTCCCGAAGACGATTCCGTGGAAACCGGCTTCAAGACCGAACAGTCCAAGTCCGCCGTCGTCGCTGGCAAGATGCTGCTATCGATGCAGCAAAAGGGCGAAGCCGAAAAGGGCGAAGTCGTTCGCGACTATAAGGCCCTTGTTCAGACGGTCAAACAAGGGGCGATGGAAGCGTTAAACACCGAGCAGATTCCGCCCGGCTATCACGACGGCATCAAAGGCTATTTCGACGCTTTGGAAAAAGCCAAAGAAGCCAACAAGCCGAAATGATCCGAATCGAGTCGACTGACGTTCAGCACGCGCCCGCAATCAATGCGGGCGCGTTTTTTTATCGAGAGCGACGGAGTAGATTAGTGCGGGTCGGACTTACGTGTCGCGTTGAAACATGGGTTAGACACAGTAGGTTTTGGCTCGCGGGCCGCCACAGTTAGGTGGGATGCTCTAGTGGTCTGTTGCCTGGATAAGCTGACGTCACTGAATCGATAGACAGGATAGTGGATTGGGATCTTCGCGTTCATCAAACGGTCCGTGGGTGCTGCTGCCGGTCATGGCAGCTTTGATTCTGGCCGGGCTCTGGCTCTGGCCGCGGTCTGACAGTCAATCCGATTCACTGGTTGTGTACTGTGCTCACGATCAAGTTTACGCCGACGAAATCATCCGCGAATTCGAGCGGCAGACCGGCATCCATGTCGATGTTCGCTACGACACGGAAGCGACCAAATCGCTGGGGCTGATCAACCTGATCGTTCAAGAACGGCGGCACCCGCGGTGCGATGTCTTCTGGAATAACGAGATGCTCGGGACGCTCGACCTGCAGTCGCGAGATCTGCTTGAACCGTACCTGGGGACGGCGTGGGAACGGCTCCCCGAGAAGTACCGCGATCCGCAAGGGTACTGGGTCGGCTTTGGAGCACGACTGCGAGTCATCATCGTGAACACCGCTCAGATGTCGACGGACCAGAAGTCGATTCAAAGCGCGGTCGCGTTAGACTCGTCTCGCGCCGCCATCGCGAAGCCGCTGTTTGGCACGACGCTCACTCACTACACCGTCCTTTGGGACGCGTGGGGACCAGAACGCTTGAAGGCGTGGCACTATGAATTGCGGCTGCGTGGCATTCGCGAAGTGAACGGCAACGGTCCGGTCAAGGACGTTGTTGCCGGTGGAACTTGCGGCATTGGTTTAACCGATACCGATGACGTTTACGTGGCGATCGATGATCATCTGCCGGTGGACATGATCCCCGTGCGCGTCCGTATCGACTCCGAAGAGCTCACGACATCGGCTGTCGATGCGGTCAATCAACCCGCAAACGATCTCCCGTCGCTCGGGTTTACCGATGCGGAGGGAACCAGGACGATCTGCATTCCAAACACCGCGGCCATCATTCGCGGAACCAGGCGTCTGGATGCCGCTCGCAAGTTTGTCGATTTCCTCGCTTCCGCGGAAACAGAGCTGGCGCTGGCGCTTTCCAAATCGCGTCAGGTTCCGCTCGGTCCGGTCGATGCGAGTCAACTGCCACCGGATGTCAGCCGGATGAAGGAATGGGCTGACGACAGTTATGACCTTCGCCCGTTGTTGCCCGCGCGTCGAGCCTGCCTGGAATGGCTCAAGTCCGAGTATTTGAAATGAATGCACGAGCCATCCGCGGAGTCACCCGATGAGTCTGACCGCCACCTGCTGGTGGACTCTGGTGCGGACCGTCGTGCTGTGTCTGTTGGCGTGGCCGGTCTGTCGTTGGATCGAGCGATCATTTCACGAAGTCTCGCTGGGATCTCGCTGGTGGTTCCTGATCGCATTACTGATCCCGTTTTGCTTTCCCGAGTTGCTGGTCGGTTATGCTTTCCGCGATCTGGCACTGGCACATCCCAAGTGGGCGGAAGCATTATGTAGCGGCCTGCTGTTCATCCGCATTGTTCCCGTCGGGGCGATCGCGCTCCTGGCCGCACCGCCGTCGGCTGTTGATTCCTTCGCGATTCATTGTCGCAGGCTGGTCGTGCGGCATCGCGGCTCGCGGCGAGGCTGGATCGAGCTGGCGAAGTGCTACTGGCACGGGCCAATCATGCGCGTGCTGCCAGCATTGGCCCTGATGAGCGTCGTGGCATTTCAAGAATTCGAACTGGCGGCATTGCTGCAGACGCTGAGCTGGACCGATTGGTTCGTCACGGCACAACGACTGGGTCTGGAGCAAGGCGAGATGTTGAGGCAGTCCCTATGGCCTTTGGCTTGGCAACTGCCGGTCCTGGTCGGGGTCTTCTGCTGGCTGATCGCGCAGCGTGCTCAGGCGAGTGACGATGCCTCTCGATTGGAGTTCGTGAATGAACGCGCCGACCGTCGTGTATACTGGCTGGGAATGTCTTGCGTTGTCACGTTTCTGATTGCGGGATGTCTGGTTCCGATGGGGTTTATCGGCTGGCGCACGGTGGAGGGATTCGCCATGCTGGTGAAGCAGCGATCTCAACTGGCGGGGCTGGTCAAAGAGATCGCGATCGCGG
Source organism: Schlesneria sp. (assembly GCA_028291515.1). GTDB lineage: Bacteria > Planctomycetota > Planctomycetia > Planctomycetales > Planctomycetaceae > Schlesneria. The sequence goes on from JAQGHU010000061.1 coordinate 9,752, forward strand.
GAGCCATCGCCGCCAGCGCGGGGCTGACGGTGTGGGCGATCAGCAGTCGTCTTCGAACGATGGCGGCCTTGGGATTGCCGGGGCTGTTCGGTTCGCTGCTGCTGTCGTTGGGTTGCGTGGCGGCGTTTCAGTCGTCGGCATTACATTCGCTGTACGACACGCCCGTTCCCTGGGTGTTGGCATTGGTGCTATGGCTGTTGCCGCGCGCGGTGATCTTGCGACTCTGGTTGACTGCCTTAAGCAACAACAGCGCGATTCATGCCGCGATGCTGATCAAGCAGGCGAATGGACGCCCGTCACGACAGGCATCCTCGCTAATCTGGCAACTGCGCGATCAGCCGCAGTTCCTCGCCGCGAGTCTGGTTTGCTATTGGGCCTATTGCGATTTGCCCACCGCCTACTTGTTAGCACCGACGGGCATGGCTTCTGGTCTGGTTCGGCTCTACAATTTCATGCACTTCGGCCGTTCGGCCGCACTGTCTGCGGAAGCATTGCTCTTCTTCGGCACTCCCCTCGTCTGTGTCTTCCTGTTGTTATTGGTGAACCGAACTGCGATCGGATTGTTATCTTGTCGACGTGAAATGACTGATAAGGTCGGTTGATGAAATTGCTGTGGACCCTGAACGATGTTTCGCTTGCAGGACGCCAGTCGCCTCGACTGGATCGCGTCACGCTGGAGATCGCGCACGGTGTGACGGCGACCATCGGACAGTCCGGCGCGGGCAAGACATCGTTATTGAATCTGCTGGTCAACTTTGAACGACCCGATCAAGGCCATGTTGACTTCCACGGCTCGGCAACCGGTCTACCGATCTACTGGTCGCCGCCGACCTATGGCTTGTGGCCGCATCTATCCGTTCGCGAGCATCTTTCAACAGTAAGCAACACCCCGAATGACGCGGCACAGATCGAGCAACTCTTGTCAGCATTCGATTTGACTCGCCTCGCAGATGCCCGGCCGGGTTCGTTGTCATTGGGTGAGCGATCACGGCTGAGCGTCGCCCGAGCCTTGGCGAGCGGCGCCAGCGTCCTGGTGATGGACGAGCCGCTGGCACACGTCGATCCCGCTCGGTTCGGTGCGTACTGGGACGCGATTCGCGAGCATTGCGCGGCCCATCAGACATCGCTCGTGTTTGCGACGCATTCGCCCGAGGTTGTCTTGCGAGAAGCCGATCACGTCGTCTGCCTGGCCGAGGGAAAAGTCAGCTACGCCGGAGATGTGCAGGATCTTTATGAACAGCCTGCTTCCGTGGAACTAGCCTTGATGCTGGGACCGTGCAACTGGCTGGCGGATGACGACGGATCACGTTGGATTCCCGCGTTGCAAGATTCTGTGAACATGAATAGCTGCATTCGCCCCGAACGGTTGTCGATCAGTCTTGATCAGAGCGGCCCCGCGAAGGTCGAGGCGGCCCGGTTTGCCGGGTCGAGCGAAGAGGTCGACTTGGTACATCTGCAGGACGGCGCACGTCGGACGTTCATTCATCGGCCTGCCGGTCGTCGCCTGCGGGCGGGGGATCACGTCCTGTTGAAGGTCTTGCTACTGCTGCTCGCACTGGTCTTGCCAGGCTGCGATTTGGGATACGAACCGACGCTGGCTGTCAAAAGTGAATCCAATTGGTCGATGCCCCCCGAAGGACTGCGCGTTCCTGCTCCGCGAGGGATGACCGTGTCGCCGGATGGGGAGTATCTGGTCCTCGATAATGCGGGCCGGATCCTCGTGTTCGATTCCACCGGCAAGCTGCAGCGTCAGTGGTGGATGCCGGACTATTCCGTCGGTAAGCCGGAAGGGGTCTGCGTCCTGAAGGATGGTCGCATTGCCGTCGCCGACACGCATTATCACCGCGTTGTCTTCTTCAATCACGACGGGGAAGTCGTCGGCATGTTCGGCAAGCTGGGAACCGGACCGGGCGAATTCATCTATCCGGTGTGCGTCGTCCAGGATGACAAAGAGAACCTGTACGTCTGTGAATATGGCAACTTCAACGATCGAGCTCAGAAGTTTAAGCCTGATGGGACGTATATCAGTCAGATCGGGGCCTATGGAACAGAAGACGGCCAGTTCCAGCGGCCTAGCGGAGCGGCCTGGTTTGACGGTCGAATCTACATCGTCGACGCCTTCAATAATCGGATCCAGGTTTTCGATGAAGCGGGAAAACTGGTTGCAATCCTGGGAACTTCAGACAAAATATCTGACCTGTACTATCCATACGACATTGCGATGACCCAAACCGGGGATTTGTACGTTGTGGAATACGGGGCAGGCCGCGTGTCGAAGTATGATCGTTCGGGTAAGCTGCTGGGCAGATACGGCAAACCGGGGCCAGGATCCGCCGAATTCATGACTCCCTGGGGCTTGGCCATTGATAGTCGGGGCCGACTGTATGTGTGCGACACCGGCAATCGCCGGATTGTGGAACTAGAACTGTGATGCAACTCACTTCGCCGGCGAGGATTTGATGAGGCACCTGCGTCGCCTGGGCCGGTTCTTCGCGAGTTTCCTACCCGCGCCGCGCAATCCCCCGCGCTGGCCCGATGCGATTCCGTTGATTGTCTTCGCGGTCCTCTTCATCGGCGGCTGCTTGTGGTTGGAATACAGCCACACGTTGATGTTCGTCCGCCCGATCATGCTGGGACTGGCTCTGCTCGCCCCGTGGTTCTGGTGGATGCATGTCGCCGGCTATGGCGGTCTGCCAAAAGGCCGTGCGAAGGTTGCCGTCTTCGTGCGCATGCTGTTGCTCGGTCTGTTCGCCATGGTGCTGGCAGAACCCCGCGCGGTGCGAACCAACGACACACTGTCGGTCGTCTTCGCGCTGGATGTCAGCGACTCGATTTATAGTCCTGATGACGCGATCAAGTACATCACCGAAACCGTCCAGAACCAGCGTCCCAAGGGAAACAAAGACGAGCAGAGTCTGATCATCTTCGGTAAGTCGCCAGCGGTGGAATTGCCACCGACGAAGAACTTCCCGCTGGAAGCCTTGAATTCGCAGATTGATCGCGGCGCGACAAATCTGGAACAAGCCCTCTCGATGTCTTCAGCCGTCATCAAGGAAGAGGTCCAGGGGCGCATCGTACTGGTTAGCGACGGCGTGCAGACGGAAGGAAATCTGTCGCGAACGCTGGCGGATCTCAAGGCCCGCGGCGTGGCGGTCGATGTCCTGCCGATCGACTACACCTACAACAACGAAGTCTGGTTGGAACGCCTCGATCTCCCTTCAGCAGTGAAGCTGGGGGAAACCTACGAAGCGGCAATGGTGCTGTCATCGCTGAGTGACGGCGAAGGGAATCTGGTCCTGCGTGAAAACGGCAACATCATCGCTCAGACACAGGTGAAGTACAAAGCGGGCAAGAACCGCTTCACCGTGCCACTGACGTTGCGATCGGCCGGCTACTACGAGTACACCGCGACGATCGAAGTGCCAAAGGCCCAGGACAGCCTGGCTCAGAACAACACCGTGCTGAACTACATCTTCGTCGAAGGTGAAGGCAAGGTGTTGCTCGTTAAGGACACCGTCGGCGACAAACGCGATTGGGATCGGCTGGAGAAAGCGATTCGCGAAGGAGAACGAGCCGTTGAAGTGATCAACGGTTCCGACATGCCGCGCGATGCGACCTCGCTGATGCCCTACGACACGATCATCTTTTGCAACGTCCCGCACGACGAATTCGATGCCCAGCAACTGCAGGCCGTGCGAGATGCCGTCTATAACCTGGGGGCCGGATTCCTGATGACCGGCGGTCCGCAAAGCTTCGGGCCCGGCGGCTATCATCGCACGGTGATCGAAGAGATCCTGCCAGTCTCGATGGATATCTCGCAAAAGAAGGTGCTGCCCAAGGGAGCCCTCGCCATCATTCTGCACACCTGCGAATTCCCCGAAGGAAACACGTGGGGGAAACGCATCACCAAGCAGGCGATCAAGGTGCTGGGGGCTCAGGATGAAGTCGGCGTGCTGGCCTACACCGAAAAGGGTGAAGACTGGCTGTTCCAATTGACTCCGGCCGCCAAGTACGAAGAACTGGTGCCGCTGATTAACGGGGCTTCGATCGGCGACATGCCCAGCTTTCAGAACACGATGCAACTGGGTCTGAAAGGTTTGATGAAGAGCGACGCGGCCACACGGCACATGATCATTATTTCGGACGGTGATCCGGGACCGCCCACGCCCAAGCTGATCCAGGAATTCCTCGACAACCAGATCAGCGTCTCGATGGTCGCGGTCTTCCCGCATGGCGGACTCGATATCTCGAAGATGCAGGGTGTCGCCGAAGTCACCGGTGGCCGGTACTACTTCCCCGAAGACCCCAATCAACTTCCCGCGATCTTCATCAAAGAGTCGAAGACGCTGAAACGCAGTTTGCTGCAGAACAAAACCTTCGTCCCATCGATCGGCTTCCCATCGCCCGTCATCAAGGGGTTGGAGGGGATGCCCGAACTGAAGGGCTACGTGATCACGACCGCGAAGGGGCATCCCGCGATGCAGATCCTGAACGGTCCACCCGACGCCGAAGACTCAGACGCCCTCGATCCGGTGTTGTCGGTCTGGCAGCACGGCTTGGGGAAGTCGGCCGCGTTCACCTCGGACTTTAGCACCAACTGGGGTGCGAACTGGCAGAACTGGGATCGCTTTCAGCCCTTCGTCAAACAGTTGATGACCGACATCAGCAGAGTGAAAAAAGACGGGCATCTGCGGATGTCGACGCATACGTCCGGTGGCGAAGCAGTGATTGTGGTCGAGGACTTCCATCCGGAAGAACAGTTCCTGGAACTGCACGCGAAACTGTCTGGCCCGAATCAGAAGTCCGAGAATGTCACGCTGAAGCAAGTGGGGCCGCGGCGCTATCAGGGGACGGTCCCGCTGTGGGGGCATGGCCGCTATCACGCGATTGCTCAGGGCACGGGTGGCGAACGCAAGGATCTGGCCTTCGGCGGGTTCATCGTCTCGTACTCGCCCGAATACCTGCGGTTCCGCTCGAACCGGCAGCAGCTGCAGGAGATCGCCGATCGAACGGGTGGTCGAGTCCTCACGGGCGATCCGACAAAAGATGCGATCTATACGACCAATCGCGTCCCCAAGCGAAGTTCGCAACCGATCTTCGACTGGTTCCTGATCGCCTTGGCGATCCTGATCCCGCTGGATGTCGCGTTGCGTCGCGTGCAGATCGATGTCGTCGGCATCTGGAAGACTCTGACGTTGCAACGCCGAGCCCCCGCCACGGCGACAATGGGAACCCTGCTGCAGACCAAGCAGTCGATTAGTGCGGCGTTGAAATCGAAACGCGCAGAACGTCCGCTGCCACCACAATCCGGCTCCATACCGCCGCGGTCCGCCTCTTCGACACCATCCACCACAGCACCAAAAACCGATCGGCCCGCGCCCCCAACGCCGGGACAGGGTGAGTCACCGACATCGACGACCGAAAGATTGTTGGCAATGAAACGCAAACGCGACGAAGATAAATAACGCGAATCGCTGTTGATTTCGAGAACCTGCCATGGTCAGTCCCGTCAGCACACCGCCGCAGCGCCGCAAGGTCGCGCTGTGGGTGCGCCTGCTGCTGGCCGGACTGATGGTCTCGGTGCTGACCAGTTCTCATGCTGTGACCTCGGCGAATCCCAGGACCGTCGTCTTCGCTCTCGATGTTAGTGATTCGATCCCGTCGACCGATCAGGCGCTGGCCTATTTCACCGACACTGCCGAACGAAGCCTGACGAAGCCAGATCAACTGGGTCTGGTTGTGTTCGGTCAACAGGCGACGGTGGAAGTCCCGCCTGTCAGCAAAATTCAAATGGAACCGATTGAATCCCGGATTGATCGCAAAGCGACAAATCTCGAAGAGGCGCTGGACCTGTCACTGATGTTGATCAGCAAGGAAGCGACAGGGCGAGTCGTCCTCATCAGCGATGGTATCGCGACCAGCGGTGATGTGACGCGGATCTTGCCCAAGTTGAAATCGCGCGGCATCGCCGTTGATGTCTTGCCAGTTGAATATGCGTACACAAACGAAGTCTGGTTGGATGGCTTACAGCTTCCTGCCCGCGATCGCACCGGACGATCAGACGAAGCCATCGTTCTACTGTCAGCGCTGACCGACGGAGTCGGAACCCTGACCGTTGGTGACAACGGCATCGTGGTGGCTGCACAGGAGGTCGCATACAAGTCGGGTACCAATCAGTTCTTGATCCCGCTGCCCGCTGCCGGACCGGGTTATCATCAATATTTTGCGAACATTGAAGCGGCTCCGTCGCAGGATGCTCTCAAGCAGAACAATACGGTGTCGAACGCGCTGTTCGTCGACGGAGTTCGAAAGGTTTTGCTGGTCACAAATGGTCTCAGCCAACGGCTGGCCCTGCCTCCGTTGGAAGCTGCGATCAGCAAAGCCGCCCGTCAGATCGAAATGATCGGTCCTCGCGATCTGCCGGCAGACGTTTCTCAATTAGGATCATACGACTCGATCATCTTTTGCGATGTCAATCGCAGTCAGTTCGAAGCGGCGCAGCTTCAAGCGGTTCACGACGCTGTCTGCGATCAGGGTGTCGGGTTTCTGATGACGGGGAGTGCGAATAGTTTTGGACCGGGTGGGTATCACGACACGGCCATCGAACAGATTCTGCCTGTTTCGCTGGGTGCTCCCGACACCTCACCGTCTCGAGTCGCCTTGGCGATCGTGATGGATCGGTTGCAGATTCCCGAGGGAACCACCAGGGCTAAACGGCTCACCAAGCAAGCCCTCAAGATACTCCGGCCAAGCGACGAATCTTGTGTGCTAGTTGGCGATGGCCGAGACGGAAAGTTGCTCTGTCCGCTGGCATCCGCTTCGCACTATGAGCAACAAGTGCCGGTCATCAACGGTGCTGAGTTTAACTCAATCCAACTGCTCGAAAATGTGATGCAAATGGGGCTGAAAGAGCTCCAGAACAGCACGGCGGGAACACGCCAGATGCTCATCATTTTGGGCGGACGCCCTATTTATCCATCCCGAGCTTTGCTGCAGGAATTCGTTACTGCGCGGATCTCTGTTTCAGTGGTGATGTCCCCACGCGTGCCAAGCTTGCCGAAGGAGTCCACACACGAAGACTGGATGCGATCCGTCGTCGAGACCACTGGCGGCCGCTACTACTCTGCCAGCGATCCGAATCAACTTTTCGAGATCCTGGGTCGAGAAGCCTCATTCATCAAAAGCGATCTCCTCTGCCACAGGATCTTCACCCCTTTGCCTGGGACTGATTCAGAGATTGTCAGCGATCTCGGGACGTTGCCAACGTTAGACGGATATGTCGTGACCATCCCAAAACGAGGTGACGTGACTCACGTCTTGAACGTCCCGCCCGCAAACGAGGCGTTCGACTCGCTTCATCCCCTGCTATCGATCTGGAGGCCCGGGTTCGGAAAGTCGGCCGCCTTGATGACAGACCTCAATTCCACGTGGGGCCGAGAATGGCAGAAGTGGGATCAGTTTCAGCGGTTCGTCCGACAGTTACTCGCCGAACTGCATCGTTCAGAATATCTCTGGATGTCAACGCGTGTGACCGGCGACGAAGCTCTGATCGTCTTGAATGATATCCATCCCGACGAATCGCGCCTGACGATCGATGTGAAAGTGATCGGACCGGATGAGAAGGCAGTCACTGTGACACCCGACCAAATTGGCCCCAGGGCCTATCAAGTGCGCGTGCCACTTTGGGGGTACGGACATTATCGAGTCGCAGCGATGACCGCGCGAGGCGACATCCAGGAATCTTCGTATGGCGGATTCGCTCACGCGGTGAAGTATTCACCTGAATACCTGCAGTTCCGATCCCAGCGACAGACGCTGCAGCAAATCGCCGCTGCGACAGGAGGAACGATCCTGACCGGCAATGCAGTTCAGGATGCGGTGTACTCGCGTATTCCGCGGACTTTCAAGCAAGTGCCGGAGGCCAGCTTTGACTGGTTCCTGGTTGCGTTGGCGTTGCTGGTCCCCGTGGATGCACTTGCTCGTCGGATGTGGGCCGACGCGGCGGAAGCGCTGGAAGAACGGATTCATCCCATTCCAGCTCCCTCGTCGCCAACGATGGTCGGTCTGTTTCGCACGAAAGAATGGGTCACCGCGGCGCTTTCCACGAGGGGAACTGCCAGAATGCTGGTTCAGATCTGGTCTCCACCTCCCGTGCGAACGGCCATCGTGCCGCCGCTGAACACCGCGGATCAAACGGTGTTCGCCGACAATAGTTCTGCCTCGACGATCGAGAAACTGCTGATCCTGAAACGACAAAATAACGAACATTCGTAGTCTGATTTACTTGCCGGATAGGAGTCGAAAATGAGTGTTGCCAATGCACCTGTGGAAGCCGTTAGCGCTGAGATGCTGGAGGCGGAAGCCAAGCAGTTCCAACAGGAATTTGCGGCGGTTCGCCAGGCGGTCGCACGAGTGATCGTCGGTCAGGAGCGTACGATCGAAGCGTCGCTGACGGCGATCTTCTGCGGCGGCAACGTGCTGCTGGAAGGGGTGCCGGGACTCGGCAAGACCGAGCTTGTGAAGGCCTTGTCGCGAGTGTTGGAGCTTGATTTCCGACGCATCCAGTTCACGCCTGACTTGATGCCGGCTGACATCATCGGGACCAGCGTCATGTCGAGCGACGAGCATGGCAAGTATCGGTTCGAATTCCGCAAGGGACCGATCTTCACGCAGCTGCTGCTGGCGGACGAAATCAACCGCGCCTCACCCAAGACGCAGTCGGCGTTGCTGGAAACGATGCAGGAACATTCGGTGACGACCAGCGGCACAATGCATCAGTTGAAGGAGCCATTCTTCGTGCTGGCGACGCAGAACCCCATCGAGCAGGAAGGAACCTATCCGCTGCCCGAAGCACAGTTGGACCGCTTCATGTTCAAAGTGGTGGTGCCCTTCCTGAATCGTGAAGAGCTGAATGAAGTGGTCAGCCGCACGATCTTGAAGACCGCAGTCGAGGTTCCGAAGATCATCGACGGCGATCGAATCATGACACTGCGCAAGACGCTCGATAAGGTCGTCGTGACGGATGCTCTGCGTGACTATGCTGTGCGGCTGGTGTTGGCGACTCATCCCGGCACCGACTTCGCGCCGCCACGAGTCCGTCAGTTCGTAAAATGGGGAGCCAGCCCGCGAGCGGCTCAGGCCTTGATTCGCGCAGCTCGCGTGCGAGCGTTAGCCGAGGGTCGGGCACATGTCGCGTTTGAAGATATCCGGCATTTCGCCTGCGAAGTGCTCGGCCACCGCATGCTGCTCAACTACGACGGCCAAGCCGAAAACCTCGATCTTGCCGAGTTGGTAGGTGAATGCGTGAAGGGCTTGCAGGAGAGAATGTAGAAGCCGTGTTGATGTCACGTCTGGGTCGACCCACCTCAAGGCAGATCGATTACAAAACTTTAGGATCATGATCAGGCAGTATTTCAAATCTTATTCTTTCGGCCCAAGGGGCCAGCCGTTCATTTAGCCCGGGCCCTTCGGCCCGGGAAACAGAATCCACTAACAACTTCTTGAGGCCTGAAGGGCCGGCAGTTCAGTCTTCAAGAGTTGATGTGTCGTGCTACGGAGTTCAATTCCTTGGGACGGGGACGCCATGTGAGAGGAACGGCCGGCCCTTCAGGCCTCATGAATTGTATTGGGACAGTATGTAACCCGGCCCAAAAGGGCCGGGCTAAGTGAACTACCGGCCCCTTGGGCCTGAAGAAACGGAAACGAGGCACAAGTAGTTGAAGGTCAGCACAGCGTTTGATGGTGATCTGCTTGGTTTTCTCTTTTGGTTTATCTGAACTTTGTTTGCGATTGGATTGGGTGAATGGCGGTTTGTCCGATTTGTCATGCTGAATTTGAATCCCCTCTCGAGGGGCGGTTGTGTGACCGCTGCGCGGCCGAGGTGATTGCTCACGATATGTATCGTCCGGGCGATTTGCGATTTGTCGGGATCCTGGCGGGGTGGTTGTGTGCCGCGATCTTGTCGATGCCCGGTGCTTTTTTCGGTTACTACCTGGGTCGGGTCTTTGATCGGGCGTCGACCGGATGCCTGGTCGGTGTGATTGTGATGTCGCTGATTGGGTTGGGTGTCGGCTACCTGATCGGTCCGCGCATCTGTTTGAAGATGGAAGCTCGTCGTCGGTCTCAAACGTAACGTTGGAACGTCATGGATAACACCAGTCAATTCACGTCGCTGCTGACAAACGCGACGCTCTCACGTGTGGAGCGGATGCGGATGCTGCCGATGCGCCGTCGCACCAATCGCAGTCGCGGTGAACATCTGGCCGGGAAGGGTGGCACCAGCACCGAGTTCAACGACTACCGTGACTACGTCGCGGGCGACGACATGCGCTATGTCGACTGGAATATCTTCTCACGCTTGAATCGTCCTTATGTGAAGCAGTATCGCCACGAAGAAGAAATGCATGTCGTGGTGCTGGTCGACGCGTCGGCCTCGATGCAGTTTGGTGACAAGTTCCAACGAGCCAAGCAACTGGCCGCATGCTTTGCCGTGATGGGTCTGCTGAACATCGAAAAGGTCAGCGTATTTGCCTGCCAGCACGCGGGCCAGACTCCACTGATCCTGTCGCCCTGCACCGGCCGGATCAGCATGAAACGCGTCTTCAAGTTTCTGGAAGACATTCCCCCCGGCGGCGACTTTCCGATTGAACAAGCAGTCGAATCGGTGCTGATTCAACATCGTGGCCGCGGCATCGCCGTGCTGCTGTCCGACTTCCTGACGTTCGGCGCGATGGAGCGGCCGATGAACATGCTGTTCAGTGCCGGCCTGGAAGTCTTCGCCGTGCAGCTACTCAGCGGGATCGAACTCAATCCCGAGTTGACGGGTGATCTGCGATTCGTCGACTCCGAGAACGGCCACACGCTGGATGTCTCATCGGTGGGCGATCTGCTCGGCTTTTATCACGAACATCTGAACGGCTTGCAGGACTACCTTTCGACGCTCTGTCGTCAACGCAGCGGTCGCTTCATCTGTCTCGATTCGTCGCAAGCGATCGATGACATCCTGTTTGATGTGCTGAAGCGCAAAGGATGGGTCCAATGATGACAGGGAATTGCAAATTGATGATTGCAAATTGCAGATTGCAAATTGGAAGAAGTGAAGAAGTGGAGATGTTGGCTGGGGTCTTCTCTGCTCTTCCTCAATTTTCAATTTTCAATTTGCATTTCGCAATTTGCAATGTCTTCTCTCAAAGGGGAATCCGATGAACTTCCCCGGCTTCTCCGCCTTAATCCACGCCTGGTGGTTTCTACTGCTGATCCCGCTGATCATTTTTTACTTCCTGAAGCTGCGTCGGCCGCGGATGGAGATTCCGTCGCTCGCGTTATGGCGGCAGGTGGTCAACGATCAACGCGTGAATTCACCGTTCCAGAAGTTCAAACGGAACCTGCTGCTGCTGTTTCAGATTCTGTTGCTCTGCTGCTTGGTGCTGGCCGCGATGCAGCCGTACCTGTCGAGTGGCACTCAGCAACATCAGAACCTGCCGGTGCTGATCGACACCTCCGCCAGTATGGGAGCGTTAGACGGCCCCGGTGGTAAGTCACGCCTGGACGAGGCGAAAGAGAAAGTCAGCAAGTTGATCGACGATCTGCTGCCGGGTCAGCAGTTGTGCTTGATCTCGGTCAATGGTGGGGCGCGTCGCTTGACGGACTTCACCAGCAACAAACGACTGCTGCACGAATCGCTCTCTCAACTGAAGGTCAGTCAGGTTGCCAGCCACCTGGAAGATGGATTCCGCTTGGCTCAAGCCTTGTCGCGAGCATTCCCCATCGATTCGGTGATGTTGTTGTCCGATGGAAATGTTCCTCACGAAGTCGAATTTGAGTTGCCCTTCAAACTGAACTTTCAGCGACTGAAGGCGGGCGGGCCGAACATCGGGATCACCGACCTAAACGCTCGTCGATCACGGAACGGTTGGGATGTGTTCGCTCGTGTCGAAGGATCGAAGGATGCGAAAACACTGGCCGAGTATGAGCTGCTGCAGAACGGGCAGGTGATCAAGTCGGACTCAATTTCGATCGAAGGAACGAAGGCCGAGCGGTTGGTGTTTAAGGTGGCGGCAGAGGTGGCGATTTCGATCGAAGTTCGTATTAAACCCGATGGGTTCGATTCGCTGCAGTCCGACAACGTCGCCTATCTGGACTTGCCCAAGCCCCGGCCACTGGCGGTCTATTGTCCCACGGACATGGAGAGTTTCCGCAAGGCATTGGCGATCATTCCGGATATCAACCTCTATCCTGGGGACGAGGGATCGCCGACCGCCGTCGATCTGAAGTTCGCTCAAGGCCCGCTGTCCTCAGGCCCGGAAGCGCGAGTGAACTTCAACGTGGGATATGTTCCCGATGACATTGCCTCGTTGGTCGAAATTGAATCCGGCCTGGCCGATATTGTCGACTGGCAACGGACGGCTCCGCTGCTACAGCACGTGCAGTTGCTCGACGTGCAAATCGGCGATCAGCCCAAACTGACCAAGGGCGTGACCGAGCGAGACTTTGAACTGGCCGGCTATGAGATCTTGGCTCAATCGCGCACCGGACCATTGATCCTGGAGCGAAGCGGCGGTGGTCGAACGGACTTTCAGTTCCTGTTTCATCCCGATCGGTCATCGCTGGTCTATCGCGTCGGCTTTCCCATCTTGGTGCAGAACGCAGCTCAGGTGGCGTTGACTCGTGCGGCTCTCTCCGAAGCGAAGGCTCTTCCAGCCGGATCGTTGCCGCCGCGAAAGGTGCAGCCCGAAACCGAGTATCGTGTCTCGGGGCCGGAAGGCTTCACGGACTCGGCCAAGAGCGACAAGGATGGTTTCCTGATGGGACTGGGGGCTCCCTACGTCGGCATGTATGAAGTGACCGGCGAATCCGAGCCGCAGCGGATCGGGGTCAGCTTGCTGTCGTCTCAAGAATCGTCAATGAGTTCCGTCGAGAAATTGAACTTCCCCGAAGTCTCTGTCGGTGCGGCGACCCAAACCGTGAAGACCGACCAACCGCTGTGGGGTTGGTTTGCGTTCGCGGGGTTATTGTTCTTGATCCTGGAGTGGTGGTACTTCCAGAAGAAGCCCGCGGGAGTTCCAGGATGAACGCCTTCATTGTGTTGAACCGCTGTTCTCGATTTCGACGTTGGGGCCTTACCGTTGGTTTGTTCGCATTGCTGCTGCAGCTTGGCGGCGCGACGGCGCGGGCTCAGGAAAAGCCGATCGAGATCGAGCAGTCGGGGATGCAGCCCACGATCCAGGTCGGTCGCCCGATCCCGACCTGGTGGGACGTTAAGATCCGCGGCAGTGCGTTGGTCGAGGGACGGATCGAATTCCAGTTGAAGAACATGTCGAAGCTGCTGGCAACCGTCACGACGGAAGACCTCGCGCTGACGGGGCCTCAACAGCGTATCAAGGTGATGCTGCCTCCGATCAGTGACGATGAAACGATCGATCAACTGCAGTTGCAGATCAAGTTTCATGGGAAGCGATTCAACCAGGATCTCGGCTCGCACATCCTGCGCGTGGCGATGTCGAAGTCGCGATCGTTCATGGTGCTGATGGGCGTGTCGCGACTCACCCCGAAGCGATCCGCGGAAAGGGACCGGATCAATCGACGCCTGGCGTTTGAGTCCATGGCCACCGGGTTGGACGATTCGGTCAAGACGATCGTCACGTCTCTGGAACCGGCGGATATGCCCCAGGAGCCACTGGGCTATTGTGCCTACGAACTGGTGGTGCTGACGGGCCCCGAGTTCAGAGCGCTCAAGAAGCCGCAGTTGGAAGCGCTCGCCGCTTGGGTTCGTGCCGGGGGCAGCTTGTATCTGGAGCCGACGGGTGTTCTGGAAACATATCACGTGGAGTTCCTGCGGAATCTGACGGCATTTGGTCCCAGCGATCTGGTGATTCAACCCGATTCGAAGGGACGATTGATTCCCGGCACGATCTGGAATGACGAACGATTGCTGCTGTTGCGAAATGGCTTGGGGCGGATTGCCTTGCGAGTCGATGATGAACATCCCGATGAAACCTTTGAGACGCCCGCCTGGCGAGAGGCGACCGCCTTCTTATGGAGACTGCATGCCAAGCAGATTCAGATGGTCAAAGAGACTCCAAAGTTGCGGATGAGTGAACTGCTGGGAATGAACCAAGTCGACACTCCCGTGGGTCAATTCACGATCCAGTCGGGACGACTGTCGCTCCCGTTGCTGACATCGACGACGGAGTTGCTCGACTGGCTGATGCCGGACGGCGTGCGGATGGTCCCGTTGTGGGTGCTGGCCGCCATCCTGTTTTCGTTTGTGATTGTAATTGGCCCGGTCGACTACTTCGTCCTGGGCAAACTGAAGGCTCGAAAGTTTACCTGGATCACGTTTCCACTGGCCACTTTGTTGGTCACGGGTTTGACGGTCTGGATCACGAATCGGTACATGTCGTCGTCGGAAACGCGTCGCGGAATGGTGTTGCAGGATCTCGGCGAGGACGGCTCGATCGTTCGCTCCAGTCGCTTTGAACTGCTGTTCATTGCCTCGACGCGGTCGATCACGACTGACGTGCGCAAGGGGGTGTTTTCGGTGTTGGGCAAGGGGCAGCCGATCAATGAAGATCAATTGTTCCAGGCGCAGATGTCGTCTCGAATGATTCGTCGCGGTCGTGGAATGGGAGAGGTGACCGAGAAGAAATCGCCTCAAATGGCAGGTCGCATTCCGACCGAGTTCACCGTGACGCAAGAGCTGGCCAAGTGGACGCCTCAGTTGAACCGCCTGTTCTGGATTCCCGGGCCCGCGCAGGAAAACAAGATTGACTGGCAAGCTCTGTCGGATGGCGTCACCGATGAAATGCTGCAAAATCACAATCTGTCCGGCGAATTTCAAGGGTTGATCATACAGCAGTTTGGTCCCCAGACGCTGGTGGCGTGTCTGGCTGGGCAGACGAGATGGGCATTCAATCAGCATCAGTCTGGCTGGCGGGAGCGGAACGGCGGACAATTTTACCCTGTGAGTCCTTACCATCCCATCAATGGGTTGTATCAGCAGCCGCAGCTCCCGGGAGAGATGCAGCACCAGCCGCAAATGTTTCGCTGGTTGTATCAGCATTCGGTCGCTGCCTCTTTTGGGCTGTTCACGGTAACCTCGCAAATTGGTCCGACGGGCGGAGCCGACCTGAACGACCTGCCGATCATGGATGACACCGATCCCGACCAGCGACTGTTGATCGTGGTTGTCCCGCGCGAGGACGACTATCTGGTCTATCGGAAGCTGATTCGCAAACGGAAATAGAATTGGACGTGGTGAACGACATTTCAAATACGGAGGATCCGGCAGCGCAGCCACAACCCAGCCTGCTAGCTCGCTGGTGGCCCGCGATCAAATGGACGTTGTTCGCGGCGACGATGTATTTCGTCGGCAAGCGAGCCGTCGCGCTCTGGCAGTCGAGCCCCCCGACGGAGTTGCGTGTCGATGTCTGGTGGTTGATTCCCGCCGCGGCGCTGTATCTGATCGGCTGGTTCCCTTCGATCTGGTTCTGGCATGCGTTGCTCAAACGATTGGATCAGCACGCCGGCGCGTACGAGACGACTCGCGCTTACTTCATCGGGCATCTGGGCAAGTACGTTCCGGGCAAAGCGATGGTGCTGTTGATCCGAGGTGCGTTGCTGAAACAGGCCAATGTCAGTCCGGTTCTGGCCGCGCTGACAGCGGCTTACGAAACCTTGGTATCGATGGCGGCGGCGGTGGCGATCTCGGTCGCCCTAGCCCCTTTGGTGATTCCCGACGCCATGTGGGAACGTCTGCCATCTTACCTCCACTTTCTGCGGCAGCAGCCATTTTGGGTTCCGTTGCTCGTCGTGATCGCCACTGTGGTGAGCACCCCATTCAGTGCGTGGTTGTTTACTCGAGTGGGACGCAAAGCGTTGCCGCGCGGAACCGAAGCGCCGGCCGTGGGGATCACAGCGACGCTGGTGCTGCAGGGCTTGGCGGTGACATCGCTCAGCTGGATCTGCAATGCGTTCAGTCTGGGTTGCACGATTCAATCGATCTCCGATGAACAAGTGAATCTGTCTCAATTTCCGGTCTGGCTGGCCAGCGTGACACTGTCGACCTTTCTCGGCTTCGTGGTCCTGATCGCCCCCGGCGGGCTGGGCGTCCGCGAATGGGTGCTGGTTGAGGTTTTAAAGGATCAGCCCTCCATTGGAAGTGATAAAGCCATCGTTGCCGCCGGCCTGTTGCGGCTCGTCTGGTTCGTTTCGGAACTAATCATCGCAGGGGTGCTGTATCCGATTAAGCCTCGGCGAATGTAGACGGCACACTCCGTGTGCCGAAGGTATTCATTATTCTGATGCACTTCATGATCGATGAATCTGTTGATGATTGATCGTTACTTGAAAACTTCGGCACACGGAGTGTGCCTTCTACTTTGGGGTTGCGGTGACGTTGCCGAGCGTCATGTGAATCTGTTGTTCGACCATGGTGCGGTACTTGCCTCCTTCGGCCATCAGTTCCTGATGCGTCCCGGTCTGACTGATGCGGCCGTTTTCCATGACGACGATCAGATCAGCGCCGGCGATCGTGCTCAGGCGATGGGCGATCACGAAGCTGGTGCGACCCTTCATCAGTAGACTCAGGCTTTGCTGAATCAATCGCTCGCTCTCGGTGTCCAAGTTACTGGTCGCTTCGTCGAGGACCAGCAGCTTGGGATCGGCCAGGATCGCACGCGCGATTGCCAGTCGTTGCCGCTGGCCGCCACTCAGGCGGACGCCTCGTTCGCCGATCAAAGTGTTCAGCCCGTCACTGAGGCGATCGATGAACTCCATCGCATTGGCCGCTTCGGCGGCGACGCGCACCTCGGCCTCGGATGCATCGCGGCGAGCGTACGCGATGTTCTGACGGATCGTGCCATCGAACAGAAATACATCTTGTTCGACCACACCCAACAGTGCCCGGAACGATTCTACGTCATAGTCGCGCAGGTCACGGCCATCGAGTGTCACGCGGCCTGATGTCGGGTCATAGAACCGAGCTACCAGATTGCTGAGCGTCGTCTTGCCCGCTCCACTGGGACCGACGAGGGCGACGGTTTGACCCGCCTTTACTGATAACGAGACATTGGTCAGCGCGGGGATGTCGTTGCCCGGGTACGTGAACGAAACATCTTCAAAGGCGACGGCACCGGCCACATCACGCTTTTCGGCTCGCAATGAATCTGGATTGGACGGCATCTCACGAGATTCGGCGAGCAAGTCTAAGACGCGATCCAAACCGCTGAGGCTATTCTGGAACTGCGTCGCGCTGGAGGCCAGCGTCGCGAGCGGTTCCAATAGCATCAGCAGGTAGACGAGAAACATCATCAGGTCACCGACAGTCATGTGTCCTTCGAGGACTCGCCAGCCGCCGTAGAAGAGCAGGGCGGCACTGGCCATCGGGATCAGTGCTTCCCACACCATCTCGACGATCCGCATCCACCACCAGGCGTACAGTTCCTGTCGAGCCATCAGGTTGTTTTCGGTGGTGAATCGAGCCGCCTCGCGTTTCTGCCGACTGAACGCGCGCACGATTCGCATCCCCGCGAAGGCTTCCGTCGCCGAGGCGTCGATCATCTCCCGCTGCTTGCGGATCACGCGGAATTGCGGACGAATGCTGTTGATCCAGGCTCGGTGCGTGAGGAACACCATCGGCAGCAGGATCACGGCGCCCAGCAGCAGCGTCCAATCGACCCAGGCCAGAATGATCAGGCTGCCGATTAGTTGGATGACGGCTCGCCACGGGTTGAACAACATGCCGAAGACCAATTCCCCCACGCTGCCGCCGTCTTCGCGCAGGATCGACGCGACTCCACCGGAACGAAGTTCCTGTATGCGATGTAGTGGCAATCGGACGGCATGTTCAAACACCGCGCGGCGCAGGTTCAGCTGGATTTGCTTGGAGATCCGCGTGGCATACCACCGGCCCCAGATATGAACCAGCAGCTTGAGCAGCGTGACGGCCGACACCGCCAGCACCGTGGCCAGCAGCAGCGACTTTGGATCGGCCAGCGACGGAAACCGCTTCAGCCAGAAATCGGGCAGCGTCTTCCCCGTCAGCCCGTAGTCGATAATGAACTTCGTTCCCGCCGGTGGTAGCAGCCCAAGCACCGTCGAAATCGTGACCGAGACCAGGATCGCGATGACAGCTCCGCGGAACGGAACGAGCAATTGCAGAAACTGACCGACGAGTTTGCTGGACGAGCGGACTCGATCTTTCGGCTTGCGATGGTCTCCGCTGCCATGAATCGAACCGCCCGGCAGTTCCTTGCGGTTCAGCTTGCGGCGGTATTGTTCAAAGCGAGAACGGCTGGAACTAGGCTCGGGGCCAGTGGTTGAAGCGGCCGTGGGCGTGGAGGCAGCAGCGGTGGTCTGTTCAGCGGATTTTGTTTGCATGGCCCATTCTACGGCGGCGTCCGCCTGCAAGGAAATGCGGTTGAGGAGGGTGCCGCCCGATGTGAAGGAAGGGACATTGCAAATTGCGAATTGCAAAATGCCAATTCTGAATTGGAAGACGAGAGAAGAGGTTTCGCAGAGGCATGGCACAACCGACGGGAAGAGGCTGAGGGGCAAGGGCTGAGGGACAAGCGACAGACGGTTAGCAGCACACAGTCTTTCGTCACGACTCTGCATGACACAACCCCCGTTACCTCTCATCGAGCGGTACGACGAAAAGCCAATTTGGAGCTATACAGTAGATCTTGTTGCACGACAGGTCATGGACAACCCGACTCCAAACGAATAAAAAGGTGGACATGAGAATCTGCACGATACTCCTGACAGCCCTATGGATTCTGGGCCTTTCATTCACTCCCTGGCAATCCAGGCTGGGATTGTGGGCTGCTGACGAAGAAGAGTTGTTTTGGTCGTTTCAGCCGGTTCGACCACTCACCCCTCCTCCAACCCAAAACAAGGAATGGTCGCGGTCACCCATCGATCAGTTCGTTCTGGCGAAACTGGAGCAACGGGGACTGAGCCCCTCTTCGCCGGCCGATCGGCGCATACTGCTTCGCCGGACCACGTTTGACTTGACGGGACTTCCGCCTACTCCGCAAGAGGTCGACGCATTTCTGGCGGATGATTCACCTGACGCGTTTGCCGAGGTTGTCGATCGGTTGCTGGCATCGCCGCAGTATGGAGAGCGTTGGGGCAGGCATTGGCTCGACGTGGTTCGCTATGCGGATGCTCGTGATCTGATCCAGTTGCCGGCAGAAAGCGATTTCCGCGAAGCGTGGCGCTATCGCGATTGGGTCGTCGCTTCTTTCAATCGAGATCTTCCTTACGATCAATTCGTCGCACGGCAAGTGGCTGGCGATTTACTGCAACCTGCGGATCCCAACCGCCTGGATGCCGACGCGCTCGTCGCGACCGGAATGTTGGCGATCGCGGACTTCGTTCCCGGAGATGTCGACAAGCAGCAGATGATTGCCGACTACGTGAATGATCAGATTGATGTCGTAGGTCGCGCATTTCTGGGATTAACAATCGCTTGCGCCCGCTGTCACGATCATAAGTTCGATCCAATCACAATCGACGACTATTATTCGCTGGCGGGGATTTTCTTCAGTACTCGTCTGGTCCCCGGTCCGGTCAAGGGAAACACTCCGCTGGTGCGTGCCGCGCTACTCCCGCCCGCAGAGATTGCCGCGTTGGAAGCCAGCCAGGCTCGCAACAAGGCCCGACTGGCCGAACTGGCAGGTGAGCTCAAGAATGCGAGTGAACGCGAATATCGATCCTACCTCGAAAGGCGCGTCACCAGCGAAACGCCGCGATACTTACTGGCGGCGTGGGAGGTTGCTCATCTGCCAGGCCCAGCACGTGCCGCAGCGGTGAGCGCCGTTGCAAAAGAGCAAAAACTAGACGAAGTGGCATTCGGCCACTGGGTTGCCTATTTCGAAGATAAACAGCCACATCCGGCGCTGGCGGGTTTACGCGCTTCATTAGACAAGGCGACCGCCGAACTGCGGACCCGGGAACTCAGTGAGCAATTATCAACCTTCGCCGTTCATCATCACATTGTTGAAACTCCCGGTGCGACAGCGAACTCACGAGTGGAATCCGCGGCATTGCATTTTCGAGCCGACGATCGAAGGGTTGTCACCAATGACGCTCACAAAGTTACCTTGTGGCCTAACCGGGGTCGCCTGCTGCAGAATGCCAAGCCAGCCGCCGAGGTTGCGTCACCTTTGTTAACGACAACTCTTGTTGATCAACACGCTCGATCAGTGCTCCGCTTCTCCGGCAAGGAACTATTGCAGGTAGCTGGAATGGTTCCAGAAGTCGGGACTCTATTTGTCGTGTTTCGGCCTGATCCAACGGGGCCTTCAGGACAACGACTGATTGGTTGGGAAGACGCTGCCGTCGGTCAGCATGGACTGGGAATCATGACCGATGCCACCGGTGCCGTGCATGCCATTGTTCGTCGTAATGGTGCTAACGGAGACGTGCTGGTTCCCGCCCCTGTGCCAACTCAGCACCGATTTCAGGTGCTGTGTATCACCTGGGGACAGGATGGAATTGCGGTCCGCCAAAACGGGCAGGCAGCCGGGAACAACAAGGCAATCAACTCCGTCTCGTCGGATCCCGCGATCGCCGCACTACAAATTGGCGGACCGGGATCTGGATCGAGCCCGCGGTTCCACGGAGATCTGGCGGAATTGCGAGTCTATAGCAGGGACTTGGACGACAAGTCTCGATCGCGTGTTGAGGCCGAACTGGCCAATCGCTGGTGTGTTGCAGAGACGGAAACGAGCGACAATCCGGTCGAAGACCTGTACGAGGAATTGGTCTCCGCCCAGAGTCCATTTCGCTTAGATGAGGCGGCCCGAGACCAAGCATTCTCAAACGATTTCCGCCAACGACTGGCCGGCCTGCGCGAGGAATTCGAGACGCTCCAAAAACTGAAGCCCGTGGAAATTCCACGGGCCGTCGTCGTGCAGGAGGGCGGACCACCGGGAACACCGCATGAGGGGTTTCGTGACGCACAGGTATATCTTCGCGGCGACCATCTGAAACCTGGCAAGACCGTCCCTCGCGGCTTCCCTAAAGTCATCGCGGGGATCAATCCACCAACGATTCAACAGTCCAGTGGCCGCCGAGAACTCGCCGACTGGCTGATCGACCCCCACAATCCGCTCACCGCGCGAGTCATGGTCAATCGGATCTGGCAGCATCATTTTGGTGTCGGACTTGTGGCGACTTCCGCCAACTTCGGTCAGATGGGAGAAAGCCCCAGCCATCCCGAGCTACTCGATTTTCTCGCGAACCGGTTTGTCGAGTCTGGCTGGTCCGTCAAAGCGATGCATCGTCTGATCATGTTGTCGAGTGTCTATCGGCAGAGTTCAGCGGGCCAGCCAGCCAACCTGAATGCTGACCCTGAAAATCGACTGTTGTGGCGAGCGAATCGGAGAAAGCTGGAAGCCGAGGCCATCCGCGACAGTTTATTTGCCGTTTCCGGACGTTTGAATCTAGCCCCTCACGGTCCTGGTTTTCAGGATCTCGCCACGCCACGCCGCACACTTTACCTGATGGCTGTTCGTACTGGTGCGAAGACCGCTGAGTTTAGTTCCCTGTTCGATTCGGCTGACTGCAGCGGAATTGTCGAACGTCGCACCGAGACGATTGTCGCACCGCAGGCGCTGTTTCTGATGAATGACTCATTGGTGATAGAATTGGCGAAGTCACTCGGGAATCGAATCGCGCACGAGGTTCCTGCCGGTGATTATCGACTTCGTATTCAACGACTGTACGAAATCACCTTGTGCAGGCTGCCGACGGACGAGGAAATCGAAGTTGGCCTGCAGTTGCTCGCTGACCGGACTCGGTCCGATGCATGGTCCAATTATTGCCGAGTCGTCTTGTGTACGAACGAGTTCATGTTTGTGGATTGAATGCATCGCCTGGAGTGAACTCCCTTGAATTCGAACCTGACTAGACGATCCTCCTCCGCCCCCCTGACTCGTCGTGAACTGCTACGCCGCTCCGGTGGTGGATTTGGTGCTGTCGCGCTGGCGGCCCTGCTTTCCGACGACTCGGCGTCGACTCGGAAGCTGATGGCCGGCGAGCGGACCAGTCCGCTGTCAGCCAAGCAGCCCCAGTTTGCGGCGAAGGCGAAGCGGGTCATTTTTTTGTTCATGCCGGGTGGGCCCTCACAGGTCGATACGTTCGACCCGAAACCGCAACTAACGCAGGATGACGGAAAGCCCGCGCCAAAGCTTTATCTCGGACAACAGCGAAACCTTCTCGCCTCCCCTTGGAAGTTTCAGCCGTATGGCGAATCGGGTTTGGAGGTCAGTGAGCTGTTTCCTCGCACGGCGCAGTGCGTCGACGACCTGTGCATCATTCGCTCGATGGTCACTGATGATCCAAATCATCCCGGCGGTTGCCTGCTGATGCACACCGGCGAGCGAGTCTCTTCCAGACCAAGCCTGGGGGCCTGGGTCACGTACGGGCTGGGAACGGAGAATCGCGACCTGCCTGGTTTCGTCGCAATCGGACCAGGGCCAATCATTGAAGGGGCTCGCCAATATGGCGCTAGTTTTCTTCCCGCCGCCTATCAGGGAACTTTCGTTTCGAATCTCGACCAGCCCCTGAAGAACCTTGCGGGATCCGCCGCGCCCGATCAACAACGACGTGATCTCGATGCATTGGCTCGATTGAATGAGCTTCATCGAGTCAGTCGCGCGGACGATACACGGTTGAGCGCCCGGATCGATTCGTTCGAACTGGCCTATCGAATGCAGACGGCCGCCCCCGAAGCGTTCAGTCTGCAAGGTGAGACAGCAGAGACGGCCCGCCTCTACGGTCTCGACCAACCCAAAACGGAGGTATTTGGCAAGCAATGTCTGCTCGCGCGGCGGCTGGTCGAACGGGGAGTCCGCTTCGTTCAGCTTTATCACACAACTGGCGGCTTTCAGCCCTGGGATCAGCACAGCGATCTCAAGGGGGGACATGAAAGAAACGCCCTGGAAACGGACACTCCCATCGCCGGGCTTCTCAAGGATCTGAAGCAGCGGGGCCTGTTCGATGACACGCTGGTCATCTGGGGAGGCGAATTCGGCCGCACACCCGCACGCGAGGGGACAGCCAACGGCCGCGACCATCATCCGTTTGGCTTCACAATGTGGATGGCCGGTGCCGGAATCAAACGCGGAATGGCCTACGGTGCCACCGACGAATACGGGTGGGACGCCATCGAAAAGCCAGTCCATGTCCATGATCTGCACGCGACCATTCTGCACCTTCTCGGTCTCGATCACGAACAACTCACCTACCGCCACGCCGGCCGCGACTTCCGTTTGACCGACGTCTACGGGAACGTTGTAACTGGCATCCTTGCATAGCGGACCGAAGCAGGCAGTGGCACGGGTGGCACGGATTCTAAACCCTTCAAAGTCAATTAGCCTGACTGATATGCTGAAGCATAACCTAGGAAGTTACGAGTCCCTGCCGGAGTTCAAAGATCGGCGGCTTCGTGATCAACGTCCTGCCGTCGGCGGACCAGTCAAGCAGATGCGCTTTGCTGGTATGCCCCTTCAGTTCGCCCACCTTCGCAAACTGCTTCGTTTCGAACAGGTCGATCGTTTTTCCCTTAGCACAGGCGAGCAACTGCGTGTCGGGCGAGAACCGCACCTGTTCCGCGGTGTTATACGAGGTCTTTTTCTCCGGATGCAGCCTCGCCAGACGCTGGCCCGTGTGGAGCGAATAGACCTTGGTCGTGAAATCGGCCATTCCCGTTGCCAGAAACTGCCCGTCAGCGGACAGATCAAAGACCAGGATCCCCTGGCGAGTTTCAGGATCCATATCATCAATGACATATCGAAGCGACCACGGCGCCGTATCCCAGACGCGAATGGTCCTGTCGTCGCTCGTGCTGACCAGCACCCGAGAATCGCCAGACGCCGCCAAGCCAACGATCCTGTTGGAATGTCCCGACACTGTCGCATATTGTGAATACACAGGCTGGTGATCCCTTCCAGCGGCACTCAGGTCGGCCTGGATTGAGTCGGCGAGATCCGTTCATGCGACCTCGGCTCGCCATCGGAAGGCTCGATCGGCTTCGGGGCTGAGGTAGACGATCATTCCGAAGATGAGTAGTCCGATGGAGAAGGGGAGGCACCAGCAGAAGAGGATGGAACCCATATTCAGCACCATGGTGATGATGCCGAGTATTCGATTCCGGTAGCCATAGTTCCGGATGCCCGCGTAGATCCCCAGGATACCGATGACGAACAGGAAGGCCGACATGGCTCCATATGTGACGTACAAGATTGCCGTCATCCCATCTTTGGGGATTTGCGGCGCGTTGGGGTTTTCTTGACGTTGCATCTGCTGCTGTTTCTCGACTTGCTCACTGATTTGAGGGACGAAGAACACGATCATGCCAATGAAGCCGATGGCGGCGATCAGCATCAAGACTCCGTGAGCGATCATCGTAATCGCGACCCAGGGAACGTACCGGGCCTTGCCGATCGTGCGTGGGTCGACACCGTCATCGATTTCGGAAGGGATCGCGGCAGGGGACGGTTCGTCACTGCTGGGAGGAAGATAGGGGTTCTCAAAATCATCCACGCGGCGGCCCTGCTTTCTGATTCAACGGTGAGGATGAGAAGCTGTTGGAAGTATCGCAACTAGCGGCGATGAATGGAATCTACTGAGAAATCGCGGTGAGGGCCGAATCTCTTCGAATCACGCTCCAACGCGGGTGCATTCGCCGAGACGTCGGCTAAGGTAGCCAGATGATGTTTGTTGATTTCAACGAGTGCTTCAACTGCTCATCGACACTGTCCGTCTTGTTGAGACTATTGATTCTCAGGATTTCCATGTGCCGCATCCGGCAGATGGATTGGAGAGCCGCTTCGTCCAACTCCTCTTTCTGATGAATGGATAGCGACTTGATGTTCTGACATTTTTCAATCTGCCTGAGAGCGTGATCTAAGCGAGAGATATGATTCAGCGAAATGTGCTGCAGATGAGGATGTTGATCGAGCTGGTCCAGGTCCGAAATCGTCCCCTTGAAACTGGTGAGCACCAGCGATTCGAGTTGGGGGATCAGCAAGAAGTGTCGGCCGGAGATTGTGGAGTCGATGTGGTCGATCCAGTTTCGAGTGACCGTCATCTGCGATCCGACGACATGAATCATTCTGAGGTCCGGCAGGTCCGCCAGATTCTGCAGGCCCGGGCCGATCTGACCACCATCGAGAGATGCATTTTTCAGTTTGGGAAACCGGCGTAATCGGACCAGCCACTGGTCGTTGACGGCCGTATTGAACAACAAGACGGTGACGACGTCGCGATCTTGAATGAAGAACTCGCTGAAGTAGCTGACTGGGCCTGAACCTTGGCGAAGCGAATGTAGAAGGGACCTTTGCTCCGGTTCAGCGATTCCGTTCACGCGGAAAACCGCCCATGCTGATCGGCATTGCGACCACAAAAACAGGCCCGTGACGACCCACATCAGGGCGACGACGGCGGGGATTCGAACCCACAACGAACGCCACCATTGCCAGCGGCGTTTGGTCAGGATTTCAGATCCGGCCGGGGAGCTTGACGCCAGTGTGTTCATGGCTGAAACCACTTTGCATCTGAATGACTTGCTGAGTGAGGGGTCGCCAAGACTACCGCGTATCGGTCGAATCTGCGAACAGGCGGAGCGTGGTTTTCCGGCGGGGTGTGCTAGAATTGCCGCGGGAGTGAACCATGCGTTGGCTGATTTATCTGCATCTGGCGGCAGTGGCGATCTGTGCGTGCTTAAGCCTGGCGGATCGTGGACTGCTGTGGTCGTTGCAGTTCTCTCAAGCGGCCTATCCGATTGCTCAGGTGATGCTACTCCCGGCGCTAATCGCTTGGATCGCCTGTCCGTTGGGAGCGATGATCATTGCGGCTCGTTCATCGGGGTTCCGTCGGATGGCAGCTCCGGTTCTGGCGGAGGTGGCTCTGTTTTTCGCCCAGGTTGCGGCGCTGCTACCGTCAGTCCAGTGACGCGCCTGCGGCGAGTGAGTGGATTTGAGAGAGTGGTGAGTAGAGAGGAAGGCGCGTTGCTGATACGCGATCAGACTCACGCCAAAATATTTTGGACGATGTTGCCGTGGACGTCGGTCAGGCGGAAGTCTCGGCCGCTGTGGCGGTAGGTGAGTTTGGTGTGGTCCAGGCCCATCAGGTGCAGGATGGTGGCGTGGAAGTCGTGGACGTGGACCCCGTCGGTGGCGACTCGGACGCCGTATTCGTCGGTTTCTCCGTGCGTGACTCCGCGCTTAACTCCGCCGCCGGCCATCCACGAGGAGAAGGCCCAGTTGTGGTGTTCGCGGCCCTTGGCGTCGGCCGTGTTGTTGAATGGCGTGCGACCAAATTCGGTGGTCCAGACGACCAGGGTTTCATCGAGCAGGCCGTGGGATTTGAGATCTTTGAGTAAGGCGGCGATCGGTTGATCGACGTTCTTGGCGAGGCGGGCGTGGTCCATCATGTCGCCGTGCGAATCCCAGTTGCCCGAGGAACCGGTATCGATCAATTCGATGAAGCGGACGCCTCGTTCGACCAAGCGGCGGGCCATCAGGCATTGCCAGGCGAAGCCGGACGAACTGCCGCGCTGCAGGCCGTAGAGTTCCAAGGTGGCGTCTGATTCTTTGGCGAGGTCGAAGGCATCGGGGACAGCCATCTGCATGCCGAAGGCGGTTTCGAACGTCTTGATCCGGGCGGCCAATTGAGGATCGTCGTTGCGGCCGGCCAGATGCTTCTGGTTCATCCGGGCCAATGCGGCGAGTTCTTTTTCCTGCTGGGTACGGCCGATGCGCGGGGCGACGTTGGCGATCGGTTCGGCTCCGGGAACGACCAGCGTTCCCTGATGAGCGCCCGGCAGGAAGTCGCTGGCGTAGACCTGGGTGCCGGCGTAGGTCTGGGCGGGGGCGATCGTCACGAAGGAGGGAAGGTTACGGTTCTCGGTTCCCAGGCCGTAGCTGGTCCAGGCTCCGAGGCTGGGGCGAGCGAACGCGAACGAGCCGGTGTGCATGCCCAGCGTCGCGTTGTAGTGGTTCGAGTGATCGGTGTGCATCGAGCGAATCAGGGCGATGTCATCGACGCAGCCAGCAATATGCGGGAACAGGCCACTGACTTCGGTGCCGCATTCGCCGTGCTTCTGGAAATCCCACTGCGGCCGCTTCAGGAAGATCCGTTCATAACCGGGACGGTTTTTGATTTCGGGGTGATCGAGTTTGACTTCCTTGCCGACGTCCTGATACAGCCGCGGCTTGTGGTCGAACGAATCGACGTGCGAGACGCCGCCGGTCATGAACAGGAAGATCACGTGCTTGGCCTTGGCCGGGAAGTGGCTTTGCTTGGGGGCGAGCGGGTCGCCCGAAGCAGCGACTTCGCCTTCATTCGCGAGGAGTTCGTGCAGGATGCCGGGCATCAGCAACGAACTGGCGACGGCGGATTGCAGCACTTGCCGGCGGGTGGCTCGTGGATTCGAAGACTGATGTTGATCGCACATATCGTTAGTCCACAAACAGGAATTCATTGCTGCTGAGCATCACGCGGCACAGGGCCGGCCAGGAGGCATCTCGTAAAAATTCGGTGGCATCGGCCACTTGATCGTCGGTCGGGGGATGACCGAACAATGTCCGATAGGCCAAGTCGATCTTTTCGCGATCGGTCGGGACAGTCGTGAGGTTCGCGGCGAGCTTTTCGGCACTGGCATGCAGGAACTGGTCGTTTAAGAAGAACAAGGCTTGCGTCGGCACGATGGTGACATCGCGGACGGGCGTGCTGGTGTTGGGGTCGGGTCCATCGAACAGTGTGAAGAATCGCATCCGTCGATTTCGCTTCTGCATCACGTAGACGGACCGCTTGGCGGTGTCGTATTCGGCAGCGAAGGGTCCGTGTTGCGAGAAGCTCCAGGTGGCTTCGGGAGGGAAGGGGTGGCCCAGGCCCGGCTGCCGATCAAGCTGGCCACTGACCGAGAGCAAGGCGTCTCGCAATTCTTCGGCGGTCAGGCGGCGACGTGGGAATGACGCGTACAGTTCTGGAGGAGCCGTCGTGTCCGCGGTCGAAGTAATCTGATAGGTGTTGCTGAGCATGATCAGGCGATGGAGTTCATTGATGTTCCAGCCGCTGCGGATGAACTGCGAGGCGAGGTAGTCGAGCAATTCGGGATGCGTCGGAGGTGTACCGCGGGAGCCAAAGTCGTTCGAGGATGTGACGAGGCCGCGACCGAAATGCCATTGCCAGACGCGATTGACGAAGACTCGGGCGGTGAGTGGATTGGTGGGGGCGGTCAACCACTGAGCAAGTTCTTTGCGACCGCTGGAATTGGGGTCTTGGAGCTTCTGGCCTCCAAGGACATCCAGGAACTTGCGAGGAACTTCGTCTCCCAAGTCGGCCGGTTCGCCGCGTTTTTGCAGGCGGGTGTTCTTGGGCTGGCCTTCGGTGACGGCGTAGCCGACTGGGACGGCCAACTGAGGTGCGAGGTCGGCTCGTTGCTTTTTGGCGATCTGGAGAGCCTGACGTTGTTCGGATGTTTTTGTGAAGAGACTCGTGAAGTCACCGGTTTGGTCTTCGCCGGGTGCGGCCGAGTGGAGCTGCTCGAGGTTCCAGCCGATCCCGTCTGGCCCACCAGGGTGAGCATCGGTGACTCGGCCAGCGATGGTGATAACTCCGTCGAATGGACAGAGCCAGGCGAGTGCGACGGGCCCCGCAGCTCCGGGATGCATCAGGAAGGATCGGGCGGGAAGAGTCGACCAGACTTTGACGGGTTCTTTCGAGGTGTTGACGAAGATGGAGGGGGTGTCGCCGTTTCGCCAGGCTTTTAGTTCGCGCCGACCATCGATCGAATCGAGGCTTTCGGGTAGCAGAGCCATGCCGTCGCGGGTGTCGAAGAACGACCAGGTCGCGACGTTGCCGTAGCGGTCCGAGTGCGGATTGGCGGCGGTGAAGTCGTCGATCAGATCGGACACGCTCCATTGTCGCGAACTGCCGCCGACTTCGGTGATCGCGAACTCGACCAGCGTCGTGTCGGCTCCATGATTCGTCGGTCCCGTGATGGAGAGCTGAATGAGATCACCGCGCTTCACGGGGATCTGATCGGTCGAGACGTTGTCGCGTTTAAGTTGTGCTGCGAACGGTGCCGCGCTGCTGTCTGCAATGATGCCCGTTGAGAGCGAGGTGACCTTTTTCGAGGTCAGTTCTTTTAACTTGCGTGCGGAACCAGCGATTTCGTCGGAGAGTTGTTTGATGGCTGTGTCGAGCGCCGCGGCCTGGTCGAGGGCTGGCTGGATCGTGCGGGCGAATTCATCGGGGGGGAGCAGCGGAATCAGATCGCGCGGCTGCTGTTGTGGCTCGCAACCGGGGAACGCGAACTTGGTGCTTTCGAGGATGCCGTACAGTCCGTAGTAGTCGCGAGCCGAGATCACATCGAACTTATGATCGTGACACCGAGCGCACGCGACGGTCAGGCCGAGCATTGACTTGCCCAGCGTGTCGATCGAATCTTCGAAGGTGAGGTGCATGTCCTTATCGATGTCGTGCCCGAACCGGCGGGCGATCGCCAGGTAGCCGGTCGCGATGACTCGATCGGAGTACTCGGCAGCGGGACCTTCAGCGGCGAGCAGGTCTCCGGCGATCTGGTCGCGGACGAATTGATCGAACGGCTGATTGCGATTGAAAGCCTGGATGACCCAGTTGCGATAACGCCAGGCATGCGGCAGTGGGTGATCCGAGTTTTCACCGGCGGTGTCGGCGTAGCGAACCAGATCGAGCCAATGTCGGCCCCACTGCTCGCCGTACTGAGGCGACTTTAGTAAGCGGTCGACGAGTGTGGCGAATGCCTCAGGCGACTGATCCTGTTCGAAGGCCTGGATCTCTTCGGGCGTGGGAGGTAGACCAGTCAGGTCGAACGTGGCTCGGCGGATCAAGGCTTGTTTGTTGGCGGCCGGGGCGGGTTGGATGCCGGCTGCTTCCTGCTTCGCGCGGATGAACGCATCGATGCTGGTGGCGATCCATTTCTTATCCTGAACTTCAGGAATGGGAGCGTTGCGAATCGGTTCGAAGGCCCAGTGACGAGCGACTTCGAAACGGGCTGTCGCCGCGGGCCAGTTCGCCCCCTCTTTGACCCAGGTGACAAAGGACGCAATTTGATCGGGACGCAGTGCCTTCTCTTTCTCGGGGGGCATGGCCGAGACGTCTTCGTGTCGTTGAATCGCTTGAATCAGGCGGCTCTCGACGGGGTTGCCCGGGATGATCGCGGGTCCCGATTCGCCCCCTTTCATGAGGGCATCGCGCGAATCGACTCGAAGTTCGCCGGACGACTTCAATTCGCCGTGGCAGCGTAAGCAGCTATTGATGAGGACCGGGCGAATCTTCGTTTCGAAGAAGTCATCCCGTTCATCGGCTCGAACGAGTCCGCCCGTCAGGACCAGGGCGAGGAACAGGATTCGAAAACCAGCGTCAGCGATTCGATTCATCAGCGTTGCCTTCAACACGGTAAATGCCATCGTCAGGGCAACGACCGCAGTACTGCATTATCGGATAAATCCAATTGCATGCAATCGTGATTTGGAGAAGCGGTGTCGGTAAATTAAGTTGTCGCGTTGACAATGCGGACGAATCATAAGCCTTTCACTAGCCGGCCCGGGCGAACGCAATGGAATCCTGGGCGAACAGCCGCGCGTTGGACAGATATTTGTCGCAGTATTGTGTTCAGTGTCCGCCTACTCAGAACAGGGGTACGCGGACACGGCAAATTCTACCCCTAGGTCCCCAAGCTTGAGCATCAGTTTTGGCGAGAGGGTCAATGTGCGAGTAAAGTGGCTCTCTCCACCGACCGTCAGGCCACAGTTAATCCGGCAGGGAATCGTGAGTCGTTGCAGTTCTCGAATCGACTCTGCGAAATCCAAAAGAAATTCGTCAAGTTGCAGGAGATGCTCTGGAAGTTCCTCAGCATCCGCGACCAGCAGAGAAAAGCCAGAATCTATGCGCGGACCTCGACTGCCCACTTCCCCAGCGAGCCAAATGCTTTTCTCCGCGATGCTGTGGCGAGCTACGAAACCTTTGACATCGAAATTTGGAGATGCTGCACGAAATAAACTTTGTAGCATTTAGAATGGTCACTTTCCCAGAATTCATGTTCTGATGCTGTCATCGGCCTGGAGAGTATGGAAAATGACTCCTCGACTTCAACGAATATTTGTCCACACATGTGCGACGGCCATATGTATTGGGGGCGTCGCAATCGTTGTTTGGTGCATTCAGTTCAAGCAATCTTCAGTTGATCTCATGAGCGGCCGAGAACGAGATCGTTTCTCGATCTGTGGTCTCTGTGTTCGCGAGCAAGTGCGTGAAACATCATTCAGCAAGATCCTGCAGAGCGGCGGAAGTGCCGAGCCCGACTGGCGCGTTGTTTTTGAGACAGGCCCAGTGCAGCGTGTGTCCCCTCATTTCACTCATCATTCGACTCCAACAACTCTGAAGGAGGCCGTGCTGGTCGGGGAGTTGTTGGAGGCACCAGAAGGCGTGCGTCGGAAAAAATGTGAGCAGGTGTTAGAACTGCTTCGTCACGACGATCGGACGAGAGCCAGAAAGTTGCTCGACGATTGGTGGAATGAGGGAAGGCCGGAGCAACGAGAGATTGAAGCGTCGCTTCGTCGCTCAGGCCTCTTGTTTGCAGCATCGGGATGAACGCCCTGCCGCCCACACTGTAAGGCATTTTGTGCTGGAGTCACCCGCGATAGAATCAAGGAACTGGAGCAGCCAGCAAGCTGCCGTCTACAGCCTCAGGAGCCGTCGGACATGCAACCTATCTCAATTTGGCGACAGGGACTGATCGTCGTCTTGTCGCTAATCTTTACGGTGTCCATCGCTCACAGTGCCGACAAATCGAATCGCACGTTGTTCGGGAATGCCGCTGTTCAGCGTGAGCTGAAGTTGACCGATGACCAGAAGTCGAAGATCAACGCGATTTTGTCAGAGATGGAAGTGCAGATCGCCAAGGCGGTGAAGGCTGCGAAGGACGATCCGGAGCAAGAGGCCGACATTGTCGACTCGATCCTGATTCAGCAAGGGCCGCAACTGGAAGCGGTGCTCGATAAGCAGCAGGCTTTGCGGATCTGGCAGATTGGTTTGCAGGCGGGTGGGTCCGCGATGTTCAACAGCGGTCGCGTCCGTCGCGTGCTGAATCTGACAACCGAGCAACTGACGAAGATGTCGGATGAATCGGAGAAATCCGTCAAGCGAGTCACTCTGCTGGCGAAAGATCCGAGTGTCGATCGTGAGACGATTGAAGAGCAGGCGGAGATTGCCAAGCAAGAATCTTTGAAGTCGAGTCTCGCTGTTTTGACTGCGCGACAACGGGCCGATCTGCAGGTATTGCTCGGCAAGCCGTTTGATGTCGAGTTGCTTAAGTATCCCGACGGTCAGGCACCGCGACCTTTGACGTTTGTGTTCGGGATCGATGGCAAGAACGCGTTCCTGCTGGTGAATTCGCCATTGAAGCAGGAGCTTGAACTTTCGGAATCTCAATCGAAGCAGATTAAAGAGGCACTCCAGAAGAACGACAAGAATCTAACTTCGATCCGACTGTCAGTCCTGAAGGGGGCAGACAAGAGTTTTCCGGATCTGAGCATCGACGAGCAGCGTCGGCTCGTGCAGACGATTCTGGCCGAATCGGCCAGCGTTCATCGTGAAACGAAGCAGGAAGTGCTGCAGATCTTGTCGACCGACCAACGTCACCAGCTGGAGCAGGCGATCGTTCGCTTGATTGGCGCACGAGCGATTGAGTTCGACACGATCGCAACTCGACTGCAGCTTACGGCGGAACAAACGGCCACGGTTGCCAAACGGATCGCGGAGTTTGAGGAGACCACGGCACCACTGCGTGTGGTGCGCGACCAATCCAAATTCGAGAGCCTGACTTTCGACAAGCAACTTGGAAAACTGGAAGCTGCCTTGCGAGGGATACTGACCCCGGAACAGGCCAAGGCTCTGGTTCAGCTAGGGAAGTGATCGCCCTCGCCATCTTCACATGAATCGAGGCCAAGGAAAAGCATGAGAAAGGCGAGCCGCGGAGTGAACACGGATGTAACACGGGTAGGAGTTTAATGAAATGAGAGGTGAGCCCCGGTGC